>NZ_JBHFQE010000003.1:0-813867 GCF_041949915.1 Shouchella sp. JSM 1781072
GTGTTACTCACCCGTCCGCCGCTAACTTCCGGGAGCAAGCTCCCTTCTGTCCGCTCGACTTGCATGTATTAGGCACGCCGCCAGCGTTCGTCCTGAGCCAGGATCAAACTCTCCGTTAAAAGTGTTTGACTTGCTCATTTGCACATTTTTTAAAAGCTGTGTCTAACTTCATTGACGAGATACCTTGTATCTCTTTTACGCTTGGCTTTTGTTCAGTTTTCAAAGAACTCGTTTTGTTTTAGCAACTTTTCTATCATAATAACTGAAAGGAAAATTGTCAATAACTTTTTTCATGGTGGGCCTGAGTGGACTCGAACCACCGACCTCACGTTTATCAGGCGTGCGCTCTAACCAGCTGAGCTACAGGCCCATAAACTTATGTTACTATATTATGGAGCGGGTGATGAGAATCGAACTCACATCATCAGCTTGGAAGGCTGAGGTTTTACCACTAAACTACACCCGCATATATATTTTAAAGAAAAAAGTCGGGAAGACAGGATTTGAACCTGCGACCCCTTGGTCCCAAACCAAGTGCTCTACCAAGCTGAGCTACTTCCCGTAATGGCGCGCCCGAGAGGAGTCGAACCTCTAACCGCTTGATTCGTAGTCAAGTACTCTATCCAATTGAGCTACGGGCGCTTATTGTTTGCTTTACCGTCTCGCTGACGACAAATAGAAATATATCATAAATACTTGAACCCGACAATAGTTTTTTAAAAGAAAATTAAAGACAGAATCTTCCCCCTGATTTAATCATTACCTCTAACCCTTATTATAGACCCGTTTCGGAGTTGTCTATACGCCATGAAGCAATTAAAATAACCATATACCAGAATGAAAGGATTAACCTATGAATGATATTAAATTAATTACACTCACAATATCTTCTTTACTATTCGCAAGTTGCACTTCCGACATAGACAACACTCAAGTGACTTCTCTCTCGGTTAAATCCCCAACAATTATCGAAAGGAGTACAGTCACTCCTTCTTTTTTACATAGTCTAGATAGAAATCAACTTGTTCTAGATTCTTATCACGATCAAGCACCTACTGCATGGGGAGAATTTATTCCAGGGGTCAAAACAAAACTAGATACATCTGAAAAGGTCATCGCCTTAACACTTGATGCTTGTGGAGGTGAACACGGTAGTCAATATGATGAGGAATTAATCAATTATTTAATTGATCATAGCATTCCTGCAACCTTATTTATTAATGCACGCTGGATTAATCATAACTCCGATCAATTTCTAAAGTTAGCAAACGATCCATTGTTTCAAATTGAGAATCACGGTACAGAACATAGACCTCTTTCCGTTAATGGGGAGGTAGCTTGGGGTATCGAGGGAACACATTCTATAGAAGAAGCTTATCAAGAAGTCATGAACAATCATCAGCTCATTACTGAAAAGACTGGCAAGGAGCCGACTATGTTCCGTCCTGGCACAGCTTATTTTGACGATATTAGTGTTCGCATGCTCTATGATTTAAACATAACACCAGTTAACTATTCCGTATTAGGTGATGCAGGTGCTACTTACACGTCAAATCAAGTGACTGACGCACTCGTTAATCAGGCTGAACCAGGCTCAATTGCTTTGCTACATATGAATCAGCCGAATAGCGGAACCGCCGAGGGACTAAAAGAAGCCATTCCTCAATTACTCGACCAAGGCTATTCTTTTGTTAGCCTTAGCGACCACCCGTTAAAGTAAAACATCTCACCCCCACTTTAAAACAACGGACAAGGAACAACAACTCTCCCCTTCATTCATACCAGGGGACTGCATTTGAAACA
Organism: Shouchella sp. JSM 1781072; assembly: GCF_041949915.1. Lineage (NCBI taxonomy): Bacteria > Bacillati > Bacillota > Bacilli > Caryophanales > Bacillaceae > Shouchella > Shouchella sp. JSM 1781072. The sequence continues at coordinate 1,804 of NZ_JBHFQE010000003.1, forward strand.
CAACTCCTGTGGGGGAGTATTGTATATTCGTCACTACGGTCAAACCAGGAATGGATTTAATCAATTGATCAACAAGAGGTTGATTGCTTTTCTGAGCAGCATCCATTAATTGATAAGAAAATTGCTTATCTTCAAGTCTCGACATTAATAATTGGCTTTGTTTTAATAAGTATTCAAACTGATGAACCGACTGAGATAACGTAGTCGTATCAATGGCCGGTAATGTTCTCATTGGCATATGGTACATGTAGCCACGATGGTAATAAGGATTGCTCAATTTTTATCACTCCTTTTCATTTATCATACTCTATGCGAAGGTGTGTACCGTTGAGCCCGTATTCCCTATCTTTGTATGTTAAAACTTACTTAATCGTATACAACCTTTATCCTCAGAACTATAATACAAAAAAAGTACCAGGACAAATTGTCTTGGTACTCGTAACTTTAACTATTATGCGGTTGAGAAGACTCGAACTTCCACGGGATTTAACTCCCACTAGGCCCTCAACCTAGCGCGTCTGCCATTCCGCCACAACCGCTCGTTGAATAAAAAAAGCACTTTTTAAAAGTGCGGGTGAAGGGACTTGAACCCCCACGTCATAAAGACACTAGATCCTAAGTCTAGCGCGTCTGCCAATTCCGCCACACCCGCGAAAAACAAAATAATATAATGGCGGTCCGGACGGGACTCGAACCCGCGACCTCCTGCGTGACAGGCAGGCATTCTAACCAACTGAACTACCGGACCATTATAAATGGTGGAGGATGACGGGATCGAACCGCCGACCCCCTGCTTGTAAGGCAGGTGCTCTCCCAGCTGAGCTAATCCTCCAAATATGACTTTAGATAACCTTCGTATTTTTTTGTCCAATTCATGCCTCTCAGTCAGTCATGTACAATTGTACACTCTCTCCTTCAAGCATTTCTTGTCTTCAATCTACTCAATTCTCTTTGTCAATTTTCGACTTTAGATAACCTTCAAGTTTATCTAATGTAATTTACTAAAACAATCGTTTGGTGACCCGTACGGGATTCGAACCCGTGTTACCGCCGTGAAAGGGCGGTGTCTTAACCGCTTGACCAACGGGCCATTTATAAAAAATGGCGGAGAAGGAGGGATTTGAACCCTCGCGCCGCTTACACGACCTACACCCTTAGCAGGGGCGCCCCTTCAGCCACTTGGGTACTTCTCCATGGCTCCACAGGCAGGATTCGAACCTGCGACCGATCGGTTAACAGCCGATAGCTCTACCACTGAGCTACTGTGGAATATGTAAAAATTGCTTGTCTCCTTAGCGACTTCTATAATATATCATAAGCCACTAATTAAGTGCAAGACTTTTTTACGATAAAAATTCAAGTTTTCCTTTACATACTCCACATACATATTTAGATTGATTTACTTTTCTTTTTCTATAATATTTCTGTGTACACGACATACATTGATACACTAAAAAAGATTGGGCTTTCTCTTCTTTCACCGAACGACAAAATCGCGGCGCACCAACTTTTTTTAGCAGCTGTTTAAAATTTTTGTCGCCGTGGCGATAGCCCTTGCCTAACAAATGTAGGTGATAATGGCATAGTTCGTGCTTGATAATGCCGATAAGCTCTTCTTTTCCATACTTCAAATAGTGTTTTTCGTTTAATTCAATATGGTGGCTTGAGAGTAAATAGCGTCCTCCTGTTGTGCGTAATCGCCCATTAAACATCGCCTTATGTTTAAAAGGAAGACCAAAATAGGATTGAGACAATTCTTCAGTTAATCGCTGTAATTCTTCGTTTGTCATAACGCCTCCTAAAAATAATCATCAACACTGACAAACCCGCAGGCATATACTATTCGAAAAGCGAAAGGAGCGATTTCGTTTTGCCAACTTGGCTTCAAAATCAGTTAAAAAAAGCATATAATGAAAAAAATCGTCACCAAATTAAAGTACTTAATCAGTGCTGGTTTTATTATAGATCGACGGCGCAAAGCCGCTTCACGAATAAAAAAACCATTTAAATGGTACCACAAAAAAGGAGAGCCGTCATGCTCTCCCCATTCATTTTATGGTTGCTTCATCGTAAGTCCAATTCGTTCTTTCTCATAATCGATGGTCTCAACCCACACTGTCACAATTTCTCCTATGGATACAACATCTAACGGATGTTTCACGAAACGATTGGCTAATTTAGAGATGTGAACAAGTCCATCTTGTTTAACCCCGATATCGATAAAAGCACCAAAATCGACGATATTTCGGACAGTCCCCTGTAGTTCCATTCCTTTTTCTAGATCTTCCATTTTTAAAACATCTTGCTTTAGCTGGGGCGCCGTTACTTCGTCTCTCGGATCTCGATTCGGACGGATAAACGCATCTAATAAATCTTCAAGCGTATGTTGTCCAATATCCAGCGCTTGTTGTAATTCCTTTTTTTGTACTCCGCCCACTTTTTCTTTTAAATCATTGCTTCCAATCTCATGAACGGTTGCTTTAAGTGTCTCTAAAATTGTTTTTGCTTCTGAATAACTTTCAGGGTGGATCGCTGTTGCATCGAGCGGATTTTTCCCACCAGCAATGCGTAAAAACCCAACTGCTTGCTCTAACGATTTTTTTCCTAACCTAGGAACTTTCTTTAATTCCACTCGACTCACAAATGCCCCATTCTCATTACGGTAATTTGCGATATTTGTTGCTTGCGTTTTATTTAATCCTGATACATAAGACAGTAACGCAGCCGAAGCTGTATTCACATTGACACCGACCCGGTTTACCACCGTTTCTACAATAAATCGAAGAGATTCATTTAACTTCTTTTGCGTCACGTCGTGTTGATATTGACCAACTCCAACAGATTTTGGGTCAATTTTCACTAACTCTGCTAGCGGATCCTGAAGCCTCCGTGCTATTGAAATTGCACTCCTTTGCTCCACTTGCAGGTTTGGAAACTCATTACGCGCTAATTCGGAAGCGGAGTAGACGCTTGCCCCGGCTTCATTTACGATGACATAAAAAACGCTCTCTTTTACATCCTTCAATACACTAGCGACAAATTGTTCCGTTTCCCTTGAGGCTGTACCATTTCCAATTGCAACCATTTTGACCTGATATTTTGTAATTAGGTTTCGAACGACCTCTGCTGCTTCTTTTTCTTTATGATGCGGCGCCGTCGGATAGATAACGCCAATATCTAGGGGTTTGCCTGTGTCATCAATAACCGCCCATTTGCAACCTGTCCGAAAAGCGGGATCGATTCCAAGTATGACTTGCTCTTTCATTGGGGGTTGCAGCAATAATTGCTTTAAATTCTCTGCAAAAATTGAAATGGCTTGCTCTTCCGCTACTTCAGTTAATCGATTTCGAACTTCCCTTTCAATAGAAGGTTCAATTAATCTTGTGTAAGCATCTGTTATTGCCGTTTCAATTAACGGAACAACTGGAGAGCCGTGTTTTTGGATAAACAAACGTTCCACTTTTCCGATAAACGCTTCTTTTGGAAAAGTTAAGCCCACTTTAAGCACGTTTTCTTTTTCACCACGATTTAACGCTAACGTTCGATGTGGCACTATCGTTTTGACGGACTCTTGATACTCATAGTAATGGCTAAACACACCTTTCTCGTCTTCAGCACCCTTCTTCAATTCAGCTGTAATAAGGCCCTCTTTCATTGCTGCGCCTCTTAATGCCTCTCTTACTTTTGGGTCTTCAGCAACGATTTCGGCAATAATATCATTTACGCCTGCAAGGACATCCTCAACCGTATTCAGCTCTTGTTCTACATCTATATAAGTTTGCGCTTCTTTTTCGATTTGAAACGAGCTTGGGTATGTCAAAATTGTCGTGGCTAATGGTTCTAAGCCTTTCTCTTTTGCAATCGTCGCCTTCGTCCGTCTTTTTTGACGATACGGACGATATAAATCCTCTACTTGTTGAAGCTGTGTTGCATTTGCTATTTTCTTTTCTAATTCCGTTGTTAATTTATCTTGCTCTGCAATTAATCGAATGACTTCATCTTTTCGTTCCGAGAGATTTTTTTCATAGTCGTATGTATCAGCAATTAATTTAATTTGAACTTCGTCTAACGCACCTGTTTGTTCCTTACGATAGCGCGCAATAAAAGGAACAGTATTCCCTTCTTGCAACAAGGAGACGACATTTTGAACTTGCTTCACTGATAAATTTGTTTTTTTAACGGTTTGATTAATCCATTGTTCCATCGTGCTCTCCTCCTTTTTTCCACTTGCATCATTTATCATAACATAAAAAAATAAGCAGCTGATTTATGCAATCCCTGCTTATTTTAAATTACCTACCATAAGTGTAGCATCATCTTTGTTACTGTAAAAATCACCGTGCAATAAATTATCACTAACTGAACAGGAAGGCACTTTGTACTCATGCAGTTTAGGTACTTGCTCAATTCCATCAGAGTACATAACAAACCTTGAACCTGGTTTATAACTAAACTGTTCACTACTTAACTTTTGTACGCGTCCACACAAGTATCCTCTTTTTGGTAATGGTTGAACAACCGTTCCATCCGGTTGATACAGGATAAACCCAATGTTGCCAAAATTTGAATACGTTAAAGTTGAGGCTTCGTAGTCAATTCTAAGTAGCGTAATCACCGCGCCTCTTTCATTCGTAAGATACTGATTGCAATGCTCGAGAATCTGTTGTGCTTCTTCGCCTTGGTGATCTTGAATGGCACGAATCGCCTTCTCCGCTGAAAGGTGAGCGCCCTTTCCGCTCCCAAGACCATCAACCACAGCACAGATGGTATAGCCATCTGTCTGTATGACAATATGGCCATCGCCACAAACAGTATTTCCGGGCTTTGTTTTTTGTACGGTTGCCACATCAATATGATGATCTTTATAATATGTGACCATTAGAAAATCTCCGTTGGCTCTATTCGAATGGAATCGCGAAGTTTTTGTAACGCGCGACGTTGCAAACGGGATACGTGCATTTGTGAAATTCCTAATTTTTCTCCCGTTTCTTTTTGGCTAAGATTCTCATAATACGTGCATTGCAAAATTTCTTTTTCACGTTCATTTAAAACCTGGAATGCTTTTTCTAGCAACATTTTTTGATCGGCTTGTTCATAACCATCATCATCATTCCCTACTAGATCAAGGAGCGTAACTTCTCCACCTTCTTGATCTGCTTCTAGCGAACGATTTACAGAAAGAGCTTGGTAACTCTTGCTCATCTCCATTGTTTCGAGTACTTCTTCTTCGCCAACTTCGAGGTATTGGGCAATCTCATGAACATAAGGAGAACGCTGAAGCTCAATCGTTAGCGCATCAGCAGCTTTCTTTATCTTAGGGCCAAGTTCTTTAATTCTTCGTGGAACATGGACACTCCACGTTTTATCACGGATAAAACGCTTGATTTCCCCTACAATAGTGGGCACGGCAAAAGATTCGAAACTTCTTCCGTATTCTTCGTTATAGCGGTTTAAAGCCGCAAGTAATCCTACCATTCCAACTTGAAAGAGATCTTCATCGTATTCTCTTCCCTTTGAAAATTTTCGAGATAAAGAACGGACGAGTGCCTCAAAATGTTTCACAAGGCGGACTTGAACCTCTTCATTTTTTGTGCGTTGATATTCCTCTATCCACTGATAAATTTCATCCTTATTCTGATTGTAAGGAAGAGATTCCGTCGACACTTTCCTTCACCCCACTCTCGTAAAGGTACTTTGTCATAACGAGCATCACGCCGTTGTCTTCATTAATTTCTACTTTATCCATTAACGTACTAATGAGGAATAAGCCAAGCCCTCCTTCCTTTAAATCTCCAACAGGCTTCTTGGCGTCAACTGGGCCAAGACGGCTTTCCACTTCCGCTATGTCAAAACTTTTTCCTTGGTCCGCAACAACGATTTGAATTCGATCTTCAAAGATATAACAAGCTAATGAAATAAATCCGTCTTCTGAGTATGCGTGCTCAACTACATTCGTACACGCTTCAGCTACCGCAATTTTCAAATCTTCAATGTCGTCATATGAAAAACCTAAACGATTCGCTATACCTGAAACTGTTAGACGTGCAATACTAACAAATTCCGGCTTTGCAGGGAGTTCTAGATGGATCCGATCATTTTGTTCCATCACCCTTGTCCCTCCTTCTCTTTAATCGAAATGACTTCATCAAGACCAGTAATTGAGAATAATCGTTTGATTCGACTAGACATTCCTAATAACGTTAATTCACTGTTTGTTGCATCTGTTGCTTTTAAAACACCAACAAATACACCTAAACCTGTACTATCTATATATTCTACTTCATCAAAATGAATGTTAATTTGTTGATTTTCTTTTTCAGCTAAAGGAAGTAATGATTCTCTTAATTGAGGTGCCGTATAGGCATCAATTTCTCCCGAAAGGTGTATATGATAAGTGGACTCCACTTGTTCAGACTTTATTGAAAGGTTCATACTTGTTACTCCTCCTAAAAGACCATTTCAGTTCCATTGTACTCTCTTACCACGTAATGATTTACTTTAAACCTTTCTTCGCAAAATAATTAATGTAAAGTCATCCCTCAACGTGAAATCTTGTAACTTCATTAACTCATTATATACATGATCAACCATCTCCTGAGCTGATAAATGCATATATTTGCGTATCAGATTTGTAATTTCATCTCTCTCTATAAAGTCGTCACCAACTCTGCATTCCGTTACACCATCTGATAAAAGAACAACAAAGTCACCTATATTTAAATGACGTATGTATTCACGGTACGTTGTTTTCCGCGATACACCTAATACAAGCCCTTTGGCTCGTAGCTCTTCAAAACAATCTTTATCGTCACTGTAAAAAAAGCCTGGTTCATGACCAGCTCCAGAGTAGTGAAAATCAGAAGTTGTTCTATTATAGTAACCATACATCATCGTAATAAACATACTATCGTCAACATTTTGCTCGACGACACGATTTAAATTTTCTAATAAAACAGACGGTTGTAATTGTTGTTCAGACGGCAAGCTATCCATCGCATATTTGATCATCGACATACATAAAGCAGCTGGAACACCTTTTCCAATAATGTCCGCAATCGCCATTCCGAGTCCTCTATTATCATCATGTACATAATGATAATAGTCCCCGCTCATTTTTTTAGCAGGAACCGAAACAACGCCGACATCAAGAAAGTTGGCATTTGGCTTCTCTTGCGGCATCAACGTTTGCTGCATGTTTGCAGCAACATCGATTTCCGATTCTAATTCTTGCTGTCGATTTCTTAATATTTGGTGCTCTTGATACGCTAAGCCATAACCCATCATAACCTCAAGTAATAAATCAAACGAATCCTTTACCTTTTTATCGACGGCGGGTAACAATTCAGTTAGTAACTTAAAATGAATGCTCACAAACTCTTCTGGAGAGATTTGTTGCTCCAGAAGAAATTTGCTGATCTTTTGCGCCTCATAAAGACTTTCCTCTGATTGATTCTCGAGGAAATCTTTTAAAATTCGCTTATAGGAGAGTTGTAATTTATGGTCGGTCAATGACATTCACGCCCCTCCTTACCTTGTCCATTTCGTTGCGGTAATTGTTGTTCCCACTCCTACTTCAGAATCGATGGTGAATTCATCCATCAATCGTTTTACACCAGGTAAACCAGCACCTAACCCACTAGATGTTGTAAACCCATCGACCATAACTTGTCTTATATTTTGAATCCCTGGTCCTTCGTCTTTTGCTATAACCCGAATACCTCTGCGAGCTCTAGGGTTATTCGTATCTTCTACAACCTCCAGACGAATTTCTCCTCGGTTTGCATACAAATAAATATTCCGTGCAAGTTCTGAGATGGCTGTTGTGATGCGCGCTTGATCGACATTCCCAAAACCAATTTGACGAGATAGATCACGACCTGCTTGTCTAGCCGCAACGATCCCCCACTCATTATTCACTTCAACAGCGGATTGGAGATTATCCATAATTAACCCTCCAATTCCTGTTGCAAACTTGCGAGTCCTTGTTCAAGGTCTAGAGCAGTTGATACACCCTCTAATTTTATGCCCATGTCGATTAGCGTAATAGCAACGGCTGGTCGAATGCCAGTCAATACAACTCTCGCCCCCATTAAACTCGACATATCAACGACATCACCTAAAACTTTTGCAATAAAAGAGTCAATCATATCAACACTTGTTAAATCAATAACAACCCCATTGGAACCTTCTTCATGAATTTTCCCTAACAAATCTTCTTGGAATTGAAGAGCCGTTTGGTCGTCAAGCTCGGTTTGTATGCTGATTAACAAATACTGATTTAATTTCAGAATTGGAATTCTCATATTCCATTTCTCCTTCCAATTACATATCCGTTAATTGTTTTCCTGTGATTTCAAGGGCTGTGACAACGCCCTTTCGTAAAGTACTTTTCGTTGGAAATTTTGTTAAATCTATGCCTAAATTAACAATCGTTTGTGCAATTTCAGGTCTAATTCCTACTAGTATACACTTAGTCCCTACAAGTCGTACAGCTTCAGATGCTTCAATAATATGATGAGCAACCATTGTATCCACAACCGGGACACCTGTAATATCAATTAATACGACTTTAGAGCGATTTTCAATGACACCTTCTAATAAATTCTCCATTATTAATCTGGCCCGTGCTGTATCGATGCTGCCAATTAACGGCATGACGGTAATCCCTTCAAAAACAGGGATTAGTGGCGCAGATAGCTCTAATAGAGACAACTTCTGCAGTTCAATGGTTTCTTCCCAAGCCTCCGAATAGTCTTTAACAATCCGGTTCATTCGTTTATCAATCCACTCGTCTAACTCTATAAGAAATTCCAACGCTTCCTTCTTTTCAAAATCTGAATCCAGCACAAGCTGCTGACACGATTTACGCAAAAGATGAATGGAATGTGATAGGAAATGAAGGGTACCTCCATTTTGAATATAGCGGTGCACATAATCATTTATTTTTTTATTGAGTTTTTCACTTCGTTCGTCTGCGGTTTCAAGCATTAAATCCAAAAACTCTTGGTTTGTTTTTTCGAATGATTGATCTGTTAATGATTGTAGGTAGTTTTCAGATCGAAGTTCCGTTAGCTTCTTACCCCACTCGTCTAGTAGCTTATCCCTATTCTTTTTCAAGTACGAGACAATATAGGACTGCATTGATTTGTCTCCTCCTCCCACTAAGAACATCCTTCCCCCTATTATTCCACGAGTTTCGGTTCGTTGCAAAGGATTATGTGTTTGAACACGATACTAATTTTTGTTAGTCGCCATTTGGACACAAAAAAACCCCTAATCAACGCCAAGGGGTTAAAAGTCAATCAATCCTAAACTGATTGTCAATGCTTTGTCAACTGAATGCATCATCTTTTCATCGAGATGAGTAATCTTGTCTGTCAGTCTTTGTTTGTCGATTGTTCGTAGCTGCTCAAGTAAAATAACAGAATCTCGATCAAATCCATACTTGCTAGCGTTTATTTCTACATGTGTAGGTAATTTTGCTTTTTGAATTTGAGCCGTAATCGCTGCAACAATAACAGTAGGACTAAACCGATTTCCAATGTTATTTTGAATGATGAGCACTGGTCGTACCCCACCTTGTTCTGATCCTACAACTGGAGATAGATCAGCAAAATAGACATCTCCGCGTTTCACTATCAAAGGCTACACCCCGCTAACAAGACGTGTCAGCGTATGATTAGCTTCCTCCTCAGCAAGAAAGGCTTCTGATGCAATCGTTAGGTTAATTTTTGCCATTTCCATATAGCCTTGTTGCATCGATTCGCGAATTTCAGCCTTCAGTTCAGCACGGTCTTTTAGTCTTGGATCATTCCATTTTTCTTGTTCAAGCACAGTGTCCACCTCATTCATTCAGTGTGTATGGCCTAGACGCCGAATTAGTCCGTTCATATATACATGTTCTACATGTTTCATCATAGCATTCTACACCTAACATTGCAAAGCCTCTTTTTAAAAAATAATTTTGCCCGAATTGATTAAGTTATTTGGCACAAACGTTGTCTCGAATCCTAGTTTTACCTACTCTTGTTAATCTATGCAACTTCGATTTTATTTAGTTGTGTTCTTTTGGTTTAACTGTCATAAACGTGGTTCTCAATTCTTTATATGTTGCAACGCCCACTCTTAATAAGAAGAACCGGGCACGGGTTCACCATGACCGGTTTCATTTTCAAACGAACGATAGACCATTACACTGTTATTTTTCCCCTACTGCCACAACTGAACGCGCGACTTCAATTAATTCTTCTGTTTCCATGTCTTGCGATAACAAGGAGAAGTCAGAGCCATTGTGCGACCACATAATCGTATCATTCATCTGGATACCCACGGCAAAGCCTAAATCAACAATTTCAGCTGACACTAAATTTTGCGGTGCAGATGCTGGAACCGCTTGTGCTTGTTCTTGAATAAGTGTGAATGACTTATCACCTGAGTATTGCTGCACATACGTCGTACGGTCCCCTGTTTCCACTTGATCTTCTTGTGGCTGATCATTCACACCATCCGGAACAAACTCAGGGTAATAAATACGAAATTCTTCATTTAATTCCTCTTCAGGATCCGCCATTGTCGGTTCAGACATTTGCGCTCCTGTCATAACCTTTTCTGTTTCAAATTCCTCTGCCGCGACTTCAGGATTCTTTTCAAACTCTGTAAACGTAAGATCGACTAGCACATTTTCGTCTGCATCCATAATTTTAACAGAAGCTGGTTTTAAATCTTTTTTGTGTAAACGGATTTCTTGGCTATTTAAATTTTTGTTTTGGTACATCGTCGCTGTTGTAAACGTATAAAAGTCATCATCTTGAGTAAATTCCATATCAGCACCTAAGCTAATATCTTTCAGTAAAGACTCATAGAGATAAGCTTGGCTGCTTGTTTTTGGCCAGTCACTTTGGAAACGAAAGACTTTATTCAATGCAGGTGTAAGAACAAAGACCCCTTCGTCATTCTTTAAAATGATTTGGCTCTGGTCGTTTGATGTATTCTTTAAATCCACTTTATAATACGTTTGATCTTTTTGCATAACGTCAACGTCATACGTTTGCGGTTCTTGACCTGTAGCTAACTGCATCGTTGCTTTTGACTTGTAGCTTGTTGTTTCTTCAAGTGCCTTTTCTACATCATTTAACACGTCTTCTTGCGATTTCTCGCCACACCCTACTAAAATCACGACTAATAAAGCAGCGACTAGCGAAAGCCACACCTTTTTTTTCATCTTACTCTTCACCCCTTCAGCTCACATTCGGCGATTGGACAAAATCCAATACCCCTGTTGCTGTAAACTATATGAGCGGGGTCCAAGCAATATGCAGACAAGTCGTGACAAGTTTTCAGGGTTGCTCAATAATTACCTGCGCAAATGCGTATTCCTTTGAGTGTGTAATGGATAAATGACTTAAAAAATTTTTTTCTCCTTTAATCCAAATTTCTGGCTTTCCCATCTGGTCAGCTAGAATTTCAATGTCTTGAAAAGAAAGGTGGGCACCAATTCCAGTTCCTGTTGCTTTCGCATAAGCTTCTTTTGCGGCAAAACGTCCAGCAATGTACTCTACTTGCCGCGAATGTTCAGCTGACGCAATACGAGAAAACTCTTTTGTTGTTAGAACCCGCGCAATAAATCGTTCTGGCTTGCGCAAGAGCACTTTTTTGATGCGGTCAATTTCAATGATATCAATACCGGTTCCAGCAATCATCTCCTCACCCTTTCTTAGTATGTCTCGCGGTATGGAACTGTTATAATACGAATAGAATAAATGATCACTTTATGTAAAAGGAGCTTGCTTATGTTTTTTCGAAATGAGACGTTTTCTTCTTATATAAGAAATTACCCTATCGTCTCCACTATTATTGCGCTAAACGTCGTGATCTTTGTGTTAATGACTCTTTTTCCCGTTATTCGTGAAGCTGGGATCGGCTTTAACTTAGCAATTTCTTATGGGGAGTATTGGAGGCTGGTAACACCAATTTTTCTCCATAGCGATCTGTTTCACCTTGCCTTTAACATGGGCGCACTTTTGATTTTCGGCCCTGCTGTTGAGTCGATGATTAAAAAGTGGAAATTTGTTCTCCTATACTTGTTACCAGGTGTACTTGCTAATATCGTCACATTCTTCCTTCAAGATCCTTTTTACCTACACCTTGGTGCGTCAGGTTCTATCTATGGTTTATTTGGTGTTTATTTGTACATTTATTTATACCGTAATGATCTCATTAGCAGACAAACATCGCAAATCATCGTTCCTCTTGTGATTATAGGTGTCATTATGACGTTCATCAATCCAGGCATTAGTATTACTGGTCATATCTTCGGTCTCGTTTCAGGCGGCTTACTTGCTCCACTGTTTTTAATTGGCGCCACAACCCCATTCGTCTATCGAACACGGACACGCAAAGCTTATATTGACGAAGACGAAGTGTCGTTTAATCCAGACCGTTGGAAAAATCGAGAACGAAACAAAAAGATTAAAATTGCGTTGATCGTCGTTGCTGTTCTTTTATTTTTGGGATTTGTCTTTTTACAATCCATTCCACAGTAAAGCTTTCCTCCCTCATAAAGCATGTCAGCATAGTTAAAGAGTTGTCCGCATATGTATAACCAAGCTTAGCTAATTGTTGTGTGAGGGTGATAAAGTGGGAAAAGGATTGCGCTACGTACTAATTTTATTTTTAGGCTGTCTACTTATTAGTGTCGGGATTAACTTCTTCTTCGTTTCTTATCATTTGTTAGATGGAGGCATTATAGGTGTCGGCTTAATTGCACACTATTTATGGAATGTACCTGTTGGGATGACGATTATCGTTGTTAGCATCCCTATTTATATCTTCGCATGGATTTACTATCGACCGTTCTTTTTTAATTCTCTAGCCGGTGTTATTGTATCCTCTATAATGATTGACTTTTTTGCTGCTTTCATTCCAGAAACCCCTATACTTGGTCCATTAGCAAGTGCGGTTATTGGCGGCTTAATGTTAGGGGTCGGTGCCGGTATCATGTTTTTACTCGATATTAGTACAGGCGGTTTCGATCTTCTCGCTCAAATGATTTCAGCAAAAACGACTTGGAATGTCGGTGTCCTTATTGTTGGTTTTGATTTAGCTGCCGTTGTAGCAGGTATCCCAGTTATTACCTTTGATGAAATTATCCTTTCTACCATTGCTGTTATTGCAACTGGCTTTGCCACAACTGTTATTACAGCAGTCGGTGGCGTGAATGCTCATCCAAGACCACCTTTAAGTGTTTAGGGCATGTATAAATCTCCTGAAAAAATCCAGTACAAGGCACCGTACACGACGGCAATACTCGCAATTAAAATGAACCAAAATCGGTTACTTTTCTTCATTCCCTACACCTCTTTTCAACCACATTGTACAAAAAAGCCGTCGCAATTGCGACGGCTTTTTTTATTCTTCTTCACGATCGTTGTTATCTTCATCTTCATTCATAAGGTTTTCGTTGTTTGGTTCAAAGAAACGAAGCAAGTCACCGTAAATAAGCTTATCGGAATACTCTAAATCAGAAGCGGCACGTTGCGCATACTCGCCGCATGCATTTGCATCTTCTTCCTCTTCAAATGGTTCACCTGTTTCTTTGTTAAAGCATGTATTATTGGTCCAAACCACGTCGTCCGTTATAAACGAACCATTACGTAGAACAGCAAAAGAATCACGTTCTGGAGCAAATAAATCGGAACCAAATTGAATATCTTCTTTCGTACTCATACCGAGTAAATGCATTAACGTCGGTTGAATATCAATTTGTCCACTAACGGTATCAATGACTTCCCCTTCATGACCCGGGATGTGAATAAACATCGGAACACGTTGAAGCTGTACCGTATCATAAGGTGTAATTTCTTCTTTGTCTAAGTAGTCCGCCATTGACCCATTATGATTGGTCGAGATGCCGTAATGATCTCCATACAGAATAAAGATTGAGTCTTCGTACATCCCAGCTTCTTTAATTTCTTCAAAGAACTGTTCAACTGCATAATCCATATAACGAACAGTTGGGAAGAATCGGTTTAGCGTTCCACTACTGAACTCACCTTCTGAAATCATTTTATCTTCTTCTTCTAATTCAAAAGGAAAATGATTGGTAAGGGTTATGAACGTGGTGTAGAAAGGCTCTGGTTGTTCTTGCAAGTGATCAATTGACTGCTCAAAAAACTCTTTATCTTTTAAGCCCCACCCAACTGAGTTTTCTTCTGTCACATCATAATACTCAACATCGTAAAACTTATCGTAACCGAGGGTCTCATAAACCACATCTCGGTTCCAGAAAGAACGATTGTTGGCGTGCATAACTGATGTGTAATACCCATTTTCACCAAGAATTTGTGGTGTCGCGTTGTATTCGTTTTGTGCGTGTGTAAAGAATACCGCACCACTACTACGCCCAAACATGGAATTCGCTACAATAAATTCTGAATCAGACGTTTTCCCTTGTTCGGTTTGATGATAGAAATTCTCGAAGTAATAACTGTTCTCTTTTAATTCATTTAAAAACGGTGTAATCACTTCGCCATCCAGATCATTGTCAATGACAAACGACTGAATCGATTCTAATGAAATCATAAAAACATTTTTTCCTTCTGCAACGCCAAACATTTCTGGATCTGGCTCTTTATGATTTGCTTGTACATAGTTTTGTACTTCAACAATGTCTGAGCTGTCAGCTAACACACGCTGCGCTCTTGACTGTGATTGCAAAAAGACATCATACAAATGAAAATTAAACACGCCAATATTTTTCACTAACATATCCCTGTCAAATGAACGGGTCAAAAGCTGCGGACGTTCTGTTTGCGCTAAAGCCAAGTTTCCTAAGAAAAGCAAAATGGATAGCGAAAACAAAAGAATTGGCTCCCTCTTTAAACGACCAACTACTGGTACTTTTTGTTTAAATACTAAAAAGGCTAAAATCAATACGTTTGAGAAAATGAATACATCCCAAATCGTCATTAACTCAATGACACTTGACGACAAGTCTTGCATATTGTTCGTTTGAAACAAGACAGGGATGGTCAAGAAGTCTGAATAGAATCGATAGAACAATAAATTCCCGTACAAAATAAACGATCCAATAAAGGATAGAACGATAATCATAACGTTCCGAGCACGATTCTTAAATAATAACGCAATTGCTAAAAGCAGTATGGATGAACTAATTGGATTTATGAACAGTAAAAATTCTTGCATCATATTCTCTGCTGGAATCGTAAACGACACTTTATAGAGAATATACGTCGTAAGTGACAATAACGCGACGGCAAGCCAAAAGAACTTTAACCGCCTAAAGCCAGCTTTAATTTTGGTCATATCGCTAGTCTCCTCTCATAACACGAGTGTGACCCTATTTTTATCTATTTGTTTATCTCGTGGGTTCTACAAAGATAAAGTTTATCAAAAATTGGTTCCCTTGAATACCGTTCCACTGACATAATGAACTTTCACACTGGTTTTACATTTTCTTTACATTTTCAATAAATTCCTCGTACGTCACAGATTGTTCATACATATCATTTGCGATCGTGCCAACATACCTTAAATGCCATGGCTCATAGCTGTAGCCTGTGATGTCTTCTTTCCCTTCTGGATAGCGAATGATAAATCCAAACAAATGGGCATGTTCTTCAATCCATAGCCCTTCTTCTGTTTGGCCAAATTCTTCCGTTAAGCCAAAGTTTACGCTAGAAGATGACACATCCATTGCTAGGCCTGTTTGATGTTCACTAAATCCAGGTTGAGCAACTAACGTTTGGTCCATCCCGCTTTGAATTTGTTGGTTCTTAAATAACTCGTACTGGCGTTCAAATGAGCGAAACCCAGAATTTGCATATAAAATATGGCCCTCTAGCTCGGCCTCATAAAATAATTGCTCTAATGCATCTGCCGCTTCTTCTCGTAAGTAAGAGCGTTCTTGGATGCCTTCGTAAGGTCTGCGAACATCTGGTACAACTAAATCGTTTGGTTCATAATCAACAGGTAAACGGTTCACTAAATTGACGTTCGCCTCAATGTTCTCTGGATTCTGTATAATGGGCTCACCTTGAACGGTAATAACATCATTGAATTCTATTACATCATTGGCTTCCTCAATACCTTCTTCATCGACAGGTTCTTCTTCATATTGGCGGTTCTCTTCATCTTCCGTATCTGCAGTTGAACACCCGACAATAAAAAGACTAACGATAATAGAAGGAACTATATATTTTTTCATACTGATCATCCTTGCTCTTTTTTCTTACCGTCTAATAGTACCTATTTTTTTACCTGTTGAAAAGAACTTCTTTGCTTTTTTACTCTTGTCCACCATTATAGTCTATTTAGGATATGCATAAGGAAACATCTTTATGAAGGTGATAACAATGGTCATTCAACCAGATTCAGGGAATTGTTTAATTATTCAAATACCCCTATAAAAAAGACATAAACCTAATTAGATGTGTAAGCTTAAAGAAAATGGGGAACGGATACATACATTAACTCATAGAGAGGTGAAGAAATAATGAACCGTGAGCGCTACTATGTAACCATTGATATGTCTATGATGAAAATTTCCGATACGAAGATTCCAGATAATACAATTCAGTATGAAATTTATGCGAACAATGAAGAAGTTGACAAAATTAGCGCGTTGATCGAACAAATAAAGTCAGAAGATTTCCGGCAAGAAGAAATCTTTCAAAGACCCTTCCAAGAAGGAAAAGCTGATGAAGATAAAGAAACAACAGACAATGAGTTACAAGAACTCTACACGATCATCTATGATCTTGGAACGATTGAAACAAAAGATGTGGTCAAAGATTTAAAATAGCAACAAAAAAAGAGCGTGTTCGTTGTGAAAAATGCAACGGATACGCTCTTTTTTATGGTACAATTACGATAACGCTTTCATTTAAAGAGGTGATCATTCAGATGGAAATGAACGGACTTATGGGTGGCGTCTATCGTATAACAGAATGGATTATGCGCTTAGCAGCCATTAATTTGCTTTGGATCGCTTTTACAGTAGGCGGATTAATTGTAGGTGGATTATTTCCGGCTACTCAAGCCACTTTTGCAATGACTAGACAATGGATACGTGGAGAAACCGATTTACCTATTTTCAAAACCTTCTTGCATTATTTCAAGAAAGATTATTGGAAAGTTCAAATAATGGGCTTTTCATTAACATTGATTGGGTTTATTCTCTATATTGATCTTTTGTTTATTTACCAATCGACAAATTCATTCGTACAGCTATTAACGTTTCCTCTGCTCATTTTAACGCTCATTTACGCATTAACTTGTTTTTATGCATTCAGCGCGTTTGTTCATTATGAGTTACCTGTTTTTAAACTACTAAAACATGCTGCGCTACATACAGTGGTTCGCCCGTTTTTAAGCGTTGGTATGATGACAAGCTTTGTTGCCTCTGTTTTTCTTATGTTTCAATTTCCTGGCGTCTTGCCTTTCTTCGGCGTCTCCATTCCTGTTTTCCTACTCATGTGGTTTTCTCATACAGGGTTTGTACGCAATGAAGAAAGACAAAAAAGCCAAGCAGCCTAATTATGTTTTTGAATCCAATCGAAGTGTTCCCCCTATTGGGAGGACACTTTTTTGCTCTTCTAACATCCCTTGCTCACGCCAAGATTGCTCAAAACGTTCTAGGGCTTCAGGTCCGGTATCATCTGCTAATCGAAAGGTTCCATAATGCATCGGCACAAAGTGCTTTGCACCTACATCTCGAAAGCCTTGAACCGCTTGTTCAGGCGTCATATGGTCAAGTTCCATAAACCATTCGGGTTCGTATGCTCCAATCGGAAAAATCGCATAATCGATTTCTGGCTTTTCTTGCCCTACTTGCGTAAAGCCATCAAAGTAACCACTATCCCCTACAAAATAAACAGACCGTTTCGGTGGTGCTTCGATCACCCAGCCTCCCCATTTCGAAGTATTTGTATCGAATAAACCTCTTTTCACCCAGTGTTGGGCGGGAACAAACGTAAACGAAAGGGACTGACTAGACCATTGTTCCCACCACTCGAGCTCTATCACACGGTCGCTTAAAAATCGTTTCGTTAAAAAAAGCGATTTTAATCCTTTCGGCACAAGAAAAACAGGATCTCCTGGCAGTTTTTTTAACGTTTGAAAATTTAGATGATCATAATGTCCATGCGAAATGACAACAAAATCAACTGGCGGTAACGAATGAACAGGAATTGTTATGGGTACACCTCTCTTCGTTGTACCCATAAAATTAGCCCAAACAGGGTCAGTCAATACGGTAACCCCGTTCATACGCAATAAAAATGTGGCATGACCAATCCACGTTAAGCTATCGACGTTCATATTATGAAAGAGCTGATAATCTGGCTTCGTTTGGATTGGAATGGTTGTTTGCAAATCTTTACTTTTACTTACTCGTTCCCGGTACCATTGAAAAAAATCTTTCATCCGATGCGTGTTCCGGACCCCGTTTGGATTTTCATATTTTTGTTTTCCCATGTACGCTGACACCTTCTCATTTTAACGTTAAATTAAGTTACTACTATCACCTAGAACAGACGGATAAGTAAAATGAACAGAAGACAGTGCATCTGTTTTTAAACCGAGTTGAATGGCCGTTGAGAAATAGTTTACCCATTGATCGGCATAAACGGTCAGAAACTCTGCACCGAGCACTTGATTTGTTTTCTGATCAATATAAACCTTTCCTAACGCTTTGTCTTCTTTAATCATGGTATATGTTAACCACTCTGTCATCTCAACATCATGCAAATCGTATGCCACTTGCTGCTTGTCTAATTCTTCTTTTGTGTATCCAACTCTTGCTAGTTTCGGAATCGTAAATACGACTGATGGCATCGCACCTTGATCGAGCTCTTGTTTTTTGTCATTCAGAATATTTTTTACCACGAGCCCGCCTTCTTGTCCAGAAAGTGGCGTTAACGGTAATGATTGGGTGGACGACACATCCCCAGCTGCATACACCTTTGGATTCGAGACACTTCTAAGCGTGTTGTCGACAATGATGCCACCCTCTCCTGTTTCAACCCCTGCTTGATCTAAATTCAATTTCGCGATATTTGGCTTTCTACCAGCACCATGGACAACTTTATTCACGGTTACGGTTTCTTCTTCTGTTTTAATTACGTATTGATCGCCGTTCGCAGTAACTGACTGAATGGACGCATTCCAATGAAAGGTTATCCCTAGCTGCTCTGATTGTTTGACAAGTTCGTGCACATGATCTTGATCAAACGCTTTTAAAGGTCGATCTCCAGCATCGATAATGTGAACGTCAACACCTGCTCTTGCAGCAAGGTGAGCAAATTCAAACGAAATATAGCCAGCTCCAATGAATGCAATCGTTGCTGGTAACGCCGATAAATGTAAGAAGTCTTCATGAGTAAGCAATTGGTCTGAACCAGAAAACGGCAAATCAGACGGCGTTAATCCTGTCGCAATAATAAAATAATCGGCTTTCATGTGCTGGTCGTTTACTTGAATCGTCTCTTCTCCTATAAACGTCGCATAGCCTACATACGTGTCAATGCCTGAATCCTTCATCGATTGTTCAATATCTGAATAAACCGATTCAGTATAGCAATTTTTCTCTTGCATCGCATCTTCCCAATTAAATTCGATCTCACCACTTACACCTGTACCAGTCAGCTTTTGCGCTTGCCAAACCGCTTCACTTCTCGTATAGAGGATTTTTTTCGGGTCACATCCAAAATTTGGACACGTCCCTCCAAAGCGTTTCCCTTCAATAACCGCAACTTTTTTATTTGCTTCGGCCAATGGAAATGCTGCAGCCATTGCAGCAGGACCGCTACCTATAATAATGACATCATATGATTTCACGTGAAATCCTCCTTTACTAGCTCTCTAGTTCCCGTTTTTATTCTGATAAAAACAAAAAAGACGAGTAAGGATTTGAATTCCCTCACTCGCCTTTATTGCTATGCCATTGCCTTAATATTTTTATAGCTAATGGCAATACTCTCAAGTGGCGTACGCTCACTAACGTCTTGTTCCACAATAAAATAGTGTGTCCCCACGCTTTTAGCCGCCTCAATAATTTCTTTAATATTTAACGTCCCTTCGCCTACCTCAGCAAAAGGAATATCTCCGTCTTTCTTATCTTTAACGTGAATAACAGGTACACGGTCTTTATGCTTCGCTAAGTAATCAGTCGCTTTATGACCTGCATATTCAACCCAGAATGTATCGCATTCCAGCGCCATATTACATGTCCTTGTGTTACGTAACAAGAGGTCTAACGCCAATTCTTCATCAAATGATTCAAGTTCGAAGTCGTGATTATGGTAAAGCAAGAGCATTCCAGCTTCTCTGATTTCATTGCCGATCGTTTCCAGTTCTTCTGCTAGATTAAAGTAATCGGTTTTTGTTCCTCGTTCGTCTTCAGTTAGATAAGGGCAAACGATATAATGCACACCTAACTCTTTATGGTACGTAATGACATCTTGAAGTTCATTCCGCAATTTTTCAAGCGGAACATGACTCGACCATGGTTCAAGACCAATTTCATCCAGCATCGCTTTTACTTCTTTAGAAGAATAACTGCTAAATCCCGCAAATTCAACACCTGTATAACCGATTTCTTTTACTTTTTGTAACGTTCCTTTAAAATCTTTATCCATATCATCTCGTAACGTATACAACGCAAGCCCTACATTCATCGGATCGTCCTCCTTAATTAACTGATTTTACAGTAACAAACGACTTTGATTCTGATGACTTTAATGCTGCTAATACTACTTGGAGTGATTTCATTCCTTCTTCTCCACTGATAGAAGGGGTACGATCTTCGGTAATAGATGAGATAAATTCATCAATAACTCCACTTGCTACTTGACCACCAGCTTCATTTGTTGCGATAGCTCCAACCGAATATTGTTCTACACTGCCGTCTATTAATTTCACAACGACCTGTACATCCGGATGATCGTGAATTTCTAGCACACCTTTTTCTCCATAAACAGTGGTTGTATTATCTTCACCTTTGTAATACGTCCAGCTCGCAGCCATCGTACCAATCGCACCACTTTCCATTTTCAAAAGCGTGGTTGCATTATCATCCACATCTGCTTGCTTATGAAGCGTATTGACGAAAGCTGCTACCTCATCTACTTCCTCATCTAATAACCAGCGCATAAGATCAATCTTGTGAACACCTAAATCGCCCATTGCTCCAACAAAGGCTTTGTCCTTTTTAAGGAACCACGTATCTTTTCCTTGAATACTCCAAGAATCAGCGCCACCGTGGCCAAAGGTTGTTTTAAACGTTAGCGGCTTGCCAATTTTTCCAGATGATAAAATTTCCTTTGCCTTTATATGCGGAGGCATTAATCGTTGATTATGACCAATCATGAGCTTTACGCCATTGTTCGTAGCCGCTTCAATCATCGCTCTCGCTTCTTCCAGAGAAGTAGCCATCGGTTTTTCGCATAGGACATGACAACCAGCATTTGCCGCATCAATAGAGACACTTGCATGATCAACATTCTGTGTACAGACGCTCACGGCATCAACATCAACTTCAGCTAAAAGATCTTTATGTGATGTATACACATTCGTTACCCCGTAGCGATCTGCCATTTGCTGGGCAACTTCTTGATTTAAATCACAAAAAGCAACGAGCTCAACGTTGGGATTTGCTGCGTACTCTGGAACATGACGATGAATCGCAATCGACCCACAGCCTACTACAGCCACTTTTACTTTACTCATGTTGTTTTCCTCCTTAAAGCCACCACATCTCAGGAGCTGGCTCTTTCATTAAGACTTGTTGTAAATTGCTTACTGCTTTTTGAAACCCTTCATCAATGGACATAAGCCCATCTTCATGTTCAATGCTAATGGCACCGTCATAGCCAACTAGACGTAGAGCGCTAATCATATCAGCCCACGTTTTTAAGTCGTGCCCATATCCAACTGATCTAAAATACCACGCACGATCTTGGAGGTTTGCATATGACTGCATATCAAGCACACCGTGCATATTCATATTTTCTTGATCTAAATACGTATCTTTCGCGTGGAAGAAATGGATGGCATCTTTTTTTCCAAGAATCTTTATTGCTGCTACTGGATCAATCCCTTGCCACCATAAATGACTTGGATCGACATTCGCTCCGATTGCTGGACCACACGCTTCACGTAACTTCAACAACGTTGCTGGCGAATGAACGAGAAAACCACCGTGAAGTTCTAAAGCAATCTTTACGTCATGTTTTTCTGCAAACGCCGCCATTTCCTTCCAGTAAGGAATCAGCTTTTCTTCCCACTGCCATTTTAAAATATCACTGTATTCATTCGGCCAAGCTGCAACAGGCCAATTTGGCTGTTTGTCGCCTTCATATGCGCCCGGGGTGCCTGAAAACGTTGTTACAGTAGACACATTTAATTTTTTTGCTAGTTTTACTGTATCCACAAACGACTCGTGTGAAGCTTTTGCAAAAGCTTCATCCGGAGAAATGGCGTTTCCATGACAGCTTAAACTTGAAATGGTCAACCCACGATCGTCCACCGCTTTTTTAAACGCTTTCATTTTTGCTTCATCAGCTAAAAGTTCGGCAGGATCACAATGAGCCGTCCCAGGATAGCCACCAGTTCCAATTTCTACTGTTTCTAACCCGAGACTCTTTACATGATCGAGCATTTCTTCAAAAGGTTTTTCCGAAAATAAAACGGTAAAGACACCAAGTTTCATTTTAGTTCCTCCTATGAGATCGATTTCATATTATGTTATGAAAGTTCCTCTTTATTGTACTGCTTTTGCTTTAAGATTTTAACCCTTTTTTTAAAAAAAGTTATGAAAACAGCCTAAGCCGCTCTCATAACGTTTGAAGACCTGTTTGTTTCTCGCTCCATTCCCAACATTTCTGAGCCAGTTGAACATCTTGCGCTTGCTTAGCGGTCTTCGTTACTTTCCGATTCACAAAATACTTCCCTGCGTCTGCCTTTACTTTCTCTGACAGTGCTAAGTATAAAGTCGTATCCGCACCTTCCCTCGGCGTTTGGAAAAATGGACGTAGTAGCTTGTGGATGGTCGCGCCAAAACCCGAATCACGATCTACGCCAAGGTTGGTCGACACAGCGCCTGGGTGCATCGCAAAAACAGATACATTCGTTTCAGCTAATTTTTTTGATAACGCTTGAGCAAAAAGCAAATTGCACAATTTTGACTGCCCGTAGCCTTTTAACACATTGTAGTGCTCGTGAAGATGAGGGTCTTTTTCATAAAAGTTACCCCATTCATGTGCTCCTGAAGAGACGACAATAATTCTTCCATCGTCGGCACGCTTTATAGCGTCTAACAGCAGATTTGTCAGCAAAAAATGACCTAAGTGATTAACCCCAATTTGCATTTCAAAACCGTCTTCTGTTTCTTGCCTTTTAGGGGTTACGACTCCGGCATTATTAATTAAAATATCAATGGTTTTATGCTTTGCTTTAATCGCTTCGGCAGCTCGTTTAACGCTTTCCAATGAACCAAGATCACAAAGCTGCAGTTCAACACTGCCGTTCTGTTTCTGTTTTTCGATATTGGCAAGTGCTTCTTTTCCTCTTTTCTCATTACGACACAAAAGAATGACGTGCATTCCACTGTTTGCGAGTACAAGTGAAATACTTTGCCCCATGCCTGAGTTGGCTCCTGTTACTGCTGCAATTTTCATCTTAGCGCCTCCTTGCTATTTTTATTCCTTCATTTTCGTTATTCAAAACCACTCATCTTCGTGGTTTTAGTTTTTTTAAAACGGTTATAGCATTATTATCATGACAATGGAGGAATGACAATGTTAATTCATGCGAAGTCATTAAGTAAGTTTAATATGAATGCAACAGATGGTGAGCTTGGACAGCTAGATGATTTCTATATAGACTCTCATTCATTAAACGTTCGGTATTTTGTCGGTGATACAAGGACGTGGTTCTTCGGAGGAAAGGTTCTATTAAATGTTGATGCTTTTACAGACATTGATCCTGATAAAGAACACATATCGGTTAACGCTACAAAAGAACAAATTAAAGACAGTCCTAAACCAGATGACGCTGCACCGATTAATCGTTTTTATGAACAAGAGTTAAGTGAACACTATGGATGGCCTGCGTATTGGTCTGTCCCAGCAGTTCCAGCTGCCTCCGGTTACGGCACAACGACTGCAGCAGGTGCGCCACTCATCCCGCCAGTGTACACGCCAAGTCCTACCGAGACTACTGAAGATACAAAAGCAGCGATGCGAACTGGTGCAGAAGAACAAAAGATAGAAGAGAAGTTTCAACAACACGTTCATTTATTTAGCCTTGATGAACTAAAAGGGTATCACGTTCATGCAAAAGGCGGCGAAGTAGGTAAAGTGTTAGATTTTGTCCTGCACTTTGATAAAAACCTAAAAACCGAAAATTGGAGCGTTCGTTATATGATCGTCGACGTTGGAGGATTTATGCAAAAAGAACCTGTTATTGTTCCTATGCAAACGGTTAAAGAAGTTACTTGGTTTGACAACAGTTTAATCATTGACTTGGATAAGGAAAAAATCGAAGAAGCGGAAGAATATACAACAGAACAAACCATCACGGCCGAGACTGAAAAAGCGTTGTTTGCTCATTATCAGTTGACTCCTTATTGGGAACGAAAAAAAGAAGAAGGCTAACGGCCTTCTTCTTTTTCTTCTTCCCCTGGACTTTTCGAAGGGTCATGATAATCTTTTTGTTCCAGCACGTCTTTTAGTTCATCTTCCACACTCGTATCCGTTAAAGGAACTTTCGAACGATAAGCAGCTCGTGCAATTAAGTGACCTGCTACTGGTGCTGTTAGGAAGACAAACACAATCCCCAAAATTAATCGGATGCTTACATATTGATCGGTCAGCCAAAAATAAAAGAAGGTCCCTGTTAACGTTAATAAAACGGCTAGAGTCGCACTTTTTGTTCCAGCGTGAGAACGGGTATATACATCTGGCAGCCTGATAATCCCGATGGCACTAATAACAGCCATAATCGCACCTGCTAAAATGAAAATCGCACCTAGGGCTTCACCTGTTACGCTTGCGCTCAATGATAACACCCCTCTCGATGAATTTAGAGAAAGCAATCGTACTTATAAACGCTAAGATCCCAATAATTAATATCACTTCTAGAAAAGCACTTGTATTTAACACGATTGATACCACAGCGGCAACTGAAATAAGGTTTACCCCAATGGCATCTAATGCAACAACCCGATCAGGCATACTTGGTCCTTTTATAATCCGATAAGCAGCAATCCCAATTGCCGTAGCAAAAAGAAACAGCGCAATAATTAACATCGTTTGGAACATTATCGTGTCACCTCCATGATCGCCTTTTCAAACTTTGTCATTGCTCGTAAAACAGCGTTTTTGGAGTCTGGTATATCCATAGCATGTATATAAAAGACATTATTCGAAGGGGAAATCTCTAGTACAACAGAACCAGGAGTCAGCATTAACAGTAAGGCCAATGCGGTTACTTCCCAATCCCCTTTTAATTTCGTTTCGTACGTAAAGATACCCGGTGTTAGATTAAGTTTTGGTGATAAAATTTGCCGGATAATAAGGATGCTTGAACTTAGCAATTCTCTTATAAAAATGAGCAACAATTTAAATGCCGAGTACGCTCGCTTTAAGTAAAATTCTTTAAAGAAAAACCGTCTCATTACATAAATAATCCCCATACCAATTAGAAAACCAGCAAATAGCGTCGAGAATTCGAATGAATCTTCATCTTGTAGTAAGACCCATAGGAAGGCAATTAATATATTTAATAGGAGTTGACCAAACATTGTTGATTCCCCCCTTTTCTATTGAAAGCTTGATTCATACTAAGCCCCTCCTTGATCTAACACTGCATCAATGTAGATATCCGGGTTCATTAATGTTTCAGCAGCATCGCCTACAATTCCTGCAATTCCTTCTACGCCCAAACCAAGTGCCAGAGAAGCAACTGCAAACAACGCACATGGAATGATCATACCTTTTTTCATTGGTAGCGCGCGATCTTTACTAATGGTCGTTTCACCAAAGAACACGTTTTTAAAGATACGTAGCAACGAGTATAAAACAAAGATACTTGAAATAAGAGTGAATGCCAGTAAAACGTAAGCCCCAGCTTCTACAGCTCCTTGGGCGACGTACACTTTTCCAATAAAGCCACTTAACGGAGGAATCCCTGCTAAGGCAATCATCGTGATAAAGAACAGCCAGCCAAGTAATGGGTAATGACGAATCATGCCGCTTACTCGATCAAGCCTACCGGTGTTGGCTAAATAAATCGTTACACCAATTAATAAGAAGAGCAATGCCTTCACAATCATGTCATGAATCAGGTAGTAAATAGCCCCTTCAACAGCAGCTTGATTAAAAATCGCTAAGCCACTCAAGATGAAACCTACCGCAATGACGACATTATAAGCAATAATTTTCCGAAGATCATTGTACGCAATCGCTCCAATCGACCCGCCAATCATCGTTAAAATTGCCATGATTCCAATTAACGAGTGCGTAATCGTCGGTTCGTGATAGAACAAGAGTGTAAACACACGAAATAACGCGTAAATCCCAACCTTTGTTAAAAGCGCTCCGAATAAAGCCGCAATGCCCATTGGAGGTGCACCATAAGAACCTGGTAACCAGAAGTACAGAAGAAGACCTGCTTTCAAGCTAAATACCAATAAAAGGATTATTGCAATGGTTGTTAACAATGCCGGTTGACCTGCTTCTGCGATACGTAACGACAATTGCGCAAAATTAAGGGTACCCAGTGCGCCATACATATAAGCAATCGCAATTAAGAAGACGAAAGACGAGAATACGTTTACCAATACATATTTAATGGACTCTCGTAGTTGTCCTTTTTCTCCTCCTAAAACGATTAACGCATATGAAGCAAGAAGCATCACTTCAAACCCAACATATAAGTTGAATAGATCACCGGTTAAGAATGAACATGCAACCCCTGCAAGAAGCAAGAGAATTAACGGATAGACAAACATTTTTTCTTTGTCTTCACCGATTGTTGAAAACACATAGATTAATACGACTGCTGCGATAAAGTAAGCTGTTGCAGTAAGCAACAACGAGAAGCTATCCCCTACAAACGTAATCCCATAAGGCGCAGCCCAGCCACCAAAATCTAACGTTTGGATACCGTTCGCCTGCGCGTCAATCAATAAATACGTACTCACACCAAAAGTGACAACCATTGTAATAAGGCTGATCACTCTTTGAGTTTTTACGAAAGGTCTTAAAAAGATTAATATGATTCCTACAAACAATGGGAGGACCATTGGAATTACTAATAAATTACTCATCATTATCATGTCCCCTCAATTTTGTGAGATCATCTGTTTTTAACTCTTTATACGTTCTATATGCCAATACGAGGAAAAAAGAGGTTACGCCAAAGCTAATGACAATCGCTGTTAAAATCAATGCTTGTGGCAATGCATCTGTATACGATGCAGCATCTTCTCCAAGTAAAGGTGCACTCGAATCTCTAGAAAAGCCGCCCATTATGAGAATCAACATATGGACTGCGTGAGACATAATAGCTGTTCCTAAAATGACTCGTAGTAAGCTTTTAGAGAGGATTAAGTACGTTGCGACAGTGACTAAGATCCCAACTAAGATCGACATCATCGTTTCCATAAGCTATACATCCTCACTTATACTAATAATAATCGTTACTACGGTCCCAATAACAGCTAACGCCACGCCGGCTTCAAATAAGACAACGGAAGCCAAGGGGATTTCTCCTAGGATTGGTAACGTAGCAGATACTTCCGTTTGGCTTAAGAATGGAACACCAAAGGCAAGTGCGGCTAAGCCCGTTCCGACTGAGAGAAACGCCCCTACTGCCGCTAGTACTTTAAAATCAATCGGCATCCCTTTTCGAACCGTATCAATATCAAATGCAAGCAACAATAAAACAAATGCTGAGGCGAGGACTAATCCACCGACAAAGCCCCCACCAGGCTCATAGTGACCAGCAAGAAACAAATGGACACCGTACGTTAAAATAATAAATACGGCTATTTTAGAAACGGTCTGAACAATTACGTCATTCGCCTTCAACGTCCTGCCCCCTCTCATCTTTTTTCGGCTTCAACTTGATTAATACATATACGCCAAGACCAGCAATAAGAAGGACAACCACTTCTAGCATTGTGTCAAATGCTCTAAAATCACCTAATATCGCATTGACAATATTTTGCGCGCCAGCAAGCTCATACGCATTTTCATAAAAGGACGAGATTGATTCAAAGAAACGATTGCTTTGCACAGAAAGCGCTAATACCGTTACTAATGTTCCTACTGACACCGCAATAATGGCATTCATCACTTTAATTCGTGGTCTACGTTTTTCTTTCTCCCATTCTGGTAAGAAATAGAAACATAATAAGAATAGTGCTGCCGAAACGGTTTCAACAACTAACTGAGTTAACGCCAAGTCTGGAGCACGGAAAAACACAAAGAATAATGCAAGCAAGTACCCTAATACACCATTTAACAGAATTCCAGTTAACCTTGATTTTGCAAACGGAATCGCTAAAGCTGTAACCGCCATAACAACTGCTAAAAATCCTTCGTAAATGCTAATCGGTGCATTGTCAGATATATCAATTTGAATGGCACCAGTGTAGGCAACAGCACCTGTCACGACGACAATAATCGCAATGAAAATATATACCATGTAATGATACATGTTTCCTGTCATGTAGCGATTTGTCATTTTTGTTGATTGGTTTTCAACCGTAATCAATGAATAATTGTATAAATTGTCTAGCGTTAACTTTCTCGGGAACAATGCGTAAACGCCCTGCCATTTTGGCCATAGCTGATACAGCACTATACCAAAACCAATTACACCTAACGTCATGAGTAACTCTGTATTCACTCCGTGCCAAGCAGAGATATTAAACATGGTTTCTGTACCTTCAACACCAACAAATGCAGGCATGACGGCTGCATAGCCTGGTTGAATGAGATAGTCCCCGATGACGTTCGGGAAAAAGAAGAACACCACGACTAAACTTGCTAAAATAACTGGGGAAATTAACATACCTATTGGAGCCTCGTGGGCTGTTTTTTCCAGTTTTTCTGGCTGATGTTTGCCAAGAAACGTTTTGAAGACGAGAATCATGCTATATACAAATGTAAAGACACTGGCAATCCAAGCTATAACCGGGAACAACATTCCCCATGTATCAATAGAGAAAAACGATAGCTGTGTCACATCAAGTACGCCTGTGAAAAACATTTCTTTACTTAGGAAACCATTAAACGGGGGTAAACCAGCCATCGCAAAACTTCCAACGACTGCAAGCGTAAAGGTAACTGGCATAATTGCCATTAAGCCACCAAGTTTTCGGATGTCACGTGTCCCTGTTTCATGGTCGACAATTCCAACGACCATAAAGAGTGCACCTTTAAAAGTGGAATGGTTCACTAAATGAAACAAAGCGGTAAAAATAGCCATTGAATAAACAGCTGATTCAGCGTTTGCAACATCAAAGTACATCGCTGCTGAACCAATTCCGAGCAAACTCATAATTAAGCCTAATTGGCTAATCGTGGAGTATGCTAAAAGCGCTTTTAAATCCGTTTGCCTTACAGCATTAAAGGAACCCCAGAATAACGTAACAATCCCAACAATACTTACAACCCAGAACCACACTGCATCACCACCGAAAACCGGGGTGAACCGCGCAACTAAGTAGATCCCTGCTTTAACCATAGTCGCAGAGTGAAGATACGCACTAACAGGCGTCGGTGCTTCCATCGCGTCTGGCAACCAAATATGAAACGGAAATTGGGCTGATTTCGTAAATGCGCCTAATAACACTAATAACATGGCTGGAATGAATAACGTGTGATCGGTATATTGTGAAACGTTTGCGATAATTTCTCGTATACTAAACGTATCCATCATCGTGGAGAGCATAATAAAACCGGCTAACATCCCAATTCCACCTGTTACGGTGATTAACATTGACTTTTGTGCACCATAACGTGATTGACGTCGATGATACCAATACGCAATCAAAAGAAACGATGAAATACTCGTTAATTCCCAAAATAGATAGAGCACCATTAAATTATCTGAAAAGACAACGCCTAGCATAGCCCCCATAAACATAAGGAGGTACACGTAGAAATGACCTAACGACTCACGTTCTTTCGATAAGTAATAAATGGAATACAGGACTACAAGACTCCCTACTCCAGTAATAAGTAAAGCCAAAATCAAACTTAGACCATCTAAATAGGCCGTAAAGTTAATCCCTAATGACGGAATCCAAGGAACTTCGCTTAAGTGCACTTCGCCCCTAGCAACATTAGGAATAAATTGGACAAGGTAAATAAAAAGTACAATTGGCACGAGTAAAACAAACCAACCTGTATGTACGCGCTTTAGTGTTTTATATAATAACGGCACAATGAGCGCTACAATAAATGGTAAAACAATAGCAAGATTTAACATGTACACAAAAACCTCCTCTACAACAGCATCGAATCATCTATAAAAACATACATATCGCTTTAATAAATCCTTACAAGTTTACCCTTAGAAAACAATGCTAACCAATGCTTGTGCTTCGTATTATGTGGGTGTAAGATGGGGACAATGACTTATTGAAAACGGTATGACAAACCAAAATCGCGCAGCTTTGCAACCTGACTGCGCGCCAAACCGTATCGATTAAAATCTATGTAGACGAGTGCATTGTACATCCATCATCGTTATTTAGGAGGGTTTTTATTGAAGGGAATCGATCACATGCCTAAGTAAATGATTACTTTCTATAGAAAAGTATATACTATTTTTAGTTGCGATGCACCGAATATGCTTCCACTTTTAATAGTTGTGTCCAAATCGTCACATTTTAAAGCGTCCAATCAAAATTGAATTCGCGGCATCTTATATAGATGAAAAATAGTTCAAACTTTTTTCGGAAAGCAATTGAAATTTATGGAATCACGTTATATAATAACCTAGTTTCAACAATGCCTCAGTCGCTAAGAGCAGCTGAGGGAGTGACTACGATCCGTCATATTCACAATTTCTATGTTCTTAGAATTATATTATTAAGCTGAGGTGAACTCTTTCATGAAAAAAGCTAAAGGACGTATGGATGAGAGCATTTTAGTTTGCGTCTATTATGGTCCAAACGGCGAACGCCTTATTAGACGAGGCGCAAAAATCGCTACAATGCTAGACTGTCCACTCTATATATTAACGGTAGATGCACTACCTTACGATGAATTAGATGCTGAAAAATCAGCTTACGTTGATCGTTGGAAGGAACTTGCGGAAGAATGCGATGCGGAAGAATTTATTGTTCGTGACAATGAAAAGAAACCGTCTGTAAAAGTCATCGCAGAAATTGCTCGAGAACACCATATTACTCAAATTATTATTGGTCAAACAGCTAAGAGTAGATGGGAAGAAATTACAAAAGGCTCGTTTATGAATGTCTTATTAAGAGAAATTCCATTTGTTGATTTCCACGTTGTATCTTGTGATCGCGCCATTAAAGGGCTGGAAGGTCATTTTGAAAAAGGAGTTCGCGCGTATCTCGTAGAAGACGAGGAAGGCTATGCACTCATGTTTTCACACTCAAGTACGGCAAAGTATGAAGGCATCTTCTTTAAAGAAACCGGCACAGATTTCAATAACGGGATCTTTAAATTTATGAAGCACAACAAAATGATTCAAGTGCACATTACAGACGATCGTGTAACGGAGCCGACGAAAATTTATCCGACTCTAAAAGAAGAAAAGCTGCAGAAATAATGAAAAAAGCGCAAAAGATGGTTTATCGTATAGCCCATCCTTTGCGCTTTTCATTTTATGATCCAAACGATTTAAATTGCTTCTCCATATCGATTTCTACTTTATTTAAAGCTTCTCCATTTGGTTTTCCGAATGGAAGCTGTGCTTTTAGTTCCCATGTAGCTGGAATGGACCATTTACCTTTTTCCGATTCAGTGGTCCATGCCTCGTAATGTGTTAAATTTCCACCAAATCCTTCAACCTGTAGTGCATTCCACACCGTAAACTGGAGCATGCCCGACGATTGATTTGACCAAGTCGGAAAATATTCAAGGTATTTTGGGTTCTTTCTTTGTGCCTCTGAAATGGCTGCGTAATCTTCAAAAAAGAGCACAGTACCGTATCCTTTTTCATACTGATACACCTGTTTACGTTCTTCCTCACTAATGGTCTCCAATTGTTTCACATGCGTCCAAAATTGCTCGTGCCGCTCACCTGTGATGAGCCACACTCTACTTGACTGAGAATTAAACGGTGTGGGTACATATTTAATCGCATGTTCAATCACTTCAATAATACGTTCTTTTGGCACAACCGCTTCGGCAGAAAGATCTACATACGCCTGTCGATTTTGAATCGCTTCAAAAAAAGTTGTCATAGCACTTCCCCTTTCAATCTGTACTTCTAATTACTTAGTTTACAGAGCGCACATAGAGATCTCAAGAAAACGGCCTTCTTATTCTTGTGTAAATTTTATGAACATCTCAGAAGGATCTTGTATTGTAAACGATGTCTCATCCTCTTCAATTAAAACAGCTTTAACAGCTGGCGTCTCTCGTATAGCATAGAACTCTTTCTCGTCGAGCATTCTTATCGTATACCGACTCATCCCAACAAATGGTTCTGGCGCGGTGATTTTATTTCTTACCCACGTGTTAAATCCAAAATGGTGATGATAGCCTGCCCCTGACATGAAGAGTGCCTGCTGCCCAAAATGCGTCATTGTATCAAATTGGAGTACGTCTTTATAAAATTGTTCCGTTTCTGCTAAATCTTTTACATGCATATGAACATGGCCCATTGTTAATCCATTCGGTATACCGTTCCAGTCCTCAGCTAGATCAAGGAGACTCTGTGCATTCAGTTGAATCGTATCCATCCGAATAGACCCGTCCTCTGAATACGTCCAACTGTTTCGGGGGCGATCGCAATAAAGTTCAATCCCATTTCCATCTGGATCATTTAGATAAATTGCTTCACTCACTAAATGGTCAGCACCACCGATTTCGATTTGTTTTTTTTGTAGATGGAGAAGCTGGGCCCCAAGCGAAGCACGGTCAGGGTACAATAAAGCAAAATGATACAGACCTACATAAAGTTGACCTGGGTTCTTTTTAGCATCACGGTTTTCATTTAAAATTAAAAGACTGGCTCCTTCGTTCGTAAAAAGTTCTGCCCTTTGTCCTTCCACCTTTATTTCTTTAAACCCAATTATGTCACGGTAAAAATCCAAAGACTCTTCCAAATTTGTTACAGTTAACTCCACTTCACCTAAGCTCATTCGTTCATACATCACTATAGATGCCTCCTTGTTTTATAGAATACAACGTTAAGAAAATTGTATACGGTCAATTTAATTATTGGAAGTACGCACTTATTTGTACTATAGTATATAAAAAGATACTAAATACGAGGTGGATGATATGGAGAATTCTTGTCAAGTAGATACGGCTCTTGAAATTTTAGTTGGCAAATGGAAGCATAAAATTTTGTTTCAGTTGTTACACCAAGATGTGATGCGGTTTAATGAGTTAAAACGAGCAATTCCTGGTATTACACAAAAAATGCTTACATCGCAACTACGTGAACTTGAACAAAACGACATTATTCAGCGTGAAGTTTATCCACAAATCCCGCCAAAAGTTGAATACTCTATGACGCCTTACGGTGAAAGTCTAAAACCGATTCTTGATGCAATGCACAGTTGGGGATCGAATCATATTAAACATTTAGACCTCATGTTCCCGCAGACGAAAGAGCAATAAAAGAGGCTCAATGCAAGAAAAGAAGACGATTGATCCTAGTGGATCAATCGTCTTTTCAATCTGTTCGTATACGTTTCATAATTACGGTTTCGTTACTTTTAAAACCCACCAAATTAACAAAAACTGTAATGGCAGTCTTAACCATAAAGCATAAGTAGGCAAACTAAATTGTTCTGGAACAAATGCCATATAAAGATTGACTGGGAAAACAAGGATTAAAAAGATCGTTGTCCATATACCGGCTCTTGAACGAGTCGGCTTATACACAAGTAAGACGGCGAGTGCCATCTCAACAATCCCAGAAGCATAAACAATAAATGGGCGAAACGGAACCCATTCAGGCATCGCTTCAATGAAAAATGAATCAATAACAAAATGACCAATACCTGCCATAAAAAACAATAGGGCAAATACATACAGTCCAATAACTCGTAACATAGCCAATTACTCCTATTCTGTCATGACGTCTAACTCTGGTAGCCATTGGCTCATATGCGCTTCGACATCTTCAAGATGTGTATTAACATCTGGTAATTCACGATCAGTTAAGTCTTTCATAGGCGTCACACGATAATTGCGATCACCTTCTTCAAATTGAACATAAGTAGGGAGAAGGGCAGGGTTTACAGCTCTAGCTTTTTCACCTTCAACCATCTCTAGCTCAAAGTGAAAGATGCCACCAACACGTCTCGGGTGGTCATATTGACCAGATAAAAAATTCCCAAGTGAATAGACAACAAGCATCTCGTGTTTATGTTTCCCTTCAATCCATTCTGCAGGTTGAAGAACATGTGGATGATGACCAATTACGGCTGTTGCTCCATTATCCGCAGCAATTTGTACCCAATCTCGTTGTTGTTGATTAGGATAGTCTACATATTCATCTCCTGCATGTAAAGCAACAAGAACGGCATCCGCCTTCTCGCTAGCATCTGCTATTTGGGTTGCCATAAGAGAGGGATCAGCAAGATTAACAAGATAGTCCCTTCCATCCGGAACAGGAATTCCATTTGTCCCATATGTATAACTTAATACAGCAATCGATATGCCTTCACTTTCAACAATCCGTAATTCGCTTGCATCTTCTTCATCTCGAAATGATCCTATGTATACCATATCTAGTTCATCCCAGTATTGAAGCGCATTCATGATGGACTGAGGCCCACGGTCTAGCGTATGATTATTTGCTAATGTAACAACATCAACACCTGCTTCTTTTAACGCATCTCCGACTTCAAACGGAGAATTAAAAGCAGGGTATCCAGATAATCCGATTTCTTCACCACCAATCATCGTTTCTTGATTCGCAATGGTTACGTCTGCCTCTTGTAAATAAGGAGCGACGTCTTCTAACATCGGCGTAAAATCAAAGCCATCTTCTATTCTAGCATCGTCATAAACACGATCATGGATTAATATATCGCCTACTGCACGTATTGTTGTGGTTTGGTAAAAGCGGTTCGCTTGTGCGGTTCGCTCCATTCCTTCAACATACTCCATTTTTCCTAAAGACGTCATTTCCGTTGAAGTCGCCTCTACTCCTGAGTCGCAACCAGTCATAAAAAAAAGGACAGCGATAAAACCAAAAGTAGGAGTGGTTCGCTTCATTCAAGTTTCCCCTTCCAACGCTAATCTCTAGTCATCGCTACTTCATCGTGGTCCCAGTTCGATCTCTCATCGTACAAGTGACATGCGGCATAATGACCAGGTTCATACTCCTTTATTTCTGGTACCATCATAGCACATTTTTCCATTACTTTGGGACATCTTGTCCGAAACACACATCCGCTAGGTGGTGATATAGGACTAGGAATCTCTCCTTTTAGTAGAATCGGTTCGCGTTCATCTTCAAGATCAGGGTCTGGAATAGGGATCGCCGATAATAACGCTTCCGTATAAGGATGAAGCGGTCTTTTATAAAGTTGTTCGCTTGTTGTTAATTCAACTAATTTCCCTAGATACATCACACCAATTCGATCACTAATATGGCGTACCATCGAAAGGTCATGAGCAATGAACAAAAACGTTAGTCCTTGCTCCCGCTGAAGCTTTTGCAAAAGATTTACGACTTGTGCTTGAATGGATACATCTAGTGCCGAAATCGGTTCGTCTGCTACAATAAACTCTGGCTGTAAAGCAAGTGCCCGTGCAATTCCAATACGCTGACGCTGTCCTCCACTAAATTCATGTGGATACCGATTGGCATGTTCTTTATTTAAACCTACTGTTTCTAACAGCTCCCATACCCGTTCCTTTCTTTCCTTGCCTCTTAAGTGCCGGTGAACATCCAGCCCCTCAGCAATAATATCCATCACCATTGACCGAGGGTTTAACGAGGCATACGGATCTTGAAAAATCATTTGCATGCTTCGGTCCAGTTCTTTCTTCTGCTTGGCATTTGCTTGATGAACAATTTGATCCTTGAACGTAATCGATCCGTCTGTCGGTTCATAGAGTCTTAATATCGTCCGTCCTAATGTCGACTTTCCACATCCCGATTCACCAACTAAGCCAAACATTTCACCTTTTTTTATTGAAAATGAAACGCCGTCCACTGCCTTAAGCGTTTGATTTTTTCGTATATGAAAATGTTTCTTCACATCTCGTAATTCTATCATCATCTCATCTTTTTTCATGACGCATTCACCTCCCATAATGAGGAACTACTAAATCTTCTAACGCCACACAATTCTTTATCATAAATCGTCCCGCTTAGCGCAATCTCTTCAACGTTTTTCCCCGTTTTAGGTGCGTGAATGATCTTTCCGTTTCCAGCGTACATCGCTACGTGATGGACGCCACCTGCCCCTTCGTCATAAGCAAAATAAAGCAGGTCCCCTTGCTCCATCTCCTTTTCATTAATCACAATCCCTGTTTGAAATTGATTCGATGCATCTCTAGGAAGAATGATGCCGCTACTTTTATACATTCGATAAACAAAACCTGAACAATCAAACCCAAAACCGCTCATGCCTGCCCAGAGATAAGGAAGACCGAGAAACCGCCTTGCATTTGTTAAGAAGGCCGTTCCATTCTTTTCAAATTGCTGAAACGAAACCTCCATCCTCTCCATATACCCTTCTCCAAGTGGCGTGCGCACACGAATCCAGTCATCTTCAGCGGTTGTTACTTCAAACGTTGTTCCAAAGCTAAGGTGGAGCCAACGCTGTTTTTGTAGCGTATAAAGCCAAGCAGTTTGACTCGTAATCAGTACGCTTTGCTCACTGTTGACATGGTTTGAAGCAGCAAGATGACGGCTTGGCACCCAACCTGGGTATCCATTTACATGCTTCACTGTCGGTTGATCAGGGATGATAATTTCGGACCAGCCGTTTTCTTCATTTAACACTTCGACTCGATCGTTAAATAAAAGTTGTGTCTGTGCGAGATTATCTGTGCACAGCTGCAGACGGTCTTCATATGACATAGTAGCTAAATACACATCTATTCGATAAGGCTCTTCTGTAATCAGTTGATCAATTGGTCGTGGGGATGTGTTTGTCGTCCAAACTGTTGATACCGGCACACTTACGCGCTTTTCTATCATATTCTCACTCCCTCGTTCCCGCTTCTATCGTTACTGTTTTTTTATGTGTATCAAGGGTTGCTTGAGCCCCGTACGGTATGGAGTACACTGGCATGCAATGACCAATTGGAAACCCTCTTATGCATGGTTTTCCACTACGATTTAAATAGTGATCGAATACGTCTTCTAAACGAAGAGACCGATGACGCTTTTTAGGAGTACATTGATTAAAATCACCGATTACGAAACCAGCTGCATCATCAAGTATGCCTGCAAGTCTTAGCTGATTTAACATTCGATCAATCCGGTATGGCTCCTCTTCAATTTCTTCAAGAAACAAAAGAGCACCTTTCGCATTTATTTCGTAAGGGCTACCAATTAAACTGGATAACAAAGTAAGATTACCTCCAATAAGAGGTCCTTTCACGTAGCCATCTTGCAAACTCGTTACTGGTTGATCTTGCTCCTCCAACGTAAGTGCTGTAGGGGACATAATTTGTTTTAATCCTGCCATTGTTAAGGAATCAACTTCATTTGCTAAATCAGAGCTCATCATCGGTCCGTGAAAGGTTACGAGACCTGTTTGCTGGTAAATCGCTGTGTGCAGACACGTGATGTCGCTATAGCCCCAAAAAACTTTTGGGTTTTCCTTGATGAGATCGTACCGAATTTGATCGACTATTCTTGGTGTTCCGTAGCCACCGCACGCGCAAAAAATGCCTTTTACCTCATCATTTAAAAACATTTCTTCTAACGCTTTAATACGATGGGAGTCTTCTGCACTTAAATACCCAAAACCATCTGTTAAATGTTCAGATAGGAGTACTTGTAACCCCATCTCTTCATATATTTTCATAGCCTTCTCAATATTTGCTTGAAGTGGCTTACTAGCTGGCGCGATTACTCCAATTGTATCGCCTTTTTGTAATGCCTTCGGATAAATGGTCTTCATGTCACCCTCCAAATGGAAAAAGGGAGAGAGCTAAAACTTCTCCCCCTAATGATTTATTCATTTACATCTGCCCACTTTAGCTCTGTATACCCAACTGGGTGGCGAACAATGCCTGAAACGGCTTCATTTTCCAATACTGGCTGGTTATAAAAATAAAGTGGAAAGAACGGCATTTCTTCTAATACTAATGCTTCCGCTTCGTGCAGAAGTTCAAATCTCCGCTCTTCATCTCCTTCAGCTTTAGAATCAGCAATTAATTGGTCATACTCTTCGTTTGACCAGGCTGTGCGATTCATGGAGCTATCTGTCAAAAAGCTTTCTAAAAAGTTAATCGGGTCAGCATAGTCTGCCACAAAAGAGGAACGAGACATTTGCATTTCTAACCCACGTTGCCGATCTAAAAATACACTCGCTTCTACTACTTCTAGATCTACATCAACCTCAAGATTTTCGGCATACATCTGCTGTAAGCTTTCTGCAATCCGCTCATGTTCAGGAGGTCCAGAACTATACGAAATTGTAATAGATGGAAGCTCATCATACCCTTCTTCTTCCATTCCTTCAGCAAGGAGCTGCTTTGCCTCTTCTACATCGTATGCAAATAAGTCACCGCCTACCTCTCTAAAATCTTCACCAGAAGGTTCCGGAAATCCATAGGACACAAAGCCATTTGCAACATTTTGGTTTTGACGAATTACGCTATCCACGATCGTTTGTCGATCAACAGATTTAGCAAATGCTTTCCGAATTTTTTTATTTTGAAATGGTTCTTCTGTCGTTAAGAATCGATAAAAATACGTTCCCGCTTGATCATATAAATCTACTTCTCCACTAGCAATTAACTCTTCTGCCAAATCTGCTGGAGGCGTTGTTGAATGAAGTCCGCCTTGCTCAAATAAACTGTAGGCCGTATTTTGATCTTCTACCATGAGCCAAGTCGCTCCATCAAGGGCAACAGAATCTGCATCCCAGTATTCTTCATTACGAGTCATTCGTAGTTCCGTATTATGATCCCAGCCAGTTAATTCGAATGGTCCATTGCTAATGTACGTATCTGCTTCTTGATGCCATGAATCATTTTCCTCTACAGTCGCTTTATGAACGGGAAAGAAAGAAGGATTGGTTACTAAGTTTAAAAAGTATTGTTGCGGACTATTGAGAACAACTTCTAACGTCTTTTCATCAACAGCCGTCACCATCACGTCATCTTCAGAACCTTCACCTTCATAAAATTCATTTGCGCCATCAATCAAATTTGCTAAAAAAGCAGCTGGCGAACCTGTATCTGGATTAACAAGTCGTTTCCAGGCATACTCAAAATCTTCAGCTGTCACAGGATCTCCATTCGACCAGTTTGCATTTTCT
This sequence comes from Shouchella sp. JSM 1781072, assembly GCF_041949915.1. Classification (NCBI taxonomy): domain Bacteria; kingdom Bacillati; phylum Bacillota; class Bacilli; order Caryophanales; family Bacillaceae; genus Shouchella; species Shouchella sp. JSM 1781072. The sequence continues at coordinate 41,507 of NZ_JBHFQE010000003.1, forward strand.
CGAAGGTGAAACGTGTAGGTTAACCCATCGTCTGATACCTCGTACCGCTCTGCCACTGCCTCTTCAGGCTGATGATCTGCATTTAGTCGCATTAACCCTTCCATAATATTATTTAACGGTGCACTCGAAACTGTTTCGAACGCAATTTGTGGATCCAAGCTAACTGGTTCAGCACCATTGTTCACAATTAGCACGTTGTCACCCGTTTCATTTTCTTCGGTTCCCTCGTTCTCGTTTGGCTCGTTATCATTTGACGTACCTGTTGTACAAGCACTTAGCATCATCGTGGCCGCAACAGTTCCTAAAAACCATTTCTTTTTCATTTTGTTTCCCCCTTTTTTTATGCTAATTCTTTAAATACTTGCTTTGACCTTTCATCAAGCAACCAACATGCCGCTTGATGAGTCTCGGACACTTTTGTCATCTCAGGCATGTGATGACGACAAACATCCATCGCATAGTGACAACGAGCCGCAAACGGACAGCCTGTTGGTGGTGAAAACAAATCTGGTGGTGTCCCGGAAATTGGCACAAGTTCCTCTTTTGCATCGTCTAATCGGGGAATAGAACGTAACAGCCCTTTTGTGTAAGGATGAGCGGACTGATAGAAAAGCCCCCGACGATCGCTTAATTCAATTACTTTTCCTGCATACATCACGTGAACGCGATCCGCTAATTGAGCGACAACCCCAAGATCATGGGTAATTAAGATAATGGCGACGCCTGTTTTACGTTGAATTTCTTTAAAGAGCGATAGGATTTGCGCTTGAATCGTGACATCTAGTGCTGTGGTTGGCTCATCAGCAATTAAAATGTCCGGTTCACAAATAAGCGCCATCGCAATCATAAGACGCTGACGCATACCGCCACTAAATTCATGTGGATATTGCTTTAAGCGATCTTCTCCATTTGAAATGCCGACGATTGTCAACATTTCCAACGCCTTTGCTTTGGCTGCTGATGCGGAAATGGATGTATGCTTGCGAATGCCTTCTGTTAGCTGAGTTCCGATGCTAAGTGTCGGGTTTAAAGACGTCATCGGATCTTGGAAAATCATTGAGATATCATTTCCTTGTATTTTTCTCATTTTTTTATCTGACAACGTAAGCAAATTCGTTCCATTGAACCAAACTTCGCCTTGCTTCACTTTAGAAATTCCTTTTGGAAGCAGGCGCATGATGCTTTGTGCCGTTACGCTTTTCCCACAACCACTTTCTCCTACAATGGCAAGGGTTTCTCCTTTTTCAAGTTTTAAATTCACACCCCGAACAGCTTGGACTTCTCCACCATACGTTTTAAAATTTATATGTAAATCGTTAATTTCCAATAGCGACATGTTAGTTCCCCCTCGTCTTCGGATCAATGGCATCTTGTAGACCATCACCAAATACGTTAAACGCGTACATCGTTAGCGAGATAAAAAATGCAGGAAAGAATAAACGCCACCAGTTCCCTGTTAAGATGGAAGAAAGGCCGTCCTCTGCAAGCGATCCCCATGAAGCATAAGGTGCGGAAATGCCTAAGCCAAGAAAACTTAAAAATGCTTCCGCAAAAATAGCTGTAGGTACCGTTAGTGTCATTTGAATAATGATGGGTCCCATTGTATTTGGGAGTAGGCTTTTTCGAATAATATGACTTGTGCTCGCCCCAAAAACTTTAGAAGCAAGTACATACTCATTTTGTTTTAACGAAAGCACTTGCCCTCGCACAATTCGTGCCATGCCAACCCAACCGGTAATGGTTAATGCAATAATGATCGTTAGTAAGCCTGGACCCATAATAACCATTAGTAGAATGACGACGAGTAAGTAAGGTAGACCGTATAAAATCTCGACAATTCTCATCATAAATGAATCGGTTCTTCCACCTTTATAGCCAGAAACGCCACCGTAAATAATGCCGACCATACAATCAATTAATGCCGCTACTAATCCAACAAATAGCGAAATGCGCGCACCATACCAGGTTCTTGCAAACATATCTCGTCCTAGAGCGTCTGTGCCAAACCAATATTCACTCGATGGAGGTTGATTGACCATCGTATAATTGGGTGATGCGATTGAGTGTGGTGAGATCCACGGTCCAATAATCGCCATAATGGTTAAACCGATCATCGTAACCAAACCAAACATAGCAAGCTTATTTTGTTTTAGTCGCATCCAGACCGAGCGCCAATAAGAAAGAGATGGCCTTGATACTTGTTCAGCATTTATCTGTTCTGTATTCCGTTGAAACAATTCGTCTTTCACTGATTGACCATTTGAATCGAGCAAAGCCATTATTTTGCCTCCTTCTTGTCCAGGCGAATTCTTGGATCGAGGAAGCCATAGATAATATCAACAATGAGCAGCATAACGAGCAAGATCGCACTGTAAAAAATGGTTGTACCCATAATGACGGCGTAATCTCGATTGTTAATGCCTTCAACGAAATAACGACCGATTCCAGGAATAGCAAAAATCTTTTCAATTACAAAACTCCCTGTTAAAACCCCAGCAACGAGCGTTCCCATAATCGTGACCACTGGCATTAATCCATTTCTTAACGCATGTTTTGTCACGACAACAAAAGGTGAAAGTCCTTTCGCTTGAGCCGTTCGTATGTAATCTTGAGTGAGCACATCCACCATTGTCGAGCGGGTTAACCGTGCTATGATTGCCATCGGTGATGTTGCTAAAGCAAAAACAGGTAAGATCATATGTGTCCAATCGTGCCATAAAGCAACCGGTAGGTAGTCTTTAAACGACTGAATAAGCAAAGCGGCTAAAATGAAATTTGGTACGGATAACCCTAAAACCGCTAATGTCATTAATAGATAATCAATCATGCCATTTCTTCTTAAAGCAGCAAGTACGCCTAAGGTCACACCTGAAATAAGAGCAAACCCTAACGCATATAAGCCTAGTTCAAGCGAAACAGGAAATCCTCTTGAAATTAAATCGTTAACGGATACGGCCGGTTGAGAGATCGATGGGCCAAAATCAAACTGGATGATTGAGCCTAAATAATCAACGTATTGCAGGAGAACTGGACGATCTAAACCATAATACGCTTCAAGATTTGCTTGAACCGCTTCACTTGTATTGTGCTCGCCATTTAATGGCGAACCAGGCACACTATGCATTAGAAAAAATGTCGCCGTAATAATAATCCATAGCGTCATGACCATCGCTAAAAAGCGACGACTGACATATTTAAGCATGAATATCGCCTCTCTTTAACAAAACGTCGTCTGCATAGCCAGCTCCGTCATCACCAGCATTGCTTGATATGCCTCTTTTACATCTTTCGCTTTAAATCCTACCGTTGTCCCCGTTTCAATAAATGCGCCTGGCATTAGCGCTGCCCACTCAGCTTGGCCATAGTTCGCAAATTCAATATGTAAGGTCGGTGCTCCTTTTCGTTTTAACGGAGAGGCTGTCGGTGTTCGTAACGCTAAATGCGTTTTTTCCTGAAGCAGCTTTTGACTTTCACTCGGCGATAAACATAAAGCAGAAGATCGAGACTGAGCTACTTTAACCGAAGCCGTCACCACTCCTGGAAGAAGCGCTTCCGCCTCTCTGCAAGCGCCTTCATCCCCAGCTACAAACGCCACCGGCACGTCATAATAGCCTGCAAGAAACGCATTTAACCCAAGTTCACCGATTAAGACACCATCTAACCACATATTACGGACACCAAAAATCATCGTATGACTCATGACACCCGGCATAGAGGCTCGTGCATGATAGCCGATGAAGAAGACACTTTGATATGTATCATCCAAGCCTTGCATCATCGAATATGGCTTTACTTCGCCAGAGATAAGCTGAATCTCGTCGTGTAGTGCTTCAATAAGTAAATTATTCATTTTTCCATGTGAATCGTTTGCCACAAAGGTCTTACAACCATGTTTAAATGCGGCTTCTGCAACATGATTGACTTCTTGTGTCATTAACATTTGTCCCCTTGGGTAAAAACGTTCGCCAGGCGTCACAAACTGATGATCAACTAAACCGGTAATGCCTTCCATATCAACGGATGCATAAATCTTCATCTTCTTTACGCTCCTTTACAAATCATGATGTATCTTTACTTATTCGTAACGGTTGCCAGTTTTCCTGCTGAAAAGAAGAAGTGAATCATAAAAATTGTCAACTTTCCTTACATTCTGTCTTTTTATATAATTCTTGGAGTGAAAGTCGGATTCGTTTTCTATTTAGGCTAAATCGTCTAAAATAAAGCTACTATTATGAATTGGAGAATGATTTATGCAAAATGAGCAAAATTTTCGTACCGGTGTTACAACAACGCTTATATCCTATTTAATTTGGGGCTTGCTTCCACTCTATTGGGCATTGCTCTCATTTATTCCCGCTTTAGATGTATTAATGTATCGAATATTATTCGCTTTCCTTTTTATGATCGCACTCCTCATTTTCGCTAAAAAGAAAACCTTATACATACGCGAGATTAAAACGGTCTTTAGTCAGTCGAAACAGCTGATTCCAATGATTTTCGCAGCAGTGTTTATTAGTATAAACTGGTTTTTATTTATTTTTGCTGTCAGCAGCAATATGGTACTAGAAGCGAGTCTTGCTTATTATATTAACCCTCTTCTTAATGTCGTATTGGCAACCATAATTATTAAAGAAAAGCTAAGCACTGCTGAAAAATTTGCTGTATCCGCCGCAGGTATTGGCGTGCTTACCTTAATTCTCTTTAACGGCACCATTCCTTGGGCAGCTTTTGGGATGGCGTTAAGCTTTTGTTTTTACGGCTTTATAAAGCGTTCCGTTTCCATATCTGCTACTGCAGGTCTTTTTATTGAAACATTATTAGTTACACCGATTGCACTTCTATATTTATTTCTGTTTACGTCTTATGCATTTAGTGAATTTACACCTTCAACACTGCTTTTACTTGCAGGTGCAGGCATTTTTACAGCGGTGCCTTTGATGTTATTTTCCTATGGCGCCAAACATATTCCGTTTTCCTTAGTTGGCTTTCTACAATATATTGCGCCAACTTCTATGTTAATTCTCGGCATATTCGTGTTTGAAGAACCATTCTCGTATGTCCAGTTTCTTGCATTTTTCTTTATTTGGATTGGACTTATTACATTTACCTCCTCAAAATTTTCACAACGTAAAAAATCAAAACATGCCCGATTACATGAACGATGACGACGTTTCATGTATACTAGCAATGACAAACGAATGGAAAGGAATGATAAAACGTGACAACCTATCGTGGCTATATCGGTACGTATTCAAAAGGAGATAGCAAAGGCGTCTATACGTTTACTTTAGATACCGAAGCGAAAAGCCTGCAACAGTTGGACGTAGCGGCAGAATTGAAAGATCCAACTTTTGTAGCGGTTACGAATACAAATAAACTTTATGCTGTAATGAAAGAGGGTTCAGAAGGTGGTATTCACGCGTTTGACCTCGATCCTAAAAGCGGATCGCTCACACCGTTAAACAGAAACATTACGTCAGATGGCGGCCCTTGTCATGTTGCAGTTCGTTCAGACAACTTAAACGCCTTGTCCGCAAACTACCATAGTGGTTCCATTTTCTCTTATCAACTAAAAGAAGATGGGTCAGTAGGCGAGATTCTTTCCAGCGTAACCCACGAGGGAAGCGGGCCAAATAAAGACCGTCAAGAAAAAGCACACGCTCACTTTTCAGGATTCACGCCAGACGAACAGTTTGCTGTGGCTGTTGATTTAGGAACAGACGAAGTGATTCTTTATAAAAACGAGAAAGGTCAGTTAGAGCGTCACTTCACATTAAACGTTGCGCCGGGAGCAGGCCCTAGACACATCGCTTTTCACCCTCACGAAGCGTATGCCTATATTATGACAGAGCTATCGAATGAAGTGATTGTGTGCGAATACAATGCGTCACTTGGTGAACTTACTGAAGTTCAAACGATTTCTACTCTTCCAGAAGGCTTTGTTGAGGAAAGCTATGGTAGCGCGATTCACCTTTCAAGTGACGGGAAATTCGTATACGTAGCCAATCGCGGTCATAACTCAATTGCAAGTTTTGCTGTGAACGAACTTTCTGGCGAGCTCACACTAGTTGAAATCATCAGTACGGAAGGAAACTGGCCTCGTGATTTTCAACTCGATCCGTCCGGTAGCTTTTTGATTGCATCTAACCAAGAATCTGGCAACATGACAATGTATGAACGTAATCAATCATCAGGGCATTTGACTTTAATTGAAAAAGACATCCCGGTCCCTTATCCCGTTTGTGTTGTTTTTGTACAAGATTCTATTTAATAAAGAATACAGAAAAGCGCTGAGATAAGTTCTTCAGCGCTTCTTTTTTTATATGAGCAGTAAGCTTTCTTCGGTAGGTTTGTAGTCAAACGCTAAATCTCGAGCGACCGCTTCGTACGTTACAAAGCCAGCAGCTGTATTTAATCCTTTTGCTAAAGCAGGATTTCTACTTAGCGCCTGCTTAATTCCTTGATCTGCAATCTGCTTCGCGTACGGAATGGTTACATTTGTTAAAGCAATCGTTGACGTTCGAGGAACCGCACCTGGCATATTTGCTACAGCATAATGAATAATGCCATGTTTTACATAGGTCGGTTGATCGTGTGTTGTCACTTGGTCAGCTGTCTCAATAATTCCTCCCTGATCAACTGCTACATCAACCACTACGCTTCCTTCTTTCATCGCTTTGATCATTTCTTCCGTAACAAGTTTTGGCGCTTTCGCTCCTGGTATGAGAACAGCCCCAATGACGAGGTCTGCTTCTTCTACAGCAACAGCAATATTAAGTGGATTCGACATCATCGTCTGAATATCGTTGCCGAACTGATCATCAAGCTGACGCAATCGCTCTGCGCTTACATCAAGTAGTGTAACTTGTGCCCCTAAACCGATCGCCATTTTTGCTGCGTTCGTCCCTACGACTCCACCACCGACAATCGCTACTTTTGCTCTTTTCACTCCGGGTACACCAGATAAAAGAATCCCTTTTCCTCCATTTGTTTTTTCTAAAAAGCGAGCGCCCATCTGTGTAGCCATTCTCCCCGCAACTTCACTCATTGGTGTTAAAAGAGGGAGAGTCCCCCACTGTTCCACCGTTTCATAAGCAACAGCTGTGACTTTTTTAGTAATGAGCGCTTCCGTCAAAGAACGCTCTGCGGCTAAATGTAAATACGTAAATAAGATTAATCCTTCACGAAAATAAGCAAATTCAGGCTCTAACGGCTCCTTCACTTTCATAATCATATCCGCATTCTTCCATACATCAACTGCTTTCGCTTCCATTCGTGCACCAGCTTGCTGATATTCTTCATCTGTAAACCCACTGCCGTCTCCTGCACCAGATTCAACAATGACAGAATGCCCGCTTACCGTTAACGTCATGACCCCAGCAGGTGTAATCGCGACACGATTTTCGTAGCTTTTTATCTCTTTCGGAACACCAATTATCATGGTTTCTAACCTCCTACGACCGATTCTATTTGTAGTATATCCACAAATAGCGCGATTCTCTTCATTTTAGTTAGCTAAAAATTCCCCTCTTCATTTGTGCAAATAACACAAATGATTTGATAATTCTTTTTACTCTCCTTGATTTCGCAAGTCTAAATATAACCCAATGCGCTCATTTGGCTTTTTTAAATCAAGATTCGTTAATTCAGAAATCCGCTTCATCCGATACTGTAAAGAATTTGAATGAATATGAAGTGCTTTTGCCGTCATGGCAAGATGCCCATCTTTCTTCAAAAATTCGTCTAACGTTTTTAGTAAGTAGGTTTGATTTTGTTCATCATACTTCTCCAATACGCGCAAAGCAGGATGCTTGCTCATGACGTACGCTTTTTCCTCGTAAGGGACAATATACCGCATTGCTCCTGCTTGAAAATAAAATAGCTCTTTACTTAATTCATCTTTGAAACGTTTTTTTAGTGCGAGCATCATTTTTGCCTGTTCATACGATTTTGCCATGCTTTCGAATTGCGTAAATGGGTTCCCACATGCAACTGGAATCTCGTTATGTAAAGATTGATGTACCTTCCCAACTGGTTCCGCCACAGTTGAATGAACAAAAATAGCAATGAAATAACGCCCATCGAACATATATATCGAACTGAAAGACTGAATCAATTGTTCTACTTTTATTAGATTTTCTGCAAAATTCTGCAAATCAACCATAAGAATGCATTTCTCTGTATCTGCACTTAACCATGATGCTGGCAAATCCGTTGTCGTATAGGTATTCGTAATGATTTTCCACAGCTTCTCTTCTTTAGTCGGCTTTAAATGCTCGCGGTCGTATATAGAAAAATAACCACTTGCTTTAACAGCAACTTTTTTTAACCATTGTTGCTCAAATACCGTTAATGAACGAATCGTTTCTGAAACCCATATATAGCCAATCACACCATTCGCCCCATCCCGGATCGATAAGGCGACACGCCGTCCAAGTCCAAATTCTTCAATTCCGGCAATAACGAGTGGTTCTGGTGATTGATTTAATGCTGTCATAATTCCATCTTTCCAAAAACGATGAATCAGTTTATCAGGAACTTTTCTGCCAATAATGGTCGAGACTCGAGCGGAATCCGTTCCTTCACCGTGTTCCGAATATGCCAATAGATGGTGATGTTTGTTTTCAATCGTAATGGGGCAAGCGAGGAGTTTTCCTAAACTTTCTGCGAACGAATCTAAATGGCTATGGGTCTGATTTAGAAATTGTTTATATGCATCGGACATAGCTAACCCTACTTTCTCTTTAGTTCCTTCTCCTAAGTATAGCAAACTTCCGCCTTCCTCTCGGCACGAATTATGACCCGCCGAACGCTTCTAATGCTCGTTGACGTGCACGCTGGTGATCGACAATAGGTGCAGGATAGCCATCAGAGCCGTACTCTTTTTGCTTATCCTTATCCATTTCATAAGGTTTATGAATCGATGCCGTTGGTACATCCCTCAACTCTTCAACGTACGAGCGAATAAAACGACCATGAGGGTCGAACCGCTCTGCCTGACGATATGGGTTAAAAACCCGAAAATACGGAACCGCATCCGTTCCAGTTGAAGCCGCCCATTGCCAGCCACCAATGTTCGATGCTGGATCATAGTCAATAAGCCGCTCCGCAAAATAGTGTTCGCCTAAGCGCCAATCGATTAGCAAATGCTTCGTTAAAAACGATGCCACGACCATTCTCAAACGATTGTGCATCCACCCCGTTGTATTAAGTTGACGCATAGCGGCATCTACTAGTGGGTAGCCTGTTTTTCCTTCTTTCCATGCCTCCAACTGTTCTTCATCCGTTCGCCATTCAATGCCTTGGTACTGCTCTTTAATTTCTTTATCGTGACTACTAGGGTAGTGGGCATAGATCATATTGTAAAAATCACGCCACGCTAACTCCTGGATAAAGGTCTCCGCGCCTGCATCGTTATGCATCTGGTCTCTTTTTTCCTGCACGGCATGAAAAACTGTTCGTATAGAAAGTGCGCCCGTCCTTAAAAATTTCGACAACTGGCTTGTCCCATCGTACTCAGGAAAATCTCTGTCTTTTTCATAGGCTTCTATACGGTCGTCTAAAAAGGTCGCCAAATAATCATGGGCTGCTTTTTCACCAGCCTCGTCTTTCCATTTTCCTGTTTTCTGCTGCATGATTCGTTTATACGCTTCATCACCCGCTTCGTGAACGCTACTTTGTGTGGCACTTCGCTTCGTTAATACGTCTTCATCAATGGAACATGCTTCAGGTTTACCTAATTGGCGCCATTTCTTATAATATGGTGTAAATACTTTATAATGCTCGCCATCGCCCTTTAACAGCTCATACGCCCCATGTAAGTGATGATCAATGAAGGAATATGTCTGAATGCTCGCTTGCTCAGCCCATGATTCAAATGCGTCATCACGGGTTTTGCCAAAACCTGTTTCGTCTTTATTAAAATAAATGCCCTTTACGTTATCTATAGAAGAAAGAAGTTGATCAAAACTCTCCTCTAGCTCACCATATAAAAACACGACCTGGAACTTGATGCGGTTCGTGTGGTCGACAAACGCTTTTAATGTTTCATAAAAGTAATCATGCCGAACGGTGAACGAATCCGTGAGTGCTGGATGAATATGAAAGACTCCTAAAATCGTATCACCCGCTTGATCCGCATTTTCAATTGCCTTTGCCAGCGCTTGATGATCGCTCAAGCGTAAATCTCTTCGAAACCACACAATGTGAACAGCCATGTTATTCGCTCCTCTAATACGTAGTAAAAAAGCGCATTGCTTTTTTTGCAACACGCTTCTCTCCTATTCCCCTTTTTCTGTCGGATAATCATGGGTGATCCAATCACTCCAAGAACCTGGATACAATTTTACATCTTTAAAACCAGCCTGCTTTAACCCTGCAAAAAGAGGGCATGCCGAAATCCCAGAGCCGCAATAGACAATGACTTCATCTTCCTTGGAACCTATTGATTCAAACATTTCTGCTAGTTTCTGTTGATCTTTCCACAGTCCATTCTCTTGCAACACATGTTTCCAGAAGAAACTCGTGGCACCAGGAATATGGCCTGCCTTTGCATCAAGTTCTTCGTTTTCACCAAGAAATCGATCATACGACCGTGCATCAAGTAACGATGTGCGAGGATGTCGCTGATGAACGTCTTCATGCGTCACGAGCATATTCCTATTTAACTGTGGATGAAATGTCTTTGGTTTCGGATTTTGTTGGGTGGCAGTTGTTTCATAGCCACGTTTTTTCCATTGTTGCAAGCCTCCATCTAAAAGGTAGACGGATTCATTTCCGATGTACGTAAGCATCCACCATGCTCTGCCTGCAGCCATACCCCCGCTTCCTTCATCATAAATCACGACGACGCTGTTTTCATTGATCCCTTTTTTTTCCGCCATTTCCGCAATTTGTTCAGGGCGCGGCATCGGATAACGTCCGCCTTGCTTTAAAGAGCGGTCTGCAAGGTCATTAGCCATATCAACAAAAATTGCGTTCGGAATATGGCTTTCTTCATATTGACGTCTCCCTTTTTGTTCATCTTTTAAATCATGCCGTGCATCTACTAAAACGAACTCTTTCTTTTCATCTAACCACTTTTTAAGGGTATCAACAGATATAATCATTTTTCTTCCTCCTTAACGTTTGAGTGTACACATAAAAAACTTGCCACCTTCACCGGATTCTTGATGAGAGTAGCAAGCTTCGAATCAATCCTTAGTTGTTTAGTAAAAAATTAGAAATTTCATCAAGATGTTGTTCTACTGAAATGGGATCGTTAAAGTAATAGCCAATCGGGTCCATTTCAAACACTCGCTCATCTTCTACCGCATCAAGTCCTTCCCAGATTGAGCTTTCATACAGGAAGTTTCCATCTAGGTTCACAGTCCAAGGTGCTGTTAATATATAATCTCCAGCATGCTCTGGAACCGCTTCTAATGCTAGGTTGTTAAAGCCATCTGTTCCAACGGATTCAACCGCTGCATCTGGCATATTTAGTTCGAATTCCTCGTACATAATCTCGCCACCACGACCCCAGCCGCTTCCATATAAGTAAACATCGCTATCAGTTGGCTGTAGGATTGAAATCGTGTCTTCACCCACTGCTTCTTGTACTTCTGGTTTTAACGATTCTACTTGCTCATCCCAACTATCGATCCAGCTTTGTGCTGCATCTTCTCTTCCGAACATTTCACCAAATTCCATTAATTGCTCTTTATATCCTAACGAGGCATAATCAACCGCTACAGTTGTGGCAACACTTTCTAATTGATCAAGGATTTCAGAAGAGCCGTAAGCAATAATTAAATCAGGATCAAGCTCAACAATTTGCTCGATAGAAACAGAGCTTGCGTCACCTAGATTTTCAACACCGTCTGTGTGCTCCTCTAGAAAAGGACTTTCAAACACATAGTCAGTCGTTGCCGCTACATCAATTCCTAATTCTTGTAAGTAACCGTAATAAACATCTGCTAATAAGACAACACGCTCTGGATTAGCAGGCACTTCCTGCATGCCATTCATCGCCTCATATGAAATGGTTTCTTCCGTTGCTTCTCCATTTTCATCTGCTTCTGAACCCGTATTATCCTGTTCCCCATTGCCACAAGCAGCTAACGCCATCGTACTAAACGCGACCGCACCGAGCGACCATTTATTAAACCAATTCATTTGTTTATCCCTCTCTTTATTGATAAAGATTTTCAATTACATTCAAATTATAGTATGGATAGACAGAATGCGCAAATTATATCGATAGAAAGTCCTCGTTTTTTGTCCTTTTTTAAACTACATATTGCGACAGCTTTCTGAAAACATTAAAATAAAATTTATATTTTATGGGGGTGGTTCACTTGGAGAAAGAACATGAAACAAAACTGAAACGTACGCTTACGCTGGTACCGCTTTTAGTCATTGGCTTAGCCTATATGGACCCGTTAGTCGTTTTTGATACGTATGGCATTGTCGCTCAATTAACCGAGGGACATGTCGCAACAGCTTATTTATTTACCATTGCTGCACTTCTCTTAACAGCCTATAGCTACGGCAGAATGGTTCAGGCTTTTCCAAAAGCGGGGTCAGCGTATACGTACGCTCAAAAAAGCATTCATCCTAACGTCGGATTTGCAGCTGGCTGGACGCTCTTGCTCGATTATTTATTCTTACCAATGGTTAACTTCGCCATTGGCATGGTTTATTTACAAGCTGCTTTTCCACAGATTCCTGCATTTATTTGGGTTGTTCTTTTAGCTACAGCGATTACCACAATTAATATTCTTGGCATTCGTCTCACTGCAAACGTTACAGGACTTTTTGTCGCGTTCCAAATTCTCGTTGCTGGCATATTTGTATTCTTTATTGTCCGCGGTTTAAATAATGGGTTCGGGACTGGCGAACTTTTATCCATGATGCCGTTTTACAGCACTTCTTTGGAAATGACGACCATTTTTACTGGTGCAGCCATTCTCTGCTTTTCTTTTCTCGGATTTGATGCGATTTCGACCCTTTCTGAAGAAACAAAAAACCCAAAAAGAACAGTACCACTTGCGATTATTTTAGTAGTGTTGATTGGTGGGGGACTGTTTGTAGGTGTATCCTATCTCATGCAGCTTGTCTACCCAAACTATGAAACGTTTGTATCTGCTGAAGCTGCATCATTAGAGATTGCCCATTATGTTGGCGGCGCATTTCTTTACTCTTTATTCCTTGCCGGAACGATGGTAGCTGTTGTGTCATCGTCTATGTCTTCTCACGCAAGTGCCTCTCGACTCTTATTTGCAATGGGAAGAGACCAAACATTACCAAAGCGTTTTTTCGGTTATTTGCACCCGAGATTTAAAACACCTGTATTTAACATTGTTCTTATTGGAGCCTTATCGTTAACAGCCATCTTCGGTGAACTAGAAATCATCTATTCCTTTATAAGTTTTGGTGCTTTAATTGGCTTCACGAGCGTGAATGCTTCCGTTATCGCTCATTATTTTATTCGACAAAAGCAACGTTCTTTAAAAGGAATCATTTTAAATTTGCTCATTCCGCTCTTAGGTGCTCTGTTTTGTTTGTTCTTATTGTACTCAATCGAAACGAATGCGCTTATTATTGGCGTTAGCTGGATGTTACTCGGTCTTCTTTATTTCATTTTTCGCAGGAAAAAATTTGCATCGACTTAATAATTGAAATCATACGTTAGAACAAGTAAGATGGAGAGTAATGAAAAACGATGAATTACGATAACATTCTACAAATTTGTCGTATCATGATTAAGGGAGGTTTATGTGCGACAATTTAAGAAATCATTCTTACTTATTTTTACTTGTCTCCTTACACTTGGTTTCATTATTTCTTACTATGCCTTAATGAACGATCGATTCTTTTTTACTATAGATCATGCTGAAGGGACATTGGCAGATAAATATGTAGTTCAGGAGCCGGAAGTACCCATTGAAGAAGTGATATACGCAGAAGAACTTCATCCAAAAGTCGCAGATAAAACCGAAACATTAATTGAACAAGCCGCTGATAATGGCATAGATATCATTATTACAGATGGATTTCGAAGTTTTGAAGAGCAAGATGAGCTTTATCAACAAGGTCGATCTTCAAGCGGAAATATCGTCACCAATGTTTCAGGAGGCGAGTCTTTCCATAATTTCGGTTTAGCTGTTGATTATGCGTTGTTAAATAGCGATGGTCAACCGATTTGGGATATCGAGTATGATGGCAATCAAAATGGCGAATCCGATTGGTTTGAAGTTGCAGATATGGCAAAAGACCTAGGATTTGTGTGGGGTGGAGATTGGAATCATTTTGTCGACTATCCTCATCTAGAAATGACGTTTGGATATTCCATTCGCGATATTCAACGTGCACTTGAACAATCAGAACATCAAAACGAAGTGACTACGCAATAACACCTATTGTAGTCACTTTTTTTATATTTACTTGGTCATTTTCATCGTTCTTGCAGGAAATTAAAGAAAAAGCGAGAATTGATTTTAAAGGAAAGAATGCAATGTTCGATATATTATAAGAAGTGGGTTGATGACCGTGGAACTAGGTAGAACAATAAAGTACTACCGGATTAAACATAACATGACACAAGCCGAACTTGCTGATGGTATATGTTCTATTCCACATTTAAGTAAAATTGAAAATTCAATATATAATGCCAATTTCGGGACTGCAGCACTACTTTTAGAAAGACTCGGAATTAATATTGAGGAAGAATATGCCCAGCACACGGAAATTAAACAAACGCTTGATTCATTTATTGAAGCCATTCAGTTTGCAGATGAAGAAAAAGCAATTGAACATTATGAATTGCTGTTAGATAAAGAAACGGTTATCCCAAGAACAAATTACAGAAATACGTATCACTTATATATGATGCGCTATCACCTAATGAACGGGAATTTGAATCTTGCTTTTAAGGATTGGAGCATTGTCGATAAAAATCGAAGTAACCTCGACACAATTGAAGAGCGCTTCGCCGAATTGTTCTATGGGATTTACCTTGTTGAGATTGGTCGGCTAAATGAAGCAAAGCAGCTACTTTTACAACTACAAAATGAAGAGTACGCCGCGAATTTTCTA
The DNA here is from genome assembly GCF_041949915.1 of Shouchella sp. JSM 1781072. Classification (NCBI taxonomy): domain Bacteria; kingdom Bacillati; phylum Bacillota; class Bacilli; order Caryophanales; family Bacillaceae; genus Shouchella; species Shouchella sp. JSM 1781072. The sequence continues at coordinate 56,582 of NZ_JBHFQE010000003.1, forward strand.
TTTGTTCGCGAAGTTGCGTTTATTATGTCTCATTGCTACACACAATTAAATGAACCAGAAAAAGCAATTATTTATGCGAAAGAAGCCCTTTATATTTTTAAGCAAGAAGATAATTACTTACGCATCGCTCAATCACAAATGCTTCTGGGCATTAATTATACCCAGCTCAATATGCTTGAAGAATCGTTTCGTGTATTTAAGGTTCTTTTACGAAACACACGCTTAATTGGTCACAAACCCTTATTTTTTCAAGCGACATTTAATTTCGGCATTCTATTAAAAAAACAAGCTGAATACGAACAAAGCCATGAATGCTTTCAGCAATGTACAGACTACTATAAAGTTGGCAGTAAAAATTACCTGTATACCCGTTTAGCGAATGTTGATGTTTTGTTCTCCATGAATGCGGAAACAACGTTTATTCGCGACATATTAGATGAGATTATCGAACTTAGTTTGCATCATGCTTATGAACGAATTGAACTTCAAGCACGCTATTTTCTCTATCGTCTTGATTCTTCAGATCAGCTGTATCACTTCCTAGAAAATGAGCTCCTTCCTCATTTTGAACAACTGGAAGATGCAACTGCATTTATCCCCTATGCACAAGAGCTCGCTAGGTGGTATCAACAAAATGGACAATACGAGAAAGCAAATGAGTATTTACAAAAATACATTACTAAACCACAAAAACGTGACTTATCAATGGTTTAGAAGATCATTTAAAGAATAAACGAAAAAACATCTCTTCGATTACGCTCATCGATGGAGATGTTTTTTTGTTTAGACGCTTATGTTTTTAAAAGAAAACTCCTCTTGTAGACGAATCCACAAAAGGAGTTTTTCACAATTAACGAGTTGCAGCCTCAGCGTTTACAAGACCACTACCAAATTGATTTGTGTTGCCTAAGCTTGTTGCTGTGTTTTTAAGGTGGTTACGGATTTGAACATTCGACCAAGAAGGGTTCTTTTGTTTCACTAGTGCAGCAACACCCGAAACGTGAGGTGTAGCCATAGACGTGCCGTTAAAGCTTGAGTAGCCGTTACCAGGAACTGTACTTTGAACGCCTACACCAGGAGCAACAATATCAAGCCCTGCGCCGTATTGTGAGAAGCTTGCACGGTTATTGTTTTGATCCGTCGCCCCTACTGCCATTGCATTCGCATAACGAGCTGGGAATCCAACATTTGCTGCACCAGAGTTACCAGAAGCAGCAACGACTAATACGCCACTTGCTGTAGCTTGGTTAACCGCTTGTTCCATCGTTGCACTACCAGAGCTACTACCTAAGCTCATGTTGGCAACATGCATGCCGTTATTTGCAGCCCACTGTAACCCTTGAGCAATTCCACTAATTGAACCTGAACCATTTGCTCCTAATACTTTAACCCCGTATAAATCAACGTTTGGTGCCACGCCAAGTACACCAATTGAGTTGTTTAACGCAGCAATCGTACCAGCCACATGTGTCCCGTGGCCATTTCCATCGCTAATGTTTGGTTCTCCTGGAACAAAGCTTGCTCCACCGCGGATTCTTAAATCAGAGTGATTTGAAATCCCCGTATCCAATACAGCTACTCGAACGCCTGTACCAGTGAAACCTCGACTTTGTGCTACGGGAGCTTGTACACGATTAATGCCCCAAGGCACCGTCTGCATTGTTGTCATTTCCGCATCTTCTTCAATATAAGAGATGGAAGGATCGAGTTCTAATGCATCCACGTCGTTAGGATCGAGTTCAACAGATAAAACAGGGATAAAATCAAATTCATGAAGGAGATCAATTTCTACATCTTCTGATTGTGCAGAGATGGAAACCTCATCGCCGTCAATTTGATCAACAAATTGTGACATCGCTTCTTCTTCGTTGAAGCCAATGAGGTATTTTTCCTTTGCTTCTTCTGCCGCTTGAGCGATAGATGAACTAAATGCTACAGATATGATTAGAGCTGTTCCGGCTACAATTTTCCCCATTTTCTTATTCAATTCGTTTTCCCTCCTCAAAATGTTCCAACCTGCGCAGCTGGTACTCTAAAATTAGCAAACATCTGAACGCTTTTGTATTGGGAAACCAAATTCTTCATTGGGAAAATTCTGTTAATTCATTGTTAACATTTCCTTAGAAATTGCGATTAAAACAGATAACGATTGTCAATAATGACTAAGAAAGGAGGCGTTTTCATGGAATCACTTACTCCATTTAAAGGAGATCAAAAACATAGTAAACCCCTTATTAATAAGCGATTATCTCGTCATATCCTCACATATAGTCACTGGTATGAACAATCAACCATTGAGAAAGCTAAAGCTGATCTACGAGATTCCATTTAAGGAATAAACTTTCCAATTTAACGAAAAAGAGACCAAGCGCGGTCTCTTTTTCTCTTTACTGTTTATATGCTGACAATGCCGCACTATGCTTTTCATGCATAAATGTTTTCACGTGCCATCCCGTTTCATTTTCCGTTTGATTAAGAACGTGGGTATGCTCATTTACATATGCAAATGCTTTACTTTCATTAAACGGAATAAAGAGTTCTTCTTGTATGAAGTGCTGAAAGACTCGGGTTTGAATCGTTTCAATTAATTCATTTATTCCCGTACCTTCTTTAGCCGATATAAACCGTTCATCTGTTTTCGTTGCCCCGCCTGTATGAGTAGTACGATCAATTTTGTTAAAGACGGTAACAGACGGTTGATCAATCTCAAGTTCTTTTAATGTGTTTTCTGTTGTTTTCATCATTTCCTTATAAGAATCACTCGAATAATCAACAACGTGAAGAAGTAAATCTGCTTCTCTCGCTTCCTCTAACGTTGAGCGAAACGCTTTAACTAAATGAGTGGGTAATTTGGAAACAAAACCGACTGTATCAGCAAGTAAGAACGGTAAATTTTTCTTATATTCAACACGTCGTACAGATGTATCGAGTGTAGCAAACAGCATATCTTTCTCAAATACATGCTTGTCATTTTTGTCCGATACGATCGCATTTAACAATGAGGATTTTCCAGCATTCGTGTAGCCTACTAGTGCTACAACAGGAATGCCTTCATTTTTACGCTTTTGCCGTTGCGTCTGTCGACGATCAACAATCATTTCAAGATCTTTCTCTAACGCGCTTATGCGACTTTCAATCTTTCTTCGATCAAGTTCAAGCTTTGTTTCACCAGCTCCACGGTTTGCTAAGCCCGATCCACTTCCCCCTTGCCTACTTAATGATGCGCGCATGCCTACAAGTCGAGGCAACAAATATTTAAGTCGTGCGATTTCAACTTGAAGCTGTGCCTCATTCGTTTTCGCACGCTCGCCAAATATATCTAATATGAGCATTGTTCGATCATAAACCGTCACTTCAAGCTCTTTCTCTAAGTTTCGAATTTGCGAAGGCGAAAGCTCATCATTAAAAATGACTAAGTTTACGTCACATGTCTCGACTAACCTTGAGAGTTCATTGACTTTCCCACTCCCAATATACGTCGTTTGATTGGGTGTACGAAGTTTCTGCGACAATGAAGCAACCGGGTTTAAATCGAGCGCTTTCGCCAAATTCTCAAGCTCTTCCATTCCATATTGAAAATGTTCGTCTTCTTGCCGTTCTACACCAACGACAATGATATCTTGGATCGTTCTTGTATGTGTTTCAATCATAAGTGTTAAAAGACCTCCATCATTTTGTGATACACAAAAAACGCACACGCCTCAGCCTGTGGATAAACGAAGGACATTTAACTACCATCGTCTACAGGTGATGCATCTTGCATTTAATCATTCTTTCTTGAGATCAGAACATGAATCATTTGAACGATCCCTCCTTTAATCTGAATAAACGTATCGTAACACTAGAAAGAGAATAATGGAAATCTCGGTTGCCTAGTCGCTCAGTACTTGTTCCGATTGAGACTCGTTTTTGCTTAGGCTCTTTAGTATTAGATGATTAATGATGCTAGGATATTCATGGTGAACCCAATGCGTCGCATCCCCAATATAAATAAGTTCTCCTTGTGTACAACGTTTCAAGCTTTCTTTCGCTAGCGTTTTTGAAAGGAATGGGTCATCCAGCCCCCAAAGGATTGTCGTCGGCACATCGATGTTAAAGTCAAGCGCCTTCCATCCGTGGCGAAAATCAATTCGTACTGCTCGATACCAATTTAACATCGCTTTGATCGCCCCTGGCTGTAACCAAGCTGTTCGGTAATGCTCCAAGTCCTCTTTGTCAAACGCACCATGACGACCTGTCCACTTTAACCCTTTCGCCATGTACGTAAAAGCATCTGTCTTCAATACTTTCTCTGGCAAATACGGCAATTGGAAAAATACCATATACAAACTTCGAACAAACTGAGTCGGATTTTTCACCATTCCTTTTGGCATATCAGCAGGATGAGGAATATTTACTGGAATGAGTTTTTTCACACGATTTGGTCTTGTAGCTGCTAAATGCCAAGCAACCGCACCGCCCCAGTCATGCCCAATAACAATCGCTTGCTCTCTGTTAAAAAAGTCAATCATCGCTTCACAGTCATCTCGCAATTCATCAAGTGTATACGATTCAATCGTCTGAGGTTTATCGCTTTCGTTATAGCCTCTTTGGTCGGGTACAACAACATAATAACCATTCTTGGCAAGCTCAGTTATTTGATGTCTAAATCCATACCAAAACTCTGGAAATCCGTGTAACATTAAGACAAGTTCTCCATCTTTAGGTCCCGCACAAACAGCATGAAAGTGATAACCGTTTGCTTCGATCATACGATGTTCAAGCCGCACCTTACACCACATCCTTTTCTTCATTATTCATCTCTACCCGAATTAGAAGCGCATTATGCTCACCCGTTTCATTATTTTGAAATTTTTCTTGACGGATCATGGCTCTTCACATATACTATTTTTAACAATCACATACATTCCTTCAAAGGGGAGTAGCTGCAAGTTTCTATAACTTGAACCAAAGTCGTCATTACGTGGAGAACTTCCACCGGCTTTGTTTGGCATGATATACATAATGTCTAGCAAGACCTTTGCCTCGTTCGTACAAGGCAGGGGTCTTTTTGTATTCATAAATTGACTCGTTTTGTCGAACCTAAGGGGTGCAAACTAAGAGAGGCGTGTTGACTATGGATGCAGCTTTATTATTAGAATACAGCTGGGTATTACTTGTTCTTATTGCTTTAGAAGGGATTCTTGCCGCAGATAATGCACTTGTTTTAGCTATTATGGTGAAACATTTACCCGACAAGGAACGTAAAAAAGCCCTGTTTTACGGGTTAGCTGGTGCATTCGTTTTCCGATTAGCTTCGTTATTTGTCATTTCATTCTTAGTGGATGTTTGGCAAGTTCAAGCACTCGGTGCCGCATACTTATTATTTATTGCGTTAAATCATTTGTTCCGAAAACATGTCGTCAAAAAACAAGAGCAAGCCGCTGGAATCACGAAAGTAAAAAAAGGCAGTGGGTTCTGGACAACAGTATTTAAAGTAGAGATTGCCGACATTGCCTTCGCAGTCGACTCAATCTTAGCTGCTGTCGCGCTTGCAACTGCACTAACACCTACAGGACTTGGAACCGTAGGAAGTATGGACGTTGGGCAGTTTGTCGTTGTTTTCTTAGGCGGATTTATCGGCCTTCTAATCATGCGTTTTGCTGCTTCAAAATTTGTGGTGCTTTTACAAAAACGACCTGGGCTTGAAACAGCGGCTTTCATTATTGTTGGCTGGGTAGGTGTAAAACTCGCTGTGCAAGTCCTGGCTCACGATGCGATAGGTGTTATTCCGCATGAATTTCCACACTCGACAGGTTGGAAACTATTCTTCTACAGTGTACTTGTCTTAATCGTGCTTGGTGGATGGTTCCTATCTAAGAAACCGAGCGAGGGAGAAGAAGCGAAAACGGAAATCGAAAAACGAGCAGAAAATAAAGTCGAAGGATAATTAATATGTTTGAAGCATGGTTTACCTACCATGCTTTTTTTCATGTAAAAAGAATTGAATAATCTGTCAATGTATGGTTCACTAAAAGAGAACCACTAGGGGCGTCTTTTGACTGAGAAAAGCTTAGCTTTGACCCTTTGAACCTGATCTGGTTAATACCAGCGTAGGGAAGTGGAGCTGCAGCACTATTTGCTGGCACTCCTTTAGGGTCCTCCCTTTGTGAACAAAAAGGAGGTTATTTTTATGAGTTTTAGTAACGAATTAAGACAGAAAGCAAACCCCGTATTTGAAGCGATTCTTCAGCACCCATTTGTTCAAGGCATCGGGAAAGGTACGCTCGAACCTGAAGCTTTAATCCACTACGTCAAACAAGACTTTGAGTACTTAAACACGTTTATGCAAATTTATGGATTAGCGATTAACAAAAGCACATCAAGAGACGATATTGCCATGTTTAATGAGCAAATTTCGTTTATTCTCCACAGCGAAATTCACCCGCATAATAATTTCTGCCAAGTTGCAGGGGTTGCTTATGAAGACTTGCACCACGAGCCATTAGCACCAACTGCACATCATTATACAAGGCATATGCTTGATGTTGCTCAAACGGGGTCATTAGCAGACGTTTTAGCTGTGCTACTCCCCTGCCCTTGGACTTATCAAGTGATTGGCGATTATTTATACGAAACCTTCAAGCCCGAAGAGGATCATCCGTTTTACGATTGGATTTCCTTTTACCGTTCCGGCGGTGAGATGAGCGTTACAGCCATTTTTTGTAATCGTCTTGATGAACTTGCGCAGGAAGCAACCGCAGCTCAAAAACAAGACATGCTTGATCATTTCTTGAAAAGCTGCCAATTAGAATACGCCTTTTGGGAAATGGCGTATACAAAAGAATCATGGCCTGTGTCGCTTGAGGCTGTTACATGACACACGTATGGTATGCGAGCTACGGCTCGAACATGCTTGAAGAACGTTTTCTTTGTTATATACAAGGCGGACGGCCTGATGGCTCATCAAAAGTAGAGAGAGGGGCTCGCGATCGTACCCCTCCTCTTTGCTCCACTCCGTTTCGGTTACCCTATGATCTTTATTTTGCAAAAGAGCAAACAAAATGGGGATTTGGAGGGGTGGCTTTTATTCGGAATGAAATCAAACCGCATACACATACTTTTTCGAAAGCCTATCTTATTACAACCGAGCAATTTATTGATGTTGTGAAACAAGAAAATCAGCTCGATTTTCTTTCAATCGATTTTGACGAATTGTACAAAAAAGGTTCACTCACCTTAGAAGACGGATGGTACAACAAACTAGTCGTAGCTGGCTTTATGAACGATCTACCGGTTTTAACATTTACCTCCGACCAGGATTGGCCGCAATGTCAAGAAACCAAGCCTGCTTCAGCATATGAACAAACTCTTCTAAAAGGATTACTTCAGCTAGATGTAACAAAAGAAGAGGCAACCTCGTATTTAACATCTCATTATCCACAATGAAGAGACCGGTCTCGGCATAAGCCGGACCGGTCTCTTCTAACGATTAATATTCAGACCCATTATCTGTTTGTTTCGCTAACACTTCCAGAACGGCTTGATAAACAGCGCCCTGGTACTCGTTCCCGGCATTCGCATCAAGCTTTACACCAAAATTAAGGTCAATGTACTGTCCCTCATCAAGCTGCCAAAATTCATTATCCGTTCCTGATTGCGCCCCGTCTCCTAAGAAGAGCTCACCAGTGTTTTGGTCGTAATCACTTTCATCCACTAATGCAACTAACACTTCAACATCATCGGAACCTGCGTTAGATGCAGCTGAAAACGTTTGAACTTCATTTGTGACGCCATTAAAAAGTTGATCCAAACGGTACTGGGCATCTTCATAGACATCTCTTCCTGGAGCAACAGTATATTTGAGCGCAATATAGCCGACTTTGTAAGCGTCAATCGGCACTTCTAAATTGACGTTGTGTGCATAAGTCGCTTGCAAGTGTGTATCAAGGGTTCCTGTATTTTCAACAGACAACCAATCCCCAAAGATGAGCTGAGATGGCGCAAAGTTTGACGCTTCGACAATCGATCCATTGATGTCTTCACCATTGTTTAATTCTAAGGTTCCCCCTTGAATTTCGCCAGTTGCTTCCACTGAATCCGTGAACCAGGCAAATGAGCCTGTTGATGTCGCTGTAAAAACTAACGCTCCTGCAAATGCGGTACCTAGTAATGAGAGTTTAAGTGCTTTCTTTTTCATAAAGTTGCTCCTCCTCAGGTTTCTTATGTTTTCTTTGCGTAAATTCCATGATGGTTATAATGAGAAAAATGACTAAAGGAATAAAAACAACATAGCGCATATCAACATTATTTTGAATTGACTCGGAGATCAGCCCGATTTTCGGTATCGTGAAGCGGTGAACACCTACAATTTGTTCATCAACAATGGGGAGTCGATCTTCAATAGAGTTATTATCTCCCTTCGTTGTATAGAAGGTTTTCCCGTCTTCTCTTGCTTCACCAACAATTCGATGTGTAAACAAACGGCGTTCTGGCGTCATATACGTGACGACATCCCCATTTCTTACGTCTTCATTTTGTTCAATAATAATCACGTCGCCGGCATGAAACGTTGGCTCCATACTATTGGACAGAACGGTGAAAGAAGTGTAGCCAAATAGTTCGATTCCTGCGCCTTCTTCGCCATTACTTTGTATAAAAACGAGCAACACAACGAAGAACAGAAATGAAAAGATTGTCATAAGTACTAAGCGGATACTCGTCCAGATTTTTTTCGCCATATGTTACACCCTTAGTAAGAAGGGGAGACGCTCTCCCCCACATATTCTTTTATGATGCTGGAATTGACGCGACGACAGGTTGACCAATTGGCAGGTCCGCAATTGCCTGTTCAGACACATACGTTCCAAATGGGACACGGTACACTTCAGATGAATCATCTTTATTTGTGAAGACCATATAGCCGCCATATAATCCTTGTCTCGCAATTTTTGGTGCCACTAAGAAACTATTGCTCGTCACGGTTTCACCTGCTGGAACAGTAATCGACGTATTTGTCTGCAGCGTCATCCCACTTGCTCCTGCTGGTAGCGTTCCGTTCACTGCTTCAAATTGAGTTTGAACCGTAAATGATTTTGCTTCTTCACCTGTATTTGAAATACGAAGGCTTTGAAGTTCACGAATGTTTCCTGTTGCCGTGCTCACTGGCCCAAAGCTTAGTGCGCCTGTACGGTCAGGGATAATCGTTAGTAAGCTATCTTCCACATGTAAAGCGTCCATCGTTGATTGGAACATCATTGTTGAATCGATCGCTGCTTGTGGATCTACACGTCCAGCACCTACCTCAAAGACATTGTAATCATTCGTCAATGGTACAGATGTGTTCATCAGTTTGGTTTTCACTTCTGCTGGCGTTAACGCTTCATTTGCTTGAAGCATAAGCGCTGCAATCCCTGCTACGTGAGGGGAAGACATCGATGTACCTGAAGCTCTTCCGTAAGAAAATTCATAATCGCCAATAAACTCAGGTCCTGCCATGTAGCTTGGAACGGTTGACAATACATCTACACCAGGCGCTACCACTTCTGGTTTGATGGCGGCTGTATAATTCACAGGGCCTCTTGAACTAAAATCAGCCAGTGTGTCGCCAATCGTCGTGAAAGCACTCATGTCACCAAACGTTACCGTAGCGTCTTCGTCAAGTAAATCAACAATCGCTCTACCTTGTTCATACGTGAGTGAGAAACCTGGAATATAGCCACGGCTCGCCCCAACGTAAACAGGATTATGGCCTGCACCTGGAAGATTGTTATAAATAATAACACCAGCGGCGCCAGCATCTTTCGCATTCGCAATTTTATCAACAAATGCAAGGTCTCCTCTAGCAACGATTGCTACTTTCCCTTCCACATCAACATCTGCAAACTCTTGCACGCGTCCCAATCCAGCTTCAACAAGTTCGAACGTTTCTCCAGTAAATTCTTCAAGAGGAGTTTCGAATGATTCCGAAATCACACGCAAGTCTCCAGCCAACGTTTGATCCGCTACATTATATTCGCTTGTAAATTCAGGCACGTCAATTGGCACATTACTCGCACCTACAGAAATAGGCAAAGCGGCAGAACCAGGGGCTCCAATCGTATATAATCCATCTCTTCCACTATTCCCTGCTGACGTGACCACCGTTACGCCTGCTAGCACCGCATTATTTGTTGCGATTCCTGTTGGCGCAATCGGATTATTCGTTGCGCTTCCTAACGAAAGATTAATGACATCCATACCATCTTCAACAGAGCGCTCAATTCCAGCAATAACCCCAGACGTTGCGCCAGAACCATAAGGTCCAAGTACGCGATAAGCATAAAGGTCTGCATCAGGTGCTACTCCCGTGACTGCATATTCTGAATCGTTCTCACCGGTCCCATTCGTTGTTCCGCTAACGTGTGTGCCATGATTCGTGTAATAAGGACGACCACCATTAAACTCAGGCAAGTCTGATGCTAACCAGTCATCATACGTTGCTTCCATTGGGTCGTCATCATCATCGATAAAGTCATACCCACCTTTGTAGACATCTTTCAAATCTGGATGATTGTAGTCAACACCTGTATCAAGTACACCGATCTTGATACCTTCTCCTGTTAACCCGTCAATATGTAAATCATTTACTCCTAAAAAAGGAATGCTATCTACCATTGTCGCGTCGACTGGCTCATCATATTCTTTTGATTCAACTGGATGGATCAGTTCTACTTCTTCATCATTGTAAATCGCTTTTATTTCTTCATATTGCAGCAACTCTTCCACTTTGTTTGCTGGTAACGTTAGCGCTGCACCATTAAATATTGTCGTATAAGTAAAATTTACAGTGTAATCGATTTGCTCTTGTTCTTGTTCAGAAAAAACATCGCCCAAAATCCCTGCAAATGCTTCTTGTGACTGCTCAACGTTCTCTTGTGCCTCTTCTTCTGATAACGCTTCGCCTTCCTCTTCAGCTAACGCTAACGCCACTTGTTCTGACAACTCTTCTAATTCGACAATAATCGAAACTTCTTCATCGCTATCAAGATCGATTGAATCAGGTAAAAGAAGCTTACCATCGAGATCTTCCTCAGCTTTTACTTGCAAAGACGGCAAAGTAAAAGAACTAGCAACCATACAAAAAGACAGTGCAACAACAGACAATGTCTTTGTACAGTTTAATTGTGTCGTTTTTTTCAAATGCGGTCACCCTTTCAAACGATTATTGTCTTGCTTAATCGAATTATATCGAAAATGCAGAAAACAACAATTATTATTTCAATTCTTTTACTTATTTGCCAAATCAATTTCAGCGCATGACGAAAGTCTGAAATAATCGACAATTACACCGATAAATTACACATTATTTCAACATTTCGGTATTTCCCAATATCGATTATCCAAACCTTGACTTAAAAAAAACCATTCTATATACTCACTTTTTGTAGAACGTATTTCCCTAAAATACTGGGAATAAAAGTAAGGTACTTAGTCCTACTTAACCATCTCAAATATTGGGGATTGTATCCGTCGTTCATTGTGATAGACTTGTTCTTTTAGATTACTTGAAAAGAGGGAAGATCGTGGCACAACAACAAAAGACAGGCTTCTTCTCGCGCACGTTTAATCGAATGTTAAACGGTGTGGAATGGCTTGGTAATAAATTGCCTCACCCAGTTACGTTGTTTGCGATTTTAGCTGTTCTCGTTATTATTGCGTCAGCTATTTTTTCAGCATTAGATGTAACCGTTGATGATCCTACTCAGCCTGGAGAAACCTTACAAGTTGAAAACTTGTTAAGCGCTGAAGGAATTCAATACTTATTTACAAGCATGGTTGATAACTTTATTAACTTTGCTCCATTAGGCGTCGTGCTTGCAACAATGATTGGGATTGGTGTAGCAGAGCGAAGCGGATTAATTGGAGCGGCCCTTCGAGGGATCGTTACATCCGTGCCAAAGCGACTTGTAACAGCAGCCTTGATCTTTGCTGGTGTTCTATCTAGTATGGCCGTTGATGCAGGGTATGTGATTTTACCACCACTCGGAGCGTTAATTTTCTTATCACTCGGACGTCACCCGCTCGCTGGTATTGCCGCAGCATTTGCAGGGGTATCTGCTGGTTTCGGGGCGAATATATTTGTCACGTCACTCGACCCATTACTTGGCTCACTTACAATGGAAGCCGCAGCTACGGTTGACCCAGAGTACGCAAGTGGCTTAAATTATTTAATGAACTATTACATCATGGTCGCTTCTGTTTTCTTACTAACGATTGTCGGAACATTTGTTACAGAGAAGATCGTTGAGCCACGATTAGGAACGTTTAAAGGAAAAGCAGAAGCAGGCGAAGAAATTACGTACCTTTCTAAAGTGGAGAAAAAAGGATTGGTGTATGCCGCCTTAACAATTGTCGGACTAATTGCGCTAGCATTGCTACTCGTTGTTCCTGAATGGGGACCGTTACGTGGAGATGGCGATAGTCCAATACTAAATTCACCGTTTATGGACTCACTTGTTGCGATTCTTTTATTCATTTTCCTTATCCCAGGAATTGTTTATGGCATTGTCACAAAAGAAATTCGAAACGATAAAGATGCTGCTAAACAAATGTCCGACACAATGGCTTCAATGGGCATGTTCATCGTACTTGCCTTTACAGCAGGACAGTTTGTTGCTTATTTTGAAGAAACGAACATTGGGCTTGTCTTAGGTGCTTTTGGAGCAGAATTGCTCGAATCGTTACAAGTCGGTGGGATACCACTTATTCTTGGCTTTATGCTTGTTTGCGCAGTCATTAACCTCTTTGTCGGTAGTGCTTCTGCAAAATGGGCGATTATGGCACCGGTATTCGTACCACTGATGATGGACTTCGGCTTCTCACCTGCTACCACACAGGCAGCATATCGAATTGCGGATTCAACAACGAATATCATTACACCGACGATGACGTATTTTGCCATGGTCATCGCATTCGCTCAAAAGTATGATAAGAAAATTGGAATTGGTACACTCGTTTCAATGATGCTCCCATACACAATCTTCTTCTCGATTACATGGACCCTCATGTTTATAATTTGGATTCTACTCGGGATTGATTTGGGGCCTGGTGCACCAATTTATTATGAACCTTAAACATTTGAACAAAACGACTGGAGTTAGGAGATTGATCCTAGCTCCAGTTTTTTATGTGTATATATTAAGGAAAAAAACCGTCTAGAACTGTCAGGAAATCTCTCAACATACTTTTACGATTTACTTAAAAGGTACAATTTCTTTATACATGGTTTACAAAAATCGATTATACTAGACTTGTTTCCTCTTTTTACTAGTTTATCGTTAATTGACCGGCAATTATTTTCAAAAATTTAGCACATTTTTTGCTGACATGAGATTGCTCAATCAATTGGTATTAAACGGTTTTTCACTTTATTCGTTTACAGCACTACATGAAAGCGGTAAAAACGGTTATTGACGGTTTTCTAAACTATATCTACAATAATCGAGGAAGCTACATTTTCAACCAAACTTTAGGGGGATCTACAATTGAAAAAAAAGGTGTTCGGTTCAACGTTTGTAGCAGTAACAGCTCTTATGCTTGCAGCATGTGGTGGAGACAGTGATGACAATGGTGGCGGAGATGAAGCAGGGAATTCAAATGATCCAACGGATGTATTGAATGTACAGTTTGTCCCTTCTCAAAATGCAGAAACACTTGAAGCAACAGCTGCACCGCTGGAAGATTTGCTGTCTGAGCAACTAGACGGTATTGACGTAAATGTATCTGTTTCAACAGACTACTCAAGTGTTATTACAGCTCTAAGCTCAGGTACAGTAGATGTAGGATTTTTGCCTCCAAATGCGTACGTAACAGCGAAAGAAGAAGGGTTTGCTGAAGTCATTCTTCAATCTTTACGATATGGCGTAAATGAAGAAGACGGTTCACCGACTGATGAACTAGTCGATGGGTACAAAGCACAATTTCTTGTAAGAGAAGATTCTGATATTGAAACAATTGAAGATGTTGAAGGAGCAACTGTAGCCTTCCAAAACAGAACCTCATCTGCTGGTTATGTTTGGCCAGCCGCAGCATTACTAGATGCAGGCATTGATCCGGAATCAGATGTAAATGGAATTGAGCGCCAAGGACATGACCAAGCCATTTTAAGCTTACTTGATGAGTCTGTAGATGTAGCCGTAACGTTCCAAGACGCACGTAATACAGTCGCAAATGACTTCCCTGACATTTGGGAAACGACACGCGTCATTGCTACAACGGAAATGATTCCTAATGACACAATTTCTGTCCGTTCAGACATGTCTGAAGAGTATCAGGAAAAATTGCAAGAAGCATTCATAGCCATTGGTGAATCAGAAGTAGGTCGTCAGATCATTTTTGATGTATATTCTCACGAAGGCTATACAGAATCTGAAGATAGTAATTTTGATATTGTCCGCGAATACGCTGACCGTATTGAAGAATAACATATATACGCTCATAGAGCCCGTTCATCCTATATGTACGGGCTATCTCATTCACAAAAACTACTTATATTCACACTTAGTAATTAGATTTGACGATTGAATAAGAAAGTTGGGACGTAATGATTGAAATCAAGAATGTGTCTAAGACGTATCCAAACGGCACAAAAGGACTACAAAACGTTAATTTAACAATTGAACAAGGCGAATTTGTTGTTATTGTTGGTTTATCAGGAGCAGGAAAATCAACCTTACTACGATCAATTAATCGATTAAATGATATTACGGAAGGCGAAATTCTCATAAATGAGCAATCCATTACAACCGCAAAAGGTCGGACTTTGCGAAAAATTCGTCAGCAAACGTCGATGATCTTCCAAAGTTTCAACTTAGTGAAACGTTCATCTGTTCTTCGAAACGTCCTCTCAGGTCGTGTTGGCTATCACAGTACGCTTCGAACAGTATTAAACTTATTTCCAAAAGATGATGTGGAACTTGCATTGCAAGCATTGAATCGTGTCAATATTCTTGAAAAAGCTTATTCGAAAGCAAGCGAATTATCTGGCGGACAGCAACAACGTGTTGCCATCGCTCGAGCGCTAGCACAAGAACCGAGTGTCATATTAGCCGATGAACCAACCGCTTCTCTTGATCCCTTGACGACGAAACAAGTGATGGATGATTTGAAGCGCATTAATCAAGAAGACAAGATTACGACAATCGTTAATCTTCATTTTATAGATTTAGCACGTGAATATGCCACTCGTATCATTGGCTTGCGTGCAGGAGAAGTTGTGTTTGACGGTCCAGTATCTGAAGCAACCGACGAGAAATTCGCCGAAATTTATGGACGACCGATTCAAGAGGATGAGCTTTTAGGGGAGGATATCCATGAGTCAACCACTCCATCAACAACTAACTAAGCCACCTAAAACAAAGCTCTACACAACGCTCCTTCTCATTCTAGCCGTTATTTTAACGAGTGCCTGGTACATTAATGCTGATCCTCGTATTTTCATTAGTAATTGGGATAATGCGCTAGATATTATCATTCGAATGTTTCCACCTGACATGACGTTCTTTATTGAAGCCACGCCTGCTATGCTTGAAACCATTCGCATGGCGTTAATCGGGACAACGTTCGGAGCCATTTTAGCGATTCCAATTTTATTTTTCTGTGCGGCAAACGTAGCTACACCTATATGGATTCACCAACCAGCCCGAATTGCGTTAAACGCACTACGTACAGTTCCTGATATTTTACTTGCTGCGATTTTCGCTGCGATCCTTGGCTTTAATACACTTGCCGGAATTGTTGCTTTAAGTATTTTCTCTATAGGGGTTATTGGCAAACTTTCCTATGAAGCCGTTGAGAACATTGATAAAGGACCACTTGAATCGATGACGTCTGTAGGCGCCAATAAAATTCAGTGGATTGTTTTTGGTGTTGTTCCACAAATGTTGCCGCAGTTTACTTCTTACGTTCTCTATACGCTAGAAATTAATGTACGAGCCGCAGCCATTTTAGGAATTGTTGGTGCAGGTGGAATTGGTCGCTTGTATACAAACTCACTAAATACATTTCAGTTTGATCAAGTACTCGCATTAATCCTTTACACATTGTTAGTTGTTTTAGTCATAGATTTTATTAGTTTGAAAATTCGGGAGCGCTTAATATGAGTGATTTAAGAAGTAAGGTTAAGAGACCGAAGAAAAACCGTATCAAAACAGCCTTTATTATTTTGATTTTGATTTTATTATATGTTTGGGGATTTGCAGGTATCAATTTCAGCGGCATCTCACCTAATGCAGGTACTGTAACATCCGCTATTCTTGATGGTTTCCTTAATCCAGAGTGGGATTACATCTACCGGCCTGGACAAGAAGATTTAATTCAAAATTTACTTGAAACCTTTGCCATTGCGCTAGTTGGGATTACCTTATCGATCGTACTATCGTTTCCGATTGCATTTTGGGCAGCACGAAATTTAAGTGTAAAACGGATCATTTCTGGCTCAGGAAAATCTTTTTTAAGCTTCTTCCGTACGTTTCCGGACATTGTTATGGCATTGCTTTTTATCACAATCGTTGGTCCCACCCCTTATGCCGGTATGCTTGCTCTCGGCGTGAGTGCCATGGGGATGCTTGGAAAGCTTTACGCGGAGGAAATTGAATCGATTGATCCAGGTCCTTCAGAAGCACTTGTTGCGGCTGGTGCAAATAAACTACAAGTTCTTTTATTTGCGGTCGTGCCACAAGTCTTGCCTGGCTTCATTTCTGCAACCCTGTATCGTTTTGAAATTAACCTTCGTTCCGCAGCTACGTTAGGGATCGTTGGTGCAGGTGGAATTGGTGCGCCACTTATTTTTGCGATTAATGGCCGAAGCTGGGACCGGGTTGCCGTTATTCTAATCGGATTAGTCCTGTTTGTCTTAGTGATTGATTTAATCTCAAGTGCACTGCGTAAAAAGGTCATTTAACAAGAAAAGCGATTGGCTAACCGCCGATCGCTTTTTTTCTATGCTAGTTTTGTTCAATTACAAGCTTCCCGATCATTTTTCCTTCTTCAAGCTGTTTATGTGCTTGTTTCAAAGTACTCGCATTTAATGGCGATAGCACCTTTGTCATTGTGTGACGCAGCTTCCCTTCATCAAACATCTGAGCCATTTTCGTTAGCATATTGTGTTGCTCAATTTGATCGTCCGTTTGAAACATCGACCGTGTAAACATAAATTCCCAAGCAAACGTCACGCTTTTTGCACGGATCTTTTGCATGTCCAGCACATCTTTGTTCTCTACAATGGCGCAAATGGTGCCTTGTGGTTTAATACAAGCCGCCATCCCGTCCCAATGTTGGTTCGTATCCGCTAAACACAAAATATATTCAACTTCTTTATAACCAATTTCTTGCAGTTGTTCATGAAGGTTTTGGCGATGATTGACGACGTGATCGGCTCCGAGTGTTTGACACCATTCTTTTGTCTCTTGTCTAGAAGCAGTAGCAATGACGTTTAACTCTTGTTGTTTAGCGAGCTGAATTGCAATGGAGCCAACACCACCGGCACCACCAATAATCAGGATTGCTTTTCCTTTGTCCTCATCGCTTATTTTCATTCGATCATACAGTGATTCCCACGCTGTAATGGCTGTAAGTGGCATTGCTGCCGCTTCTGCAAACGTTAAGGTTGAAGGCATCTTCCCAACAAGACGCTCATCGACAAGCTGGTATTCCGCGTTTGAACCATTTCGTGTAACATCACCGGCATAGTACACTTCATCTCCCACGTTGAAAAGAGTACATGCCTCTCCAACCGCTTTCACAACACCCGACGCATCAAATCCAAGTATGCGCAATCGCTCTTCTCTTTCCTTTTTAGCCTTTCGCTGCTTCGTATCAACAGGGTTTACCGATACTGCTTTCACTTCAATTAACAGATCATGCCCCTCTGCGGTTGGGGTGTCTACCTCTTCATTTAACAAGCTATCTTCATGTTCAATTGGTAAATACTCGTACACTCCTACGGCTTTCATCCAAATCCCTCACTTTAGAACGCTTTCTTTTAGAGTAAACAATTAGCCACTTCCTTGTCTACTCTATTGCATTTCCTTTGCAAAATTAGTACCTTAAGAGAATGAAATCCAAAAGAAAAGCAGGTTATGAATGATGTCACGTTCCCTATTAATTGAAAAAGACGTGCCCTGTCGCATGCGCGATGGCGTCACGCTCTATGCAAATAGTTACCGCCTTAATGATCAAAATACCTATCCTGTACTGTTAACTCGTGTGATCGACGGGAAGGATTCACATCTCTTTCGCCCAACAGATCTGATGAAATTAGTAGAAAAAGGCTATGTAGTTATCGTTCAAGATGTACGTGGACGATTTGCATCAGAAGGAACATTTACTCCTTTTTCTCATGAAGAAGAAGACGGTTTTGATACGATTGAATGGGCGGTTCACCTTCCCTACACGACCAATAAGGTCGCTATGTTTGGTGAAGCGTACAGTGCCTACACACAATACGCTGCTGCAAAAGCCGCTCCTCCTCACCTTTCTGCCTTGTTTCCGATTCATTTCGTTGAATCAAAGCAAGCTTTTTCACATCGGAACCATTTTTTAAACAGTAAAAAAGTCATTGATACCGCACTATCGCTTACCAAAAATATAATTGAAAAGCGTGAGATGGAAACGGAACATAAAAGAGATCAGCTTTTTCATTTGTTTGCTTATCAAGACCGTCAAGAAGCTCTCTACCGCTATCATCCGATCCAAAAACTACCTGTTTTTAAGATGCTTGGCGTTCAAGATCTTTTTACAACGCTTATTGAAACGTCTCCTGTTGAAACGGATTCACTTACGTATCCACCGTCTTATTTTTTAACAGGTTGGTTTGATGATGCGCTTTCTCATACGTTACGGGCTTTTCAAACGGCAACTAAACAAGATTCGGACCGTCATCTCTTGCTTGTGGGTCCATGGACCGGAAATCGCTTAGAAATGCCTCAGCCTTTCGGGTATACGGCACATATTGACTCTATGGCAAATGGAGGAAGTGTAACAGACTTTCAACTTCGGTGGTTTGATCGCTGGCTAAAAGACGAAAAAAATGGCGTCGATGAAGATGCGCAAGTGTTGTTGTTTGTCATGGGCATCAATAAGTGGAGAAAAGAGAAAACATGGCCTCTGGAACAAGACGAGCAACGACATGTACCTTTTACGTTTACAACAGTAGAAACGCCGCATCCTTTTTCACTTATGCAGAGTAGAGACGACAAACAGCTAACGTTTATTAGTACACCTTTTCAAGATATTCATGAGCTCATTGGCGCTCC
Source organism: Shouchella sp. JSM 1781072 (assembly GCF_041949915.1). Taxonomy (NCBI): domain Bacteria; kingdom Bacillati; phylum Bacillota; class Bacilli; order Caryophanales; family Bacillaceae; genus Shouchella; species Shouchella sp. JSM 1781072. The sequence goes on from NZ_JBHFQE010000003.1 coordinate 75,856, forward strand.
CTCTTTGGAATTGGATATAAACCAAGGCGAAAAGGTGGAGTCGTTTTATATTCGACTGCTAGCCGTTCCTAAAGATGGGGCCGCTTTTCAAATTAGCGATGGACTCGTAACGGTTTCTGAAGAAATATTGGACGAGAATACATTGAAAATCGAGCTTAGTGCAGTCGCTTATCACTTTAAAACTGGCGATCGTATAAAGGTGGAGGTAACAAACGTACCGAATCACATTTATCGTCCACATTCGGAAAGCTCTGTGGAGAGTTCTCTTCTAGCGCTTGCACCTTGTTTCTTCCGTCAACATACAAAATTTGTTTTGCCAATCGCCACACAGCCATTGCGCTAACAAAAACACCCAACCTCACGATTGAGGTTGGATGCTTTTTATCGTTCGATTGTAATGGATTGAATGATCGGTTCCTCACCTGGAGCTGGTGTTTCTCCATTCGTCTCCATCGTGGCAATCGCATCTACAACGTCCATACCAGACGTCACTTTTCCAAACGCGGCATAATTTCCATCTAATTGCGCATTATCTTCATGCATAATAAAGAATTGGGAGCCGGCTGTATCCATTCCTTGTGCACGAGCCATTGAGATAACACCACGTTCATGCTTAATAGGGTTATCTACGTCGTTGCTTTCAAATTCACCTTTAATGCCATAACCCGGTCCGCCGGAACCATTTCCGGATGGATCTCCACCTTGAATCATAAACCCTTCAATAATTCGATGAAAGGTTAGACCTTCATAGAAATGATCTTCTGCCAATGCGACAAAATTATTAACCGTAACAGGTGCATGTTCAGGGTAGAGTTCAACAATGACTTCTCCACCATTTTCCATCTGGATTGTTGCAACTGGCGTATCACCTGCTTCAACAGGAACGTCAGGAACACCTTCACCTGTTGACTCGTTCGTTTCTTCTGGAGCTTGCGCTTCATTAGCTGGATTCGGTTCTTCAGAGGAACCACAAGCTGTCACGATAAACAGGCTCGCTACTAACACAACTAGATATTTCACCTTACTTACTCCTCGTTCTTGGCATCTGATTCAGCTTCCATGTCATTCTCTTCTTCATGTTCTTCTTGAACAGCCTCAGCAAAATCTTCATTTTCTTCTTCGTGGATAATAATCCGCGCTGTATCTGATTGGGCAGGAATGCCTTCGACAATTTTACTACGAGGAATGACTTCAACAATTAACCCAAGCTCTAAATCACCAGTATACCGTTCATATTCTTGTTCTTCACTCATGAGCAACACTTCCGTTGCAGGATCATAATTAAACCGCGTACCAGACTCATAATGTCCATCTTCACCAGAGATGAAAAAAGTCTGTTCTTCATCATTTACATTTGAAATCTTGCCCGTAATGGACATATCTTTGGATTGAATAACGATTTTACTCGCAACGGTTTCATTCCGTTCTCCATCGTCATCTAATTCTTCATATACCGTTACATCAATATCGTTTTTTAAGTAGGATTGATTCACTCTTAAATAAGACGACAAATGCTTAATATACACTTCTGTTCGATTACTTAAATGAACAGGTGCACTCGCGTCATCGACGTCAAACGATTCAATACCTGGTAATTGCTCTGCATCTTCATTGGAAACATGAGTCTGTAAACCAGCCATTGCGTGTTCATTACCTTCATATTCTATATTCGTAATCGTCCCATCTGTCGCAACCATATCATCATCTGTAATTACATTTCGCTGTTGATTACAGGCCGCTAGAAAGACGATCAGTCCCATTGTCACAGCAAAAAAAAGGGCTTGTTTCAATGAATCCACACCTCTCTTGCTCCTTTTTTCCTAGTATACCCTAAATCAAATCATTACGCTTTCTTAACAACTAGATTTCAATAATATCACACAACCCATTTGACAAATGTCCATACTTTTAAAAAAATGTGTGCTATACTCCTCCTAAATGAATGTACGGACAGGAAGGGTTATTTATGGATTTTTCGATTCGATACGTATCTTTTTTTGTGGTTGAAATTGATCCACAAAAAGACAGCCGCTCATATGATCATTACCAAACGATGGATGAAGAGCTATTTGATCGCAGCGCTTTATCTCACTTTCTTGAAGGTGAATTAAAACGAATTGTAAAGCGGAAGGCGCTGTCTCATCCAAACCACGCTCAAGCACCTACAAAAATTGGTCAATTTGTAACAGAAGGTGAGCATCCACTTGATTCAAATCCTAACTATGCCTTGTTTCAGCGAGCGTTACTTGCTGCTACAATTGATGATTTTAAGAAAGAAAGCGTGTCTTTTGTTGAAACCTATCTAAGTACGAGCGCCGTTCGTGGAGGGGTTTTTCTTGTATGTCAGGCAAAACCGAAGAAATACTTTGACGACCCATTTTTATTTCTTTTAAAATGTGATTTTCAAGACGATATCGCGGTTTTAAGTGATGCCACTACACTCTTAAAAAAAGTTGAACGCGCCATCACAACGAAAAATATGAAATCTATTCAATATCCATACATGATTGAAGAAGGCATGCTTGAGCATGACAAAGTGAAAATCCACCAAGCCTCTCATGCCCGCTATTTCGAAGATTTTTTACCATTTGTGGAGTATGGCGATCCTATGCCAGAAGTCATTAAAACGCAGGTTCATACGATGGTTCAAGATCATGTAAATGAAGTATACACATCCGATAGCACCGAAAAACAAGAAATGGAAGAACGGCTTGAATCGTGGTCCGTTAGTGAAACAAGAGAGCTACAGGAGCAGCTCAATCACCATCAAGTTGTTGAAGCAACAGCGGCTATTACCGCGCACATACCTGATTCCAAAACAACCATTAAACTAGGTGATGTTGTTGTGAAATTTCCATTGGAAGTTTATGGAACAAATGTCCATTTGGCAAAATTAAACGACCGCTACGTGCTCGTAGTCGATGCGGAGCAGGTGACGTTTGATAAGCATGCTTCGCCAATTGAGTTTTTAAAGCCTGATCATCTAGAGGCGGTTATTCAACGGATGCAGCAAGACGACGAGTAACAACGAACAAAAAAAACCTTCATGAATGAACGAGCCTGTTCCATTCACGAAGGTTTTTTGATGATCTTGTTATGTGGGTTGATTAAATCTTCTTATAGCCACCTTGATAATACACAAGTGGTTCCCTGTCTGTTACAGCTACATCTTTCACTTTACCTATAAATAGCGTGTGGTCGCCTTGCACACTCGTATCATATAAATCACATGCGATCGTAGCAATCGCACCATCAATGGTTGGTAGTCCAGCAAAATTCGTTAACGCTAGATCTTCTTTTTCTTTTTGACGAGCAAAGTGCATGGAAATGTCTTCATGACCTTCTGCTAATATACTCACTGCAAACGAACCTGCTTGCTCGATTACAGGTTTCATTCTTGCTTTATTATCGACCGATACAAGAATTAGTTTCGGGTCAAGCGATACAGATAAAAAGGCATTCGCTGTCATACCGTGAACCTCATTCTCAAGCTCCGTTGTGACAACCGTAACACCTGTTGTAAATTTACTCATTGCGGTTTTAAATAAACGATCATCCATTGTTTCCCCTCCTCATTCCTATCATTTCTCATATGTCTACTCCATTAAAATAATACCTACAATTAAAACACCTTGCAACAAGTTGAACTTGCATCAATCTTCCAACCCTATCGTATGCTATAGAAGAATGGATGAATGGACATCTTGACTTTCTCATTTTACAATAATACATTTAATTCATTACGCTCGTATAACGTTCACTACATCATGAGAAATGAATGACGAAATGCGTTAAACAGAAAGAAGGCGATTTGTTGATTACTCTTAAGTCTAAACGAGAACAAAGTATGATGCATGAAGCAGGGAAATTGCTTGCAGCATGCCACAAACAATTATCCGATCAAATCAAACCTGGTGTAACAACCGCTGAGCTTGATCGTTTTGTAGAAGATTATTTAAAAAAGAACGGTGCTACACCAGAACAAAAAGGCTACAACGGTTATAAATATGCCACTTGTGCGTCTATTAATGATGAGATTTGTCATGGATTCCCTCGATCGACACCTTTACAAGATGGGGATATTGTGACGATTGATTCCGTCTTTAATTTAAATGGTGCACTCGCTGACTCCGCATGGACGTATGCTGTCGGTACGCCATCTCCAGAAGCACAAGCCTTAATGGATGTAACCCATCGTGCCCTGTATGAAGGCATTAAACAAGCTAAAGTTGGAAACCGTATCGGCGATATTGGTCACGCGATTCAATCCTATGTCGAACCAAAAGGCTATGCTGTTGTACGCGATTTTACAGGTCACGGAATTGGACCAACCTTACATGAACCACCCCAGATCCTTCATTACGGCTCACCTGGGAAAGGTCTTCGTTTAAAAGAAGGCATGGTCATTACGATTGAACCTATGATCAACATTGGCGAATACCCAAGCAAACTTGATTCCAATGGCTGGACGGCTCGAACGGTAGATGGCTCTTTATCAGCTCAATACGAGCATACACTCGTCATTACCGCAGACGGTCCACTTATATTAACGGATCAAGGGGATGCACATTTGTACCTGTAACTCCTGTTTTACCGCACGCGTACGATCGTGCGGGATTTTTTTTGAAAACGTGTACTTAAAATAAGGGAAATAGGGAAAAGAAGGAAAAAGGAGGGAGAGCATGGTTTTAACAAAAATGATACGCCTAGTTGTGCTATCAACGATTTTAGGAATTGGCCTAATTACAGTCATTATATGTGCGTTCCTCGGTGTGTCTATGTTTTATTTATGGTTTATTTCTGCCGCTACCATGTGTGTGCTTATTTATGTAACGCTTATGTTTTACCAATGGCACCGACCAGGGTTTCGAAGAATGTTTTTTATTAGTATGATTGTTGTCGGCACCGTGAGCATTTATACATATGAGCAGCGAAATGGCGATTTACAAACAATTGAAGAACCATACATACCTTTAGAACAGTGGGAACCCTTCCATCCAAATCGACCTCTCGAATTTAGAGAAGAAGATGTATCGGCTTCATTCGATTCTATTCAAATTGCGGGTTCAACCTTCCTTTACCCTCTATATAGTTCGTTTGTCGAAGCGATTGTTTCGGGTGAAGATCCACTTCAAGCACAACAGAAGCTATCAGCATCTTCTCAGCCGCTTGATGAACTCAATGATTCAAACACCGTTGTTTTTATGCCAGAATACCTCTTGCCAGCAGACGAATCGTACGAAACGACTCCTATCGCGAATGATGCATTGGTCTTTTTCACTCATCAAGACCAAGAAGTAATTGGGTTAAATCGTGACCAAGTTCAAGCTATTTATAACGGTGACATCGCAAATTGGTCACAGGTAGGTGGAACTGTTCAAAGCATTCGTAACTACCAAAGAGATGAAGAAGATAGTCAACTAGCGTTTGAATGGTTTATGCGTGGAGAGCCGTCTTCTAGTTTGATGGAAGATTCAATTGGAATGAATCAATCCGAAACATCGGTAGTCGCGACTTATGAAAATTACGAAACCGCGATTGGGTATACATTTTTTAGCAACTATCAATATGCAGCGTCTGACCATCACATTCAAGCACTTGCTATTGATGATACAGAGCCAACTCAACAAGCTATTAGTCTAAAGAACTATCCGATTTCCATTACGATATACGCCGTTACGTTACCAAATCCTTCAGAAGAACTCAACCAATTTATAGAATGGCTTCAAGCCGATCAAGCTCAGACGATCGTAGAAGCAGTAGGATTTGGAACAATTGAGGACGAACAGTAAAAACCACCACCGTAGGGGAAAGAATCCCAATGGTGGTGGTTTGCGTTTATCAAGAAGCAAATTAATTGGACTGCCATCGCTCAATTGTAACAAGTTCTACACAATCACAGAAAACGTCCATTGCTTGTTTTAATTCCTCTACAGTTGGAAAGGTTGGCGCGATCCGAATATTACGATCAAGTGGATCTTTTCCGTATGGGAATGTCGCACCAGCTCCTGTTAACGTGAGACCTGCTTCCTTACAAAGAGAGACGATCCGTTTTGCGCACCCTTCCTCGGTGTTAACGCTAATAAAGTACCCGCCATTTGGTTCAGTCCAGTTGACGATGCCTTTATCCCCTAGCTTTTCTTGAAGCTTTTCAATAACAAGGTCAAACTTTGGTTTAATAATTGCTGCATGCTTTTTCATTAAAGGCTCAACGCCACCTTGTTGTTCAAAAAAGCGAACATGCCGTAGTTGATTAATTTTATCGGCGCCAATCGTTTGAAAACCAAGCTGTTTTTTTGTGAAAGCAACGTTGTCTTCTGACGATACAAACGCTGAAATGCCTGCGCCAGGGAACGTCACTTTTGATGTGGAAGCAAATACGTACACACGATTTGGATGGCCTGCTGCTTTTGCTTCTGCCATAATATCAGCCAATTCATCTGGTTGATCGGTTAAATGATGAATCGTATACGCGTTGTCCCAAAAAATTCTGAAGTCATCGGCTTTTGTATCCATAGACGCTAGTCGTTTTACGACGTCGTCTGAGTACGTCACGCCTTCAGGGTTGCTATATTTTGGTACACACCACATACCTTTAATGGTTTCATCTTCACGTACAAGCGCTTCAACTTCGTCCATATCTGGCCCTTTATTTGTCATCGAAACTGGGATCATGTCAATCCCTAGAAATTCACAAATTGCAAAATGACGATCGTATCCTGGAGATGGACATAAAAACTTCACTTGTCCGTATGATGACCACGGCTTTGCTTCTGCCTCAACACCCTTTAATAATCCACGAGCCACTGTATCGTGCATCATCGATAAACTAGAATTGCCGCCAACAATAACTTGTGATGCTTCTACATGAAGAATGGAAGCAAACCAAGATTTCGCTTCAGGAATACCGTCTAATTGACCATAATTTCGAATGTCCACACCATTCTCTGCAGTTCGATCATGATGATCAAGAATTGATAGCATCTCATTTGAGAGATCAAGTTGTTCTGGGCTCGGCTTCCCCCGAGACATATCTAACGTCATATTAGCTTGCTTATACGTTTCAAATTGTTCTTTTAGTTCTGTTAATCGTTGTTGAAGGTGTTCAGACGATAATTGTTTTAGATTAGCCAACATTTTTCTCTCCTCTAAATAAATTTCATTATTCAATGAGCAACCCATAAAAAGCGAACATCCTCGTTAAATTGGCAAAAACATGGATAACCTACTATGAGAGCTTAAAGCATCAATGCCAATTTGTTCTTATTTGTTGAACGACCGGGTAAGCCGATCCCCTTCATTCACTAGCATCAACTACTATGAAATTGAACGCTTTACTAAGGTTAAGACTAAAGACGACTTCTTTTTCGTTTCCCTTATCTAGTTTAAGCTAGATTATGTGTCGCAAGCAAGTTTCCTCATTTAAAGGGACTCCTGAAGAATTTACATCATTCATGCGCTTTTTTCTTTTCTGAATTTGTGCAAGATGGTTGCGTTTCATATTGAAAATATGCTAAAAACATGAAGGTATTTTTCATTATGATTTAAAGAGAATGAACCAAAGACACGTTCATTTTGGAGGGATAAATAGATGATTCGTAAAGCAACATCACATGATTTAAAAAAAATTGAGGAAATGGCGATTCGCGCAACAAAGAAAATGAATGCGGAAGGAAGTGACCAGTGGGACAAACAGTACCCAACCATTCAGCACTTTGAAAAAGATCTTGCCGAAGGATCGCTATTTGTGTATGAACAAGATGAAACAGTAGTTGGCTCCATTACCGTTGACCAGACGTTTGCACCAGAATATCGCAGCGAATCATTAACATGGTCTGACGTTCAAGATCATGCCGGAACATTTCATCGACTATTAGTCGACCCGGAAACGAGAAAAGCTGGAATTGCCGCTTCACTAATTACGTATGCAGAAGAGCACTGTAAGCGACAAGGATTAAAAGCGATGCACATCGATACGTACGCATTAAATGAAAAAGCTCAACAACTCTTTTCTAAATATGGCTATACAAAAGTTGGAACACTCCAATTTCCTGGTAAAGAAGCGCAATTCATTGGATTCGAGAAAAAGCTCCATTAAAAAAAAGAGGGATTCCCCTCTTTTTTAGTGTTGCTTATCTACTCTTGTCATGTCTAAATCGTAGTCGCCATCTTCCTTCTTTGTTTCAGCTGGTTTTGACTCAAAAATGCTGTTACGATTAATATTTAATTTTTCTGCAGCACGATCAGCATAAGGATCAGCCAATTGACTGTCTTCATTTAATACGAATTCTAACGCATTGATTTGCGTACGTAAGCGCTGCATTGTACGATCTAAATAAATATATACTTGTTGCTCGTGTTGATCCATTTGCTTAAATGACTCTTCGTTTACTTTCATTTCTTTTACCTTATTAATACACTTGCCTAATTCCTCACGAAGAATGTTCCGTTGTTCTTTCACTGTTGATACGTCTCTCATGTCATGTCATCCTTTCAATTCTTAAGCAGATTTATACTATTCTATGTGTCTACTTTCTAGTATAAAGCTTTCAAGTGAAAATATCAGCATATTCCAATGAATTCACAAAATTATTCGGACGCCTCATTGACAAGAATAGATTCTTACGCTACAATTATTTCAAATTCGAGATAAATGCATTCGAGGTGATTTCTAATGAAAACAGACGAACAAGACTCATTAAAACTATTTACGGTTTTAACGAGAGCGATGCAATCTGTTAAAACAAATGTAGAATTCGATATAAAGAAACACGGTTTTAATCCGACAGAGTTTGCCGTACTTGAACTCCTCTATTCCAAAGGAGACCAAACCGTTCAGAAAATTGGTCAAAAAGTATTAATCGCAAGCAGTAGCATTACTTACGTAGTTGACAAGCTTGAAAAAAAAGAGATGGTCGTTCGGAAACCTAGTCCAACGGATCGTCGAGTAACGTTTGTTTCCATAACTGCTAAAGGGACGGACTGGATGGATGCCGTGTTCCCTAAACATGCAGCTGCACTTAGTTCAATTTTCTCACCACTTGAAGCAAATGAGAAAAAAGCGTTAATCGACTATTTGAAGCGTGTCGGCCTCCATGCAGAAGAAACAACACAATAAGAACTCCCCATTTTATAAGCAAATGTTTTGGTATTCCTCTCTTGAATCTTTTATGATAGAAACAAATACGCTTCCTCTTCACGTAACACAACGATTCACTTCTAGGCATCATCACCTCTTCTAGCCTATTCGCGCATAATCACGAGAAATGTTAGAGAAAATAAAGTGATAAAGGAGTCATCATTTTATATGAGTAAATGGTCTCGTTTGTTTAAAAAAGATATACAAACAGATAATTCAACATGGGAAAATCCAGTTCCACCTGGGATGCAAAAAGAAGGTACAGAAAAAGCAGACGACGATTTCTATCAAGCCATAGAAAATCGACGATCGATTTATGTATTAAGCAAAGATACTGTTCAATCTGATAAAGAAATTAAAGCGTTAATTGAGCAAAACTTGCAATCCATTCCTTTTTATAGAGATACCCCATCAAGCCGTATTGTTTTGCTTCTTCATGATGAACATGATCGGTTTTGGCAACAAACACGTCAAACATTACGCTCCATCATGGACTACAGTGATTTTGTTGATACACAAGCGAAACTTGAAATGTTTGAACATGCATATGGGACCATTCTTTTCTTTGAAGATGAAGAAACGTTCTCCTCTTCTTACACAGAATCGATAGCGCAACAATATGCAGGTATGCTCCAATTCTCCATCTGGGTATCTCTTGAAGCAAATGGTTTTGGTGCGTCCCTTCAACACTACAACCCAATGATAGACGATGAGGTAAAACGAACTTGGAACCTTCCATCAAGCTGGAAACTCGGCGCACAAATGCCGTTCGGAAGACCGCACGAATATCCAAATGCAAAAGAGTTTCGCCCTATGAATACGCGCTTTAAGATTGAAGATTCGTGATGATACGAATCTTTTTTCGTTCCCTTTAAAATAAGGTTTGACAAGTTTCTCTTTGCATTGTAAAGTGAAGTTTGCAAGAAATTATATGCCCTCGTTAGGTGAGGCTCCTGTGCTGGAGATACGCTGCTACCCAAAAATGTCCAAAGACGCCAATGGGTCAACAGAAACCATCGACATAAGGTGGTTTTTAATGTAGCTGGATTGCGTTTCCTATGCCGCACAGTGCTAAAGCTCTACGAATGGAGGAGAGTTCGATGATACGTTATGTTTTTTTAGTATGCGTTCAAACCGCCTCCATGTTCATGAGGCGGTTTTTTATTTTTCTAAAAGGTGGTGGTGTGGGATGGATCGTTTACCCAAACCGAGGATAGGCTTAAGAAAAATAGGAAGGGAGCCATTCCACACGAATTGTTTGGTTCTCTCCTAAAAAGTAGGAGGAGATCACGATGGATAAATTAAAAACAGACCGGAAACGGAATGAATATAAAAAAGAAATTGTTAAACACCTTGAGTCTCGAAACTTAAAAGCGTTTCGCGAAACATTTCTAGAGTTGCACCCTACGGACCAAGTCGAACTTTTTCATGAGATTGAACGCCCACAACAAAAGCAAGTGTTGCTTTTTCTAAGTCCAGCTGAATTCGCTGACCTGTTTGAAGGATTAGAACTAGAAGACCAACTCATTGTCTTTGAAGGCTTAAGCTATCAATATGCTGTCTCCATGTTCAATACAATGTCTGCCGATGATGTAGCGGATTTTCTAGCTGAAATTGATTCTGATCGAGCAGATGACATCTTAAGTTCAATGGACTTAGAAGAAGCAAAACGAGTCGAAGAACTAATGTCTTACGCACCTAAAACAGCTGGTGCCATTATGACAAAAGAGTTCGTGCGCTTATCTGTTGAATCATCTGCCAAAGAAGTCATTGCCGAACTTCGAGAATCCGCTCCTAATGCGGAAACGATTTACTATCTTTATGTTGTTGATCAACAGCAAAAACTAGCAGGTGTTGTCTCGTTACGAGACTTAATCATCGCTACACCAGAAATGACGGTCGAAGAAATCATGAGTACACAAGTGGTATCTGTTAGCGAGCATGAAGACCAAGAAGATGTCGCTCGCTTAATTAAAGAATACGATTTCCTTGCTGTACCTGTTGTCACACCAGAAAGACGACTTGTCGGAATCATTACAGTCGATGACGTCATCGATGTATTAGAAGAAGAAACAACCGAGGACTTTGATGAATTTGCTGCAACAAGAGGGGCAACAGATCTTTCCTTAACTGCCGTTACAGCAGCACGTAAGCGAGCGCCATGGTTAATTCTTCTAATGTTCTTCGGCTTAATTACCGCTAATATTATTGGTCAATTTGAGTCGACGCTCGAACAAGTTGTGTTGCTCGCCGCCTTTATGCCGCTCATTATGGGTACCGCTGGTAACACGGGGACACAATCTTTAGCTGTTGCCGTACGTGGTATCGCGACTGGATCATTTGATCGCGGTGGTGTATGGAAAACTGTTAAACGTGAACTTGGTACTGGTGTCATTCTTGGGATTGTATGTATGGTCGTACTGATGGGTATTATTTATGTCTTTTACAACGGTGACTTTATTTTAGCATTTACGGTAGGTTTCTCTCTCTTCGCTGCATTAAGTGTTGCTGCAGTGATTGGCGCAACGGTTCCTGTCGCAATTAACAAATTAAAGATCGATCCTGCTGTTGCATCAGGCCCTTTTATTACAACACTCAATGACATTATTAGTTTAATGATTTATTTCACGATCGCAACGACCCTTCTTGATCAACTCTTATAAATAACGTACAGCACGTCGGGCATTTATTGCTCGACGTGTTTTTATATAAGAAAGGCTTATCCTTGCTAAATTAGGATTTTTTGTGGTTAAATGCAATCAAACAAGTATTAAAAAGTAGATTATGTAAGGAAAAGGAGTACAAATGTCTAGAGAACAGCGTAAGCAAGATCATATCCAAGAAGCGATCCAACAACATCACACCCGTTCCCCTTTTGACGACATCCATTTTATTCACCAAACCCTTGCAACATCAACGTTTGATCACTGTAAACTAGAAACAACTTTTTTAAACCAAACGATCTCAGCTCCTTTCCTTATTAATGCGATGACTGGTGGAGGTGGCGAAAAAACGACCCGGATCAATCAACAGTTAGCTGAAGCAGCTCGGCACTTTAAAATCCCAATGGCGGTTGGCTCACAAATGGCGGCTATAAAAGAAAAACAACAGGAACACACATACCGAATTATTCGCGATGTTGCGCCAGACACGTTCTTTTTAGCCAATCTAGGAGCCGAAGCTACTGTAGATGATGCATTGCGCGCCATTGACATGATTGATGCAAATGCCCTACAGATTCATTTTAACCACATTCAAGAACTCGCGATGCCAGAGGGAGATCGAGACTTTTCGAATCGAGTCGCTCATTTAGAAGACATCGTCGCTGCGAGTCCAGTCCCTGTTATCGCAAAAGAAGTTGGCTTTGGCATGACACGGGAAGCGGTGAAACAACTTTACGAAGTCGGTGTTCATGCAGTTGATGTGAGTGGAGCCGGCGGGACCAATTTTTCGCAAATTGAAAACGCACGTCGACACCTACCGCTATCTTTTTTTAACAACTGGGGTATCGAAACGCCTACTGCGCTTATTGAAGCGACATCATTACGACTGCCTATTCCGCTCATTGCATCAGGAGGCATTTCATCAAGCTTAGATATAGCAAAAGCACTCTCGCTCGGTGCTTCAGTCGCAGGAATGTCAGGGCTTCTCATCAAAACGCTTCAAACAAAGGGCTACGATGCGCTTATTTCATGTATGGAGCAAATCATCGAAGACTTGCGCTACATTATGACTGCTTTAAACGTTCATTCGATCTCCGATTTAAAAAACGTCCCTCTTTTAATAAAAGGAGAGACGCATCATTGGTTAACGGAAAGAGGTATAGATACGAAGGCGTTTGCTCAACGTACGTCATCCTGTTTTTCTGCTCTATAAATGTGATACTGAATGGTTAGCATGTTTTTACGAAAAACAGAAATAGTATGAATTGCTTTTAATCCATCCTCATCCTCGATTAAATGAAACATTTCCCGTAGCGGCGTCTTCCATGTCCACTTCCATAAGGAGACATAGACGCCGGTGAAACGGTCGTAACGGTTCCCCACTAGATAAAGTCCGTCTTTTTCATCATTTAATGGGAGTAGCACCGCCGACATCACTCCAATTGGAAGTGGTAATTGAATAAAATTATAGCGTTTTTCAGCCAACCAGCTTGAATAATACGCTGTTAAAATAGGTGCGTGGCTATCTGCATGTTTTCGAACCCAAACCGTAGTTTGTTCCTCTGAATATTCGTATGTATCGCCTTTCATCGCCACAAGACCTGGCGGTAAGTACAGTTGTTTCATATGTTTCGTTATCCGTAAGATGAGTGGTAAAACGAACGTAAACGGTCGATGCCACGAAATGTTCGCTTCTAAATGATATTGGCTCGTTTGTTCATGGAAAGAACGAATCGCAGGCTTCACAAGGTCAGGATTAAACTGCTCATGGCGATATGCACCCCAATCTTCAATTAGTTCTTTTTTAGGAATGAGAGGAAGATGTGTAAACAATCGATCTTGAATAAACGCGCGACCTCGTATCGAATGATTTGGAAACTTGTGTTCAGCGACTTCTTGCTTTGGTTTAACGGACAACCATACGATTATCGATAAAAGCGCAAATCCAAATGCGTTTGACATCCCGTGATACCGCACCATATCAGGAATCGACAGCCTTTGTGGAGCCCAAGCTAAGCCAGCACTGTATAAGTAAGATAGTACCATCGTCCCAATAAGAATCGCCATTGCAACGAGAAGACTATACTTATTAAGTCCTTTTAAAAGAAAGCTATAGCGAATTGCCGCTAATGCGAACCAAATGACAAACCAAATATAAATTAATACGAGAATTGGCTCGAGCGGTGGTCCAACTTCAATACCAATAGCCACTAAAAAAGGACCAGCAAGTAACCCAGCTGCCAAGCTTGCAAATCCAGCCATATTCACGTTAATCTGCTTTAACCAACGTCCAAACATCCCTGCTACGATGGGCAATACAAACGCTGAATAATGAAAATGAATCGCCGTAAGATCAATAATCGTTTGACTATAAGAAAGAAAGCGCCCTGCTTCAAGAGCCGATAAGACAAACCAACCTCCTCCGATTGCCAAATAGAGACACCCAACAAAAAGCAAGACTTCTTCTGCATCGCGAAACCCTTGTAAAGACAAGCGAAAAAAGCCAAAACTAGCGACGATGATCGTAGCGATTAACCATAGAACAGAAAAAACGGTTGCCGCTATCGTATGTTCCAAACTTAAAGACAGCAACCCTGCGATTGAAAAGAGGACAAGCCATGGCTTGAACCGTGTTAACAGTGTTATGTAAGGCGTTTGTTTATTCGTTTCTATAAGTAAATTTACTGTTAATGGCACCATGACCATGACCGCAAACCCTAATCCTAAATCAATTCCGCCAGGTTGAAACCACAACGCCCAGAAAACAAAAAGCATACTATGTAGAAAATAATACAGCATTACTCCCACTCCGTAATAACATAATTAATCAAGTGAACATCTTCATTTTTCCGAAACTTGCTGGCAGAGACCCCGACCGTCTTTTTAAATAGTTTAGTAAAATAATTGGCATCATCTATCCCTACTTGATGAGCCACTTCTGCAACGGTCAAGTCTGTTTTGGATAAAAGGTAAGCTGCTTTTTTCATCCGTAAAATTGATAAGTATTGCATAGGTGTGATTTGCATCTCCTCCTTGAATTGCTTAATAAAATAGTATTTTGATAGACCAATATGGCGCGCAATAAACGACAGGTCCATCGGTTGCCCGAGATTTTCTTTCATGATCGTAATGGCTTGAGCAATCGGCTGCTTCACTTTTTTTCTCGCGGGAACATCAAGAAAATGAAACAACGTCATTAAAAATTCATATGCACGCTGGGAACCAATATACGAATGATTAATGTCTCCAGCTTGTGTTTCAGATAGGAGTCTTAGTAGTAATCGGATTGGCGCTGCCTCTTGCTCAATCGAGAGTACAGGACCATATTTTTCTAGTAAATGACGATGAATATTGAGCGCTTCTTGTCCCTCTAACGTAATATAAATAAATTCCCAGTCAGCAGTTGCTTCTTTCGGATAATAGTATTGGTGATCGCTTGGGATGGCGACAAAGAAGGCTTGCTGTTCACCAATTTGAAAAACTCGATCATCATACGTTAATTCCCCTTGTCCAGCCAACGTATATTGAAACACAATTTTTTCTTTTTCCATTCTTGTTTTGCCGTTCCAATAATAATTTGGGTTGTTGACTACTTCCCAACCAATATTCCAGATATTCACTTGAAATGGATATGGATTTTCTTGAAAACGAAAGCCATATGAGGCTTTGCTAAACTGATCAATCACCTAGACCCCTCCTCTCCTTTTTAGTATAACGAAGAATTCGCAACCCGACTACCTTCCTTTGTAAGCGCAATAATTTCCATAAAGTTAACAGCAATTTTCTACTACTTTTCCCCATTTCCTCACTATACTAAGAGTATAAACACATGGAGGTTGAGACGTATGAAGAAAATTACCTTTATAGGTGCCGGTAGTACCATTTTTGCGAAAAATGTGCTTGGAGACTGTATGCACGTTGAAGCTTTACAAGGATTTGAATTCGCTTTGTTTGATATCGACCACACGCGCTTACAAGAATCTTACTCTCTTCTATCACAACTTAGAGACAATCTACAATCAAATGTTACGATAAAAAGATATGAAGACCGGAAAGAAGCGTTACGTGGAGCAAGTTACATCATCAATGCCATTCAAGTCGGAGGATACAAGCCTAGTACGGTTATCGATTTTGACATTCCCAAAAAATATGGCTTACGTCAAACAATCGGCGATACAATTGGAATTGGCGGCCTTTTTCGCTCACTTCGAACGATTCCGGTTATGCTTGATATCGCCAAAGATATTGAAGAAGTTGCGCCTGACGCTTGGTTCTTAAATTATACGAATCCAATGGCAGCTCTTACTGGTACATTATCACGGTTTACAAATGTAAAAAACGTCGGACTTTGTCATAGTGTGCAAGTTTGTACCCGCGACCTTTTTAAGCATTTAGATATGGACCATACTGGCATACAAGAAAAAATTGCTGGCATTAATCATGTTGCTTGGTTGCTTGAAGTGACAAAGGATGGCGTTGATTTGTACCCAGAAATTAAACGTCGTGCAAAAGAAAAAAGCAAAGAAACCCATCATGACATGGTGCGGTTTGAGTTAATGCAACGCTTTGGTTATTACCTTACAGAATCATCGGAGCATAATGCAGAGTATCATCCTTACTTTATTAAATCGGCATATCCAGAATTGATTGAACGCTTTAATATTCCTTTAGATGAGTATCCGAGACGGTGCGTAAACCAAATTGAAGGTTGGGAAAAAATGAAACAATCCCTCGTCAACAATGGAGCGATTACCCATGATCGTTCCATTGAATACGGATCACGCATCCTCGAAGCGATGGAAACAGGTCAACCATTCTTATTCGGTGGAAACGTCTTAAATCAAGGCGGTTTAATAGCAAATTTACCAACAAACGCATGTGTAGAAGTTCAATGTATCGCCGGTCGTTCTGGCGTCACGCCAACCCATGTCGGCAATCTCCCAGAACAACTTGCTGCGGTGAATCGTACAAACATTAACACTCAACTCCTAACCATTGAAGCAGCCATTACACGCAAGAGGGACCATATTTATCATGCTGCGATGCTTGACCCGCATACATCAGCGGAACTATCGATCGATGACATTGTTGCCTTATGCGATGATCTGATTGAGGCACATGGAGACTATTTACCAAGCTATAACTAATATTTTTCACACCCACGTTTCCTTAATGAGGACGTGGGTTTTTTCATGTTCATTAAATGATCAATGGCATTTCCCAATCGAGACGTGCTTGATAAGAGAACAATTGTTCTGTATAATTTTTTATACGAAAATATGTTCGCTTTTTTTTATTTTCAAAAAAACTTTTCTCTATACGAACTAGAGGTGAAGGAGGTCATTTATGTGGAGGATTCCATTAAAAAGAGAAAACAGTCTGTCCGACTAATGATTGAACGATTCCTAAAAGATGATGACCATAAGCAGCTTTTTCTTACGGCTCAACGATACCCTACTCCAATGAATCGTCAAGCTTTGGATGACGCGTTTCGTCACTTTTTCACTAGAATGAAAACCGTTCAATATATTAGTAAGTTAATTAAAGGCTATTCCGTCGATTTTGATAAACGAATAAGAAACCAACCACTTGTTCTTTCTTTAGATGATGATGGAAAAACTGAAGATTCCACTTCATTCCTGCAAATGATACAAGCTGGGGATGTCTTGACGGATGTGGAAAAGCACATCGATGAAGAAGGATCTATTACAGAGCTATTTACGAACAAGCAAATGACTAAAGCGTTTACGACGCTTAAAAACTTTCAGCAATCGATTCTGATTTACTCCTATTTTTACGGCTATCAAAATAAAGAAATTGCGCTTATTCTTGATATGTCCGAGCAACGAATTTCGTATAACAAAAAAAGGGCGCTTGCCCTCTTAAAATCAAAGATTCCCACGATTCCTAAGGAGGAATGAAGCATGTCCATACACTATGAAATGATACTTAAAGAGTTTCATCCGAAAATTAAAAAAAGCCTCTACCAAACGGCACCACCGAATCGAGAGGATTTAGAGCAAGAGATTAAAATGAAAATTTTTGAGAAAATGGACGTCATTCAAAATATTGATGCTCCTGGTTACTATGATTTTGTTAGCGGCCATGAGGATGTTGCAGAGAGCCTCGGAATCTATCTAATCAATCATCGAAAATGAGAGTAAAGCGCTTGAATCGCTAGAACGTGTGGCAAAACCATTTAAAGGATACGACTAGCGATTCATTGTGCTTATTCTTTTACAGACCCTAGTACAATCCCCTTCACAAAATATTTTTGTAAAAAGGGATAAACCAAAATAATCGGTAAAGCCCCAATAAAGATTTGCGCAGAACGAACGGTTCGTTCTGATAAAGCACGTACTTCATCCGGATTTACGTTAATTTGAGAGAAATCGTTTTGAACAATAATGGTTTGTAAAAAGGTCGACAACGGATATTTAGTCGTATCTGTTAAATAAATCAACCCATCAAACCACGAATTCCATTGACCCACCATTGTGAAGAGACCTACTGTAGCTAAAGCAGGTAATGAAATGGGCAAATAAATTTTAAACAAGATTCTAAAATGACCCGCTCCATCTATTAACGCGGCTTCTTCTAGTGATTTCGGAACACCGGTCCGGAAGAAGTTTAATAGTAAAATCATATTAAATACATTAACGGCACCTGGCAGAACGAGCGCCCAAATCGTATTAATCATACCAAGGTTTTGAATCAAAATATAAGTGGGAATCAATCCCCCGTTAAAAAGCATGATGAAAATTAAAGAATACACATACCATTTTCTCCCGCGAAACTCATGGTCTTCTTTAGATAGTGCATACGCAGCAAGCGTCACAACGGCTAAGCTAATAAACGTTCCTAACACGGTTCGAAATACGCCATTCCAAAGCGCACGTAAGAAATTTGCGTTTCCAAGGGTTTGCTCCCAAGCTGCAAACGTAAAGTCGATTGGAAGAAATCGAACTAAATTTGCATTTGCCGGGGCTGACGCACTAAACGAGACAGCAAGAATGTGGACGAGCGGCAAGATACAAATAATTCCTAACGCCAGTAGAAAGATGTTGTTGCACACGGAGAAAATTTTATATGAACGACTGCGATGGTGCATGGCCACCCCTCCTAAAAGATCCGATAATTTGCATATTTGTAAGCCAGACGATAACCAGTAACAATAAGAATAAAGGCAATAACCGATTTAAATGCGCCGACCGCCGTAGCATAACTGAAGTTTCCTCCAAGAAGTCCTTGTCGGTACACATATGTATCAATGATATCTCCTTTGTCATAGACGAGTGGATTGTAGAGGTTAAAGATTTGGTCAAAACCTGCATTAAGAATATTTCCAAGTGCTAACGTCGCTACGACAATGGTTATCGGTAATAAGCTTGGAAGTGTAATATAAAGCACTTGTTGAAAACGATTCGCGCCGTCTACAATGGCAGCTTCATATAAACTTGGATTAATACCTGCAAGCGCCGCTAAAAAAATAATCGCTGAAAAGCCAAAATCCTTCCAAACATCGGACGCAATCACCGTCACCCTAAACCAATCACTATCTCCTAAAAAGAAGATTGGGTCCATTCCTAAAAAGCCAATAAATTGGTTTACTAGACCGCCATCAACAGATAGAAGATCTAGTAAAATCCCACCTAAAATCACCCAAGATAGAAAATGCGGTAAATAGACAAGTGTTTGGATCGATCGTTTATAAGCCATAATTCGTACTTCATTTAACAACAGCGCAAATAAAATTGGCACGACGAGCTGAAAGATGATTTTGAATGTCGAAATCACAAGTGTGTTCCAAATCACCTGCCGCCCTTCTTGAAACTCAAAAATGCGAATAAAGTTATCAAATCCAACCCACTGTGAACCTAAGAACCCTTCCCATGGTTTAAAATCTTGAAAAGCCATGACAATGCCTGCAAGTGGAATGTAGTTGAAGATGATTGCAAAGATAATGGCTGGTAAGACAAGTACATGAAGCGGCCAATTGCGCTTCATATTCCAAGCCTGTTTTTTCTTTTTAGGTACTTGGACAATTGTTTCACTCTTTGGTTGAGCCACCTTTCTTCCCCCTTAGCGTTTTCTAAATTCATGTGGTGTTTGATTGAATTCTTTTTTGAATACACGAATAAAATAAGATGCATTTTGGTAGCCAAGTTCTTTTGAAATGACACTTACTTTCAAGTTAGTGTCAGCCAATAACGAAACGGCTCGGTTCATTCGTAATCGATGGATATAGTCTGTAAATGTTTCGCCAGTTTCTTCTTTAAACCGTTTGGATACATAAGCTGGATTTAGATATAATTCGTTAGCAACGTCTTGTAATGTCGGCTGATTCAAAAATGATGAGTGAATATACTCTTTGACTTTTATTGCCAACCTTTCATCATGGCTCACTTCTTCAATAAGTTCGTTATCATTCCTAGTTAGCATGCGTTTTGCTTGCTTCCAAAACAGAACAGGTTCTCCGATTATGATCGTAACCCCTTGATAGAATTCTTTCTTTAATGCTTTTCTTAGAGATGAAATATCCCGGTGCACATTCACTTCAAACTCAAGCGGTTCCCAGTCATGTATTGGATAAAGTACATACATATTTGATGGATCGTGCTGTAATAAAATATACGAGGAGGTTAATTCCTGTTGAATTCGCTTATGCAACTGATCTTCATCTTGTTTTTGATGATCTTGGAACACCGTAATCGGTATCGCTCTTACATCTTCTCGGTTGTTAATTTCATAATGTTGAAGTTCAATTTTTAATGCTTCATCACTTTTGTCACCTGTAAGCCAAGGCTGAAAAATTGATTCACTGATGTGAGTAAGATGCGTTTTAATGGTTTCTACAGATTTCTCTTGCACATACTGCTCCTTTTTCTCCTTCATTCTTTCCAACAATGCTTGCTGAACAGCCTTTATTAAGTCCTCATCATGTACTGGTTTTAATAAATAATCGATTGCTCTCGCTTTGATCGCCGCTTGTGCATAGTTAAATTCAGAATAGCCAGATAGTAGAATACATTTCGGCTGTTGCTCCCACTGCCGTTCATTCATCTCTTGAATCAAGTCAATTCCTGATCTTCCGGGCATGCGAATATCGGTTACAATGACATCAATTGAACATGCAGAAACAATGTCAAACGCTTTTTTAACAGAAGTGGCACAGTGAACGCGGCTGATTTGCAATTGTTCCCAATGTAAACTAGCTAATCCTTGTAGCGTCGCTTCTTCGTCGTCAACAATTAACAATTCGTACACGACTTCGCCTCCTTTTGATCATCTATTTCACAAACAATCGTCACTTTTAATCCCCCTAACAAAGACTGTTCCAACTTCAGTCCAGACTCCATTCCAAATCGATGTCGCAACCGCTGATGGACGTTTCGCAATCCATAATGATTTGTTAAATCCTGCTCAGCATATAGAAATGAATTTAGTGAAGAAATACGTTCTTGCGTCAAATCCTGACCATTATCT
The DNA here is from genome assembly GCF_041949915.1 of Shouchella sp. JSM 1781072. Lineage (NCBI taxonomy): Bacteria > Bacillati > Bacillota > Bacilli > Caryophanales > Bacillaceae > Shouchella > Shouchella sp. JSM 1781072. The sequence goes on from NZ_JBHFQE010000003.1 coordinate 97,144, forward strand.
TCAACAACAACAAGCCATCCGTCTGGCTGCATGTGTCCAGAAATCGTAATGATTGCCTCATTTTCTAAATTTGCAACACCATGAACGATGGCGTTCTCAACAATTGGTTGAATCAACAATCGTGGTATAAGAGCACGTTGACACGCTTCTGAAACAGCTATTGAATAAGTGAGATTCCTTTTTCGTAAAGCGTGAATAGCTAAAAAATTATTAACCAACTTTAACTCCTCTTTAATTGTTGTCTCCTCTTGCTCAAGTTCTGTTCTATAGCGAAAGTAGTCTCCTAAATGAAGAGACATTGCCTCAACTGCATCGGTATTGTTCACTTTAGCCATATTTTTTATATAAAAGAGACAGTTGTATAAAAAGCGGGGATCGATTTGAGCCTGCAATAGCTTTAAGCTCGCTTGTTGCGAACGAATTTTTTCTTCGTACACCTCTTCTATTAATGTTTGAATCTGATCCGCCATTTCATTAAATCCGCTCATTGCAATGGCAAACTCCTTTTGGTCAGGTACAGCCATTCGCGTCTGATAGTGACCTCTTTTAAATTGCAAAATTGCATCTTTTAACTTATCAATTGGTCGATGAATTTGCGTATATAATAGCCAAGCTGACATAACCCCTAATAAAAGCAATACGCCTCCCGTTACGTAAAACCAAACACGAGTTGTTGCGATAGGACTGAGGACTTCCTCTAAAGGAACAAGATCAACAAGTACCCAATCTAAGCTGTCCGAAGCAATGTAGGATAATGTATAATCCTCTTCATTCCATTCAAATCGGTATGTACCTTTTGACGCTTCATGCATTTGTAACGTGAACGCTTCACTTAGTGGCCCATCGTTGGTGGCGCCTGCAGGTTTAATCGGTTCAAAATCAGGGTGATACAAAAACGAATACCCATCATTCGTTAGCTCTAAGTCTTTTAGCTGGTGTTCTACGGCTTCGCTATAAATTCGAGCTTCCACGATAACCGATTGACCGTTTTCGCCTTCATAAACCGAGTCTGTCACATGTTGAACAAAGTAAGGACGATCCGCATCATTGCCTTGGCCATCTGCAACGTAGCGCCATGACCGTGACAATGTTTCTGGTCTTTCAGGCGAAGCACTCATTGTGGAAAGTTGCCTCTCCCCATCAGGAAAAAAGATCGTCACATCAACTAAAAATGTACTTAACTGCTGGTAAAGCAAAAGGGTTTGCTGGATATCTTGCTGAAGTTCTATCGCTTCATAAGGACTTAATAAATCAATCGTTCGCAATCGACTCGTGTCTTGATCAATACTTAACGCAACAAGAAATTGTGAGACTTGCCATAAATCAGCTTCAATTCGATTCATTGATACGTCCAATCGGTTTAAGTTTCGTGTATCAATTTCTTCACGAACAACTCGCTCACTAACTAGATTTGAATACGTATAAAGTGCAACGACTGGCACAAGTAAAAGAATCATGCTGACGACCATTTTGTGAAATAAACTTAGTTGTTTAAACATAACGCTCCTCCCTCTTAAGCGTTATTTTAATCGATAAAAGAGGAAGATGGGACACTTAACTCAAGAAAAAGACAGCGCTTACTTCTTACGCTGCCTTCTATATGAATTAGTTTGCATTCACGACCTCAAACCATTCATTCACTTCTGCGACTACATCATCGCCACCTTGATTTTTCCATTGTTCAATCAGGCTATCAAATTCATCAATGGACGTTTCGCCATAAATCATTTTATTGAACCCTTCGCTAAGCAATGTATCTAAAGCATCACCACGGCTGACCATCGTTTCTGTTGGTCTCCCTGTAAACATACTAGGAATTTGAGCGTCTGCACTATCAACAACAATTCGAGCGCCTTCCCATGCTTCTTCTGGATACTGCAAATGTACTTTTCGTTCAAATGGTGTTTCTGGTTCATCGCCTCTTGCAAAATCAGCTAATGCATTAATGTACAGGCTAGGAATGCGGGCACCATCGTAGGTTAACGTATATTTAACTGGGTCGATTCGTCCACCAGGAATATCTGCGTCCGCATATTTTACCTCTCCATCTTCTAATACATAGTCGTATCCTTCTGCAAATCCATACTCAAATTCGCTTCCTTCATCTGGATTTGCGAAATGTTCAAATAAATAATTTTGATAGACAAAGAAGGCTTGAATCTCGTCTTCTGTTGCATTTTCATTGAACATAACGGCTCCGTTTTGTGACGTAATCCCTGTTGAGCGTCCTTTGTGTCCGTCCGGACCTGTCGGGATATCATACGCTTTGTACTCTGCTCCTTCTACATTTTCCAGTAGTTCCGCTAACGGCCAGTCTGGCATCCAGTGTGGGCCAGCAATGATTCCGGCACGACCAGCAGTAAACAATTCGGCTGCTTTGCCTTCATCCCAAAGGCCAGATTCAGGGTGCATATACCCTTCATCCATCCAGTGCTTAAGGGTTTCTAAGCCCTCTTTAATTTCTGGCTGAATGTCTCCATTTTCAAGCGTTCCATCATCAGCTAGATTATATTGATTCGGCATGCCTCCATGGGCACCAAAAACCCAGTCTACCGTCGACATCCACGTATTAAGCTGATTGGCAAAACCAGCAGCTAATCCATAAACTTGCTCGCCTGTTCCCGTAGGGTCACCGTTTACAAATGCATCCATGATCGCTTCTACATCGTCTAATGTATCAGGCGCTTCTAAATCGAGTTCATCCATCCAATCTTGTCGAATGAACAAAACTGTATCACCATTCATTTCATAATCTAAAATTGGAATCGCAAACCTTCCTTCTTCCCGGGTGTAAGGGTCCCATGCATGGGGATCTGCGTCCATTGCTTCTTTCCATGTTGGTGATGCATATTTATCAAAAATATCGCCAACTTCCATCACACGACCTGAATCAATCAAATCCTGGGTTAAATGACTCCGTAGAGCTAAAATCGACGGTAAGTCTTGATTCGAAGACATTTCGAGCTGCAATTTGGTTTCAAATGTTTCACCAGGTCCACTTGTCGTCCACATATAATTTAAATCAACATTAAATGTATCTTTTACCCATTCCGTGTGCACATTGTCTTCAATCGTTTCACCTTCTCGGAAAAAAATATCGCCCGAAACATGTTTAATTAAATCCAATGTCACAGGTTCTTCAAAACGCTCTGGCAATTCTTCCGCCGAAGCCACCGCGTCAACCGTGCTCTCTTTTTCGTTGGAATTGTCACTACAAGCAGAAAGCGCTACAACAGCCACACTAGATAAGACAATCGCATGATATCTTTTCAAACTTGCTCCCCCTCTATTTCATCTATTCGTATCAATACACTTAACGAAAAAACTCTTGTAAGCCTTTTCATTTTTACTATATCGTGTTTTTCAGCGTTTTAATATAACACTTCTTTTAGATTTATATCACTTTCTTTACGTATCGAGAGGAAAATGTAGTCAAACGCAAAAAAGGCCGTTATTCGACCTTTTTCACTTCAATGACGACTGCTTTACTTATTTTTTTGAAGCCTATGTCTTGGTAAATATGATTCGAAGTTGGGTTCGCTAAATCCGTATAAAGAAGAATCGTAGTAAACCCTTCTTCTCTACATTGTTGGCAAAGAGCGGCTACACAACTAGATGCATAGCCCCTTCTTCGCAAGTGTTCAGGAGTATACACAAGATTAATCGTTACCGTTTTCTCAATTTTACGGGTTGCGTTCGCCATTGCCACGCACTCGCCATCTACAACGAATAGATGAAGACCACCTTTTTCAAATTGAATTCGAGCACTCGTATACGCTTCTTCTAACGTTTGTCTCGCTTCTGAAAGGTTTGTTTCTTTATCAAATGCGTAAATCCACTGCGCTACCGTTTCCGTATCCATTCGCGTCATTTTTCGTAACGTCCCCGAATAAGTAGGGTTAAACATCGTCAAATCTAATGAATAAAGCTGTTGGTCCATCGTAATGACTGGTTTTGTGCTTCGTATTGCCGCCAATGCATTTGTAATCATTTGAGTCGGTTCTTTCTTGCCGACAAAGCGTGTAACTGGGTACGCACTCAACATACGAGCAAACACATTTGCCGCTTCTTCTTTTAGTGGCTTAGAGAAAGCTAACACAACTTGTTCAGGAATTGTTTGTAAACAAAAACCAATTGGCTCCTCTTTTACTGTTAAACAACCCATTAAATAGGGACGATGTTTTGCACGAAGCGCTTGCTTCAAAATACCAAGAAATAAACTATTCTCACTGAGGTTATGCGATAAAACCTCAGTGCTCATTTCGTAAAAAGCATCTACGTCTTTGATTGGGTTCGCTTCCATGCTATCCCCCCTAAGGTTACGATTGTCTCTCTTCTACAAGCTCTACAATTTTTGCGATCACGTGAACCGCTTTTTCCATGTCGTCCACAGAAATGTATTCGTAGCGACCGTGATAATTTTGTCCACCTGTGAAAATATTTGGTGTAGGTAAGCCTTTATAAGAAAGCTGTGATCCATCTGTTCCGCCTCGGATCGGCCCTACAATCGGTTCAATTTCACAAGCTTTCATTGCATCAAGTGCCACATCTACAATTTCTGGCTTCGGTTCGATTTTTTCACGCATATTGTAATACTGATCTCTCATTTCTAACGAGACATTTTCTTCGCCATGCTTCCCTTGCATCTGTCTAACAATCGCTTCCATCTTCGCTTTGCGACTCGCAAAATCTTTTCGATCAAAATCGCGAATGATGTAGTGCAATTCGGCGTAATCCGTATCCCCATTCATCGATAAGAGATGATAAAAGCCTTCATACCCTTCCGTAAACTCCGGTGCTTCATCTGCAGGTAATTGATCATGAAACTCCATTGCTCGCTTCATCGCATTAACCATTTTATTTTTTGCGGTTCCAGGATGCGTACTTACGCCTTGAAAACTTACTTTTGCAGCTGCTGCATTAAAGCTTTCAAATTGAAATTCGCCTAGCGGACCACCATCTAATGTGTAAGCAAAATCGGCATGAAATGCTTCAACATCAAAGTGATGAGGTCCTCTGCCAATCTCTTCGTCAGGCGTGAACGCAACGCGAATCTTCCCATGTTTTATTGAAGGAGTATCGATTAAATATTCCATCGCCGTCATAATTTCAGCAATGCCTGCTTTGTCATCAGCACCCAGTAAAGTCGTCCCGTCCGTAGTGATAAGCGTATGACCGACGTACTTTTTCAGCTCTGGAAATTGACTCGGAGACAGCGTCACACTTTCGTTTAATGGGATATCGTTGCCGTCATACTGTTCATGGACAAGTGGATTAACTCCTTTGCCTGTAAAATCTGTTGCCGTATCGACGTGGGCAAGAAAACCAATTGTTGGTACATCTTTGTCTGTGTTCGCTTCAAGGGTTGCCATTACATAACCGTTGTCATCCATCTCGACATCCGTCATGCCTATCTCGACCAATTCGTCCACAAGCACTTGTCCGAGTTCAAGCTGTCCTTTAGTAGTTGGAACCACACTACTCGCTTCTGAAGATTGTGTATCTATTTTCGCATAACGTGTTAAACGATCAATTAATTTCTGCTTCATTTTTTAACTTCCTTTCAAGCTTTTCTCCTATTATAGCAAATTCCATTTTATACGTAGATTGTTTTTACTTGAGGCACTTTCATAATTCGAGTTAGATGCGCAAATGGCGTTCAATCTATTTAAATTGAACTTCATTCACTTGGCACGTAACGAGCGAGTTATTTTTTGAAAAGACTTGCTTTTTATTGTCAAAATTCTTATACTACTAAGAACTATACAAGAAGCACTGATGAGGACATGACGTTCCGTTCCACTTTTTACTAGAGAAAAAAGGGCTTAGGCTGGAACCCTTTTAAAAAAGACGTGTCGTTACCACCTCTGAGCTAGCATAGGGAAAATCTATGCTCGGTCTAACCGTTATCGATTGAAGTGTGCAAAGATTAATTTTGCAAATGTAGGGTGGAACCGCGACCACATTCGTCCCTTAAGAGGGATGAGTGTGGTCTTTTTTATACGAAAAAGCGTGAATGAGGACATGTGATAAAAGGAAGAATGCGTTACAGAGAACAAGGCATGAGCTGAGAGCCTTGTCGCCAGCCTTTTAGCATACCACCTTGGAGCTGGTATAGGGAAAATCTATATCCGGGAGACCGTTATCGTAATAAAGACAATTGCATGCGCAATTAATTGAGGGTGGAACCGCGACCACATCGTCCCTTTTGTATAGGGATGATGTGGTCTTTTTTATTTAGAATCATAAGGAGGAACAAACATGAATGCACACAAATCACATCAAGACATCGCAAAAGAAATGGATCTATTTGTCACAGTAGAAGAAGCTCCTGGGATGCCCTTCTTCTTACCAAATGGCATGGTGATCCGTAATGAATTGGAGCAATTTTGGAAAGACCTTCATGCTAAAAATGGGTACGAAGAGGTCAAAACACCCCTGTTATTAAAGCAACACTTATGGGAACAGTCAGGGCATTGGGCTCATTATAAAGACAATATGTATTTTTCTGAAGTTGATGGCCAAGCATATGCAATTAAACCTATGAGTTGTCCTGGCGCATTGCTTATTTATAACCAAAAACGAAGAAGTTCTAGTGACCTACCGATTCGTTATGCTGAGCTTGGTCACGTACATCGCTATGAAAAATCGGGGTCTTTAAACGGCTTACTTCGTGTTCGCTCCATTACACAGGACGATGCGCATATCTTCGTTCATAAAAATCAAATCGAAGCCGAACTCATTCGCATTCTTGACCTTGTTCATCAAGTGTATAAGACATTTGGGTTTGACTATCGTGTTGAGCTATCCACTAAACCTGAAAAAGCAATGGGAGACGCGAATCAGTGGGATCATGCGGAAGCTGTTCTCAAAAGCGTTTTAGATAAACAAAGGATTCCGTACGTCATCAATGAAGGCGATGGTGCTTTTTATGGTCCGAAAATCGATTTTCATATTACGGATTCGAGAAGCCGGAGTTGGCAATGTGGAACGATTCAATTAGATTTCCAAATGCCAGAGAAATTTGGCTGTCTCTTTAGCAATGATCAACAACAACTCGAGCACCCTATTCTTATTCATCGCGCGATTTACGGTTCCGTTGAGCGCTTTATGGCGATTTTAATTGAGCATTATGAAGGACGGTTTCCATTCTGGCTTGCACCTGTCCAAGTCGAAATATTACCGATTCATGAATCACAACATGAATATGGAGCAACAGTTTTAACTCGATTGAAGGAAAACGGCATCCGAGTACGGCTAAACGTAAAAAAGCAATCGTTTGGAGCCAAGATCCGGGCATCACGCATGAATAAAACACCCTATCGAATCATCATTGGAAAAGAAGAGATGGACCAACAAAAAGTAACGTTGCAAGACCGAGATGGTGAGCAACGATCTCTACCACTAGAGGATTTGCTACCTGCATTGCGGCAAGAGTGAAGGAGAAAAAAGACGAGCAACCTCAGCTCGTCTCTCTTATCCGCCCATCTTCTAAATGGATGACCCGATCACAATGGTCAAACATGCGTTGGTCGTGGGTAATCATAATAGCTGCTTTCCCCTTTTCCTTTACTTCAGTCGAAAGCGTTTGGACAACTTCTTCTGCTCGCTTTGCATCAAGGCTAGCTGTCGGTTCATCCGCCAAAATAAACGCTGGATCATTCATCCATGCCCGTGCGATTGCCACGCGCTGCTTTTCTCCTCCTGATAGCTGTATCGGGTATTGCTTCAAACGGTGGCTTAAGCCTAAACCATCAAGAAGAGAACGAGCTCGTCTTTTTGCCTTCGTTTTATCCATTTTCGCTAATTTGGCTACATACAATAATTGGTCTTCTACTTTTAAAAAAGGAATAAGGTGTGCAGATTGAAAGATAAATCCAATTTGAGTCAACCTTACGAAACTGCGCTCTTGCTCACTAAGTTTCGTGAGGGAGCGACCATTTATTGTCATCTCTCCACTACTTGGAGAAAGAAGGGCACCAGCAATGGAGAGCATTGTACTTTTTCCAGAACCTGATGGACCGGTTATACAGATGAGTTCTCCAGCATTCACTTCTAAAGAGATGTCTTTTAATACTTCCACTTTTCCGTCGCCTTCACCAAACGATCGTGTAATGCCATTAAATTCTATCATTGTTCTCATTCTTGTCCTCCTCCAATCGCTTTTAACGGATCGATCTTCATCACTTTTACAATCGACAGAAGAGATCCGATCATGGCAACACCAAAGAACAACAGAGCAAGCATTCCAATTAATTCAACATCTAAGTGAAATGGTAAACCTTGCGGTAAAAGACTGCCTACAAGTAATGTTACGCTTATGCCTAGACCAACACTTATAAAGGATAGAACAATGACCTGAAGAAAGACGGCCGTTGCGAGTTGGCTTGATTTCGCTCCAATGGCTTTTAAAATCCCGAACTGCGTCAGTTTTTGAATGGTAATCACATAGAAAAACGCTGCTAACACAAATGCCGAGATAATAAAGAGAAACACAATCATCATGGTGAGGGATCCTTGTTCCGCACTATAGCCAGGAATACCTGATAGGACATCGTCATGCGTAACGACTTCAGCTGATTCTAACTGGCTCGTTAAATCTTCCGCTTCCTCACCAGATGTTGTCGGCAAGATATAGGCACTCACTGTGAAAGCATCGTCCCTTCCCATTTCAATCCAATCCTCTTCCGAAACATGTAGAATAGGGGAGTGACCAAAACGTTGGTTTTCTGAGAATCCTGTTATCACAAATGTCATGTTACTACCAGAGTCAATGACAGTTGAACCGATTTCAAACCCTTCTTCTTTCAACGATTCATCTGCAACAAGTTCCCCAGCTTCTGTCGGCTGGTTTCCTTCTATGACGTCAGGAAGCCACACACTTCCCTCGGAAAAAGACATGAAAGCAATATCCGCTAATGCATCGTCACCATCTTCAATTTGAGCCATATGGATGCCAAGTTTTTCAGCATCTTCACTAAATGCTTCAATGGTTTCTTGGTCCTTGTTTTCTATAAGTGAACGGATCAATTGGTATTCGGCTTCTTCATCCACTACAAACGAATCTGTCTCCATATTCATAATGCCTGCTGCGTTATCGGCAGCAAGTCCTTGTGCTAAACCTGATACAAACAAGACTAAAAAGGAAAGCAAGAACATGATTAAGGCAACGAGCGCATAGCGGAGCCTTGCATACATCAGTTCTTTTATCGCTAAAAACATATCATCACTTCTTTCTTTGTTTGATATGCTTACCTTACTGCGCCATTATGAATGGAACATGAACACGTCTATTCCTTTTTACTTGGTATGCACACAATGAATGTTGTTCCAACGCCTTTCTCACTTGTCACATCAATTGTCCCCTCATGTCGTGTGACAATTTCATGGACAATTGCTAACCCGAGCCCATTGCTCTCTTTTTTACTCGTTCTTGAATGATCCTCTTTATAGAAGCGTTCAAAAATCTTAGGAAGAGCTTCTAATGAAATGCCTTCTCCATTATCTTCAACCTTGATGATTACATCTTGTTCTTCTTGGTAACCGCTGATACGAATGGTTCCTTCAGGTTTTGAAAATTTCACCGCATTCGTAAATAAATTTAGCCACACTTGATAAAGCAGTTGTTGATCTCCCTCTACTACAAGGGATTCAGATAGATTCATTTGTACAAATAACTCTTTCTCTCTCCACCTAAAAGCATGGGTACGAACAATATCCATCCACTGCTCGGCCACATGGCACTGATTCCTATTTAACTCTCCGTGCGCTAGAGAAGCTAACGTCAAAAGCTGCCTACTTAAACTCGATAATCGCTTACTCTCGAGTTCAATTTGTTCAATATATTGCTTCCGCTCTAGATCTGTTCGTTCTTCATGTTTTAATGCGTGCGTCATCCCTTGAATGGTCGTTAATGGCGATTGAATTTCATGCGAGACATTCGCAACAAATTCTTGCCTAAGACGCTCTTGGCGTTCAATGGCTCCTGCCATTGAAGAAAAATGACTCGCCAACTGTCCTATTTCATCTCTTCGTTTTGTCGGCAATTCCAATTCAAATTCTGCCTGCTCCATTTTTTTCGTTGCCCGTGTTAATTGTTCAATTGGTGCAACGAGATAGCGCGTTGATACAAAGACAACTAGTACACTAAATAAAAGAATAAGCACAACTAAAACTGCTAGAAAAGACCGAAACTCGCCTAACTGCTGTTCCACATTTGGACGAAGAAAAAGAGCAGCCGTTCCATCTTCAAAAGGGATTGGGACACCGACTGTATTTCTCAATTCATTATTAAAAAAACCTGTTACAAACAATTGCCCAGACGTTTCCCCAACTCCATTATACGTTTGCCCTAACATCACACGCTGAACATCGGATGCAGGTAATTGTGCTTCTCGAAACGATCCACCAAAAAATTGAGGCTCCTCCTCATCAATAAATAATGCCAATTGATAGCCAAGCTGCCCAATATGAGCAAAATAATCTTCATCTGATGTCGGGTTTTCATTTAGAAAACGCTGTACTTCTTCCGCCACTTCCGTTATTCGTTCATTGTTTTCTGGTTTAAGATAAAGTTGATAGTATACATTTGTTAAAATGAACGATAACAAGCTGCTTAAAGCCATCACACCAATGGTTGTTAGCACGACACGCACATAGAGGGATCTCAAGAATGCACCTCCAGTTTATAGCCGACACTTCTTACCGTTTGGATAGTAAAGCCTGCGTTCTTCTCTTTGAACCGACTTCGCAATCGCTTAATATGCACGTCAACGGTTCGTTCATCCCCATCAAAATCAATACCCCAAACCCGTTCAATCATTTGTTCACGTGTAAACGTACGGTTAGGGTGTGCCGCTAAGTAATGAAGTAGTTCAAATTCCTTTAGTGGCAGCATAAGTACCGATTGGTGAAGACGAATTTCATAACTTAACGTATCAATGATGACATTCCCTACTTGAATCGCTTCTTGCTGTTCTTTCTGATAACGTCTGAGTAAAGCCCGAATTCGAAACAACAGCTCTTTTGGTTCAAATGGTTTCGTGACATAATCATCCGTCCCAGCTAAAAAACCCTTTGTCTTGTCTTGTAGCTCTGACTTAGCTGTAACCATTAACACTGGGATATCATAGAATGAGCGAACTTCTTCGCACAATTCATAGCCATCCATGTTTGGCATCATGACATCAATAATGGCTAAGTCAATGGGTTGTTGCGCTAGCACCTCCAGCGCTTCTACACCATCACCGGCTTCTAAGACATCATAGTGATGTTCGGTTAAATCTTTCTTTATGAACGTACGAATCGTTTGATCATCATCAACCAGTAAAATCTTTTCGTTCATTTCTTTTCCTCCAACAAAACATACTCTCTCTTTACTATTGCCAACTCTCTCTAAAAAATCAAGTGACAGAAAAAAGCTCATCGACTTTAAAAAGTCGACAAGCTTTGCAATCGGTTGCACTATCCTTTTACTCCTGTAAGGGCAATCCCTTCAATAATTTGTCTTTGTGCAAAGAAATAAATGATGAGAACAGGCACGACTGAAATCGTTGCTCCAGCCATCAATAATGGCCACTGCGTCACGTAGAGCCCTTTAAACATTGCCAGCAACAGCGGTACCGTAAACAGTTCAGTACTACTTAAGAACGTTAATGGCTGAATAAAGTTATTCCAAATTCCAATGAAAGAGAAAATCCCGAACGCCGCAAGCGCTGGCTTAATTAATGGCAACATGATTCGTAAATAGATAAACGCTGGATTAGCGCCGTCCATAACCGCAGCTTCTTCCATTTCTTTCGGAATGCCAAGCATAAACTGCCTAAGAAGAAAGACACCAAAAGCATTAAATAGCGCGTTTGGAACAATGATTGATAGGTGCGTATTGACCCAACCTAAACTATCAAGAATTAAGTAAAGAGGGATAAGCGTTACTTGCATCGGTACCATCATCGTTGCGAGAAAAGCAATAAACAGGAATTTCGATCCTGGAAATTTTAATTTCGCGAACGCATATGCCGCCATTGAACACGTAATGATCTGGCTTACCACCACAATTGTTGAGATATAAAAGCTATTCCAATACGCTCGACCAAACGGCATGGCCGCTAAAGAATCAGTGAAATTACTCCACATCACAGGATCTGGAATAATCGTTGGCGGCACGGAAAACATCTGTTCAAATGATTTTAAACTACTGAGTCCCATCCAAATAAAGGGTCCTGCCATTACGATTGAACCAATAATGAGCGCAAGATGAAGCAAGATAGTTGATGGTCGCAGCGTTCGCTTCTTTTTCACTTGTTGTATCGGAGGTTGTGTGTTTGGTTGCGTATTATCTGCCGCCGTCTTCATAATGCACCCACTTTCTCGAAACCGTAAACTGGATTAATGTAAAGATTAAAATAATCACAAATAAAATCATTGCTGCGGAAGTACTTGTTCCAAACGAGCTTCTCGTAAAGGCTTCATCAAAAATGTGGAGGACGAGTGTGTAACTCGCGTTTCCTGGTCCCCCTTGAGTCATCACATAGGCTTGGTCAAACACTTGAAACGAACCAATGACCGTCATAATCGCTACAAAAAATGTTGTTGGTGATAGCAGTGGCATCGTAATATTTTTAAACTTTTGCCATGCCGATGCACCATCGATTTCTGCTGCTTCATAGTAACTTCTCGAAATCCCTTGTAATCCAGCTAAGAAAATGACCATATTCGTTCCAAGTCCCCACCAAATACTGAGCATCGCGATAGATGGAAGAACAAAACGACGATCGGTTAACCAGTTTGGACCTTCAACCCCAACTGCCGCTAACATTTGATTGATCAAACCGAAATCTCCATTTAAAAGCCACATCCAGATGACCGCTATCGATACGGAACTGGTGACAACCGGCATAAAGAAAAACATCCGATAGAAGTCTTTGCCCTTGACCTTATTCAACGCAAGTGCTGAAAGGAGAGCTGCTGCAATACCGCCTGGAATGACGATTAATGAATAAATGGTTGTGTTCCGCATAGCCGCACGGAAATTGCTATCTTGAAATTGAGTAATATAATTTTCTAAGCCAACAAACGTTCGTTCACCGAACCCATCCCACTGCATAAAACTAATCCCAAAAGCAAACATGAGTGGAAGCAACGAAAATAGAATCATGCCAATCATTTGTGGTGCAATAAACGCGTATCCCCACCACTTCTCTCGTTTTGTAAACAAGACGACCCCTCCTTTATAAAAGAAAGAGGAGGCAGGCTCCTCTACTTTTATTTTCTATTTACTCTACATCAAGCGCTTCTTTCGCTTTCGCTGAAGATTGTTCCAACGCTTCCGCTGCATCAATATCCCCTAGCATCATCAGCTCATAAATATCTTCCAAGTCTTCATTTAATCCAGGAGAAGTAAATTCTAGATCAATAACTCGGCCGACTCCACGGGCATCAAGCAAGTATTGTCCGTGTTCTGGACGATCTTGATTAAGCACAATTTCATCAATTCCCTCAACTGAAGGCACCGCGTTGCCTTCACCATCTAAGCGCACTTCCTGACCTTCTGTCGATGTGTAGTAGGAAATAAATTCCATTGCTTCCTCAACATGATCGGAATTTGAATTCACCGCCATGTATGCGGTTGCAATTGCTGCTGTCTCAAGCTGTTCCCCTGTATTTGAAGGAAATGGGATGTAGTCAAAATCAAGACTCGTTTCTAAGAACATCGGTGTGAGCCAGCGACCTGCTGATACAAACCCAACTTGACCTGAAATGAACATCGCTTCAATGCCTTGCCCTTCAGGCATGGTTCCAGCATACGTAAAGTTGCCTTCGTCGACCATATCATCGACAAATTCAAATGCTTCTTTCGTATTTGGATCGGAATCTGCCACAACCGAATCTGTATCTGCAAACTGGCCGCCATTCGTCCAGACCCAGTTAATCATCGCCACATGGCCGCTCTCTTGCATATAGCCATGGTTTCCAGCTTCATTTAACTGACCTGTCACTTCCGCAAAGGTATCCCAGTTCCACTCGCCATTTTCGTAATACTCTTGTGGCGATGTAATGTCATTTTCCTCTAATAGCGCTTTGTTGTAATAAAGAAGGAATGGGTTACAGTCAACCGGTAAGCCATAAATGACGCCTTCATCTCTAGAAGCCCCCCATATATCGTCCGTGAATTCATCTTCTGTTACATAAGAATCATCCGTTTCCATAAAGTCTGATAATGGTTCAATCGTTCCATTCGCCATTAAAGTCGAAATGTTCTCTGCCCCCACATAAAACACATCAGGCGCCTGACCACCTTGTAAACGAGTGGTTAAAGTTTGAAAATAGCTATCGTTTGGTAAACCAGTTAACGTTACCTCAATGTCGTCTTGCATCTCATTAAACGCATCTACTGCTCGATTGTATACGTCTAGTTCAGCTGGGTTTCCCCAAGCAGAAAATGAAAGCTGCACGACATCCCCATCACCACCAGTGCCTGAAGAACCAGAGTTACAACCTGCCATTACAGACATCGCTACCACTGATACGAACCCAATACCAAAGATTTTTTTCATTTTTTTCACTCCCCCGATTGATTGAAAACGTTTACAAGTTGTACTATTAAAAAAACAGAGAAAACGTTTGCCCTTATCTCTAAACCTTCTTCATACCTTCATTATAAATCAGGGAGAAACGAATCGATTCTGGAATTTTTTTAAGGATAAGGGTAATTTTTTGCGGTCTATACCATAATCACATCAAAGGAGGTAGTTCTTTTGGATGATAAATCGTCCTTTATTAGAGGTTCGCATTCGTTCACGTTTCAGTTTTTACCTGAAACCGGCTTGCTTAGCTTATGGAACATTGGTTGGGAAGTAAGAACAGACCCCTCTTACTATTGGGATGGTCGGACTAGACTTGTGGATCATAACACATTAATTTTCCAATACACGATTTCAGGAAAAGGGATCTTAGAAATCAATAATCAAACCTATACGATTAATCAGCATGAAGCATTTATTATTTCCGTTCCTGGTAATCATCGCTACTATTATCCAAAAGATGCGACAGAACCGTGGGAGTTTATTTATATTGCATTACAAGGACCGACTGTAGAAGATATCTCGACACGTTTAACGAAAGAAACCGGACCTATTGTCGAACTATCTCCGGACTCCTATTTAATTCGTTCGCTTTTTTCCATTTACAATGAAACGAAAGCCGACCGACTTCGAGACCCTTATCAAGCCGCAGCACATGGCTATCAATTTTTACTCGAATGTTTTCGGACACTGCACACGAATACACCAAAAGGAGACTCTTATTATTATCAACAAGCTTTCGCATACATCGAATCAAATTTTCATAAACAAATTTCGTTAGACGATGTTGCGGAACAAATTGGGGTATCACGTTATAGCCTCACACGATTATTTAAAAAACAAACGGGCGCTACGCCGATGGAATTCGTTCGTGAACTTCGTATTCGTAAAGCGTGTGCAATGTTAATTCATACAAGTCGCCCTATTAAAGACATTTCATGTGAAGTCGGCTTCCTTGACGTAAATTATTTTCATAAAGTATTTAAACGTTACACTGGATCCAATGCTAGCTTTTTCCGAAAAAAAGGAGACTTCTCGCAAATTTATTTACGGAAAACCAAAGGAGAGTAATATTACAAACGTAACAAGCGAATGTCTTTTTTCGTAATACTGTTCAAAAAAAACGGAAAAGCTTCGGCAATTAACCGCACGTTCATAAAGGTCTGTGTAAAGTCCTTTGAAACCCTTCTCATATGCCATTTTTTACGTATACTAGCTTTTACAATGAACGATTTGATGTAAAGGTGGTGTGCGAAAATGGACAAACGGATTCATTGGATTGATGCAGCGAAAGGCCTTGGAATTATTCTCGTTGTGATGAGTCACGCGCCTATAAACCCAGAACTAAAGGCTTTTCTATTTGCTTTTCATATGCCATTATTCTTTTATTTATCAGGAGCTGTTTTTAAACCAAGCAAACAATCATTCGGATCATTTATAAAGAAAAAGGCAAGGGGACTCTTGTTTCCATACTTCCTTTTCTCTGCAATGACGTATATAACGTGGTTTTTCATCTTTCGTCACTTGTCGTTTACACCTGGCGAAAATGTCGATCCTTTAAATCCTTTCACAGGGATCTTCTTATCAACACCTGAAAATTATCAATTAACCTACAATCCTGCCATTTGGTTTCTCACATGTTTATTTCTTGTTGAGCTCTTATTCTTTTTCTATCATCGTGTCAGCCGGGGCAAGTGGATTGGACTATTTTTAATGACAGCAGCAGGGTTAGGCTATGCTTCTACCTTCCTTAGTTTTTCACTGCCGTGGAATGGTTTTGTCGCCCTTACAGCGGTTGTCTTTTATGGATTAGGATTTTTAACGAAGCACTTGTGGAAAACTTTTTCTTGGAAAGTGGTAATCCCACTATCCTCTGCCCTGTTTACACTTATGTACTTCATTCAATCTGTTAATGAGCGAATTGATATGCGCGGGAATATACTTGGTGAACCATACGTGTTTTACCCAGCCGCACTACTAGGGATGATTGCCTTTCTATTCTTTATCCAAAAGGTGCAGCACTCAAGGTGGTTATTATTTTTAGGTTCTAATTCGATCGTCATCTTACTCGTGCATATGCCTCTACTGAATACGGTTCGTGCTTTGATGCACTACGGCTTTGGTGTAAATCTAGATACTGCAAACACATTGCCTTGGACGTTTCTATTTACAGGCTTAACACTTGCCTTAACCATCCCGTTTATTTATTTCTTTAATAACCATCCATGGTTTCTCGGTAAAAAACAGCCTAAAGCTAAAAAAGAGAAGCGACCGTCTCCAAGGGTTTCTTTTCACGAAAAAGCCGTACCTTAATCAAGGTACGGCTCCATGTTTTCCATTTCTTTATTCAACTGGCCAACTCTCTTGTTTATACGCCATCTCCCAAAACATATACTCATAGCGACTTGTATTCATAAAGATTGCTTCTAAGCGATTAAGCTCTTCTTCTGACTTAGACTCAGCAAGGGCGTCTAGTGTCTCAATAAGCCAGTCTGCAATTTGACCAAATTCATCCGAAGAATACATGCGCACCCATTCTCCATAATATTCATGATCTAAGGCGCCTGGAATTTTTGCCAGCTCAAGACCGATTTCGTAATAACTCCACGCGCAAGGTAAGATAGAGGCAATCAGCTCTGCTAACGATCCTTTTTGGGCTTCAGCTAGCATCGCGCTGCTATATGCTAATGTAACAGGTCCAGGAACTGTAGCTTCTAGCTCCTCGCGACTAACGCCAAGTCGCTCAGCATATGAACGGTGTAGTTCCATTTCCGTATTCAGCGTTTCATCTAATGCGGTTGCAAAACCGGACATGGTCTTTAGATCAGGGGCTAGCACCGTACCCATCGCCATGACTTTCGCATACTCAATTAAATACTTATAATCTTGTTTCAACCAATGTTGAAACGCTTCTTTGGGCAATGTACCGTGACCAATTCCTTGGACGAAAGGATGGTTATGGCTAGCCGTCCATACAGCATCCGCGTGTTTACGAATTCGTTGCGTAAATGACATAAAATCGCTCCTTTAAGCTCCATTTAAAAAACCACTTTCTTTGATTAGGAAAGTGGCTTCACGTCATTGATGGACGAGCTGGCATACACTTCCCTACGCTAGTTCAAACTAGATCAGGTGATAAGGGTTAAGGTCTACTGCCTCTCTCAGCCAAAATGGCACCCCTAGTGGTCTTTTATTCTCTTTCTCCTATCATAGATGAACGGCAATATTTGTGCAAGAAAGACGCGGATCGTTCTCCCTAGCAAAAAACAAGCTTAGCGCATAACGCTCCCGCCAGAAATTTTCACAGACTCCCCTACGATATTTTTGGCTGCATCGGTTAAGAGATAAACAATCGTATTGGCTACTTCTTCAGGTTCTGTAATTCGACCAGACGGCAAATTTTGTTCAACTTCATTTAATTGTTCCTCATAGGAGCGCTTGTTTTGCTTCGCTTTTCGTTCAATTGCACCTTTGCCCATCTCTGTATTAACAAAACCTGGACAAACCGCATTGACGCGCACTTGATTTTCAATCGCTTCTAAGGCAAATGATTGCGTGAACCCAATTAAGGCAAATTTACTACCTGCATAAGCGGAATTTCCATACGTTCCTCTTAAACCAGACAACGACGATACATTCACAACCGCTCCTTCTTGCTCTTGTTTCATCGATTGATACACTTTCTGGGTTAAAAGAATAAGAGAGGTGAAGTTTGTATGCATGATGCTTGTCATCGTCTCTTCGTCCAACTCTTCCACAATCGCTCCACCGCTCATTCCAGCAGAATTCACCAGTCCAAAAATCGGGCCATGTTTCTCAATCGCTTTTTCAACGAGTTGATTTCGCTCATCTTCCACATTTAAATCTGCTGGAACGATTAAAATGTCTTGATATTCTTTTTGTAGTGCGTTTAATTTCTCTTCGTTTCGCCCGGTAACTGTTACTTTAGCGCCTAGTTTAGTCAGTGTTTTAGCCGTAGCTGCACCAATACCACCAGTGGCTCCTGTCACCAAGATGTGTTTGTCCTGTAACGCGTCATTTGCAAAAACCATTGTGTCACTCCTCGATTCATCTTTTGTTCTTTAATAACCGTTTCAGCTTCTTATTAAACGAGTGAATTTCATCTGGAAACCTCCTAACAAAAAAAGAGTTCCCAACGATTAGGAAACTCTCTCGATAATGGTGCTTATTCCTAGCCCTCCAGCGATACAGAGGGTAATGAGCGCATAAGTCCCTTGTCTTCTCTCTAATTCATATAGAGCTTTTGTTAACAAAATTGCCCCCGAAGCTCCAATTGGATGACCTAAAGCAATGGCTCCCCCATTTGGGTTTAATCGCTCATCATCCATATCCATTCCCCACTCTTGTAAAACAGCAAGGGCTTGCGCTGAAAATGCTTCATTTAATTCGATTACATCTATGTCTTTAAACGTTAAGCCTACCTGCTTCAAGGCTTTAGCTGTTGCTGGAACAGGACCAAGTCCCATCTCTTTTGGAGAGACGCCAGCCGCCGCTTGTGCGATAATTTTCGCTCTTGGCTTGACTGATAATTGCGTTAACCCTGTCTGTGAAGTTAACAAAATCGCAGCAGCTCCATCGTTACGACCTGAGCTATTCCCAGCCGTTACTGTGCCACCTGTTTTGAAAACAGGCTGTAAGGTTGCCAATTTCTCAATCGGTGCTAGGCGAGGATGTTCATCGTCTGAAAAAAGAAGTGTGTGTTTCTTTTGCTTTACTTCAACAGGCGCAATCTGAGACTGAAACCGTTCTTCTTCAATCGCATGGGCTGCTTTTTTTTGACTAGAATACGCAAACCGGTCCTGATCCTCACGGCTAATTTTATATTTTTCTGCTAAGGTTTCTGCAGTAAAGCCCATCGTAAATTCACCGTATTGCTCTTTCGGTTGTGAACGTGGTTGACTCTCCGTGTTTGGATCGAGCAATACACCATTGCCTGCTCCTAACCCGAAACGAGCACCACGCAGATAGTATGGAGCTGTACTCATACTTTCAACCCCACCAGCAACAACAACATCTGCAAGCTGACTCATAATTTGCTGGGCCCCACTATTTACTGCTTGAAGCCCCGACCCACACTGCCTGTGAATCGTATAAGCAGGAATGGCTTCTGACCAACCTGCCTTTAACAGCCCTATCCTTGCTACATTCGGCGAATCAGTACTTTGTTTTCCTTGACCGACAATGACTTCATCGACGGCATCTACCTTTCCATCGACTCTTTTTACGAGCGATTCAAGCGCGTGGGCCAACAGTTGATCATCATAATGCTGGGCTAGTGAACCGCCTATTTTTCCAATAGGGGTTCGAACAGCTTCGACAATGTAGACGTCATTACCTTTCGTCATACGTATAAAACCCCCTTCCAGACTTTCGGCCAAGCCTTCCTGCTTTCACGTACTTGACGAGAAGAGGACAGGGACGATACGTTTCCCCAAGTGTTTCATATAAATAAGTCATATTCCGCAAGCGTGTATCGAGTCCGACTAGATCCGCTAATTCTAATGGTCCCATTGGGTGGTTTAACCCGAATTTCATCGCTTTATCCACATCTTCAACAGACGCAACGCCTTCCATGACAAGATTCATTGCTTCGTTTCCGATTAGTCCATTCATTCGACTCGTCACAAAACCTGGAAATTCATTCACTTCAACCGTTTCTTTGTTTAGCGTTTCTGCCACTTGTTTCACTTGCTCAAACGTCTCGTCTGATGTATCCAGACCTCGTATAATTTCGACGAGTTTCATTTTGTGAGCAGGATTAAAGAAGTGCATGGCAATGCATTTTTCTGGACGCTCGGTTTGTGCGGCTATTTCTGTTGGGCTCATCGTTGAAGTATTTGTTGCAAGAATCGCATCTTGTTTGCATAATCGATCAAATTGTTGAAAGAGCTTTATTTTTAATGCGATATCTTCAAGAACGGCTTCAATCACGAGATCGGCATTCTTGCATGCGTCTTCTAACGATACCGTATATGTGACACGCTGGGTGATTCGATGTACATCGTCTTCTACAATCTTCCCTCGCCGCAAGGCTTTCTCCGCTTCAGTCGCGATAAATTGTTCCGCATTCGTCAACGCTTGTTCTGATTGATCTGTGATAATAACGGGAAATCCATGTTGAACGGCAGTATAAGCAATACTTCTGCCCATAACACCTGCACCAACAATTGTTACTTGTTTCATTTGCTATTCCTCCGTTTCTCTTCAACCAAGCCACGTTCTACGACATAGCGCATTACGTTTACAACTCGCTCTGGTGTGGGATAAACGGGAAATTGATGTTTTTGATAAAGCGCCATTGCCTGAGGGGCGATCATGTCTGCACCCAGTCGGCCAACGACAATCGGTTTATTGGTTGATTCAAATACATCTAGGATGGCTTGTGCAATGACGGTTGCACCTGGATCGGCATTCGTTGTTAACATCACAATCACGGCATCAATGTCAGGATCTTCCGCTAGCGCTTTCAATACTTGTTTAAACATCTCTGGTTTCGCAATGACCTCAGCAGTCACATCAACTGGATTTTGCGGAGACCCGAAAACAGGGATTAACGAACGAATTTCTTCCATTGATTGGCTTAAGGTCGGTACTTCTAGATGCTTTTGCGCACATAAATCCGCAATCACGCTACATGCCCCACCAGAAGCGGTCATAATGCCAATTCGATTCCCTTTCGCTAGAGGCTGAATAGCAAGCGCACGAGACACATCGATCAAATCATCAATTTGCTGCACACGAAGAATGCCATGCTTCTTAAAAAAGGAGTCATACACATCGTCATCTCCAGCAATCGAACCAGTATGAGATTGCACTGCCCGTTTCCCTACGTCCGATTTCCCCGTTTTGTAGATTAATACTGGTTTGTTGGCATCGGCCGCCTTCTTAGCAGCTTCTTCAAACGCAGGTCGATTTTTCAATCCTTCCATAAAAGCCGTAATGACTGAAGTTTGTTCATCCTCTGCTAATTCTTCAATAAAATCGGCTATAGACAAATCGGCTTCATTCGCAACACTAATCCATCGACTAAACCCTGCCCCTTGCTCCCAAGCACGGCTTAACAATGCACTCCCCATCGCCCCACTTTGCGATATAAAGGCGACACTTCCCCCACGCTTTACATTTGATTCCAATGCAGCACCAAAAGCTGTGTAGACGTGAAGATCAGGACTTGCAATGCCAATTGAATTAGGCCCGAGTAGACGGATGCCTCCCTGTCTAGCAAGAGCAAGAACCTCTTCTTGCAGCTGCTCGCCTTTTTCCCCTATCTCTGCAAAACCAGAAGAATAAATAATCGCTGCTTTTATCTTTTTTTCAATACATTGTCTCATAACGTCTGGTACAAACGAGGCTGCAACAATGATACAAGCTAAATCAACTTGTTCATGAATTGCCGTTAATGATGGATAGGCTTTATACCCTTTAATTGAGTCTGCTTTCGGGTTCACTGGATAAAGTTCACCTTTATATCCATTTTCCACAATGTAGCGGAATAATCGTCCTCCATTTTTCTTTTCATCTGTTGAAGCACCGATCACTGCAATTGATTGAGGATTAAGCATTTGTTGTACACCATCGCGAGACTGCGGTACATGTTGAACATCTAGTTTGGCCCCAAAGCGAATGCGAACATCACAAATTGTACCCTTATGTGCTGTAAACTTTACGGGATTCAAATCCAATTCTTCTAAGTTTGGATAATCCGCTACGAGCCGATTAATCGCTAAACAAATGTTCTTTAACTGCTGAAATGGAATGCCCGCTTGTTGTCGATAACCAGCTAACAATTCATAGCCCTTTAACTCTTGCACCATGTCGTCAACCTCTTCTTCCGTAACAGGCAACATCCGCATGGAATAGTCTTTTAATAATTCAACGAGGGTGCCCCCCATACCAATCATTAATTGATGACCAAAAACAGGATCCTGCTTCACACCAATTAATAATTCGATTTCCCCTTGTGCAAGTGCTTGGATCAGTACACCATCAAGAACTACGTTTGCATCATATGTCTTCGCATTAAGCTCAATCTGCTTATACGCTTCATGGAGTTGAGTTGAATTTTGAACACCCACTTTCACAATTCCTGCTTCTGTTTTATGCGTAATCTCTCTAGACATCCCTTTCAGTACAAGTGGGTAGCCAATTTCATTTCCTGCTTGGACTGCCTCTGAAGAGGTCTTTGCTAAAACAGAAGAAGGGAGTGGAAACCCATACTCCCTTAACAATTGCCCTCCTTCAAACTCCGTTAAAAATCCACTGCTTTTACTTGTATCAATCATTTCCTTATTTGGCACCGACTTTCTCACCTCCAGATTGCTTATTTCGTTGACTGAAGCGCATGCCAAACACTTCTTCAGCAATTTTATTTTTCAGCATTTCTGGTGTACCACCCGCAATCATCCAGCCACGTACCCGACGGAAAATATACTCAAGTGGATAGTCTGTTGAATAGCCATACCCTCCAAAAATTTGTACCGCTTCATGAGCGACTTCAAAAGCCGATGTGTTAATGAACGATTTTGCCATTGAAGCGTCAAGAGGACTAACCTCTCCTTCATCAGCATTTGTCGCTGCACGATATAAAAGCAAACGCCCCGCCTCAAGCTTCATTTTCATTTCAGCCACTTTCCACTGAATCCCTTGAAATTCAGCAAGTGGACGTCCAAACTGCTTTCGCTCTTTCGCATGTTCAACTGCTAAGTCAAACGCCGCTTGCGCTAATGCGAGCGAGCGAGCAGTATTGCCCATTCGTTCGATATTAAAGGTTGAAAACAAACGTTTAAAACCATTGTCTGGAATTAAAATATTGTCAACATCGACTTCACAGTCTTCAAAATACAGCGCACAGTGCTCCTCTCCAGACATATGCGTTTCCGTTTTACCTACAGTGAAACCAGGGGCATCCCGCTCAACTAGAATAGCACCAGAACTTTTTACATCATCCCCAAAGCGCACCCATACAACATAATAGCTATTATGTGGACCGTGGGTATTAAACACTTTTGAACCATTGATGATAACTTTATCCCCTTTTACTTCTGCTTTTGTTTGTAGATCCGTTGTAGCTGAGCCTGCATTCGGTTCTGACATCGCAACAGAAATGAGTTTCTCACCAGCCAAAATGCCAGGCAACACTCGTTTTTTTAATTCCGGCGACCCATACGCAGCCAACTGTTTAATCGCTCCAAAATTTCCAACTTGCAACATATCAGCAGTGCTTGGGCATACTTTCGCCACTTCTTCCATCACAATGATTGACTCCATTAAGCCCATGCCTTGACCACCTTCTTCAACAGGTAAATTCATGCCCATTAAGCCGTGATCGGCTAGTGCCTTAGCATTTTCCCAAGGGACTTCATGATTGTGTACCCACGTATACGCTTTTTCAGCAAACTTCTCTTTTGCAAAGTTTTTCGCCCATTTTTGCAATTCCATTTGATCTTCTGTTAATTTAAAATCCATCTTACTCGCTCCTTCTACTCACAAATTTTCGTTATGTCTAATTAGAAGCAAGAAGTATGCCAACCTGATGTAAAGCAGTTCATCAACTCTTTTCAAAGTGCAAAAGCAACCATTTGTTCATTTTATTAACGAATCGTTTAACTTTCGAACTCCATGTTTTAACGGCAGATGAGGTGTTCTATTCTTGAACATATGTTTTATTTTTCAACGCTATGGTTTGTTTTAACGCAGCAGATTGCTGAATCGTCAGCAAGACCTCCAATGTTGCTAACGCATCTTCACCTGTTATGATCGGCTGGACGTCGTTTTCAATCACGTCTAAGAAATGATTCCACTCCGCAAAGAAGGGATCATTTTTCTTAACGGAATGCGTCTGTTTTTGTAATGGATGGGCCCACCCATATGCATCCTCACTATACGAATAGTGTTCCATGCTTGGAAAAGAAATGCTTCCTTCTGTGCCGAAAAACGCGTAACAGTCAGCTTCGTGATGGTAAAAGCGATCATTTTCGTTCAAATTGAGATCGTACGCCCAAGGAGCCGGAATTCCATCTGTAATAAAATAGGTCACAGTTGCTCCGTCTTCAAGTTCCAGTAAGATGGAGGCTGAATCCTCAACTTGATTGCCTCTAATCCGATTGCGACTAGCAGCATACACATTCGTCACTTCTTTTCCAGTAACAAAACGGAGCGTATCGATATCATGAATGCTGTTAATTAATAGCGGTCCACCACCCTTTTCGACTCGCCACGACTCATTGAAGTACGCTTTATCTTTGCATAACGCACACGTCATCGTCACAGCCACAAGTTCTCCAATTGCTCCATCTCTTATCAATCTGCGCATTTCAAGAACATTTTTAGCTAAGCGACGATGGTGACCGACGAGCAAATGAACGTGATGACTCTTGCATAGATCGATCATCGCCCTTCCCTCTTCTATCGTTGGAGCAATAGGTTTTTCAACAAGCACATGAATACCGAGCTTTGCACACGCATCAACTGCTTCAAGATGGAGCTGATTTGGCAATGTAATAATTGCACCATCGAGCTGATTTGTTTGTAGAAGCTGCTTATAGTCTGAATAGATCGGCACCCCAAGCTCATTAGATCTCTGAATCGATTGCTCATCGTTGCCAGCTACCGCCACGAGCTTCACCCGGTCTGATTGAACCATTTGACTAGCAAACTTATAGCCGTGATTTAATCCAAGAACAGCGACTCGCATCATTGTTGATCACCATCACTTGAATAGACTTTTATCGCCACAGAAATAAATTTTTCTTCTACATACTCGTCAATGCCGTGACCACCTTCTCGGCCTAACCCACTCTCCTTCAATCCTCCAAAAGGAGCTTCAACAGTCGATGGTGTGGGATCATTAATACCAACAATGCCATATTCAAGTTGTTCTGAAAGTCGGTACATTCGAGATAAGTCGTTTGTATAAGCGTATGAGGCAAGACCGAATTCAAGATGATTCGCTTTGGCGATCACTTCTTCTTCTGTTGAAAAACGCATCAGGGGTGCGACAGGACCAAATGTCTCGTGAACTAAAATATCCATTCCTTCTTTTACATCTGTTAGGACAGTCGGCTCATAATAAGCACCATTTGCGTACTTTCCTTCTGTTAATTTCCGACCTCCGATTTTAACGGTCGCTCCTTTTTTTCGTGCATCCTGTACTTGTTCATCAACCTTTTGAACAGCATCATGGTTAATAAGTGGACCAATGCGGCTGCCTTCCTCAAAACCATTGCCTACTTTCAAAGCTTTGACTTCTTCTAAAAAGCGCGTTTCAAACGCATCATAAATATCGTCTTGAATGTAAATTCGGTTTGCGCACACACATTGTTGCCCAGAGGAGTTAAATTTTATGGTCAATGCCCCTTTTACAGCTAATTCGAGATCTGCATCATTAAATACAATAAAAGGAGCATGGCCTCCTAGCTCCATTGATAAGCGTTTTACAGTTTGAGCAGAATCTCGAATCAACTTTTTGCCAACCTCTGTTGAGCCAGTGAATGATATTTTTTTGATCGTACGACTTTCCATCATCGTGTTTGAAAGTTCACTTGCTGGACCAATGATTAAGTTAACGACACCTTTTGGCACACCGACTTCAGCTATAATTTTCAGTAGCTCAATCGCACTACACGGAGCTTGAGAGGAAGGGCGCAAGACAACGGTACATCCCGCTGCAAGAGCAGGAGCTAGTTTTCTAGCAATCATTGAAAGTGGGAAATTCCAAGGCGTAATGGCACCAACAACTCCGAGTGGTTGCTTAATTACATGCAGGCGCTTCCCTGCTTCTGCCGATGGGATTGTCTCGCCATACACCCGTCTCGCTTCTTCAGCAAACCACTTGAAAAAAGTGGCTGATTTCGCAACTTCCCCTCTGGCATTAGCTATTGGCTTGCCCATCTCACTACAAATCACTTGCGCAAGCATTTCCTTTCGTTCTTCAATACTTACTGCAACCCGCTCTAAAAACTGTGCACGCTCAACCGCTGGTCTTTTTGACCACATCGCAAACGCTGTTTCGGCTGCGTCAATTGCCATAAGCGTTTCTTCTTTTCCTACTAAACCAACCGTGCGGTAGACTTCACCACTTCCAGGATTGCGTACATCTAACGTTTGTTTCGTTTCAATCCAATCGCCGTTTATAAACATGGTCTCGCTCCTTCTATTTAAAATTCAATTTGGACTTTTAATGTTGTAGGCGATACTTGCATGCGCTGAAACCCTTCAGCCAGTTGCTCCAATGGGAGTCGATCTGTAATAAGCGGAGCCAGATCAAATTGTTTTTGCGCGACTAGCTCAATGGCCTCTTTGAAATCTTGATGGGTGTACGCTCTCGTACTTTTAATCGTTAACTCTCGGTTTTGCATCGCCAATAAATCAACCGGAGCAGGTTCTTTATATAAACTAATGACAAGTATCGTTCCTTGCCGTTTGATAATTCGTGTCATTTGCTTTGCTGTATGAACCGTTCCAGCAGCCTCAAATACAACATCCGCACCAAATCCGTTTGTATCCGCTAGAATTGCTTCTTCAACATCTCTTTGCTTAGCGTCAATGGTAAGAAAGCCAAGATCGTTCGCTACTTTTAAACGATAGTCATTAATTTCTGATACATACACCTTTTCAGCACCAGCTTGCCTTGCCGCCATTGCTAGTAGCAATCCTATTGGACCGCCACCAAGCACAACGACAACATCCCCTTGTGCGACATTCGCTTGTTTTACGCCTCGAACGGCTACAGCGACAGGCTCCATTAAAGCGGCTTCATCACTAGGCATTTCTTGCGGAACCGGATAAACGGCTTCGATTGGCGCAACCGCATACTCTGCAAATCCACCGTTTTGTTCAATTCCTATGACTCTTGAAGACAAACAAACTTGCGTCTCCCCTTTCATGCATAGCGGACATGTTCCACAACCTAACATTGGTTGAATAATAACTTTCTGACCAATATTAATAGAAAGACTCGGGTCTTTCTCTACGATCACTCCGCAAAATTCATGCCCCATTACGAGAGGCGGTTTTATACGATGAGCCATTTTCCCAAGATAAATCGCTAAATCCGTTCCACAAAGACCTGCATGCAAAACCTTGATGAGCACTTCACCTTTGCCAATAACAGGGCTTGATATCGATTGTTTAGTGATTTCCTTTCCAGTAAATAAAGCAGCATCCATTTCTGTCTTCATTTCATCACTCCTTCAAGCTGATAATTTCCTTTTGAAATTTGTGCAATGAGTTGATGCACTCGTTCCAATCCAAGACTTGGCTCACATTGAATCCGTAGTTTTTCTTCTAGTTCCGTTGTCGAGAGCGGGTTACTCGGCTCTCCTAATGGTTGCCTGACACGACGTTCCAGACGTTTTCCATTATTCAATTGAATCTTCACAATCGCTCCGCGTTCTTTCGGATAAGTGGCTTGCGCTTCTTGATCCACAAACACGGAAATGTTTTTCATAAGTTGTTTTACATCAGCTGATTGATTGGCCGGTGTTAACGCCTCTACCGTAATGGTCGATGATTCACAAGCCGCTGCGACCACGAAAGGTAAGCTCATTTGCGCATCTAACAGCGTTGTACAAGTAGTATGATCGTGATAGCTGGCAATTTCATAAACCCCTATTTCCATCGAACGAATCTGATCGATCGAGAAAGCTTCTCTCTTTTTCAGTTCAAAGACAGCGTCGATCGCTGAATGCAGATGGCGACAGCACGGATACGGTTTAAAATAGACTTCATGGATCTTCCACCCGTCTGTTTCGGCCATCGTTCGCTGATTTCCATTTCCAAACACATGGAAAAACCCGTTCTCATTTTCAAATCCAGTCTTCGGCCCCGTCAGTCCAGCTCTCGCTAAACCAGCAGCCACAATGCCATCGCGGGCAGCTTGACCAGCATGGATACGTTTGACCTCGGTTCCACTCCCTAAAAAAGCGAATGTCCCACCAGCAAAACTAATCGCAATGGTCAGCGCATGCTCTAACTCTTCCGCGTTGTATGACTGTAAGACACCGACTGCTGCACAAGCCCCAAACAGACCAGCAACCGACGTATTGTGATAGCCCTTTTTTCTCGACGATGGATGAATGGTTTCTGCTACCAGAATGCACGTTTGGTATCCAGCGATAATAGCGCTTTGAAAGCGCTCCACTGACACGTCTTCTTGAGAAGCAACTGCCAACAGAGCAGAAAGAACAGGCGCCCCTGGATGAACCGAACCCTTTGTATGACCATCATCTAAATCCAACGCATGAGCAGCAGTTCCATAAACAAACGCAGCTTCACTAGGAGGGAGCGTCAAGTCTGAGCCCACAAGCTCACATCCTCCTAATACGCCGCTTGTTTTGTAATATTGTTGGACTTGCTGTACGACATCTGTATTTAATCCGGGGATAAGTGCCGCATAATAATCCAGAACAACACGATTAATCTGCTCCCTCATTTCCTTTGAATGATTCTCACGACAGATGTTGCTTATCTGATTTGCTAATTGTTTCGCAAAACCCATTTGATCGAATCCTTTCTAACTCGTTTTTTGCATCCGTTCCTGTTCTGCTTTCCAATTGGCAGGCGGTCTGACGAAGAACATTAAGAACATTCCGATAAAAGCGATGCCAGCTGCGACAAAAAACATTGAATTGTACCCATATAAAGCGACTAAAATACCTGTGGCTGTCGGTGCAATAATGCTGGCAGATGTGATAATGCCATGTGTTAATCCACTAAATGTGCCAACGGTTCGTTTAGAAGAAGCATCCAGAACGATTGACCAATATACAGCTTGCGGCAATGAGTTTATCGCGTTTCCAATCGACATGAGCGCCAACACTACCCATGCATTTGGTGCAAATGGAATAAAAACAAAGCAAATGGCCGTTAAAAGCATACTTGTGATAATGACACCAGGCTTCGCAATTTTGAAACTACCTGTTTTTTGCAATAAATACTGGGATAGCTTTCCACCTAAGAAGACTGTAAAGACGGCACCTACCCACGGGATCATGCCGACATACCATAATGAACGAAGCTCAAAACCATACATTTGCTGAAGATAGAGTGGAGTCCACGTTAAGATAAGAAAATTAATGTAGTTAAAGCCAAAAAAAGAAGCCGCATTTAGAACAAGAGAAGGGTGCTTAAAAAATTCAAACCAAGCTGTCTGCCCTTTTTGAACGTCTTCAGGCTCATCCTCCACCTGATCTTTTCGAATAATCGCTAGCTCTTCTTTTGTCACAAAGCGATTATCTTCCGGCATATCCGTGAACAATTTGTTCCAAACCACAACCCAAATCAACCCGATCACACCTAGCGAGATAAACATCCAGCGCCAATCTGCAATAGATAATAATCCAACCGCAACTGGGGCTGTTAACATTGCACCTAATGGGGTTCCGATTAACCCAACTCCTACGTAGAAGGTACGATCTTTTGTTGGAATCCAGTTTGCAATTGTTCGGTTCATATTGGCATACACGGGTCCCTCTGCTAGACCAAACAACACTCGACAAAGTGCAAACCCAGCTACTGCTGAACCAAATAGCCATACCCCAATTTCTCCGGCAAAGGCTGTTGCGATTGCAAGTAGCGACCAAGCCGTACAAGCAAAAATCCAAACAAACTTTGGTCCTTTCTTGTCAGCTAGGGCACCACCTAAAAACGTCCCGACGATATAGCCATAACCAAAAAAACCTAAGACATAGCCCCAGTCAGACGCAGACAGATTAAATGCATTCATAATCGGTTCTGCAGCGTAAGCAAGCGCACCACGATCAATGTAGTTAACAGCAATAATAAAAACCATGACACTCATCATAATTTTCCGGTAAGCAAATTTTCGTTTCACTACGCTTCCCCCTACGCCTTGTTAGCGCTTACAAATTTTACACATCTTCATTATTTTCTAGAACTCTCGTCGATACGAGAGCTCTAGAAACGATTACGCTTGCAACAGAGACGACTGACGATTTTCCCCAATAGTAGATTGCATAAAAACGAGCTCTTCAGCTAATCGCTCAATGCGCTTTAATACGTCTGGATCGATTACTTGATTCATCTCATCAAAATGTTCACTATTTGCATAAATATAGCTTGGTGCTGTGAATGCACGAAAGTAACCTGCGATTGGTTTTAATTGATTTTCAATGACCAAATAGTGTTGATACGTTCCTGCAGTCGCAATGAACCCCATCACTTTATAGCGAAACGCTGATACAGGCGCTAAGTCAAACAGATTCTTAAGTGCGCCAGTCATCGATCCTTGAAAAATAGGTGTGCCAATTAGGAAGAAATCTGCTGAACATATACGTTGAATAACGTCTTTTGTGTCGCCTTCATACGTACTAGGATCTCGGCCATCGCAAAAATCAAGTTGATAGTCTTTCAGATTCAGGATCTCTGCTTCTACTTCTGGATGTTCCGCTTGGATTCGCTCCACTGTTTTCTTTATCATCGCTAATGTTTTTGATCCTGTTATCGTGCCCGATATCGCCAAAAGCTTCATGATTGCGCCTCTCCCTTTTTTACAGATTAAATCGTCACTTTACGCTGATGCTTCATTCGTGGAACCACTTCTTCTTTCAGTAGACGAAGAGAGTGATTAAATTTAGCCCGATCAGGTCCATAATCATAACCAGTAACAAGCAACGTACCAAACCCTCCTGAAGCTTCATACAATGTATCTAGCTTCTTTGCGACGGTTTCAGGTGAACCTACATACCAATAATGGTCAATTAAATATTCTGCTGTTACGTCTTCATCAGCAACACTGTCATCGTGTTTAAACTTAGACAGCATTCTTCCTTTTTGATACAAATAATAGAAATATTCATTAAATGAACGACCCATCATCCCGTTTAGCGCTAAATCTTTTGCCTCTTCATCTGTATCAGCTACAAGAACATGATGAGCCACTTTCCAATCGTCTCGATTAGCTGTTTTACCACTTGACGCCGCTCCTTCTTCAACCGATTCCCAGTGAGACGCGATGCTTCGTGGCGTGACGTTTAAGCTCATTGGCAAAAAGCCGTATTGTCCCGCAAGTTTTAACGTACTTGAATTTGCACTAGATCCTGCAACCCCAATCGGCGGATGAGGAGTTTGGTAAGGTTTAATATGCAGGTCAAGTAGTCCGTTTAAAGCAGGTTCAGGTCGACTTGCTCCCCAATACTTACCTTTATAACTAAAAGGCTTTTCCTCCATCCAAATTTTAAACATAATTTCAAGGGCTTCTGCCATCATTTCCCGATGTTCACCAGCTTTGCCGTCCACATTGAACATTTGCCAATCCGTTGGGACCGCACCTGGTGCTACCCCTACCATTAATCGCCCTTTCGCTAAATGATCTAAATACGCTAAACGCTGCGCTAGTTCAACCGGATGATGATACGGCAATAAGTGAGCACCTGCGGCTAATTTAATTTGATTTGTTTGCATTAGCGCTTGTGCAATAACAAGGTCAGGAGAAGGAATCGGCTCCCATTTCGCTGTATAATGCTCACCAATCCAAGCTTCTTCGTATCCTAATTGATCCGCAACTTTAATCATATCAAGCACCGTTTCTGTCGCTTCATACAGTGTTGCTTCTGGATCTACTGTTGGCATTAAAAATAATCCTACTTTCATTTTCGCGTCCTCCTTCTTATCTCACACCGAATTACGTATCTTCTTGCAAGACTTATGCCAAACCATGATCGCCTTATTTAAGGGAGTCATAGATTGAGTAAGCGTCCATTATTAAAACGCTTACATAATTTACTGTACAAAATATTAACTTCATGTTCCCAATAACTTATAGGTGGCTTTTCCGTATACAACCATTTGCCCTGTTTCATCATAAATTTCTGCTGTTCCAAAAGCCATTGAGCGGCTCTTATGAATGAGACTGCCTTTTGCAATGAGATGCGTCCCTTTTCCAGGTTTTAAATACGAGACGTCAAGGTCAACGGTCGCCGCCGCTTGCTCTTCTGACAAGGTCGAGCGAATGGCTGAACCGACTGCCGCATCAATTAATGTTGCCAATACACCACCATGAGCAGATCCACGCCGTTGCAGAAGCTCACCTTTTAAGGGCAGCTCAAGTACAGCTTTTCCGTCTCCGATTTGTTTTTCTTCCATTCCAAGATAATCCCAAAATGGACTCATTCCTTTTTCTGTTTTTCTCATGGCGTTACTCCTCTGCATGATACACAATCATTTTGTAGTCCACCATTTCTTGGATCGCATAACGCGGGCCTTCTTTTCCAATCCCACTCTTTTTCACACCACCGTAAGGAAGGTGATCTAAACGGTAATTCGATGTACTATTAATTTGCACACCGCCAACATGTAATGCAAGCGATACTCGGTGCGCAAGCGCTAATTGATTTGTAAAAAGCCCCGCCTGCAAACCATAAGGGGATGCATTTACTTGTTCAATCACATCGTGAATATCGGTGTACGTTAACAAACAAATGACCGGTCCAAAGACCTCTTCACAAACAACGCGACTATCAAGAGGGGGATCAATGAGTACAGTCGGCTTCACTTGTGCCCCACTCGCTTCACCGCCAGATAGAAGCGTCGCGCCACCGTCTTGTGCTTCATGAATCCATGTTAAGATCCGTTCTGCTGATGCTGGAGAAATTAGCGTTCCTACGTCTGTTTTTGCATCCATCGGATCTCCGACTTGAAGCGTACGAATTTCTTTTTCGATCTCTGTTAAAAAGACGTCCTTCACGTTTTCGTGAACATAGATACGCTGCACTGATATACAGCTTTGGCCAGCGTTACTAAATCCTGTGCGCACGCATTGTTTTGCAGCTTTTTCAATAGGTGCATCATCATGCACAATCGTCGCTGCATTTCCACCAAGCTCAAGAAGAACTTTCTTTATACCTGCAACTTTACAAATTGCTTCACTAGCCGGAACACCACCTGTAAAGGAAATTAATGCTACTTTATCGCTTTTGACAATCTGTTCTCCTACTTGAGCGTCGCCAAATAAAAGAGCGACTCCATTTTTAGGAAACCCCGCCTCAAGAAGGATAGCAATCAGTTCTTTTGCGATACGAGGTGTTTGTTCAGCTGGCTTATAAACAATTGTATTTCCCGCTGCAAAAGCAGGACCGATTTTATGGCAAGCTAAATTAAGCGGCGCATTAAACGGGGTAATCGCAGCAATTGTTCCAACCGGTACTGGATACGTGGATACATAGCGTTGTTCGCCTCTCGTCGAGACATCTCCAGCCATGGTTTCTCCAACAAGTCGATTGGCTTCTTCAGCGGATAAACGAAACGTTTCAACCGAACGGCTTACTTCATCCATACTGTTTTTAAGCGCCTTGCCCGTCTCCATTGTAATAATTTCTGCTAATGACGATTGATTCTCATTTAATAAACGAGCTACCTCCATTAAAATCCGATAGCGTTCATAAGTTGGGAGACTAGCGACTTCCCCTTGTGCATTCAGTAGTGTTGTTAGTGCGAGCTCTACATCCTCTCGACTTGCATAATAAAAATTTGACGTTCGTTCACCTGTGTATGGATTCAGTTGTTCCACACATTTCCCTTTTGAATCTGTGCGCCATTTGCCTGCAATAAACGAGTACAAGTTCATCATTTTCTCTCCCTATCGATTAAAGACCGGAAATCGTTTTTCTTTAAAAGCTTGAACACCTTCTAGATGATCCGTTGTGTTTCTTAGCATGACGTGCGCCTTTTTTTCTTGCTCCATTATTTGTGCAAATGCTTCTTGATGTAGTTGGTTCATGATGAGTTTTGATTGGGCAAACACGTCTCTCGGTCCTTCAACAAGTGCTTTCGCCAATTCATACGTCACCTGTTCCCCTGACCCATCCTCCACTAGCTCATTGATCATCCCAAGTTGTGAAAACGCCTCGGCAGACCATGATCGATTGCCCCACAATATCTCTTTCGCTTTCCACGGACCTACTTGCTGGCATAAATGATAATGTAGCCCTAGATCAGCTACGAGCCCTACTTGTTTAAAGGAAAAGTGAAAGGTCGTGCTCTTTTCTGCTACCACTAAATCACACGCCAATGCAAGGCTAACGCCTGCACCTGCAACGGGCCCGTGCACCAAAGCAATCACTGGCTTTTCTAATGACTGAATGAAATTAATGATTGCTATTGATTGATTCATATTTTCGTTGATTCCTTTTTCGCTATACGGAGCTTCCATCGCTTTGACGTCTCCTCCAGCACAAAACCCCTTCCCATTTCCAGACAAAACAACGACTCGAGTTTCTTCACACGTTTTCAAATCTAAAAGCGCTTCTTGAAGTTCTTGCTTTAATTCCAGCGTCAATGCATTTCTTCGACTCGGATCATTTAATTGGATAAACCCTATGCCATCACTTTTCTCTACAATGATTCTTTTACTCATAGGAACCTCCTTTACAAGCGTCTCTTGATTGGAAATGCAAGTTTTGTGCCAAAGAAAAATGCACGTACCTATGCACCTGCACTTCATAAGATGTTTCGTTTTTAACCACAACCGTTAAATCTCTGAACACTCTCGCTTTATTCATGTGGTTCATTCAATTTTTTCCATAAAGTTGTTCGGCTTATCTTTAGCTTTTCAGCCACAACGGTTCGGTTTTGTTTATATTTACTAAGCATCCAATCAATAATCTGTCGTTCCATTTGATCCATTGACCCTTCGTCTAACACCACATCGCCTTGTTGACGGTTTTCCTGTTCGCTTTCTCCCCCTGTTTCATTTAAAACATCCTTCATAAAAGCAGACTCATTCGTAGAATATTTTAAACGGATTGCTAATCGTTCCAAGACATTCTCAAGCTGCCGAATATTCCCCGGCCAATGATAC
Organism: Shouchella sp. JSM 1781072; assembly: GCF_041949915.1. NCBI lineage: Bacteria > Bacillati > Bacillota > Bacilli > Caryophanales > Bacillaceae > Shouchella > Shouchella sp. JSM 1781072. The sequence continues at coordinate 132,562 of NZ_JBHFQE010000003.1, forward strand.
GACTGCAAAAATTCTTGCAGTTGTTTTGATAAATGCTTCCAAGTAATGCGCTCTTGTCGCTGTTGGAGCAGGTAATCCACTAGTACCGGTATGTCTTCTTGCCTCTCTCGAAGGGCAGGTAGTTCCAGGCGGAGAACACCAATCCGAAAATAGAGATCAGAACGAAATGCACCTTCATTAACCAATTCCCAAAGATTTTTATTCGTTGCTGCCACAACACGAATATCGACTGGCACCATCCGATCTCCACCTAATCGCATCACCTCTTTTTCTTGTAGGACTCTTAAGAGTCGAGCCTGTAAATTTGGTTCCATTTCCCCAATTTCATCTAAAAAAATGGTTCCTTTATGAGCAAGCTCAAATACACCTTGTCTTCCCCCTTTTTTTGCTCCTGTAAATGCTCCCTCGACATAGCCAAACAATTCACTTTCGAGTAATGTTTCAGGTAAAGCGGCACAATTAATGGCCACAAACGGTCCATCTTTTCTTGAGCTTGCATTGTGAATCCCTTGCGCTACTAACTCCTTCCCAGTGCCGCTCTCACCATAAATTAAGACCGTAGAATTCGCTGCAGCATATTGCTCCGCCAGTTGGACAATATCGTTCATTTTCTCCCCTTTGTACTGAATATCTGCCAAAGATACTTTCGCTACAAGCCCTTTTTTATGTAGATCACGACGGATTTTGCTTTCGAGTTCTTGAATTTGATGTATTTCTTGGCATGTGACCACTGTTCCAACACGTAGACCATTTACAAAAACCGCTTCATGTTGGACGAGTAATTTCTCGAACGTCATTCTTCCTTGACCAATGTACAAATCTTCTTTTTCTAAAAGTGTGCGTAGTGGCTTACACGTAATTTGCTGAGGCTGTTTTTTAAGAAGTAAGTGTGCTTTCACACCAAAGATTCGCTCCGCAGCTGGGTTGCATACCTCGATTTCCTTTTGTTTATTTAAATAGAAAATCCCCTCTTCTGACACATGTACGACTGCATTTAAGCGTTCGGTGTTTTCTTTTATGGTGTAAGAATTCTCTGCAGCTTGTTTGGCTCGTAAAAAAGAACGACGAATGGTTCGTTCACTGGTAATAATGTGCATACTCTTCATGCCATAATCACTAGCAAGTTGCTTCACACGAATGCCACCACCAACAATGACATCCATGCCCATTTCTTTCGCGACTTCAATTTGCGCAAGCAACGTTTCCTGCGTAGTATACGGAAGCAAGGTGACGTTGAATCCAATCATCGCTTCAATCTTCTCAAAGTTGAATTGAAACCCCGGCTCTTCAAAATTAATATAGCAAATGTTTTCGCCTTCTTTTTTTGCTTGAAGAAACGATTGAATTAAGTCAAAATCACTGGATTCACTATAAATAAGCGGGACGTTTACAACGTTTGCTAACATTTTTGCCGTACCAGCACGACTAATTACCACATCATAACTTCCGTTCGCCAACAATTCTTGTACGGGCTCTACCGCTTCATCTAATACGCCTTCCACGACCGTTACGTTGTATTGTAATTCTTTAGCAAGCCGGTGAATCATTTCCGTCATTTCTGGATAACCCGACGTCATAATCATTCTAGATTCATTCATTTGCATACCCACCTCACTTATTGAACCTTTAATAAGTTAAGATTAACGCAAATAATCAAACTTTTCATCGTTTTTTGCTATATTTTAGAAAACGTCGTTTGTTTTTTAAACAACATGAACGGTTTGTAACTGGAATATGAACAAATGATTCTCTATCTGTAGGCTAATTTGTTGGCACGAACATTGCATTCATAAAATCATCTTACCTATGGAGGGGTTACCAATGCAAAACGTTGCACAGTGTTTAGTTAGTGATTTAGAGAAAAGAGGGGTATCCCACATCTTTGGGTTATGTGGCCATACAAATATTGCTGTTCTTGCCGCACTTGAACATTCTTCCATTCGTTTCATTAGCACGACACATGAACAAATAGCGGCACATATGGCTGATGGGTACGCTCGATCCTCTCATCAAATTGGTGTCGTTCTTACTCACGTCGGGCCTGGGTTAACAAATGCAGCAACAGCAGTGGCCACTGCAGCGTTAGATTCGACACCACTTCTCGTTCTTTCAGGCGATATTCCCAGTCATTTCTATGGAAAAAATCCACACCAAGAAATTAATTTGCATCAAGATGCTTCTCAACATGAAATTTTCCGACCGTTTGTTAAACGAACATGGCGAGTCGAAAAGCCAGAACAACTACCTGCCATACTTGCAAAAGCTTACCAACTTGCTCACTCTGGAAAACCAGGACCCGTCCTCGTTTCCGTTCCGATGGATATCTTCTCTGCGCCGATGTCGGAAGATCTATTCGCTACTCACCATACGCCAGGTTCATCTCCAGCAAAACCTAGCTTGTCCACATCAACCGCACAAGAGATTCTTACAACGTTAAAAGCAGCAAAAAAACCATTACTATTCGCTGGAGGAGGCGTCATTGCTGCTCAAGCCACCAATGAGTTGAAAGCGCTTGCCGAACACTTGAATATTCCCGTTGTCCATAGCGCAATGGGCAAAGGTAGCTTACCTGATGACCATCCATTATCTGCAGGGTTAACGGGATTTTGGGCACCGCCTTTTGTGAATGCAATGTGCCTTGAAGCAGACGTCATTTTCGCGTTAGGAACGCGCTTTAAAGAGGCCGATTCAAGCTCGTGGAAAGAAGGCGTCACGTTTAATTTTTCCAAAACAAAACTTATCCAGATCGACATCGATTCACAGGAGTTAGGACGTAATTATCCTGTTCATATCGGTGGCGTTGCAGATATTAAAGAATCACTCAAGCAAATCGTGGAGCTCGCAAACAATCAACCAAGTGAATTCGAGCCTTCACATCAGGAAATCACGTTTATTTCGCACGAAAAAGAGCGGTTTTATGAAGAAAATACCGAACACCTTATGAGCGATGATTTTCCCATGCGCCCACAAAGAATCTTGGCAGAAGTTCGTCACTGTTTACCTAAAGACGGATTTATTACAACGGATGTTGGTTGGAACAAAAACGGCGTTGGCCAACAGTTCCCTATTTATATTCCAGGAACTGTCTTAACACCAGGAGGTTTTGCCACAATGGGATTTGGCTCTCCCGCCGCCCTTGGAATTAAAATTGCCCATCCAGAGCGAGTCGTCGTTTCATTAGTCGGTGATGGCGGATTTGGACAAAACCCATCGTGTTTAGCAACTGCAGCTCAAGAAAACATTCCGATTATCTGGATTGTGATGAACAATCAATCGTACGGAGTCATTGCTGGCTTACAAAAAGCTCATTTCAATACTACACACGGTACAATGTTTGAAAAAAATGGCGAGCCCTACTCACCTGATTTTGTTGCGCTGGCAAATAGTTACGGGGTTGAAGGCTGTAAAATTCAATCAGCAGAGGAATTTAAACCTGCTTTAACAGAAGCGATCGCAAAACAAGTCCCGTTTCTTATTGATGTCTCAACCATGAATATCCCTACTCCAACATCTGGTCACTGGGACATTATGGACATTTATTCGCCTGGAGAAAAGAAAAGTCATAGCGCTCTATAGAAGGAGGAATCGAGGAAATGAAACCACGTTTTTCACTTGCCCATTTAACCGTCTTACACTATTCACCACCAAAGATGATTGAATTGGCTGCACGAGCTGGCTTTGATTATGTTAGTTTAAGACCGATTGCATTAGGTACTAAAAACGAACCCGTCTACCCACTTGCAACCGATCGAACCTTGTTTAACGATACAAAACAAGCCCTTCAATCGACTGGATTAAAATTACTTGATATTGAAATGGTTCGAATTTATGAAGGCGTGGATGTTACGCACTATTTACCGGCGTTCGAAGCCGCAGCAGAACTAGGCTGTAACCACGTATTAACGACTGTTCAAACGACAGATGAGAATCTTGCTGTTGAAACGTTGCACGCACTATGTGAATTGGCAAAACCTTTTAACTTAACTTTAGATGTTGAATTTATCACGTGGTATGAATTAGGAACGCTCACTCAGGCAGAATCCATTATTCGAAAAGTGAATCACGAAAAGTGCGGACTCCTTATTGATACACTTCACTTTCATCGATCACACACAAATTATGATCATCTCGCCTCCCTACCAAAAGAATGGTTTCATTATGCCCACCTATGTGACGCAAAAGATCCGATTCCACCGTCGAAAGAAGATCTAATTTATACTGCTCGAGAAGACCGACTTTTTCTAGGGGACGGGGACATTCCTCTCCAGAAGATCATACAATCATTACCTGACATTCCTTATTCCTTAGAAATCCCAAATAAAGAGCGAATGCATGAGTTAGGGGCTGAATTATATGTAAAACAATGCTTAGAGTCAGCCCATCAACTTTTCAACGAACTATCGTAAACCGACTGGTCAAAAGACCAGTCTTTTTTATCCGAAATGTTGGGAAATATCTGTCTACTCTATTCATTGTAGATCTTTAACGGTATACTAACAAAAACCAACCGAATAGGAAGGGAGTTTGACCACATGTCACCGTCCGTAGCCGCACCAGAAGTTGGAGCTAAAATTGTAGAATGGTATAGCTGCATTATTACGTACGATCGTGAACAAGCCATTTTGCTAAAACACGACGTTCAACGGATGATGAACCGAATGAATCATGATGATAAAGTGATCGCTTATTTTGAGCTCGTTAACTTCCGCCACGAACTCTTTATAGAAGCTGACGGGGAGCAGAAACAATTTGCTGACCTTGAATTAGCGGACAAAGCAACAGATGAATACATGCAGTTCATGTACTACTTTATGTATGGCCAAAACGAATTTCATAATGGCAGGTATAAATCAGCTGTTCGCTCATATAAAATAGCAGAAAGACTTTTAGAGCAAGTACCTGACCAAATCGAAAAGGCAGAGTTTTATTATCGCTCAGCGATTAGCTATTACCGCGTTGACCAGTACATTTTTGCCGTCTCCTATTTTGAGCAAGCACTTGAAATTTTCGAGAAAAATTCAGAGTACGAAGAAATTGTTCTGAATATCTATATTTTTTTAGGCGGCATCAGTACAGAACTCTATAAATTTGAAGAAGCAGAGAACGTACTGCAAAACGCCCTCAAGCATGCGAATGAGTATCCAGTGACAAAGGCTTTACTCTTACGCATACTAGGTTTAAATCGTGTGAAACAACATCAACCAGACCAAGCCATTTATTATTTTGAAGAAGCGTTAAAAATGAATGAACATAGGCAATCCGTAATCGGTGCTAAAACGGAGTATAACTTAATCAATGTTAAGTTAAAAAAAGAACCTTCTAACAAGGAAAATCATGTACGTTTAGAAGAAATTGCGGAAAAAGTTGCTTCACTAAAAATGACTGAATATATAATTCGTTGCAAAGTAAGCTTGGGACTTTATGTTCTAGAAGACCTTGAACAAGTGAATAAGGGGTTAGAAGAATTAGAAAGGCAAGAACTTTATTTTGAAGCCTCTGAATTAGCTGAAGAAGTTGTAGATGTTTATGCTGAAAAAGGGGAATTTGAAACTGCGTTGCATTACATGAGAATGGCACATCGAATGCGCATTCATCAATCTTGTATAGGAGTTGAACAGGAATGAAAAAGAAACTATTAGGTATTATCGCTTTAGGTATAGCAGTATCCATCGGTAGCTTTAATTTAGATGCAAACGAATCAGCAGATAAAGCTGATGGGCGCTCTGTCCCAGCTCATGACAAGGCTGACGGACGATCCGTTACACCATTAGACAAAGCTGACGGCAGATAAAAAAAGACGTATCTCTAATTTAGAGATACGTCTTTTCTTCTGTATAGCTAAAACATTGTCACTTCTTCTCGTTCTCTGTATTCCCCTCTTCTTCCTCACCAGCAAAGTCTTGTTCCTCGGGCATCGTTTTATCGAATTCTTCTTTCATTTCTTCTAGTTCTTGATGAGATTCTTCTTGATATTCTGGGTCCCACTCTCTATGTTTGCTTTCTAGTTTCAGAATATCGTATTCACTGCTTAACGCTTTTAAGAGCGAAACACACATTAAGATGACGATAAACACAAATGGGAAAGCGGCGATTAACATAGCCATTTCTAAAGCTTGTAACCCTCCTGATAATAGAAGTGCTGCAGCGGTTCCTGCCAGAATAAGACCCCAAATCAATTTCACCTTTAAAGTCGGATTTAAACGACCGCCAGATGTCAGCATGCCTAGTACAAATGTGGCAGAGTCTGCTGAAGTAATAAAAAATGAAGAAATTAGTAGAATAGCAATCCCCATTACAACCGGTGCCATTGGATACGATTCTAAAAAGGCAAATAAAGCTACTTCATTTCCTTGTTCATTCATTAAATTGTAAATCTGTCCACCAAGGTCCGCGTCCATTTCCATTCCAGCTACACCAAAGATTGAAAACCAAAGTGCGCTAAATAAAACAGGGACAGCTGTCACACCTAAAACAAATTCACGAATGGTTCGACCGCGCGAGACCCTCGCAATAAATGTCCCTACAAAAGGTGCCCAACCAATCCACCAAGCCCAATAAAATAACGTCCAAGCATCTAGAAACTCTCGTTCACCCGTAAAAGCATTCATACCGAGCGTCATACTAGGCAAATTTTGAACGTAATTTCCTAGGGTTGTTGTGAACGATTCAATCATTTGAACCGTTGATCCTAACACAAATACAAATGTCATTAAAGCAATGGCAACAACGATATTTGTCCAACTTAAGTACCGAATTCCTTTGTCTAATCCAGTAATAGACGAGATTAAAAATAAAACCGTTACAACAGCAATGACAATTAAATTCACTGTCGTTGTATTATCAATTCCTTCAAAACTAAAGCTTAAACCAGCAGTAATTTGGGAAGCCCCAAGCCCAAGTGAAGTGGCGATACCAAAAACGGTCGCAAATACAGCTAAAACATCAATACTATGACCAATTCCACCTTGAGCATGCTTCCCAATTAACGGTGTAAACGCCGAAGAGATTAAAGCGGGAGCTTGATGTCTAAATTTAAAATAAGCAAGTGTTAGTGCTACAACTGCATATGTAGCCCACGGATGAAAGCCCCAGTGAAACAATGTATACATCATCGATTGTTCAGCTGCTTGAATGGTTCCACCCTCCGCATTTGGCGGACTATAAAAATGGGTTAACGGTTCCGTTACTCCGAAAAACACGAGCCCTACACCCATTCCAGCGGTAAATAAAAACGCAAACCATGTAAAATAACTATATTCCGGTTTTTCATCGGGTTTCCCAAGCTTAATCTTCCCGAATGGACCAAAGATTAAAAAAATCGCTAAAAGAACAAAAGCGGTTGTTGCAATTATGTAAACCCAGCCAAAATTTGTAGAAATAAAGCCATCCACTACTCCTAATACGCTTTCAACATTTCCTGGAAAGAACACGCCCCACAAAATAAAAACACTGGATATCGCCAATGAAACCCAGAACACTAACGTTAATGAACTTTTCTTCAACTATACTCCTCCTTAGGTATTTCGTCTTACTGAATCGACAAAATTCTTAATAGACATAGTTACCTTTTCCTCATTTTTCGAAATTTAAACATATTTTTCTGCAATTCCGTCATTTTTTATTCAAAATTCTAAAGGAACTCCCACTAGTCAACCTAAATGTATAAACAAGAAAAAAGCTTGTCGAATTTCCTCGACAAGCTTGTTGTTACATCGTTTTACCCTACACGCTTTTTCTCTTGTTTGCTTCGTAGTTGTCCACATGCTGCATCAATATCAGTTCCTTGTTCTAAGCGAACTCCACAGTTTATCCCTTTTTTCTTAAGCGTTTGGAAAAATTCTTGAATCGCTTCAGGTTCACTACGCTGATATTGACCATGCTCGTCAACTGGGTTATAAGGAATGAGATTCACATATGAAAGGTGACGCTTCTCCCCAATTAACTCTGCCAATTCAAGGGCCTCTTCTTTATGGTCGTTTACATCTTTGATCAGAATATATTCATACGTCACACGACGATTGGTTTTATCCAAATAGTAGTTTACCGAATCCATTAACTTCTCGATTGGGAACGCTTTGTTAATTTTCATGATTTTAGAGCGTAATTCATTGTTTGGTGCATGAAGCGAAACCGCTAAATTCACTTGGCTCTTAAGATCCGCAAACTCTTTAATTTTATGAGCAAGTCCACTCGTTGAAACAGTGATATGACGGGCTCCAATGGAAAGACCTTTATGATCTTTTACAATGTCTAAAAAGTCCACTGTATTATCGAAGTTATCAAACGGTTCACCGATTCCCATCACGACAATATGGCTCACGCGCTCTTCATTTTTCCGTTCGTCAAGGAAAAGCTGCACGTTCATAATTTGCTCGACAATTTCCCCACTTGTAAGATCTCGATTCTTTTTCAAGAGTCCGCTCGCACAGAAACTACAGCCAATATTACAGCCCACTTGTGTCGTCACACATACAGAAAATCCGTACTTATGCGTCATTAAGACGGTCTCAATTAAATTCCCATCATTAAGCTGGAATAAAAATTTCACCGTACCATCTTTTGATTCTTGACGGATATGCTCTTTTAGTGAACCGAACACAAAATGCTCTTCTAATAAAGAAACCGTCTCTTTATTTAAATTCGACATCTCTTCAAAACTTGTTACACGTTTCCGATAGAGCCAGTCCCACACTTGGGTCGCTCTAAATTTTTTATGGCCCTGCTCAACAAACCAGGCAGATAATTTCTCTATTGTCAGACCATAGATTGATTGCTTTTGCATATGATCCCTCTTTTCTAAATTTCTTTTTTACATATATATGAATCCAAAAACTCGGTAAATTAAATACGTTCTACAATCCTTTATTCTATCACACTTATCATTAAAAAGAAAAGAGGGGTCACACAAAAAATCTTGATGAGGGTAGACTCATCAAGATTCGTATTCATGCACGAAATTGCTTCTCTTAGATAACAGGCGTTAACGCTTCCCCTTTTTCTAAATAGGAAACAATATTTCCCGCGGCGAGTTTCGCCATTTCATCTCGAGTTTCGACTGTCGCATTCCCGATATGAGGAGTTAACACGACGTTTGTTACCTTCTTTAACTCTTCATGAATCATTGGTTCAAATTCAAATACATCAAGAGCGGCACCTGCAATTTCCTTCGTTTTAAGTGCTTGTACTAACGCTTCTTCATGAACCACAGGACCCCTTGCTAGATTTAACAAGACCGCTTGTTTTTTCATGCTTTTAAAAGTGGTTTCATTAAATAAATGATGTGTGTCTTTCGTGTAGGATGTATGTATCGATAAAATATCTGCTTCCTCTACTAATTGATCAAACGAGCGATACTGAGCGCCGAGCGTATTTTCTTTTTCCGTACGAGCGGTGTAAAGGATATTCATTCCGAATGCTCGCGCTCTCTCAGCAACCGCTTGTCCAATTTTGCCAAAACCTACAATGCCTAGCGTTTTCCCTTTTAATTCTCTTCCTAAGAAAAAGAGCGGGGCCCAGCCATTGAATCCTTCTGTGCGACAGAGCTGATCGCCTTCTGGAATTCGCCGCATTAAGCTGAGCATTAATCCTAATGCTAATTCAGCAGTGGCATCAGTAGATACCTTTGGCGTATTCGTTACAACGATTCCTTTTTCTTTTGCTGCTTCAAGATCAATGTTGTCAAACCCCGCACCATAATTGGCAATAATTTTCAGCTTCGGCGCGGACTCGATCACTTTTCTTGTTACTTTTGTGGACAGTGGACAAAGCAATGCTGTTGCTTCTTTTACACCATTGATTAATTCTTTTTCACTAATAACGTTTTCGTCATGGTATACGTCAACTGTATACGCTTGTAAAGTTTTGTATCCAACAGTCGGTATCTCACCTGAAATAAAAATCTCTGTCATGATGCGCCCTACTCTCTTATCGTTGTTGTTTTAATCGATCAATGCGTTTAGCTAAACGTCTTTTCCAGTCCGCCGCAAGCGGTTCAATCGACGCAATGTCTTCCATTGCATGCCAATCTTCATTTGCAAAATAGACTTGATTGCATGAGAGGACTGACATTTTTTTAGGGTGTTCTTCTAATAATTCGATGGACGATGTTGATGAAATATTGCCTTCTTCTAGTACACGCGCTAAATACCCAGTGAATCCTGTTTCGATCGTTCGCTTTAGCAGCGTATTTGCCTGCGTATAGTTGTCAATCGTGCTACACGGGATACGACCTTGAGTAATTTGAATTACCGCTTCTCCAACCTTATAAATATCTCCGATGAAGACGGCCTCTTCCAACATATTTGCTACGGTTAGATTTTCTCCAAACGCTGCGTTCGGAAGCATTCGACCAAGCTCTTCTTCCCATTGTGGATAATGTTCTTGTGGATAAAAGCAGACTGCTCGATCAAGTCCGCCATGATTCTTTTTGTCTCCAACGCCATCGCCTATAAAGCCATCCTTTGTTAAGTAAACACGCTCAATTTTGGCTTTTTTTATTCCCGTCACAAGCGGTTTTTTCATGGCTGCTTGTTGCATTTCTTGCGGTAAGCCTGTGGACAATGAAAAAATTGTTCTCTCCATTATAATTCAACCCCTTTTATTCTTGTGTTAAAATCGCTTCTGCGGCAATTTTTCCAGTAAATAAACATCCTCCTAAAAAAGTCCCTTCAAGCGCTCGGTAGCCATGAACGCCTCCACCGCCAAAACCTGTCGCTTCGCCAACTGCGTATAGTCCTTCTATTCGTTCACCGTCTTCACTTAACACTTGAGCCGAATCATTTGTTTGCAGACCTCCCAATGTTTTTCGGCTTAACAAATGGAGTTTCACCGCAATTAACGGCCCATTTTTAGGATCAAGAATTTCGTGAGGCTTTGCTACACGGACAAGCTTATCTCCGATTGAACGACGCGCATGGCGGATTCCCATGATTTGTGCGTCTTTAGAAGTAGAATGGCGCAACCCTAGATCCCGTGCATAAATTTGTTGATAAATATGATGTTCATCTAGAAAAGGCCCTTCTCCCAGTTGATTCATTTTGTGCACAAGACTTTGAATGGAATGAGCAGTAATAAAATCTGCTCCTTTATCAATAAACGTTTGGACAGGAGCTGGAGGTCCTGGTAAAAGGCGCTTGAGCACCTTTTTTACACTTTTCTCAGTCAGATCTGGATTTTGTTCTGATCCTGATAACGCGAATTCTTTTTCAATAATCTTTTTTGTGAGAATAAACCATGAATAGGAATACCCTGTTTTTTGAATTGCTTCCATTGTTGAAAGCGTATCATAACCTGGAAAATCATGCGCAGGAAAGCGATTCCCATTTGCGTCAAGCCAAATGGATGAAGGGCCAGGTAAAATGCGGATGCCATGCTTATGCCAGACAGGTTCAACATTTTGTATTCCCTCTGTATAATGCCACATTCGATCTCGATTGACGAGTCGCCCACCAGCTTTTTCAGTAATATCGAGCATCCTGCCATCAACATGAGCAGGAACTCCATGAATCATGTTTGTTGGTGGTTCCCCTAACCGACTTGGCCAGTATTGTCTGATTCGATCAAGATTCGCGCCAATTCCACCGCTCGCCACAACGGTTGTTCGAGCAAAGAATTCAAATGGCTCCAATTCTTCACGATTACTTGCTTCTCCTCGATTAGCCGTCGATGACTGTAAAATATGACCAGCTACTCCTACGACCCTTTTCCCTTCTCGCAATAGTTGGTCCACCCGATGTCGAGGCGCGTAGTGGATCTGCTGTTTTTTTCTATAATGAACGAATTTTTCTAAGAATGGAGCAAGAATACCCGGTCCCGTTCCCCAAACAATATGAAACCGAGGTACCGAATTTCCATGTCCTGTCGCAAGACTGCCTCCACGCTCTGCCCAACCAACAACGGGAAAAAATCGAATGCCTAATGTTTTTAACCACTGTCTTTTTTCATACGTTGCAAATCGCACGTACGCCTCCGCCCATTTCCGGCCCCAATAATCTTCACTTTGGATCGACCCTAATCGGTCAAACCCAGCTGATCCTTGCCAGTCTTGCCAAGCCAAGTCGTAAGAATCTCGAATACCTAACCTTTTCTGCTCAGGCGAATTCACGAGAAATAAACCACCAAATGACCACCATGCTTGTCCGCCTAACGAAGTTTCTGGTTCTTGATCAACGATTAGAACGAGCTTTCCTTTATCAGCTAATTCCGTCGCCACGACTAAACCGGACAAACCAGCCCCAACAACAACCGCATCATATTCCATTACTTTTCACCTCTCTCATTCAATACTCCATTAGGAAATAAAACTCCTGTAAAATAAAGCGTAATCAGCTTTTTTTCAAAAAAGTGAACAAATCCCCAACAATTCCGTTTAGTCAAACGTTATCTTTATGAAAACCGCGACGAGAGGAGGCAGCGATGTTTGAAATCCACCATCAGTTATTAGAACAAGATATCCGTCGGTTTGCTTTATCTATAGCAGCAAACGTTCATGAAGCAAGTGATTTAATGCAGTACGCCTGGGAAAAATCACTCCACGTTATGGATTTATCTGATTGGCCTTATCACAAACAAAAAGCTTGGTTTTATCGCGTGATGAAAAATCAACTCATTGATATACGCCGAAAAGATAAACGACAAGCAGCACTAAGTGAAGGTGATGAACCTGTGTTTTTACCAACAGAATTTCATACGTTCGAAATAATGGATCTTCTAGACGATCTGTCTCCAACTCAAAAAGACATTGTATTCAAACGCTATTGGCTCGGATTCACAAGCAGCGAGATTGGAAAAGAGTTAGAAATTCCTGCTAGTACCGTGCGCTATCAATTAACAAAAGCCGTTCAACGACTAAGAGACCTTTTAAAGGAGGAATAATAATGGGAAGAACAATAGGAAATGTGGCATTGCTTGATCTTACAGAGGCTACAGAGGAAAGTATTGCTTCAATTACTCATATTAAAAACGTTGCACTCTTGCTTTACACAGCTGAAACCGCCGCACTTGTGCCGAAGCTCTCCATCGGGAACCTTGCGCAATCACTTAAAATTAAAGAAAATATGCAAGTTATAAATGGCTACCTAACAGTAGATAATCAGTATCTCGAACATACAAAAGTGAATCAAGTTGTGATCGTGAATGGATTGCTTGTATTTAAAGACGATATTCAATTCGGAACAATTAAGAAATCAACTTGTGCGTTTATCGTTAATGGCGTCGTTTACGCACCTACTTCGTTAAAAGGAGCCGTTGCACCACTTATTACTAAACAATCAGGTACCACCTTAGGATTCAATGGACCAGAACCGAAAATCATGTCAGGCACCACACATTTAACGACTGAATTCGTGAAAGGTTTGCCAGATCAAACCACTTTATTATGTAACGGAAAAGTAATGGTAGATGAAAATCTGGATCTAGATGTCTGTCGCGAAAAACTAGATGCACTCTTTGTTAACGGAAAAATAGAATTATATGAACATCATGTATCAACTTTACTCGCAAACGCAACTGTAAATGGAACAACGCACACGATTCCGACTAACTTTAAACGCTTAGAAAAGACGTTTCACCTTTCTAATCGATCCATTAAACGATTTAAGCAAGCAAAGGTTTACACGGCATCCCCTCTAATTTTTGAAAAGGACGTGACAAGAGATTCACTAGATCAAGCGTTTACGTCGATTCACTCTCATTCTTTTATCTTTTGTCACGAAGATGTGGAGGATTTAATCTATGAGAAGCTTAATCGTTTTGAAACTGATGTCTATACCTATTCTGATCAATTTTTGTTTATCGAAAAAGACACATGGCATCAAGAACGATTCTCGCAGCTAAAATTACCAACTACCATTCTTGTCAATCAGCACTTAACCATTGAAGATCCTATTGATTACCAACACACGCTAGATCACTCTATTATTTTATTAGGCGACATCTCTGTTCAAGACCAGGAAACAAAAACGGTCATCCAAGAAGCACTCGCTGAAAACAAAGGAAGAATTAAATGTGGGACAGACGCTCAAGAGAATACAAACTACGCAGAGTTAAGTCTCTAGAGGGGGAATATCAATGCATCCTCCTCCCCATGACCATATTAAGCGATTACGTCAAGATGCACATACGCATACCTTGGCAAAACGCGTAAAAGCGTCAAACCAACCACACTCTATTTGGCAAATTCGTGGCTACCGGTCCCTTTTTACATCGTATAGTATTTCCGTTACTGGACAGTGGTTTGATTCCATCGCCATCATGGTCATCTTTGCTTATATTTGGCAATCAAGTCCGATTTTTCTTGGCTTCATCCCTTTTGCCTTAGCTTTGCCACAAGTCCTTTTTTCACAATTGGTTGCGCCGTTAACCCGTAAATTCAATAAATTACGTATAATGGCGTTCGCTGACATTCTGACCGCTTGCTTTACCATTGGCCTTTTTTTCTCGCCACATCCTTGGTTTGCCTTATTGTTTCTAGCATTGCGTAGCACGGTCAATGTGGTGCACTTTCCAATTCAACAAGAATTAGTTCGACAGCTAGTCCCAGAATCCTTACGTTTAAAAGCAGTAACACGGAATGGATTAGTCAGCCAAGGCGCAAAAATTATCGTCCCGTTTGTTGGTGGGTTGTTTCTCACGATCGTCGCTCCACAAACCTTGCTGTTACTTAATGCTGTCGCTTTTCTCGTTTCTGCTTGCATACTTTTTTCCATTCAACATCTTTTTAACGACCATTCCTTACAAACGCTCTCTCCATCAACAAAACCGATTTTTAAAGAACTTCGGGCTGGCTGGAAGACGTTATTCTCGCACCCTGTTTTAATCGTCTTGTTTAGTCTTTTAGTTGTTGGCCTCTTTTGCGTACAATTTGTGGACTCACAGTTTCCAATCCTCTTTAGAGAATTAGCACCTAACGAACCTCAACTACTAACGTGGGTCATTTCGACTATTGGCATTGGGGCGGTTACGATCATTGTCATCTTAAACAAGTTTAAACAAATGGGTCATTTTCTTGCATGGATAAGCGCCGCACAAGCGCTAATTGCCTTTTCATTTATTGGTTTTAGCTTTCTTCACCCAGAAAGCTCGACCGTTCTCTTTTTAGGGCTAGGGTTTATTTGCGGCATCGGAACGGGCATTTCGATTACAACAATCAATTATGCGATTCAAACCATTCCTGCTGACGATGACGTTGCCACGATTGCAGGCATTTCCCAATCCTTATCCAGCCTTGTTATTATTATCGCCCCACTTGCTGGTGGTTTTCTCACTTCCATGCTAGGCGTTCAAGTGATGTTTGGCTTATCCGGGCTCTTTTTAATCGTCAGCATGATTCTTCCGCTCATTTTTAAAATAAAAAAGACGTCAAAATCCCCTTCACATCCGCAACAGATAAGGTAATTATTGTGGGTTTGTTTTATACTGAAATAGAAAGGAGTGAGCATATGCGAATTTTAACAGTTGGAGCAGGTGGCGTTGGTGGTTATTTCGGCGCAAGACTTGCTGAAAAAGGGGAAGACGTCACGTTTCTAGTACGAGAGAAAAAAAAAGCACGTCTTTTAGAAACCGGGTTAAAGGTTGAAAGTATTCATGGCAACATCGAACTTACCCCCTCATTACTTACGACAAGTGAGTATGCAGAACCATTTGACCTTATTTTATTTACAACGAAATCGTATCAATTGCAGCAAGCCATTGAAGATGTTCATCCATTTGTAGGCGAACATACATTACTCTTACCTTTGTTAAACGGCGTTGCCCATTACGAAATACTTGATCAAGCATTTAAACATAACGTGATTGGTGGACTTTGCTTTATTGAAAGCGCTGTCGATTCTGACGATACCATTTTACAGACAAGCCAAGTACATCGACTTGTTTATGGAAGCAGAACAGAAAAGCAAGAACAAGCGGTAGAGCAACTTCATGCACACCTTTCTGGTACAAAAGCAGAATTTACACTCTCCGCTAACGTAGAACAGGAAATTTGGCATAAATACCTCTTTATTACCGTTGCTTCAGGTATTACCACACTTTTCCGCTCAAGCATTGGCCCCATTCGCGAATTAGAAGAGGGAAAAACGTTCATTCGCAAACTTTTGACTGAGTGTACAGCCATTATGAAAGCGGAAGGTGCACCATTGTCGCCGACTATTATTTCAGACCATATGCACACCTTTGAATCCGTAGGTTTTGGTATGAAATCATCGATGCTTCGCGACATGGAGCGTCAGTCCACAACGGAAGCCCATCATCTTCAAGGTTATTTGGTCGAAAAAGGCCTGAAACACGACATTGAACCACCTTCCTTATTAGCAGTTTTTACAAATCTTCGCTTATATGAGAATCAACGATTGTTAAGCCAACCATAATGAAATAAGCGTCCTTAAAGGACGCTTATGATGAACATCGTTGTTATTCTTTTCCTTCTAAAATCGCAACAGCTTCTTTTAATGTTTCTGGCTGCCCGACGTTTCCTGGGAAAATTACATACGCTTTTCCAGGAAATTTACTTTCTTGTCCCGTTTTCCAAACAGGGATGCCCGGTTTAATTTGTCCAGCCACTTCAGCTCGAGAAACATGTAAACCAACGGTTCCAATACTGCTTGATGTAATGCCACCTTTGGCAACGATATAGCTTGGCTCTACTTCTAAATCGCGAACGATACTTGTTACCGCATCCGAAATTTTCACCGATTGCTTTAACTCTTCCTCTTGCATATTGTCACCTAGATCTAGGCGCTCACGACGCGTGTAGTATACAACAGACTCCCCATTTTTAATGGCTTCTTCACAAGCTAAACGGACACGCTTTGTTTCATGGGCAAACTTCTCATCATCTTGAACAAGATGCACATCAAACTCGATTCCTTTTACAAGACCACTGTTTAAAAGGTGTTGCAGTTGCTCCGTTGTTTTCTTTACATGCGAACCTACTGCAATTAAGCCACCATGAGTTCCTTTTGTTACCATATCATCTCTTTTTAAAAGTGGTTTATCCGCAATGCCACCAATGACTTTTGTAAATGCCGCTGCACTACGGGCCATATAGTGTTTGCCTTGTTTTAAAGCTCTCATAAAAGCAATCGTAAACACTTCTACATCTTCGTAGCCTACTGCATTGACAACAATCTTTTGAAAATCTTTTGCTTCAAGGATTTGCGCAGTGATTTTATCAATCTCATTATTTCTTAAATCTTCTAGTGAAATATAAATGGTGTTCTCTTTCGTAAAACGACCTTCTGTTTTCTCTTCAATGTATTCACCTAAGTGAGATGAAGCAAAACCAAATGTACGGTCGTTTGCAAATTCGGTTTCCCCTGCTGGAATGAGTTCTTCTCCATTTTGTACATAATGAACGTTATCAATTGTAAAGCGCCCACCTTCTTTAAAAAACGGCATAATAATTTCGCCGTCAAAGCGCTTTTGTCCCATTGCTTCAATCGTCGTTTTTAACGTTTCCGTTTCTAATGGAAAATGGCCTCGTAACGTCGAATCACCACGGCTAATGAGTACATACGGTGTGTTTTGCTCATCTGCAACTTCCTGTACGCGCTGTGCAATTTCTTCGTGCGCTGCTTTTGTTTCTGTTTCTGTGAAACCACGTGAATTTGTTAAAATAAAGAACATAGACTTGTCTTCTTCAAATCCAGTTTGAATCGACGCTTTCGTCCAATCTGTAAAAACCGATACACCGTGAACGGTTTGAATGCCGGTCGGATCATCGTCTAGCACAACAATCTTGTACGGTGAACCTTCAAGCTCTTTTTTCAACAATGATTGCACCTTTTCTCGGTCAATCGCTTTAATGCCTGCAAATGTTTCCGCTGCTTGTAAATGTTTCATTATTGGTCCTCCTTACGCTGAACAATCACATTCGCCAATTTTTCATAATGTTGCACGATGCCGCCATGATCAATTGCCTGTTTTCCATCAGCACTTAAGGAATGGAAGATTTCTAAAAGTTGGCTTGAAAGCGGAAGTGGCACATGCATCTCATGCGCTGTGTTCATGACATTCGTTAAATCTTTCATATTAATATCAATGCGCCCACCTGCAACAAAGTTACGGTCCAGGATCATCGGAATTTTTGCATCCATTACAGTACTTCCAGCGAGTCCACCACGAATCGCTTGATACATTTTTTCAATATCAATGCCCGCTTTTGACGCTAACACAAGTGCTTCGGATACAGCGGCAATATTCAGGTTCACAATAATTTGATTCGCGAGTTTTGCTGTTGTTCCACAACCAGCGTCGCCTACAAGTACAATGTCGGTTCCCATCGCTTCAAGAACTGGTTTTGCTTGAGCAAATACTGATTCTTCACCACCAACCATAATAGCAAGTGTACCGTCAATTGCTTTAGGTTCTCCACCGCTTACAGGAGCATCTAAGAAGTGAACCCCTTTTTCAGCTGCATGTGTTGCCATTTGCTTCGAATCAACCGGTGATACAGAACTCATATCAACAATAATTAACCCTTCTTCTGCGCCTTCAATCACACCATTTACGCCAAACAAAGCCGCACGGACATGCTCACCTTTAGGAAGCATAGTAATGATAACATCGCTATTTTGCGCCACTTCTTTTCCTGAAGATGCTGCTGTCGCTCCTTCAGAAGCAATCAAATTCACTGCATCTTGATTCAAATCAAAAGCCGTTACTTGAAAACCTGCTTTAATTAAATTACGAGTCATCGGCATCCCCATAATGCCTAATCCAATAAATCCTACGCGTTTTTTCATGATTTTTCTCCACCTTATCGTTATTCTACTTTTTCTCTATTAGGAAACCTGGAAAAAACCAACTATTGTAGTCGGTTTTTTCCATTTTATTTTATAGTCCTGGTAAGAAACCAGAGATTGCACTTAGTAAGAAGATGAATACAAGCGCTGTCACACCTGCAACAAAACCACCTAAACTCCATACTCGTAATGTTTCAGAAACCGTTAAGCGACCAAATTTTGATACGACCCAGAATCCGGAATCGTTCGGTAAAGAAAGTCCAATACCGCCGGCACAAATAGCAAGTCCAAGAAGAACTGGTGATACACCTAAATCAATTGCCATCGGCCCCAAGATACTTGCCGTTGTGACAAGAGCAACGGTAGCGCTTCCTAGTGACGCTCTTAGAATTTGTGCGAATAAGAATCCTAGTAGTAATGCTGGCATGTTTAATCCTTGCATAAGATTAATCAGTAAATCACCAAGTCCTGTTTCTTGTACCACTCGGCCGAACGCACCACCAGCACCTGTAATTAGGACAACCATACCAGATGCTTCAAAAGCTTGACGGAACACAGTTGATGTGGATTCTTTTATATACTTCGGCAAAACAAACATTGCCACAATGACACTAATTAAAAGTGCCATGTTTTTGTCACCAACAGTAGCGAATAAAGTAGGCAGCCACTGATCTTGCGCATCAGCAAATACAACATTATTCATTAATGTATTTGATAAAATTAATACGATTGGTAAAGCAAGCATGGCATAAGCAAGCCAAGTCGGAATTTCACTCGAAACCGCTGTGTCAACGTTTTCTATATCTTCAATTGCGTCATCCAAACGATTACCAGTTGGGATGCGCTTTCCGATAAATTTCCCGTAAAGGACACCACCAACTAACGTAGCCGGAATTGCTACAAGGAGACCGTAGATGAAAAAGATTCCGATATCTGTTCCCATTTGGTCTGCTACAACAAGTGGGCCTGGTGTAGGGATAATCAAACTATGCGAAACGATTAAACCGATTGCAAGAATCGCTACAAACGTCGCAAGCGAAATTTTTGTTTTAATGGATAAGCTTTGTACAAGTTTATTTAAAATAATGAATGCAGCGTCAAAGAAAACCGGAATCGCTACCGTTGTTGATGTAGCCGCGAGTGCATATGGCGAATTTTTGATTCCAAATGCTCGTAACATTGAACTAGCGATTTTTTCTATTGCGCCAGATGCTGCCAGGAATTGTCCGAAGATAATCCCTAAACCGATTAAAATCCCGACACCAGTAAGCGTTGCGCCAAATCCTTCGGCAACAACGTTCGGGACATCTCTTGTTGGTATGGCCGACACAAGGCCAAGTCCAACAGCAATTAATAGTAACGAAATAAATGCATCCCATTTAAATTTAATAATAAGTACAAATAGAATAATAAGAGCGACTAGAAAGCCGATAATTAAGCCATTGCCTGTTAGCATAAGGTCACCTCAGTAAGTTTTTTCATCTATCGTTATCGTTCGTAAAAGTTTATTTTTTCATGCGTGTTACGGCTAAGCGTGCTTGGTTAATTTTCTTTTTCCCATCATCGCCTGCTTCAGCAGCAACCCTTGTATAAAGCGTATCCATTAATACGAGTTGAACGAGTCTTGAAATCATTGCATCCGATCGTTGCTTTGTTTCATGAGCTTGCGTAAGCAAAACATCATCGGCAACGCTTGCAATACTTGACGATTCATTTGCCGTAATAGCAAGTGTATAAGCACCACTCGCTTTTGCCATCTTTAGAACTTCATAAATATTCGTCGTTTCACCTGAATGCGAAATGGCAATGACCACATCGTGTTCATTCATATGACTGGCATAGATGGCTTGGTAATGAGGGTCTTTCACTGCTAAAACGTTTCCACCTAAGCGCATAAATTTGTGCGCACCGTCTTCAGCCATTGTTGCGGAAAGGCCTTGTCCGAAAAAGTATAGTCGTTTGGCTTGAATAAGCTTTTGGACAGCGTATTCGAACGCATCGTTAGCAAGTTTTTCTTTGGTTAGCGCCATTGCTTGAAACAGTTGATCGCCCATCTTCTCAAAAATTACGTCGGCTGAATCATCTTTTGTAATATCAATAATCTCTAAAGAAGACGGTTTCATATCAGCCATTTCTTGGGCCAGCGCTACCTTGAGCTCTTGATACGATTGATATTCTAGTTTCTTATATAAACGAACGACACTTGGTTCACTTACTTGGCTAAGCACCGCCAGTTCACCCATTGATAATAGGAAGGGTTTATCTTGAACTTTTAACTGGTGAATGATTTTTTCTTCTGTCGCCGTAAGCGATTTCTTTTTTAATTCAATGCGTTCATCAAACCGAAGCATTTTCTTCCCTCCTCATTTCTGTAGTAATATTACTACATATATAACGCTTACACAACAGGAATATTTTGTTTTTCTACATAATTCGACTTGATTTGTAGAAAATAGAGGCTTATTATGTGCATATGCTGTAGTTTTAACTACAAAACAGGAGGAATTAAGAATGTTTACTACAACAAAAGAAGTCCTCGCATTTGCTGAGAACACTAGTACCGCAATTGCAGCCTTTAACTGCTATAATGCAGAGACGATACAAGCGGCTGTCAAAGCGGCAGAAAACCAAAATCAGCCCGTAATTATTGCTTACGGCGAGCGCTATAAAGAGTATATGAATTTAGAAGCTTTTGCTGCATTTACGAAAGCGATTGCTGAAAACGCTACAGTTGATGTCGCCCTGCACCTTGACCATAGTTATGAATTTGATACGATTCGTCGCGCCGTTCATGCCGGCTTTACGTCCGTGATGTTTGATGGTTCGGCACTATCATTAGAAGAAAATATTAAACAGACGAAGGAAGTCGTTGATTTTGCCCATAAGCACGGCGTACACGTGGAAGCAGAAATCGGCTCCATGCAAAAAGGCGCATTTTCTGATGAAGAAGCTGGCGATGGTCGGTTAACAGATCCTGATGAAGCAGCGGATTTTGTTAAGAAAACAAATGTTGATTTTCTTGCCGCGTCGATCGGAACTGTTCACGGCATGTATGACGGTGACCCTGAAATTCGTTTAGATTTGCTGGATGCACTGAAAGAACGAATGGATACACCGCTTGTTCTTCATGGAGGATCTGGAACACCAGAAAAAGAAGTATTGCAAGCGATCCAAAAAGGCATTCGCAAAATCAATGTCAATACGGAAATCTCATTAACAGCCGTTGCGAATATGGCGGAAACGTTATCTACAAAACCAAAAACACATCTTAGTGTAGTGATGGAGAACGCACAAAACGCAATGATCAGCCATATGGAGAATGTTATTAAACTTTATAAAAGCTAAAGCAACAGAACATAAACTAGCGAGCGAATGATCCTTGGATCATTCGCTTTTTTCTTCTGTGGCAAAGGACACCATGTATGCACGTGTGTGTTTCATAACAATTTTTCGCAATAAGATTCATTTATGTATGTTTTTCACTCCACTTCACATAATAACGATCATTCAGGGAAAAAAGGGGCAATTACCGTGGACAAAAAAGGCAATTCCTCAACGATTTACGTACAACCAGCAAAGACACTTGATGAGAAACTTACATACATTCAACAAATTATCGGCAAAAGTGACGACTTGGTTTTTCGACCCTTTTCATTTGGTCAAGAAACGAAAATAAAGGCTTCCATGGTTTATATAGATGGCCTCGTGGATGACCGAGCATTGCAAAAAATGATCGGTGGCGCCAAGAACCTTGATCTTTCACAAGGTGAGACCTTATCGACGATTCAACTAAGTCTTGAAGAAATCGGGCATACAGAAATCGCACTTGAGTACGAAACGCTATTAGAAAAATTACTAAAAGGAAGCTGTATTTGCTTAATGGAAGGTTTTTCGACCTGTATTACCGTAGCCATTCCTCAATTTTCTGAACGACAAGTAGCTGAACCTACCACCGAAACAGTCGTGCGCGGACCACGCGAAGGATTTGTTGAAAATATGCGTGTGAATACGTCCCTCATCCGAAGGCGCCTCGCAGATGAAAACCTTTGGATTGATTCGATGAAATTAGGAAAACGTTCTAAAACATCCATTTCAATTGCTTATGTTAACGGCATTGTGGATAAAGACTTAGTTACAGAACTTTATGAGCGGTTGGAGCGAATTGATACTGACAGCATCTTAGAAGATGGCAGCGTTGAAGAGCTTATCCAAGATTCTTTTTATACGCCGTTTCCAACGGTTTATACGACGGAACGTCCTGATACGACGGTTTCTCACCTACTTGAAGGAAAAATCGCGATTATCGTTGATGGCTCACCAATGGTCATGATTGTACCGGCATTATTCGTACATTTTTTTCACAATACCGAAGACTACACGCAGCGTTCTGATATAAGTACATTGATTCGGATCCTACGCTTTGGTTGTATTTTAATCGCGTTACTCGGTCCATCTTTATATATCGCTGTGACGACGTTTCATCAAGAACTCATCCCAACTGGTTTATTAGGAAACCTAGCTGCCCAGCGAGAAGGCACCCCTTTTCCTACATTTATTGAAACACTCATTATGGAAATTACGTTTGAAATTTTGCGTGAAGCCGGAATTCGCATGCCTCAGCCAGTTGGTCAAGCGGTTTCCATCGTTGGCGCCATTGTCATTGGACAAGCCGCTGTGCAAGCCGGAATTGTGTCCGCTGCAGTCGTAATCGTCGTTTCCATTACAGCAATCTCAAGCTTTGTGTTTCCAAGTTACAACATTGGCATCCCGATTCGAATTTTACGTTTCGGCTTTATGGGGCTGTCTGCTTCCTTTGGGTTAGTCGGGATCTGTATCGGCTTTACCGCTATGCTCCTTCATCTTTCTAGTTTGAAATCATTCGGCGTTCCTTATATGGAAGGGTTCACACCATTTGTCCGTAAAAATCAACAAGATATGATTTTTCGCGCACCTAAATGGATGATGAAGGAACGACCAAAACCTGGCGATCAAAATGACCTAATTCGCGATCAAAGTAAACGTCCAAGTCCAGACAACTAATAGATTTAGGGGGGTAACACGATGATGAAGAACACAAAATTAATGATTTTATTTCTTGTGTTATGCCTTTCTTTATCCGGATGCTGGGATCGTTGGGAACTAAACGAACTGTCTCTAATTGTTGGAATGGCGATTGATAAAGACGAGGATGAATACATTCTGACGATGCAAGCGATGAATCCTGCTGAGATCGCCTCACAAGAAACAGGGCGTGGATATGCCCAAGCGATGAATGTACAGGAGCGTTCAAAAACGATTCATGAATCATTACGAAGAATGGTACAAAAGTCGCCACGACGCTCATTTATTTCGCAATTAAAAGTACTTGTGATTAGTGAAGACGTTGCGAAAGATGGTTTGGAACATGTACTTGATTTCTTTTATCGCGATCATGAATCTCGATCCGATTTCTATATTGTTGTTTCGCAAGGAGAACGTGCCCACGATGTGTTAGATATCATCACGCCACTTGAAACACTACCATCACAAAATATTTTTGATTCCATTAGCTTTTCACTCCGTTCTTATGGCGGTACGAAAGCGATGACCCTTGATGAGCTCTACCAGGAAATGATGGCTGAAGGCATTGAACCTTCTATTATGGGAATTAAAGTCTCCGGCGATTTAGAAAAAGGAAAAACGAAAGCCAATGCTGAGGTGAACAGTCCCGCCGCCATGTTGCGAATTGATGAAATTGCGTTGTTCAAGCAAAACAAACTGATTGGTTGGCTCAATTCAACTGACAGTAAAGGACTAGATTATTTAACGCAAGATGTCAGCGACAGTGTCGGCAGCTTTACGTGTCCTGGTGGAGGAGAAATTGCTATAGAAGTTCGGGATGTCCACCGAGAGTTACAGACTGAAATCATTCACGACGTACCTAAAGCGACATACAAATTTGAAGTAGATGGCACCATTTCCGAAGTAGATTGCGAAAGCCTTGATCTTGCGCTCCCCTCTTCCTATCAAAAAGTAGAGGAATTTGCTAGCGAAGAATTTACGAAAACGCTCTATAGCACAATTGATAAAACAAAGGAGTTAAAGACAGACGTTCTCGGAATTGGACAAGACGTCTATCGCAACCATCCCGATTACTGGGAAGCGAATCGGGACCAATGGGATACCTTATATCCTCAAGTCGACGTGGAGATTGACATCAACCTTCACATTACTGATAGCGGAAGTATTATTAATTCATTTCTGAAGAAAGGAGATACGTAATGCTTATCTTTCAAATGATCGTGTTGCTCGGTATCGCGTATCTCATTTATGTCAGTCAGAAAAAGAAATTAAAAGGCGATCGGAAAATGAGCATCCTTTTCTTTACGATTTTAGGAATTGGACTCGTATACGGTTCTGCCTATGTGTTGCAGATTGATCTACCAAGCTTCGCCAATGGACTGACGAGGCTTGTCAAAGCGATTCAAGGTGTCGAGACATGATTCGTGAAAAATTAACAACGAACCAATTTCGATTTCTTGTTTTGTTTAGTACTTGCAGCACATCGTTACTAAGCCTCCCTTTAATCATCGGCACCATGGTTGGTCGGGATGCATGGTGGATTGTTCTCATCGGAACGATTGCTGGCTTACCTTTTATCTGGTTATTTACAATCATCGCTCGATGGTACCCCGATAAAGATATTTTTGAAGTTAGTAAATCGATTCTTGGTAAAACGTTCGGCACGGTCAATGTCGTGTTGATTACCGCACTTCCATTTTTAACTGTTTCAACGAAGCTACACTATTCGCTTACGTTCATTGACAATCATCTCTTACCTGAAACCCCCATCGTAATCGTTGTCGGCATTTGTATGTCAATTGTCGCTATGGGCGCGTACCTGGGCATTACCACCCTAGGACGGACAGCAGAATTATTAAGCATTTTCTTTTTTGTACCTTTAATTATGCTGTTTATTTTTAAAATAACCGAGGTGTCGATTGAATTTGTACAACCGTTTTTTCGTGGAGAAGACAATCAATACATCTCTGCTTTTCTGTTTTATTTCGCTATTACCGCATGTAATAACTTTTTAATTCTGAGTTTTTTTCCAAAATATGTACAAGACAAGAAAAAAGCATCAAGAGCTTTTTTTGAAGGGCACTTAGCTGCTTGCTTGACCTTGTTTCTCGTAAC
Source organism: Shouchella sp. JSM 1781072 (assembly GCF_041949915.1). NCBI lineage: Bacteria > Bacillati > Bacillota > Bacilli > Caryophanales > Bacillaceae > Shouchella > Shouchella sp. JSM 1781072. The sequence goes on from NZ_JBHFQE010000003.1 coordinate 158,478, forward strand.
ATTGTTATGTATCTCTGTACTCGGACCAGAGTTAATGACGAGTTCGTATTATCCTTTATTTTCATTGTCACAGCGCGTGTCTTTTGGTGATTTCGCGGAGCGTGTGGAAGCATTGCTAACCATTATCTGGTTTATCACGATTTACTTCAAAATCACTCTTTATTTATACGTCGTCGTAAGTGGGATTGGAAATGTCTTTTCTCTCAAAAATCCTCGCCCTCTAACCGTACCACTTGCCTTATTTTTCGTCTTTATTCCGCTACAGGCATTCGACGACTCTGCGGCAGATTATGAGTTCTACATTGGTCCAGCGATGTGGCTGTCGCTCGGAATAGGAGGGCTCATTCCGTTGTTATTGTTCTTGATCGGTAGTATAAAAAGAGCCCGGTCAAAACAAGTATCTGTTTCAAAAGATCCATCTAATAGTGGATAAGGGAGGTGTAAGAATGGAATCAAATCAAACTTTTACCGGTGTTTCTTATACATTTATGGTGATTTATGCCACTTGTAGTACAGCGCTTCTAGGCATCCCTGCTTCTATGGCTTATTTCGTTGCTCAAGACGCTTGGCTCTTTCCGATAATTGGCAGTTTAATTGGAATTCCGATTATCTTTTCTTATACCGTACTTGCTCGCTGGATGCCTAACGGTACGATTTTTCAAATGAATGATATGATTCTAGGGAAAGCTTTTGGCACAGTTGCTTCTGCTCTGTTTCTCCTCTTCCCGCTGTTTCACTTCCCAGCAATTATTTCTTATAACGTCGGATTTATGGCGAATTTCTTATTACCTGGTACGCCTCTTTTTGTTCTTTTTTTACTCTGTATGTTGACGATTATGTACGGGGTATATTGCGGGATCGAGCCCATCGCTCGGACGGCAACACTTATTAGTATTTTTTTTATACCTCCACTAATTTTGTTAATTGGTCTGAATACGGCTGATGTAGACGTTAAGATGTTGGAGCCTATGATGAGAATGAGTGTATCAGATGGCGCGAACGCACTCGCCTTTTTTATGGGGAATGTGGTCTGCAATGTCGTCATTCAATTGGCGGTTTTCCCCCGGTACCTCAATTCTAAAAAATCTGGAGAACGCGCTCTTTGGATTGGCTATTTGATTGGCTGTACCATTTTGACCATACTCACGTTTCTTTGTATTACGGTCTTATCTCCACAAGTAACGGGCAGAGATTTTTATCCGGCTCTATCTCTGGCACAACGAATTGAGCTTGGAGAGTTTCTAGAACGAATTGAAGCGACCATTACGATAATTTGGTTTATCTCCATTTACTTTAACTTACTGCTTTATTTGTTTGCGATTATGGAAGGCATTTCACACTTGTTTAAACTGAAAGATAGCAAAGCTCTACTCCTACCAGTTGGGATGCTCCTTTTGTTTGTTAGCTTGACGATGTTTGACAGCGTTGTGCAAGAACGAGAATTTTATCGCTTTGTGAGCATTCCTCAGTCCATTCTAGTCGGGTTTGTCTTTCCAGCTCTTTTAGTTTTAATTGGCGCCATTCGCCGAAAAAAGAACCATCTTCCTTTGTATCCAAAGCATCAATCAAAAGGAAGCAACAGCCTTTCTTCCACATCCAGTACGTAATAAAAAACCGGAGACGATTTAGAAAGGAGTCCCCGGTTTACCAATTACATATTCTCTTGTTTTAAGCCATCAATAATGCTTTCTTTTTTTATTTTTGAAACCGCATACGTCATGGCAAGGGTCACGATAATAAACACGGCGATGATAACGGAGCCAAGGGCAACCCATGGAACCGTAAATGGATAATAAAAACTTCCAAGCATGGTCCGATACATCAAGTACATCACGCCAAAACTTACGGGCAACCCGATAGCCAATGCATTGATGCCATAAAACAAGCTTTCAAATCGGATCATTTTTCGAAACGATCGTGGCGTCATTCCGATTGAACGATACATTGCCAGTTCTTTTTTGCGCAATCCAACTCCAGTCGAAATGGTATTAAAAATATTTGCGACGGATATGAGTGTAATCAACGCGATGAAACCATACGTAAATACACTTAGGACGAACACCATTTGCAGGTCGCTTTCAACCCGTTCATATTGATTCCAAATGCCTAATCGTTCGTTTCCAATGCTATCAATTGCAGCCTCCGTTTCATTAGGGTGCTCACTTTTTAAATACAAGGTTCCATCGTCTGGCTCAAACTCATTCGTTCCTGTTAACAATTGATTTAAGCGCTCCTGTTCTATAATGAGCACGACATCTCCAAGATATAAATTCCCTACATTTAAAGGCAATTCATCTGTTAAGCCCACTACCTCAACAGAATCAATGCTCACTTCTTCTTCTTTCTCCCAATCATAGACTTCTAAAGATAGCGTGTCTCCAATTTCTGTATCAATTGCCGTTGCTTCTACATACTGACCCGCTTCGTCATCAGGATATTGTATTGTTTCCACCACGATTGCTGGAGTATGATCAGGCAAACGTTGCTCCCCAGTTTGTTTCGCGTTCTCAATCATGTCCGTATAAGATGCTTCATCTAATCCAATGGCACGAACGTTAAAGGTAAATGATTCAGCGGTTGCCTCTAGTTCCTGAAATTGTTCATTCATACGTTCTGGAATCTGTTCTACTCTAGGTTGACCAATTAATGATAGTTCCCGAGCAATTTGCGTATCACGAACGGAGTCCATGACGTCTTCATCATTTAACAGCTGCTCATAGTCGCTCGTTCCTTCCGACGAATAGACCGATAAATCGTACTGCGGATCTTGTTGTGTCAGCGTAATCGATTGCGTCATTGTAGATGTAAAGAACGTCACAGACAAGAATAAAACAATGCTAATAATAAGGGAAAATACCGTGATGTAGTATCGCTTCTTATTTCGTTTAAGATTCTTAAGTGCAAGTTCTGCTTCCATGCCGAAAAGCCACGTGGTGAATCGCGATGTTTTAATCGTTTTCTTTGTTAACTTCACATCATTTGATTGACGAATGGCATCAATGGCTGAAATACGCGAGGCTCGTCGCGCTGGAATATAAGAGGAGAAAAAGATGGTTAATGATGAAACTGCAACAGCAATCAAGACCGCCATTGGCTTAATGACAACATATAATTCTTCTGAAATGCCCATTGTTGTTTGAAACACATCATTAATAAAGTAAAAGGTAATAGCCAAACCTACAAAACCTGCTACAAGTCCAATTGGAATACTAATAAGACCGATAATGAGCCCTTCAAAATAAACAGAGTTTCGCTTTTGTCTTTTTGTTGCGCCTACACTTGAAAGCATGCCTAGTTGTTTTGATCGTTCTGATACCGATATCGCAAAGGCATTAAAAATTAGGGAAACCGATCCAATCACAATAATGATCATAATAATACCAACAATGGAATAAAGCGTTGTTTGCAACGTATCGTTTGGTGTTAATCCATGGTAACGCAAAATATCATCGTTAAAGACTGCATCTTGTCCTAGCATTTCATTTAATGGCTCGACGTCGTCAAACAGGGATCGATTCACACGATCAGCCACAATCCGTGCATCTGTAACCGTTTCGGAGACTAGCTGCTTCTCATCGTAAAACGTAATTGCCGTATGGACTGGCCCCCAAGCTGGTTCCCATGAAGGGGGTTCAACAAAGCCGACAACTGTAAATGTTCGCTCCCCCACCACTTCAAACACTTCTTCTGAATCAATGTACTCATTGGTTTCTTCATCATAAACAGATTCGACGAACTGATGTTCATCTAAATAGCTTCCATCTTCAAGCACCCGATTGCCATATTCAAGGACCACGGTTTCACCAAGTTCATATTCATCAAGAACACCACGAACTGCGGTGGATAACACCAGTTCTTTTTCAGATTCAGGTAGACGACCTGATTCTAACTCTAATGGGAAATACGAAAAACCTTCTTCATTAAATTCATTAATAAACAAAAACGGTTTTCCCGTCTCTTCTAAAAAAGCTTGCTCTTCTACAAAACCTAAGCGATTGTGCAGGATTAAATCCCCTGTCCTGTCGAACGAACGTAGCTCCTCTACCTCCGGACCACTAACATCACTATATGACACATGCCATTCGCCACTATTAGAAGCTGCATTTCGCTGAAGCAAATCCATTAATGATGTACCAATTGTCGCAACAGCAAAGATCATTGCCACAGAAACGATGGTGCCAAATAATGTCACCATCGTACGTTTTTTATTTTCCCGCAAGTTGCGAATGGTTAACTTGTTGATAATAGTCATCGACCAGTCACCTCATCACTGGCAACCTTCCCATCTTCAATTGTGATAATTCGATCTGCTTGAAGAGCAATCCGCTCATCATGAGTGATCACAATTAACGTTTGCTTCAATGAACGGTTAAAATACTTTAATAAATCTATGATTTCTTTACTGTTCTTACTATCTAAATTCCCTGTAGGTTCATCAGCAAGCATAATGGCGGGGTTACTTATCAACGCACGCCCTATTGACACCCGTTGCTGCTGCCCACCGGATAGCTGATTCGGTAAATATTGTGATCGCTTTTCTAAACCGAGACGTTCTAGCATATTTGTTAGTTTTGTGTCATCGACTTTATGTCCATCAAGCAACATAGGCAACGTAATATTTTCTTCAACCGTTAAGATCGGAATCAGATTGTAAAATTGATAGATGAGCCCAATTTGACGTCTCCTGAAAATCGCCAGTTGGGTTTCGTTGAGTTGATACATATCTGTCTGGTCAACCGATACGTGGCCACTTGTTGGCCGGTCAACTCCGCCTAACAAATGAAGCAATGTCGACTTTCCAGACCCTGACGGTCCGATAATCGCAACAAATTGCCCTTTCTTCACCGAAAACGATATATTGTCTAACGCTTTCACCGCGGTATCACCTTTACCGTACACTTTAGACAAGTTTTGAACGTTTAACATTTCCATTGTTTCGCCCCCATATGACTTTGTTCCATTTAGTATAGTTGTCTAAAGTGACGGGTTCGTGACTTGTTAAGTGACAGTTTTGTCATGTTCCTTTGTAAAATCGAACACTAAAACTGGTCCCATCTCTTTTGGTCGATTCAACATGTATGGCACCATTTTGTTTTGTCACAATATGATACGTTAAAGCAAGTCCAATTCCTACACTTTGCTTGTGGGCGTGATTGCCTTGGTAAAAACGTTTGAAAATGTGTGGTAAGTCTTTGGGCGTGATCGGCTCGCCTGTATTATGAACCGTCAGCTCTGTAAACAGCACGTTTTCGGTAACTGTCATTGTCACCTTACCTCCACTATTCGTGTGCTCCACTGCATTTTTGAGAATATTACTAAGAGCTTCCTTTGTCCAACGGAAATCAGCAGCAATGAACGCGTCCAAATCCCCAACTGTCTCGAAATGAATCTGCTTATCTTTCATTGGAATCGTTAAAGGAGACACTGTCTCATGGATTAAGCGCTCGACACTACTTTCCTCCTTTGCAAATGTAATCGTTCCAGCATCAATCTTTGATAATTTAAGCAAAGACGTAACAAGCCATTCCATGCGGCTTAATTGGCTGGATATATGTCCAAGAAACTCGTCTCGTTTCTCTTTTGGCAACTGATCTTGCGCGAGCAAATCCGTCATAACCGTCATTGATGTTAATGGTGTTTTCAACTGATGAGAAATGTCTGCGAGTGCTTCTGCCAGTTTAATTTTGCTATCGTCAGCTTGACTTTTTTGCTCCGATAAAAGTTGAGTCATTTTATATATTTCATTTTTTAAGATACTAATTTCCCCTTCATCATTGTCACGTACATCAAGTGAAAACGACCCACTACTTATTCTCCGCAAATAAATAGAGAGATCTTCCATTTCGTTGTATCGATTATATGAATAATAAAGGTGGACAGATACCATAGCCATGACGACTAATGCTGTGCTCCCTACCAACCATAACGATTGGAAGCTTGCAATCACAATTAAGACAATGCCTAGGCCGATCATCCACGCCGTGCTATGTCTTAGTTTTTTATTTCGAAACATTATTCTCCCACCCTGTATCCTAAACCTCGAACCGTTTGAATGAATGTCGGTGACTGGGGATCATCTTCAATTTTCTCCCTTAATCGTTTGATATAAACCGTTAATGTATTGTCATTAACAAAATCACCTGCAGAGTCCCAAATCAAATTAAGTAACTGTTCTCGTGTTAATATTTGCCCACGATGTTTAGCAAAGATCATTAATAATCGATACTCTAACGCGGTTAAATGGAGCTCTTCATGATGTTTAAATACTTTCCCTTCAAGTGAATGAATCGAGATAGAACCAAAGTACACTGTGTCCTTCGCCTTTGTTTGGCGTACATATCTTCTTAAGACCATGCGAATTCTACTTAACAGCTCTTTGACGCGAAACGGCTTCGTAATATAATCATCTGCTCCCATATCAAGGCCTTTGACAACATTGCCTTCATCATCAATCGCTGTTAAAAACAAAACAGGGATATCTCGCTTTTGTTTCACAAGAGAACAAAGTTGATAACCATTGCCGTCAGGTAGATTCAAATCAAACAAACATACATTTATGTGCTGAAGCTGATTGTGAATGATTTCTTTCGCCTCTTCAACAGTATTGGCAACAAGAACATCATACCCTTCTTGCTGAAGTGTATATTCCAAACCAGAAACGATAATCTCATCATCTTCTACTAGTAATAGTGTCAAAACGAACGCGTCCTTTTTGCAAAAATTTTATTCTAAATACTCTTACTTCTCATTTCTTTACATATTGTATCGTATTACAGCTTACACATTTCTACAATGATTATTTAGCAAACGTCTATTCCTCGTCTCCGAACGACAAAAAAACTGAAAGAATACCATCTATATCCTTTCAGTTTTTCGCTTAATTAAGTCGTGCAGCTCCGCACGTATTCGAATAATCTCTTTATTCTCTCTTCCAAAATGAACGCGGTTCGTTAGAAAGATGACCCTCAACTCGTCCATTGGGTCCAACCACATACTCGTTCCAGTAAAGCCGGTATGCCCATAGGAAAAAGATGTAAACCGCTCGCCGCATGAGGAATAACCAGGATTATTTATTACCCACCCTAAGCCTCGTCGTTCATTTAACCCTTCTGTTGCGCTTTGTTTCGACTGTTTCATTATTGATTCACTTATAAGTTGTTTCCCTTTGTAAAAACCATTTTGCTCGACCATTTCTGAAAAAGATTCTAAGTCTTCCACTGTTGAAAACAGTCCTGCGTGACCACTTACGCCACCAAAGTACCTTGCGTTTTCATCATGCACGATACCATGTAGATACTGTTGCGTGCTCTCATCCCATTCTGTAGAAGCATAAGATCCTGTTGTAGGCGAAAAGGACGTTTGTTTCATATTTAAAGGCGTAAAAAGTTGCTCGTTCGCAAAAGTAGGTAAGTCTGTTTTGGTTACGTTTTCGATTATATGATGCAAGAGAATAAAGTTTAAATCACTGTAGATGACACGCTTTCCAGGGAACGCCAGCAGAGGCATCGATGCAATCTTATCTGGTATGTTGCTTGTGCGTTCTTCTTTATAAAATGGGTGGTGTGCTTTCAAACCAGACGTGTGCGTCAATAAATGGCGAATTGTGATCGCTTCTTTCCCTTCTTTCTGGAAAGATGGAACAAATCGACTTACCTTTGTATCGAGGGAAAGAAACTGTTTATCGAGCAACATTAACGTCAGCGGTAAAGTTACAACTACCTTTGTCAGTGATGCTAAATCAAAAATGGTTTCAGTCGTCATTCGTTTTTTTTCTGGGTAGACAGAAGCATATCCAACCGACTCACGAAAAACAGTCTTACCTTTTTTAGAAACACTTAGTACTGCTCCGGGAATTGACTTGTTGGCAACTTCTTTTTGGAGATAATCTTGGATTTCTTGCATACGTTACACTCCTCTTCCGATTAAAATGTATGTGTTCTCTATTCAGCATGATTGAAGGAATCAATCTGTTCATACCGAATATAGCTTAAAGAAAGGTGGGATTTTTATGAGTGATATGCTTGTCGCTTTGTATGCATTACCAAAAGAAGAATCATCAGCAAATTTTTCGATTCGACGTGCGCTTGCTCCTGAAAAATCAATTGTCTTGGATTGGATTGGTAAGCATTTTGGCAAGGGTTGGGCAGATGAATGTGATGTTGCTTTTAGTCGCGAACCGATTTCTTGTTACCTTGCGATTCAAAAAGAAGAATTAATTGGTTTTGCATGTTATGACGCAACACTAAAAAATTTCTTTGGCCCTACAGGTGTCCAAGAAGCATCAAGAGGACTTGGCGCAGGGAAAGCACTGTTGCTACGCGCTCTTCATGGGATGAAAGAGTCTGGCTACGGGTATGGCATTATCGGTGGTGTTGGACCAGCAACGTTTTATGAGAAAACAGTCGGTGCGACACTCATCCAAGATTCTAGCCCTGGTATATATGAAGGGATGTTAAAAAGATAGCTAGAAAATCGTCCATGTCACTTGTATACCTTCTTTTTCATATTTTACACGTTTTCCAAGACAAAAAAGCGAGTTTAGCACTCGCTTTTTTTATTGTTTTTTCGACAACCAATGACCCCTTTTTTCTTTAGAAGTCGACAGTAACGTGCTTTTACGATATATGCGGGCGGATTCGGACGAGGCGGTGTAGGTGGGCCTGGTATCCAAATCGCAAATAGATCAAGATCATCTTGAAGATTTCCGACCGTTTGACCAGGCTGATACGTGATGCCTGTTCCATCTGGACTTGTATTCCAACCACCAAAGCGGAAACCAGGGCGAATCGGAATTTGCAATGGAATCGTGACATCATCTCCTATTATGAACTGAATAGGATCAGGAATATTTGTCGCTGGTGGACCTCCTGCATCATTTGCAAAAAACGTGACCGTCCCCACATTAACAACTGGTGAAAACCTTGCCGTTAAAACCAGATTTCCAGTTGTTCCTTCTGGAATCACCGTAACTTGCTCCCCCGCATCATTAAACCAGCCATCAAAGGTTTGACCAGGAATTGGAGAAGGGTCTTGCAACACGATAGGAAGCTGTGTCACATTGTACGTGGTTGGGTTGGGATTAACTTGGCCAGGGAACAAACCTAAATACGTAATCGTATACGTAATTGGCGCGATCACCACTTGTGTCGTTCCTTCTAGCCGTACTTCCCAGCCATCAAAACCTACAGGTGGTTTAACAAATGCAGCGGCATCTGCAGGTGTGAGTGTCGGGTACGCTGGTGTCGCTACGGCAACGACGATCGGTGTCCCTTGCTCATTTGGCGTTACGTAAGGCGTATTATTAAGTTGGATGGTCGAACCAGCAAGGGGGCCAATGATTTGGGCAACATTTGGCGCAGCGAGAAGATAGAGGCCATTTGTAATATCCCTCACCCCAGAAAGGTTAATTGTTCCAGCATTATAAACACCTGGACCAGCAACTATTGCCGTATTGCCTGTAATCGTACTAGCATCTGTAACAGTCAAGGTACCGGTAGTACTAATATAGGCTGCTCCACCTCGTTGCGCAGTATTTGCTTGGATCGTTCCGCCACTTAACGTACCCACTGCATTTTCAGTTACATATAAACCGCCTCCATTAACCGTCGCTGTATTAGTTTGAACAATGCCTCCCGTTACGGTAAGGGTCGTCTCACCTGATTGATAAAGGCCTCCACCATTAATTCCAGCTAAATTTTCATCAATCGTTCCGCCATTTATCAGATTCGTTCCAACACCATTATAGTAAACCCCGCCACCATTTCGACCAGCGGTGTTATTTGCGATTAACACATTGCCACTTATGACGGAGCTACCAGTGGTAACGTCGACACCACCGCCGTTGCTGCTAATTATTGCGCCAACAAACCCAGCTTGATTTCCAGTGATTGTGACGTTATCGGTTAAAGTTACTGTTCCAGTAGCCGTATTAAAGTAAATACCGCCGCCACTGCCCGTGGCGCTACGATTATTTTGAATAACAGTTGCGCCATTTACAAGAAGCGTACTATTGTCACCTGTATACCAAACACCACCGCCATTTCCTTCTGACTGGTTCGCATCAACGATACTGTTTGTAATAGAGGCTGCTAAAATACCAGGACCTCCGCTTAACCGCATGCCACCGCCTTCATTACCAGAAGTATTTAAATTGAAAACTGAATCGATAAGATTGAGATCATTGTTCCCACCTAAGTTTGAAGCAAAAAAGAATCCGCCTCCAAACGATCCTGCTTGGTTTCCGGTAAACGTATCATTAGCAATTGTTACAGATGAACTTGCTACATTCGTAAATGTTACACCGCCACCGCTTTCATCAGCTGAATTTTCCGTAAACACTGAATTGATGATGCTTGCCGTCAATGGTGCTTCACTTCCAGAGATCAGTATCCCTCCACCGTTACTTCCAGCTTGGTTTTGTGTAGCAGTTACATTGTCGACATTTAGCGTTAGCCCATTTAATACGGACGTATTATTCACTAAAATTCCGCCACCAGCACCATTCAACGCTACATTTGACGTAAAGATTGTATCATTGACTGTGACTGCTCCTCCAGCGGTTAACACACCAAGCCCACCATTAATGTCGGCCGTATTATTTGTAAACGTTGCTCCCGTAACAGACACATTCGCTTGGCTTGTATTCGCTATAACCGCATAAACACCGCCACCATTCAATCGAGCTTGGTTCCTGGCATATGTTGTTGCACCTGTAATGGTTAACGCATCGTTAGGGTTTGTTGCTAAAAAATATACGCCTGCGCCACTTGATGAAAGATTAAACGATATGTTCACTGCATCCGAAATCGTTAAAGACACGGGTCCTGGATTTGGTGCAGAACCACTACTGTTGGTTACGTGCACACCGCCACCATTTCCACCAGCAGCATTGCTGATGATCTGTACATTTCCGGAAATAGGTAAATCGCCACCTATCCCATCGACATAAACATTCGAAAATATGCCTCCACCTTGATTGGCCGTATTCCCGCTAATAAAGACGTTGTCTGATATCGAAACCGAATCACCTGCATTCCGGCGTGCAATCATCACACCCCCACCACTTGTGCGCGATGCACAACCAACAATTCGCGCATCTCCATTCATGACTAAACCGCTCGGAGAAGCAACAAGCCCACGTAAATAAAACCCTCCGCCTTCTTGATAAGAATAATTATTTTGTAACGTCGTTCCCCTCCCTAGCGTAACAAATCCTCCTTGAGGACTTACTAAACTACGATTATTTAAGCTACCAACTGGATTTCCACCATTAAGATTGCCATCAAGGGTTATATTTTGAAATGTGACTGTTGCCCCATTCGTAATGGAAAACATGTACCCTGGCAAAGGGAACCCAGGTATTTTTGTTAATGTTTGTATAGCTCCTGCACTAATAATAACGACATTATAATTGATCGTTAGCTGACTCGAAATGAAGAAACTTGCCCCTATCTCCAACGGAGTTTGCTGAGCAGCAATTGCATTACGTAATTCTGTTTCATTCACCACTAACACCATGTCGACACACACCTCCATTCTACATATTCGTTCTATTAACCTATGCAGAACGAATAAAATGGTATGGTGATGCACCCTAATAAACAGGAAAATAAGCAAAACGCACAAAAAAACTTGCCGATCACATTCGACAAGTTTAAAAGGCTATTTGCTCCGCATAAACGGAGTTAACATCGGAATAAGCAACGTATCAACAATTCGTTCAACATAAGCACGGTCGAACGGCTTCCCGATCAAAAATACTCGGTACGTTATGAGCGCTGGACCGATATCCGCTAGTAAATCTAAATCCGCATGCTTTAAATGACCATCTTTTAAAAAGGGTTTTACAATGGATTCAATCGTTTGCCTATGGCGCTGGTAGAAATCATTGTGAAGCCCTTTTTCCAATTCTTTATGGTGCGGTATAGCTGAACCTATGGCAGTGAGCGCCTTTTGATGGTGATCGTGCTCTCCTTGAAACACAAGACTGAGTAAGTCGACTAGTTGCTCACGCAAACTTTGTTCCGTATTAAGTTTTTCGCTTAATGTCTCAAACGGACTAACCGAGGCAGAAGCATCAATAATAAGCGCAACTTTAGACGGCCAGCGTCTATAGATCGTCGCTTTTCCAACTTTTGCTCTTGCGGCAACAGCTTCGATTGTTAATCCATCGTAACCAACTTCAGCTAAAACATTTAACGTTGATTCTAAAATCACTTGATTGCGACTTAAATCTAAAGGTCTGCCTCTCTTTACATCCTCTTGTTCATGTTGTTCAGTGCTCAATTCTGCCTTCCCTCCTAACATTTAACCTTTTTTATTAGTGTAGCACTCCCTTTTTCCGCTGACAATTAATTACGAACCTATTGCGTTTCGTAATTCATGGTGATAAGATAGTTTAGCTATACGAAGGCGTTTCGTTATTTTTTAGATCATAAGGGGGTTTTATATATATGGCAATTGTTGCTGAAGGCAGTGGTGCCGCCAAAGAAACAAACAAACCAGAATTAAATCCAATACCAGTCATTGCCGTTCTACTCTCCGGTGCATTTGTAGCGATTTTAAGCGAGACTATTCTTAACGTCGCTTTAAATGCAATTATGGCTGACTTTGGTGTTCAATCGAGTACAGCGCAATGGCTCGTAACAGGCTATATGCTTGTAATTGGGACACTTATTCCTGTTTCTGCATACTTTATGCAGCGTTTTACAACGAGGCAATTATTTATAACCGCGATGGCATTATTTTCTATCGGAACGCTAATCTCAGGGTTTAGCCCAGTCTTTTCGGTCCTACTTATTGGTCGTTTAACCCAAGCAGTCGGTACGGCCATTATGATTCCGTTACTAATTAATATTATTTTAGCTGTCATCCCTGTCGAAAAGCGTGGAGCCGCAATGGGAATGGTTGGACTTGTAATTATGTTCGCTCCTGCAATTGGGCCAACAGTGTCCGGTCTCATTGTAGAAAATTTATCATGGCGCTGGTTATTCTTTATCATTTTACCAATTGCGCTAGGCTCCCTTTTGTTTGGAATGAAAGTGTTAACCAATTTGGCAGAAGTGTCAAAGCCAAAGCTAGATATTCTCTCTTTCTTACTCTCAACACTTGGTTTTGGGGGGATTGTATACGGATTTAGTGCGGCAGGAAAAGGCGACGCAAGCTTTGCCGATCCGTCTGTCTTTATTTTTCTCGTTGTCGGTTTCGTTTCACTCGGCTTATTCGTCTACCGTCAACTCAAACTAGACTCCCCATTATTAGATATTCGCGTTTTCCGTTACCCTATGTTTGCTCTCGGACTTGTGATGGCGATGATGGTTATGATGACGATGTTTGCGATGATGCTTGTCATGCCAATCTATATGCAAGGCGCGTTGCTCTTCACACCAATCGTCGCAGGTCTTGTGATGCTTCCTGGTGGTCTATTAAACGGGGCTATGTCACCTATTATGGGACGATTGTTTGATAAATTTGGTCCACGACCATTGTTAATACCAGGAACAATTATTCTTGCCGCTGTTGTCTTTTCTTATCGGTACACAGTTCCAGGCATACCTGTTTGGATTGTCATCGTTCAACAGGCGGTACTCATGGTTGCTGTGGCAATGATTATGATGCCGGCGCAAACAAACGGATTGAATCAGATTCCAGAAAAACTTTATCCACACGGTACTGCTATCATGAACACACTCATGCAAGTGTCAGGCGCTATTGGCGCAGCACTGTTTATTTCCGTAATGGAGACAGGTCAGCAAAGTTATTTAAGCGACCAAGGTATCTCACCAAGTGAAGCAACTGACTCACAAATGATGGATGCCTTAACGTACGGCTCGCAACAAAGCTTCTCCACTGGGTTTTATATTGCACTTGCTGCTGTCGTTCTTGCTTTACTCGTAAAACGAACGTCTCAGACGAGAAAACAATAGAAGGAACAACATTCTTCGAAAGAATCTACAGGATTGATCGCATATGATCCCTGTAGATTTTTTTATATGAACGGTGTGAAGAGATAATCGTTAACGCAGAGTGGGAAATTGCCCAAATGGTCCAAATTAAGAAGCTCCATCTGGTATTGTCTAATTCAAAACTTTATTATATTATGTTTATAAATGAGTAAACAAAAAGGAGAAATGTTTATAAAATGACTAAAAACGCACGTTGGGATGCAACTATAGCAGAACTTCAAGTTGGGTTCCGTTATAACAAACAGCACGAGGAGTACCAATGCCTTTTTTGTGAGCAAACATTCTCTAAAGGGGTGATCTATCCCTATCATGAGCTTTTACTTGAAGCCCAAAAAGCCATTGAACTCCATATTCGAACGCAACACGAATCGCCTTTTAACCAGCTTATACAGATGGATAAAAAGTATACTGGCATATCTGAACAACAGCGGGATATTCTTAAGTATTTTTATGATGGGCTCGATGACAAGAAAATCGCAGAAATCGTTGGAGGAAGTCCCTCAACCATACGAAATTATCGATTTAAGCTTAAGGAGAAAGAAAAGCAAGCGAAGGTATTTTTAGCTTTAATGGCATTAACACGAGACCCTCAAAAAGAGTCATTTATACATTTCCATGAAGGAGCGAGGATGATGGATGAACGGTATGCCATAACTGCAAAAGAAGAAAGCCAAGTATTAGAAACCTATATTATCGATGGAAAGATGACCGTCTTTCCTAGGAAAGAAAAAAAGAAGCTTGTGATTTTGCGCTACTTGATGAATGATTTTGAATTTGACCGCAACTATTCTGAAAAAGAAGTGAATCAAATCTTGCAACGCACATACGATGACTTCGTTACTCTCAGACGCTATTTAATCGAGTATGGGTTTATGAAAAGAGACACAGAAGGATCTCAATACTGGAAAAACCGCTAATGTGCATTAGCGGTTTTCTTCTTTATGTACGTCATGTGAATGCGTTAACTTTATCGCGCCATAAATTAATGGAACCTGCATTGGCAATCGCGCCCACAACGCCCACTGAGGTACTTTTTTGTCGCCAATTCTCAAATTATCTTTGTACGTCGAATAAATATTCGCTGGAAACACGAGAATCATAAAGAGCGCTAATAATTTCCCAACGACTGTTTGGCCCTTTTGAACCCAAAGTAAGACGGCAAAAAGAAGCTCCGCTACACCTGTGATCAATACTGCCGCTTTCCTAAAAGGTAGCGCAGGCGGAATAATTCTTCTAAAAACTTTTTCATGTGTAAAATGAAGAATACCAATTACAGTCAACATAACGGAAAACATAATTCGAAGTCCTTTCATTCCATCCCTCCTAAAAAACGACTATCTACCTTTTCCCACCTTTTGAAAAATCAAACATTTTCGACAAAAAAGAAAACCAAAATCCTTGTGCTTTATCGAAAAGCCTACTAATGTAGATTATAAGATTGTCGAATTTAACGTTACTCTTCCATCAACCGTTGACGATTTCTTCACATTGAGAGAAATTTCTCAATTATTTCCTGGGGAATACCGTCGAACCTTTTCCTTCTTTAAAATTAGTAAACAAAACGACACGAACGCTTGTCGAGTTTGTCGTTTAAGCGTGTGAAAGGACTTACTATGATACGTACGATTATTGCTTGGGGCTCCGTTCTTTTATGGATGGGTGTCATCTTTTACTTATCTCATCAACCAGGAGGAGATTCATCTTCTCTTAGTGGCGGAATTCTTGATTTCATTGATTCATTTGTTCCTTTTTTCAACCTCACGGAACATGAATGGATTCACACACTGCTTAGAAAAGGGGCTCATATCGGCTCATATTTTATTTTAGGCGTACTCGTTATGTTTGGTTTGCATACGACGCCACTAGCAGGAAAGCGACAGTTGTTTATTGCTTTTATTATTTGTGTACTTTATGCGATTTCTGATGAAATCCATCAACTTTACATTCCTGGGCGAAGTGGCCAACTATCAGATGTACTTATTGATAGCATAGGTGCTACAGCAGGTATCGCCTTTTACTGGCTACTATCTGTCCGCTTTACTCAGCGAACGAATCAATAATTATTGCGGTTCCATCTGTTACCAATCGTACATTTTTTGCTATAATAAAAAGAAAAAAGGACGGGTTCCATTTGGATAATGTATTTGTTGTAGGCGATATTCACGGTTGCTATGAAGAACTCATCGAATTGCTACAGCATTGGGATAAAAATCATGATCAGCTCATTTTTCTTGGAGATTACATTGATAGAGGAAAAGATTCTCGCAAAGTCGTGGAGTTGGTTCAACGTCTTGTTCACGAACACGGGGCAATTGCATTGAAGGGTAATCATGAAGATATGTTTATGAATTGGTTAAACGAATGGCAGACAGAGCGCTTTATTCGAAATGGTGGAAAAGAAACCATCCATTCTTTTTTAGGAACGTCAGACGAAATCGACGAACGAAGAGCGATTGCAGAAACGTTTCCACAAATTATTCATTTCTTAAAACAGCTTCCTATCTATTATGAGTGGGGCAACTACCTTTTCGTTCATGCCGGGATTAACCCGGAACGTACCGATTGGAAAGAAAATACGTCTCACGATTTCTTATGGATTCGTGATGAATTTCATCAACAAACGAATCCAACGAACAAAACGATTATTTTCGGGCATACCCCTGTGCAAATGCTTCACTCAGAGCCACAAGCAACGCCTTGGTATTCTGAATGTGAAACGAAAATTGGCATGGATGGAGGTCTTGTGTTTGGTGGAAAACTTTTCGCCTTACGTATTAATTCGCAAGGTTCGTTTACGTGGTTTGAACAAAGCAAATTAGCTGAATAATACAGAAGCCTGAGAGACCGTAGCAAATAAGCGTCCTCCCAGGCTGTTTCGTTTATCCTTGAAATGGGGCAATAAAAATAGTCTCTTGGGCTTGAAGTTCGACCGATTCCAAACTTAATGAAAGAAGTGCTGCAATAATCTGCACTAAACTTAAGTTATTCAAATCAGCTAAATACGCAACAAGCGCCACTCTTCTCGTTCCACATGCTGCGGCTAAAAGCGTACCGTCTTGCACGACGATAACCTCTGGACCAAGCAGAGAAGCTGATCGGCATGTGGTCCGCACAACATCCTCACTTCCAGTTAACACATTTACAGATCCAAGACCCGGTACCGGAATAATTATAGCCATTCGTACTCTCCTTTCAACACAAGATATGAAGTTGTACAAAGTAGACTATGACGTCATCGACCAAATCGCTTTAACAAGGACCTATTTATCAAAAAATTGCGCCTTTATCTTCATATCTGGAATTAATCGGAAATTACGTGTGAGAATCGTAATTATTTAATTCATATGTTACACTGTTGTAAAGAAACTGAAATGAAACATCCTTTCTTCTCCATTTTTACGCATTCTTACAAATTCACCCAACTCTCTCCTCTTTTTTTTCCTTTTATTCGGCATTATAGTAAAACCTATGAAAACATTACTTACTTTTTTCACCACACTTTTATTGTCCGTCACTTTTGTCTATGGCTTTTCATCAGATGCGAAAGCTGCTTCGTCGCACACCGTTCAATCTGGTGATACAATGTGGAAAATTGCTGTTCGTTATCAAGTCGGCGTTTCCGATATTATTGATGCGAATCCACAGCTTTCAAACCCTAACGTGATTTATCCAGGCCAAACGATTCAATTACCTGGTCAAAACACGCAAAATCTTTCTATGGAACAAGAAGTGGTTCAACTCGTCAATGCAGAACGAGCGAAACACGGTCTTCAACCATTAAAAGAAAACTGGGAGCTTTCTCGTGTGGCACGATTCAAATCAGATGAGATGCGTGATCGCAACTATTTTAACCACACATCCCCTACATATGGCAGTCCTCATCAAATGATTCGCGATTTCGGCATTAACTATCGCGCTTCAGGTGAAAATATCGCAGCCGGTCAAACGAGTGCTCAAGCAGTTTTTAACGCGTGGATGAATAGCACCGGCCATCGTCAAAATATTCTCTCATCTAACTATACAGAGATTGGCATTGGCTATGCACAAGGAGGATCGTACGGTCACTACTGGACACAAATGTTTATAAGTCGATAATTTGGAAAAGCGTGGATCATTCGTGATTCGCGCTTTTTGCCTGCACACGTATAGACTAGCTTCAATAGGAGATCGTAATAAAGAGGTGGTTCTGTGCGTTATTATAAAATAATTGTTTGCATGCTCTTATTATGTACATCACTCTTCATTCACCAAGACGCATTCGCCTCTTCTCCTATTGAGGTATTTTCACTCGACGAGGAAAAGGTTGTATTTCAAACAGCGTCTACAGCAAAGGCAGAAGATGTTGCAAAAGAGTTACTGACATCAATTGATGGCTTAGTTACAAAGATAAATCCGTTACCGCCAAGCGGTTTCTTAGTGAAAATTCATTTTTCCGAACCCTACCATGTTCATAATTATTGGTTTGATGCTACTGTGACCCAAGCAGTATTTGTTTACGAAGCAGATAACCCTAGTTCGGTTATGTTAATCAATCAACAAGGTCAATCTGTTTTTTTTACGATTGATCGTTCTGCTCATGATTTATTTGATACGATTCATTATGAGCCATCCACGCCCTAGCATGTCATCACTTGTTAAAAAGCGCCTATTTTCAGTAGGCGCTTGTCTCATTTTTCGAAATAGTAGGTGTTTGGTCGTTCAAAACGTCACTTACGTTCATATAGTGCTAATGTGAGCTTGACTTAGGGCTCACCCGGATGAACAAAACTGCCAGCGTAATGAAAGACCTTCTTATCATAAGAGCCTGAATGTATTCCCCTCTTTTTACAGAAAAAGATTCTTTCTCGCTTTTATGTTATGTAAGATCTTTTGTCCATGCTACCCATCTTGCAAACTCATGTTAAAGGACCTCCTAAAGAGGAAGCGAACCGCCTTCGCTTCCTTTTATATTGGTTGAAGGATTGTAATTTTACGCTTTCCATGTTTGACCATCTTTTTTCGTTGATATTGTGGATGGTCTACAACTACTGACTTCTCACTAACAATCGCAACAATCGCATTTGATTGATCTAACCTTTCATATACATTCGTTAACAATTGCTTAACCGGTGTTTCTTCTTCACTCACCCATTGAACCAAATCTCCATAAGGCAAATCGGTTATAACAAGATTAATGTTAGACAACGGGGGCGCTTCTCTTCCTGCACTATCAAACGGAAAAATCTTACCATCTTTTTCACCCACTTCGTGCAAAGTAGTCTTTAATCGCTGTACGCTTTCGAGCGCGTCACTATGTGCTTCTTTGTGATAAGCTAAATAATCGGATGTGAGCTTTTCTTCCCGCTCTAGTAAGCCTCGATACGTGAGTAAATCAAGGTTCTTTTGTCCAATTTTTACAATATCGGTATTAATATCTGATCCATAGATCGCCCGAATGGCTGACCCATGTAGGAAGCCGATTGCGGTCAACATATGCGCGCCTCCACAGCAAGGGTCATAGATCGATAAGTCCGTCTTTTTATTTAAATACGACTGACTTAGTTGAAAAACTTCACTCGTTAGTCGCACTGGAAAAGCTGTAGAACCTGGAGCGTTGTATAGCACTCGTCCACTAGCAAAATCACTAAAATCTTTCTTTTCTTTCTCAAATTGATACGACATCGTTTTAGTCCTTCCTTCTCTACATACATGTTCATTCGCAAGAGACAAACATTGTTAATTTAAACCTATTGGGCTATACTTAATAAAATGAACGACTATTCATTTTTTCTAAAAGAGAGGCTTGTCTAATCATGTTTAAAAAAACAGTAACCGAGCACTCCACGCATAACGTCCATATGGCGAATGGAAAAATTAAATTCCGAAACGTTCAATTAAACACCATTAGCTTTGCAACGGATGGCATTATAATCGATGCAGCAAGTGCTTCTTTGCATTCCCTTTTTGCACCTTTTTGGCAAAAACACGCAACAGATGCGCTCTACTGTACACATATTCATGAAGACCATACAGGCTGCGCGAACTGGTTCCAACAGACCCGAAAGGTGCCCGTTTTTCTAAATAATCGTTCACATAAAGAAGCCCATCAACCAGGCTCATACCCGATTTATCGTCGCTTATATTGGGGAAATCGCAAACCATTTCGCCCTCACCCTATGCCAGCACAGTTTCAGAGCCGTACATCTTCATGGAAAAGTATTTACACACCAGGGCATTCTTATGATCATTCTGCCCTTCTTAATGAAACAACAGGACAGCTTTTTTCTGGAGATCTCTACGTCCAAACCAAAACGAAAGTTATGATGCGAAGTGAGTCAATCCCGGAAATCATTCGCTCGCTCGAACATGTTCTGCAGTACGAATTTGACGATGTGTTTTGTTGTCACGCAGGCCATCTTCCTAAAGGAAAAAAGCAGCTTCAGAATAAACTTGACTATCTATATGAGCTCACCGACCTTGTGAACTCCCTACATATGCAAGGCAAACCTGTTCGCGATATTCAAAAAACCTTGTTTCCACGTAAATATCCGATTACCCTTTTTTCTTTCGGACAGTGGAATTCAAAGCATATTATTACGTCTATTTTAAAGGAGCCTTCACGATAAATGAAGGTTCTTCTTTTTTCTGTATTGCTTCCTCATTTTCACACATAGCTATAGGTAAAAAGAATATGAAGGTGATGTTATGTATACCCACATTGTCCAACCAGGAGAAACGCTTTATAGCGTCTCCAGCGATTTCCGGATCCCTTTTGCTCAGCTCGTTCAAGCCAATTATCTACATCCTACGAGCCAGTTAATAGTCGGTCAATCATTACGAATCCCAACTTTACCAGACCCTCAAACGATTCCATACGCTATTCACATTTCGCTCTCTCGACATCAACTAACCCTCTATCATAATGGTCAACAAATTCAGCAATACCCCATTGCAGTTGGAAAAATGCTGACGCAAACACCAGTTGGCAGCTATGTCATTATTAATAAAGCACCTAACCCTGGAGGTCCTTTCGGTACAATGTGGATGTCTCTGTCTAAACAGCATTACGGTATACACGGAACGAATGATCCGTCTTCTATCGGTCATTCTGTCTCACACGGCTGTATAAGAATGTTCAATCACGATGTCGAGCAACTTGCAGCGACTGTACCCATCGGCACCCCTGTGACCATTGAACCATAAGCGTGTAGATTCGCTTCCATCCATTGAGATTTCATATTCGTTCGATTAAAATAATGTTAAAACGAAATGAGGGGAAGCGTATGTCAGTACTTGATTATGACCGTATTCTTTTTATTGGTGATTCGATTACAGATTGTAACCGCAATCGCCTAGAGAGAGAAGATGATCCTGACAAACTTGGAAATGGCTATGTTTCATATATTCACGCTTTACTCCAGGCCACCTATCCCGAAAAAACGTATCATATCATAAATAAAGGCATCAATGGTCATACCATTCGTGATCTCGGTGAACGCTGGCAAGAAGACGTTATTGATTTAAAACCTGACATGCTAGTCATTATGATTGGAATTAATGACGTATGGCGTCAATTTGACCATTCAGAAAAGTCTTCCCTCCATGTGTATCCTGACGAATTTAAAGAAACGTACGAAGATCTTATTGCACGATCTAACGCAAAGCAAACTGTCTTGTTATCGCCATTTCATGTTCAAAGTAATGTAGACGACCCTATGCGGCAAATGATGGACCAATACGGCAGCCTTACAAAAGCAGTTGCAGCATCAACAGGAGCTACGTTTATCGACATTCAAACACACACCTTCGACCTATTGATGCAGGGCTTAGATGATGTTGAAATCGCTCAAGATCGCATTCATCCAACATCTGTTGGTCATATGGCGATCGCTAGAACCGTCTTAACTCACCTAGGCTATTCATGGTAAACAAATAAAAAAGTTGAAGCTCGCTTCTGAGAAGCCGCTTCAACTTTTCTCTATGCCTTCATTTACACCGAATAGAATTTTTTCCAGTTTATCTTCATCCACTTCGAAATCGTGT
Organism: Shouchella sp. JSM 1781072; assembly: GCF_041949915.1. Classification (NCBI taxonomy): domain Bacteria; kingdom Bacillati; phylum Bacillota; class Bacilli; order Caryophanales; family Bacillaceae; genus Shouchella; species Shouchella sp. JSM 1781072. The sequence goes on from NZ_JBHFQE010000003.1 coordinate 180,464, forward strand.
ACTTTTCCGACACCCAATTCAACTGGTCGTTCAATAAGAGCGCCTTCTTTAAACAAATCCGCGAGTGCGTAACGGACGGTCTCATCTTCAAAACCATTTGCAACGGCACGATCAACCACATCTTCTTGAGCGCGGATTTTCTGTGCACCAATAATCTCATGAAGTTTATTTCGTAATGCTTCACTGTAATGGTTCATGGTAACACTCCTTTATGCGTGCTTTTGTTCTTACATGTTCCCTTAGATTGAATTGGCTAAACAACTCGCTTGGGGTCCACCGTCCAGCTTGCATCGTCCACTTCTAGATAGCCTGCTTGTACAAGGATTTCTTTCCTCATGACTACCCTCACTGTTTTTAACGGATTCACGACTTGACAGATTTGAACATCGGCACAAGCACTTAAGAGCATCATACTCTCATCAAAAGACAGCGTCGTTTTCGTAACGAGGTCATCCGCCCAAGTTTTCGTGGCATCGTGAATCGCTGCTTCTAAAGTCTTGGCAGAAGCGATGACTTGGATACTCTCCCTATTCTCTAACCAAGGGGACTTAATCGTATTCTTCACAACGGAAAGTCGGACCGTCACTTCTGCTGGGATTTCCACACCTGTTACACATACTTCCCCGTCCCCCATCGCTGCATGAACATCGCCTAACGCGAATCGAGCTCCTTTACAAGAAACAGGCAGATACAGCGTAGCACCTTCTGTCACCATTGTATTATCCATATTTCCACCATGAGCACCAGGTGTCCCACAAGGGATCGCTTCTCCCTCTGGCGCCACACCAATTACCCCAATCATTTTACGAAGTGGCAAGGTAATCGAATCATTAAAGATGACGCCTTGCTCCGTTACTTTCATTAATTTTGATACAAATGCCTCGACCTCATCTCCAACGACACCTAGATTAGGGGCTACAGCCATAACGCCTTGTTGCGCTAGTTCTATTGTGAGCACGTCGACTTTTAGCGTATCTCCAGCCTCAGCTTCATGCACATAAATCGCACCAGTTGCTGGGTTCACAGCATTCATATCAATTTCTTGAAAAACAGAATCACGATCTTGAATCTGATTGGAAAACGCATCGAGTGTTTCAATTATGATCGTTTCTCCTGAATGAATGGATGCCGCTATATGGGCTTCATCTGAAAAAGCATATAGGTAATTGTTTGTGTTTAGCTTCATAAAATAATCCCCTCGACTCTCACTTTCTTTTTATATTAGTAGAATTTTCCGAACAAAACAACTAGAACGATCCCCTCTTACGTTTCACTCTATAAAAATTCAGGTTTATTTTCTGGTTTTTCGCTTCATAAACACGCTCCATATTCCGATATATAGAATAACTTTACACGCCTGTAAAAGCGACGATAAGCGAGGGAGAAAGAATTGATACAAGCTGTACCTAGTTTACCCATAACTGACCTTTCACTCAGCCTTCTATTTTATGAAGAGCAGTTTGGTTTTAAAGTAATAAGGAGAACAGAAACCTTTCTTGTTCTTCAAAAAGGTCAGGTTTACTTAAGGTTATATAAAATGCATATCCACGCACCTATGTATTGCGGCTTTTTTGTATCGAATATTCACGAACATATGCCAAAAGATTGTTCTCTCAAACAATTAAAATCGATTGGCAAATTAGCCATTAATCAATTAGGAGAACTATCTTTTACGTTAAAAGATCCAGATGGCAACACCTTAGAAATGATTGAAACGCCTGTTAACTCCCACGATTCATAAGAAAAGACGGACATCACTCTGTCCGTCTACATGTCTTCTAACTTGCTAATTCCACTGTAAATTGAAGATCTTCTCCCACTTGATCGCCACCAACTTCTGTACTAGGGCCATTCATCGTTACGACAACTTCATTTAAGTTTTGTACCGACTCAACAGGAAAGAGAAGTTGAACAGTTTTTACATCACCAGCAGCAAAATCAGGGTCAATTTCATCGCTTAATACAATACTCGGTGTGTCAATCGATTCGCCTGTGTTTGTTTCAACACTCGTCTCGCCATATGGAAAATAGACAGCGTCTCCAGAAGTATTTTCAATCTCCATTTCGACTTCCACATAATCAATCTGCTCTTCTCCAGTCGTTGCTGAAACGAAACCGACCAGTTCAGCAGAACCTAAATCAACTTGGTTCACGCGAATGTTCATTGAACCTTCTTCATAAGAGGTGAGATCTTGATAGCGCTCGTAAATGGAAAATGTCCCTTCTTCCGTTTCCGTTTCTTCCATTACTTCCATTGATTCAGAAGATCCCTCTTCACTTGTCTCGGTGTCTTGCTCAGCGTTCGATTGAGGATCCGACTCTGTCGTGTCGCTACAAGCTGTAACAAATAAGAACCCAGCAAGCATTCCATATAAGCCAATTTTATTCATCTCGTCTACCTCCATCGGTTGTCCTACACACACACGATCCTACCATAGGTAAAATCGCAATGAGAAGCAACACAATCGAATTTTAACTGAACTGTAACGTGATCATAATGAACCCATTTTTTTATGCAACTCCTTCCAACTTCTAAGAAAAATCCGAAAGCACTTGCAAATCTAAGACCTATCTGGTAAGATTAAGATTGCTTATTTTTGTTCGTGTAATAGCTTAAGTCTTTCGTCTTGAGTTTCGCTTTGAGCAAGGATAGGAATACAATTGTGCGATAGCGCACTAGGAGGCAACAACAATGGAAACAGGTACAGTTAAGTGGTTCAACGCAGAAAAAGGATTCGGCTTCATCGAGCGCGAAGGTAACGACGATGTATTCGTTCACTTCTCAGCGATCACTGGCGAAGGCTTCAAGACGTTAGAAGAAGGTCAAAGAGTTTCTTTCGAAATCGAAGACGGCGCACGTGGCCCTCAAGCTGCTAACGTAGTTAAAGAAGGTTAATCTTCTTTTCATAAAAACAGACTCGGTCTACCGAGTCTGTTTTTTTATGCTAATTCCTGAATCATTCGCTCCCAAAAACGAATAACTTGACTGGACGATCCAATTTCTTTACGTAGCCAAGACAGTTCTTGCTCCATGATCGACAAAATAACAACCACCGCTTTTTGATGGTCTTCTGGTGTAGAACAGTCCATCGCTTCAATAAAAGGTTTTACGATCGTGACTGGTGCATCCCCTTCTAAAGCTTTTATACCAAGCTGACCTCGTTCTGGCGCATAATGATGAAGCAACACTTTTGCTAATCGCGCATGCACATAGCTGAGCAAGTGGGCAGCCCAAGCATGACTCCCTCTTTGAATCGCTTTATAATATTGAAACAAGAACCAAGCAACATCATACGCTTCATCATAGAATTCTTGTTCCGTTAAGACTAATGTTTGGCGATCCTTAAATGTTTCAATAAGATCATTCGGATCATAGACAACCGTAAAAAAATCTTTCGCCACAAATGATTGTTCTGTTACAGTGTAAAAATCCACATGCAAGAGATCATCATAAACCGCTATGATCTGTGGAGCGATAATAAAGAGGTCTTCATGAAAGAGCAACTCTCTATAGGCCGACAAATGGTTTAACCGATCTTCCATAAATGCGGTTTGATCTTCTTCTCGAACAAGGACATATAAATCAACATCAGAATGTACATCATGCTCATTTCTTCCCATTGAACCTTTTAAAAAGACCGCCTCTACTCGCTTATCGGCTTTAAGACTTTCCGTAATCGTATTTACAGCCGTCTCTTGTCTCTCCATATAACCCCTCCTTCTTCCTTTACTCTACCCAGTGATTCGGTTTGACCAAATAGCTTGGCACAATCGTTTCTTTATCACCTATTGCAGCATTTAATTGAGATTGTGTTAAAAAAAGTGCACCTGAGAGATTAGCTCTTTTTAATTGTGTCCCTCGCATATCTGCGCCTTAGAAATCAACTCGCTGAAAGTTTGCATGATTCCCGTTCGCACCAATAAGTAACTTCCCACGGAGCGACTGTCCCGCTAAAGAGCCACTTATACGCACGCCAATATAATTCGATTTCAACTGTTTTTGAATATACGCTTTTCGATAAGTACGACTTACTTCTTCTAGCAGCGTTCCCACACGACCACGATAATCTGATACGTTAAAGGTTCGAATTAATGTTAAATTCCTTGTCTGTTCAAGCAACTCATCCTGTAAGAATGAGAGCGAATGTTTATGCTTGTCCTCTGCCACTTCCAATGCTTGGGATAAATAAAAAAGCATTTCATGTATTTGCTGTACAATTGGAAAAACTGTAAACATATCATCAGCTAAATCCTTATTCTCACGCCAGCTTTCACCAATGTAAATGACTTGCGAAACATATTGTCCTGCCCCAAAGCACTCATATGTTACGCAACCTTTAAAGCCGCAATTTCTTAGCTGATCATGAATTTGACAGTCATTGTTTATTGATAAATTTTCACAAGGAACACCGCTTGGTTTGTCCTTTGGAAAATCAGCTGATTCACCGTAAGGCAAGGCTACACAACATAAACCTAAGCATCGACTACAATCAGATGACAACTCCCTTTCCACTTTGCACAACCTTTCTATATGATATAAACAACTAATTTCCTTATTATAACACTGCTATCTTTTTAACTGTTAAAATCAATGAAGCTTTACATCAAAAAAAGGCTTAAGTAAAGTCAAATGACTTCTTAAGCCTCAGCATTAATTATCTTGAAACGCGATTTAATAATTCCGAATTCTGCGCTGCGGTTCCTGTGTAGTTACGAATGCCATATTGCGCCGCTAAACGGGAACGATGTGAATAAGAAGAATTCACACCAATTCGGTTTAAATAATCCACAATCCCTTCACCTTGACGTGGTCGTGGTCTCGTGTTCGGTTTAGTTGGGCCACCACTTCTGAGTAGTTGCAGCAATTGTGTATTCTGAGCAGCCGTTCCTGTGTAGTTACGAATGCCATTTTCTCTCGCTAAGCGTGCTCGGTTGTCGTAACTAGAATCAACTCCAATACTATTTAAATACGTCACGATACTTCCAGTCGTCTGATTTCCACCGCCTGTAGGTGGTCGATTTGATGATTGATCACGATCTCGTAGTAGTGAAAGCAGTTGCGTGTTCTGTTCAGCTGTCCCACGGTAATTCGTGACTCCATACTGCACTGCTAAACGAGCTCGGTTTTGAAAACTTGAATCTTCTCCAATACTATTTAAATACGTCACAATGCTTCCCGTTGTTTGATTTCCTCCACTTGAAGGCGGAGCTGGTGTTGGCGAGACATTGTCATTAGACTCTTGTCCACTTCGAAGAATCTCAAGTAACCTCGTATTTTGAGCAGCTGTTCCTGTATAATTACGAATACCGTTTTGTACAGCTAATTTAGTCCGATTCTCAAAGCTTGAATCGACACCAATACTATTTAAATACGTCACAATGCTTCCCGTTGTTTGATTCCCTCCACCTGATGGTGGTGTAGGAGCTGTAGTTGGTGGCGTTGGTGCAGGTGTATTCTCTTCCTCTTCAATTGGAATGTCCGTTGCATTTGGAATCAACGCGTGAAATGCTTCAATCCCCCCGGCGTTAATGATATTCGCTGGACAACGTTTGCCACTCCAACGTTGGTGTGGAACGACACGATCGACTGGGATATTAAATTGATCCATTAATTGTCGAGTTAATTGTGCAGCATTACGCATGGCTTGCTGAAAATCTCCATCACGGTTTACACAAATTTCAATACCGATTGATTGACGGTTGCCTGTACCGCTACCACCATCACCTGCATGCCAGCCATTTTCATTTAAAGGTAGGTGTTGATAAATCGTTTGCCCATCGTCTACGGTAAAATGCCAACTTGCCGCCGTGCTAGGATTTTTAACATACCGAGCATGCATCTCTGCGTCAGCGCCAGCACTTGTGTTGGCCGTTTCATGAATCGTAATATATATTGGATTTAAATTGTAACCTGGTCGATTCCCATTAGATGCAGGAATAAAGTCTTGGATAATGTTCATAATTTTCTCCTTTCTTCATGTTATTTAATACTTTATTCACCTAAATCTAAAAAGAGATCCGCATACGCTGAAAATCAAACGTTTTGTATGATTGACTATCTTTTTTTTCGATAACAATCAATCTTTGAGACAATATTGATTCAAATGGTTGCTGACAATTGGCGCAATTTTTCCGTGGAGGAACGCTTGAGCCACCTTAGAATTCGCTGTGTTAGACTTCAGCACCAATTTATCTTAACGTTTGAAGCACCAGATAAAAAAACCTTATGTATCAGCAGTAATCTGTTTTCACGAGCGTAAGCGCTTGTTTTGTTGACGAAATTAGCGCTTTATCATTTTTTTCTAACCGTAACTGGTAAGCTGCTTCAAAACATGCATTCGCTTCTTTTAATTGATTCATTTCCCATAAGCATTTCCCCTTATGTTGCAAAATGAAATCATCATATTGTAGGGTCTGATGTTTAACGGCATAGTCCTTTGCTTGTTCGAACATTCGTAATGCCTCATCATGTCGTTCCGCATATTTTAATGTTTCTCCTATGCGAATAAGTGTGGCAATGATGGCGTGTTTCTTTTTTTGTTTTACTACGATCGAATGGCAAGTATGATAACAGGTAAGTGCACTTTCTGAATCACCTATTACCCTATACAAGTAGCCAAGCATAGATTGAATGCGATACACCTCTTCTTGGTCATCAGATTTATGCGCATGTAATACCGCGATTGCTTGAATCAGCTTTTCAGGCTCATCGGATCGTTCGCGTAAAAAATGACTCTCATCAAATTTGATCGTTGCGATTGCTTCTTCCACGACCCTACCCTTCATCTAAATCCCTCCACATCCTTATAAAAAAGACTTCTAGCATAAATGCTAAAAGCCTTCTTCCGTTACGATTTCATTTTCAATGACTGCGCGTTGATAGCCACAATAATGGTGCTTAAAGACATGAAGATCGCGCCAACAGCTGGGTCAAGAATAATTCCCCATGGCGCTAGCACACCTGCTGCTAGCGGAATTGCAGCAATATTGTAACCAGCAGCCCACCAAAGGTTTTGAATCATTTTTCGATACGTGATTCGAGAAAGATCAATAATGGAAACGACATCACTTGGATGACTATTTATGAGAACAACATCTGCTGTATCCATTGCAACGTCCGTTCCTGCACCAACCGCAACACCAAGGTCGGCATTGGCAAGAGCTGGAGCATCGTTCACCCCATCACCTGTCATCCCGACCTTCTTCCCTTCTTGCTGCAATCGTTTAATCTGCTCTGACTTTTGATGAGGCAGCACTTCAGCAATCACATGGTCGATCCCGATTTGTTTGCTCACCGTTTCTGCTACTCGTCGATTGTCTCCTGTTAGCATTTGTGGGCTAATACCTAAATCTTTTAAACGAGTGACCGCATCTTTCGCCGTTTCTTTTACTTGGTCCGCTAATGCAATCGCACCAAGAACAATTTCGTCTTTCACTAATAGAATAACTGTTTTTCCTACTGCCGATAGTGATTCAATTTCTGTTTCATCAAATTGAATCGACTCTCTTTTCACGTAACCAGGGCTAACAACATAATACGTTTCTCCATCAATTGTTCCTTTAATCCCTGAGCCAGTAATTGAATCGAAGGCATCGACTGAATTTATGGCATAGCCTTTTTGTTTTGCATGGGCCACGATACCAGCTGCAATCGGATGCTCAGATTCCGTCTCGAGCGATGCAACACGTTCGATAATTTGTTTTTCCGATAGATCAGAATAAGAAATGACGTCTGTTACGCCAAATGTTCCTTCTGTTAAAGTCCCTGTTTTATCAAAGACAACGGTATCTAAATTACGTGCTTCCTCAAAAGCAAGCCGATCTTTTATAAAAAGCCCCTTTTGCGCAGAGAGAGCAGTTGATCGCGCAACGACCAAAGGAATCGCTAATCCTAATGCATGTGGACACGAAATGACGAGTACCGTGACCATCCTTGTCATAGCCGTTCCAATTGAATAGCCTAAAGCCATCCAAATAATAAACGTTAGCAATCCTGCCACAACGGCTACGTAAAAGAGAAGTTTCGCAGCCCGATCTGAGAGCATTTGCGTTTTCGACTTACTTTGTTGTGCTTCTTTTACAAGTTCAACTACTTGTGAAAGATAGCCATCTTCACTTAATTTATTGACTCGAATCGTTAATGATCCAGATGAGTTAATGGCGCCACCAATTACTTCATCTCCACTATTCTTCTCAACTGGTACCGATTCACCCGTAAGCATTGATTCATTTACAGAGGATGATCCTTTTTCCACAATGCCATCTAGGGGTATTTTTTCTCCTGGTTTAATAAGGAGGTAACTTCCTACTTCTACTTCCTTTACAGAAATGGTTTGTACATTGCCTTCAGCAGTTACAAGATTTGCTTCTTGCGGCATTAGATCAACAAGAGATTCAAGGGAGTCTGAAGCTTTCATTATCGATTTCATTTCAATCCAATGCCCGAGCAACATAATCGCAATTAACGTAGCTAATTCCCAGAAAAAGTCCATTTCATTGACCCAAAACACCGTTGCCATACTATACAAATACGCAACACTAATAGCGAATCCAATTAGCGTCATCATTCCTGGAGATTTTTGTTTTAATTCAGAGACCATCCCTATAATAAATGGCCACCCACCGTAGAAGAACACAATTGTTGCAAGGATGACTTCAATTGCTGTCGCTCCAGGGAAAGCCACCGTATAATTAAAAAACATTTGAATCATGTCTGACAAAATAATAATAGGAATCGCAAGGATGACCGTTACAAAAAATCGTTTCTTGAAATCTGCGATCATTCCTTCATGCCCGTTATGACCATGATGGTCATGATGATTATTATTGTGATGATCGTGCGTATGATTGCTATGTGTATCATGGTTCATATTAACCCCTCCTCACTCCTCTATATACCCAACAGGGGTATGGTAAAACATTTTTATTTGAAATTTAAATATCGATAAATTCAAGAGCGTTTTATTTTCGTGGATAGCCGTTCCATGTTTTTGGTTTTACATGTTTCTTTTTAAAAATAAGTGCCATAAGTGTAATCAATCCGAGAAAAATCAAGCTGACATAAAGACCTGGTCGTCCTGTATCTTCTAGTGCAATGCCCGAGATTGCCGCTACCATGAGCAATATTCCGATAACATGTCCAAGTTTTCTCCATATCGATGTTTGTATAAGTCGCCAGTTTGAAAGCAAAATGACCATCCAGTTCACTAAGATTAAAATCCCAGCTGCGGTTGTAATGTATTCAAACAAGCGTCCAGGTAAAACAAGCGCTGCGACAACAGCAAGAATTAAGCCACATACTGCAAGTAGTAGTGACGCCAAGGGCAAGTCATGGAACGATAGTTTCTTTTTAAAGAAAGCTGGAGCGTGTTTTCGCTTAGCAAGCTGTGCCAATAGCGTAGTCACACCGAAAAGAGAAGCCGTCATAGCAGAAAAGCCAGCAACAATAATAGCTCCATTAAAAACATGTGGAAAAAAGGAGAGTCCATATGCAGACAGAGCTGTAACGAAAGGACTTTCGGAATCGTTAAACGCAGTAAATGGAACTAGACTCACTGCAAAGCCTAACGAAAGTGTATAAAAAATGGTGACACCAATTAACAAGACTTTACCAGCTTTAGGTGCTTCTTCTTTTTTCTTTAACTGCATGGCCATTAAACCAATTACTTCAATGCCACCGAAGGCATAAAAGGCGTAGATAAGCGAGCCCCAAAACCCCGTAATGCCCCGTGGAAAAAATTCACTTAGACTACTCGGTAAAGCAGGTTCTTGCCCTGTATGGTCAATCACATGGAATACCGCCAATATTCCGAGCACAATGAACATTAAGATTGCAGCAATTTTAATAACGGAGAGAATATTTTCCACTCTGTCAAAGCCTTTTGTGCCAAGAATAACAACAAAAATGGCTAAGCATGAGTAGACCGCCGCAAACACCCAAAGAGGTGTTGTTTCAAACCAAAATTGAGATAGGATGGATAGAGCAGTAAGTTGACTTCCGATAATTAAAATATTCGACATCCAATAATTCCAACCAGAAGCAAATCCTAGTTTTGCTCCGAACGCCTTCTCTGCATATACACTAAACGATCCCTCTTGCGGGTCGTTCGCTGTCATTTGCGCAAGGGCAATGAACACAAGATAGGTCCCAATGGCAGCAATTAAAAACGATAAAACAACCGCTGGCCCTGCAAGTGAAATCCCAATACTCGACCCTAAAAAGTAACCTGTGCCAATGGTGCAGCCAATCCCAAGTAAAGAGAGTTGCCACCAAGCTAACGCTCCTTTTGTTTTTAGACGCTTTTGTTTAGACATAACCGCTCCTTTTTTTCGTTATTGTGTGGCAAAGAACGGTTACTTATCCAGAACCTCTGTCAAGGAACAAAAAAACTGCAGTTGGACATGATGCCCAACTGCAGTCGACACTTATTTGTATTGTTCGTTTAACTTAATTTCATCATCTTGAATGCCTAGTGTTCCTACTTTTTCAATGACGCCTTTTTGCTTTAATTCCAACATAACCGTGCCGATGGAATGAGCGGGGTAACCGTTAAAGCCATCTAAGCTTTTTTCAAACTTTACGCTTGATACAGTATCTACTTTCCTTAGCTCTTCAATTATTTTTTCTTCAACTTCTTTTTTCGGCATTAAAAGCCGCCTCCTTTAAAAGTGTTTTTATTGGTATTCCACGGTTTTCTCCTTTTCAATCCCTGTTTTTTCAAAAAATAAAAAGAGATGTGGTCCCCCACATCTCCTTGCTGTTTTTTATTCTTCAATCTTCTTCCAAACGTCCCATTGACCCGAATTTCGTGGATCTTCGCCTTGCGTCCACCATTTCGCTTCATATAATTTTCCTTCTACCGTGACTTGATCTCCAGCCACATAAATTTGTTCGCTGTTCCACTCTTGTGGGCCTTCTGGGGTGTCATAACAATCAGCGACTTTCTTCCAAACATCCCACTGTCCAGACTTACTTGGATGTTCCCCTTGTGTCCACCATTTCGCTTCATAAAACTCGCCGTTATACGCGACTTGATCTCCTGCTGTGTATACTTGATCGGCTTTCCATTCATCAAATGAGCAAGCTGGTACTTCAGGTTCTTCCGGTTCCCCAATGTCTACCCACTGGTAATCACTTGGCGCCCGCATCCCAGGTGTAGAGAAATAGGCTTCTAATGACCCGGTAATCCTTACAGGTTGTCCTAAATGATCAGGATGTTGCACCAAATTTAATCCATTTCGAACGGCTGTCCCGTTTACAAGCTGAACGGGCAACATTTTGTTTCGGTCTGTTTCATCTGGTGAATCCGCTAATAAGAGGTTTGAAGGTGCATGGGTTCCTTCGCCAATCACTGGTTGCTGATTCACAATGGATCCAACAATATATCCTTGGACCGGATACACACCACTATTGTTCGCAATTGCTTCTGCAACGGACCGTGTGCCGCTCGGATCACCTGGATCTTCTTCCCCTTCAATTTGGATACGCGTACCCTCTTCGTAATTAATCGGCTCTGTTTGCTCGGAAACATAGTCTACGACTGCTTGCCATACCGGCCCAATCTGATCCTCAACAGCTTCACCTAATTGATAAAAGCTATTTCCGTGCATGTAGTCATTGTAAGCCACAGTATAAACTGCGTTATCGTCAATGGCTTCACCTTGAACTTCGATATTTGCTAAATCGTACCCATTTCCAATTGGTACAAGTGTATATGTTAATCCTGAAGCTTGTAAGTCAACACCATTATGATAGCGTGATTGCTCTTCAATCACTTCTTTTAAACGCGCCCCTGTTGTTTCCGCAACTACAATTGCATTTCCAAACGAATCAAGTGCTTCAATTTGACGATCTGTAATAGAGCCTGGAGGAATTTCTCCCGTTACCGATGACCCGTTCAATAACGCAATCTCACTGCCTGTTTTCGCTTTAATAGCATCAGTATATAAATTACCTAAGCCTACATCTTGCCTATTTTTATTTGCAGAATATAACCCTGTTTCAGTTGATCCAACAATCTCTCCTGGATTTGGTCCACTTGGATCGACTTTAACTGAAATCCGTCCCTCTTGATAATAATTGATCGGCTCTCCTGCATCTGTTAACTGTAAAGCATACTGTTCCATTGCTGTCGTCATTAATCCGACCGTTTCATGGATGACTTCTCCTTCGAACTGATAGCCTGAACCACCTGTCCCGATATAATCGGCAACAGCAACTGCATACGTTTCCTCTTCTTGTACAGGTTCACCATCAATTGTCAGGTCTACACCTAAATAATTCCCTGTCGTACCTGTTGTAATTTCATAATGTAAGCCTGATGTTTGCAAGTCAATTTGACTTCGGTCACCTCTTGTATAAGAGAATTCGATTACGTCTTCAATCGCTGCACCTGTCATCTCAATGACCATAATTTCATTTGCAAATGGTTCAACTGTATAAAGATCATTCAAAGTAATATCGCCAGGAGAAATGCTATCGCGCAAGCCGCCATTATTCGTTAACGCAACATCTGCCTCAGCAAAATCACGCATCGCATCTGTCCAAAAATTCCCTAATGGCGCATCACCGTTATAACGACCGTCCCGCGTTAAGCCTGTATCGCTATAGCCAACCACTTTTCCTAGTACATCTTCCATTTCTTCTACATATCCGTCGATCACGGCTTGCACATCTTCATCAACGTCAGTAAGAGAAGAAACCGCAGTTAATCCGCCTGTTACACGATTGACTTCATCCGTTTCTTCATCATATACAAGCGTAAGTTCACCTAGATTTGCTAAGTTTGCACCTGTTTGCACGATAGGTGTCCCGTTAACAACAGCAGGCTGGCTTAACGTTGTATGTGAATGCCCCCCAATAATGACATCAAAGTAATCAACTGCTTCTGCTAATCGTCTGTCCTGGTCGTGACCGATATGAGTTAACGCCACAATGACATCCGCCTGCTCTTCTAGCTCATCCTGATAAGCCAACGCTGTCGCTGCGTAATCTTGATCAAACGTCATCCCAACGACATTCGCTGGCGCTGTAGCAGGTGGGGCTTGAGTAATTCCAAGGATTCCAACATCAACCCCATCAACATCAATGACGACATATGGATCAGGGTTGTCTACACTTGTGTCCCCACTGTCCATATTGGCACCAAGCCACGGAAAAGAAGAATCTTCAATGTTCTCTTGTAAATGCGTTTGCCCATAATCAAATTCATGATTGCCAATAACAAATCCATCTAACCCAGCAAGATTAAACACATCAATCATCGGTTTCCCAAAATTTAAATCAACGACAGGATTTCCACTTGCAAAATCACCTGCATCAAGAAACAACACATGATCAAGGGCTTCGCGCTGTTGGTTTACGTAAGCTGATACTTTCCCGTACTCTTCAAAAGATGCATGGATATCATTCGTATGAAAGATATTCAACGTCTTTTCTTGCGCATGTGCTTCTCCACTAAAACCAATTGGTAGCGTAAGTGCAACAAGACTCGCACCTACCCACTTTTTCCATTTCTCCATCCCTTATGAATCCTCCTCAACCCATTCTCTTCATTACGCATGTCTATCAGACAGTTCTAGCGTAGCAAATAAAGAGAGCTAATTTTGTCGAAATCACTAATATTTTTGTAAATCTTGTAATAAGGTAAAAAAGTTCTAAAATTTCGTCGTCCACTATGTAAAAATCGGGAGAAAACTCCATTGATAGTCCTACAGTAGAATGGCAAAAAGAAAAAGTTGCATCAGCTATTGCAAAGCAAGGTTTGTTTTGGGAGGTTGAATTAGTATTGCCTAAAAAGAGAGAGGGATGGCACATAAAAAATACTCTGGTATGTCCAGAGCATTTCAATAAGGGGGGATGACAAATGATCCGTTCATTCGAAAAACATCTCGCATTAGTTTTTCGTTAGATTTATCATAGCATAAGCTGTTTCAAGTTCGTATTGGGATAATTTTAACGAATAGATAAACTTACAACGCTTTTTCACTTTAGTCTATTAAACCACTTTTTCAACACACCTTCTATTTCAAAGTGATTTTGTCGAATCAGATCGACCTCATGTCGAAATACTGTTTGAAACGAAACAATCGTATTGGGAAACATGGTTAAAAAAATGGGAAGTCTCTCTAACCTTAAATGTAAACGCTTTACTTTTTTGTGATTTTATAAAAATCGGTCATTAAAGTCTTGTTTTTATTTATTTTTCCAATGAAAAAATAAATGAAGTGCGAATTTCAGCAAAAACAGCACGTTTTTAAACCGATTTTCCCAACCCCTTCTACACACGAGAATCGTTTCTAGAAAATTAAAGGATATCCTCTAAATCCGAACGTTTATTTTTATCAGAAACGACTTAATCTCTTCACGTATCACTATCCTTAGATTCCATTTCTTGATAAATATTCAGATTTTTCAATCCTTTGTTCGTATTTCTCTTTACTTCCCCCTTTGACGAACGCTACACTTTAATGATCAATTATGCAGCTATCTACGTCTAAACAAGCGGATTTTCTTAAAAACTAGCCTTCTTTTTCCCAATTTATTTTTCTACAGTCCCCGTTACAATGTAGGTACGCAAGCTCTACTTGCGAACAAAAAGGAGGAGTTCGTTTGATTGCTAAAAGGAAAAGTCACACGTTTCTTCAGTCAATCGGTTTCACTGTTCTCGCCTCTGCACTATTTGTTTTTGCCAACGCAGAATCGGCAAGTGCACACGGCTACATTGAATCCCCTAAGTCTAGAGCCTTACTTTGTTCAGAACGAGTAAACACAGATTGTGGTGGTGTCGTTTATGAACCACAGAGCCTTGAAGCGCCAAAAGGATTTCCTGGAACGAGTATTCCAGATGGTCAAATTGCTTCAGCAGGCGGCGTCTTCCCACAGCTAGATGCACAAACATCAAACCGTTGGACAAAAGTAAACATGAACAGCGGTCGACAAACCTTCACATGGCACCTTACAGCAATGCACTCCACTGCAAAATGGCATTACTACATTACAAAACCTAACTGGAACCCCAATCAACCACTTACAAGAAATCAACTTGAGCTCGTCCCATTCTATGAAAAGTTTGACGGTGGCGCACGCCCAGGTCAAAAAGTAAGTCATGAATTAACTGTCCCTCAACGTTCTGGATATCATGTTATTTTAGGTGTTTGGGATGTTGCCGATACAGCAAACGCCTTCTATCAAGTTATTGATGCTCAGTTCAGCGGTGGAAGTAATCCTACGCCTCCAACGAACCCTGATCCAGGTAACCCAGAACAACCACCTGCGCATCCTGCTTGGAATTCAACCGCAACGTATGTTGGTGGCGATTATGTCACACACAACGGTCAAGTATACCGTGCAAAATGGTGGACGCGTGGTGAAACACCAGGTCGTGCTGACGTCTGGGAACCAATCCGCTAAGCTTTTTCTACTTACCCCTCTATATGAAAGCAGATCATTAGGAGTAAATTCCTACTGATCTGCTTCTTTTTTTGCATCATTCTTTTGACATGTGTGGATTTACAGCGAAACAAATTCTCCTTTATACTGGAAATAGATTGAAAGGAGGAGAGCCCTATATGGAGAATCGTCGAACATTACAAACTGTCTATATTCTAGCTGGTGTCCTTTTTACTGTATTAGGTCTTTTTTTAATTGTACTTCAACTTTCTACAGAAGGTGGTTTTAGTAGCTACAGCCTGACTCCTCTGGCTATGGGATGGATGCTTCTTTGCCTCGCCTATGTGGTGTCGCAATCAACAAACGAAAAGGCAGACTTAAAAGCCATTCGTGGGAAAGCGAGCTTTTGGTCAATCATCCTCACTCTCATTTACATCGCCATCGCTCTCATTTTAACTGAATCAAATGTAGTAAATTGGTCCGTTACACAGTGGCTAACAACGTTATCAAGCCTTATGATCATCACACTGTTCACGTTTATGGCGTTGTTTTCCAGAAAATGATCCGCGAAGCTTCGTGTTTTCTTTCATCTACTCAGGTATACTGATTCTTAGATGGAGGTGCACACGTTATGAGCCATTCATACCCCGATTTACGGGTTATGCGAACACGCCGGGCTATTAAATCAGCCTTTACACAACTTCTTTACGAAACTTCACTCGAAAAAATATCTGTAAATACGTTAGCAAACCGCGCTGAGATTAATCGCGTAACGTTTTATGCCCACTATCACGATATTTATGATCTCGCTGATCATTACATTTCAGATCAGCTTGCGGATATTCGTTCTGCTTTAATGATCGAAAAATCGGACGCCTCACAAGATCAACAAGCGCTAGCATCACTTACACGACTATTAGAATATATTGCAAGCAACCAAAACGTCTATTCTATGCTTCTTGTAGACAAACGTCTTCCTGGGTTTACAAAAAAGCTGAACGACTTGCTTCATTCGCTCATCTTACAACCAGCTGAGGCGGAGACTTTTTATACCGTACAAACCCCAACAGATATTGCAAGATGGTACGCTTCTTCTGCACTATTAGGTACCATTTCAATGTGGCTTGAACATAACATGCCCCATAGTCCTGAAGTACTAGCGAAACAGCTAATCATCCTTAATCCATTTCGTAGCAATCCTTCATGAGATAACGTTCATTTACACTTTTTACAAATCTGTTGTTTTGCTTACAAATAAGCACGAATTGTCAATTGTCTAATCGATTGATAAAAGCTAGGATAAAAGGGAAACAGAACAGTCTAAAGAAAAAAGGGTGAAGACACATGAAACTAGCAAAAAAAGTCGCCGTCGTTACTGGTGCAGCTTCAGGTATGGGAGAAGCAATCGCAAAACTTTACGCACAAGAAGGTGCAAGCGTCGTTGTCGCTGACTTAAATGAAGAAGGCGCAAATGCCGTAGCTTCGTCAATCGAAGAACAAGGTGGAAAAGCAATTGCTGTTAAAGTAAATGTAACGAACATAGACGAGATCGACAACATGATTCAAACGGCAGTAGATACATTTGGTTCACTCGATATCCTTGTAAACAACGCAGGAATTATGGACGGATTTGAACCAGCTGGCGAAATTACCGATGAAAAATGGGACTTCGTTTTTGATGTAAATACGAAAAGTGTTATGCGCACAACAAGGAAAGCGCTTCCTTACTTCCTTGAAAAAGAAGCCGGCGTGATTGTAAATATTGCCTCATCTGGTGGTCTAAACGGCGCTCATGCTGGTGTGTCCTATACGGCGTCTAAGCATGCCGTAGTTGGTATAACGAAAAACACCGGTTATATGTATGCAGAAAAAGGCATTCGCTGTAATGCGATCGCACCTGGAGGCGTTCAAACAAATATTGCGTCATCCTTATCCAATGCAAGTGAGTTTGGCGGCGCACGTTTACAAGCTCCTCGTTCTGTTATGCCTCGTGTTGGTCAAGCGCAGGAAATTGCAAAAGTAGCTTTATTCCTAGCTTCTGACGATTCAAGCTTTGTAAACGGAACTGTGGTAACAGCCGATGCAGGCTGGACATCTGCCTTCTAAAGAACTCCCCGAAAGATCTTCATGCGCATCCTGTATGAAGATCTTTTTTTAGTTAGAACCAGCCCATTAATTGTTTTCCTGCGTAAAGTATTGCGTCACTTTTTTAAAACTTACTTGCTCCCTATATTGACCATCTGTCCATTCATTGATGACGCTCCGCCAAAATGCTTGCGCTGGCTTGTTTTCTTTTAATTGAGCGACATGCCACCTGCCCTCATAATCTTGGAAAACCTGTCTCGCAACCAACCTACCTAAACCTTGACGGCGATACCTTCTCATTACAAAAAATTCAGCGATTGAATGATATGGCTGTTGCCTTAGCTGAATTTGTTTAACGAGGACGAAACCCGCATAACAATCATCCACCACAATAAAATATGGATCATGCTTCGGTTTTGTCCAGTAATCAAGCAACGGGTAATCTGCGTAACGACCATTCGACTCCACTTCAATATCAATATAGGAAGAAAAATCATGCAAATAAAATTGAACTAAGTTTGAGAGAACTTGTTGTTGTTCTGCCTCTGCTTTTATTAATTGAACCTTCATCTGATACCTTCCTTTAAATTAAAGATCATGCAAATAATCCCCATGCCCTCGGATTAAGTCATTTGAATCATATGGATCAATCCAGTAATAATGAAAGCAAACTTGGTCCTCGGCTCCGCCCCCTGTTGGAGCGTAGGACCATTCATCCCTCAACGGTTGATCCACATGGACATGATAAAAAATGCGACGCTGAACGTGCCCGTCTTCATTTTCCCACTCGTCTTCCGCGATTCGTTTTACCGATTTAAAATGCCGTAATCCTGTCTCCTCGGTAACTTCTCTTTTTATCGCATCATCCAACTTTTCATTACGCTCCACTGTTCCTTTTGGGACTTGAACCCCTGCTTCTGGGTTCGAATGACGGAACACAAGAACCTGTTTCACTCCATCTTGATCCCTCGTCACATACGCATACACTTTTTCGACCATCTACTCGTCTAACCCAAAGCGAGCCAATCGCGTCTTGACCCATTTTTCAAAAGAGACGTTTACGGGGTTCCCCATCGCATGAAAGAACCCCCAATCTAGGACGAGCTGATGCAAAAGATGAATTCGTAAGCGTTCTTGAACATTTAGTTGGTCGTTCGTTACATATTGTGAAATAAAAAATTTGCCAATCTCGACCTGCTCATGTCGATCGTAGTAGAGAATCATCTTCGTTAAATCGGTTAGTGGATCAGCAAAATAGCTATTGGTAAAATCAAAGAGGCCACTAACTGCCCAATCGCCATTCTTCTCTTCTAGTAAAAAATTCCCTGGTTTGAAGTCGCCCATAATAAAGCGCGGGTCCCTTGCTTTTGTGAAGGTTTCTTCCGCATTGTGGAGTTCGTTCTTCATCCAATTCTCATCTGCTTCCATTAAGGTTGAATATTGTTTGGCGTCATGAAACCAATAGACAATTCGGTTAAAGAGCCAGTCTTTATAGCTAGATTCGAACGGTACGATGGTATGTTTAATAGGATCTAACTGACCATACGTTTCACCCTGCCAAGCATGCAGTTCTTTTAATAGCGTCGCTAACTTTCCTGCTATGCTCATCCGATCTTGATGGGTAAGCTCGTTTTCTAGATCATGTAGGTGCTTTCCAGGTAAAGTTGGCATGATGCTACAAGCGAAGCCGAGTGGTTCCGCATCAGGGTGAATTCGATATGGAATTGGTAGATTTACCGTTGTTTTTTCCGCTAGAGCATCAATGAAAAACTTTTCTTCCTCCAGTTGCCCTTCATAAACCGGGTTTCCTTTGAAGATCCAATTTCCTTTCGTGGATGAAACCGAAAGCGTCTGCTTCATCGCACCTTCTTTTGTTTCATTAACTTGAAGAAGCGTTCCTAAATGATGGGTGGCGAGTAATTGATTGATATTCATTTCTGTTGGAAGTCCAATCGTTATTGATGTAAATAAGAGATTTGCAGTCAACTGAATCACGTCCTTTTTCATGCCAGACGATTGTATTCTACACAAATACATAAATTCCTTTGAAAAAATGACGCGCCATTATCTCTTATGACTTTGCTCCATCCCTCTTAGCTGACGCATAGACGTTTTGATATTTAAGCCATACACCAGCACGAAAAAAAACAGCGAAAATCCGACGTATACAAGCCCAATCACAAATGAGAGTTGAAAAGCAGTAAAGTGTTCTGACAGAAAACCACCAGCTACCATCGCAAGCCCAATTGCACTCGTTTGGACCATCGATAACGTACCTGAGAGTACACCTCTTTTTGATGGAGGCAAGATTTTCATGACGACCGTATCAAAACAAATGTTACTGATGCCACCTACAAATGTAATGCTGATTGCTAAAAGAATTGCTTGAAAAAAGAAAGAAGACTGGCTTAGTAAGAGATGACCGATCCCTTCCAGAGCAATCATCATCACTCCGATAGATAAATAACTTCTAAGCCATTTCGTCACCTTCGAACTGAGTACAAAGCCTAAACCAAGCGCCGCATACATCAAGCCAACGCCAAGTTCACCCTGCTCAAATTCATCCAAAGCAATCATATTCATAATGACATTATCTATGCCATTCGCTAGCGGCATAAGAAGCATAATCAGAAAAAAGACTTGCAGCGCACGAATACGTGTAAACCATCTTATCGTATGAAAGAAAGAAAAATCGTCTTTTGCCAAAGGCCGTTGTCGATCCGTTTTTGTATGTAAGATTGGTTTTAATACTAGAGCTGATACGAGCAAACAACCTGTATGTATTGCAAACAAAACTGATGTTTCAAGCCAAAAAGCAAGGATGCCGCCAATTAAAGAACCAATTACGAGGGTATAGCCGACTAAATTTTGTTCCATCCCGTTCACGTTCAAGAGGTTTTTTCTTCGCACTAGATCTGGAATGGCTGCATAACGTACAGGTTTATAAATCGCGTTTCCAATGGCAATGAGTAATGTACTGATATACAACCACATCACTTCATCGAAATAAACAGCGACTAAAGGAAGGAGAGCAAAAGGTGATCGGATCATTGATGACCAATATAAGAGCTTCATTTTATGATAACGGTCTGCCAACATACCACTAATTGGTGCGATCAAGATAGTTGGCAACACTTGTAGCGACAGCAATATGCCTAGCGCAAATCCTGACCCTGTTAAATGAAAGACAAGTGCAAAAGAAGCGACTTGAGCAAACCGATGCCCTATCTCAATAAAAAACAAACTCCAAAATAAAAACGAATACTTCTTTTCTTTCTTTAGCACATTCATGAGTATCTACCTCCACCTAATTAGATAAATATCAAAATAGATAACAAAAAAGAGAGCCTGCTTAAACAGGCCACATCTCTTTCGGATTTAATTCATACAGCTGATCATGACGGTACATAAAGTGGGACATAATGAGCTCTCGTCTTATCGTTGCAAAGTCCTCGTGAAACCCTTTAAGAATTTCGTTCACCTCTGTCTCCTCATACTGTCTTCCCTCATCAAATTGTTGTGCCAACACTTCTAGAATGATAAGTCGCTTTTTTCGCTGGGCAGGTAATTGCATCAACGCTCCATCTCGATTAAAGAAATGTTTTCGTACAAATGCTTTATCTTCATTGGAAACGTCAAAGTATTCAAACCGATTATCTCCACCAATACGTATAATTGCTTCAGCCATTTGCTTTAATTTTGTTTCATTTAAGTGAAAATAAATCGTATTTTTCTCTCTTCGCTGATAAATCACGTCAATTTCTTTGAGCTTCGTTAAATGGTGCGAGATCGTTGGTGGGGTTAAACCTAGCTTTCCAGCAATAGCGCCGTTATGAAGAGGACCTGTTTTTAGCATGCTAATAATTTGAATTCTCGTCTTATCCCCGACGGTCTTATGAAAATGAACCATTCGACTTAACTGCATGTTTACACCTCCATCTAATTAGATAATAATCTAATTAGATAAAAAAGAAAAGAGGAACGTGAAACTTGTTCCTCTAAAAAATTTTTGAACCTGCAAGAATTTCATCACTTGAGCGTTTTGTCGCTTCAAAAATGGTCATGCCTGTTTGCTTTAAAAAAGCTTTGACGACGACATAGCCAACCGCATATCCAGCCGCAAATGACAGACCTACTGGTTGATATCCTTTTTCTCTCGCATATTGATCACCAAACATGTAGCTACTGACTTCCGCAAATCCTTTTACATGCAATGCATCTTTCATCACGGAAATTGAATAAGCTAAATCCTCCTCTTCTAAACCAATTGCCCAAGGACCTAGTTGATCGCTACCATAAAGTTCTTCAGCAAAAACGTCTGCCAAGCCTTCAATAACAAGATACTCGCCCACCGTTACATCACCATGACTCCAGTCAAAATAAGAGAAACGAATATTATGATGGAACTCATGAGCAAGCAACCCCTCAAAACGGCGGGTATTTCGCTCGTTTGGAAAAAGGTGAACCATTATATAACCTGGTATCCCACCGAAACCTGTGTAGGCATCGTGATGACTTAGTTTTTCAGCATCAGCTATATAAATGCCTAATTCAATGGCTTTAGCATTCACTTCTAACTTTTGATCTGCGGCGACGTTTACAATGTGCTTTAAAGCCTTTTCTCCACGTACATGCGCATTCATCTTCTTTAATCGCTTTAATCCTTCTTCTAATATGTCGGGATCATCTACTGATGCGAAGCCCAGCATATTGGCCGCAAACACAACGTCATAACCATTTTCTTGCTTAGCCTTTATTGGAACCTGTAAATAGTCCCACATTGGTTTTAATGACTTCATCATCGTATATCGAAAATAATGTTGCCTTTGCTCGACTGTCTCTATATGCATCAATTCTTCATATTGTTGAACAGTATTTAATACATTTATAAACATGCTTTCCCCTCCTTTCTCCACCATAATGGCTTACGTAACGTCAAGGTCAACAAGCACATTAGGTTGTCTGAATAAATTTGTTTTACTTTTTTATACGCTTTTGCTATAGTAAAAACACTCCTTATGACGAGGTTAATTATCTAAATAATTAATTTATATGATTCGGATCATCTTACAATTAAAATCAACAAAAACCCTATTGGTTCGCTAAAGGAAATAAACGTAAAAAAAGCGAATACAAAAGAAACCATCTTTTTTGCTTAAACAGGCATGAATTGACGTTCAATTGCCTAAGATGAAGATAAGGTAAATCTTCGCGTAAGCAAAAGGTTTGCGATGATGTGAAAACAGGTACACACTAGAATGAAAGGCGAAAGGGTGATAGGAATGGAACAAGCCATTGTTTATGATCTTCTAAATCAACAATTTATACATGCCTTAAAAGAATTGGCCGCTCGACCAGCTGATGACGACCAAAAGATGGCAGCTGATATCTTGCGCTTAGTGACGGACAATCCTCAAGCCATTCATGTGATTGATAGCGACTATAAGGAAGCAACAATCATGGCGTGCTGGACCCCTCAAATAAGCAGCCAATCTCATTGCTCCTAATACTTAAATAAAAATAGAAGATTGTACCTTGCGCTCATCGACGATGTTGATGAGCTTTTTACGAGCGTCTGTTTTACAGTTGTCTTTTTCAATGAGATCGTGTACAATCAAAAACGGTTAAACCTTATACAACGAATAAAAGTTTTTTATAAACTTTGTGGACCTTTTCAGAGCGATATTCGCTCTTTTTCCGCCACACTGGGCTTTCTTGCCTGGTGTGGCTTTTTCTATGTATCAAAGGAGGGGAATTATGAAATCAACTTGGCTTTATTCATTAGCCGTATTAATCGGTGGTGCTTGCTTCGGCATTCTCTCCACTTTCGTAAAAATTGGCTATGCACAAGGGGCTGACCTTGTCCATGTAGTCATGACACAATTCTTTTTTGGCTTTATTATTTTAGCAGTTTTGCTCGCTTTTTCTACTCGTAAAAGAATCCCGCTGAAAACAGTATTGGCGTTACTAGCCTGCGGGATCCCAACGGGGCTTACTGGTATTTTCTACTACCATTCGTTGCAAACATTGGATGCGTCACTCGCCGTGATCTTTTTATTTCAGTTTGTTTGGATCGGTTCCTTTTATGAATTTATATTCGCAAAAAAAGTTCCTTCAAAAAGAAGATTACTATCGATTGTTATTTTAATTGGTGGGTCAATTTTGGCAGCTGGCGTCTTACAAACGGCTGTGCAATTTGATTGGGTAGGCGCGTTCTGGGCATTATTGAGTGCGTTTTGTTCAGCATTATTCATGTATGTAACAGGGGTTGTCGGGACAGAGGTTCCAGTTGTTCAGAAGGGATTTATCATCTCAATCGGTGGGTTTCTTTTATCGGCTCTTATTCTAGTTCCTACCGCCGAGACACTCTCATTTGCTGGAATTGAATCAGGCTTCATTGGGATTGCCTTTTTACTTGGCTTATTTGGCATTGTGTTGCCCCCTCTTATGTTCTCGATTGGAATGCCGAAGATTGGTTCAGGACTTGGAGCGATCCTTTCAACCGCAGAATTACCTGTAGCGCTCATTTTATCAATCGCGTTACTAGGAGAGACCATTTTACCGATGCAGTGGGTCGGTGTCGCGATTATTTTCGCGGGGATCTTCTATGGCAATATTGAGCGCAAAAAAGTGCGTTACGCGTACGCAAGGGACTAACCTTGCGTACTTTTTTAGTCTTCAATCGTCTTTGTCATTTTCACAATTTCCTGTTGGTAGCCTGCATATTCATAGAAACGAACGGCATGCTCATTTGCTTTAAACACATCTAAAACGATTGTTTTCACACCTTGTTCTCTTGCCCACTGCTCCGCTTTTGTCATCAATTCCTTTCCTACGCCTCTTCCTTGAGCTTCAGAAGTTGTCGCGATGCCCGCTATATACACCTGCTGTTCTTTCATAAAAAAATCTTGTTGTAAATCAACCTCGAGATAGCCTAAAAATTGGTCATCTTCTTCTGCCACAAATAGCTGGTGCGCACGATGTTGAATCGCATCTTCTAATAGTTCATTTTGTTTCTTCTCCATTGCCAGCTTATCTCGATGCTGCAATAAATCAAAATCCAAGAAACGACTTGACACGCCCAGGAGTTTCTCTGTGTCTTTCTTTTCAAACGGTCGTATGTACATGTGACTGCTCCTTGTTTTTAAGATTCTTCTTTCTACTTTATTTGATGGATTACGATTTTACAAGAAAAGGGACAATCAAAAAAACCTCCATGAATGGTTCACTCATGAAGGTTCTATCTAAAATGGTTTTACCTTTTACACTGCCTCTTTCAGCTCGTTATTGTCAAAGAGATCGGTTTTACTGATCACCGCGCTCGTCATTCGGCTTAAGAAAACGGCAATCACACCTGGTAGCAACAGGGCATTCCCGATAATTGTAAACGCAAGTAAACCTGCAAACAACACAAGTTGGAGAAAACATCCCATTGTATACAATGGATATTTCAACAATAATTTAAGGCTCATGCCCATTGCTTTCGCTAAGCGGACGTTATATTTGATAAGAAGAGAAACGGTATATAGCTGGCTTAACAGCACCATTCCGGCAAAATAAGTTTGAAAACAGGCAATTGCAAACGCCATATACGTTTGTTCCACGGACCAATGCCACCATGAAGCGACTAGAATGAAGGTAAATCCTCCAAATAGAAACGAGAGTCCTAGTCCTTTAAAGTATGATTTTCTTAATGCTCGTAGAAAAGTACGGATGAGCTTCACATTGTTGTTTGATAGTACAGCTTCCATAGTCGCGGCTGCTGCTAACCATACTGGTCCACCGATAAAGAGAATAAACCCAATCGCGAATTGCCAAGGTAAAAACAAAATAAACGGTACGCATAAAAGAGAAACGAGAAGGCTAATGGAGATGATTGAAATAATATGATGGTACATGTCTTTAGCCGTAATTCGTAATATCGACGTTACTGAAAACATTTCATCACCCTATTCTTTGTCTCGTGTCTATATCAAACAGATGCATTTTCTGCATTTGTAGCGTCATCTTCACACGCTCTCCTGCTTTCACAAAATTTTCTCCCGATGTTTTGGCAATAACAGAGCAGTTGTTAAACGAAAAATAGAGCAAATTTTCAGCGCCTAAATGTTCAAATACGTTAACCGTCACATCAACATCATTATGTTCATCAATCACCATATGTTCCGGTCGAATACCAAACATCACTTCACGATCAACATAAGCTCGAACGTAGTCCCGTCGATCCTCTGGAATGGAAAAAATCGCTTCGCCTATCTTTAATTCACTCTCAGAACGTACGTAGGCTGGAATGAAGTTCATTGCAGGCGAGCCGATAAATCCGGCAACGAACATATTTTGTGGACGTGCATAAAGTTCTTGAGGGGAAGCAATCTGTTGAACCTTCCCTTCATTCATGACAACAATCCTCTCTCCAAGAGTCATTGCTTCGACTTGATCGTGGGTGACATATACAATCGTTGCCCCTAAACGCTGATGCAGCTCAGCTAGTTCAATCCGCATCTGCACACGTAATTTAGCATCCAAATTGGATAAAGGCTCATCAAACAGAAACACTTTCGGGTCTCGCACAATCGCTCGCCCTAATGCGACCCTTTGACGTTGCCCACCAGACAGCTCTCTAGGCTTTCGTTCTAACAGTTGCTCAAGCCCAAGAATTTTTGATGCATACGCCACCTTTTCATCAATGACCGATTTATCGATTTTCATATTTTTAAGTCCAAAGCTTAAATTTTGCTCAATCGACATATGCGGATAAAGCGCATAATCTTGAAAGACCATGGCAATATCTCGATCTTTTGGATGAACATGATTCACAACTTGCCCATCAATATAGATATTGCCTTCTGTTTGTTTTTCAAGACCGGCAATCATGCGTAAAGAAGTCGTTTTCCCACAACCTGAAGGACCAACAAACACTAAGAACTCTTTATCTTTAATTTCAAATGAGGCTTGATCAACAGCTGTAAACAACCCCCCTTTTTTCG
Organism: Shouchella sp. JSM 1781072; assembly: GCF_041949915.1. Lineage (NCBI taxonomy): Bacteria > Bacillati > Bacillota > Bacilli > Caryophanales > Bacillaceae > Shouchella > Shouchella sp. JSM 1781072. The sequence goes on from NZ_JBHFQE010000003.1 coordinate 206,927, forward strand.
AGTCAGAAAACGTTTTTGTGATATGATCGAACACAATTGTCGCCATTTTCCCACCTACCCTTTCACTGCACCAATCGTAATGCCTTGTAAGAAATACTTTTGTAAGGAGAAGAACAAGATGAACATTGGCAGTGCTGCAATAACTGAGCCAGCCATCATCGCGCCAAAATCGGTCGCTTCCGCAAATTTAAAGCTTGCTAGCCCAATTTGAATGGTTCTCATGGAACTTGTTTGTGTGACGAGAAACGGCCAAAAGAATTCATTCCATGTTGCGACAAATGTAAAAATTGCTAGAACCGCAAGACCTGGCTTCGAGATTGGTAAAATAATTTTATAGAAAATGCGCCACTCACTACAGCCATCGATACGGGCTGCTTGGATAAGCGTTGATGGCAATGTTGACATGTACTGTTTCATTAGAAAGATGTTTCCTACCGTCGCAAACATCGGCAGCATAATCGCTGTATACGTATTTCCTAATTGCAGGGTGTTCACGACGATAATGTAAACAGGTATGAGCGTCACTTGAGCTGGAATCATCATCGTACCAAGCAACATCCAGAAAATTGTATTTCTACCTGGAAACCGTAGTTTTGCAAACGCATAACCTGCTAGAGAACAGAACAACACATTCGTAAATGTAAGAACGGATGAAATGAACAAGCTATTGCCGAGCCATCTCATTGCATCTGTTTCAGTAAAAAATCGGATGTATGTAGCAACCGATGGGCTTCGAGGAAACCACTCAGGCGAGAAAGAAGCACTGACAGCTGTATCTTTAAACGACATGACGAGCATCCAATAAAGCGGAATAAGTGTGATGACAATCCAAAAAATAAGAACCGCATAGCTGACCAATCGTGCACTTATCCGCTTAACATCCGTTCGCTTTTGCGCTGCGTTTTTTTGATGAAAAGTAGGCTGATCCATCTTATCGACACGCCCCCTTTTTTTAAAATTCTACGTCGCTCGACATCAATTTAAACTGAAAAACCGACGCTAAGATGATCACAATTCCTAAAGCAAAAGATTCCGCTGCTGCTAATCCAAACTGGTAGTATTCAAATGCATGTACATAAATTAAATACGCAATTGTGGTTGTCGCAAAGTTCGGACCCCCTTGTGTCATTAAGTAAATACTCATAAACACCTGAAACGATCCAATTACCCCCATTACTAATAGATACAAGGTTGTCGGTTTTAATAACGGCATCGTAATATTACGAAACTGTGACCACGCACTGGCATGATCAATATCTGCTGCCTCGTACAATGATTTCGGGATGCCTCCAAGCGCTGCTAAATACAAGATAATCCCTGCGCCATGGCCGGTTAACCAACTCATAAGGATAAGTGAGAACAGAGCGGTACTTGAACTTCCTAGCCACATCTGATTATCAAGACCAATAGAGCCCAGAATCATATTTAAAAGCCCCATATTGGTAGGGTCATAAATCCAAAACCAAACCAACGCCATCGTTACCCCTGAAGCAACTGTTGGCAAATATAAAGACGCTTTGAAAAAGGTCTGCACCTTTTTTCCTCTAGGGAAAATGAGAACCGCTAGTACAAGCGTAATGCCCACGCTCACAGGAACAGTGGCCACTGTAAAAATAAAGGTATTGCGCATAGAGCGCCAAAATATATCGTCTTGAACCATGGTTTGATAGTTTTCTAAGCCAATAAACGTAGAACCCATTACGTGGTACTGTTGGAAACTCATAATAAATGCGTAAATGACTGGAATAAACGTAAACAGTAAAAACACGAGAATTGGAACGAGAATAAAGACGTAGCACCAGCCATAATCCCTTAAAAATAACGTTAATTTGGATGGTGCCTGTACGGTTTCTGCCATAAGAAGCACTCCTTTATAAAAAAGTAGAGGAGGTGCGAACATCCTCTACTCTTCCTGTTGATTACGGTTGATAGTTTGCAGATTCTGCTTCTGATTTAAACTTATCTAACGCTTCTTCAGGTGATAATTCACCACTAATCAACCCTTGGAATGTCGGCACAACAACTTGTGTCTTGAACATATCGTCTTTCGCTGCAAGTTCACTAGAGATTGAGTTTGGTGGCAAGACACTGCTCGCAAGCCTTTCAGCAGCTACTGTATTTTCTGGAGATAACGGCAGTTCATAGTTATCCGCAGCACCTTTATGAATGATCGGTAGAGCCAGAGCTGAAGACGTTTTTCCGATCGCATCTTCTCCTGCTAGATGTTCAAGCACCTTCACACTATTCTCTACATGCGCATCATCCGCGTTGTTTTGCTTAAATAATAAGTATCCTTCAGCGCCACCTTGTGCTACTTCTTCTTGCCCTTCCTGATGAGGAATTGGCAGTAAGACAAAATCTAATTCTTCCCCTTCCGTTACGCCATCTTGAATTTCTTGATTACGTAGTTGCACCATCGCATCTGCATAAGGAATGGCCCGACCGTAAAAAAGAGCTTGGTAGTTGTAATACATTTCTTGTCGTTTGGCAGCATCAATCGCAGCCGTTTCAGCTGGCATAATGCCGTCATCTCTTAACTTCACGATGAACTCCATCGCCTCTAAAATCTTTTCATCATCCCACTGTACGCCTTTTTCGGTCATGCGATAAGGGATGCCATTATTCCGAGCGAGATGATCCAATAATTCTTCATCTACACCTTGAAACACAAATCCATATTGCGGATCACCTTGATCGTTTTCTTGTTCGCCAATCGATGCGAGTTCATAAAACTCATCCCACGTCCAGCCTTCTGACTGAATTTTCTCATAATCAACGCCGTATTCTTCAAGCAGCGCTTTATTTCCACCCCATACATGCAAGTACTGATAAAGCGGTAACCCATACATCGAGCCTTCTAACGTCATATGGTCAAGCGCAATGTCATCATAATCGTTTAAATCGATCGATAGTTTATCATCTAAAGGAACTAATAGACCGGTCTCCTTGTATTTCCCAAGTGGTCGACCAAAATATAAATCAGGTGGACTGCCTGAATTTAACGCAATATCAAACTTTTGCAAGCCTTCTGCCCAAGATAAGATTTCATATTCGACTTTAATCGAAGGATTTTCTTTCTCAAACTCTTCAATTGACTCTTTTAGCTCTCCTTCATACTCACCGTGAACAGGGTACGTCCACACTTTCACAACATCTTGCTTCTCCGCATCATCCCCGCCGCATGCCGTTAGTGCGACAAGCATCATCCCAGTAAACACCGAACCTCCGAGCAAATTTTTCACTTTTTTCTCCCCCTTTTCATCTAAAGCAAGCCCGCTATTTTGCCCCTCCTTTTAAACGTAGATAGTAAAGTGTATGTCTCACACTTTGCGTACATACCATTTTAAACGGAAACAATATAATGTTATCGAGTTGAATGAACCGATTACTATTTTAAAAAAATGATGACGGTCAACCTAACTATCTGTATAATGTTGTACACACAGAGAGAACAAAAGTATTCTCAAAAGAAACTACTTGGGGTGAAAGTCATGAAGTATGTAGAAACCATTAGTTCGTTCGCAGGAAAATATTTTGTTTTTTTCGTTATTGGAGCAAGCATTCTTGCGTTCCTCGTACCTGAACCATTCTTACCTATAAATAGCTATGTCCCGATTCTTTTAGGAATTATTATGTTTGGGATGGGCATGACCATTAAACCAGTTGACTTTAAAATGGTAGCAAAACACCCACTCCCCGTTATGCTTGGACTCATTGCGCAATTTACGATTATGCCGTTAACCGCTTTTGCGATTGCATTTTTATTAAACCTTCCGGCAGAGCTGGCAGCAGGCCTCGTTTTGCTGGGTTCCGTACCAGGAGGAACGTCTTCCAACGTCATGGTATATCTCGCAAAAGGCGATTTACCTTTGTCGATTACCATGACTTCTATTTCAACACTCGTCGCGCCAATCGCAACGCCAGCGATTCTTTATGTCCTTGCCAATCAATGGATGCCTGTGCAGTTTTGGGACATGTTTACGATGATCGTACAAGTCATTATTGTACCTGTGGCACTCGGAGTCACCATTAAACGATTTTTGCCGCTAGTTGCGCGACAAACAGAAAAAGCGATGCCTCTTGTTTCTGTTTTAGCCGTTCTTGCCATTTTATCGGCTGTTGTTGCCGCAAATAATGAGACTCTCGCTTCAACAGGACCTGCGGCATTCATAGCCGTCATGCTACACAATGCGTCTGGTCTAGCACTTGGTTATGGTGCAGCTGCCGCCTTTCGTCTAACACCTAGCCAACGAAGAGCTGTTTCAATCGAGATTGGCATGCAGAACACTGGTCTAGGCGCAACGCTTGCGACAGCACATCTTTCACCTCTCGCCGCCATTCCAAGCGTTATCGGAGCTGCTTGGCATAATTTCACTGGAACCATTATGGCAACGTATTGGTCACGTAAACAATTAAACAAGAAGAATGACTCTGTTAAGAAAAGTGCATAAAGATAAAGCGGGCCTATCAATAGGCTCGCTTTTTCATGTTTCTTTTAACACAATGAATAAGGATGAATTTTCCTCACATACTACATACATGAATGAGGAGGGCTAGAGAATGAAACGAAAGATCGTACTAGTCATGTCGATTGTGATTGGATTGATTTTCACTTGCTCACCGATCAGTATCGCTTCTGTAAAAGAACGCCATGAGTATGAGCAGACAGGCAAAGTGTTTTGGGAAGCCAATACTGAAGAAGCCAACATTGCGTTAACATTCGATGATGGGCCTCACCCTGCCAACACACCTGAACTCCTTGATATCCTTAAAGCGTATCATGTAAAAGCAACCTTCTTTGTCGTTGGAAAGTGGGCTGAAGAATACCCCGAGATTGTACAGCGAATGATTGATGAAGGACACGAAGTCGCAAATCACACCTATTCTCATAACTACGATGAAGCGGTGACAAAAGATGTTTTAATGGAGGAAATTGATCATACGAATCAAATATTGTCAGAGACTGTCGGCATTCGCCCAACCTATTTTCGTCCTGTTGGTGGCTACTATACAGATGCTATCATTGAAGCAGCCCTCGACTTAGATCAGAATGTGTTGCTATGGTCGTGGCACCAAGACCCTCGAGATTGGGCAGGCACGCCGACTAAAAAAATTGTGAGCCATATTATTGAACATGCGCAAGCAGGTGATGTCGTTTTGCTTCATGATGGTGGCGGGGATCGGCAGGAGACACTACGAGCGGTTAAGTTAGTCATTCCGATTTTAAAGCACCAAGGCTATCACTTCGTTACAGCATCAGAACTCCTTCAGCCAAATCCATTGATGGAATAGAAAAAAGCAAGGCCTCCTAAGGGGAGACCTTGCTTTCTTATTTCAAATGAAAAAATTGTAGCAGACGGTCAACAAATGTGAGCTCGTCTTCCTTTTCTTCAGGACGTTCAGCTTCCTTCTCCGCTTTCTCTTCTCCAACTTCTTTTAGCGGCTCCGAACGAATGATGTGATCGTCGTCTTCAATAATGAGCGCACCATTGCGGATATCAAACTGCAAGTCTGCATCTTTTTCATACGTTACGGATGTGGCACGCTCAAGAATATATTCTTTCCCGTTTAGATCTTCAAAATGCCTGCCTTCTTCCATCGTTTTTGTATCAAACGTATTAACGCCGTATTCAAGCAAACGTTTTGTATCATTATAAATATCTGCATTCGTTGGCGCATTAAGATTAACAGCAATTAATTCATCTTCCTCCGTCTCATACGTCGTCACTAATGTAAAACCAGACTGTGAGACAAATCCATTTTTCACACCTGTAACTTCTTCATGATCTCGAACAAGTTGATGATGATTATAAAGGGTGGTTTCCCATCCTTCCCCTTCCCAGTCTAACTCTTCTGTCGCAACAATGTCTCGAAACGTCTCGTTTTGCATCGCATATCTTGTAATCTCTGCCATATCAGACGCTGTTGTGTAATGATCGTCATCGTAGAGACCATGTGGATTCGTAAAATGTGAATCGTTCACACCAATCTTTTCTTTCACGAATGTGTTCATGTCTTCTGCAAATGCCTCTTCACTTCCAGCCATATGCTCCGCAATCGCCGTACCAGCATCATTTCCCGAATTAATTAATAAACCTTGAACAAGCTGTTTTAACGCCATTTCTTCATCTTCAAGTAAAAAAACTGACGTGCCAACAACATCGACAGCCTCTTCACTGACTGTCACGACATCATCAAGATTGCCGTATTCAATCGCCATAATTCCAGTTATGATTTTGGTAATGCTTGCTGGATACATTTGTTCATTTGCTTGTTTGTCGTAAAGAATTTCCCCTGATTTAGCACTCATTAATACAGCTGATTGACTATGTAGATTTGGCTCATCATTTGATTCAGCGTGAGCTAAAGTTGTTGGTGTAGCAAGCATGACGGTGACCATCATTCCACAACACGCACCAAGTAGTTTGTTCCCCATGACGATTTCCCCTTCGACTTCATTCTACAAATTCCCCAACTTATATTAAAGCAGAAGAAGATCAAAGGAATGTGACAACAAGATAACAATTTTGTTTCATCTTTTTAAAATAGTTCGTTTGCACGCCCTTTTAACCATTGACTTCCACGAGCTTGCCGTGGACGACAAATCGACCGTCCTGACCTGTACCGTCATCACAAGTAGAAAATGTAATGATACGATCGTTATCTGTGACGTTGATAGAAGGCTCGTGGATCGATCGCCCCTTAATGTCGTCTAAAAAGCTACCGTACGCTTCGTTATTTGCAAAATCGGTTTCAATGTAGTAGAAGTCTGTCGTAGTATAATAAGCTGAAAAAATTTCAACGTTGTATTGCGTTTCCGCTGTGTCAAAATAATGGTCTTGCGTTTGTGAAAAAAAAGCCTCGTCCGCAAATTGTTCTAAATCATGAAACATCGTTCCGTCACGCATATGATGCCCATACAAAATAGTATGCTGAGTCTCTTCAGTGGCGTGATTGCGATAATCCATAAAGATACTGCCCGCTCTTGTTCGTTCATTTTTATAATTACGATTTAAATAGAAGTCATTATCATTCGCTTGCATAACAGGATATTCAATCGCAGTACCAGCAATTGATAACCAACCAACGATCTGCTCGTTCACTGCGTGAAGAGAATCAAAAGGATCTTCATCAACCACCTCTGCTTCACTCTGCCTAGCTTCTCGAGGCTGACTATACAGCTCTTTCGCATCTAGCAGCGTTTGCTTGTTTTGATAAGAGTCATAGCCAATCCATAGCAAATGCCCACTGGCGTAAAGAAAAATAAGCGCAAAACAAACGGTAATGCTTCTATTCATAATCGGTTTCATCGTTCACACTCCTCTTTTTTTCACACTTTACCTGTTGGAATGAGCAGCGGTTTTCGTGTTTCCTGATCTTCAACAATTCTCGCTTTTACGCGAAACACCTCTTCAATTAATGAAGGAGTCATTACCGTCCGCACGTCCCCTGCAGTGACAAGTTCTCCTTCTCTCATGACCCAAATGTCATCGCTATATTGTAAAGCTTGGTTTAAATCATGAATTACCATTACAATTGTTTTTCCCTGCTCTTCTTTTAACGTTTGAATTAAATCGAGCAATTCATACTGATGATACAAATCCAAATAAGTCGTTGGTTCATCTAATAATAAAAAAGGCGTTTGTTGAGCAAGGGACAACGCCAGCCAGACTCTTTGCCGTTCTCCTCCTGACAAATGCACCAACAGTCGATCTGCCATATCCATTAATCCGGTCACCGCAAGCGCTTCAGATACAGCTTCCTCGTCTTTTTTTGACCATGATGTTAACCGATTCCGATGTGGAAACCGCCCGTATGCGACAAGACTGCGAACACTAAGATTTTGAGGGATTTCATTTTGTTGATACACGATCGCCAATTGACGCGCCCATTTTTTGATCGAAAATGTGTGAACCGCTTGTTCATACAGGCTAATCTCTCCTTGATTTGCTTTCAACTGCCTTGCCAAAAGAGACAGCACTGTTGATTTTCCACTACCATTCGGTCCTACAATGGACGTGATGTTGCCAACTTGAACAGCTGCATTGAATTGGTTGATAAATGGTTGATTTTTCACGTGGGAAAAAGACACATTATGTATGTTCATGATGCATCCGCCCCCTTACAAGTAAAAAGATTAAAAATGGTCCACCGATAATAGACATAAAGATTGATGCAGGGATTTCATTCGGTGCTAAAACGAGCCGACCTAATGTATCCGCAAGCAACAGGATGGACGCACCAGCCACTGCGCAAAATGGGATAAGTAAACGATAATCAGAGCCAACGAGCTGTCGACCAATATGTGGGATGAGCAACCCTAAAAAGGCGATGACCCCTGCTACTGCAGTGGCGATCGAAGCTAATACAACGGCGACAACAGAAACAAGGATGCGCGTTGTCGTTACCTTCATGCCAATACTTAGGGCAGTCTTATCGCTCAACAATAGACGGTTGCATGCACCATATAGAAACAAGGATAACAGGATCGCTACACCCCCAAAGAAGATCATACTATTTGCATCCGTCCACGTTTTCAGAGAAAGGGTCGACGTTGTTGCGGAAGAAATGCTCGTAACCGAGTAACTCCCACGATAGTTGAACACTTCGGACAATCCTGTAAACGTGGCGTGAACCGCGATTCCAATTAAGATGAGTTTTAATGGATTCAAGCCACCTCGATACGCAAAGGTGTAAACTAGGATAAATGCAACGAGTCCACCTAAGAAAGCAAACAGCGGCATAAAAAAGTAGAGTTGAGGATAAATCGTCACAAAAAGTAAAGCTGTAAAACTTGCACCTGATGAGATCCCTATAATACTCGGATCTGCAATTGGATTTCTCATAACCGCTTGCATAAGTGCGCCTGAAATGGCAAGCGCCGCACCTGCTAAACTCGCAATAATAATACGCGGAAAGCGCAAATCATAAATGACGTTCACTTCTTCGTCCGTTTTTGTCCACACACCCTCCACTAGCTGAGGAAAAGGAACGCGGATGCTTCCACTCATAACGGACACATACAAAAGAAGCAGAAAGGTAACACTTAAAACTGTAAAGATGATTGTGTTTTTCACCCTTCGTCTTCCTCCGGATAGAGCATTTCCTCAAGGGCATCCAACGCTTCAAGAACCGCGATGTTGCCCGTTGTGCCGAATAATGACTCTTCTAAATCATAAACGCGGCCTTTTTCTACTGCTTGGAAATGTTTCCACACATCATTACTTTTGAATTCCTCATCAAACATTTCAATCACCTCTTCTGGCATCCCATGAGCCGCACGTAAAATAAGATCTGGGTTCGCTTGCTGTAAATATTCTGTATTTGATGCCAAGTACTCGACATTCTCATCTGCTTCAACAGCTAACGTCCCACCTGCTAATTCCACTAAATCACCAATGTATGAGTGCTCTGTTGCCACTAAATAGCTCCCAGGAACACCCATTAAAATGAGTACCGATGGCTCGTTTCGATCCGCGTTCTTTTGCTCAAGTTCACTTAATCGACGATCGAAGGTTTCGACCAATGCTGACGCCTCTTTTTCACGATCATAGCGTTTACCAATTCGCTCAATCTCATGACTCATTTCTTCTACACTTTGAAAATTCAAAAATTCTGCTTCAATTCCAGCCGTTGTAAACGACTCTTCTAGATCCCCTTGTAGCGTCGTCACGCTCCAGACAACATCTGCTTGAAGCTGTCGAATCTGTTCAGCATCAGGACTCATAGGATTCCCTAATTCCGTGACATCATCATAGCGTTCTGGTAAAGCCTTATAACTACTAGGAATTCCAACAAGCTCCAAGTCTAACGCATCAGCAAGCTCCGTAGCTGAGACCGTTGTTGCGACAATTCGATCTGCTTGATCAGAAGCAGAAGAAGGGGAATTTCCCCCTTCAATTGACTCACTAGCTGGTTGACACGCTCCTATGAGAAAAACGCATATAAGCATGACGCCAAAAAGTGCCTTCTGCATGACAATCCCTCTTTCTATTAGTGGTTTATCGTCATTCGCTTCGATCGCTGCCATTTCCATACAAAGAACGATAGTGAAAGGAGAAGCATAGCCACATACATACTCACTAGTGAATGATCAGATGTTTGTGGATTTTGCTGTTGAACCGCAGTACTGTTTCCAGTATCTCCGTTATGCTGAACGCGATCATAGGTTAAATTCGTCGTATCGTTGTTTCCTGCAGCGCCATCTCCATTATTACTGTCATTATCTGTGACCGTCGGCGTCTCTTCCGCTTTTACGAGTGTTACACTCTCTGGAGAAAACTGGATGTCGACCTCATATTGATTGTCGTACTCAAACCCTGGAATTCCCGTCACGATAATATGAACCCATGCATCTACTGCTTCTGACAGTTGGTCGGTTTCAAAGCGAACCGTTTTTTCTTGTTTTTCTAGATCATCGTAAACAACTTCGGGACGAGCTCCATTAATGGTTAGGTCTTCATACCAGTTACTATTGGTTAATGTAAGATCAATTGTATAACGACCATCTTTTAAGAAGACGTTTGCCGGCTTTTTCGTATAGCCATCCATAACCGAAAGCTCAGAAGTCCCTTTTTTAAAGACAGAAAAATCAATTGTATATTCGCCATTTACGAGCTCATCTTCATTAATCGGCTTGGGATCGTTTGGTTTATTTCCATTGTCATCTTCTTTTGGTTTTTCTTCTTCCTTAGGCAGTTCTCCACCATCACCATCAGGATTTTCTTTTCCATCCTCATCAATTGGACCCGGAAGCTGATCTTTTTCAATGAGTGTAAGAGAGTCATAGTCAAATACAAGATCTGCATCATACTGATTGTCATAATTAAAACCAGGAATACTGTCTACACGAATATGAACCCATACATCAGCGATATCTTCTAAACTTGAGACATGAAAACGCACAACGCGCTTGTCTTCCTCTTCATTTAGACGAACAACCTCTGGCTGGTCACCATTCATTGTTAGATCACGATACCAACTCTGATTAAGTAACGTTAAATCAACTGTATACATACCATCCTTCACATAAACGGTTGCTGGTTTTTCCGTATAGCTATCCATCACAGAGACATCAGTAGACCCAGCTTTTAGCATGCTGAAATCAATTGTATATTGACCATCTACAAGCTCATCATAAGCGGGTTCCTCAGGCTGCTGCGGCTGTTCTGGCGTTGGCACTTCAGGATTTGGCGTTTCTGGTTTTGGCACTTCTGGTTCTTCTGGCACTTCAGGATTTGGTGTCCCAGGTACTTCCGCTACTTTTTCTGCTTTATTTAAATCAAACACCATTCGGAAATCTTGTGTGTTTTCATACACCATCCCGTTTGGCATTTCTACACGCATGGAAACTTTTGCTGCAGTTGGATTGTGCAATTCTTTTTGGCTAAATGTATAGGTTCTCGTATTTTCTTCTTCATTGTCTTCAACTGAAGAAGCTTCTACTACTTCACCACTTGACAATACAAGATCCGTAATCTGATGGCTTTCTTTTACGGTTAACGCTAACGTGCTTTCCGTTCCATCAATGACAACGTGTGCTGGATTAACAAGGTAACGGCTCATCGCAGAATCACGGTCCTCCGTTGCATGTTTCGCTGCAAACGGTACATTGTACGTTCCAGTTTCCAGTAAACTCCAATCTGGTTTTGAAGGTTGCTGTTCTTCTGGTTGCTCAGGTTGTTCTTCTTCCGGCTGCTCGGTTTCTGGTTGCTCAGGCTGTTCTTCTTCCGGCTGCTCGGTTTCTGGTTGCTCAGGCTGTTCTTCTTCCGGCTGCTCGGTTTCTGGTTGTTCTGGTTGTTCTTCTTCTGGCTGCTCGGTTTCTGGCTGCTCAGGTTGTTCTTCTTCTGGCTGCTCGGTTTCATCGAGCTCAATAACTGTTGCATCCTCATAGTCAAACGCTATGTCTACGTTATAACTGTTATCATAATTAAAGCCAGGGATACCTGTAACAACTATATGAACCCAAGCCTTTACGGTTTCTTCATTTGTTGTAAAACGTACCGTCCGCTCTCCAGTTTCAGGAGTATCCGAAATGACTTCCGGTTTCTTTCCTTCAACAGTAAAGTCTTTATACCAGTTACTATTTGTAATGGTGAAATCTACTTGGTAGCTTCCATTCTTTACCGTGACTCTTGCTGGCTTTTTCGTATAGTCATCCATCACGGACGGCTCAGACGAACCCTCTTTTAATACTGTAAACGGTACATCGTACACCCCATTCGCTAATGCATTTCCTGCCGTAGCTGCATAGCTAACTGATGGGGATACAAGGCTGAAAATTAACAAAAATGCTAAGACGCTATTCACAATCCGGTTATGAATTCTCACTATAGTACTCCTCCTAAATTCACGCTTGTTTTACTCGTCTGCGAAGGAGTACAATAGCACTGACAATGACTAAACTGAGAAGTAAAGCAATGGGTGCACCATCATTTGTTTGTGGATTGTCCTCCCTCTCTGCTTTATTTCCCTGTTCACTTTTGCTGTCGTTGTCACTAGACGATTGAGCTGCCCCCAGCGGCTCTTCGTCTTCTTTTATTTCATCAACTTGTTCCGTTTCTTCAGCTGTAGCAGTCTCTAGAGCTGTTAATGTGTTCTCATGAAAATCAAGGCGAACCGTATAATCATGATCGTATTCAATATCAGGAACGATGACATGGATTTGAGCTTCAGTCATCTCGCTAATCCCATCAATTGGAAATTTCACAACACGTGTATCTGCCCCTGTATTTTCCAAAACGACCGTGACATTCGAGAAACGTCCATTTGCTTGCGATTGATACTCCACAATCCACGAGCTATTGTTCAACGTAAGTTGTGTCGTCATCTCACCATTCTCAACTGTTAACGTTGCAGGCTTTTCCCAGTAGTCATTTGCGATAGACGCTGATGGGTCACTACCGTGCATGACGGTATAATCAATTGTGTACGTACCGTCCGCTAATTCTGCTTTACTGACTGATGGATAGACTATATACAGAAATAAAAAGGTAGCTCCTAAAAGAAGACATACCTTTTTCCATTTACCATTCATTGCATCTCTTCCTTCTCTTTATATAGTTTTTCTATTATGCTTCTTGACTTCTTGGCATTGGCATACGGACAATTTCAACTTGATAAAATTCAATTTCATTTCCTACGATGTAATCGGGACGGGCATTTTTCCCAGAATGGGCTTCACGAAATGCTGCACTTTTTGTCCATGTGTGAAAATCGGCTTTCTCTTCCCAACGCGTACTAATTGTAACTTCGTCATGTTCTTTTTCTTTTGAGTTCACTAATACTTCAAGACCTAAGAATCCTTGTGCATACTCAATCTTGCCAATCTTGTCGAAACGTTCAACAAGCTTATGACCTTCTCCCTTACGAATCAGTGTTTTGTTCGCAACAATAATCATTAAAATTCCTCCTCAAAGTTTTTTTAAATCGTGTTTGTTTATAATGTCACCTCCTTTAATTAATACACTTACAATCGAATGCTATTTCTCTTTAAAAGATAGAGAAAAAATGGCGCTCCCAGACAAGCGAGCAAAATCCCTACTGGCAGTTCAATCGGATCAAAGACGGTTCTTGCTAATGAGTCTGTGAAGACAACCAGTGCCGCTCCACCGACAATCGAAAATGGAACGAGATACCGAGAATCACTGCCGATAAGTAAACGAATCATGTGCGGAACAACAAGGCCAACAAATCCAAGAAGTCCCGCTACACTTACAGCTGCTCCAGCTAAGAGCGCTGCAAGCAAAATGAGTAGAAAACGAATGCGTTCAACAGGTGCACCGAGAAGTTTCGCCGTATTGTCGCCTAATAATAGTAGATTAAGAGGGCGAATGGCGAACAACGTTAGGAAAAGCCCTCCTACAACATAAGGCCAAACAAATTCAACATGATACCACCCTCTCCCTTGAAATCCTCCTGCTAGCCACGGCAAAATCGCTTGAACGCGATCACTGTAAAGAATCATAATTCCGCTTTGCAGTGCGCCACATAGTGCATTAATTGCGACTCCAGCAAGAATTATTTTCAATGGGGATGCACCTTTTTCCCACGAAAGCCCGTAAATACAAAGCACCGCAACAAAGGCTCCAATGAAAGCAAAAACTGGTGTTAAATAACCAAATTGAGGTAGTGCAACCATCGCCACACTGGCAGCTAATCCCGCCCCTGCCGTCACACCAATAATACTCGGATCGGCGAGTGGATTTTTCATTACACCTTGCAAGATCGCTCCTGCCGCAGCTAAGCATGAACCAGCCATAGCGGCAACGAGAAGTCGTGGCAGCCGAACGTTAAACAAAATTAGCGCATTTGCTTCGTCATTTTGTTGAAATGCGCTCGTTAAGTCAGAAAACGTAAACTGCACTGCTCCAAAAAAGATACCCCCAATCATTGAAGCGATTAAAAAAATTGGCAGGATGATTGCTAATAACTTTCTCCTTCGATTTCGTACAAGGATCGTTAATTCACTCACTTTGAACCTCTTCCAAACGATCACGCATATAGGAGATAGCATCCGTAATACGACTCCCTGGATTTGTGCCAAATAAATCAGCGGGCAATACGTCCATGTTTCCTTTTTTTACAGCAGGTAATTGCGCCCAACCAGCATGTTGCGCCATTTCTTGTACGAAACTTTCCTCTACAGCTGACGGATCACCATGTGCCATAAAGAAAACAACGTCTGGATCAGCTTGAATAATACGCTCGGGTGATAACGCGGCATATTGAGGATAATCCTGTAGCTGATCAAAGTCCGCCGCGATATTTAATCCTCCTGCCGCCTCTAAAATATCACCCGACAATGAATTTGGTAGAGCAACTAGATTTGAGCCTGGAGCACCGTATATGAGCAAGGCTTTCGTTTCTTTATGTAAAGGCTCATCTTTCATATCCATTTCAACCAACTCTATTTCTTCAATCAATTGACTTGCAGACGCTTCTTCCTGAACGACTTCGCCAATTAGTGAGATTTGGTCTTTAATGTCTTCTATCGCATTAGCATTTGTTAACACAACCTCTGCTCCTGTACCTTCAATAGCGGAGAGATCTTTTTGATTCATAGGCTCATTTGCGAAGACAATATCAGGTTGTGCAAGCGTTAAGCGCTCTATATCGACTTCATGATAGGAACCAACTTGTTCGGCTTCTACCGCTTCTGGTACAACAGGAACATCCTGACTAGATGGTCTTCCAATAACGTCTTTTCCTAACGCGTACACAATATCTAACTCACCATTACCTAATACTGCAATACGCTCAGGCTCATCATTGAAAGCAACCTCTCGCTCTGCAAAATCAGTTACGACATGGCTTTTCTCCTCAGTGTCTGCACCAGTTGCTTGACAGCCAGCCAACATTAGCCCACATAACCCCAATAAGAACGATTGATTTTTCACGCTTAAAACCCCTAACGATAATGAGAATCAATTTCATTTAGCTTAATATTATTGAGAATGAATCTCATTGTCAATTATTTCTTTGAGATTTTTACAACTTTTTTCAATGAATCTATTTGTTCACACATTAGTCTTGAGCCTTTTCTTTCGTTCATTGAGCGCTATAAGCTAGACGAATCGCCACATTAACCTTCCTCGTATTAGTGTCAAATTAGCCGTAAAAATAAATGTACATGTTAAGCCTTTCAATTCAAAAAATGAAATTTTAAAAAAAAATTAATTGAAAATGATTCTCAATATCATTTATGATCATACATATTACGATAAAGGAGTGAACGCGGTGCGAATTTGTTTAGTCTTTGCTTCCATGTCTGGAAACACCGAAGATATGGCTGTTTTAATAAAACAAGAGCTTGAGAAAGAAGGAATTGAGGTCATACTAGAAGAAATGGATGGGTATTCTGCCGACCAATTGGTCGACTTTAATGGAGTTATTCTCGGTAGCTATACATGGGGAGACGGGGATTTGCCTTATGAGGCTGAGGAGTTTGAAGAAGAACTTGCTACACTCGATTTAGGTTCGATGCCGTCAGCAGTATTCGGTTCAGGAGATCGTAATTACCCCGCATACTGTGAAGCGGTGAATTTGCTTGAAGAGACTTTACAAAAAGCAGGCGCAATACTAATCTGTGACAGTTTAAAAAATGAATTTGAACCTAAAAACGAAGAGGAAGAAGAGGCATGTCGTCGCTTTGCCCAACAGTTTTCCTCTACGTTGAGGCAAAGGGTTTAAGGCGGGAACTTTTTTCAACGATTTACGTAAATTTTAAAAACGATCTTTGTTGAAAGGAGTTCATTAATGTTGACCTTAGCTACGAGCGTTAATAAACGACTAGTAGATGATAAACTGCAAACATGTTGGCCTGGGTTTACCCATGGGTGTTTTGCTCTTTACGATAAAGAAAACGTTTATCTCTTTTATCATCCAAGCCTTGGTTCTAAAACATTTCCACGAACAGCTGAATTTAATGGTTGTACGCTTATTTTGTATCAAGGTCACCCTACCGTTATCATTGATTGCACACTTTTCAAAAACGAGGACGATGTATATACCGTCCTCTGTCATGAATTGTTTCACCTTCATCAATACTATCAGGCAGAGAGCCGTATCCCCGATGAACTAGTAGGTTTGAAAGTTAACTTTACTCCTAACTTTATCGCTTTACGGATGACTGAACGAGTCGCCCTTATAAACGCTTATCGATCAACAAATTACCACGACCTTCAGCATCATTTGCAAACATTTTTTACAACGAGAGAAACGCGTCGTCACTCTTATTCTGCTGGTGTGCAATACGAGGAAAAAGTTGAGACACTGGAAGGGCCAGCTCTCTATGTTGAATATCACGCTTCATTTAAAAAAGAGGCGCTACAAGAAAACTGGGCTGAACAAATGATTGATCCTTTTGATTCAACGCTTTCTTTTCGAAGAAGCTGTTATTACTCAGGGTTCTATTTAACATGCCTTCTTGATCGCGTGTTTAAGCAGTGGAAAGAAAATCATTTTTCGCACAGTAGCACGCTTTATGAACAATTACAAGCACATGCTTTAAGTGCTAAACAACCAGTCATTCACCTGTCCAAACAAGTAGAAATCATAGCTGAGAAGGTCTATCAATGGACGCTACAAAAAAAAGAACGAGCAATCAACGATTTTCACTCACGTTCAGGCATACACTATGTTTTAAAAGGAGATATTTCTGTCTTAACATTCGATCCGATGAATACCATCATTAATCATAATCAATGGCTTTATCAAACATTCTTAACAGCTTCCCTTGGTACGGAAAAACATGAATTTCGAGAGCCTATTTTAGCTACATACTACGACAGCCATCAATTACAGCAGCTAGAAGTAAGGACGAATGCGCCGCTTTCAGCATTACTTCCAACTGTCCAGATGAAACAAGATAATCAATTAACGATCCTAACGTTTTAGTTTCCTCTTTCATCCTTCCACTCGATCTCCTTTTGTTGACGGCTGTGATGTAACGAGAAAATGGACATGCTCATTCGAACGGTTCTGCACTTGATGTAAGATCGTCGGCGCGACTTCATAGCCTTCACCTTCTAAGAGATTCGTGACTTGTCCTTCTATGGCGATCGTAAGGGTGCCTTTTAACACATAGAAGAACTGTCTAGCATATTGATGATAGTGACGAACTTCTTCTGTTAGAGGTGGCATCCGTTCCGAAATCACACTAAGTTCTGCCTGATCCACCAGTCGCCATCCATCGCAGTCCTCCCCCCATTTGTAGTGGGGGGCTGTCTGGTGTGTCTTCTTCATGGCTTTTTGTCCTCCGTTTTTATTTTGTTGACGAACGTTTTCTTGCTGGACGTTTTCCGTTCGTTTTTCGATAGGTTGGCTTTTTTGAGAAATCAAATTCAATCTTGCCTTCTTTTAACGCAAGTGCTGCTGAGAATGATTTGCCCTGCTTACTTTTAAAACCTCTTAGTGGTGCGGTTTCCCCTTTAGTGAGCAAACGCTTAACGGTAGCGTCGGTTAGCTTCTTCTTGGCAAGCGTTTTGACGATCACAAACTTGCAGCTGTTTTCCTTCGCTTTCGAACATGCATAGACCGGCCCTCGACTTAGGACTGCTCCGCCACAAAGGGGACATGGTCCAACACCTGACTGATCCGACTCCGTTATTGTCGATGCGTCGATGGACATCGTTTGTAAATGATCAGGCGCATCCTTTAATAAGCGATGAATATACGCGTGAATGTTGCCAATAAACGTGGCACCATCTTTCTCTCCTTGTCCAATTTTCCGTAAAAAAAGCTCCCATTGTGCCGTCATGTCTGCTTTACTAAGAAGATTGCCTTCTACAGCTTGGCATAAAATTCGCCCTTTTTCCGTTACATGAACTTTGTTTTGTTTAATCGTAATATACTCGCGGTTCTTAAGCGTCTCAATAATATTTGCTCTCGTAGCGCCTGTCCCAATTCCCGTCACTTCGTTTAAAACAGCTTGTTCTTCTTCATCTTCTACAAACTTTCCTGCGGTTTTCATTAATGGAATTAACTGTCCTTCTGTATACAAAGGTGGTGGCTGCGTCTTGCCTTCTTTTGCTTTAACGGTAGCCATGACTTCTTCACCTTGTTGCAACGGTGGCAGGACCGGTGGCTCATCGCTTTTTTTATTTTTGGCTGGAGCGTAAGGAAATAGCACTTTCCATCCTATGTCTTGCTCCACCTTACCTGTCGTTTGAAACGGCAAGCCTTGAACATCAACCGTCACCTTCGTTTCTTCGTACTTATACGTTGGTGCGAACATGGCCAAAGTTGTTCGCAGTACTTCAAGATACAGATTTTTTTCGTCTGGCTTTAACTTTTCTACTTGCAGCGAGGTAGGAACTTTTTTTGTTGGGATAATCGCATAGTGTTCCTGCACTTTTGCATCGTCCACATAGCGTTTTCTTGGAAATAGAAACGTCGGTTCAAATTGCTGTTCAATTAGCTGCTGGTACTGGTTAACTTGCTTACGAAGATACGAAAACTCTGCATTTGTAATATGGTTCGATTCTGTTCGTGGGTACGTTAACCACTTCTTTTCGTAAAGTTTTTGTACCACACTTAATACTTTTGACGGGCTGTATTTCCATTTTCGGTTGGCGCTCGCTTGTAATGTTGCCAAACTGTGGAGCAACGGCGATGGGATCTCTTTATTTTTCTTGCTTAATTCCGCTATCGTACTCGCAGTCTTCCCTTTTATCCCGTGCTTGTCCAAAAGTCTGCTCACGTCTTCCTTTGTTTTCAAACGGTGTTTATACGTTGCTTGAAATGAGCCTGTTTCCGCTTCAATATTTGCCTTTAATTCAAAAAAGGGTTCTGAAACAAATGCTTCAATTTCTTTTTGCCGTAAATAGATTAAATAGAGTGTTGGTGTTTGAACACGTCCAACTGAAAACGTGTCTTGAATGCCTTTCGTTCGCAATAAAAGCGAATAAAGGGGACTTGCATTCATCCCGACAAGCCAATCCGCTACTTGTCTAGCTTTTGCTTCTTCGTACATAGGCTCAAATTTTTCACCTGGCTGCAAGTGCAGAAACCCTTCCCGTACGACATCATTTTCTTGGGAGTTAATCCATAACCGCTTAATTGGTACATGACTCATAACGCCGGCCTGCTTAATGATAGAGCGAGCGATATTTTCTCCTTCTCGATCCGGATCGGTCGCGATAATAATGAGTGTCGCTTTCTTCAGCCAACTTTTCACAATTCGAAACTGTTCTTGCTTGCTTGCTGGCACTTGAAATTCGACCTCTGTCGGTAAAATAGGGAGATTCGCTAAGTTCCAGCGTTTCCATTCCTTTTTATAGTGACCGGGTAAACAGAGCTCTACTAAATGGCCAATGCCCCAAGTCATAATCGCTTCCCCTTTAAAAAAGCGGGAATCATTTATCGTAATATACCCTTTTTGTTTCGTCGTTTGTTTAAAAACAGTTGCATAACTTCTTGCCTGATCAGGCTTTTCCGCTAAAATTACGGTTGTCATGGTTCCCCTCCTGTCTACCTTTTGAGGTTGATCGGTTTATTTATGAGAATATTTGATAAAAGATGCTTTAACGAACATTCTATTGTTCTACCACCTAGTGTACAATACAATCAAACACGATGAAGGGAAGGATTTTTATTAGGTATTTATATGAGTCAATATGGAAGTACTTGTTTACCTTGCTTATAATGACCTTTTTAGTTGCTTGCTCGCAGCACCCTTCATTACCAGAGGAGCAACCAGACGATTTTCAATTTCACCTAACATACGGTTTCGGCGAAACGCCTACAAACGAAATCAATACATTTGATCAGACATTTACAAAAGATCTGGTGCAAGCAGGTACGGAAACCATATCATTTGAATGGACCAACGAGCAAATGGCCACTTTTTATAATCAGTTTCGCGACAACCATGTACTTCAACTTCCTAGCGAGAGTGAAAGCGCCCGCGCCCCCTGCACGATTCCTTACAGACAGTACGACCTACATTTCGTTGTTCAAGGTGAAGCGTATAGACTGAAATGGGATTCAGAATGCTCGACTGACGCCATTGACCAATGGGAACAATTTATGGGGAACGTCTATGAGAACATGCTCAATCCTTCAGAGGCGTATCAGCTATTACCGGATGCAGTCGGAGGCTATGATTAACAAAAAAAGAGAGCACAACCTCCATTCTGAGGTGTGCTCTAACCTATTATCGCTTTACACGAGTCTCTTCTTCTAGTCTCCAGTCACATAACCGTTTAACTCTGCTCATTAACTGACGATGCTGTCTCCAGCGTTCTCTTCTTGATTTTCGTTCCATATCGATTACTCCTCTGCTTGGTTTTTGTAGTATTGCTTCTCCTTTTTCGGACTACTAAACGTTTTTTGCGTTGGATAATGCGCTTTTGAAAACGAACCACCACTAACATCTTTAACCGTATGAACAACTGTAAATGCGTCCTCATCAATATCACGAACAAGTTTTTTCAAATAAAATAGCTGTTGCTTGGAAACGGAAACGTAGATCAAATTCTCATCAATACCGCTTTCATCATTCTTCCCTTGAAGTATAGTCGTATGGGCGCCTAAATTTTTTCGTATGCTTTTTGCAACGTTTTGATAGTGATCCGAAAAAATATGCACGACTTTTTTAGACTCAAATCCTTCAAGCACATAATCCGTCACCTTTTTTCCAATAAAAAGCGCAACAACGGTATACAACGTCAGCACAGGACCGATGACAAATACACCTGCCACGACGATGGCCGCATCTAAAATAAAATTCGTACCTGTTAATTCCCAGCCAAACTTGTAATTCAGCATCCGCGCAATCGTCGAGGAGCCGCCAGTTGTGCTTCCTGAGCGAAAAATAAAGCCAAACCCAATTCCAGTAAACACTCCTGTATACAAAGCAGCTAGTAATGGATCATTGACCGGCCCCGCTACGTCTTCAAGTAAGAATAAAAACAATGAAAAGAGCGGAATGGTAATAATCGATTTTACAATCATCGGACGCGGTAAATACCGATACCCTAGTAGCAAAACAAGTCCATTTGCCGCTAGCGTAACAATTGCGGGTGACCAACCAAGACCAAAATAAAGCAAAAGCGCAAGTCCTGGAATACCACCTTCAGCTAAGCCATTCGGCATCGCAAAAATGGCAACTGAAAGCGCAAAGAAAAACGTACCTAACACCATAAATCCATAGTCTTTCATACGCCACTTCCCTTCTCTCTGTCTAAAGTGTGCGCTGTGACATATACAGCTATTCGATCTTTTTCGTTGTACTAGCAACATACCCGCTTTATAGAATATTAGTCAACGAAACAAAAAAAAGTGGTGCAGGACCACTTTTTTCTTCGTCATTATTGTTTAATGGATCGCTTTATCGGCTTTCCATTTTTGTAATAGCGTTCTGGTGACAACAGAAGAAAGTAGATATGTACAGAATCGTACCCTTCTTCTCGGAAAAAAGTTGTAAAGGTTTCTGCAATGTCATCGTGAACATCCTGGTCTCTAGGAAACATCCGAATCTCAAGTGTGAGAGGAACGTTTGCAATCGGTTCAGACATGACCCGCTCAATTTTCACCTTTTCTTTTGACATATCCACGATGCCAGTAAACACATCTATAATTGCTGGTGCAAGCGCTTGTAATGTTTCCGTTGAAAAACCGGTAAAGCGTAAATATGGCAACCCCATCACTTCATTTCTTCTAGTTTCTACTGCATAAGTGTACTTGTCTCGTTTTTAAATTGCAATAAAAGTGCGTCTAACATGCACGCTTACATCAAGACATAAAGCAAACCGCACTCAAGGGGGAAGTGCGGTTCAGTGTGTATATTCATCAAGGAAGGGGGGAGAAACAAATCTTAGGCATGCCTATGATCTGTTGTAAATTAAATATCCGATTCTCTCCTTGTTCAAACCTTTTTCGCAAAAAAATTTTTTTAATCTTGAATTGGTTTCTTAACAAGTCACCAGCTTTTTTGAGCAACGCTGGCACCAATTGTAAAAAAGTGTAATCGTTGATTAAATCGGGTACGGAAAAGTAAAAATGAGCAGGGTCTCCATGATAAGGTTCACAACATATTAATTGGAAAGTTAGCACTCTATTACCTGCCAGATGTTTTCATTTAGAAAGGACGTTCCGCCATGTATAAAACGATTTTGTTCATTTCTTCTTTTATAACCTTAACATTTCTCTTAGCAAGCTGCGTTGAAGATGATATTGTTTTTGAGCAGACGTACGAATCGCCTCTAGTAGAAGGATTACCTGACGAGCCGCCAGAAGTTTCGTTACTCGTAAACGGGGAAGCACAGTCGGATTTTCAGTATGAGCTTCTATGCTGGGGAACGTCATGCAGAGACGATGTGACTCATGAAATGAGTGCAACAGAAGCGGTAGAGGATCTTCCTTCAATTGAGATGTCTCCGGGTGATACCATAACCGTTCAAAATGAAGACCAAGATTTGCTCAACCAGTTTGACTCCGATCATTCCATTAGCTATCGTCATCGTGGAAATTATTATGCAGCAACATCCCTCTCTACAACTCATATCAATATAGATGATCTTCACAACACATCAACACCGGGAGAATACCTCCATCAAATTCATCTTGAGTGGCTTGATGAACATGAAGAAACAGTCGGTTCAATCGTTCTTTATTACACCATTGAAATTATCGAGACATAACACTAGAAACAGAGTTGTCTAACCTTTTTTAAATTGGTATGTTTAGAGAAAAAGAGATTGGACCACACACATGACAATAAATGAATGGATAATGATTCTACTCGCTTTCTTTCTTGCCGTTGGTGCATTCGATTGGTGCATCGGCAATCGATTCGGGCTAGGGGCAGAATTTGAAAACGGCATTATGAGTATGGGAAGAGTTGCACTTGCAATGGTCGGCATTATCACACTTGCGCCACTTGCTGCGCAGTGGCTTACGCCTGTGATTGCCCCGCTCTATACATTTCTTGGTGCCGACCCTGCCTCTTTTGCGAATACGATCTTAGCACTTGATATGGGTGGCTATGCGCTTGCACAAGAGATGGGTATAAACGCTGAAGCCAGTTTGTTTTCCTGGGTCTTCTTAGGCACTATGCTTGGACCAACAATTGTTTTTACGATTCCGATTGCCTTGCGGATGGTTGAAAGTGGTGACCAACCTGCATTAGCGAAAGGAATGCTTATAGGCTTGAGCACGATTCCGATCGGCTGTTTTCTAGGTGGCTTTATCGCAGGTTTTAACCCAGAGATGATGGTTCGCAATCTTATTATTCCTACTCTGTTTTCAATCATCGTCATTCTCGCACTACGTTTTCAGCCAAAACGTTCGATTAAAACATTTCTTCTGTTTGGGAAAGGAATCCAAATCATTGGTGTTATCGGCTTAGCTTTAGCAGGCATCACACACATTACTGAAATTGGCGCTTTTACTCAACTAGCACCGCTTGAAGACGGCTTAATGATTGTCGGCACCATTGCAGTGGTGTTAGCCGGAGCATTCCCGCTAGTGGCAGTATTAAAAAAAGGGATGCAGCCCTTTTTTGTCACGATTGCTCGATGGTTAAATGTCGATGGTTATGCGATTACTGCCATTGTGACCTCCCTCGCCCATGCCATACCAGCTTTCTTATTACTTAAAGATATGACGATTCGAAGCAAGGTGGTTGCGACATCTTTCATGGTTTCAGGCGCGTTCGTCCTCGGTGGTCACCTTGGCTTTGTTGCGAGTATTGAGCAACACATGGTTGTTCCAATGATGGTTGGGAAGCTTGTAGCCGGGATCTTAGCTGTGATCATTGCACTCATTGTAGAGCGTGATGACTCCTTCAGCTCAGCTGGTAAGGAATGAGGATTGCCACCTCTTCTACTGTTTGTACAAACAGTAATAAATAGCTGTCCCAGATTTCTTGGGGCAGTTTTTTTATTCAGATAATGTCTGAGTCAATTCAATAATTCGAGTTAGATGTAATATGGCGAACGCTTTCCCCGGGCACGGCCTCAGCCATTTCCGCAAAAACGCTCCATTGTCTTCGGACACGTGCTGTTCTCGTGGGAGTCGTCGCCACTTAATAAAAGGAATGTTACAAACAATCTAGCTATTATCATTCGTAAAAAATATTACTACTACCTATTATGAAATTTATTTGTCTGTAAACTCTGATTTTTAATGAACCCTTTGACAAGCTGTTGACTTTCGTTATAGTATACACGTAAACGGTTACGTAAACGATTACGTCATAAATAGATAAAGGAGATGACCAGCATGGCCCGTGTCAGTATTAAAGATGTGGCTCAAAAAGCAAACGTTTCCACTGCAACCGTGTCCCATGTGTTGAACGGTACACGTTTTGTTGCGGAGTCTACAACAAAACGCGTCCAGGAAGCAATGAAACATCTGGGCTATACGCCAAATTTCGCCGCCAAAACACTACGTAGTCAAAAAACGTCTACGATTGGATTAATCGTCCCTGATATAGGAAATCATTTTTTCACTTCGGTTGTGAAAGAAATTGAAGCTGTACTCGGGCAACACGCCTATCAGCTTTTAGTTGGAAACACCGATGAATCCCTTGACATTGAACGAAAAAAAATTCAGGCCTTTATCTCTCAACAAGTATCCGGGTTGATTATTGCTTCAAGTGCGGAAAACTATAATGAAATTTCAGATGATATTCCAGCAGATATGCCGGTTGTATTAATTGATCGCCTTCCACAAGACACGCCGAGAAGTTCAATTGTTGTGGATAATGAAAAAGGCGTGCAAGAAGCGGTAGAAAAACTAATTAAAGGTGGCCACCGAGAAATCGGTTTGATTACAGGAATTGATACATTAAGTACAACAAAGGAACGGGCAGCAGGCTATAAAGCAGCTTTAGCCCATCATCAAATTCCCTACAAGGAAGCGCTCGTGTTTAATGGTGATTCAAAATTTGAGAGTGGCTATATGGGGTGTGAACACTTGCTTCAAACCACCGGCATAACTGCACTTTTTGTTACAAACAACTTAATGAGTATTGGGGCGATGACTTATTTGAAATCCTTTCAGTATTCGATTCCACACGATATGGCTTTCATCGGTTTTGATGACTATAAATGGGCAGAAATTACGTCTCCTCCCCTTACCGTTATTAAACAACCTGTTGAACAAATTGGTACAACGGCCGCACAAGAATTATTAGAACAAATTCATGCTGGACAGCCACGACAGAAAGCGTTTCGGTTCGAGACTGAGTTGGTTTGTCGTGCCTCGCATGCATAGTGATTTTTTATTACGAAGGAGTGTTTTGCTTTGAAGAATAACCGTAAGATTGCAGAAGAAATTATTGCCGCCGTTGGGGGATCAGATAATATAAAATCGATTGCACATTGCGCAACTCGTCTTCGGGTCATGGTTTATGATGAGGAGAAAATTGAGAAAGAAAAAGTGGAAGATATTGATAAAGTGAAAGGGGCTTATTTCAACTCTGGACAATATCAAATTATCCTTGGAACAGGAACCGTTAATCAAATCTACGAGCAAATTGAAAAGATCGGTGTGACTGGTTCTTCTAAAGAAGATCAAAAACAAGAAACCAAAAATCAAGGTAACTGGTTTCAACGAATGATTCGAACATTTGGTGATGTCTTCGTTCCCATTATCCCTGTTCTTGTTGCTACAGGTCTATTTATGGGGCTTCGAGGTTTACTCATGCAAGAGCAAATACTAAGCTTGGTTGGCTTAACACCTGAAACGATTCCAGACAATTTCCTTCTTTTCACTGAAATTTTAACAGATACAGCGTTTGCCTTCTTACCCGCACTCATTGCATGGTCAGCGTTTAGGGTATTCGGAGGAAGCCCCAATATTGGAATTGTGTTAGGACTTATGCTTGTCAATCCAGCGCTCCCAAATGCATGGGCGGTCGGGGATGGCTCAGCTGATCCGATCACATTCTTTGGCTTTATTGATGTGTCGGGCTATCAAGCTTCCGTATTACCAGCGTTTATTGCTGGTTTCCTTGGTGCTAAGCTTGAAAAAGCGATTCGTAAACGGGTTCCAGAAGCTCTAGATTTAATAATGACACCATTTTTCACGTTACTAATTATGATTACTCTTGCACTCTTTGTCATTGGTCCTGTGTTCGGTGCTGTTGAAAGCATCGTCATGAGTGGTGTACTTTTCTTACTTGAAGTACCGTTTGGAATTAGCGGGTTAGTGATTGGCTTCTTCCACCAGCTCATTGTTATTACAGGCGTACACCATATCTTTAACTTCTTAGAAGTACAACTATTGGATCAGCTTGGCGCAAATCCATTCAACGCGATCATCACTGCTGCTATTGCTGCACAAGCAGGCGCAGCACTTGCCGTCGGCTTAAAAACACGTCATAAAAAACTTAAGGCCCTTGCGTTACCTTCATCATTCTCTGCCTTTTTAGGCATTACAGAGCCAGCCATTTTTGGTGTGAATTTACGCTATGGAAAACCTTTTGTTATGGGGTTAATCGGCGGAGGCGCTGGTGGATTTTTCGCATCATTGGTCGGGCTGGCAGGTACAGGAATGGCCATTACCGTTATTCCAGGAACCCTTCTTTACCTTGATGGTCAACTGTTGCTTTACATTCTTACCAACTTAATTGCAGCAGGAGTTGCCTTTGGACTAACATGGTTCTTTGGCTATAGTGACAAAAAGAAAGCGGAAATCGAAAACGCATAATCGGGAGGCTGATCTTGTATGGAATGGACTAAAGAAGCACGCTATCGCCCTTATAGTAAGATGACTGAGGAGGAAAAGACCGCGTTAAGGGAAACCGTTGCACATTCACCTTGGCGACAAACCTTTCATATCCAGCCGCCTATCGGTCTGTTAAATGATCCGAATGGCTTTAGTTATTACGATGGCATGTATCATTTATTTTATCAGTGGTTTCCATATGGAGCAGTTCATGGGTTAAAGCATTGGTATCACGTCGTCTCGAAAGATTTAGCTACTTGGACAGAGCAGGGCTTAGCAATTGAACCTGATCTTCCTCATGAAAGTCATGGCGCTTACTCTGGGAGTGGATTTGTGCACGATAACAAACTCCACCTCCTTTACACTGGCAACCAGCGAACGGACGAGTGGGAGCGCGTACCGAATCAAGCTTTGGCCATTATGAATGCAGATTGGTCAATTGAAAAGCGACCTTTGCCTCTTATTGCTGACTCACCTGAAGGATATACAGAACATTTCCGTGATCCAAAAGTATGGAAAGATGGAGATACTTTTTATTTTGTGATTGGCGCTCAAAGAGACTCGCTTACAGGATGTGCGTTGCTCTATAAATCGAGTGATGTTCTCAACTGGGAGCTCGTTGGTGAAATACGCACAACCTTAACAGATTTCGGTTATATGTGGGAATGCCCAGACTATTTCGAGCTAGATGGCAAAGGCATTCTTGTCTTCTCCCCTCAAGGCGTGGAAGCAGAGGAAACACATTATCAAAATATTTATCAAACCGGCTATTTAATTGGTAGTCCGCTCGATTTAAAAACAGGTGAATTCCAACATGGCACTTTCCATGAACTCGATGCCGGCTTTGATTTTTATGCACCACAATCAACTGAAGCAAAAGACGGTAGAAGAATTGTCATCGGCTGGATGGGCTTGCCTGATATTGAGTACCCATCCGATCGTTACGACTGGGCCCACTGTTTAACGTTGCCTCGTGAAGTCACACTAGCAGACGGAAAGCTTATTCAAAAGCCTGTTCAAGAATTAGAAAACCGTCGAGGAAAGGGCACCCCCTTCCAGCACTCGACCGGCGAAACATCGATTGATGCAGGAACCACCTATGAGATCAAGCTCGAATTTAGCTCGATTGAATCGCTAAATTATGGCATTCGTCTTCGAACAAGCGAGACCGAACAAACGACGCTTACGTTTGATCAAACAGACAACATGCTTACCTTTGACCGAAGCAAATCCGGAGAGGTTCCTGCGCAAGCATATGGCACAACTCGATCAGTTTCATTACATGGAGAAAAACTCACTTCTTTACAGCTTTTTGTTGATACTTCTTCGGTTGAAATCTTTGCCAACAATGGCCAAGTCGTCTTTACAAGCAGGATTTTTCCTCAAGATGAATCGACTGGATTTCAAACGTTTGCAAACCAAGGTACCGTAAACGTTACAGGTACACATTGGACAATTAGCTAAAACGAACCCCTCTTTTAAGCTCCAAAGGCTAAAGAGGGGTCGTTTATTATTCATTCTCATCGTGTTCAAATTGACTTTCTTCATCGTCTGTATCTGAATGACCAGCATTATGAAACGCTTCAATCTCATCTTCAGGTACATCCCCTACAATCACCGTTTGGGTCGGCATCACATGCAAGTCTCTTGCTGTAACATGGGTTTGCACAATGTAAATTCCATCATCGCCAAATGTATAAGGAATCGTATAGACCCCATTTGCATCTAACGTTCCCTCGATTAAATCCCCGTTCTCTCTTTCCTGATTGCGCCAAACTTCAAAAACAACCTCTTCTGCGTTGTCTACATCTTCTTCACCTTGAGATACATATGCACGTAATTCCGTTTCAGAATGGGCTGGTATATGCTCTTCAACCTGTATATCAACATCCACAAGATCAGGCACGTCCCATTGCCCTTGCTCGTCTTGACCACACGCACTGAGTAACAAAGGAACAAGCACCAATCCCAATAAAAGCGATTTCACTTTCACCTTGATCTTCCTCTCTTATTCGATCTCTTCTTTTTATTCTACTAAAAAAATGTGTAGTTCGCATGAAGTTTTCGTGAAATGATCGTGGTTCAATCTATCATGACATGCTTGAACAGTTAAATAAAAAAATATTTTTTCGCAAAAATGTTCTGTCTCTCCACTGAAAATCAAATGAAAAACATTAAAAAAGCTTGCTAGATCAACGACTTGCCCATGGGCAATTTTATTCCGATAAGGCAATAACTTTAGGAAAGCCAAAAAAGATTTCTGTAGACCCACATGGAAGCCACTTGGTATAGTCATACTACTGTTTTGTAGGAGGCGAAGTATGGAGGAAAGATACAGTGAACTAAAGCAAGGAGAGCGTGGTGCTAAAGTTAGTTTAGTTGCGTACGTGATTTTAGCTATTTTAAAACTAACGGTCGGTATTTATGCAGGTTCTGTTGCTTTACGAGCCGATGGGTTGAACAACGTGACCGATATTGTTGTATCGATCGCGGTACTTATTGGATTAAGAGTATCGCAAAAGCCACCAGATAAAGATCACCCTTACGGCCATTGGAAAGCAGAAACGGTTGCCGCCCTCGTCGCATCCTTCATCATCATGGTCGTTGGGATACAAGTAATCATCGATGCCTTCACATCGTTTTTTAGCGGTACATCCGAGCCTCCTGATACGATTGCAGCATGGGTCGGAGCATTTGGTTTTTTTGTGATGCTTGGCGTCTATTCATACAATAAAAAACTTGCAAAACGAATCAATAGTCACGCCGTTGATTCAGTGGCAAAAGATAATTTATCAGATGCGTTAGTCAGTGCCGGAGCAACACTCGGGATTATCGGATCTCAATTTGGTTTGCCTTGGCTCGATCCACTCCTAGCACTTGTCGTCGGATTTATTATTTGTCATACCGCATGGGGCATCTTTTCAAAATCATCTTTATCGCTAACAGATGGAGTCGATGACCAAGCACTTGATGATTTAAAAGCAACTGCTTTATCGGTTTCCAAAGTGAATCAAGTCAAAGACGTAAAAGCCCGCTATTATGGAAGTAATTTAATTGTAGATCTCGTCATTCAATTAGACCCTTCCCTTTCTTTTACAGACGCACATGATGTTTCCACCACCGTTGAAAATCAAATTAAAGAAAAGCACCGTACCATAGATGTGCATGTTCACGTAGAACCTGAAGGCAAAACCAATCATTGAATAAGAAAAACTCTTTCTGAATGATCGTTTCTCATCCAGAAAGAGTTTTTTAGATCTCTAGCCTATTTATACAGATGTAGCCCCTTGCCCACCATCAATTCGATAATAAGACCCTGTAATAAACGAGGCTTCATCAGACGAAAGAAATTTAATTAAATTTGCAATTTCAGTAGGTTTCGCATAGCGATTAAGAGGCACAGATGCTTCAAATTGTTTTCTTGCGTCAGCCTCACTGCCAGGCATACTGTTCGTTTCAATCGATTTCATCATTTGCGTATCAACACCAGATGGACAGACCGCTACCGAACGAATGTTATGTGGTGCTCCTTCAAGTGCCGCTGTTTTATTCAAAGCAATAACCGCATGCTTTGACGCCACATAAGCGCTCATGCCAGGTGCTCCAAGCAAGCCACCGTTTGAAGCAATATTGACAATGACACCAGATTTTTTCTCCATCATCTGTTTCATCACATGTTTCAAGCCAAGAAACACACCTGCTACATTCACATTTAGTACATTCATCAAGTTTTCAACGGTTCCTTCTGCTATCGTCTTAAAATCACCGTTAATGCCTGCGTTATTAACAAATACATCAATCTGGCCATATACCTCAACTGTTTTCGTCACAAACGCCTCTACCTCATCTTCTTTTGTGACATCTGCGCTTACCAATAATGCGTCAGACAAACCTGCTTGTTCGGCTTCTTTTTTTAAAACGTCTTCTTTTAAATCAACAAGAGCAATATTGGCGCCATGTTCTTTAAACACTTTAGCCGTAGCCAGGCCAATTCCACCTGCTCCACCTGTAATCAGTACCGTCTTCCCTGTAAAATGACTCATTCGTTTTGCCCCTTTCATTTAACCTACAGATTAGATTGTCCGATTTTGTACATTTTTATTTTCCCAATTGACGACCACATGACTTCTGCCTTAAATTGGATGTATCCCCTTTTTTCCTCTCTTTGAGGATTCATCCCTCTGCTCGTGCAAAGGGACTTTTTTACGTATGGAAAACATTCCTTGTATTTCTTTATAAGCTGTAATAAAATGTGTAACAAGCACGGGATAGCTCGTGTTGTTGAGTTGAGCAGAGTGTAGATAGATGAGCAGAGATGAGTAGAGCAAAAAAATGAAGACAAAGGGTACTAGTCCCTTTTATTTGCTGATGCTTTCTCTGTATACCCAAGTATACAAAGGAGGTTTTTTGTTGTGAGTATTCTTGCCACACTTAAAACAAAAGAGAAATCGAAGCAATACCTTACTGAAGGGAAACTTCGTGTGACAAGACACATTCAAGCTGTGTCTCCATCGAAAATAGAAGTAGATATCCTACCCCACTTGGACACCACAAAGGGTGCGATTTTTTCGAGTAGCTTTGAATTTACTGGTCGCTATTCGAGATGGGACATTGCATTTCTACGCCCACCACTGGAACTAACGTATTCCAATGACCGTTATACGATCCGCGCACTCAATGAGCGTGGCGCCGTTCTTTTAAATGAAATTCGTACACATTTTTCCAAAAGTGACATTCCTTATATTCAACATTTTACGAATCAAGAACGTTCTATAGAAGGCTCCATTCCACTAGGAGAATCCATTCAAAATGAAGAAGACCGTACAAAACAACCTTCGATCTTTCAAGTGATTCGAGCGATAAAAGAATTGTTTTCTTCTGAAGAGGATCAATTTCTCGGCTTGTATGGTGCATTCGGCTTTGACCTAATTTATCAATTTGAACAACTTGCTAAAGCAAAAGAACGACCTGAGGATCAACAGGATATCGTTTTATATATACCAGACGAAATAACGGTTGTTGACCATCATTTAGCCATTGCCTACACATTGTCGTATGAATTTCAAACAAAACAAGCGTCCACAGCATCCCTAGAGCGAACCGGGGCAGAAACCCCCTATAATATGAATGTAGTAGGCAAAGAATCACCTTATAAGAAAGGATATTACGCAGATTTAGTCCGCAAAGCCATTCCTTCTTTTCATGCAGGTGATTTGTTTGAAGTCGTGCCTACACAAGTGCTGCAAAAACCACTTTCCTTAGCACCGACAGACATTTTCAAACAGCTTCGAGAAATTAACCCAAGTCCATACGGCTTTATTATTAACCTTGGAGACGAGCATCTTGTTGGTGCTTCACCAGAAATGTTCGTGCGTGTGAACGGGCAGCAGGTCGAAACTTGCCCTATTTCTGGAACAATCCGAAGAGGCAAAGACCCTCTAGAAGATGCACAAAATATCAAAACGCTTCTAAACTCAAAAAAAGATGAAACCGAATTAACAATGTGCACAGATGTTGACCGAAACGATAAAGCGCGGATTTGTCTGCCTGGTTCAATACAAGTGATTGGTCGTAGACAAGTGGAGACATATGCCCGACTATTCCACACTGTTGACCATATTATCGGCGAGATGCGGGAAGAATACGATGCCTTAGATGCGTTCATGACGCATATGTGGGCAGTAACCGTTACAGGTGCGCCTAAGATTGAAGCCCTCCGCTGGATTGAAAAAAATGAAGAAACGCCTCGAGGTTGGTATGGAGGCGCAGTCGGTTGGTACGCGTTTAACGGCGATTTAAATACCGGTTTAACGCTACGAACAACGTCGATCAAACACAACACCGCTACACTGCGAGTCGGTGCAACCCTTCTTCACACATCCGACCCAGAAGAGGAAGAAGAAGAAACACTCGTAAAAGTTTCAGCGTTAGCCGAGGCTGTATCGCCACAAAACCAAACACCAAAAACTCCTTATGTCGCACAACAGCCAGGAAGTCAGAAACATGTCCTCATTGTGGACCATGAGGATTCCTTCGTTCATACGTTAGGAAGCTATTTCAAACAAACAGGCGCAACGGTTTCCACGACGCGATCCGTACACGCCCTCGATTTTCTAGAAAAGTATCACTATGATCTCGTTGTGCTATCACCAGGCCCTGGTACCCCAGAGCGCTTTAAACTAAGCGAAACGATTGCTTCTTGTGTAGAAAAGCAAATTCCTATTTTCGGGGTATGCCTCGGCTTTCAAGGGATCGTAGAGTACTTTGAAGGTGAGCTTGGCTTGCTTGATACACCATGCCATGGGGAGCAGTCGGAAGTAACGGTTCATCAAAGAGACGGGATGTTTACAAGCCTCCCTGCAGCCATTAATGTTGGTCGGTATCATTCCATTTACGCCAAAGAATTGCCTGACTGTTTACGCTTAGAAGCAGAAACAGACGATTACGTTCCAATGGCCGTTCAGCACAAACACTTACCAATATCAGGGGTTCAGTTCCACCCAGAATCAATTTTAAGCAAATCAGGAGAAGTTGGCTTGCAGCTCATTCAAAATGTGATGGCAAGACTTCGAGTATAGGGAAAAAGAGGCCTAATCCTAGATACGATTAGGCCTCTTTTTTCCTTCCTAGCTCAAGTAGAAAAACGACAAGCTGTGCTCCCTATCCATTCTCTTTACGATATCTTTCAAACGCCAAAAACCTTGAACCTTGAAAATTCAGTTCTCCAACATCCCCTTCAGTTAATAATCCATATGTTTTATTTGGAACCGTAAACTCCATTCGCTCCCCGCTATCAAATTCAAACGTAGCATAGTACGTAGTTGATGAGTGGCTCGTAGGATGATCATGATGATGGGAAGTGTGTCGACTAACATCTGTACGCTTGGACGTTAGTGTCGCTAATACTCGTAAATTGGGTGATTGATTGTTGTGATTCCATTCTCGTAACCCTTTGAAGGCTACACCGATAAAAACCATTAAAATGATGGCAAAAACGATAAAGAATAAGACAGGAAATACAGTAAAAAACCAATCTCCTTCAGATTCATAAACTTCATACATACGAATCCCTCGCTTTTTTTATAAGCATACGTATGAATTGTGGAAAGAGATTCAAAAAGACACAACCTCGCCTCTTGAATCCAGTCCCATCTCTCTCTTTTATGAACCGACGCTTTCTCCCTTTTGTCTCCGCACCCTTCCCTGGGCAAGCGCATACGCTACAGCATCAACTTTATTTTAGAAAGGACTCTGATGAAGGGTGTTGACGCTTCCTCACTGGCTTTATCTCATAGGTGTGTTACTCATTATTGGCACGATGCTTATTCGAAAAAATGTTGTGGTACCAGCCATTCTTATGACCTTTCTACTAGGTCTTGCTTATACAGGTTCTTTAACTACAGGTGTCCAAACCGTCTTTACCGCAAGCCTCGTTGCTGCTGGAGAGCTTTTTAGTATTTTTCTCATTATCGCTGTGATGTCTGCTCTTCTACAAGGGCTCGAATCAATTGGAGCGAACAAACAAATGATTCAGCCAATTGGAAAAGTCATGGTTAACGGCCCGATTTCGTATCTTATTATTGCACTCGTTACCTATATGATCTCTTTATTCTTTTGGCCAACTCCAGCTGTTCCTCTAGTCGGCGCCCTCCTCTTACCAGTTGCCATTCGAGCAGGGCTTCCACCTCTTGCTGGTGCAGCTGCAATTGTTCTTGCTGGGCAAGGGATGGCCTTGTCTTCAGACTATATGATTCAAATTGCGCCCATGCTTAGCGCAACTGCTGCAGGTGTAGATGTGCAAGCCGTTGCAGACCAAGCGCTTATTTTATCCCTCATTACAGGTATCACCGCCCTTTTATTGGCTTATCTATTCTTTCGGCGGCAAATTAAACCAAAAGACGATCATCACCTCGAAAAATGGATGAAAGGACGTCAACAAGAAGCAAAAGAAGTCATCACCACTTGGAAATCAAAACTTTTTGCGATCCTTGTTCCCCTCTGTTTTTTCGCCGTTGTTAGCTATATGCTTTACACAGCGTTTTTTACAGACTTAGCACTGGAAGGTGGCGCTGGAGCTGCTTTAGTTGGTGGGCTCGCCTTGCTATTACTCCTCCTGACCAGTTTCGTTTATCAACCGAAAAACGTTTTTGATTCGGTTAGCGATCACCTGGTTGATGGATTTTTATTTGCTTTTCGTGCCATGGGTCCAGTTATCCCGATTGCTGGTTTTTTCTTCTTAGGAAGCAGTGACTTTTCTTCCGCAATCCTGCAAACAGATACATCTCCAGCGTTTTTGTTTGAGCTTGTCACAGCAGGACAGCACTTTATTCCTGAATCGGGCGGATGGACAGCATTCGGTATTCTGCTTATTGGTATGGTCACAGGCCTTGATGGCTCAGGCTTTTCAGGACTTCCCCTTACTGGCGCATTAGCAGGTGCCCTCGGTCCTGTTTCAGGCATTGATCCTGTGACGTTAGCTGCGATTGGGCAGATGGGCGCGATTTGGGTTGGAGGCGGGACACTAATTGCTTGGTCTTCACTTGTGGCAGTTGCAGGTGTCTCAAAAGTTCCAGCTCAAGAAATTGTTCGGGTCTGTTTTATACCCGTTATGATTGGTTTACTGTTATCAACACTCTTTGCATTATGGTTCTTCTAACGTTATTCACAAAAAAGAACCACGGCGTTTTGCCGTGGTTTCTCAATTTCAAACAGATTGCGCTGGCATCTCCCCAATATAACGATGAGAAGGACGATAAATTCGATTATCATTTCGTTGTTCCATCATGTGCGCACTCCAGCCAATAATCCTGCTCATTGTGAACGTAGGTGTAAATAGTTGTTCATCTAGCGCTAAAGCATCCATTAAAGCGGCTGCATAAAATTCCACATTCACATAAAGATCTCTACCTGGTTTATACGTTGCTAACATTTTGGTAGCCAATCGTTCAAATTGTACGGCACGATTCATTGTATCATTGGACTGTCCAAGCCTTTCCAAAACCCCTTTTAACGCTTGTGCTCGCGGATCTTTTGTTTTGTACACACGATGGCCGAAGCCCATAAGCTTTTCACCGTTTTTTAACTTCTCTTCAATAAACGGTTCAATCTCTTCATCTGTTTGGACCGCTCTCAACATCTCCAATACACCTGTTGGTGCTCCGCCATGAAGAGGACCTTTCATGGCACCAATCGCACCTGTAATAACAGAAATATAATCTGCTTCCGTTGAAGCGATAACCCGTGCGGTAAAAGTGGATGCGTTCATGCCATGTTCCATTGTTAAGATCATATATGTTGTTAAAGCTTGAACCACTACATTTGTCGGCATTTCGCCTGTCAGCATGTATACATAATTCTCCACATGACTTAAATCGGATCGAGGCTCAATTGCATCTTTTCCTTGAATGAATCGAAGCCGTTTTGCTATGATTGTTGGCATGGTTGCCGTTAGTTTCATCGCTTCTTCTTGCGACGCTTCTTTTTCTTCCATAGCCGAAATACATGTACGTAAAACGCTCATTAAATCTAGCTCCGCTGGAAGTTGGGTGATCATTGCATCAATCTCATCTGGAAGAATACGCTGTTGTTTAAAGATATTCATCACAAATGCTTTTTCTTTATCTGACGGAAATTCCCCATTTAATAGAAAAAATGCGACTTCTTCAAACGTAAAGTCCGTAAGTTCTCTCACTCGCTTTCCTCTATAAATACATTCGCCACTTTCCCCATCAACCTGACTAATAGCTGATTCCGCTACAACAACGCCTGCTAAGCCTTTTTGTATCATCTCATTACCTCCTCTGTTCTTTGACTTCATCTTACCGTATACTTGTTATAAAAATAATTAAATTATTCCTATTAAATTGATTACTTATCTTAATCATTCGAGGTGTCAATATGAATATGAACTGGATTCGCACGTTTATTGTTGCTGCGCAAGTCGAAAATTTTTATCAAACAGCTGAAATACTTTATGTCTCACAACCAACGGTAACCGTGCATATTAAGCAATTGGAGCAAAGCCTTGGTATACCCCTATTCTCTCGTGAAGGTCGGAATATTTATTTAACCGATTATGGAAGAGCGTTTCTTCCTCATGCAATCGACATCCAAAATAGAATGCGGCAAAGCTATATTGAAATGGATAAGAAAAGGCAAGGATACAACCGCCTTCTTCGTTTGGCCGTTTCACCGTTAATTGCAACGACCTATCTCCCTTATTGGATACGGACATTTGTGAAGCAATACCCATCAATAGAAGTCGTCGTTGATGTTGTAGATTCTACGTTCATTGAACAAAAAATTAATCAACACGAAGCCGATGTTGGACTTACAAGACAACAACCTTTGTCGCAGTCGCAACACATAGCAGTTCTACAAAGTGAACCACTTTGCTTTGTGGTGCCTCATGACGGTGGAGATGCGGAATCAAGTCCACCTATTTCACTGGAAAATGCACTAGGCACTTATACAATGCTCACGTACAATCATCCCGACTACTGGAAGAACCTTTTGCTTGCCTGTCGCGCGATTCAACCTCGCATGCGCGAAATGAAAGTTTCACATATTCATGTGACAAAGCGATTTATTGAAGAAGGAATCGGCTGCTCGATTTTGCCCCGTTCCGCCGTTAGAAGAGAATTAACTGAAGGAAGAATGCTGGAGGTCGATAGCCAATTACTACATCCACCTGTCGTCTCAACTTACTTTATCGAAAGAAAGCATTCTGAAGAAGCTCGTGCCTTTCGGTCTTGCATTGAAAAAATCACTTAATAGAGGAACAGCACGCTGGCCGTCCCTCTTTTTACATCATTCAGGCATTGGATCGCGATAAAAAACTTTTTTCTCCTTGTTCATCACAACCTTGAAAATATAAATTCCCAGCAGCAGGAACACCGCTGAACTAAACATATACACGGGACGAATCGCAATCCAATCGGCAAAAACACCAATCAACGCAACCATGACGATCGTCAGTCCTGCTTCAACCATTCCAACCAAATTCGTAAATCGACCCATGATCGCAACAGGAATATGATTTTGATAAAACGTAAGGAAGCCGACATGGGCAAACGTAATCGCAAATGTCATGATGAATACGCCAATGGAAGCAGTTAGAAATGACTGAGAGAAGGCGAAAACCAAGTAGCCGATCGGCGTAATGATTGCGCCAACACCGATTAACAAATTGATTTTTAGCACTTTCGCAAACCAAGCGTTCAAGAGTGAGCTTGCGACCATTCCAAAGCCAGCAATTCCGACTAGAAACCCATACGTGCTTTCTGAGAAAAGCAGCACTTTTCTTGCAAATGCCGCTTCAATCGAGTCAATTCCTGCTAGAAAGACGACAAAGCCACCAAATAACAGATACACCCATGTTACATGGGCATTTTTGCGCCCGAACGTAACAACCAGTTTCCAATCTTTTTTCACAACCGCAAACGTCACTCTTTCGTAAACAGCTTCTTCGTCTTTAAGATCAAGATTTGGCAGCAACATAATGACAAATGCCGATAACAGTAAGGCCAAAGCATTTACGAAAATCGCCATATTTGGTGAACTGACGATAAAGAGAACACCCGCAATTGATGGTCCGAGAATAAACCCACTGGACTGAATGAAATTACGCAATGCGTTGAAGCGCTGCCGGTTTTCTTTCGGTACCAATTTCGTCATATAGACGATTGAGGTTGATTCAAAGATCGAGCTGCCCATATTAATCAACAAGACAAGGGCATAAATGAAAAACAATGAATCCAAAAATGGTAAACAGAAGATCAGGCACGCTCGCACGATATCTAACGTTATCATCAGCGTTCGTTTGTTTAACCGATCAATGAATGACCCCACCCAGACGTCGGTAACGAGCGTTGATATCGGAATGAGCATATATAAAACCGACACGGCGAAAGGCGATCCTGTCATTGAAAACACCGTTAAATTCAAGGCGAGGAGGTAAACCCACGCACCAATATTTGAAATTCCAACACCAACAAGTAAAAGCAAAGGGGCTTTCCAATTCATGTAGCACCACTCCTAACCGATTTTTTGAACAACGAAAAAAAGTCTCACCTCCCAAGGTTCTTAACCTTGGGGGCGAGACTTCGGATTGTTAGAAGTTTCGCGGTGCCACCCCAGTTTGTCGCTGTATCGCTACAACAACCTTTTCAAGTACGCCACAACTTTTTAGATGTAGTTATACCCTATCTCGGTAACGGGAGAACCCGGTACACCATCACTTTCCTTGGAAAGATCCTTTGTACAGCTCAGAGGCTTGTTTCCGTGCGCAATTACATCCTCCATTCCCACCATCAGGAGTTCTCTGCTATGCTTAAGTGCACGTACTCTTCTCTTCGTCGCTTTTATTGTTTTCCCATTATAGAAAAATTTCAAAATAAAGTAAAGAGATTATTTTACAGCATGAAAAATAGTGGTAGCCTTTTTCAATAAAATGAGCGGTTAATCGCCCAGTTCCACACCCTAAGTCTGCAATCGTCCGCACAGATAAAGTCTCTAATAAGTCGAGGAAAAATTGATCGTCTTTTCCAAATCCATTCACTTGATCATAAACAATTGGAATCATACAAGCCCCCCTACTACTCTACAAATTTGTACATGTAGTATTCATTAATTGGACGCCCATCCACCATGAGCGAATGAATTTTTTCACCTTCTACCGAAAACCCAAGTTGCCGATATAAGTCATATGCTTTCTTGTTTTCCTTTATCACGGTTAATTCAAGTCGGCTGATTTTCATATCTCTTGCCCAAACAAAAATCTCTTCAAAAAGCTTCGTCGCTAACCCCTGCCCTCGATATGCTTCATCTATGCCCACAACAATGTACGCAGAATGACGATTTCGCCTTACTGTGCCACCAATTGCTAAAATAAAACCAACCAAATCCTCACCATCATCTGCCACAAACAATGCAGTACTTTTCGTTTGTATTACTCGCTCAATAAACGCTTGCTGTTGCGTGACAGTTAGTTGTTTTTCACCGGGCTCATGTAACATAAAACCAGATTCATCGATTCTCTTATTCAATAATAAATAGTGTTCTGCGTCTTTTAATTCTATAGGTCGAATCTCCACTCAAGCACCGCTCCTTTCCCAAAACATATGAAATTGAAAAATTATCTTTCCTCGCTTACAATAAATAGACTAGTTTATTGGAGGTATACCCATGGCGTTTCGTCTTACCACACTTGTTCTTCATAGTATCGTTTTGATAATGGCTCTTGTCATTGGCTTAACGGCACTTTACAACCCTAGCAATATGTATGCAGTCCCTTCCCAAAGCATTTGGCTGACTTTACTAATCTTCTTTTCAATTTTAACGATCGTATCAACTGTGTTTCAACTTAAACGACCGAGCGGAGCTGCATTAGTTTTATCTACGCTTGGATTAGTCGCTCTTTTTTTCTTTATTCCCGTTGCCACTGCATTCATCGAATATTTCCTTAATCTCTAGGAGGGTCCTGATGCGACTCTCTTTTTCTATTTCGTTTTTTCGTTTTAAAAAGAATGAAAAAAGGGTAAGGTAGTATCATCAAAGTGCTACAGGAGTGTTTTTATGCTAGAAAACGAAGAACTGCAATTATTCCAGCGTGAAATTGATTATCTTGAAACGTTAAAAACCAAACACAATCACCCGTCTTGTCCTCTTTACCACATGCTCACATCACACATATAAGCGACCTTCAATTAATTTTACAGCAAGAAGCGTAATGACCCCTACATGCTTGCATCTTCATCCTTAATGTTTCCTTGCTCCCTCACCGATATGAAAGGCTTCCCAACCAGGAAACCCAGCAAAATCAGTGAATGAGTGACAAGGTTCAAAGGCTGACATCGTTTCGATAGCGCGCCTTTTGGTTTGTCTAGCCGATTTATATTTCTCTTTTTTTACTCCATCATGCCACGTTCCTTTTATGTGGAGGTTTCATCACCTGTTATCGAGCCAAAGATAACGAGATTCGCTTCTTGCTGTTTCACAAGATACTGAACGGCAAATGAGACATGGCTTCCTTGCTCTGCTTTCATGTATACACCTTCCCACTCCACTTTAGCTAGGGCATGATAGTCGTCTAACTCCTGAACCGAAACAGCCGTTGCAATCATCTTCTTAGCCCCAATTGAGCGATAATAGTCAAAGTTTGCATGTATCATATCAACTAACGTCTGATCGTTTTTTGCTACTTTCATTTGAGCTGAATCGGTTCCAATGAACGCAGCAGCATAAAAGTCCGCAAACTGGGTTACCGATTTTTCTCCCGCCAATACTTCATTTAGCTGTTTCTCATATAATTTAAAAAAATCTTCTACTTCCATTTTATTAATCATCTTCGTCACCTCATTAGACATTCTTCTTTCTCCCTGTTTTACCTTCATACTGTTTATAAAAACCTATCAGATAATTAAGAACAACATACAAAATGTTTTAT
Source organism: Shouchella sp. JSM 1781072 (assembly GCF_041949915.1). NCBI lineage: Bacteria > Bacillati > Bacillota > Bacilli > Caryophanales > Bacillaceae > Shouchella > Shouchella sp. JSM 1781072. The sequence goes on from NZ_JBHFQE010000003.1 coordinate 248,550, forward strand.
GATAAGCAAAAATCCCTATAGGAACAGAGGTTCACCCGTTCCCATAGGAATTTGTCTAGAAGCTCTATTCGTTTGACGTTGCTAGTGGAGCTTGTTCATCCTGAACCCATTCTGTCATCGAGCCATCATACACGGCAACGTCTTTTCTACCTAAAAGGTAGAGAATAAATGCATTCCACGTTGCTGCAATACCGCCACCGCAATAAGCAACAACACGCTTAGAAGAATCAAACGCACCAGTTGGTTCAAATATACTGCGCAATGTTTCTTCATCTTTCACTTTTAACGTTTCGTCATCTGAGAGAGTAGCAAAATAAACATTTTCGCTACTTGGAATATGACCTGGACGACCATACGTGTTCTTTTCCCCACTAAATACTTCAGGAGATAAGCAGTTCAGTAAAATCGTGTCTGTATCTTTTGTAGCAGCAAGTACATCTTCTTTTGTTGCTACTAATTCTGGTCGACGTGTTTTCGTAAACGTTCCTTGAGGGTACGACTCTTCGCCACTTTTCGTCGGTCTTCCTTCTGCTTTCCACTTCCGAAAGCCACCTTCTAGAATGGAGATGTTGTCAAATCCTTCATAACGAAGCTGCCACCATACGCGGGATGCCCAATCTGAAGCAGAATTGGTAGATCCTACTTCCGCAATTCGATCATAAATGACGACATGGGTTTGGTCATCTACGCCTAGCTGTTGAATTTTTTCAACAAAGCGCTCTCTACTCGGTAAAGTAAAAGCTTTTTTATCATCAGGATCAGCTAATTCATGCAAGACATCGGCATGAACAGCTCCAGGAATATGTTCTTCTTTATAGGCGTCAAATCCACTATTAATCGAATATAAACCATCACCATCAGGCAATTTTAAAAACGTTGTGGCATCTAATAGGCGAATCTCTTTATCGTTTAAATGCTCAGCAAGCCACTCAGTGGATACTAAAGGTGAAATCGTTGTCATGATGGACATCCTCCTTAATGTTTCGAAACTATATTAATCCTATCATTTTAAACGGGAATAAAAAAGGAAAACGATTTGCATGTTCTCATTTTATTGTTTCCTTTCATTCCAAGATTCCCCTACTGAACGTTGGAGTTCCGGAACAAAACCTTAATTAGCTTCGTGCAGTTATTCCTCCATCTACAGAAATGATTTGCCCAGTCATATACGAACTGTAGTCAGAACAAATCCATAAAGCTGTATTTGCAATCTCTTGAGTGGAAGCGATTCTACCTTGTGGAATCACAGCCTGATAATCTTTCTTTGCTAAGCCGGTTTGACGAAAGACTTCTTCCAATAGTGGCGCCTCAACAGGACCGGGGCATAAAGCATTAATCCTAATTTGATCGTGTGCATGTTCAAGCGCGGCGGTTTTCGTTAAATGATTGATAGCTGCTTTTGAAGCGGCATAAATAGAGATACGCGGCGTTCCTCCAATGCCATTAATCGAGGAGACATTTAAAATAACGCCGGAGCCTTCTTTTTTCATATGTAGTAATTCGTATTTCATGCACAGCCAAGTTCCTTTTAAATTGGTGTCAACCACTTGATCAAAATCTTCCTCCGTTACATCTGTTAGCTTCACCAAGTCCGCAACAGTTCCAGCGCTGTTACAAGCAACATCGATCCGGCCAAATTGAGCTACAATTGTTTCAAAAAAGGTTTTCACTGCATGACTCGAGCGTATATCCACTTGATAAGCATGGGCTTCCCCTCCTTTTTCAGAAATTGAATGCGATACACCTTTTAACTTTTCCAATGTCCTCCCCGCAAGGACGACGCGCGCGCCTGCCTCACTAAACCTTCGAGCCAGCGCCTCTCCAATTCCAGAACCTCCACCAACGATCACAACCGTCTTCCCTACATAGTTGAGCTCAATCAATTTCACCCCTCCTTTACTGTTCTTTAATTCTTGTTGATTCACACATCTCCTGCTCCTCCCCTTATATGTTTACTCATATAAAAATCGGGAAATTTACGTAAGAACACTAATTTGAAAGGATGTTTCACCATGGGCAAGCGTATTGCCGTTTTAATCACCGATTTATTCGAAGACATTGAATACACAAATCCGAAAGAAAAACTTGAAGAAGCCGGCCATACACTCGTTACCATCGAGAAAAAAGCCGGTAATCGTGTAACAGGAAAAAAAGAACAAGCAACTGTAACCATTGATAAAGGCATTGATGATGTAACGCCTGAGTCGTTTGATGCCCTGCTTTTACCAGGAGGCTTCTCTCCAGATAAACTGCGCGGGGATGATCGATTTGTCGCCTTTACAAAAGACTTTGCCGATAAAGGCAAGCCTATTATGGCTATCTGCCATGGACCACAGCTTCTTATTAATGCGGATGCGTTAGTTGGACGAACTGTAACGGGTGTGAAACCTATCGTGCCAGATCTCGTCAACGCAGGTGCGCGTTTTGTTGATCAAGAAGTCGTGGTTTGTCAAAACAACTTAGTAACAAGCCGTACACCTGATGATTTACCTGCTTTTAACCGAGAATGTTTAAACGTTCTTGAAAGAGCATAGTGACGAAACTAGACCGCCAAGTCGAATGGACTTAGCGGTCTTTTTTTACCTGAGGCTCGTTCGTTTTAAAAGGGAATGACTTGCTGCGAGTAAGCCCATTATCGGCAGAATAAACCAATAAATCGTGAATAATGCTTCACCTTGATGCAAGGTTGTGACATAAGTGATCATTGCTTCTTGAACAAATGGAATAAGAAAGAGAACGCCCACTCCAGCTAAGAAGAAATAAACGGCTTTTGTTCCGAAGCACTGTCGGACACTAGCAATAAAGAATAGAAGAATAGCAACAAAAAGAACCGCGATCAGTTCGTACACGAGTACAAATGATAATGACAAGGCTGGCAAGAATTCTGCAAACCCGAGTAAGAGAACCTGCTCCATACCAACGATTGAAGCAACCCAAGGCAAAAGCTGGATTAAACTGTGATGAACGACAGCACCCATCCCAATAAAAACCAACACAAGCAGCATACTAGCAAGCATAAACTGTTTTCGTGTTGCCCCTAATTTTAGTGCGTAATGAAAGTCATGTTTGATGATGTTAAAACTAACTGACCCTATCCAAAAAAGAAAGATTGGCCAAACAAATAAGAACACTTGCGTAGAAGTCAACGTTGTAATGACATAGCCACTCATGAGAATTCCCGTAAGAATGAGCCAGAAGATCGTAAACAGTTTTGCCAACTCTGGAAACATTGATTGAAAAATAGAACCTATTTTCATTTATTGATCCTCCATCTCTTCATCATCGTAAGGTCATTTTCCTCAACACAGGTTGACTAGCTAGGCAAGCGACCACACCAATGATTGCTAATAAGAAAAACGTCCCAAGCGCCTCGCCCTGATAAAGCATCCGTAGCCAACTTGTCACCCCATCTCTCGTCATCGGTAGCAGAAAGAGTAAGCCGAGAGAACCAGCGAGAACGTAAACAGGCACAATGCCATATTGATAACGAATCACACCAATAAGATAAAAAATTCCTAATAAAAAGAATGCAAATGTTAGATCATAACCAAAGGCATATAATGTAGACAGTTCTGGCAAAACTTCTTGAAATCCAATGAGCGTGACATTCTCAATCGATAAAGCTGCTGCTACATTTGGTAGGACAAACAAATACACGCGATGGATCAGCTGGCCAACGAGAACCGCAATTAGTAAAATCAATACACTTCCCGCAAAAAATTGTGTGCGTGTCGCTCCCAGTTTAAGCGCATAGTTTAGATTATTTTTCGTTATCAGAAAACTATTCGCGCACAACCACACAAGAAAAATGGGCCAGACAAGCAAAACAATCGACGTCCCCATAAATGATGCGATTACATAACCAATGAACAAAAAGCCAGTTAAGGTAAGCCAAAACATCGTAAATGCTTTTAACATATCTGATAAAATTAATCTTTTTATTTCAAAAACTTTACTCATTGAGGCAACGGCTCCTTTGATGTATAGTCGATAAAAAACTCTTGTAGGGATAAAGGCTGAACGCTGCAACCGCTTGGAATGACTGGCACGTCCCCTTTATTACATAAAACAGCTACTGTCGCTTCTGATAAGAGCGATTCTCTTGCTAGCACGTGTTGCCCAGTCAGATCTAAATTAGCCAGAGCGTCTTTCGGTCCGCTTATACGTAACGCTCGTTCTGCTAGATCTTCTACTGGTTCTTGCAGCAGGATTTTCCCGTCATTCACAATGATGGTATGTTCGAAGATCGCTTCCGTTTCTTCAATAAAATGAGTCGAGAACAGAATGACGCGCGGGTGCTCAACATAGTCCTCAATAATTTCTTTGTACAGTTTCTTTCTCGCTGTTGCATCCATGCCAATGTATGGTTCATCAAAAATCGTTAATGGAGCTCTACTAGCTAGACCAATACTCATATTTAAAGCGGAATTCATCCCCTTTGAAAGTTCATTCAAACGTTTGTTTAACGGTAAGCGATACTCCGACACTAAGCGAGTTAATAACTCTTCGTTTAATTGAGGATAAAATGCTTTTACATGCTGAAGGACATCTTTTACTCTTAACGTCGGCTTAAAATTATCACTTTCTTGAATGAAGCTAATCTTATTTAACGTTTCGCTATGATCAAATGGATTCTTGCCATCAATCTCAACCATGCCACGATCCCAATTCGATAACCCAGCAAGAATGTGCATCATCGTCGTTTTCCCTGCACCATTCGGTCCAAGCACTGCATAAATACCTACCTCATCAATTGTTAAATCGATGTTATTTAACACAGGCTGACCTTTGATTTCTTTCGAGACTTGTTTTAGTGTAATATTCACTTTCGTTTACCCCTCTCCTCATCAATTAACTGCTTAATTTGTTCATCACTTAATTCGATTTGATTGGCTTCCTTTAACATGGGGGCAATATACGTTTCTCTAAACGAAACTTGACGTTCTTTAATGAGTTTCGCCCTTGCTCCCTCCGAAACGAACATGCCAATTCCACGTTTTTTATATAAAATTTCTTGATCAACTAATAAATTAATGCCCTTTGCTGCGGTTGCAGGGTTAATTTGCAAAAGTTTCGCAAATTCATTTGTTGAAGGCACTTGATCGCCTTCTTTTAATTCTCCATTGACGATGTCATTGGCAATCCGAACCGTAATCTGTCTGAAAATCGGTTGATCACTGGAAAATGAGAACACCATAAATTGCATAACCTCCACGGTTCATTACTTATGTAACTAACCATATAACGGATAAACAAGATTGTCAACGAAATAAACTGAATAAAATTAAAATTAGTCAAAAGGGTATTTTTTGAATTGACCTTTGTCTGTTTTCATTTAAAAAAACAAGGCTTCAGTCGCCTTGTTTTGATTCTTCTTGCTTTTGGTCTTTTCTTTCTAAATAATAGACACACCCATGACTTGCCATAAGTAATAGCAAAGCCACAAAGTTCCATTGTGGTGGAGTAATAAAAATAATGAGCAATCCTATAATAAGAGTCGGAATGACAATCTTATTGTATCGCTTTAGTCGTTTACGGGCACTGGGTTCGATGAAGCTGATGCAATCACGCCTTTCAATAACGTTGTGACAAATCTCAAATGTCGTTCAAACCTCTTCAAGTTTAGCCTCAACTTTTCCTGCAATTCTTTAAGGCAAATTGAGAATATCATGAATAAATAACGTTGGCTCCTTAACTAAATTAATGATTTCTGACTCACTCCCGTACCCTACTTGATGCGTTGGAAGCGTTCGCACAAAAGGTCGATGAGGAATCCCTATATTTTGTGCTGTCACAACACCTGTCTGCTTATTTGATAAACGGACATGACTACCAACTGGATAAAGCGCAATGGAGTGCAGGAAGACAATCATAATATGCCAGTCATATTTCATGGTAATTCCAAAAATGTACTCAATTGCTTCGATCGGACGTCGTTTAACGTGTGATCGACTTTGATGCAATAACTCATCATACTGGTTAGCAATTGCAATAATCTGGCCCGCTTCTTGAAGATGACTTTGCGATAAATGGATCTCCGGCAAACGATACGCTTGTTCCTTCGCGACGCTTTTCGTAATGAAACGCACTTCTCGTAACCATTCAGCTTCTCGATATGGGGCAAAATCAGCCCAATCCAGCCCCCGCCTTCCATCCTCTATGCCATGTAGCAACGCAGCTAGAATCAAAGTCGTTAACTTCTGCTCATCATATTTTAATTTTTTTCCTACATAAGCCGATAATACGCTTACCTTAATGGAATGTTCGAATAAATGATTATCTTCAGTCTTTAATTTATGAAGCCACGAATTGATGGCCGTGAACTCAACTAGTTGCTGAATAGAAGCCAACACGGCTTTTTTTTCATTTTCAAGATCCACTAAAAGCCAATTAAACGATTGAATAACGACAGGCATAATCGTCTCTACTTTTTCTCGTTCTTCTTCTTGTAGCTTATCATCAATCGGAAGCTGGTAGATACCAAAATTTTTTAACCGCATAATGAGCCGATGGTTTAATACCGTTCCCTTTCTTAGAAGAAAATGCCCATTTTGTGAATGCACCACATCGCCTAACACCATTCCTGGGATTACATGATCACTTTTTATATTGGTGATTCTCACATCCCTATCCTCCACTTCTAAATAACTAGGATTAAAGCCTCTTTATGTTTCCATAATAAACTAAAACCTCCCGATTGACTATCTAAACGAACCGATCCTTTCAACTTTTTAAAAATAAACTGATAAGAGAACAAAAAAAAGCGCCTACAACAGGGTTCATCCTGCCATAGCCGCTTTTTAGTTACTTCAACGCCTTACATATTTTTCAGTAAAGAAAGGTTCTCCATTTTCACCAAAATCAACGCCTACTCCTAAATGGCGAAACTCTTCCCTAAGAATCACATCTCGATGTCCCTTAGAATTCATTAACCCTTCATGGGCATAAATACTACTAAACTGACCCATTGCTAAGTTTTCTCCCGCGCTTCTAAAGCGAATCCCATCTTCGCTCATTCGGTCATAAGGCGATTGCCCCTCTAAATTCGTATGACTAAAGTATTGGTTTTCAGCCATATCCGCGCTATGATCTCTCGCTGTATAACGGACATCTTCATGCCATTCGAGAATAGGCAAGTCATGCGCAACACGCTCAGCATTCGTTAAGTCAAATAGCTGGTATTCAAAACCATCACGCATGTCATCCGTTGGCTCTGTGTAAAGCGAGCGTTTGCTCTGCTCCACTCCATGGTCAACGATCTGCATACCCGTCACCATGAGGTCTTGATGCTCATCATAAAAGACCGTCACATAGCTATCGTCTAATTCAAACATATCATAAGCTTCTTCTTCATTTAATTTATAAGAAAACGCCCCTTTACGAAGAACGTCAATCGGCTCCTCAAACGCATCACGAACCTCGCTCTGGTCTGTTCCATAGCCAATGCCAATGTCGGAGGAAATCAAATCTTGATTCGTATAGAGTCCTCTAACCACATCTTCATCATCAAAAAACACCATGATAAAATTTTGGTAATCTGTATGGTATGCGTGCCACTCTTGTCCATACTCATTCATAGACACTCGTTCTGGCTCACCAGCTTCTTGCTCAACATCTTCTCGGCGATCACCTAACTCAATATTATGGATTGAAAAAATTTGTTCTTTAGGTTGGTCAAGTTCCACCGCTTCAACAGGAACAGCTTCTTCTGCCTCACTTATCTCCATATCTTCCATTGGTAAAACTGCTCGCAAGAAGTCATCGAAAAACTCAAAAGACAAATCAAAAGTTGTCTCCTCGCTCCATGTCTGAACAGATTCTACCGATGAAGCAACGGCGTTTCTCGTTGGCTCCACCCAAAACTCTCTTGTACTATATGCAAAGATTACGACAACAAGAATTGCAAGTAATCGTTTCATCATTCACGCCCTTATATACCAGTCATTCTATTCTATTAATCAAGATAGCCAATCTAGAACAACTTCAAACTAAATCTAACGTCAGACATCTCTTGTCTCTCTATTATAAAAGAGAGGGTCTTGCGCAATCAAAAGGAAAATAATAGAACAATGTGTGAGGAAATCGTGTTTGCTATGGTACACTACTTCTAACCTGAGACAAAAAGAAAGGAGCAAATGATGCAACGACTTTCTACTTTAACGAAGGAACAACTAGCTCAAGCAGCAACGCTTTATACCGATGTATGGCAAGAAGATCAGGAGGAATGCTTGGCACGATTTCAAAAACATGCCACTTATCCGCATTTTCACTCGTCCGCAATGATGATCAATGAGCAAATGATTGGCTTTATTTATGGCTATACTTCTCAAAAAGGACAATACTATCATGATTTACTAGCCAACCACATGGATCATGCAACCTACCTTGAATGGCTGTCTAACTGTTTTGAAGTCGTTGAATTGCTTGTTCACCCTACTTATAGACAAAGAGGCATCGCCACCACATTACTCCATCAACTCCTAAATAAAGCACCTAATCAAACAGCCCTCTTAACGACACAACAGGAAAATATGCCCGCTCGCATGCTTTATGAGCATGAGGGTTGGACGTTAATAAGTGATTCTTTCATTCCTCAGAACAGCGCAACGACGTATGTGATCTACGGAAAAAAGATATAAAAAAGAGCTTCCTTGACGGATGCCCCTAAGCTTCAGTATCAATATGGTCCTTTATAAGCTGTAACAATACGAAGCATCCAACCGCCACACCAGATAGAGATAAGATCATTAACATCAACAAACTACCTGTTCGTGCCGCAAATAGAGAAAATAGATAAGCCATGATCACACAAAAGAGTAGCGTTCCAATCACCTTATATGCATGCTTCACTTGCTTCATCCCTCTCGAGTTTTTACTACCATTCCCATTAGGAGAGAAACTAAACCTGTTCTTTTAACTCCACATGACGTTCTCTCTCTTTATTTTCGTGAAAGACTTGCGAAAACAACCCTATACTTACGAAACCCATTACACTAAATATAACTGTCATTATGAACGGGGACAACCAGTGACTGACAATCATCACAATACCGGCGCTACTCACACCAAGTAACAACGCCACATGATACCAGCCCATATACGTACTTCGCTTCTCATCTGGAATAAGTGTTGCAAGCATTGCTTGTTTTACAGGGATGTGAAGTACTTCTCCTACGGATGCGATAAACATTGCACCTATAAGAATAATAGGTGTCGTACTAATACTAAGTACTACGTAGCCACTGAAAAAAAGCAACACACCTCCTATAAGCGTCACACGAGGAGGCCATTTCCTTGTCAGTGTCGCGATGCCAAGCGTCAGAAAAAGAACAAGGACGGTGTTTTCAACTTTCAGTAATCCAAGCATTTCAACGCCTCCTGCTTCTTGAGAGAAGAAAGAAAGAATCGCTTCACCAGCTTGTATCTCCGTCGATAATCGAACACCTATATACGTAGTTAATTGTTCTTCCATTGCTACCAAAAGTAAACTAGCAGAGCTAAATACGAGAAACACCCGTTGACTTAAAAGAAACATCATTGGACGTCTCTCTTTCGCCAAACTTAAAAGCACTTGTTGTTTAGGCGTATACGTTTCTGCTATAAAGAAATAAGTGACAAGAATCGTTACTAAACTTGCGCAGGCTACAGTGAGCAACAGGAAAAATAAGTACTCGAAAAAGAAAAAAGCACCGATTACACTCCCAATTGCTACGCCTAAATTTCCCAACCAATATGAATATGTATAAATATCCTTACGCTCCTTTGGGTGGCTACAATCCAGAATAAGCGCCTGATAAATTGGGTTAACGGCTCCCATACAAAATTGAGCAAGTATAAAAAAGAAAAAAGTAATCAGCGCAGAATCCCCCCACGGACCATTGGCAAATGCAGCTCCAATGTATGCCAAAACCGTCCCTGCTTCGAAGAGAAGAATGAGCTTCTTTCGCCCAACTTTATCAGAACGACCTCCGCCAATCACCGATCCAGCAACGCTAGAAAGCATGACGCCAATAAACATCAGACCACTCCGTACCACCCCAAGCTCCGCAGAAAAATAAATAATGAGGTAAGGTATAACCATCATAGTTGTTAGCTTCGAAAGAGACATCAACCCTAAACGAATCTGAATCGTACGTGAAAAAGATCGAAAAGACATCTTATCATGATCTCCTTTTAATGATTGATTAATCAATCATTATTAAATTATTTTTTTGGACCTATTGGTTTATAGGTCCAAATAATTGCATTGTCGTTTTGTTAAAAGATTCCCAGAAAGCACTGTACCTTGAATCGACTGAGTTTATACGTATGCCTGTTAGCAAACTCGTATACATTGTCGCTACAGTCATCGTATCCTGGTCTATCAGTACCTGCTTGTTCTGACCGTTTTCTACTAATCGTTTAACCTTTTCTCGAAATTGATCGTGAAAGGCATCCAATTCAGCGAATGCTTCTGGATATTTGTTGTGCTGCCCAATAATTTGCACAACAATCATTAAATAATTTTGTAAATTAGCGTAAATCGTCAAATGCCGATCAATCATTGTTTTCAATTCACTTAGCGGTTCTTCTGATTCCGCATTAAATGACAATACATCGTTTTTGAATGCCTCTATTGGTTCAACAACGACGGCATAAAACAAAGCTTCTTTATCTTTAAAGTAAGTAAATACACTACCAAAACTAATTTCAGCAGACTCAGATACTTTTTTGATGGTTGTGCCTTCATAGCCAAGTGTCGCAAATAATTCTGTCGCTACATCGAGAATCAGGGTGCGCTTTTTTTTCATGTTCTCTCGCTGCGCTTCTGATAAAGGCATGCTAATCTCTCCTTCTTAATGAATGAATGATTGATTAATCAATTGTTAAAAGAAGTATAAAGGATTTTTTATTTTATGTAAACAAAAAAAGACTGCCAAACAAGGCAGCCTGTTAAACGATTATTCAACACGATCACTGTTCGTGCGATTTTTTGTTCCATTTCCATCGTTAAATTCTTCTCTCGTGAAGACATCCGCAACATTCATATTAAACTCAACTAGCTCTAACCCTGTCATTGTTTTAATATTTTCTGCTACTTCTCTTTTAATCGACTGATAGATGGATGGGATTTCTTTTCCGTATTCTACGTAAACTTCTAAATCAATTGCCGCTTGTTTTTCACCAACATCGGCACTAATGCCTTTTGTAATATCTTCGTCGCCGCCAAACGTTTCTTTAATACTTGAGAAGAATGAACCACTCATTCCTAAAATTCCTTCTGCTTTCATCGTCGCAATGGCCGTAATTTTTTTTATGACTTCTGTGTCATATGTTAATTTGTCGCGATTTTGATTCTTTTCTTCTTGCTCTCTTTTTTCTTTCATGTACGTTTCATCTGTTTTTGTCGTTGATTTTACGTTATTCATTTTCATCATCTCCTAATTCGTGTAATTTATTGTCTTTTACTAAATAGAGCATCTAGATAGCCAGAGGCATTTAAATCTCCATCAGCCCATTTACCAACTAAGAAACCAATTGTAATGAATAGTCCAACGGCAACGGTGTACCAAAAGCCAATCGTAAAAAAGAGAACACTGAACACCGCTGCAATCAGAAGACCTACAATCCGTCCGCGATAACGCTTTACAGTTTCTGGATTCATGCGCACCCTCCTTAAATAACACGTTGCCGCTTATTTTGATTCGGTTGATTCTGTTTCACAAATACTTTCACTTCAGAAACAGCTACTTCTAACCATGATTCAAGATCTTGCTTTACCCGGTCCTGTAATTTTTTTGCGTTTTGTTGGACAGGGTTTGGCCCAAAAGGCGTATACGTAATTTCCAATGCTACTTGATTGGAATCTCTAGAGATCCTTGAATGGATTTCTAACGAACGCATCCCATCAAGGGACCGTGCGCTTTTTAATGCAGTTGATTCAATTGACTGCTTTGAAATTCCAATTTCCCCTACCTCAGTAGAGACGTGATAGGAATGAATTTCACTTTCACTTCTTCTGAAACTAGCAAAAAACAAAATCAAGGATAGCAAAATCAGAAAGGCGAAGACACCGATCAAGACCCAAAAGTACGGTTCACCAAGGGCAAGGATCTCGTCAAACACATTGTACACATTTGTTATTTGCAGAATGAATCCTACAGAAACAACAAGTGTTAATAAAGCAAACAGTGCCATAAAAAATCGCAGAACGCCATTCATTCTCTCACCTCCTTCAAAAAAACTTGACATCTATCTTGCAAGATTAGACTCGCTATTTTTTTACCCCCACTGCAAAAAGCTAAACCCTCTTTTCTGCAACTTTATAACTAGGTCACTTTTCTTTTTTAGGAAATTCAGAAACTAGGTTAATCTTCTTAAAAATCGGGTACAAAGGAGCTATACACAAACTTTTCAAGGAGTGATTTTTTGCGTAATGTGTATGAGCTAAAAATGAATTCTGGTGAGACAAAGTTATATGGTACAAATATGAGGCTGGAAACGGTTTTGCGAGAGGGTATTAATTTAGAGGAAGTGCTATACGAATTCGGCTATGAACGTGAATTTATTTATACATATATTGAAGATATTAAGCGTGATTGCCTATACTATACGCTTGAAGAAGCCTTATTACATAAAAGACCAATGGAACATTTCTAAAAAGAAACAGACTATTCTTTTCCAGCTTATCGAACTGATCGATAAGCTTTTTTATTGTGCACCTGCCCCTTTCCCGCCATTCAAATAAAATTGGACGTAGCGCATGACTTCTGTCTTAAGTCGATTAGAAGCCCCTCCTGTATAAAGAATTTTTCCGTTTAACCAGCACGCATACGTGTACGTTCGATCTGCTTTGATCTTTGGACGTAAATTCACTCGCATGTTTCGCTTCGCCATTACAGCTTGAGTCTGAAGCAAATCCCTCTCCAAAAAAATGAGTGCTTGCTGAATCACTTTCACGTAAGCTTCAGGAAAAGTCACTTGGATGTTTCGTTTTAAAAACGATTGTTGCTCTGAAATCAGAATTTTTTTAGCAAGCGCGATAAAAATATATGTACGGAAAATGAGTATAGGCTCTGTTTTTACGGTAAGCAAGTGAGCAAAGTCTAGCTCTTGATCTACTCGTGTATTCATTTCGCTCGCCACCTTTCTTTCTCGTTTATTATATACGAATATACGTTCGGTATTCAAGTAAAAAGAAAAGCTGACAACAATTGATTTATTGCCAGACTTTTTCATAATCCTGTTTATCTTGCACCTACAACTGGATGCGGGACGTAACGTTCTTCTAGATAGTGCATTTCTTGAGATGTGAGCTTGACATCCAACGCCCCTACTGCGCTTTCCAAATGTTTTTCTTTTTGAGCACCTATGATGGGAGCCACGACTGGATCCTTGTTCAGCAACCAAGCCAGTGCCACTTTATCACGTGAAACCCCATGTTGATCGGCAATTTCTCCTACACGCTCTATAATTCCTCGATCCACATCCTGCATGGGGTCATACTTTGATTTTTGTGTTTGGTCAGTTTCAGAGCGTGGGGTGGATTCAGACGGATCCCGCGTTAAACGACCTGCTGCTAGTGGGCTATAGGGCGTGACCGCAATTTGTTGATCACTGCAATATGGCATCATTTCTCGCTCTTCTTCCCGATAGATCATATTATAGTGGTTTTGCATCGATACAAATGGCGTCCATCCATTTTCCTTTGCTATGTGCTGCGCCTTTTGAAATTGCCATGTAAACATGGCGCTCGCCCCAATATGCCGCGCCTTTCCTGCTTTCACCACATCATGCAAGGCTTCCATCGTCTCTTCAATAGGCGTGTCGTAGTCCCAGCGATGAGTAATGTATAAGTCAACATAATCCATTCCTAGCCGTTCTAAACTATGGTCAATTTCCGTTAAAATTTCTTTCCGAGAAAGTCCCCCACTGTTCGGTCTGTCAGGTCGCATCGGCATAAACACTTTTGTTGCCACAACAATGTCATCTCGGTTTGCGTAGTCATTTAGCGCTTTTCCTAAAACTCGCTCACTTTCACCCATTGAATAAATGTTCGCCGTGTCAAAGAAATTAATGCCAAGATCAAGAGCCTTTTTAATAACCGGGCGACTTTTCTCTTCATTTAAGATCCATTTATGAATCCAATTATTCGGGTCCCCGAAACCCATCGCACCTAAACAAAGTCGCGAAACGTCCATTCCTGTGTTGCCGAATTTAACATAGTCCATTACGATAAGCCTCCTTTTCCTCCTAGTTTACCCTCTAGACTAAACTCCAACGCAAATTAATAGTACTCGTTTAGATTAAAACGCCGGCAAGAAAATGCTGACAAGTCGATGTCAGTGTTTCCAGAAATAATTAGCTGACTTAATGCTTGACCCACCGCACTACTAAATTTAAACCCGTGACCAGAAAAGCCCGCCGCGATTGCAACATGTTCATGCCGCGGATGCCGATCAATAATAAAGCGATCATCTGGTGTCATGGTATAAAGGCATGTCTTTCCATATGTCAGATTCCCTACTTTAGGCAAGGAATGGCGTAAAAATGTATGTAAATCCTCTTCATCCTCTTTCCTTGCCCCAAAAGGCTGCAAATCATGATTAGGGTTTACGGGCACGCCTCCATCGTGACGTCCGACTTTTAAACCAGCGCCGTCAATACTAGGGAAGCCATAGTACAAACCATTCTCTGTTTCAAACGCAAAAGCTGGAAATTGTTCTGAACCGTAGTGTCGTTCATCGGCATCGTACCATGCAAAAGTCTTCCGAAGAGGAGTCAGAGGAACCGTCAAATCAAGCTTCGCTAACATTTCCTGCGCCCATGCTCCTGAGGTAACGACGAGCGAATGGGCATTATAGGTATCTGTTTTTGTAAAAACAGTCACAGAATCTTTGTGTATCTCTACATCTTGAACGCTCGTATCTCCGATTATGGTGGCTCCGTATGATTCCGCTAACGTACGGTACGCATCAATACTCTCCTCGCACCTCAACACACCCGAGTTTGGTTCAAAACAACCAACATAGCCTGGCTGTACGTTGACACCTGGGTACCGATGATGAATATCGTTTGCATTTAAAACTTCTAATGGAAGTTGATACGCCTCGGCACTTTTCAACGTTCCTTGAACCAACTTACTTTCTTCTTTCCCCACACTTAATACACCTGTTTTTAAAAACAACGATTTTCCGCTCTCTCTTTCAAGTGACGTCCACAATTCTTGCGCTCTCAGCACAAATGGAACATAGAGCGATCCTTCTGCGTAGGCATGACGAATGATTCGTGTCTCTCCATGGTGACTTCCCCTTTGATGAGGTGGATGAGACGAATCAAGTAACAACACTCGTTTGCCACTCTTCGCCAAAAAATAGCCTGCCGCCATCCCCATTGAGCCGGCACCAACAACCAAAACATCATACTGCATCTGCTCTCCACCTTCATTGCATGAATTTTCGTACTAGTATACGATAATTAGATGAAGAGCGAAAGAGGATCACGTCAAACGCATACTCTTCTCCCTCAGCCATATACTGTATGGATTTGTTCTAAATAGAGGGGGGAAATGACGGATGTGTACATCGGTAACGATAAACACAAAAGACGACCATCATTTTTTAGCAAGAAATTTTGATTTCTATGAGTTGCCTGTACCTTATGAAGTAACGGTCTTACCGAGAAAGTATAGGTGGCTTAATAAACAAGATAACCGGACTATTACAAGTCGGTATGCGGTTGTAGGAATGGGGGTACGAGCGGATGACCAGTTCGGCCTTTTTGATGGATTTAACGAAAAAGGGTTGATGGGCGTAACCCATTACTTAGAAGGATTTGCTCAATTTGAAACGCAACGACGCAGAGATAAGATTAACCTTGCTGCTCTTGACTTCATCTTATTTGCACTTACACAATTCCAATCCACTGATGAAATCGTTCGTTATCTTGGCGATTTAAATTTAATGGAACGGGATTTAGAACTAACAGACGGTCCTCCTCCAATCCACTGGACTTTTACGGACAGCGCCAAGAAGACCATTGTCATTGAGAGTACGAAAGACGGTGTGAAGGTATACGATAACAAAGTCGGTGCTTTCGCCAACAGCCCTGATTTTCGCTGGCACCTCATTAATTTAAACCAATATGCCACACTCTCATCCATTCAACCGAGTCAAGAAGTTGTCTGGGGAGACTACCCCCTCGTGCAGTCACCTGAATTATTAAGCGGTAATTTCGGCATTCCCGGCGATTACACGTCTCCCTCTCGATTTGTTCGAGCTGCCTTCCTCCGTAATCATATTGAAGAAGCCGAGACAGAAGCAGATGGCTTACTCAACTGCATTCGAACTCTCGATTATTGCAGTGTCGCTAAAGGAGCAGATATTGAGGATGGTGATGCTTCTTACACCTTATACACTAGTGCGATGTGTGCTGAGACGGGTTACTATTATTATTATACTTATACGAACAACCGAATAAACGCCGTCAATCTTTTTCATGAAGATTTATCTGGGCAAGAGAAAATAACATTTCCAGTGAACATCAAACAATCCATTCATTATCAGAATCCCAGAGAGCGGGAGGAAGAAAAACATAAAGATGAATACGATGAATAAGTCGGCTATTGCCGGCTTATTCATTTATTTTTCGAACAATTTTAATTTATATCACCGTTAATCAAACGTTTAATTAAGGGATTGAATTTGCATGAAACCTGTTATCGAGAAGAAGATAAACACCGTGTTCACATGCTCTCCCTCCTCCTTATCGACACAGCTTCATCGGGTATTTTGCATTAACGTTTGCTGGTAGACACCGACTTTTTCAAGGAAATTTAATTCATTGCTGTTGTCTTGATCATTCACTTGATGCTTCATTCCCCGGGATTGATCTTTTCCGGCTTTTCCATCCGAAAAACGAACGTTTGGCGTGAAAGAGTTCCTGCTCACCTCCTTCATTAAAAATTCGAGTACTTAGATCCATGTATCGGTGCTGGACTTTAAACGTTTCGTTTGTACGATCAGACGTATATTCATAGACTGCCTGATTTTTTATTTGTTCTTTTGTTATCTTAGGTAACGCTAACAAACCAACCTTCTCTTCATTCATATAGACATTCCATTTTGGACGTATAAACGACTCTCGCACTTTATATTTTTTAAAATAGATGCTGTCACCAGTTGCCTCATCTTCAATATAAATATTTCTGTAATCAAACAGTCCGATTATTGATGAAATCCGTTCAAATCGGTTTGTAAATGTGACGCGTAACGTTGCGCGGTGATTCTCATTCTCGTCAAAAATACGAATGGGCATATCATTAAGTAAATAGATCGGTTCTTGATAATGCCATTCACTCGCCTCGTCTTGTACATCTGCCTTTTGTACAGATCCATTTTGCTCTTCTTGCTCAAATCGCTCGTTCGTGCGCTTCCTAGTGGTAAACGTATAGCTCAGTCGTATAATCATAAACGTCAGAGCAACTGCAAGTAGTACAGCGATCCAAACAGATTGATCTGAGAATGGTTGATCCGCAAACATGTATAAACCACTTTGGATCAAGAGATAGACTGTTGCAAATACCGAAACCAAAATCGTTGTAAGCACATACTCACCCTCTTCTCTAAATAGGTCCTATCACCTGCCCATTTCCATCAATCTTTTTTGTAAACATTTTATTTAGAGAAGGTCTTGCCTTTATATACCTGATTGATTGCTGTAATGCCTTACAATCATGCCATTACTCTTTTTCATGTCAAACTGCTCGTAATAACCAACTAAATCATCATCACAACATAAATCGACCATATAGTGATCGCTTAATTGATCCAGCATCTGCGAGACTAAACTCTTGCCAATCCCCTTGTTCTTATATGCTGGCAGCACTTCTAAAAACGGGATGTAGGCGGCAAGGACGCCATCGCTGATCGCTGTCGTATACCCAACTACACGATTCTTCTTTTCGTCTATCGCTAGAACGATATAGCTACTTTTTTCTAGAAGCGTCCTATGTTTTTCGGGTGTAGGGTGTTTGTGCCCCCAATCCTGAAAAAAGCCTGTTAACATCTCTGCTGATATACCGTCTAGCGTAGTTTGATAAATCATTCTTTTCCCCCCTTATCAATTAAAAAGGAATCTCCATAAAGAAGATTCCCTCTCGTTTCACCTTCTGGCTATGATCATAAATCGTTTTGAATTTGTTTCGATCCCATTTTCTGTTTGATAACGAGCAAGATAGGTTTGAAAATGCTTTTCATCATCTTCCTCCTTGCCGAAATGATCGATAATTGGTGTATGTGTCAGCAAAAAGCGTAAATCTTCATCTGATTTATAGTACTCAACTGCGTTATAGTCTTGGGCGAAAACCTCTTTAAATCCTGCTGCCTTCAATGCGTCGATATACGTTTCTTTTAACGTTCCATCTTTGACACCAAATGCCTGCCCTCTGCCAAAGCACTCTTTTAGATTAACCTTATCGCCTTCACTAACTTGTTGAGTAAGAAAAATCCCGTTCTCACTTACTACACACTCTACTACATTTGCAGAAAAGGGAGCATGACAGCAGGAGACCATTTCATACGATTGTTTTAAAACCTCTACTTCTTCAGACGCCATCTCGTGAAACGTAACATTTTCAACTGCTAAACGCTGTTGATTGCTTCGCGCTGTTTGTATCATTGTTGGCGATTGATCAACGGCATCAATATGAGCCACGGCTGGGGCCAGCTTTAAAATGTTTTCTCCTCCACCGGTTCCTAAGTCTAGTATTGTGTCTGTTGGCTTTGACAGTTGCTTTACTCGTTCATAAAAATTCCATTTCACACCTGTTAACGTTGTATTTACTTGACTGAAATCCCAGCCTATTTCTTTTCCAATTCGATTGTAAAATTGATGTAATTTTTCACTCGTCATTTTTGTTTCCACCTTTCAACACGTAACGTAAGCGCTTGGATCATTGTTCAAAAAAAGACAGACTTCTTCCTTGGTGGCTAGTACGCGTTTTTTCTAGCCCGAACAGGAAATAAATCGAACAAAATAAACCAACATGTTACGCTCACTCCTTTGAAAGATTACAACTAGTATACTACAAATCGTTTTAATAGAAAGAATATTTTCACGATAAACTCAAACGTTCTTTCCCTATAGGAAACTCAATCATATAGGCTTGAACGAACACGTCAAACCCAAGTGTTTCATAAAGACGAACGGCTGCTTTATTATGAGCAAGTACCGACAAATACACGTTTGGCGAGCAATGTAATCCAATTCGAACTAACTCACTCGTCACAGCTTTTGCGTACCCTTTTCCACGGTTTGATGGACATGTCATAATGTTTCCAAGCTCCACAAGTTGTTTGTCAAAGAAATGAAACCCACCAACAGAGACAAACTCCCCCTCTTGCTTGATCGCACAAAACGGATTTGTTTCTAGTTCCGCAGCAAGAAAATAATTCATTCCATTCTTTTTGATAAATGTTGCACAGGCATCATAGTCAATTTCTTTAACTCGCTCAATGTCTGTCGCCGAAATGAGCTTTGATTTATCTACGTGCCTCATTGTGATGAAATCAATTGGCTGACCCGTTAATTCAAGCTGTTGCCCAAGCAACTCCTTATCTTTCCCTGTTAGAATGGTACCGCCAATTTCACCAGGATTAAGATCTAGGTCAACTGTTGCAAACGCTAGTAAGGAACGAAAATCTACTACATCTCTATTAATCGGTAAGAAAGAAAACGCAGGAAAAGGTAGTTGATCTGTATAAGCAAGTACCCCTATTAGCTCTTCGTCCTCATATTGACCATAGAATGTTGCTTCCTTTTTGCGGACGGTCACATACATGTAAAACAAGAAGTTCTCCTCTTTTTTAACCTTTTTTGCCACATCATCAATTACATCTAAATTAAGCTTTCGATTAACGGACACTGCTTATCCCACCTTTTCATCCTTTCGTTCTACTATAACGAAAAACACCCTATACGTGTAGCAAGGGTGTTGATCTTTTGTGACTAGCGTTTAATGCCGCGATTAATCCCTCTGTAATGGTTAAGCGATGAAACGTTATTTCAGAAACCGGAAAGACATCAATGACTGCGAGCAACGGAAGCAGTCCACCTTTAAACGAGGCAATGCGATGCTTTGGAATCCACTTTAGCTGCACAAACTCTTCTTCGGCTTTTTCGAGAAGCTCATAGAGCTGCTGTTTAAGCACATCCGTCGAAAATGAGTCGGTTTGCACGTGCTCTTTTAAAAAATGATGAGCGCCACCAATCGTAATAAGGGAACGCATGGGCGCAGTATGGAAAACTTGATCCTTTGCAAGATGTTCTTTTAGCTGTCCGACAAACTGACGCCAGTCGGCTGTTTCTGCACAGAAAAAATCATTGCTTAACGTCAGCGCTCCAAAAGGGTAGCTTTGAAAGTAGGTTGCGCTCGATTTTGATACCATTGTTAACTCCGTACTTGCGCCACCAGTATCTAGCACGATCCCTGTTTCGAGACAAACCCGCTCCTTTAAGGCAAGGTATCCGAGCAAAGCTTCCACTCGTCCAGTCAAAATTTGAATACTCGAATGAATTTGGCTTTTAATTGCATGTAGCACATCCCCTTGATTCCTCGCCATTCGTAAAGCACCAGTTGCAAACACGAACGACCCACGACACACATAAGCTTCTTCAACCTTTTTAAACTGCTGGAGCGCCCATATGATTTTTTTTACTGCTTGCTCTTTTAAGATTCGATCTTTCGTTAAATGCTTGGCGAGATGAACTTGAGCCTTCTTTTTCGTCACAATACACCATAGCCCTTTATCTCGTTTGCAAATCGTACATTTCATAGAGTTGGAGCCGATCTCAATCATGGATACATAGTGCATAAAATGCTCCTCCTCTACTAAATTAGTCGCTTGCGAATGCGTTGTGAGACTTGCTCAACTACTATGACAACGACCAGGATCAAGATGATGATCATCAACGCTTCATCAAACCGTCTGAGCGTCATCGAAGTCGACAGCTCTACACCAATCCCGCCAGCACCTACTAGACCAAGGATTACAGCGGAGCGAACTGCCTTCTCTACACTAAAAAGACTTGTGCCAACAAAAGAAGCAAACCCAATTGGTAGAATCGAACCTGACATGACACCTAACTTCGAGCCACCTGTTGATTCGAGCGCTTCAGAAGGACCCTTTTCAATTTCTTCAATTCGCTCCGAGAAAAACCGGGCGCAGAAACCGATTGTATCAACGGTAATGGTCAATATCCCTGCTAACGGACCAAGACCAATCGAAATCACAAAGATTAAGGCCCAAACTAAGTCTGGTATCGTACGCAACACAGATACAATCCCTTTTGTTGCATAACCAACAACCGGGTGAATCGTTGTGTTCCTTGATGCTAGTAGTGCGACAGGCAAACTGATGATAACACCGAAAACCGTGCCGACTAAGGCAATTTGAAACGTCTCATACATCGCCGCAGATATAGAAGAAAACCGTGATGGATCAGGCGGAAAAGCCGTTGAGATAAAATGAACCATGTTGACAAAGCCCGTACTTAAACGATCAATGGAAACACCACCGTGCTGAATGCCCATTATAAATAATGTTAAAAATACCAGCCACCCCAACCAAGTAAGAAGAGAAGGACGCTTAAAGCGAGGAGGCATATGGCTGTTGGTCATCTCGCTCATGATACCTCTTCCTCCTTCTCCTCAACGTCATAGAGCCATGAGAGTTGGCGTTGATCCATTTTCTGGACCGAAGCATCTAACACTTTCTTTCCATTTTTCAACGCAATAATTCGGTCACCAAACTCTAGAGCAGCCTCAAGCTGGTGAAGAATACAAATCATCGTCATTCCTTTTTTTGAGGCAATCTTCGTAAGCAGACCCATGATTTCTTTTCCTGCTTTTGGGTCAAGGCTTGCGATCGGTTCATCGGCAAGTATGATTGAAGGTCGCTGCATCAACATTCTTGCGATTGCAACTCGTTGTTTCTGACCGCCAGATAAAGCATCTGCTCGACGACCGGCTAAAGAAGCAAGTCCAACTTGTTCTAAGCAATCCATCGCTTCTTCCCTTAAAGAGTTTGCGGCAAACGGAGCTAGAACGTGAATAAACGTTGTTGTTCGCCCCATCGCACCAAATAAAACATTTTGTAAGACCGAGACGTTGTACACAAGATTAAAATGTTGAAACACAATTCCCATTTGCTTTCTGTACCCTCGTACCGTTTTTTTGCTCAACGTTGGCAAGTCTGCACCGTTCACATACACATGTCCTTGAGTTGGTTTTTCAAATTGACTTACGCAGCGGAATAACGTCGATTTTCCCGATCCATTATGGCCAAGAAGGACAACTTTTTCTCCTTGTTGGACGTTAAAATCAACAGACTTTAGGGCAGTCACACCGTTATCATACGTTTTTGTTAGACCCCTCACCTCAATCATCGCACTCATTAGTCAAGCTCCATTCCAAGAACGCGGTACGCTTCACGCATAGAATCATAGTCGCTGTCCTCCGCGTCAACAAACTGACCTTCCATGTATTTATCATTCTCACCCGTCTCAAGAATGCTTGATAGGATAACATCTTGATTTTCAAGAATGGCTGCTGTTAATTCTTCCACGAAAGCATCATCTAGCGCCGGGGAAGCAACAAACACATCATTCGGAAGAGGCTCTCCTTCAGCAAGTAAGCGATATTTCCCTTCTCCATCCTCTTCTACCATCTGTTGATAATCTTTTATTCCAGTTGCTAAAACATCCACATCGTGATTCTTAAACGCTTCAATTCGTGCACCATCTAGAAGTTGAATCGACACATCTTGATCAAGATCAAATCCAGCTTCGATTAAGATTTGACTAGGCCCGATGTGACCACTTGTTGAACCTGCATCTTTCATCGCAATCGAAGCACCTTTTATATCATCTAGCGTTTCGTACTCACTATCCTCATGGACAATAATCGCCGCGTGATAATCAGCTCGTTCAATTCCAACAATTGGCTCTGCATCAGGAACAACCGATTTAATTTGTGCATATTCCGACGGACCTGCAAGCAAGACATCCACTTGATCATACTCTAGTGCCGTTGCGCCAATGATACGATCATTCACCGCAAAAAATTCTATTTCGAGATCAAGCACCTCTTCAAGCGCATCTTTAAAAGGACCAAACTCACGCTGTAATTCTTCAAGACCTTCCAAACCCGTATCCGCAAATCGTAATGTCTCCGGCCAATCTTGCTTTTCATCCGTTTCGTTTTCATTTTCTTCAGCCGTTACCTCACTTGCAGCTTCTCCACACCCGACTAACAAAAACGACAAACCCGCCAAAAGGAAATACTTTTTCATCCCACTCACTCCCTATGTATGTTGTTAGCTCTAACAATACAGGGAAAATATGAAGCGACTATGAGGCTGGCATTAAATAATCATAAAATTTGTAAAAATACTATGTAGTTTGTAAATGAAGCTACTGAATTCATTTTTATCATTGCTTTTAAAAGGGAATGCAACGAACGATCGTTTTTAATTAATAACTTTCTTGCATCGATCTTATGCAAAAAAGTCATTAGAGCGTGGTTGACGGAAAGCGTATGATTAAAGAGAACCTTATTTTCACAGTTACTAGTAAATTTAATACGCAGGAGCAGATCAAATGACGGACATACACCGTGGTACAACAGCATTTAAGAAGATCAATGCTGCTCTTTTTATTGGAGGCTTTTGCACGTTCGCCATTCTTTGGGGCATGCAATCATTACTTCCTGAAATTGCAGAAGAATTTAGCGTAAGCCCTGCCTTATCAAGCCTCGTTCAATCTTCAACAACGTTATCACTTGCCATTACGTTGCTTATCATTGGCGCATTTGCGCATAAATTTGACCAAAAACATTTAATGACGACTTCTCTTGTCGTTTCATCGATTCTCGTAATTTTCTCTGGCTTTTTATCAAGTTTCGGATTGCTAATCGCTTTCCGAATTTTACAGGGTATTACATTAGCCGGTATTCCTGCTGTGGCAATGGCTTATTTAGCAAATGCCATTGAAGGCAAGAGTCTTGGATTTTCAATGGGGCTTTACATTAGCGGTAGCTCCATAGGAGGCATGACAGGAAGGATTGTTAGTGGGTTTTTAACGGATTACTTTAGTTGGAATGTAGCTGTAATGGGCGTCGGCCTTATTAGTTTGCTAGCTACCGCATTATTTTGGTACCTGCTTCCAAAAGTTGAAAAGAAAGTCGTACCTACTCAAAAACAAACTGGCATGATTCGTTCCTTTCTCTCTTCTTTCAAAGTGCCTGGCTTACCTTATCTCTTTCTAAACGGGTTCTTGTTGAGCGCCGGGTTTGTTTCATTATATAACTATATTGGCTTTGTTCTAATGGATCCGCCCTATTATTTAAGTCAAACATTAGTCGGCTTTATCTTCGTCGTCTATCTAGTTGGAACCTTTAGCTCAACGTGGATGGGCATGCTTTCTGACAAATACGGAAAAGGAAGAATTCTCAAGCTTTCCATCAGTATTTTGTTTATCGGCGGTGCGCTCACCCTTCACCCAAATTTATGGTTAATCGTCCTTGGCATTGCGATCTTTACGTTTGGATTCTTTGGTGCTCATTCCATTTGTAGTAGTTGGGTCAGCAACTATGGAAACGAGAATAACACACAAGCTACCTCTATTTACCTATTCGCCTATTATTTTGGCGGCAGTGTGGTGGGTACGCTGTCAGGAACCCTTTTTTACGCAGTCGGCTGGTCGGGCATCGTTGCCATGATTGCCGCGTTAGCCGTCTTGTCCTTCCTCTCCGCTTTTCGCGTTACAATCATAAAAAAGCACCAGCAACCGGCTTAAGATAAAGGCCAATTGTTGGTGTTTTTATTTTTGAAAAGGATAACGCACACCGGTTAACTGTTCCGAAACCTCCCAAAGTCTCTTCATCACATCTTCTTCAACGTATCCGTTCTTAGGTGTAACAATGGTCGGATTTCCTTTCCGCTCTCCTTTTCCATCGGGACCAATAAATTCCCCGCCGTTCAATGATTCCTCCGTCGCCGCATAAATCGTAGGGAGACTCCCCATCTGAGCAGGCTGCGTGAAAAATTTCATGGCGGAACGAACGTACCAAGGTGTCTTACCTTTACCAAACTGGAACAAGTTCGTTGCGGAAAAACCCGGGTGAGCCACAGTACTAATCGTTTTATACTTATTTTCTTTTAAACGTCGATCGAGTTCCTTCGCAAATAGTAAGTTCGCCAATTTACTTTGTCCGTAAAATTTTTGTGCGCTATACCCTTTCTTTCCATCTAGATTATCAAAGTTGATTTCACCAAATCGATAAGCAATGGAGCTTAAAGACACCACCCGTGCGCCCTCGCTTTTTTCTAATAGAGGGAGAAGTTGTGCCGTTAATGCAAAATGACCAAGATGATTACTCGCAAACTGTAGTTCAAATCCATCTTCCGTAATTTCATGTGGCGGCATCATCACCCCTGCGTTATTTACAAGGATATCAATTGCCACATCGTCTCGCAGCATTCCTTCACTAAACGCGTGCACACTCGATAGCTTTGATAAATCTAGCTCCCTAAGTTCAATTTGTCCGTTCGGATAAAGCTGCATGAATGCTTCTTTCGCAGCCTTTCCTTTATCCAAATTTCTCACTGCCATCACGACACGGTAACCTTCAGCAAGAAAGTGCTTCGCTGTCTCATAACCAATGCCGCTGTTTGCACCGGTGATAACAATTGTCTTCATATCCATCCGAACTCCCTTTATGATAAAATAAAGTTGTGACAGTTGTAACATTACTGTGCAATTATCGTACCAACTAGTCTACCAGCAGTCAACGAACGAAAAGGAACTGTGACAAATCCATTTAGATGTAACAGAAAGGACGAGTTTAGATGCTCTCAAACCGCAATCGCACATACAAAAAAACACGCTACGCCCTCATACAAGCGCTTTTAACATTAATGGACAAACACGCCTTTAAAGAGATCACCGTTAGCGAAATTGTGGATAAAGCAGCCGTTTCGAGACAATCATTTTACCGCCATTTTGATGGAAAAGAAGACGTCATCCAAAGCTATTTTGATGAGCTGTGCGAGCAATTTCTAACATCGATTAATGAAAAAAAGGACATGCGCATAGATGATGTCCTCTTAGCGTATTTTCAGTTTTGGGCAGACCACCGCATCCTTGTGTTAACCCTTTATAAACATGGTGATCGTACCATTGTAGACATTAGCCATTATTTAAAATCATTGGCGCATCTGATGTTCCAGCATAAGACCATGTCTTCTTATGAGCAGCAATTTTTCGTCGGCGGCATGTTTTCCGTAAAGCTTAACTGGATTCAAGAAGGGATGGACCTTTCGCCTGAAGAACTAACCAGACACATCATCAAGTCAATTCCTTCAGATTAAAATGATCTTGGAATGACGAAACAATTGTCCACATGATCAAACCCAAGTTTCGGATAGTACGCCATCGCTTCTTCTGATGCTCGTAAGATTAATGCACTTCTTTCACCAATCTCTTCTTTCGTTTTTTCAATTAACTTCCGGCCAATTCCCTGGGCTTGATAGTCTCGATCAACAGCTAAATCAGATAAATAACAGCAATAACTAAAATCCGTTAAGCTTCTCGCCACACCAACTAATCGATCTTTATCCCAAGCCGTCACCAGCAAATTGCTGTGCTGAAGCATCGTCTCCAATCTCTGTAAATCTTCTGTTGGACGATTAATCGCTGACGCTTTAAACACCTCCGCAAGTTGCTCCGGTGTGATGGTCTGTCCAGTTTTCAATGTAATCATTGGTGGTCTTCCTCTCTTGTTTTATGTGGATACACTTGGTTGAAATAAGTCGGATACGCTAATACAAAACCTTCATGATCAACTGTAAACACGGTTTCAAACTGTCCGCTTTTATAATGGAACGTTTGTGTATCCTCTCTTTTATGAATCCTTTTGTAAGATTGCTTTACTTTTTTATACGTTAAGTTCTCATGATCAATATAGACAACATCGATTTGCGCTGGTTCTACCTGTTGTTCCCAATCCATTCGTTTAATTGGTAGTGAATTTGTTAGTGGTGTACATGACAAATCGACATCAACGGCTCCAGTTAAATCTGGAATATTTGTTCCATCATTTAAAAACCAGTTCCCTGCCTTATCCACTGATAAGAATAATCCACCATCTTGTCCTTTTTTGCTCACTTCCAAATTTTCGACTTCCCAGTTCTGGTTCAAACGTAGCGTATACTCTATACAGGTTGGCGAATGATTCTCAAGAGTCATCACCGTACTGCACACCTTTATCCCCGCTTCTCCCCTTTCAATATGAGCAGTTTCTAGACCGGTGTACTCAATGTTTTTCCAAACACGCTTCGTCTTCATATTATTCATTCGCTTTCCCGGAAAGAAATTCAAGTGGTTCGGCACAACTTTGATAGCCATTACGCTTGTAGAAAGGCATGGCTTCATCACTTGGCCAAACAATTGCAAATTCAAACTGATTGTCCTTGATCCACTGATGAATGGATTGAAGTAACTGGCTTCCAATTCCCTCATTTCGAACTTCAGGTGAGGTGTACACATTCGTCATAAAAAGGAAAGGATGTGTCACTCTTCCTGGTCGCGGTACTTTATGTACAAGTTCAGTATAGATATGGGAGACAATTCTCCCCTCCTTTTCTGCTACCCAGATAAACCAACGATTATTGGTTAAAGCATCTTTTAAAAATGTTGTACATTCCTCTTCAAACTCAAGAAACGATGCTTCGCCCTTCGCTGGGTCATCCTCAATTGTAAAATCCCAACGCATCGTTACAAGACGAGAAATATCTGCTCCTGTAGCAAGTCGTATCATAGCAACCTTCCCCCTTCACTTCGCCATAAATGCCTCGACTTCTCGCTTCGATTTTAGAATAAAGACCTGCTTTCCTTCTGAATAGCGTTAATCATCTCTAAAATAGCTGGTCGCTTCTTTTTCGGGAAATCCCAAATCCATTTTAAAAATGCTGGGTCTAATTTTTCTTCGCACCCTTCATGCATATCCGGCCTGGTTTTGTTGCGATACATCCGATATCTTTTGATGGCTCGATAGACACAGACACTTCTTGGCATATCTAAATAGATAATCGTGTCGCATGCTTGTAATCGAATCGGCAACGTTCCACCGTAGTGCCCATCAATAATCCACTCATCTTTTTCGACCAGTGAATGTTGCGTCTCTTCCTGCTCTTCTCGAGAAGTCATTTCCCAATTCGGCTTCCAGTGGAGAGCATCGAGATGAAAGACTTCAATGTTCAATTTCTCACTCAATTGTCTAGCAAGTGTCGATTTTCCAGCTCCTCCCGAACCAATAAGCACGATTTTTTTCATAGGACCTCCCCAAAATGACCAACTATTTTCTTACTATGCTAAATAAATTGACTTCAATCACCCGAATAGCCTATACGTATTTTCGTTTCCGATCCTTTAATCCCTTTTTGATTTATGGATACCACCTCCACTTGGTTCAACCCTTCTGACGCATTCCAATCAACTGAATTGCCTGAAATTTGAACAGGTTCACTCTCATTCAAACGCACTTCAAATGTTTCATGACCAGGATGAATGGTGTGGAACGTCAACGTAAAGTGAGGTTCCACAGCAAACAAGTGCATGTTGTTCTCAAAATCTTTATGCTCCTTCAACCCATAAGTTGTAATAATGTCTTCGGGAATCACTGGATCTTTATAATTAAAAAGGATAGTTGTTTGCGTGGGATCGGCATAAAACCGTTCTGTATCATTTGTAAAAAGAGCATGTGACAGCTGCATAAATTGGAATGCTAGAAGCTGACGCTCACTTCTTACATGTAAAAATAGGTCGACAACTTGTTGATTCAGCAAAATAGAGGTGCTTACATAGCCAAAATAAGATTTGATAAAACCTTCATACTGTTTGACCGATGGACCATCCATAGATAAGAAATGGATGGATGCATCTTGGAAGGAACGAGAAAATTCCTCGTAATTTAACGGGATGTCTTTCACTGAGGCATAGCTGTTGAATTGTGGATCTAAAAAGAGCCATTTTTTTAAATGAACAGACCATACTTCTACCACAACATGGGACTGGCCAATTCCACCATAATCTGCTGCTTCACTAAACACGCGAACAACACGAGCGACGTACCCTAAACCGAGCAGGATATCGCTCGTTACTTTCGCGTATTCTGCACATCGAAAGGATTTTCCCGTCCCCGCTTCTTTTAAAATATCTAGAGATGAGAGATACTGGCCACTATTGATCCCATCATGATCAAAGCGTTGGTGGACCCAGTTCATAACTGTCAGGAAGACGCCCCATTCGTCCGTTGAATCGACGTTAAGATGTCGATACACATATTCTCGCAGCTGATCTAACTCTTCTTCATTTGTTCGAAGATACGTAAGGTTTGATAGCGGCAGGTGGTTGTTCGATTCTAGAATGTTGATTTTTTTCAAGCAAACACCTCCTTTTTTGATAAGATCGTTTTATGTATGCATTAACCCAACAAAAAAGAAGAACCCAATTACGCCGCAGTTTATGAGGGTAATTACTAGCGCAATGAGCGCAATTCTTGATGGTTCGTTCTTAGAAATTAACACGAGCAGAATTCCGATAACGGTTACAACTGTTCCAATAAAAATAAAGAGCATCATCGGAAAGCTTGCTGCTTCGCTTGTTGCAGAGGCAATCGGGTCTAAGAGAATCATTGTTAGTGTGACGAGGACGCTGAGCCCCACTAGTCCGTACGACCGCCATGTATAGGTGCGCGCTTCCATATCGATCCATCTCCTTTCTTAATTTAGTCATTAGTTAAAATATAGCATAAAAAAAAGGGTGCCACATTAAGTAGCACCCTTTTTCTTATCGAAACACTAAAATGATGCCGATCACTGCTATGAATGAGATCGCGCTACCCCAAATTAACTCTGCAAGCGTGTGTCGCTTCATTTTTAACGATGCCCAGTAGACAAGGGCAATGAGTAGCAAACCGATGAAAGCAATAGGACCAAGAAAATAGATTAAGAAACTGATCGGTCCGACGACCCCACATGCATGACCACTTGCACGAATGCGAAGCACTTTATTAAAAACGACAATGCCTATACCAGAGATGAAATAAATCCAATAAATCATGGTGATTCCTTCTGGGGCGTTTGTCACATAAGCAAATAGGATACCAAAAACATACCCTAAGACCCCCATAAGAATGGCGAAATTACGCTGTCCTTCCCTTCCTTTATCCCGAAAACCTGGCACAATAGGCTGAAGAGGATAAGCCACTACTGGTAGCACAACTAGAAAAAGAAGGGCAAAGCTAAATTGAAACCATCCTCCATACACCGCTGGCTCAAAGATAAACAGAAGCAACAGAGAAACGAACGCCATTAAAGGCGCGATCGTTGCCACACGAATGATTTTTGCAACCATTAAAGAATTCATACGATCACCTACTTTATTACGAGTCTCATTAAGTATATTTTATGTCTACAATAGACACAACAAAAAGCACCTCTGGAATCGAGATGCGTTACGCCTCTTCTTCAGGATCGAAGCGACTTAAAAGCTCATATGGCTTCACAAAATAGGTTTCATAGGGTAGATACTTTCCTTTCATCGCATCAAATACTCTTGTCCTAAAGGCTTCACGTGTAATAAGTGCATGAATTTTCTCTTCATTTAATGCCGTAAAAAATACTTCTGCCGTTTCTCCTGGCGCTGGTCTCGGAACACCAGACTTTAATTTTCCTCGAAACACAACACAGGTCACACCAAGCGTTCTGTTCTGATAGATTCCTGTTATTCCGCCTAACGTAATCTCGACTCCTGTTTCCTCTTTCACTTCACGATGTATCGCTTCTTCAAGGGTTTCTCCCTCTTCAACTTGACCACCAGGCATTTCATACGTGTCGTAGCGATGATGATTTCGAACAAGCAACACGTCTCCATCCTGATTTGTAATATACCCACTCACAGAAAGAATGTGTTTAGGCGGATCATTTTTGACTGTACTTGTTAAAAAAGTTTCTTCCTTTTCTAAGTATAACGGCTCAAGCTCACGTCGTTTTTGTTGAGCCTCTTTGTGCAGCGCACTCGTACGTATTTGTTCTTCTATTTGTTGATAGACTTCCTTACTCGGGTACGCCCAAATCGCTGTAATTTCAGTTTGAGTTTCATTAACCCATCGGCCAATAAGTTTTGCCCCATGACGTATTTGGTTCGGGTATAAATAAGTATGAAAGAAAGCAGTAAATGCTTCTACTTTTTCAGGGTCCATTTTATACGTTTTTCGTCTATAAATCACACCATCTCCCCCTCTCCTGTTACATTATCATATGTTTTTAAAATTTTCTTGCATATCTAATAACTTTTCGAGTAAGATAAGACCATTACACTGTTCAAAAAGGAGATGAGTTCGATGCGTTTGTTACATCTAGTCTGGAAAAACCATAACTTCATAGCCTTCGAGTCTCGTCGAATGAGATTGCACGATTAATCATGCTCCTTTTTCTCGGACTCGCCATGAGTGCCGATTGCATAAGTTATTAACACGTGCGGCGTAACCGTACGTTTTTTTATGCCAAAAAGTTTCTAATAAGGAGGAGATTTCTATGGTACTGGTATGTGATCCTGGAGAGCTGGCATGATGACTAGGATCTGGTCGGACTACCTGTAGAAAGAAGTGAACCCCTATGTTTCGAGTATTAAGCCAATTGAGCTGGTTTTTTAAACAACAGAAAAAGCGCTATATTATCGCAATTTCCTTACTTTTACTCGTGAGCATTTTTGAGTTAACGCCTGCTTTTTTGATTGGTAGAGCTATAGATACCTTTCAACGTGGGGCAATGTCGACAAGCTACGCCATTTCTATGATAGTTTTGATGATCGCCGTCGTTGCGATTAGCTATCTATTAAGCTACATTTGGATGCGGCAATTGTTTGGTGGTGCTCTTTTATTAGAGAAACAACTACGGTCTCGATTTATGAAGCATTTATTTCAAATGGACCCGCCTTTTTATGAACAACGTAAAACCGGTGATTTGTTAGCCCGCGGGACGAATGATATGAAGGCAATTTCCATGACGGCTGGGTTTGGTATTTTAACGTTCATTGATGCGATTGTGTTTTTAATTATCATACTCGTTGCCATGATGATCCTCATTGATTGGCGTCTGACGCTCGCAGCCGTAGCCCCGCTTCCGATTATCGCGATTAGCGTCACCATTCTTGGAAAAATGATTCATTCGAGATTTTCCAAAGCGCAAGCAGCATTTGGGGACTTGAATGATCGTGTGCTCGAATCCGTTGCTGGTATGCGTGTGATACGAGCATTTCGCAGCGAACGCCGGGATGAAGCAGCGTTTGAGAATAAAAGCCGCGACGTTTACAACCGTTATATTCAAGTCGCTCGAATTGAATCATTCTTTGATCCCATTGTGACAGTCGTCGTCGGATTAAGCTATGTGATCGGTCTCGGGTATGGCGCTTATCTCGTTTTCAACCAGCAAGTAACCCTCGGACAAATTGTCACGTTTAATCTTTATCTCGGCATGTTAATCTGGCCAATGTTTGCGATTGGTCAGCTCGTTAATATTATGCAGAGAGGTAGCGCTTCATACGAGCGAGTAAATGAGACCCTTTCTGTTCAAAAAAGTGTCCAAAATCCATCAAGCAGCAAGAGTCCAACATTTCCTATACAATTTCGTAACTATATGTTCTCCTATCCAGGAACAACGACAAACCAGTTGAAAAACATAGACGTAACAATTAACAAAGGCACAACTCTCGGCATCGTTGGAAAAACAGGGAGTGGAAAAACGACGTTCATTAAGCAGCTTATCAACTATTACCCATGCGGCGATGGTCAACTTTCTTACGGGGACTATTTAGCTAAAGATTTGAGTCAGCAAGAGCTGCGCACGATAATTGGGTACGTTCCACAAGATCATACTCTCTTATCAAAGTCTGTGAAAGAGAACATTACACTAGCAGCAAAAGATGCAAGTGAGCAAGAGGTGCAACAAGCGATTCATCTTGCAGCATTTGATCAAGATCTCGCTTTCTTACCTGACGGGCTTCAGACACGTGTAGGCGAAAACGGCGTTTCGTTATCTGGTGGTCAAAAACAACGAATTTCGATAGCTCGCGCCCTCATTACTCATCCCGAACTTCTCATATTGGATGACTCTTTATCAGCCGTTGATGCAAAAACTGAAGCGCGGATCGTCGCTGCTATTCAGCAGGAACGAGCCCAACAAACAACAATTATTACGAGCCACCGCATGTCTGCAGTTGAGCACGCCGATGAAATTATCGTCATGAACAATGGTGAAATCTCCGAGCGCGGTACCCACCAAGCGCTTTTACAGCAAAAGGGATGGTATGCCGAACAAGTTCGTACCCAGACGAGTCCTAACAATGAGGTGACGTTATGAGCACGGAAAAACGACTCGCTCGTTATGCCCTTACGAGTAAAGGCACCATTTTATTTGCACTCATCATGCTTTCGATCGCTGTTTCCGCTGAGTTAACAGGACCTTTCATTGCAAAAACGATTATCGATCGCCATATTTCCGGCATCGAACAACCCTGGTATGAGAGTGAAACAAATGAGCATTCTGTCCAATTTGATGGAAACGCCTACACCCGAGAGGCTTACTTACCAGAACATGCATGGCGCGGTGACGAGGTGCAAATTTTACAAATTGGCACAGGATTTTATTTCACAAGAGAACCTTTACCTACTGAAGGCGAGCGAACCTTTGAAAACGGCGTCTTATCGATTCAACAAGAAGACGTAACGTATACTTCTGCCGCAGATACGCTAACCGCACAAGAAGTACTTTCGTTTTACGAACCGGAAATTGGCTTTATCGTTCGCTGGTTGCTACTCTATTTAAGCCTTGTCACCATCGCTGCATGTTTTCATTATGGGAAGAATTTCTACTTACAAAAAGCTGCCCATAAAATTGTTCAGCGCATGCGGGTTGATGTGTTTAATCATTTATCTAAAGTACCAGTGCGCTATTTCGATCATCAACCTGCCGGAAAAATTGTCGCCCGCATCACAAACGACACTGAAGCCGTTCGGGAACTTTACATGACCGTACTAGCAACATTTTTCTCAAGCTTCGTCTATATTATCGGCATTTATTTCGCGCTTTTCCTTTTAGATGTGCGACTAGCGGTAATGACGCTCGCTGTTCTCCCACTCTTGTTTATTTGGTTTAAGCTTTACCGCAAATTTGCAGCTCGTTTAAACCGAACCATTCGAGCAAAAAATGCCGACATTAACGCTTCTCTTAATGAAAATGTCCAAGGTATGTCGATGATTCAAGCTTTTAATCAAGAGGAACAGCAAATGAATTCATTTGATCAGCTAAATAATGAACATTATCGCGCTCAAGCGAACCTACTTAACGTCAATTCTTTAACCGGACATAACTTAACATTTGTGTTAAAAAACATCGTCTTTGTTGCGCTTATTTGGTGGATAAGCGGTGGAACCGCAGGCCTTGTCACTTTAGGTGTGCTATACGCATTTGTTGACTATGTAAATCGTCTATTTGAACCAGTTAATCAAGTCATGAATCAACTTGCCAATCTAGAACAAGCAAGAGCAGCGGGTTCTCGTGTGTTTGAACTTTTAGATGAAGACGGTGCTGACGTTGATGACACAAGCACCCCTCGTCCAACTGGTGAGGTCGTGTTTCATACTGTTTCCTTTTCCTATGTGGAAGGAGAGCCTGTTTTACAGAACATTTCCTTTCAAGCCAAACCAGGTGAAACCATTGCTTTAGTTGGACACACTGGATCAGGAAAAAGCTCCATAATGAATCTATTGTTCCGCTTTTATGATCCAACAAATGGCCGTATTACAATTGATGGTGTGAATACAAAAAACTATAGCCCGCAAGCATTGCGCGCTCATATGGGGATTGTGTTGCAAGAGCCGCACTTGTTCTCAGGGACGATCGCGTCTAATATCGCGTATGGCAAACCTGACGCCTCAAAACAAGAAATTGAAGAAGCGATTCGCCTCGTTGGTGGCAGCCATCTATTCAAAAATGGACTAGATGAAATCGTCACAGAAAAAGGAAGTACCCTTTCCAGCGGACAACGCCAACTGATTTCATTTGCCCGCGCTCTACTTGCCAATCCAGCCATTCTCGTTCTTGATGAAGCAACATCGAGCGTTGATACAGAAACAGAACGAATCATTCAAACCGGGTTGCAAACGCTCAAACAAAACCGGACCACATTTATGATCGCTCACCGGCTTTCAACGATTCAAGACGCGAGCCATATTATCGTTCTTGATAAGGGAATCATCCTAGAGCAAGGAACTCACAACGACCTGTTGAGAAAAAACGGACACTATGCACATCTGTATAAACTCCAGCAAGGCCAAGTGAGCTAAACGTCCCCTCTGGCAAAAGTCAGAGGGATTTTTAAAGGAGTCGAAATATGAACATCGCAGATTACGTACACGCCTTACAACAGCTAAGCATTCTCCCTAATGAGGAAATGACTATTCAAAAACTAAGTGGGGGAACAGTTAGTGAAGTCTACCAATTAGACATTGACGCAAAAGAAACATTCGTTTTAAAAAAACATTTCCCTGACCAAATAAAAGCGGAAGCACGTTTTTTTCAAATGTATGAAGGATTAGACATCCTCCCTACGCCTATTTATGTCGAGCCTTCATTTGACTTTGCGATCTATCCTTATCTAAAAGGAAGTTGTAACAACAGAACGATCAGCAAGGCACGTTTCCTCACTACTCTTGTGGAAGAGCTTTTTTCTAGATACAAAGCTGTAGAGAGCGGTTGGGGCTGGGCAGGAGCACCTGTCGAATCTTGGTCCCAGTTTCTACAACAGGAAGTGGCGGAAACCAAACCAATCCTCGCGCCTTTTTTAGCAAAAGACGACCATCTGCTCGTGACGGAAGCCATTCAAAGAGTAACGGAACGAATGCCGTTAACGAAACCATTTTTGCTACATGGAGATTGCGGGATCCATAACGTCATGACTAGAGAGGACGATCTAACAGGTGTTATTGACCCAGATCCTGTTTACGGTCCACCTTTATTCGATCTGCTTTACGCATTTTGCTCGTATCCACTTGATCTATCACGATCGACCATTCTCCATGCTGCACGTACATTAGACGGGTCGGCAGTCGATGACTATTTAGATCCTTTTGTTCTCATATGTCTCTATCTACGAATGGCCACGTCTATGCGTCATCACCCTGAAGATTTTTCGGCTTATCAAACGAGCTGGCTTCAATGGAAAGCGTATGGAAGGTGAGAGATGCGCATGAATATGCTAGGATAAGAAAGGATGATTTGATAAGAGGAGGTCCAACAATGGCGACCTATGAAACCATTAAACAAAAGCTAGAAACCAATAAACAAGAACAATTACTCCATTTTTATGAGCAATTAAATGAAGAAGAACAACGCGATTTGCTTAACCAAATTGAACAAATTGATTTTGACCAGTTAGAAACAGCGAATCAAAAGGATGAAGAGAATGCGCGCATTACCGCATTGCCGAGCCATACGACTGAGATGTTTTCGCCAGAAGAATTAACAAAAATGCGCGAACACGGTTGTTCCTTAATCGCAGACGGAAAGGTCGCAATCGTCCTGCTTGCAGGCGGCCAAGGAACGCGGTTAGGACACGACGGTCCAAAAGGAACTGTCAATATGGACGGATCCCCTGAAACTTCCTTATTTGCATTGCAAGCTAAGCGCATTCAAGCGTTACAACATGAAATGAACACGACCCTGTCTTGGTACATCATGACAAGTCCCATTAATGATGATGCGACAAAAGCTTTTTTTCATGACAATCAGTACTTCGGTCTCAACCGTGATCAAGTCACCTTTTTCCAACAGGAAGTTAGCCCCGCTCTTACACCTGATGGCAAGGTGATGCTCGCAGATAAAGCGACTGTCTTTCAAGCTCCAAATGGCAACGGCGGCGTCTTTGCATCGATGCAAAAAGCTGGTATTCTAGCAAAGCTCCAGAGCACGAACATCAAATGGATCTTTTTCAATAACATTGACAATGCCCTTGTTCAAGTGGCTGATCCCCTCTTTATTGGCTATGCCGATCAACAAGGAGCGGACATTTCAAGTAAATCTGTGAAAAAAGCAGAGCCAGGTGAAAAAGTGGGCGTTCTGGGTCAACGAAATGGTAAGCCTTCTGTTATTGAATATTCAGAGCTGACTGAAGAGCAACGCCAGCAGCCTGAACTTCAAGATGCCAATATCGGCATCCACCTTTTTAAAGTAGACTTTCTCGAACAAACAGCGAACCGTGTACTTCCATATCATTTTGCACATAAAAAGATTGCAACAATTGATGAACAAGGAGTTGCGGTGCACCCTGCAGAACCAAACGGCTATAAACTCGAAAAATTTTATTTTGACGTCTTCCCTTATGCCTCAAAGATGTCCATTTTTCAAGTAGACCGAGCAAACGAATTCTTACCAGTTAAAAACAAAACGGGCAAGGACAGCTTAGAAGAAGCTAAAGAACGGTTTAACTAGAAAGATAGCCAAGAGAACGTCTCCTCTTGGCTTCTTTTCTATATTTTTATCCATTGTGTGAAGACGTAATAGAGTGTAACAATGAATCCAATAATCATAAAAACAATACTCATAATGTAAGGAAACCAGCCGTTAATTTCAGATAAGATTGCGGCAAATTTACTGTGGGTAACAGATTCCCAATTCACAAATACAGGTGAATACACAGCAATAGCAAGATGCATCAATCCAAATAGTAAAACCCCTAACCCTAAAAACACATAGCCGAATAGTAAGTGTTCTTTTTTCAAATACACTCCGCCTCTCTTCAGTTTAATTTATAGGAGCCTATCCCTTATGTTATTCTTCTCCACCATCAACGTATAACATGGAAAGGAATGCTTGAAAGTTGTCAGCAAGCCGATATTCCACCGTTTCCACGTATGTTTCAACATACACGACCGGAGGCTCCACCTTAGTCTGCCGATAATCAAATCCAAACCATGTATGACCCGTTCCACCAAATAAAACAATGCCTCTCGGTAATTCCCATTCGTTGATAAGCTTGTCGGAATCCAGAATGCCACCATCCTCACCAATTCCAAAGATCTCGTCAATTTCAAGGAACGTTTCTTGAATTTCTTTTGAGGGGCTTGGCACCGCATTTGCTGTTATCCAGCCACCATTTTGAATGTTTACTTGCTCTATATATGCACTTGGTAATGCCACACCAAAGTGTTTCTCAGCCTCCACAATCATCTTTTCTGTAACACGAGGTAGCACTGTTCCACCATTGTCTTCTGACCAAATTGATTTCATCACACATTCACCCTAGCTTTTTAAACGTTCTAATTCCTTTTATTATAGTGAAAGGCAATCTATTTTGGTAAATAATTTTAAAGAATTGCTTTAGCTTTGATGTAGTTTCACATTCATGCAATAAAAACGCCTAAAGAAATGGCGCAAATCCTTACCACGATGACGTTATATGATCCTGCGTTTGCGGCAGGCTTTAAAAAGTAATGCTTTATCCTTTCATACAAAAAAGAACCCTTATAAATGACATTGGTTCATTCATAAAGGTTCTTTTACGTCTTTATAGCGCCTTACGTCACGTCTCCTTCATAAGGAATCTTTCGTAAACGATAAAACGAATATTCATCCAATTGCCTAAATGAATCAACGTAAGCATGTAAACTTTCCGTAATCATAATATTGACGGGCTCTTCATTGATATGAAGGATCACAATTGGTTTTTGGTTCGCATACGCAAACCCTATTTCCCACATCGTACCTGCATCTTGCTCATCATAAATAGCAACAACCACATCTGATTGTAGAATCGCCGCACGATCGTCCCTAAACGTTTCAGCTCTCCACTCCCGCGAACCAAAAGGCAAGGATTCATTTTGATGCTCACGCGGACTAAACACAAGCAACCCTTTAGCACGAAGAATTCCTTCCGTCTTTTCTACCTTTTGAAGCTGCTGATCATTGAAGAAACCAGATGCGAGATACACACGTACTGTCACATCGAACAACCCCTCCATTAAAAATGTGCGATGTTATGGAGTATATGCTAGAACGGATAAAGGTGTTCATTTATAAAACTCTTCAAAGTACAAAAGAAACTAAACGCACCGCACAATGTTGACAGTGGGTTTACGTACAAGAAAAATGGGAACGATCTAATGCTGTCTTTTGAAATTTCGTTATTTCCCAGTCCCCATAAGCCGTTCCTTCATTAGTAAACATCATTTTCACGTTGAAAGCATGCTTTTGATTATAGGCCACTATGTCTACAAGAAACCGTTCTCCTTCAATTGTTTGTTTAAACGAATGACTGCTTACGCAACGAAATTCCATAGGTTGATTAAATCGCATTTTTAATTCATTTGAGATATACACAAATAATAACGATTCAATGATTTGCTCTTGATCCCTTTGAGTACTCGCCTCTGCATGCACCATTTCCGGAGCAGAGAGGATAAAGACAACAAGAAAAACGGACTGTAAGAATGGTTTCAACATTTAGATGCCCTCTTTTTCATTTAATTAGACATAGCATCTCCAACTTCAATACTTTCATAAAACATAAATGCGCTCATGAAAAATTATCCTAGATATTCCGACATGAACGCTTAAAATAAAGGGTACGATGTAAACAGAGCATTTGTTTAGTAAAAAGGAGAATCATGGATGACGATTACGATTAGACAAGAAACCGAATTAGACTACCCTATAACGGAAACAGTGATTGAAGAGGCTTTTAAAAACGAAGAACAGAGTGATCATCAGGAGCACTTACTAGTAGGGAAAATCCGCAAATCGGATGCGTTTATTCCTCAACTTTCACTGGTGGCAGTCCATGAGGATGAAGAGATTGTTGGGCACATCCTGCTTTCACACATTACGATTGTGAATGGAGAAAGTGCCGTTGATTCTTTAGCGCTCGCTCCTGTGTCCGTTATACCTTCTTATCAAAATAAAGGCATAGGCAGTCAATTAATTCACACTGCCCTACAACAAGCCAAAGATCTTGGTTACGAATCTGTGATCGTCCTTGGCCACGATGCCTACTATCCTAAGTTCGGATTCAAAAGAGCGAGTACGTTTAATATTAAAGCACCCTTTGATGTTCCAGATGAAGCATTTATGGCACTTGAATTAACCCCTCATGCGCTCGATCAAGTAACAGGAGTTGTTCAATACTCTAAACCGTTTACGGAGTAGATTTTACAGAAACGTCTTTAGCAAAAAAAGTCACGACTCTAGTTGAGCCGTGATTTTTTTATTATGGGTTGTTTGACCATAAGCCAGCATGTTTAAGAACAACACGTGGATGCAGCTTTAACTGGGCGACCATGAGATCGGCCATGTCTTCTGGTTGCATCACTTTTTCA
This sequence comes from Shouchella sp. JSM 1781072, assembly GCF_041949915.1. NCBI lineage: Bacteria > Bacillati > Bacillota > Bacilli > Caryophanales > Bacillaceae > Shouchella > Shouchella sp. JSM 1781072. Next base: position 289,018 of record NZ_JBHFQE010000003.1, read on the forward strand.
GGATTTCCGTCTGTTAGATTTAAGTCTTTCGCCATATCGGTTGCCACTGTACTTGGCGTAAGAGCCGTAACACGTACATTCTGCTTGCGCACTTCCATCATAAGCGATTCAGTCATCCCGATCAAAGCAGCTTTTGAAGCCGTGTAGGCGCTAGTAGCTGGTGCGCCTTTTTGACCGGCGGTTGAAGCAATGTTAATGATGTCTCCTGTTTGGCGCTCGACCATTTCTGGCAATACTGCGCGAGTCGTATAATAAACACCTTTTACGTTGACATCAATAATGTTTGTCCACTCGTCTGGTGTTAAATCCATGAAACCACCAAATTTTGAAATACCCGCATTGTTGATTAATACATCAATCGGTCCTAATTCGGTGCGAATGCTTTCAACGGCGCTTGTAATAGATTCCAAGTCCTCAATGCTTGCTGCGGCAATGGCAACGTTGACATCGTACGCTTTTAACTCTTCTGCTACATTTTGCAAGTTTTCAAGGGTACGACCAACAAGACCAACGTGCATGCCTTCTTTCGCAAACGCGATAGCGGTAGCGCGTCCAATTCCTCGACCCGCTCCTGTAATTAACGCGACTTTTCCACTAATTGATTCCATTTTTTCACTCCTATAAATGAGATTGTTCTATTCTAGCCTATCTAAAATCGGAACGCAAAACTGAATAATTTACTCATGATTGTCCAGCCCGCTTCATATAGTGGACAAGGAGGTGAGTATAAATGGTCGTGAGTGTCATGGTTAGCTTTCTAATTCTCGGTTTAAGTTTAGGTGCGCCGATCGGTCCAGTCAACGCCGCGAGAATTGAAAAAGGAATTCAAAATGGATTCGCTCATTCATGGATGGTCGGCTTCGGAAGTCTAATGGCTGATGGCATTTTCATGTCTTGCGTATATCTAGGACTTCATCACTTTATAGAAACGCCATTTATCCAATCATTCCTCTGGCTCTTTGGTGCATTTGTGTTGCTTTATTCCGGAATTGAAGGGATGATGCGATCAAATCGATTTTCCATTATTGAAAATCGCAATAAAGATAGCCTCATTCACTGTTTTTTTAACGGCCTTCTACTCTCAGTATCGAACCCCATGTCGATGATGTTTTGGCTTGGAATTTATGGATCGATTATGGTGAAAACAGCCGAGACTGCGACCAATCAACAGTTGCTCGTTTATACACTGATGATTTTCATCGGTTTAACCATTTGGGATCTCTTTGTTGCTTTAATAACAAGTGGAGGGAGACGCTTCCTCACACCAGCAACCTTAAAGCTTATTGCGCTTTTGTCAGGTCTATCCCTTGTCGCATTTGGGGTATACTTTGCGATACACGGCATTCAACTGTTTTTATAATTCAGAAAGACCTTTCGGATCAACCAAAAGGTCTTTTTCTATTTTGCTTTAAAATTATAAAGTGGCTTCATAATCTGATTCACTTCAACTGTCGCATCAATTTGCTCAAGAATTTCTTTCATTGGTTTGTAGACCATCGGCGCTTCATCAATGGTTTCTTCTGATAAAGACGTCGTCCATATCCCCCTCATCGTTTCTTGAAACTCATTTAAATTGAACAGTTTTTTTGCTTTTCTTCGACTCATCAATCGACCTGCTCCGTGAGGACCAGAGTAGTTCCAATCCGGGTTCCCTTTTCCTGTCGCAAGAATGCTACCATCTCGCATATTAATGGGGATGATGACACGCTCTGCTTTTTTCGCTGAAATGGCCCCTTTTCGTAAGATCTTATTGTGTAGATCAATGTAATTATGAATCGTTGTAAAAGAATCTGAGATTTTCCAACCCAACTTTTCCACAATCTCATTTACCATTGCTTTCCTGTTTAGCAACGCATAATGTTGAGCAATCCCCATATCGTTCATATAGTCAGCAAATCCCTCACCTTCAAGGAATGCTAATTCTTTTTTTATCCCCGGATGCTTATAGCTAGAAAGGGCTTCTTCAATTTCATGATTTCGGTTTTCCTTTTTCAATTCAGCAATCAGTGCGTCTCTTTCTTGTTTATACGCCATTAGCTCATCATACGCCCGATTTTGATAGTGCTCCGCAATTTGCTTACCCAAATTTCTTGATCCTGAATGAATGACAAGGGCGATTTTATCACCGTACTCATTTAACTCGACAAAATGATTGCCTCCACCAAGGGTCCCAATGCTGCTCAACGCACGATCTAGCTTAAAGGGCGCGCGAATCGATGCAAAATCCACTTCTTTTGCATATTGATGGCGTTTGTTCTGTGCCCTAATTTGAAAGCCATGAGGGATATGCTTGCGAATGACCTCATCCAACTGATCAAAGTTTACGCCTTTTTCTGGTTTATGTAGAATCGCAACTTCTAGCCCACATCCGATATCCACACCGACAAGGTTTGGGACAATTTTATCTGTGATCGTCATCGTCGTGCCAATTGTACACCCCGCTCCTGCATGGGTATCAGGCATGATTCGAATGGTTGAACCTTCAACAAACGATTGATTACATAACTCCACGATTTGATCCATTGCAGATGGATCAATGGTATTTGTGAAGATTTTTGCAGTATTATAGCTTCCTTTTGCTTCAATCATTTGATTCAGCTCCTTTCTCTTATTATATGCGACAATTGAATAAATCGAGAATGTTTTTACAATTCATTGACGGTGATCTACCATTCCTTTTAAAATAAGCAAAAACCCTCATTCTTATGAGAACGAGGGCTACAGGTCGAGGTCGTGTCAAATCGCTTTATTTATTTCCCTTTTTTCAACAGCACAATCGAGATGACGAGCATGAGTAGCGAAATCACAAACGAGGAGACAGTCGCACCAACTGCAATTATAAGATTTAATGCTTCATAGGAAGACAACGCCCCACCCCTTTCCATCATCGCACACGACAATGTAATGACCTGTATTCCTTAATGAGATAATAACTGATTATGATCCTAATTTTTGCATGAAACACTACTTTGGACTTGGTTTCCCAATACGCTTAGGAGGCTTACTCAATGAAACAAATTATCGCATTAGGGGGCGGCGGGTTCTCAATGGAACCTGAACATCCGTTCCTTGACGACTACATCTTGCAGCAAGCAGATACACCAAATCCCAAAATCTGTTTCCTGCCAACAGCAAGTGGCGATTCAGCTGGTTATATTGAACGTTTTTACAACGCTTTTGAATCAAAACCATGCACGAGCAGTCATTTATCCTTATTCAAACCTCCTACCCGAGATTTACGATCATTCATTCTCGAAAAAGATGTTGTATACGTTGGTGGAGGGAACACGGTGAATATGCTTTTGCTTTGGAAGCATTGGGGACTGGACAAGATTCTTGAAGAAGCCTATGAACAGGGCACGATCCTTACTGGATTAAGCGCTGGCTCCATTTGTTGGTTTGAAGAAGGAATAACTGATTCTTATGGAGCTGGATTGGAACCCATTAGCGGATTAGGACTTTTATCAGGAAGTCACGCGCCTCATTACGATGGGGAGCACGAGCGGCGACCAACGTTTCAGCGATTGATTAGCGAAACGAGAATTCAAGCCGGCATTGCCGCAGATGATGGCGTCGGTCTCCACTATAAAAATGGATCATTAGCCGCAATCATCAAGTCTCGCAAGAATGCACATGCCCATCGCGTCGAAGTCGTTCATGGCGCAGTAAAAGAAACACGCTTAAAAAGTATCTATTTAGGTGATGTCTAAACAAAAAATCTTCATGAATGATGATTCATCACTCATGAAGATTGGTTTCACCTCTATTACGTACGTAATGGCTTTAATTTTGCTTCAATTTCTTTACGCTTTGGCTCAAGAAATGGCGGCAACGACAGCTCCTTGCCTAAATCTTCTAGCTTTTCGTCGATATCAAAGCCTGGTCCATCTGTTGCTAACTCATACAAGATACCATTTGGCTCTCTAAAATAAAGTGATTTAAAATAGTACCGATCCACAAAGCCAGACGTGGTAAAGCCTTCTTTTTCAATATGATCGACCCACTGACGAAGCTCTTCTTCCGTCTCAACACGGAACGCAATATGATGCACACTGCCTCTACCTTCCCGCGCTTTAGGAAGATCTTTGTTTTCTTCTACATGAATTTCACTTGAGAGTCCGTTTTCATCTAGTGCAAAAACATGGACTGTATAATCTCCATTGGTATATTGCCCTGTTTTAGTAAAACCTAGCACATCAGTCAATACTTGAATTGTTGGTTCCGCATAACGAACTTGTAAAGTCGCTGGGCCAAGGCCGATAATCGCATGTTCTCCAGACACTTCGTCTGTCCCGTTTTCAAGAACAGGCGATGCGTCCTGATCTACAACAAGGCTCATTCGATGACCGTCAGGATCTTGGAATGGTAAAACAAGCACACCATTTCGCTCGTGAATCTCTTCGTGCTCAACTTGAAACTTATTGAACCGCTCAGACCAGAATTGAAGCGCTTCATTAGATGGAACGAGCAACCCAATTTCATAAATACGGTTTGTTCCCTCCCGCTTTTGAGCGAGTAATGGAATTTCAAAAAATGTAACCTCGGTGCCTGGAGAACCTTTCGAATCTGCGTAAAACAAATGATAATTTGACGTGTTATCTTGATTCACTGTTTTTTTTACTAATCGCATACCGAGAATGTTTCTGTAGAAAGCTAAATTACGTTCTGCATTTGCCGTTAGAGAAGATACATGGTGATGGCCTTTAAGTTTCATCGGTGTCACTCCTTTTTCTAATCTTGATTTATTTATAGTTTACAGGTAAACTGAATAAGAGTCAATTTTAAGGGAGGGTTTTTCATGCGTTATTTCTATCATCGTAGTCAAACGACAACAGATACATTCATTTTGCTTCACGGAAGTGCTGGAAGAGAATCCGATTTACTTGAAATCGCAGGTGATTTAGATGTCTCTTTCTCCGTCATCGGCTTACGAGGAGACGTCCAGGATGAAAAAGGCTTTCGTTATTTTTCTCGTCCAACGAACGGAGCGTTTGATTATGATGATATCAACGCTCGTACGGAAGACATTCACAATACCATTAAAGATCTTCTAAAAAAGAACGGCTCGATGGATGCGCGCCTTCATTTGATTGGATACTCCAATGGAGCGAATGTTGCCACAAATTTAATGCGACGGTATCCAGAAGCCTATACAAGCGCCGTGTTGTTCCATCCAAGTCACCTGTTTCGTGATGTACGTGACATTGACCTAGATGGTAAAACGATTTTCATTTCCGCTGGTGCAACAGATACACTCGTTTCACCTGGAGATGCCTTCGCACTTGAAGCACAACTACAATCTTATGGTGCGCAAACCAAGCTCGCCTTAACCGATTATGGTCACGCCCTTACAACTGCTGACATCGAGGAAGCAACAAACTGGTGGAAAACCGTTCAAGGAAGCTCATCATGAAACAAAATGATAAAACAAAAGAAGAAGTGCTCGCACTCCTCGTCTGGTTTCGGTTGTCACGAACGTACCATCAAAGTCTAAAACGTTCAAACACTTTTTTAAAAAAGTGGGGCCTTACAGTTGCACAGTTCGACGTACTCGTCCAAGTTGGCACGCATAAACGATTATCACAACTTGATTTAGCCAATACCCTGCTTGTCACGAAAGGAAACATAACAAAGTTGCTTACGAAAATGGAAGAAAACGGCTGGATTTTACGGGAAAAAGAAAAAAAGTCCAAATACCTTTCGCTAGCGCCAAAAGGACAAGACCTATATAACGAAATTGTCCCGCAACAGGAACAACACCAAGCCGCCTATTTCGATCGATTAGATGGCGAAGAGTTAAAACAACTCCATGAATTGCTAAAAAAAGTAGGCGAACCACAAGAAACGTAAATAGGAGCAGGACAACTGTCCTGCTCTTTTTTCCGTCGTTAACCCGTAGTCTTTTTCTTTTTGAATACGGCTAACGATACACCGTAAGCCATTGTTGCAGCTACAACAGCAGTTATGTATCCAGCAATCGGATAATGCGCCGTGCCTGTTTCACCAATAGTAATCCAGCCTTGCACATAAAGTATGGTCAACACGTATCCGGAAAGAATTTGTAATAAATAAAGTAGTCCGATAAACACAGCAATAAATAGTAAATACTGTTTCATGATTGTCCCCCCCTCTATACGAACCCAAGATGAGAGTCGTTTCGAAAAAAATCTATGTGACGGTTCTGCTTGCTCGATCCACGTTGCATACCTCCACTAGCTTTTTAAATCATCGTATCATTTTTTCATTGCGGCAAAACCTGCTCAATTCGAGCGCCCATTGAAAATAAAACATCATGCTCACAGCAAGAAAAATGGCGCTAACGCTATAGTGCCAAACCGTTGAGCTCATAACGACTAGCAAGAAGGTAAACAATAAAGCTCCTATGGCCCCACTGACAAAGCGTTGTTTCGAACGTCTCGTTAATGAGATTTGTTTCTTACAATGAGGGCATGTGATACGAAATGCCTTCGTTTGTAGCCAAGCGAAGCCACTCAATTCAGCGTTACACATTGGACAAACGGGTTTTTGCATGGTTTCACTCCCTTACGTTGAAAGGATATTTCGTAAAAAAAGCGAAGTACTCTATGACGAAAGGATGATGCATGATGTTCATCGTAAGCGAGGATTAATTGAAAACTAGATTAAAAAAAGGAAGGTGGTATAAATCAAAACGAGAATGTGAGCTGAATGAACGTGAGTCGTTTTTTTATCAATATTGATTTTTCAAAGATGTGGATCCATACTTTCTTGCGCATTTTTCATGATCGCTTTAAAGAACTGGCCCTTCCCCTTGTTACGCTAGCTTTAACACAATCACCACTTGTGACAGCACTAGTCTTATTATCTCAACAAGTGGGCACAATCTTGTTTTCCATTCCAATTGGAACATGGGTGGAACGACGAAACCCAGTCATTGTCTCTTCTTGCGGTTCAATCTTAACAGGTTTGTTTATGTTTGGGCTTGCGTATGCTGTAAGTTTAGACCAAACAAATGCGATCGTCATCAGCTTTTTATTATGTGCATTAGGCATTGTCAGCCTGTTTCATTCAACTGCCTTTCATATAATGGTTCCTAAAATCGTTGGTCGGCAGCGATTATTACGTGCACACACCTTACTTGAAACGGCCGATGCCATTGTTACGTTACTAGGTCCTGCTTTAGGAGGCTATCTTTTAGCGACCTATGGTGCAAGCGCGACACTAGCAATCTGTGGAGGGATTCTTTTAACAGCCTCGGTATTTTTAATCTCTATACGCTATGATTATGCGAAACCTGCATTTAGAAAAAAAGAGCCTGTCAAAGCACGTCTTCGCATGTTTGCAACCGAATCTGTTGAAGGCTTGATCTTTTTATTCGGAAATTCGGCACAGCGAGCATCCATATTGGCACTCACAACATTAGGGTTTTCAACCGTTTTTATTACGCTAACGTTAATCTTCCATGCTTCTAACACGCTCGAGTTTTCCGAACAAGCTATTGGGTTGCTGTTATCAAGCGCAGGTCTGGGAAATATCATCGGCGTATTAATTATGAACCAATTTAAACAAACCAACTGGCTCTATTTATTAGTCGTATTGTTGGTACTTTCAGCTCTCGGCGTTATGCTACTGCTCACTAGCTCACTTTGGCTCATGTGCTTTGGTATGATTCTGTTTGATGGCGCCCTTTCCATGGGATTTGTCGTTCAAGTTGCTGTGCATCAAGGTATTACCCCAGATTCATTGCTTGCACGAGTACGAAGCACAACCTATGTAATGGGAGGGGTTGTCTCCATGCTTGCAACTGTTTTATCCGGATTATTAACGGAATTGAATTCCCTAGTCGCTCTAGGATTTGGTAGCCTCATGTTGATCGTTCCAGCCTTTCTCTTACTCCGCTATCGTCACGCTGGTGTACGGCTTCATGAACTGCAACCGCTTGAAAAAGTTGTTTCAAACTAAAAAGGAGAGTGCTATACTCTCCTTTGTTCAATAATGCCCCAGATGGAAAAGAGAATACCAACGATACCTACAATGACTGAGGTATTGAAAATGGCAGAAGAATAAACTGTCTCTCCGCTAAGAATTGTTCCAAATTCGTAAGCTGCCGGCACTTCATTACCATAGCCACCTGCTAACACCGCCGCGATTAGATAGTGCCCAACAAATAAAATCGCAGCAGCAATCATAAGTCCTGAACCAACAAGTGCTTTAACCATAAGCAAAATCCCTCCGATTTTTATAATAAAAGGAGCAAACCATGCCAAATCACATACCTAAACATATTATTTCCGCCGCAACCATCATCCTAAATGAAAAAAACGACATCCTTCTAATTAAAGGGCCTAAACGAGGCTGGGAATTTCCAGGCGGACAGGTGGAAGAAGGAGAATCTTTAACCGATGCCGCCATTCGCGAGACAAAAGAAGAAACCGGGTTAGACGTGGAAATCACTAAATTTTGTGGAATCTTTCAGAACACGCGTGCATCAATTTGCAACACCCTCTATTTAGCGAACATTGTTGGTGGTGAAATGACCACAACCCCAGAAAGCTTGGAAATTGGCTTCTTCTCTATTGAAAAAGCGTTTGAAATGGTGACATACACCAACTTCCGAGAACGAATTGAATATTGCCTTGACCCAACAAAACAACCATTCGTCATTTCGTTTTAATGGGTACGAATGAAGATCGCTAAATAGGAACTCGTCATGCCAAAGAATGTCTTGGCCGTTAACTGATCAAGCTTCCAACCGTCTTTTTCGTACTCGTTGAGCGTCATTTCTAGCTGGCTTTGTTTCTTTTTCTTCGTCAGCCCGGAAGGCGAAAGTTCAACAGCTTTATAGGTCATAAGGGATTCAGTCCTTTTTCTTCACACTTACCCTGGAAAAAAGATCCATAAACGTTGGCTCACACGAAAAGAAAGCGTGAACAACCTTGTAGCGTAATGTATACTAAGAGTGAGAACCTTTATTTAAAGGTGGTTAAATGTATGACAACAAAGAATATTCATGACGTAGCAGCTCTTGCAGGGGTGTCCATCGCTACTGTGTCTCACGTAATTAATAAGACGCGCTACGTATCGGAAAAGACAACAAATAAAGTTCTTTATGCAATGAACGAATTAAAATACCGACCAAATCACGCTGCTCGAAGCTTACGTAGCACAAAGACGAGTCGAGTAGGGCTCATTATCCCTGTCCATCCAGGAGACACATCTCGTTCTTTTTTCATGACAATTGCTGAAGGCATTGAAGAAACGTTACGTCCTAAAGGGTTTCATGTCATTATGAGCAACTCAAAAGAAAACGTCAAAAACGAAGTGGAACAACTTCAGTTACTTGATACGCACGTCACAGATGGCATTATTCTAGCTTCAACTTGTGAAGCCCTTGATCAATTAAAGCCCTATCTAAAAGATGATCATCCTTGCGTATTAATTGATCGTGTACCAGAAGGATATACGAACGACTTTGTCAGAGTGAATACATACGATGTCACAATAGAAGCTATTAACGGTTTAAAGAAAAGAGGGTATAAAAAAATTGGTTTTGTTGGATCTACCCATACTGTAAGTACAACACGCGAACGCATGCATGCATTCCAACGCGCTACCCTCGATGATCCATTTTCCCCCAATCGCATTTTTTTGCGGGATCCTACTTACGAGGAAGGATATAATCTAGCAAAACACCTCTTAAACAGCGATGTAGATGCTGTCTTTTTTTCAAGCAACATATTGGCAACGGGGGTGCTTCACTACCTCTCCACCCACCAAATTCAAATTCCTGAGCAACTTGCTCTCATTGTATTTGATAATACGGAATGGACAAGAATCCATTCTCCAACGATTACAGTAATTGAACAGCCAGCCTTTCAGTTAGGCGTTGAAGCAGCAACGTGTTTTCTTAACCGCATTGAACACCCTGATTCGAAAGCAATGCACATTGACATTAATCCAACGATTATTTGGCGTAATTCTTGTTAACAAAACATGCGCCCTCATTCACGTGAATGGAGCGCATGTTTATTATCTAGCTAATGTCCAAATTTTCAAGTGATCTACTTGTATCAATTCTGTAGAAATGAACTCTATTCGTTCACTAGTTTGTTTTGGATAAACTCGATTTGTCATGACTCTCTCTCCATTGTTGATAAACAATTCAACCGAGCACCTATCGATGAAAAGATGAAGTGTTAACGTATGACTCTCCGCTAACTGCGTGGTTGTCACACCAGAGACATCACCTGATTGATTTATATCCATGCGAACCTGATTCTTATTTGGATCAACAATAATTTCTGTGTATTCTTTTCCATCATCAGATTTCAACACATGTATACAAAAAGGGGTTTCTTGATTCTTCACATTAACCTGCACGTTCATTTCAATCGCTTGTCCTTTGGTTACAGGACTCCAAGTACCACTCATTGTAAAGCCGCTTACCTGTTCCATTTCTCTTCGCAGTGCTTGTAATTCTTCTACTGGCTCAAACCGAACCGCATTGTCCGCTGTGAGACTCACCACGCGCGGGATTGTCATCGCACCTGCCCATCCTTCTTGTTTTGATGGGAAATCTGTACCCCACTGATCCATCCATGCAATCAAAATTCGCCTTCCTTTTTCATCCAGAAATGTTTGGGCAGCATAAAAGTCAAGACCATCATCCATTTCTTCAAAATGATCATGAGTAAATCGTCCACTTGAATAATCCATGTCGCCGATCATAATCAGGTTTTTTCCCTCTTCCATATTCATAGGAGAGAAAACGAGCGCATGTTTATTATGAAGCGGGAATAAGTCAGGACATTCCCACATATCGCCAAACTCACCATTACTCTTTGCAGCCAAGCCAAGATAATCCCAGTTTGTTAGATTCTCAGAACGAAACAATGCTGCTCCTCCATGGCCATTTTCACTAGTTCCAACGACCATATACCACTTATCTTCATAGGACCAAACCTTTGGATCACGGAAATCCGCGCTTAATGATGGAGGAGGACTTGGGATAACTGGATTATATTCTGACTTAACAAACATCATGCCATCGTTTGATGTTGCGATGCACTGTACTTCTTTCGGCGTATTGGAGTCAACATGGCCAGTATAAATTAGTGTAAGCTTGTCTTCATAAACGACGGCACTACCTGAGAAGCAACCATATCCCTCTTTTCGTTCTCCTACTTCATAAGGCTCAGAAGGTGCTAGAGCTACGGATTCATTCTTCCAATCTACTAAATTTTCACTTGTCGCATGCCCCCAGTGCATTGGTCCCCAATCTTTTGAATACGGATGAAATTGATAAAAAAGATGGTACGTTCCGTTATGTTGAATCAACCCGTTTGGATCGTTTAGCCATCCTACTGGTGGTGTAAAATGATAAACAGGTTCAAACGCCCGATTTACCACCTCTTTTTGTTTTTCTTGTATGTAGTCATTCGCCTTCTTAATTTCATTTAGATGGTCTCTCATGCTCGTCTCTCATCCTTTCTACTTCCTTCTCTAAAATAATTCCCCTTCATTGGTAAAGATGTATCACGCTTCAATGTAAACGCTGCAAAAATAACGAACGCCATAACAATACTTCCAAGAATATAAAAAGTCGTTTCGTAATTCGTCCGATCATAAATCGAACCCACAAGGGCTGAAAAAATGATAACACCAATCTCACTCGACACTTTAAATCCAATTAAGTAGATTGTGGCTGACAGCCTCGCATCAAAGTTAAGTGAAATGTACTTAAATACTGCAATGAGTAAAATTGGTAGCTCCACAGCATGAAGCATTTTCATGAAAGAAATACCGACTCCACTTGTTACAATTGCAGAACCAATAATTCGAAACCCCATGACTGTTCCTGCTAGAATTAAAGCTTGCTTCACACCGATTTTATGAACAATAAAAGGGGCAAGAAACAAAAATAGCGCTTCCAGAAAAACTTGAACGGAATTTAAATATCCATAAACTTGATTGCCTACCGATTGATCATTAAATTGTTCCACAAAATAAACCGGAAATAATTGTTGATCATAGACGGTATACACACAAACTGTTCCAAAAAGGTAAACTAACAAGAACAGAAAAGTTCGACTTTTAAAAATGGATAGCAAATCATGTTTTGTAATCTGTTTCTCCTCTTTTTCTTCTTTTACGACAGCTTCATTGACCTTAAACCTCATGTTCAAAATAAAAAATGCGACACCAGCAGCAGATGCTAACCAAAAATTTAGGTGTGGGTTTATGCTCATAAGCGTTCCTGCGCCAAGCGCCGCCACAGCATAACCTAACGATCCCCACATTCGCGCTTTACCAAACTCAAAATTGAACGCACGACTTATTTTTTCCGTATACGACTCAAGGAACCCGGCTCCAGCAACAAAACCCGCTCCTAAATAGACGGCTCCCAGAACAACACCAATGTAAAAGTGGTTGACTAATAAAGGTTCGTATACGTAGATTAAAAACGGCCCAATAAAGACGAGTATCACGCTCTGAAACCAAAGCAAATGTTTCTTAACGCCCAGCTTGTCTTGAATAACGCCATAAAACAGCATAAATAATAAAGCACCGGCAGAGTTAAACGAATAAATGGTCCCTACCTGAGTCCCAGATAATTCAAGCGAATGATTCAACCATATCGCATAAAATGACCACCAAATTGACCACGTAATAAAAAATAAAAACATATAACCTGATGAAAACCAATACTTTTGATTTCTAAATACGTTCAACCTTCACTCCTTCTTTCTATAAGGTAAACGTTTACGTAAACGTTTTCTTTATTATGATCACTTGACTGAAATTTGTCAATCCTATTTCAATTCATTCTATTTCTTGACTTGGAGTTACTCAAGGGTGATACCTTTTACATACCAATGATAAAGGTGTGATGCGACATTAATCAGCCAACTCCTGCTCATCAAGTACAGATGACAAAGCCTTTCTTCTACACACTTGCGCTTTTATTAGCGTACGCTTCAATCTCAACAGATCTTTATTTGCCTGCACTTCCAGAAATGAGTGCTGCTCTTGGCACGACGCAAGGTGCATTAGAAATTACCGTCTCTACCTATCTTCTAGGTTTTGCAGTCGGTCAGCTCTTTTGGGGCCCTTTAAGCGATCGCTATGGACGAAAGCTCCCTCTCGCGGGCGGGCTCGTTTTTTTCGTCATTGGTTCTGTAGGATGCGCCTTTTCCACTGACGTGTGGCATTTGATTGTTGGTCGAACGGTTCAAGCCTTAGGAGCAAGCGCAAGCGTTGTGCTAGCTCGAGCGATGATACGGGATCTTTTTCAACGCGAAGAAGCAGCTCGAGTCTTGTCTACACTCACTGCAATTATGATTATTGCCCCGATGCTCGGACCAATTATCGGTGCACAACTATTATCAATCTCATCGTGGCCTATTATTTTTATTTTGTTAGCGTGCATTGGTCTTGCCACATTGGCCTCTTTGCCAAAAGTGATTCCTGAAACACTGCCATCATCTTCACGTGAACAAATCTTCCTTCTATCTACTCTGAAACACTATTGGCTTTTATGCACAAATCGCCTGTTTCTTTCTTATGCGTTGGCATGCGCTACCTTAAATGCTGGTATCTTTGCGTTTGTCGCTGGTTCCCCTTTTGCCTACATTAGTTATTACAACGTATCTCCAACTGTTTACGGGATTCTATTTGCAGTCAATTCATTAGGAATTATGGCGGTCAATATGCTTAATCGCAGACTCATTCCTACTTACGGAGGAGACCGCCTCCTTTTAATAGGTGCGAGCTGTGCCACTATCGTAGGTGGTTTACTAGTGATAATCACAATAACTGGATATGCCAGTCTGTTCGCTTTCGCACTCTTGCTGTTTTTGTTTGTATCTTCAAGTGGCTTTATCGTTGCCAACTCCATTTCTGGAGGCCTAGCAGCGGTTCAGACTGGTACAGGTTCAGCTTCTGCACTGTTAGGGTTTGCCCAATATGGAGGAGGCATGCTTGGATCTTCTCTACTCAGTCTGTTTGCATCTGGTACACCCCTTCCCTTAGCTATCATCACTTTTCTAGCAGGAAGTGCCTGTCTTTTCGCAACACTCGTCATTGTTAAAGAGAGAAAGCGACATGTCAAAAAGGCAGCTTAATTTGGCTGCCTTTTTAAATCTTCTAGCATTTGAACATTCACGAGGTTACCATCTACGAATAACTGTTTGAGCGGATAAATATGACTCGCTCCATATAAAACTAATAGACGTTCATCTTCTCTAGCCACATCAAGAAGATGTTGATAGATTCGTAAGTTGCGATACATCCAATAATGGGTAAGCCACTCGATTCCAACGGGATCTTCATCTGAACCGATGGAAGTAAGACGTAAGTGCCCTCGATGCATCGCTTTTAGCCGCTGAAGCTCATTTAATTTATGTAGATAATCGCCAATGGGCAGATTGGATAAATAGGCTCCCAGCTCGTCTTCCGATCTTTTAAAACCATCAAGAATTTCTTGAAATTGATCTACTTGATAGGTTGTACCGTAATGGAAAGGATCAGCATGAATCTCACCTTGCCAGTCCACCGCTTCAATCGTTGAAAGATTCATTTGTTTTGCCAACCGAAATCCAATTTGATCGATTTCACCTTTACGTAATTCTTGCTCTCCAGAAAGATAATCTTGATAGTTTCGAGTAAGCTGCTCTTGCTTATCTTTTACAATCTCTACGCAGATTTTTGTTGGTGAAAAGGAGGCAAGCTGATTGACGAATTGCTTGATTTCATGCTGTCGACCTACTTCAAGAACGTCAAATTCATTTCCTTTCAATACGTCATCCAAATTTGACTTATCAAAGTGATCAACACCAACAAGTAAAATGATTGGCTTCACACGCTACCTCCTACTTATAAAACTGATAAATGGATAAACTGAGGGATATGCCCGTCACTCATTTCAACCTCTCTTCGCTCTCATTCTAAAACCAAAAAACGTTCTTTCCTAAAGCGAAGGCTAGAAGTGAAAGAACGTCGCTAGTAAAAATAGAAAAACACAAGGTAACGTAGACAAGGTTAACGCAAATCCTCTCTTACCCTCTTGATCTCCTAGGAGATGCCTGACGTACAAGAAACGAAAACAATTCAATGATTAGCGTCAAAACGAAAAGCACAATCATCCAAAAAAGGATAGCGTTTGAGATAAGATGATCAAACGGCGCAAATTGTTGGGTGAACATCGTTTCAGGTAATAAGCCAAATAAGTACAATCCGTTTGATCCACTTTCCGCACTACCTTGTAAATTCGGATTAAACCCCGCTAGATCAAGTAAAAAGAAAACGACAAACACCACACCTAACGTCAACGCTCCTGACATAAGACTTCGTAAAAACGACATATGTTTCCTCCTCTCTTGCTCTATATATACACGTATTAAAGGAGGAAGAAACCTTTTTTTACAATATTTTCAATTAAAAAATCTCCCTCACGTTTAAGAGGGAGGCGCTCATCACTTCTCCTCGTTTTGCTGAAACGAGGACAGTGATTGCAACAATTCATTCGGTAGTTTAAATTGCTCTTGATCAATACTCAATGCGTTAAACAAATCGCCTTCATCACTTTTGGTTGTAAAGCGTAACGATTGATTATGGAGGGCCTCCATTTGCTTATCAAGTGCCGCAGATTGATCGGCTACTTTTTTCAGTTCGTCTAACATTTGCGAAGGAACAGCTGCCTCAAATTTGTAAAAGATCTTATGCTCTAAACTAGCCCAAAAATCCATCGCTACCGTACGGATTTGAATTTCGACCGGAATATGCTCGCGACAATTTGATAAGTAGACAGGTACTTCTACAATCATGTGCATGCTGCGATAGCCGTTTGGTTTCGGTTTTGAAATATAATCTTTTACATCAATCACTTTTAAATCATCATGTGACTCTAGCATCTCTTTGATCGCAAAAATATCTTTTTGAAACGAGCAATTAATTCGTACCCCTGCAATATCTTTTATATTTTTTTCAATGACGTTTATGTTCAACGGGATCTGTTTACGTTTCAACTTCTGCAGTAAGCTCTCTGGTGTTTTTAATCGAGATGAGATGCTTTCAATCGGATTGTAGTCATGAACATAACTAAATTCTTCTTCTAGAATTTCAATTTTTGTTGTCATTTCGTCTAAGGCAAACTTATACTTCATCATAAACCGTGTGAGTTCTTTTTTTGCCTCTTTTAATTGATGCATCGTAATGGCGTTTCCTTGATTACTCATATGCGCGAAATCCTTTCTCACTGCTCAAAGTCTACATCTATCATTGCACCTCTCTATCAGTATGTCAAAAGGTGTTCCCATGTAAACTTGTGGGTTAGTGTGAAACACATATTAGAATTCTTTGCGCTTATATATACCCATCGCGACGAAAAACGAGATGACAAATAAGACAAGCGTCACCGCAAGCATACCACCACTAAAAACAAGACCTGAATCCCAGCTAGAAAACGGCTCCATCCAACCTCTTGCATAGGCTTCTTCAAATGCCCAGCTCGAAAGGAAAAATAGTGCTAATGCAGCAAAGACACTCATAATGAGCACCATATCTGACTTTTCGGTTCCTAGGAAATATGTGAGTGGAAACGCAATTACTGCCAGCAACAAAGCAACTGCAATTCCTCCGAGAAAGGTATAAAGTGTTTCCCAGGTAAGAAGGCCTCCATTAATAAAATCGCCAACTACAAAAACAACTGTCGCTACGACCATTCCAACAAGCATAAACAATAAGAACAGGAGGTAATGACTTTGAACAACGTTTCCTCGATTAACAGGCGTTGTTAAAACAAATTTGCCCCAGCCTGATTTCGCTTCGTGCTTTAGCACTTCTAAAGCAGGTGAGACCATAAAAATAATGGGGATAAACAGCGCAAATGATAAAAGAAAATCGTTTCCTAATGCAATAAATAAAGCGGAAAGGAACACACTTAATGCTAAATAACCCCAAAAGCTACGGCTCACCATATAATAATTAGTTAGCAATAATCCACTCATCCCTTTTCACCTCGCATAAGCAGTAGTGCAATATCATCGATCGTAAATTTCTGCTCCTCTACATGATTTGGAACTTTTTCTTTATTAGATACCAGTACTTCCATTCCCTCATTTTGTCGTTTATAAGTGACGAGCATGTCGTCTTCAATTTGTGCACATTCCTCATCTGTACAATGAAAAATCGCATAGTTCTGCAGTAAATCCTCTTTCTCCACTTTCAAAATAATTTGACCATTTTTAATAAAAATAAGCGAGTCGGCTATCTTCTCGATGTCACTTGTAATATGACTGGATAGTAAAATTCCCCGCTGCCCGTCCTTCACGAACTCTTGCAACACTTCCAGTAATTCTTCTCGTCCTGATGGATCGAGACCTGCGGTAGCTTCATCTAAAATGAGTAAGCGTGCTTGATGGGATAACGCGATGGCGACGGAAATCTTCATCGACATTCCTCTTGAGAAGGTGCCAACTTTCTTATCACGAGGTAAAGAAAATAGATCAATGTAATAAGTAAACGTATCGGTTTCCCAGCGTGTATAAAGCTTCTTAAATACTTTTCCTAGTTGATAAATGGTTAAGTCATAAGGCAAATTCATATCATCGAACACAACACCAATGTCTTCTTTAATCGCCGAATCTTTTGCATCCATGGGATCACCGAAGATATGGATATCTCCATCATCTTTTTGCAACGTCCCGATAATCGAGCCCATCGTCGTTGATTTTCCCGCACCATTTTCGCCAA
Organism: Shouchella sp. JSM 1781072; assembly: GCF_041949915.1. Classification (NCBI taxonomy): domain Bacteria; kingdom Bacillati; phylum Bacillota; class Bacilli; order Caryophanales; family Bacillaceae; genus Shouchella; species Shouchella sp. JSM 1781072. The sequence continues at coordinate 306,748 of NZ_JBHFQE010000003.1, forward strand.
TAAAACCAACAATTGAACCTGCTGGGATTGAAAAAGATACATGCTTTAAAGCAAAGCCATTTCCATCGTAACGCTTAGATAGATCTTTTACGTCTAGAATTTCCGCCACTCCACTCTCCTCCAGTCGTCTTCATCCTCAAATATGTTTAACTATCCAATATATACCAACTTTATAACTAGGCTAAACCTCATAATTGGAAAAGGTCGATTTAATCAAACGTTTAATTACATTCGTGTGATGGGTATGGAAACCGGTATAACGTATGGAAAGAGGCTGATTCAAATGACAAAAAGAGTGACTCGTTTGTTCATCCAGCTTGTTTTATTTGTGGGTAGCTTTATCCTCATGTTTTGGCTGATTTCACCACTCATGGACTATTTATTTGCAAACAGTAGCCGAGGCGTCACGTTCTCTGTCAATATTCTCCTGTTGCCACTTCTGATCGTCGCTTCTTTCCTTCTGACCACGTTCATTTATGAGAAAATAGAAGACGTATTTTCACCTTAACTCTCTTTCCTAAGGGTCACTAAACAACGCGTGTTGGCTGGAGGAGTATGCCTGTGATATATCGACATTGCTGCTTTATTTGTTGTATCAAATTCTCCAGAGACGTGCTTGGCGCCTTGTTGGTTTAGCCATTTAATTTGCGCATCTATAAGCAGTTGCAACTGTTCGAAGCAACTGTCATCCTTCACTCCACACCAGCCGAATTCATAATGAGATGGATCGTCTCCTTTATGTAAAAACGAGTATGCAAGGATAGCTTGAGTAGATTTCGATTGATACACATAACTCGCTTCCATTACCAAATCTTCAGCATAAATAAGAGATTGCCACGTTTCATCGCTTAATGTCGCAACCGGGTTAGCTTGGTGCGTGCTCGAATAAGTGGCTTTCACAAAAGCTATTAGTTGCTTCACCTCAACTAAATTTTTCCGTATCGCTTTTAGCGTACAAACATCATTTGCTAAAACATCTGTTGCTTGAAAATCCTTTACAGAGTAGATCGGGACATACGTCCGTCGAATTTCTTGAAACCCTAGGCTTTTCAAGAGATTTCGCATCGCTTCATCTTTATCCGATAACATGGTTTGGATGGGATTCTCCTTTGCTTGAACTTGAATTTGTTTCATCCAGTTCTCTATTAATGAACACGTTTCACGATTTACTTTCATGACAATTTTCATATACGTGCAATAGGGATGAAACGCATTCTCCCACAAAAAACAGACACCGATAAGTTCTTCTTCTGCATACGCAAGTTGAGTTTGATACTCTCCCTTCACCTGTAAACGACGAAGGTAAATACGTTCTTCACCATACTCACAAAGAAGTTGCTCGACCTCTATTTTCTTTTCTTCTGTATAAACACGAATGGTTTGCTGCATTTTCTTCCTCCTAACATTTGCATTGCTTATCCATGTATTCTATCTTTATAGTCCAAACTGAATTCCCGATTTCATCCCCCCCACCAATCAATCCAAAATAAAAAATCTCCATCAAAAGTTGGGAAAATTAATTTTTCATACAATTCATTGAAATATCTGCTACAATGACGAATAAGCATATACTTGAACAAGAAGGTGAATCAACGTGCAGGAAACATTAACGCCTGAAGAAGTAGGTGCAAAGATCGTTGAATGGTACAGCTGTATTATTTCGGCTTCGTACGAACAAGCGGTTCTCTTGAAGGAAGAAGCTCGTCAGTACCTTGTTCATATGGAGAAAAATGATAAGATCTTAGCCTATTATTCACTTGTAGAATTTAGACACAACATGTTTGTTGACGAATTTAATAAGAAGCATGAATTAGGTGATACGTTTCATTTCGTGGAAACAGAAGTTGATCGCTATCTTAAGTACTTGTACTATTTTGTTAGCGGTCAATACGAGTACACACAGGAGCGTTATCGTTCAGCGATTAAGTTGTTCCGAAAAGCAGAGCGGTTGCTTGAGCACGTTAATGATGACGCTGAGGAATCAGAGTTTTATTTGTACATTGGCCTTGTGTACTACCGTCTTAACCAATATTTGATTGCCAGTTCGTACCTTGAACAAGCGGCAACGATTTTTAACCGTTTAAATTATTACGAACGTGCCTTAAACTGTCGACAAGTGTTAGGCGCCATTCGTTCCGAGCTGCATGAGTTCGAAACAGGGGACGCGATTCTACAAGAAGCTTATAAAGAATCAACATTTCCACGGACATCTGCTCTTATTCTTCGGACCTTAGGCTTAAGTAAATTTAGACAAAAAGACTTTGAAGCAGCGAAACACTTTTTCTACCAAGCGCTTGAATATGAAGAACACCAGAACCATCAAATTGGAATGAAAACAAGGTACGATCTTTCCAATACTTTATTCAAACTTGGTGAGCAAGAAGAAGCACTTATCCTTTTTAAGAAAGCACAAGCAGAAGCAGCGGACTACAACAATAAAGAATATAAAGCCCGTTGTTTGTTTTTAGACGGACTTTATCTTGCAAAGGACGTTGCGTTAATCGATGAATCTTTAGCGCAATTAACGAGTCACAGCTTACTGTTTGAAGTGTGTGAACTTGCTGAAGAAATGGTTGACCTCGCGGATCAACGAGGCGATGAGTCGACCGCACTTAAGTATTACCGCATTGCTTATCAAGCAAAAGCAAATCAAAATCGATTAGGAGCTGATCAAGTATGAAAAAATTGATTGCTGCATTTATTATTGTTTTGGCTGTATCCTCAACAAGCCTCGTAGCCAATGCTGATAGTGAACCTACTTTCTCACCTCTAGGAAAAACTGAAATAGTCGGTTAACCACTCTTCCCTTACCTTTGCGTAAGGGATTTATATTGTTTTTTTGCGAGAATAAGGGTCCAGCGATCTTTTTCGACAATGCGTTTTTCACCTTGAATGGACCGATCCAAATAAGCAACAAGTATCTCCAACTGCTGATCCGACAGCTCGTGAAGCAAGCTTCGCCCTTTGCGCAATCGGATGTCGTCCAGAAACTGTTGCTTCGTTTCATGTTCCGCTCTTGTCTCCCAAAGATGCCACGTTTTTTCAATTTGAAACCCTGCCCCTTGAAGCGCTGAGTGAATGCCCTTAACCGGATGACGCCGTCTCGTTTCGATTTCTTTTAAGTGTGGATAACAATGAAAGAAATACCCACGAAGATGCTCAGCGCTTCCGGGTAAAAAGCAATCCTCTGGCGTACGCGTTTGAATAAGGTATAGACCGTCTCGCTTAAGCACACGGTTCCCTTCTTCAAAAGCAGGTGCAAGGTCTTTCAAATGATGGATGAGCGCTCGAGCGAACACCATATCTGCTGCATTACTGCTCAAATTCATCTCCGTTGCCGATCCCACTTGATAAGTGACCGCCTTGCTGGAACTCGCTTCTTCCTCTGCTGTTTGAATCATCGTTTTTGAACTGTCTACTCCTGTTACATTCGAAACACCCCTTTCAGCGAGTACTCTTGAGTAAATGCCACCGCCACAACCAAGATCGACTACATGCTGAGGTGCATACGCCTCTAAAATCGTGTTCATTTCTTCCAGCCATGACGAATCCACTTCCCTATTTGTATAGCTAAAGCGATTTTGTTCATGATGAAAATCAATGGCCATTGTCCATTCCTCCCTTTCCTGTCTTACCTTTATTATAAAGCGACAGCAACATGCTGGATAATACGGAAACTGAATCGTTGACGATTTGTTTTTCCGATCACAAAAAGGGACTTCTTGCGTGTCAAGAAATCCCTTTCTCTTTATATTAACGTGACCATTGCCTTTTCAATGGAAGAATACACTTTGACGTCTTTAAACTGAACCCCTAACTTAATGGATGTCCGCGCAATCTCTGGCCGCACGCCAGATAAAAATACCTGCATGCCTATTAAACGAAGTCCACTAATAAGCGAGTAAAGTTGGTCTGCGACACGCTTGTCTATTTCAGAAACGCCAGATATATCAATTAATAATGTTCGCACTTGTAGATCCGAACACTTTTCTAACGTCTGAGTGAAAATAATCATTGCCCGGTCATAATCGAGTTCACCGACTAATGGCAGAAGAGCAATCCCTTCCCGCACTTTCATAATCGGCGCACTTAACAATGCAATCATCTCTTGTCTAGAACGCAACTGTTCAGCTGTATGAGATAAATAATTTTCCGTAAAGGTCACCATGATTCGTTTTAATGCTAACGCTAATTGTTTGTGCCAACTGTTAAATTCCGCTAACGTTACAGCTTCGGCGTGGTGGAGCGCATACTCTTCTAGAAGCTCAATATATTGTTCTTTAACATTTAAAAACTCTTCAATCATGTCTGGCAGTGGCGTCTTCAAATGCGCTTGATCTTCTGCCATCGTTTGAATCCAGCTTTTAAATGTCTCTTCTACGTCCGGCTGATCTTCTCTAAACAACTCGCAAAACAAAAGGTGAAAATCATGATTTTGGTTTTTCAATAGCGTCACAGCATCTTCGTCGGTTGTGCCGTACACACCTTCTCGGTCTTTATTTAAATTCTCGTACCAACGTTCTGTTAACGCCCATGTACGTGATTTCATAAACGCATAGACGGAATACGTCTTTTCCATTCTAGACCTCCTACTTTATGCTTTCATAAAGAGAATCAACATGACAAACAATTTTTCTGCTTGCAAAGTCATTAATGATGTTTACTTTCAATAGACCAACTTCATTAAAATCATGATCCAATAATACAAATTGGCGATACTCTTCGGAAATACAGCGGTTTTGAATGATTAAGGGCAAGTATTGCTGTATGTGCGTACACATCTGTGTATGCATATCTTCTTCCGATGTTCGATCCTCATTAAATGTAAATTGGAAGGTATATTTATGTTTGAAGGGTGTTGGGCAATCCATTTGAAAATGTGTATATGTGAGCATAATCACCTTTCTTTCTTTAATCATTCTTAATCCATCTTACCTTACTTGTGACTTTATGACTATTCATACGCTGTTAAAATTCTTTCCTAATACTGGAGGGTGACTAAGAATGCACCACCTATCGCTCTGAACGAAAAAAAATCACGTGGTATCTTCCCCCATGTGATTTTATTCCTACGTTATTCGCCTCGTTTACGACGTTCAGATATTTGTTCTGCACCGAGTCCATAGTTATCCATATCAATTTCATCGATTACGACAACGGTAGAAGCAGGATTTTTGTTCAACGTATCCTGAAGCAATCTTGTCACCCCGTTAATTAACGTCGCCTTCTGATCTTTCGTTAAACCACCCTGTTCTTTCGTTACTTTAATATTGACGTACGGCATGTTGCTGACCCCTTTTCATATAAGATAAACACAAGAACACCAATGCTAGCGCTACAGCTCCTGCCGAAACAACAAATGCAACTGTTTCGCCATGTATCATAAGCAGCATGCCCGCAACAACAGGCCCTAACAGTTGACCAATCGCATAAGCCGCTGTCAGTTGACTCACAACCGGTTTCATAGTTTGCTGTTCTTTCGCAAGCGCTATTGTTAAAACCGTAATTCCCATAAACGTTGCACCAAATCCGAATGCAGAGAGAAAAACAAGCAAGGCATTCGTCGATCCAGTTGGAAGAATGAGACTCACAACTTGAATCAGATAGGCAAGAATTAGTGCAGTTTCCTTTTTAAGCACTCGACCCAACCAAGCCCAAAAAAAGCAAGATGGCATGGCGCCCATCCCTACAATTGCCCAAATCCATACAACATCAAACGAAAAAGATGCAACAGTCGCCAGAACACTCGTGATAAACGTCGCATAAATAATGTAGCCAAACCCTTCAAGGAAATAAGAGATGAGCAATACGTTTATTGATAGTAGTGGCTGTTTTTTTCCAACGCTTATTGTTCGCGTCGGAAGTGAAGTCGGCGTTACGTGCTTCGTTGATTGATAAATACCAACGATTAAACCAATGCTTACGACTCCTAAGAAAACCCAACCCATTTGCCACGTAGTTAACGGTAATATAAGGGGAAGCACGATCCCTGTAAAAAGAATGCCGAACCCAACGCCGCTGTATAACAAACCGACACCTTTTGCGCCGCCATCCTCTGCCAAACGTCGGATGATCCATTCGGACATAAAAACAAACACAAAACCGCTAGCAACGCCTGAAAGCAAACGCAATGCCGACCATATCAACATGGATTCTGTCACGCCCATACTATACGTAGTCATTGCGCTGACGAATAAGAAAATATAAAACCATCTTACGCGGAACGTTCCACGTCCTGCTAAAAGCGCTCCTAAAAAGTATCCAATATAATTCCAAGTTGCCAGAAGCCCTGATGAGAACGAAGAAAGACCTGTCGCTTCCTCCATATACGGTAACAAAGGTGTGTAGGCAAAACGACCAATCCCCATCACAACAGCCAAACTTAAGAACCCACCAATAATCAAGCGCAGATGCTGCTTATTGTCCATCCCATCCCCACCTTGCAAACGCTCTCTTTCTAGCGTACTATGAAAGGACTATTTATAAAAATGCAATTATTTGATGCAAGCTATTTATTTTTTTGACACCTGAGTGAATGTTAACTCAGACTAACAGATTTATAAGGGTGGAGAATCAATGAAATTCGATGATTTACAAGCATTTGCTGAAGTGGCGCGCCTACAAAATATTTCAAAAGCAGCCGCTAAGCTTAATTATGGACAATCCAATATGACGATGAAAATCAAACGACTAGAAGCTTATTTTGACACATCGCTTTTTTATCGAACAGCCCAAGGGGTACAACTCACAACAAAAGGACATGTATTACTTGAACAAACAAACCAAATTCTTCGGCTTTGGGAGGAAACAAACACACGGTTACGAGATGGTGAAGCAACTGGTTCAATCACAATCGGTTCGATGGAAACAACAGCAGCCGTTCACCTCCCAACGATGCTTGCTCAATTAAAAGAAACCTACCCACATGTCTCGATACACCTTAAAACAGGTCCAACAGATGAGTTGATTGATCGTGTACTCCGCTATGATATCGACGCTGCTTTTATTGCTGGTCCGATTAAACGAAGTGGGCTAAACAGTGTCCCCTTGTTTCGTGAGACGATGATGCTCGTCACGAGCAACGCTTTAGCAAAGCAACTTGATGCGTCCTATCAACAACTGGATACGCAAGATATCATTACATTCCGCAGCGGATGCGCGTATCGAAAGCATCTAGAGCGCTTTTTTGATTCGCTTCAATTTGTTCCACAAAGAAAAATGGAGCTTGGTTCCCTCGACGCCATTCTTGGTTGTGTCGCCAATAACATGGGTGTGTCCATGTTACCTCAATCTGTCGTTGGCCATCATCCTTCTGTCTCGAGCATCCCGTTACCCGCTTCTTTTCAACAGATCGATACGCATTTTCTTTATCGAGAGCACGAAGAACATCCAACCTTTTCTTTTTTCAAACACTATTCCCATAAGGAGGACGATTAAATGATTACCATCCAACAAGCTAACATCACCCACGTGAACGGAATTATTTCTGTCTGCCAAAAAGGATACTGGGCCACCTATCAAGGACTTTTGTCAGATGACTATATTGAACGGGTTTGCGAAGAATTTTACAATGAGGCACGGGTTACGAAAGAAGTTCAGGAACAGAGCAAACATTGGGGTGGCTATGTCGTTGCGTTAGATGGAGAGGAAGTCGTTGGTTCAGCAGGAGGCGGCTTACTTAATGATGTTCAAGCCGAGTTATTTGTTCTTTACTTGTTACCGAATCGACGAAATGAAGGGATTGGCTCAAAACTTCTAGCAGCGATTACAGAACAACAGCGCTCGTTTGGTGCGACTGAACAGTGGGTATCTGTTGCAAAAAACAATGATAAAGGCATCCCGTTTTATGAAGCGCGAGGCTTTCGCTTCCAATATGAACAAGCTGCACACGGAAACGACCAGCAAGATGAGTATAAAAGCTGTCGTTATCGACGAGTTCTTACATAAGGAGAGATCGACTATGGATATACATACGTACACACCAACGATGGAACAAGACCTTTTTGCTTTAATTGCTTCTGAGGGCGAAGAGTGGCACGAGTATTTGTATAACGGTGGGAAAGAAAAATATATTCAAACGTTAGCAAGCTCAATAACACTCGTTGCTTATAAAGAGGGCGAGCTTATCGGCTATGCACGGGCCATTGTTGATGGCGCTTTTCATCTCTATATCTGTGATTTACTCGTCCACCAGCAAGCACGCGGACATAATGTTGGTAATAAACTAATGACTCGTTTTTATAAACTGTACCCGTCGCATGTTGTTTTCGTTATGTCGGATGTTGATACCTATTATGAAACACTTGGTTACCAAAAAGAAGGCACGATCTTTACCGTCTCAAAGCCTTCTTTGTAAAAAGCTATTCCTCTTTCACTTTCACGCCACCAAACGTAAAAAAAAGGGCAATAAGCGTCGAGACAAACACCATATGCGGCAGCCGTTCGACGGCAGTTGCGTGGTCGTAGATCAGATGTCCAAGTAAATTCGCCACAAACATTGTGTTAAATACGTTCATTCCATAATGAAACAACCGATTTTTAGGTACTTCCTTCACTTGCATACCGGCACCTCCCAACTCTTTCATAAAGCGTATCATGTCGTTCTCCTTCTTTAAAGAGGGCAATAAACACAAACAAAAAAAGAGGGGATCTCCCCTCTTTTTATACTTTTTCTTCGACTTCAACACCAAATGAAGCAAGCAGTTCAAAGAATGACGGGCAAGTTTTCGAGACGCATCCAGGATCGGTTAATTCAATGCCCGCAACTTTTGTCCCAATCAAGGCAAGGGACATGGCCACACGATGGTCGTCGTACGTATCCAGTTTTGCCGCTTTCGGCGTTCCTGGAAATACTTTTAATCCATCATTGTACTCTTCCACTTGAATCCCTAATTTTGTTAGCGAATCTGCGATGACTTTTATACGATTCGATTCGTGGTAGCGAATGTGCTCCACTTCTGAAATCGTAATTGGTCCATCCGCAAACGGCGCAAGCGCAGCAAGGGTTAACGTTTGGTCGGACATTTCACGCATGGAGACGTCGAAGCCACCTTTTAGCTGCTTCGGCCCCTGCACTTCAACGTACGATTCCCCTCTTATAACGGTGCAGCCCATTTTTTCTAAAATCGTTAAAAATCCAATATCAGGCTGTTTCGTTTCAGCAGTCACATTTGTTACGCGTACACGACCTTCATTTAATGCCGCTAGTCCAAAGAAATAACAAGCGGTAGATGCGTCTGCTTCCAGAGTGAGTGCTTGAGGTTTGTACACAGATGGCGATACGTTCATCGTTTGTAAAGCATCGTCGTACGAAACCGTTGCCCCGAACGCTTCCATTAAATCGAGGGTCAAGCGTACATACGCATGCTGGACAATATGGTCGGTAATCGTGATTTGTAGCGGCGTCTGAAAATAAGGCCCTGCGATCAGCAAGCCACTAATGTATTGACTTGAAATCTTTCCAGACAAGTCTACGGTTCCGCCTTGAAGCGGTTTCCCTTTAATCTTTAGCGGATAGTGCCCCTCTTTTTCAAGGTGCGTAATTTCCCCACCAAGCGCTCTTAGCGCATCAATTAAAGGCGCAACCGGACGCTTCGTCATGCTTTCACTCGCTTCAATCGTCCATTCTCCTTGCGCCGCAGTTACCAGACTTCCCGGTAAAAAGCGGGCAACGGTTCCAGCAGCGCCAATATAAAGGGAATCGCTTTTCCAGTTTTGGCCTGTACCATGAACCCTCGCCTCATCTTCATGTACATCAATGGCGACACCTAATTTTCTTAGTGCATCAATACACCAATACGCATCATCGCTACGCAAAAATCCTTTTAATGTAGACGTCCCTTCTGCCAGCGCACTCATGATAAATGCTCGATTCGTTAAACTTTTGCTCCCCGGAATCGTTACTTCTCCGTCAATCACACGCTCTCCGGGTGCGACGGTGACGCTATGAACCCCTTTTAAAGGTGTCCACGGACTTCTCGCTCGTTGATCAACATGACCCTTCTTCATGGAATCATCTCCTTTGTTCCATTCTACTTCCCTTTATGTTATAAGTTAAATAAATTCTATTGCCATCATACATAAGTGAGGTTTATAACATGAAAATGGATGCCTACTATCTTTTCTATATCACCGCAATTGAGCAAAATTTCAGTAAAGCTGCCAAACGATTATTTGTGACGCAACCTAACATTAGTCAAAGCATCGCACAATTAGAAGATCGACTTCAAACCAAGCTTTTTCAACGTCATTCTAAAGGCGTATCCCTTACAAATGAAGGACAGCTGTTGTTTCAACAACTGGAACCTGCCTTCCAACTCATTCAGCAAGCAGAAACAAATCTAAATGAAAGACGTTATTTAAAGCAAGGGTCTGTCGCAATCGGTGCAAGTGATTCAACGTGCAAGCACCTTTTATTACCAATCGTTCAGTCATTCCAACGACAGTTTCCAGAAATACAACTGAAACTCCAACATGGCTCAACTCCACAACTAATCGAGAAATTAGATCAAGGGACCATTGATTTGGCGCTTGTCCACATGCCAATTAACGAACAAACTTATACCGTCCATAGCGTCTTTACGATTCATAGCACATTTGTAGTTGGCGAACGCTACCAGTCATTAGCGCGTGAACCTCAATCCATCGCAGACTTGGCTCATTACCCTATTTTGAGCTTTTCGCAACAGAGTCATGCGAGGCACTATTTAAATGAACTCTTCGCTAAACAAGACCTCCTCGTCACACCAGAGGTTGAAGTCGGCGCGATGGACATCTTACTTGAATGTGCTCGCATTGGAATGGGTGTGGCGTTTGTTACGAAAGAATTTGTTCAACAAGAACTCGACGAGCACGCTTTGCATGAAGTTCTGCTAGATGAACCTCTAAACCCCCGTCAAATCGGAATCGTCACTCGTAATCAAGCACAACTCAGCCATGCGGCAAACAGGTTTTTAGAAAAACTTAACCAATCTCAATAAAAGCACATATGATCTTCAACTTTTCGGGCAACCTAACAAAGAAATTTTTCAATTAAAAGGAGTGTTCACATGCGCGCAGCTGTATGGCATAACGCAAAAGATGTACGTGTAGAAGAAAACTGGGAAGTAAAAGAAGTCACAAAAACGGACGTTAAGATTAAAGTGGCGTGGGCAGGTATTTGCGGAAGCGATTTACACGAATACTTACACGGGCCTATCGTCATTCCAGCGAATGCACCTGATGCATTAACTGGTGACACGGCTCCAATTGTAATGGGTCATGAGTTCGCAGGTGTTATTGATGAAGTTGGCAGCGACGTCTCCGACTTTAAAAAAGGCGACAGAGTCGTTGTAAATCCACTGTATACACATGGAGTAAAGCCACCTACCCTCGACCTTTACGATGGATTTGCCTTTGCAGGTTTGGCAAGCGATGGCGGTTTCGCCGACTACTGCGTCATCCCTGAGTCTATGGTTCACAAGGTTCCAGAAGGGATGACCCTTGAAGAAGGTGCGCTTGTTGAGCCAATGGCGGTTACGGTCCAAGCATTAAAAGAAGCAGATTTTAAATTTGGCCAAACGTGCACAGTTTTTGGAGCTGGCCCAATCGGCTTATGTACAATTATTGCTGCAAAAGCTGCTGGAGCAAGCAAAATCATTGTCTTTGATTTGTCAGAGGAACGATTAAAAAAAGCAACCGAAGTAGGCGCCACCCATGTATTCAATTCTGGAAATGTTGACCCTGTTGAAGAGGTTAAAAAGATTGAACCGGAGGGTGTTGATGCCAGTTTTGAAGTAGCAGGTGTTGGCGTTACGCTAAACCAAGCGATTCACACAGCTAAATCTCGCGGAACCGTTGTGATCGTTTCGATTTTTACAAAAGGTGTAGAAATCAAACCAATGGACCTGACTGTATCCGGAGTGAAAATTACGTCTTCTCTTGCTTACGAGCCAGAGGTCTTTCAGCGTACGATTGACTCGATTGCTGCTGGTGCCCTTGACGTCAAAGGCGTTATCACCGATCACATTGAACTTGAAGCCATTGTCACAGACGGCTTTGAACGTTTATCAGAAGACAAATCACAAGCGAAAATTCTCGTGAAATTAAGTGGCGAATCGTAAAATCTTCAAGCGAACTGGGTGCACGTCACCTAGTTTTTTTCACAATCTATGTTTATCGTCTTACCAAAAAAGGTAAAGAGGGTCAATAGGAGGCGATAAACGATGGAATCAACACAACAAAAGAAACAATCAACTGGAACTGGGTCCCTTGTCTTTGGTATTTTATCTTTACTTATCCCATATATCGGACTAATCCTTGGCATTGTCGCTGTTGTGATGGCATCAGGCGTAAATACAGGCATGGCGATGGGCGGTAAAGTTACGGGTATTATCGGTATCGTCTATAACGGTCTTATGTTGCTCTTACTTGCTACAGGCGTTTTTGTACTGTTTAGCTTTTAATCGACCTTAACACATAAAACGAGGAACAAACGAGGAGGAAAACAATCATGATGAGTTTTATTTGGAGTTTAATTATTGGTGGCTTAATTGGGTGGGCTGCAGGTGCAATCACTGGTAAAGGTGTCCCATTCGGCATTATCGGGAATATTATTGCAGGTTTTATCGGTGCGAACATCGGAACATGGCTTCTAGGAGATATGGGTCCTAGCATCGGTGGATTTGCGATTTTCCCTGCTCTTATTGGTGCCATTATTTTAGTCTTAATTGTCAGCCTTGTGCTACGAGCATTTAAATCTTAAGTAAAGCAAGACGCCTATCAAACGGGCGTCTTTTTTTTTATAAAAAATGACAGCGCTCTCTTTTATTTCCGCTAAAAAAATCGTGCTGAAACAGGTTTTATTCTATTGAGAGCGGGAAACTATAGAAAATGTTTTTATTTTACGATCGAACTTAACGAAGAAAGAAGAGAAGTCTATATGGGATTCATGTCAATTGCAATCTTTATTTTTATTGTCGCTGGAGTAGCGATCTATGCATACGCAAGAAGTAGAAAAGTTAATCTTGATAGCTCTGAAGGGCTATTTTTAGGAGGACGAAGTTTAACAGGCATCACCATTGCCGGTTCCATCGTCATGACGAATCTTTCTACTGAGCAAATTGTTGGGCAAAACGGCCAAAGTTACGCATCTGGAATGGAAGTGATGGGTTGGGAAGTAACGGCTGCCGTCGCCATCGTCGCCCTTGCACTCATTTTCTTACCAAAATACTTAAAGTACGGTGTGGATACCGTGACCGATTTTATTGAAATTCGTTTTGACACAACGACAAAACGAATCACATCGATCCTTTTTATTTTTACATACGTTGTTTCTTTCTTACCCGTTGTTTTATATTCAGGTTCACTTGTGTTTAATCAAATCTTTTCCATTGATGAAATGCTTGGCGTCGATCCGCTTGTAGCGATTGCGCTTATATCCGGAATCGCAGGAATTATCGGCTTGCTGTACTTATTATTAGGCGGATTACGTTTAAGCGCGTTTAGCGATACCGTATATGGAATCGGTTTGCTTGTTGCCGGTCTTTCCATCCCCATTCTCGGGCTATACTTATTAGGCGATGGCGGAATATTAGGTGGATTTGAAACGATTCGTACGAATACACCAGAAAAGCTAAACTCGTTTGGTGCTGTCGATTCAGACATGGTTCCATGGCCAACATTGTTTTTGGGGTTACTTTTCAACAACTTATTCTTTTGGTGTACCAACCAAATGATCGTACAAAAAGCCTTAGCCGGTCGAGACTTGAAAGAAGGTCAAAAAGGCGCTTTATATGTAGGAATCTTCAAGATTTTCGGCGCTTTGTTTTTAGTATTTCCAGGAATTATCGCCTACAATATGTTAGGCGATTCAATTGAACCAGCAGACAATGCCTATCCAATGCTTGTAACAGCAGTCTTACCTGAATGGGCATTCGGTATTTTTGCAGCCGTCATTTTCGGAGCGATTCTAAGTTCCTTTGTCGGAGCATTAAATGCGACAACAACGTTACTAACACTCGATTTTTATAAACCGTTAAAGAAAAATGTAACGGATAAGCAAGTAAGTCGAATGGGCAAAATTTTCACTGTTACAATCGGATTAATTTCTGCACTAATAGCGCCATTTATATCATTCGCGCCTGCGGGATTATTCCATGTCGTTCAACAGTTTAACGGTCTATACAGTATGCCACTTCTTGCTTTAATTCTTTTAGGCTTTTATTCAAAATATGCGACACCTTTTGCAGCAAAAGTTACGTTTGTTTTCCATATTATTGTGTATGGTTCGTCCCAACTCTTTACGGACATCCACTACCTTTATGTCTTTAGCGTTATTTTATTCGTCGACATCTTCTTAATTTGGGCGATCAGTCGTTTTGGACCAAATGCAAAACCATTTGAATTTCCAAAAACAGAAGCAAAAGTTGATTTAACGCCATGGAAGCACAGAAAATGGGTGAGTGCCATGATCCTTATTATGGTTGTAGCTATGTACTGGTTCTTCTCGCCAATGGGCATTGCCAATTAATTCATGACGCACTCCCCTTTACGTGCATATTTTCATAAGGAACTTGTATGAATGAGATTCCATCATTCGTACAGGTTCTTTTTTTTAACGTAATCCTTATTTATGTTGATTTGACGTTTCGAACTTCCTTTTTAAGGTAAAAGAAGCAGTAGATAGAAAATTCTTTAAGATAGGGTGAGTCGATGAAAAAGACATGGCTAGTTGCGTTATGCAGCACAACCGTCCTTTTAGCTGCTTGTACGGATGGAGAAGACGAAAACACAGAAGAGAACGCTAACGGCAATGGCGAGACAGAAGAGACAACCGATCAAGCTGCAGAAGACGATGAGTTAACGGCTGAAGACATTCTCCAAGAAGCGATTGCACTTTACGATGGGTTAGAAGGTCTATACATGGAGACGGTTGGTGAAGGAGACATCGACTTTAGTATAGACGAAGAAGACATAGAAGATGAAATTGATGAAGAAGCGAATTCAGCTGAGCTTGGTTTAGAAATGAACATCCGCCAATGGACGTTCGTTGATGGGGATGACTTCTACGATCGTTCCGAACAAGAAATGATCATGGATGTAGAAACAGACAGTGATGCAAACACTGAAGAAACGGTTTCATATAGCTTTACAGACTACGATGATCCTGCTTATGCGATTATGTACGATGAAGGCGACGATGAAGCCATCCGCATTGAACGTGATCTTGACTTTGACTTCTCACACATGGCACAGCGCTATGAAGACTTACTAGACAATGCAGATGAACTGACGCTTGTAGGAGAAGAAGAAGTAAATGGCTATCAAACGTATCACGTTGAAGCAGAAATGGATGGCGAAACGATGGCGTTCTATTTCGACCAAGACACGTATTTTTCGGTTCGGGATGAAATTATAGGTGGAGACGACGACATGGATACAACCCTCGATGGCGGTTTCCAAGCAGAAGATGACGTCATCGACTATGAATTAAATCCAGAATTTGACGAGTCGCTTTTTCAAGCGCCTGATGACATGGACGTAACAGATGGCGAGATAAGCGACACGATCGGCTAATGGTTTCAATGAAAGAGCTTCTCTCATAGCTAGCGGAGCTCTTTTTATTCTTTCAAAAAGGGTGACAGTCTTATGACTACAGGATTTTATGAGTTCTTCACAGGAATTCCAATTTTATTAACGATTGGATTGACCATTTTTTTGATTATCAACCGTAAAACCATCGCCTTTTACATTTGTGGAGCCATCCTGTTTAGTTCTGGGATTCTCGTTTATGTGATAACCGGAATTTCCCTAAGACTGTTTGAGCACAATGAAGGTGCCGGTCCTATGTTTGGTGCGGTTTATTCGGGGATGGTTGCGATCCCCGCAGCCTTTGTCATGATTTTCATCGGCATCATTGTAGGGATCGTACGCAAAAGGGGCTCGTAATGCTTTTGCGCTCGGTCAAACGAAACGCTACTGAATTGATTAAACAAATGAACCGTTTACTCATCTCGTTTATACTGTAATGCGCCACTCGGGCATAGCTTAACAGTGGCCTCCACATCTGAAGCTTTTGCTTGATCTGGTTGAATCCATGGCCTTTTCTCGGTATCAAACACTTCATTTAAGTTCTGCACACATTTCGCCGCGTGAATACAAACATCCTTATTAAAATATACATCAATTGCTTCCCCGTAATAACGTCTGTACCCTTGCTCCTCTAACTCTTGTTTCATTGCAAATCACCTCTTTCTTTTTTGATGAAAAACGTTTATCTGTTACACAATTATTTTTGTGCCAATAGCTTTTGATAGTCTGGATTTTTCTCAAATTCTAACTTAGCAAATGGACAAAGCGGTAAAATAAGCTTATTCTCTTGCTCCATACGTTTTACGACCGAATAAACAAGTTCTTTCGCAATTCCCTTTCCTTTTTCTTCTTCCAATACATGAGTGTGATCAATAATAATCTTGGTTTTCCCAACTGGAACAAATGTAATTTCACCTAATACATTCCCGCTTTCCCCTTTATACACATGTCTTTTTTCTTCTTCTACAATCATCAGCTTTCTCCAATCCATACGATTTATTTTGTGTCACCATTTGCAATAGCGCGATTCTTGTCAAGCATTGAAGCCATTAAGAAACCCATCACCATCATCTAAATAGCCAAAAAAGGATCGTCTCACGTATACGGTGACGATCCTTCCTTCTCTTCTTAATTAAGTCGTACGAACTCTTCGACGATACAACGCAGATAAACCGAATCCACCTGCCGCAAGAGTCAAGCCACCCATTGCATAAAGAAGATGATTGCTTGCCGTGTCTGGCATTGCACCACCAGCATCAATTGGCTCAGCGTTTTCCTTCACTTCGTCAGGAACAACAATCGAATCAACACCATTAAAGTTACTGACGGTTTGCTCCATGGCAATATGCATCTCCATACTTTCTTCGCCATCGTCAATCATCATTGTCATATCCATCATCATATCGGTCATATAGTACGTATCTTTTTCAATTGTCATCTCGTAGTTCAAGTCACTAATTTCAAAAGTCTCCAGCAACGCTTCTCCGCCTTGCATCTCTTCTTCCATCATTAATTCACCAAGAAGGTCATTAATCATGTCATTTAAGTCTTCGCCGTTCCCTTCGTAAGTGAGAACGTACGCATCTCCCTCATCGCTAACGCTCATATCTTCACCAAGCATGTCCGCTTGTTCACGTGTTGACGTCGCTTGAAGCAGTTCCATCATCTCATCACTGCTCATTCCCTCAAAAACGTACCATTCCCCGTCCGGCCCCTGCTCGTACATGCCATCTTCTGTCCAATAAAGCGTGGATTCCATGTCCCCATCCGGTGTGCTAATCGTTGATACTTGGTGCATCGCAAATGGATCCATAATGACATCTTCCATCGTATGTACCGACAGGGTTACCTCTTCACCAGACATAGGATCTGGCATCGTCATGTCCATCATCGTTTCGCTAGAATAACTATCAAGTTCGAGCATCGCTTCATTTGACTGGTGAATAATGTCAGCGGCACTCTCTTCATTTGCTAAAGCATTTCCTGTAACCGCTACAACAAAAAAACTTGCTACCGTAACTGATGTTAATTTTTTCATATGTACACTCCTAAATTTAAGTTTTAGGAAGAACAGCATTGTCTAGGCTGCTTGATACTCATGTTCGTCTCCTGCATTTCCTATATGTAGAAGTAGTTACCCTGTCCAAATCAAATGAAACCGCTTTTCTTGAAAAAACTTCAAAAAAACCATGAAGATGGGAGTCTCTCATGGTTAAATCGCTTCACTATGGACGAGCGTAGTTTCAATAATATAGCGGTCTGGCGCATCTCCTAGATATTGAAACGGGTAACAGGTTGTTAATGTTAATGTTGGTTCATCTTTTTTAACAATGACCGTCAAATCATCCGCATCGGTAATCCAAATCTTATTAATTTCATACTCGTATTTCATCCCACGATAGTCAACAAACATCCGATCGCCATCTTCTAGCTCACCTAGTTCTGAAAACACCGTATCCCGATGTCCGCTTAATACAGTGTGCCCACCTTCATCTGGTGTTGTGGTCCATTGACTCACGTACATGCCAACACCTTGATTTAATGTCTGATCATCTGTGCCCCAGTAAGTTTCATAAGCCGTTTCCAATCTCGGTATGTAAAGGCGCCCAACGGAATCGCCAGCATCAAAAAGATCAAGCTGGTCATTGGTAACAGGTTCCGATTTCTTAACATGGGATTGAATGGATTCACTTATATCGGCAACAGCACTTGTTTCTTCCTCAACTGAAGGCGTGTCCACTTCTTCTGCAGCAACCATATCCTCAGACGGAATATGTTCAGTAGATTGAGTCCCATTCCACCATTGGTAAAAAAAGAAAGCCGCTATCGCCAATCCAACTACAATAAAAGAATTAAAAAGCTTGTTCATGGAATCTCCTTTCCGAAAAAAATCATTATTCTTACTTCTTCACCCGTATGATTACTTACATTTATTTACCTATCCATCGTTTCTTGTAATCATGATAACAGACATGACAAAATAAAAAAACAATCAAAAGGCTTCCCTACCATATTGGTTAGAAGAAGCCTAGTGAATTTACGTTTTAAATCTCTTAAAATGGGTTATAGATTAATAGAATCGTTTTACACCAATAAAGTGTTGTTGCCAGTAAGAATTATTGATGTCTGCGTAAGAAACGCCTTCGCTTCCACCACCAGAGTGGATCATTTGGCCATTACCTACATAAACACCGCTATGAGAAGCACCTTGTGTATTGTATGTGCCTTCATAGAAAAGAACATCGCCAATTTGAAGATCGCTTAGACTTACATGAACACCCGTGTTTGCCCACATGCCAGCATGTGTACGTTCAACGGAAATACCATTGTTTTGGAATACATAGTTTACGAAACCACTGCTATCCATACCTGCAGTAGACGAACCGCCCCATGCATATGGTGTCCCTAATACACTTGTTGCTGTGTCAGCAATTGATTGGCTTAGGTTAGAAGACGTGCTATTGTCTGTAGTCGTCACAGTTGGCTCAGAAGACTCAGAGCTTGTCTCTGTTACTTCAATGTCAGACTCTTGTCTTGGCGTTGATGCATCAACATTTCCTAATGCACCTTGAGTTGCAGGTCCAGCGATTCCGTCAACTTGAAGACCATGGTCTTGTTGGAATGATGTTACTGCATTTTCTGTTTCAGAACCATAAATACCGTCATCGGATACTGTATATCCTGCATAAATTAAATCTTGCTGTAAGTTCCTTACGTCTTGTCCTCGGTCATCCACACGAAGTACATCCGCTTGAATTGTTGTTGTTTCAGATTGATCTGGTTGTGGGCTATATTCAGAAGGGTCCGCGAATGCTGACGCCTCGTTATTATTTGATACGAAAAGAAGACCTACGACAAACGAAGTTGATAGAACTAATTTGCTACCTGTTGATTTTAAAGTTTTCATAATGACCTCCTAGTAATAGTCGACCATTAATGTAACATCTGTTTCGCAGAATTTCCATTTCAATTAGGTTACAATCCGTTGACAAAATTACAAATTGTTGCCAAACATTCCCCATTATTTTCTTGTAAGTCCTACAATATACGACTTTTTTCGTCCCACACTCTTTTACAATTGATTTATCTCATTCTATCAAATTTAATAGATTTTTGCGAAATAAGAGCACAAACCGAAAAAAAAGCACTACGCGGAGGTAGCACTTTTTCGATTTCTATTAATTTCTTGACCCTTGACCAACTTCAAGTTCTTCAAGATAAAACTTCATTTTCTTAAGAAGATCATCGCGAATTTCATTATTCTGCAAGGCAAATTCAATTTGCGTTAATACAAATCCTAATTTCTCACCAACATCATAACGTCTTCCTTCAAAGTCATATGCATAGACACTCTGGAATTCATTTAATGCCTGGATCGCATCCGTTAATTGAATTTCGCCACCTGCGCCAGTATCTTGTTTCTCTAGAAAATCAAAGATTTCTGGTGTGAGAATATAACGACCCATGATCGCTAAGTTTGAAGGTGCCGTCCCTTGCTCTGGCTTCTCTACAAACTGAGACACGCGATACAAACGATCATTATTTGATTCTGGGTCAATAATTCCGTAGCGATGTGTCTCATCACTTGGAACCGTTTGTACGCCGATCACAGAACGCTCGGTTTCATCATACTGATTCATTAGCTGTTTCAAGCAAGGTGTTTCTGCTTGTACAATATCATCACCTAAAAGAACTGCAAATGGCTCATTGCCAATGAATTTGCGCGCACAATGAACAGCGTGTCCAAGACCTTTAGGTTCTTTTTGACGGATATAGTGAATTTCTACTTTTGCTGATGCTTGAACTTTTTCAAGCATTTCTAGCTTTCCTTTGTTGAAAAGGTTTTGCTCTAGTTCAAATGAATGGTCAAAATGATCTTCAATTGCACGCTTCCCTTTTCCTGTCACAATAATGATATCTTCAATCCCTGCTTCAACCGCTTCTTCTACGATATATTGAATCGTAGGCTTGTCTACAATTGGCAACATTTCTTTTGGCATTGCTTTAGTAGCTGGTAAAAATCTTGTTCCCATACCAGCTGCTGGTATAATGGCTTTTTTTACTTTAGACATATAAAAACTCCTTATTCATTAGTCTGAATGTGAATAGTATGGAATAATGCTCTTAATAATACCCGACTCATCTTAAATTAAAACCTTAAGAACAAATTAGTTTTTAAAAGGTGTTATTAGTATAGCTTAATTCATGTAAATTTGCATCCCTTGTTTGAATTTCCTTGAAGTCTACTAAGTAAAAAGACCTAGTGCAGATTAGTCTCTTTTGCTACGCTCCCGAAATGCTTTCCTAATTCATTTTATTATAGCGATAGAGGCGAATTTGAGAATAGCAATACATAACTTTACACGAAAATAGCAAGTTTCCATTAGAATTAAACAATTCGCCAACATGAAAAATAACCCCCTCCAGCTTCTAAGCATGGAGGGGGGTTGAACGCATTAATAAAGCGTTTTTTCCGCTTCTTTTGTATACAAAATCGCTTCGTCTTGCTTTCCTTCCCGAACTTTTTCCGCCCATTCTGGATCAGCCAGCAGCGCTCTGCCAACCGCTACATAATCAAACTCTTCAGCACGTACTTTCTCATCAACAAGACGCAGGTTCTCATCAATGGACTGCTCATCATTTCCTTTTTTGCTTAAGAAGGCATAATCGACTCCGAGGGAACCAACAGAAATGACAGGCTTTCCAGTCAATTGTTTCGTCCAAGCAGCTAAATTTAATGGTTCTTCCCCTTCAAATTCAGCTTCCCAAATTCGACGAGTGGAGCAATGAAAAACATCTACCCCAGCTTCAGCAAGCGGCAACAGAAGTTGTTTTAATTCAGCTGGTGTGCGCGCAAGCTTGGCATCATATACGCCGCCCTTCCATTGCGAAAATCGAAAGACAATTGGAAAATCAGCGCTAACGTTTTCACGACATGCCTTTACCACCTCAACAGCAAAACGGGTTCGACCTTCTAAATCACCGCCATATTCATCGTGACGCTGGTTCGTTCTCTCCCATAGAAACTGATCAATCAAGTAGCCATGGGCACCATGGATCTCAATCCCATCAAAGCCAAGTTGTTCCGCATCCGCTGCCGCTTGTGCGAAAGCTTGAATCATTTGATGGATTTCTTCTTTCGATAGAGCAACCCCGTTTTCACTTCCATCTACAGCTAAACCTGATGGACTGACTGGCGGCGCCTCTTCGTTCGGCCCATTTCCTTGCTTCCTTGCAGAACCAATGTGCCAAAGTTGCGGAATAATTTTTCCACCAGCTTCATGCACCTCATCGACTACTTGCTTCCAACCAGCCAAAGCTTCTTCCCCATAAAAACGAGGAATATCCTTATGCATAACGGCTGCAGGATGATTAATTGCCGTTCCTTCTGTCACAATCAACCCTACACCATGCGCTGCTCTTCTTTTATAATAAGCCGCAACCTCTTTTGTCGGTACACCGTCAGGAGAAAAAACTCTCGTCATTGGTGCCATGACAATTTTGCTTTGAAGCTCACCTTTACCAAAAGGGGTGTTTTCAAATAATGTCGGTGCTAATGATTTTTCCATCTGTATCGTCTCTCCTTTTCCATTTCCAACCATTGATTTCATAAGCCATTTTAAATCTTTTGTGTCACGAAGGAAAAAGATACGACTTGATCGCTAGTTGGGAAATAACAAGCTCACGACCAGATACCGCAAAAAAGGAGCGCCTAACAGGCAACTCCTTAAGAAAAAAGCAATTTGTTAAAAGACGCAAGCCTCCTGTTATCATCGGAACTCTACAGTCAATTTCGATCTATACGATAGCTTCCTTATATCATTGTAAGCCATTACAATTCCTAGTATGTTTAATGTTGCCATTTCCTAGCTCGCCTCACCAAGACTAATCGATGTCCCGTTCGTCGATACAGATTGTTTTCTTCATCATAATAATACTTTGCTCCAATAATAGATAACGGGCGAATTGTACGCTTCCAGTTTTTCTCCATATGTGAATACCCCATGATATTTCCCCCATAAAATATAATAAGGACTTACATCCTAATTATTTACTAATTACGAGGGAATATCAATATATATTTCTGATATCACAAATATATTTATTTTTCAGCATAATAGAACTTTATTCGACATTTGCTCTAACAAAGCTATAAACGAATCATTTAAGCTATATTGGAAGAAATAACCTAAATAACAAATGGTTATAAAGACTTAATGTACCGTCATTAAATTTATTATCTTTTTTAGGTCTATAAACCTATTAAAAATCCCGAAATCAGACTTTTTTTAATAAATTCGAGTAAAATCAAGAGCAATCGGTTAAAAAAAGAATCCGAAAAATACTATTCTAAAATAGCAATAACTTTCCACGAATGATCACTTCGCACGTTAACATTATCGCCATTCCCTCCTATTTCGGCGTGCTTGCGTTACTCTTTGTTATAGCATTCTTATTAGATCGGTAATTTCACCAGAGTTAAAGCCGGCCCGAAATGTGGCACATCTTGATTTACGGATAAACGGATGCTCCTCCTCTTCATCTCGTGCTTCATTCTGTGACGAATGAAGCGACTCGTAGTATAATGAGAAGAGACACATATTAGGATGAAGACGGAGGTTATGTAGATGGCTTCGGAATTCGATGCAGCATTTAGTCAGACGTTTGATGAACAAATGGAGAAAATGAATCAATCGTTAGAACAAGATGTGCTGTTTGCCTTAATTGGCGATATTAATACAGGGAAATCAACGACGATTAACGCTTTATTTGGCGCGGACGTTGCTCCTACATCTGGATTACCAGGAAAAACAGTTCAAATTAAGAAATATTCCTATAAAAAACATATTAAGTTTGTTGATACACCAGGCTTAAATGATATTGTTCAAGCACATTCCAACGAAACGACGGATTTCTATAAAGAAGCGGATGTTGTGCTTTTCTTTTTAAATGCGGCCGGGACCGTTCTATCTGATACAGAAGCAAAAGAGCTTGAGAAATTAGCCAAAATCAATAAAGATATTCTGATTGTGTTAAATAAAGTCGACATTGCCGACGATGTCCCAAGCTTACTTCATTATATTCAGGAAAAAACGAACTTTCGCTTTAACGTTATTCCCCTCTCTTCAAAAACAGGCTTTAATATCGGGGAATTGGAAGACAACATAGCGGACATTCTTCAAAAAAAAAATAAAGAATTACAGTTTGCGAAAGCCTTAAGTGACAAATCACGGATTGCGAACAAATGGATCAACCGCTCCTCTCTTGCGGCCGCGTCTGCTGGTGCCATCCCTGTTCCAGGCTCAGATATTGTACCGATTACCGCGGTGCAAGTTGGATTGATGATCAAACTAGCGAAACTGTACGATAAGACAATTACGAAGGATCGAGCTAAAGAACTCATTGTCACCAATCTCGTGAGCAACATTGGCCGAACGGCTTTCCGCCAGCTATCTAAATTTGTTCCAGGCTGGGGCTCAGCCATTAGCGCTGGTGTTGCCGGGTCATTGACGTGGTCGCTCGGAAAAGCCATTAAAAAGATTTACGAAAAAGGCTTGGATTTAAACGTTGAAACCCTCGTGCACTACACGAAAAAATATAAAGCAGAGCGTGATGCTGCTAAAAAAGAATCCACAAAAACGCCATCCTCATGATGGCGTTTTTCTTTGTTTATGAAAATCGCAAAGCCTTGACTTATCGCGATATTCCAATATACGATAACAGTATGGAACCTATTACCGTTTTTAAAGCACTCTCAAATGAAACAAGAATCAATATAGTAAGATGGTTGAAAGAACCTGAGAAAAATTTCCCGGTGCAGCAAGCGCATTTACCGAAGGAGGTTAATATTAAAGGAGGCGTTTGCGTTGGCGATATTCACGCAAAGGTGAACTTATCTCAGTCTACGGTTTCTCAATACTTGGCGACGTTGCAGAAAGCTGGTTTATTAGAGTCTGAGCGCTATGAACAATGGACGTATTATAGAAGGAATGAGACAACCATTGCTGCTTTAGCCGAGTACATTAAAATCGACTTATAAAAAATGTGGTTCAATATCTTCTATTGACCACGTTTTTTCTTTGCTGTATATTTGTATATCGGTAATTCTAAATATATAAATATAAAGGAGTGAGCAACATGCGCGTTTTATCGCTTTATGTACTTGGACTAATCGCAGGCATATCTTTAAGCATTGAAGCTGCACTTGGTGGCGCCTTAGGACAGAACATCGGCAAGCTTGAAAGCACCTATTACATCTTTATCGTCGGTGCGCTAAGTTTATTTATTGGGGTTTTATTCTTCGGAAAAGGAAATCTTGGTGCAATGTTCGACGTCCCTAAATGGAACTTAACCGGCGGCATACTTGGCGCCACGTACCTATCACTCCTCATCATAAGCGTATCACTTGTGGGAGTAGGCCTTTCAATTACGGTCGTTATTATTGGCCAGCTTGTTGCGAGTGTCATTATTGATCACTTCGGTTGGCTTGGATCAAAACAAATTAAAATCGATAAAAATAGACTATTTGCAGTCGGGTTACTCGTACTCGCTCTATTTTTTATTTTTTAGGAGGGCACAACAATGGATCTCATCTACTTACTCTTTCCCCTAATAGCCGGAATGGGTCTGAGTATTCAATCAGCCGTAAACGGTACTCTCGGCGGAAAAATCGGTTCACTAGAAAGTGCATTTCTTACCTTTTTCACTGGAGCCATTTTATTAACGATCGTCGTCATTTTCTTCGGACAAGGGAATATTCTTGAAGTCGTCCATGCGCCTTTTTCTGAGCTTCTCGCTGCGGTATTTGGCGTCCTATTTCTATCGATCATGCCCTTTGTTGCACCACGAATTGGCGTAACGAACGCGATGATCATGGTCATAATCGGTCAACTTCTTGCTAGTGTAACCATTGATCACTTCGGTTTATTTGGTACCGTACAGATTCCATTTGATCTGCAGCGAATGATTGGTGTCGCATTACTCATCACCGCGGTATACTTCATCTTCAAAGGACCAAAGAAAACACCTGCAAAAAACAGCTCCCCTTCTTAATGGGAAGCTGTTTCTTCTTGTTCTGCTTGAAACGCGTCAAGGAGCGCGCGCACTTCATCTGTTGATTTCGAATTCATTAGTTGATTTCGCAGTTCACTGGCACCACGGAAATCACGCACATAAATTTTGAAGAAACGATGAAGCGGCTTGAATGCTCGAGATTCCATTTCATGGTATTGATCATGAAGATCAAGCTGTAAGCGCAAGAGACCAAGCAGTTCTTCACTCGTATGTTCACGTGGCTCTTCTTCAAACGCAAATGGATTGGTAAAGATTCCGCGACCAATCATCACACCGTCTACCCCATATTTCTCAACAAGTTCTAACCCAACTTGCCGATTTGGAATATCCCCGTTAATCGTTAAAAGCGTATCAGGTGCAATCTCATCACGAAGCTTTTTAATCTCAGGGATCAGCTCCCAGTGGGCATCCACTTTACTCATTTCTTTCTTCGTGCGTAAATGAATTGACAAGTTCGCAATATCTTGTTGCAACACGTGCTTCAACCACTCAAACCACTCTTCTACATACGTATAGCCAAGACGGGTTTTGACACTTACCGGCAAGCCGCCTGCTTTGGCAGCTTGAATCAGTTCCGCTGCAACCTCTGGACGGCGGATCAAGCCACTGCCCTTTCCGTTCCCCGCAACATTTTGCACGGGACAGCCCATATTCAAGTCAATCCCTTTAAACCCTTCTTCCGCCATCCCGATACTCATTTGCCTAAACAACTCAGGCTTGTCCCCCCAAATATGAGCAACCATCGGCTGTTCATCTTCTGTAAACGTCAAGCGACCACGCACACTCTGCTTTCCGTCTGGATGACAATAGCTCTCTGAATTTGTAAACTCCGTAAAAAAGACGTCCGGTCGTGCCGCGTGGCTCACCACATGGCGAAATACCACATCCGTCACGTCTTCCATTGGTGCAAGTATAAAAAATGGCCGTGGCAAGTCACGCCAAAAATTAGCTGTCATAATGATGTTTCGTTCCTTTCTTCCATTACTTCCTTAATCTATGCGTTCATGATTCGTTTCCATATCATCATACAAAAAAAGACCCTGCATTCGATTTTACCGAAAGTTGGGCCACAGTAGCAAGTATATTTTCATTGGAAATATGGTCACAGCTATAAAACCAGTACCATGGATGCCATCAAAAATGACTTTCTCTCCCTCTAATAAATCGCTATACTAATTAAAACGATACATAGAGGTGATCGAATGAAAACAAAAACCGCTTATGCTGGCGTGCTCAGCTTTTCCATCCTCGGCATCCTTCAATGGCTAGACGGTCCTTTCACATTTATCTACATTTCTTTCGGAATTGCCGCAGTGTTCTTACTAACAGCCCTTGTTCTTACCATTCGACATCGTTCAAACGAGAACGCCTAATGCTTGAAAAACCTGTTCCTTTTCTCCTTTTCGCAGGACTAATGATGGTCGTCGCCTATACGTTGCTTGTTTATGTATTTGATTACCAGGATACATTTTCCATCACCTGGGCGATTTTGTACTTTTTGCTAGGACTGATGATGGGTGGCATCATACGTTTCATGGACGCCCGCAAATAAACAAACAGCCGCCCTTTCATTTGGACGGCTGCTGTGTATTAATCTTGTTTATTTCCTTCTTCGAGTTCTTCATCGTACACTTCATCTGGCATACTTTGCTCGAATTCTTCTTTCATTTCTTTTAGCTCTTCTTTAGATTCCTCTTGATACGATTTTTTCCATTCTTTTTGCTTATGTTCAAGTCGCAGAATGTCATATTCGCTGCTTAGAGCTTTCAAGAGTGAAACCATCATCAGAATGACGACAATTGTAAATGGAAATGCAGCGATCAGCATGGCCATCTCAAGTGCTTGTAGTCCACCTGAAATAAGTAGGACTGAAGCTGTACCAGATAGGATTAAGCCCCAAATGACTTTTACATTCGTAGATGGATTTAATCGTCCCCCTGTTGATAACATCCCTAACACGACAGTGGCCGCATCGGCAGACGTAATAAAGAACGAGGAAATTAAGATAATCGCGATTCCAAGAATCACTGGTGCAAACGGGAATTGTTCTAAGAAAGCAAATAACGCTACTTCATTTCCTTGTTCAGAAATTAGCTCCCAAAGCGCACCCATTGATGCTTGGTCCAGTTCAATCCCGGCAATACCGAAAACAGAGAACCATAGTGCACTGAACACAACCGGAACAGCCATTACGCCAAGGACAAATTCACGGATCGTACGCCCTCTAGACACACGCGCAATGAATGTACCAACGAATGTAGACCAACCGATCCACCAAGACCAGTAGAACAACGTCCAGTCGTTCAAGAATTCTCTTTCACCTGTAAAAGCATTCATACCCAGCGTCATGCTTGGTAAGTTTTGAATATAGTTCCCGAGCGTTGTCGTGAAACTTTCAAAAATACGCACCGGTGAACTTAAGACAAAGATAAAGAGCATAAGCACAACGGCAATAATAATATTGGACCAGCTTAAGTAACGAATCCCTTTATCAATTCCGCTGACAGCTGATGCCAAGAAAATAACGGTAAACACGGCAATGACGATTAATGTTGTCACAATTCCGTCCGAAATGCCTAACGTATAATTTAAACCAGCTGTCACCTGAGATGCACCTAGTCCAAGTGAAGTGGCGATCCCGAAGATCGTTACAAAAACAGCAAGAACATCGATACTATTTCCTAACACACCATTCGTATGTTTATGACCGAAAATCGGCGTTAACGCAGAACTAAGTAAAGCTGGTGCTTGGTGTCTAAATTTAAAATACGCCAACGTTAAAGCGACAATGGCATACGTTGCCCATGGGTGGAAACCCCAGTGAAATAATGTATAAAGTGCTGACTCTTCAGCAGCCGCGGTCGTTAAAGGCTCGGCTGATGGTGGATTATAATAGTGGGTAAGCGGTTCAGCAACACCGAAGAACACGAGCCCTACACCCATACCAGCTGTAAATAAAAACGCAAACCACGTAAAATAACTATACTCTGGTCTTTCATCAGGCTTCCCTAATCGAATCCGACCAAATGGACCAAAGATCAAAAATATAGCTAATACAACAAACAATGTTGTCGCAATAATATAGACCCAACCAAAATAATTGGCTAAGAAGCTATCAATAGTCCCTAAAACTGATTCTACATTCGCCGGGAAGAATACACCCCAAAGAATAAATAAACTTGCGATGGCTAACGAAGCCCAAAAAACGATTGATAAATTACTTTTTTTCATAATGTCTCCTCAGTTACACGTAACCTAAGAGCTCACACCCCTCATTTTTAAAAATTTCGTGCTGTCGACTCTTATTCACATTAGTATCCCTAGGAATTTATGTAGACATGCATCGTTTTGAATAAGAATCCGTTCTCTTCCAACACACATCCATCTAAAACAATTGTTGATTCTAAATTGAAATGTGAATCTTGTCAAACATTGTTGTATTTTGTGGAACCCCTTTCACATAAATTCTCGCAAAACCTTTATCCTTAC
This sequence comes from Shouchella sp. JSM 1781072, assembly GCF_041949915.1. Taxonomy (NCBI): domain Bacteria; kingdom Bacillati; phylum Bacillota; class Bacilli; order Caryophanales; family Bacillaceae; genus Shouchella; species Shouchella sp. JSM 1781072. The sequence continues at coordinate 335,881 of NZ_JBHFQE010000003.1, forward strand.
CCTTTCTTTATCCATTTAAATCATTGAAGAAAATGGTAAACGTAAAAGTTTCTCCTAAACTACTTCGTTACCGAGTATATAACCCTTGTCTGATGCCCTTTTTTACGTAAAGCAAAAGTAAACAGGAATCATAAAAAAGAACCTTTACGAATGCTACTTCACTCATAAAGATTCTCTTTTTAACACGATCCATGAACACGAACAGCGCCATGAATTTTTTATTTTTCTTTTTGCTTATTTGGTAAGATTCCTTGCTCTCTTGCTAACGTCATTGCAATTTTTGGTGCTCCCCATAATAACGGCAAAAGCACAAGCGAAACCGGCACCGCCGCAATCACAACAAAGGATTGAAGCGCATTGACGCCTCCATTTCCAAAATTAATAAGGATCACTGCAATGAGTGCCATAATGATTGCCCAGAAAAACCGTACCGCTTTTGGTGGATTCCCTTCTCCTGTCACGCTCATCGCAAGCGAATAAGACATCGTATCCACCGTCGTTACCACAAATAATACAGTGAGTAATAAGAAAACAAACGGCATGATCGAACCAAGTGGCATCTGACTCGCAATCGCAATAATTGCAGCAGGTAGTCCATTTTCTGTCAGTGGTTCGCTCACGGACCCCGGCGTATTGATTTCATAAAAGATACCGGATCCACCTAAGATCGTGAACCACAGATTCGTGATGAGTGGGGTAATAATTGCCACAACGAGAAACAGCTCTCGGATTGTACGCCCTCGAGAAATTCGCGCAACTAACAACGCCACCATCGGTCCAAAACCGATAAACCAGCCAAAGAAGAACAGCATCCATGCTCCAGACCAATCGTTATCGCCTCGAAATGTACTCATTTCTATAAAGTTTGATACATACGTCCCTGTTGATGCAATATGAGCATCAATTAAAAAGATCCCTGGACCAAATAAAACGAGGAATGCCCCAATAAATAAAGCTGTATTCACATTTAATTTACTTAACCATTGAATCCCTTTTTCAAGTCCTGTCAGCGTGGAAATAATCACAATTGATGTGAGAAAAAGAATGATTAGAACTTGCGTCACATACGTATCTGGCCAACCAAAAAGCGCATTCACGCCATAACTTACTTGTAACCCAAGAAAGCCAATCGGTCCGATTGTACCTGCAGCTGCTCCAATAATACAAAACACATCAACCGCTACGCCCCATTTACTATCCTTGATACGATCTCCTAAAAGCGGATAGAGAATCGTCCGGGGTTTCAACGGCATTCCTTTATGATTGTGTGCATAAATCATGACAATGGAACAGATTGCACCGTAAACTGCCCATGCACCAAATCCCCATGATACGAAACTTTGGGCTAATGCAACTCGCACAGCGTCACTTGTCGTTTCCACTAGTCCACTATAGGTAGGTGGAACATCCATAAAATAATACATCGGCTCAGCCGCTGCCCAAAAGACGCCTCCAGCACCAAGACCAGTCGTCACGACAATCGCTACATACTTAAAGAACCCCATTTCCGGTTTCTCTAATTTCCCTAAACGAACAGCGCCTAATTTTGATACAGCTAAAACAGCTCCCACCAAAAAAGTCGCAAGTAAAAGCACTTGCCAGTACCCACCGAAGTACGTAATCGCAAATGAAAATCCTTTATCAACAAGAGATGACGTCATCTCCATATTTGTAAAAGCCATCACAACAAACAGCAGCAAAAACCCTCCGCTGATTAAAAATACTGGCCAATTTACGGTCTTTAACGCATGATGCGGACCTTTATCCATTTTCTTCCCCTCTCGTGTTCCCAAAACAATAAGACCTTACTTTAGCAAAAAACAGAGACAGTTTGGACAGAGGTTAGAATCAAATTTGCCAAAAGCAAATAAAAATCCTTATCTAGACGCTGAAAAACAAGGATTATTACATTTACGTTACAAGTTTGAAAGCGACAAACAAAACAGCCCCCATTGGAGACTGTTTCCTCATTTAAGCATCAGCCGCTGCTTTATCAATCATAACGTTGCCTTCTGCATCCAATAATGCCGTTAGGCTGACAGATCCGTTGTTCTAATCTTCGTCCAGAAGAATACCTATATAACAATGCAGCTAACCGCTACACAAGCTGTGCTGACTAGATCTTTTACATTTAAAAGGGATTAAATGAGGAGGTTCTTCTCAGTTTCATCTTTTCCACAAAGGGAAAAGATACGTAACTCTGTTAGGAAGGGAGGAATGCAACATGCTTTGGACAGTCTTAGTCGTCTTATTAGTCTTATGGTTGCTTGGTTTCATTGGGGAAATCGGCGGGAACCTTGTACATATTTTATTAGTTATCGCACTCGTTGTTCTCATATTCCAACTTATTTCTGGTCGCCGAAGACCGTAGCTTAACGAGCAAGGCATTGTGCCTTGCTTTTTTCTTGTTTATCAAATTTTTGTTTTCTAGAACGCTTATTGTTTCCCTTAATCAATTGAAACAAAACCTCTTTTCACCAAATTAAAAATAAAATTCTTAATTTAGTGAATAAAGAAAGAACACGCTTGGTAAATGTTTTCCAATATGGTAAACTTAACTTGAATTATGTAAAAATTAGTAAAGAGAAGGTGACCTATGAAGCAAATGCAGTTAGGCAAATTTAAAATGAAACGCGCAAGTGTATTAACAGCGGCAGCAGTAATTATGGCCGTACCTCTTTATTCTATCTCGAATCATGATAGCGGATTCACACAAGTTGCGAAAGCGGAAACAGCAACAGGAAGTATTGTTGAACCTGAAGTTCATCCAGTTATCTTATATCCTTACAGCAATGACAACAGCATCATGGATGTTGAAATACGTTTAGCCGGAAATCTCACTGTTCCACCTGACAACATGACTGATGAGTTGATTTTCACTGTCCAGTTACCTAGTGACATGACTCATTTATTTGGAACAGATGTGTTTAATGAAAATTTCCAACTAACGCCAAACCTTACCTTACTTAATGAAGACGGAGAGTTAGTTAGCAGTTACCCAGCAGTATCTGCTTCAGACCTTACATACAATGAAACGAACCATTCATTCTCTTTTAATCTTACACAGTATTTAGAATCTCATGACCTACAATTAGAAGGGACAAGCCATCGTGTCGATATCACGACAAGGTTTCCAGTCCCGGTTGAAGGCAATGAAGGGGAACACTTTATTCAATCCGCTCTATCCCTTGGCTATCCGAAAAATTTAGATCATGTATACAGTACAGGTTCGCATACGTTAACCCTTGTTGGGAATGAAGACGATACACCAGATCCTAACGACGATCAATCGGCACCTGATGAAGACGATATTGATCCACCATCTCTTCAAAACAGAAGTTTGTTGGACTGGCAGACCCAATATGAAGTCTTTTATACAGGGAATTTAGGTAGCCTTTCACTTAATAGCTCAATTTCGGAGCCCGTTACAATTAATACGAGTCAGATCGATAACCTTACGTACACATTACAACTGCCTGACGAGCTAGGGCATCTCTTGAAATCTGAGGAGTTCAGGGTACATGGTTTATTTGGTTTATTTGATGTGCCACTTGTTGGTGAAGACTCCGATTTAATCTTTTATGAGATGGAAGATCCTCCAATATCAAATGAATTTGTCTATTTAGATCATGTGACAAATAGTATACATGTTCATTTACAAGAATGGGTGGACCTCCTCGGTTATCAGTTCTCTGATGAAGCGTATCTCCATACTCATTCAATTCAATTTAACTATCCTCATGATAGCGTAACGGGAACACATGTGATAAAAACCGCTTATACAGATGGAATGATTGATCTTGCACAATTAGACAATCAACCAAATGAGCTTCTCATCGATTTTGATTCTGGCAAGCCTACTGATGACGGTTCTCCTGACGATGGAAACGATGATGAAGACCATACCGAAGAGCCAAAACCTGATTCTGGCGAAAGCGGTGATAAAGAGGATCAAGAAGATAAAGAAGATAAAGAAGATAAAGAAGACAAAAAAGATAATGAAGATCAGGATGACAAATCAGGTACGCCTACACCTAAAAATGATAAAGATAATATGAAGAAAGACGACACTAAAGACGTTGAAGAAGGTGGAAGACTCCCAAATACAGCGACGAATTACATTCCCTACTTATTCGGTGGAATGGCGTTAGCTACACTTGGCTTCGTGCTCCGCTTATCAACACGCCTTCGCTCTAAATATCAATAAACGACTCTTTTCTAATGAAAAACTCTGCAGCCATATTGTTGGCTGCAGAGTCATTTATTCATTCACGCGCTTTAGTTTGTTTCCAACTTTTCGATATAGATGGCCGTCTTCATCATGGAAGTATTTAAAACCGATTATGGAAAGTGGTCTCCACGTTTTTGTCCATTTTTTTTCAGAGTGTATGTACCCCACACGTCTTCCTCCTCTAGTGATCGTCGAACTATCAATATCATTATCTTTATAAAACGTTCAAATTACCAGTGAACATTTAAAGAAAATAATGGTAAGAATGTCGCGTTCAACCACACGTCTTCCATCTTTTTTGATACGATATGGCTAACACCTTGTTAACGGAGGAGAAAGTATGAAAATGTGCAGGCGTTCAGTTGTCTTAACGCTTCTTAGTTTGCTTGTATTAAGTGCGTGCACCATAGACCAGCCGAGTCATTTCACTGATTTAGAAGGCTTTCCCTCTCAAGACGACATTCGTTCTATAACTGTCATTTCGTTTGCTGAAGAAGACGACTTAAAACTTGGTATGACCCAACTAGAACCTGAAGTAGCAGCTACATTTTATTCCTTGCTCACTGATGTGGACATACGTAACGGTACCTACGAGGGCGGAGAGGAATATTCCGTTCGGTTGCAAACAAATGAAGAAACATTCCGCTTCTTACTTAATGAACATGGCAATATCTTGATTAACGGGGAAGCCTTTCATGGTACAAATACAGAAGAGCTTCTTTCCTTTATCCAACATGTAGACGACTGGGACTACCTTGAATAAAAAAATATGGAGGGTTCATGAAAAAACAATTTATCCCTATAGGCTTAGCCGTTGCGCTCCTATCTGCTTGTTCATCCCAAGACCAAAACGAGGAAACGGTTACGTACAGCTATGACTACCATGTCTATAACCGTACGCCAGATTTAAACGTGGATGATCAATTGCGTCAATACATTATTCCGTCAGCCTATGAAATCACGATGGATGAGTCATTTGATCGCGTGACCCGCTATCATTCTGGGCTCCCGCCATCCAATATGTTGTTTTGGCATAAACAAATATTCAACGAAATGAAAGCAAACATCGAAACGACAGCTTCCCTCGATGATCTTAAAACCGAGTTGCCGACATTAGAAATTCTGACAGAAAACAAGTACCAGCAATTCATCCTCACAAATGTTGATGACGTCCTTGAGAATCCAAACGATGATGAGATCGAACAAATGTTAGATGAGTTTTTAGAAACGGTTGAAAATCCACCAGATGAGCACTTGGAGCAGTATATCGTTGAAATGCTGTCATTCAGTTTAAAAGACGCTACATTTACGGAAATGGACGAGCCAATTGGCTTGTTTTCACATCAGATCGATTACGATGAAGATTCATATGAACATATTGCCTTTGTTGGGGAAACCAACACCACATATGTCACGGCTACCGTAACGATTCCGAACAATGAAACCGAAGAATATCGGCCAATTATGGATGATGCTCTCCATCATCTTACATTTGATCCAACTGAGTTTAGAGACAATCCGAACTACGACTTCGTTAACCCGATTAAGTATGATCCAGAAGGATTTGGAGACAGTTTCCCTGACGCAAAATTCTCCTTTCGGGCACCGTCCATGGCACAGTTTAGCCATTCATCACCCAGTGTGAACCCGTACAGCTTCAATTTCTCTCATTATTATTCAGACTCTGAAACGTTGGATCAGCAAAATAATGTGTCAAGCTTGTCTGTAAGTGTAGAGGAACGAGGCGAACAAAGTCGAGAAACGGAAGCTAGAGCCCAACGTCCACAGGACTTTGTTGTCCATGATGAAGATGAAGTCGTTGAAATCGACGCTATGCACAAAGACGAAACAATGGATAATGGGCTCTTCACAACTGCTATGCGAATCGAGTATAAAAGTGGCTTCGAAGAGTATCAGTTTCTTTATGAAACCGATGACCATGTGTTTGAAATTGAATTTACTCTCTCGCCTAATTCAATCGAGGCTGACGACCTTTTAAATGAATACATGCGTGTTGTACAATCTTTTGAGCTAGAGACATAGCCGGCCTCTTTTTTTCGAGGTCGGTTTTTCATTTCAAAAAATACGCCAAACTTAATTGATAATGATTATCATTTTTAGTATACTAAGGACTAGCAGATAGCTCATTAAAAAGGAGACGATCACATGCAGATTTATTGGACGAAGATTAATCAGATTATTGATGAAACACCGGAAGTAAAAACATATATGCTCGATACCCCTGAAGGATTCACGTGGGAAGAAGGCTCTCACACCCATTTTGCTTTTGAAGGCTTTAATGCTGGCGAAAAGCCGAACCGCAGCTTGATTCGCCACATGTCGATCTCCACATTGCCTCATGAACAATCGATTGGGATTACGACACGTATTAAAGAACAATGCTCAGAATTTAAATCCATCTTACGGAATCTTGGTATTGGCGATGAAGTCGCGATTTTTAAAACCCATTCCAACGTACCGTTAAAGCGCGAAAACAAAAATGTCTACTTATTATCAGCAGGCGTGGGCCTTGCGACATTCCGTCCGCTTGTGCTCGATTATTTTGACCGTGCGGATCACGTCAATCAGATTCATTCCCTTAATGTCGATTCATCGAAAGACTACTTATTCCCAAGCATTTTTAAAACGACAGCCGACAAGCATTTCACCGCACAATTCGTTGACAATCGCAAAACGTATTATGAAGAAGTGGAAAAACTCACGTCTGACGAAAACGGCCTTTTCTACATTGTCGGTAGCGATGAATTTCTACAAGAGACGATTAACCTGCTCCGGACAAACGGCGTTCAACCAGAACAAATCATGCTTGATAAGCACGAACAGCAACTGGCCACTTTTTTATCAGAAGAAGTAACTAATTGAATCGTGAAAAAACCAGCAGAATCTAATCCTCTGCTGGTTTCTTTTTATACGAGAATGACCCACAAAATCATCGTTATGACAATGGTGACAATTCCTTGCAAGAGCGTTGCCATCGTTTGTGCTTTATACGCATCGTTCACGGTCATTCCGGTAAATTGCGTCACGACCCAGAAGTAGCTGTCATTAACGTGCGACACCGTCATTGCACCGGCGCCCACAGCCATCACCACAAGGGCTAATGGAACTGCTCCTTCAATCCCCATCACAGGCAACATTGGTGCAACCAAGGATGACGTGATGACGAGTGCGGTTGTCGAAGAACCTTGTGCTGTCTTTAATGCCGCTGCAATCAAGAATGGCACGAGCAAAAACATCGCTCCTGTAAACATTCCGCCGATCTCCCAGTTTTGAATAATTTCTTCTACACCTGAATTGCGAATAACGGTACCAAATGACCCGCCGACACCTGTAATTAACAACACAGGCGCAGCATCTTTTAACGCTTGCCCGACCCAGCCATTCAGCGTTTCTTCATTAAAAGCTGGAAGTAATGGCAGGGCTGCAATCACACCTACTAAAAGCGCAATGACTGGTTTTCCTAAGAAAACAAAGAACGACGCTATGCCGTTATCCACTTCGGCAACAGTCAATATTGAGCCGACTGCAATTAAAAGAATTGGCAAGAGAATGGGCAAAAATGCTGAGAAGGTTGATGGCATTTTTCCAAATGAAGCAACGACTTTATCGTAATCGAATTCTTCACCGGTTGCCGATACATCTTCAGGTACCTCAATCTTCGTTGCCACTTTAATCGCCCAGAGATAACCAACTAACGTTGCAGGCACAGCGACGATGAACCCAATGAAGATCACCGTTCCTAAATAAGCATCTGCGCCAATATTCCCTGCCGCCGCGATTGGTCCTGGCGTAGGTGGAACGAGTGTATGCGTTGCATAAAGCCCTGTTGCTAGTGCTACAGACATGGAAGCCATTGAAACTTTCGCTCGTTTTGATAGCGCTTTCCTTAAACTGTTTAAAATAATAAATCCAGAATCACAAAATACAGGAATCGATACAATAAAGCCAATAATGCTCATTGCCAGCTGAGGATGCTTTGGTCCTACAATTCGAAGGACAACCTCTGCCATTCGATACGCCGCACCAGCTTTTTCAAGAATGACGCCAATAATGGTACCGAACACAATAACAAGACCAATACTCATTAACAGATTTCCAAAACCGGAATTAATGCTTTCAACGATTAAATCAAATGACATTCCCGATGCAAACCCTACAAATAGCGTTCCCATTAATAAGGATAAGAACGGATGAACCTTAAATTTGGACGTTGCAACGATAATGAGCAGAACCCCTAAGGCAATAATAAAAAATAACATCAACCTAACCCCCTTTTAGAGCAGGCATGTCAACCTGCTCCTTATTTAGTTTCGAGATGCAAAAAACGTTCGAACGACTTGCTCTGTCGCAAACGCGACGTATTCCTCGCAATGCTCAATCGCCTGCTGCAAATCCATTGGCCTGTTTACAATACTGAAGACGCTTGTGATTCCGTATTGATAGAGTTCTTCAATCCCTTGCCCAACGGAACCTGCAATCGCAATAACCGGAATTCCCTTCTTCTTTGCCGCTTCTGCTACGCCCATCGGTGTTTTACCTGAAGCAGTCTGGTAATCAATCTGCCCTTCTCCTGTTAACACAAGATCCGCGCCTTCAAGTTTTTGCTCCAATCCTGTATAGTCAATCACAAGATCAATGCCTCGCTTCATCGACGATGGGAAGAACGCTTGAAAGGCTCCACCAATCCCGCCAGCAGCACCTGCCCCTGCTCGATCATGAAGACGAATCGCCGTCTTTTGTTCAATTAAATCAGCCCACTTCGTTAAAGCAAGATCCAGCGTTGCGACCATCTCTGGCGTCGCCCCTTTTTGCGGACCAAACACTGCTGATGCGCCTGTTGGTCCAACAAAAGGATTTTGCACATCCGATGCAATCATAAAAGTCGATTGAGCAATTCGTTTATCAAAAAGAGAATCGTCAATAGAAGCGATGCGTCCGAGCTCTTCCCCGCCAAATCCAACAGCTTTTCCATCTCGATCTAACAGCTTCATCCCAAGCGCTTGAAGCATACCTGCTCCACCATCATTGGTTGCGCTCCCGCCGACTGCTAAAATAAAGGATTGATAGCCAGCATCTAAAGCCGCCTTGATAAGCTCTCCAGTTCCATATGTTGTCGTTACCATGGGGTTACGCTCATCCGACGAAATCAATACAAGTCCTGACGCGCTTGCCATTTCAATGACACACGTCTCGTTATCGCCTAATACCCCATACTCGGCTTTTACCGGCTGACACGTCGGACCTTTCACCATCACGGCTACTTTTTTTCCGCCTGTCGCAGCAACAAGGCTATCCATCGTGCCTTCTCCTCCGTCCGCAGCAGGAACCAAAACTGTCTCCGCTCCTGGAAGCGCTTTCGAAATCGCCCGCTCCATAACCGCCGCCACCTCGACAGCGGACAAGCTTCCTTTAAAAGAGTCTGGTGCAATCACTAGTTTCATGTTGTAACCACCTTACCTATTTCGTATAGTTTCCATTATAATTTGCATAGAAGGATTAATCATCGTGTATGATAGACAAAAAAGAAGCCTTTTTTGTATCATTATTTGTGTATGAATGATTTTTTTTAAAAAAAAGACGACATCCCTTGTGAAAAGGAGGCGCGCACATGTTAACAAACGACATTGCGATTGAAGTTGTGGAACAAACCACACGACGATTAAACCGACACATTAATATCATGAATCATACCGGCATGATTCTCGCCTCATCAGACCCCACTCGTGTCAATCAAATTCATGACGGTGCCGTTCACGTGTTGAAAACAGGCGAAAGTTTGACCATCTACAAAAAAGATCGTGCGAAATGGATGACCGCAAAGCCTGGAATCAACTTGCCGATTGAATTCCAAGGCATGATAATCGGCGTCATTGGCATTACAGGTAATCCAGCTGAGATTTGGGAGTTTGGCGAGCTCGTCAAAATGAACACCGAAATGATGATCACCCAAGCCCATCTGTTTGAACAATCCGAGTGGAAACAGCGCGTACGCGATCAACTCTTTCATGAGCTCATTCAGGAAAACGCGTCGCCACAGGCATTGGCAAATAAGGCAAAACAAGCACCGTTCCAGCTTGTCCCTCCTTTTCAAGTTAGCCTAATTCGCGCAAATGCCGTCAACATGAAGCGAAGCGTGCTGCTGAATCTCCTGTCCACAATTTTCAATGAACAAACGACCTTAATTGGCTATGCAACAGTGGATCAAGTTTATTTGTTAACGACGGCACAGCATTCTGACACCGTATCAAAAAAGGTGCAAAAGCTTCACGCTCTGCTCCAGCAAAAAAACGTCTCGGTTCACATCGCTACAGGCACTGCCCGGGATGACCTTTCTTCGATTGCGTCATCTTATCAAGAAGCGAAGGCTGGGCTTGAATTAGGGAAAGGACCGGTCACATCTTTTCATGAAATTCAAACGCGAGCGTTATTGCGTGAAATGCCATCGCAGTCGCAAAAACACTACTATGAATCCATTTTAGGAGACCTAGCGGAAAAATACCTCGACACCCTTGAACATTTTTTCACACACAACGGCAATATAGGTGAGTGCGCCAAATCGATGTTTATCCACCGCAACTCCCTCGTGTATCGTTTAAAGAAAATTCACGACAGCACAGGCTACGACCCACAACGGTTTGACGATTCTGTTCCGCTACAAATCGCCATTTGGTTGAAACGATTGAACGAAGACGAGATACGCCTTTAAAAAAACCTCTGACGACAGACGAAACCCTCCGTTCAGACTGTCACTCTTCGGGAGTCGCCGTCTGATTCGCTTCATTAAGACGAAAATTTAATCGTTCCCCCTTCTACGACTTTTGTCTGAGGTCCCCTCATGCAAATTTCTTACTTCCTCCTCCCCCTTTTCAACGATTCAAAACATTCTTCTCTTTCGTACAATGAATGTAACAAAACGAAGGAGTTGGATAAAATGAAAGAAGTGATCGTCATTACAGGTGCATCCAGAGGACTCGGGCGCACGTTAGCGCTCCATTTTGCAAAGAAAGGCTACCGCTTAGCCCTTTGCGCACGGAATGAAGAAGCCTTAGCACACGTAACAGAAGAAGCACGACGACTTGGCGCTGAAGTCGTGGCTGTTCAAGCAGATGTTGTACATGCGCAAGACGTGGACCGGTTTGTCTCCGTCGTGGAAGCCACCTATGGAACGATCGATGTGTTAATCAACAATGCGTCCATTTTCGGCTCTGGCCCGCGCCAATTAGTCGATTACGAGGAGCAAACGTTTCAAGAAGTGCTCACCACAAATGTATTAAACCCTTTTCTCATGACAAAACGTGCTCTTGCAACGATGCTCGCAAATAATCAAGGACTGATTATCAATATCACGTCCGCCGCTGGCAAAACAGGTTTCGCCGAATGGGGCGCTTATGGCGTATCCAAATTTGCGCTAGAAGGGTTAACCGAAACGTGGGCAGATGAATTGTCCGACACCAAAACGGAAATTTGTTTACTCGATCCCGGAGAAATGAACACAGCCATGCATGACATTGCTGTTCCTGATTGCGATTACCCGCTCCTTGAAACAGAAGAACTGCTGCCGCTGTTTGACCAAATTTTACAAAACAGAGGAACAGTTAACGGCAAACGCTTTGACATTTACCGCTACCTAGAGGAGGTCCAATCATGACGAATCTTATGTCGCTACATGACGCCTTCACATTGCCAGCACATCTTCATGCTCACACCCCGCCTGAGCGTATGAACGTTCATCGTGAAAATGTGAAGCTGCTTCATACAGAGAGGGGCACGGACCGTATTCACCATCACCAATTGAACGAGTTGACACAGATTTTACAACCAAACGACTTGCTCATCTTCAACCAAAGTCGAACGATTCCTGCTCAACTTTTTAGCGAAACGCAACAAGTGACGATTCGTTTGGCAAGGCAATTAAGCGAGACCAAATGGGAAGCATTGATTCTTAACAACGACGCTAACGCTTCACAAATTGCACTGCAGGAAGGGGTGATGGTTGAACTTCTTGGCACCGGGAGCGAGGCACCGTTAACACAAATCATGTTTCATCACGTGAACGAACCGATGTTGTCTTACCTCCATAAGTACGGGGAACCGATTCGGTATGAATACATCAACACGCCATGGCCACTTGAAGCGTATCAAACCGTCTTCGCCACGGCACCCGGTTCAATTGAAATGCCTTCCGCTGGACGCGCGTTTTCTTGGACACTCATTCAAGCACTAAAAAACCAGCAGATTCAAGTCGGCTTTCTGACCTTACACGCTGGCATTAGCTATTACGAAAACAACCAATGGCCAAATCCACTGCATCACCCAGAGTCTTACGCCATTCCTGCTGAAACCCTAACCGCCATTCAACAGGCAAAAGCGAAAGGGGGTCGCGTCATTGCAGTTGGCACAACGGTTGTCCGTGCATTAGAAACGTATGCGCAAGCGCCACATGCGTGCGAAGGCGAAACCCATTTATATATTCAAAAAGATACACCGTTACAGCTTGTGGACGGCTTACTGTCTGGCCTACACGAACCCCATTCCAGTCATCTTGATTTATTACGAGCGTTTTTGCCAGATGACACGCTGCTCGCAAGCTATCAACAAGCGTTGCAACACGAATACCTTTGGCATGAGTTTGGCGATCTTCATTTAATGCTGTAGAGGAGGCATCGATCATGTACGTTCATCATATTGGAATCGATGTACACGACATCGAACGCTCGATTGCGTTTTATCGTAATTTATTTGACGCAACACTCGTCAATCGTATCTCTCTGAACGGAGAAGAACTCGTTTTCTTACAAATCGACGCCATGCAGATCGAACTCGTTTCTTCACAAACAAAAAAAGAGGAAGAACCGTGTTCTTCCTCCATTCACCTTGCGTTTCGTACCGAGACATTTGAATTAGATCTGGCGCGCTTTTCCCGCCATCACGTCCCAGTTGAAGAAGGGCCGTACACCCTCGAAAACGGCTGGAACGTTGTCTATTTCCGCGGCATCAACAACGAACTCATTGAATTACTGGAAATGCCATCTACATCAAGCCATGCTTCACCGCAAACAACGCCGCTTGCGTCCGATCGTTCACATGAAGCTTCGAGAACACATTCGATAGATGCGTTTTAACCGTTTTTTCCGTGATCCCTAACCGATACGCAATCTCTTTATTACTGAACCCTGACGCCACTTCAACAAGAACATCCCTTTCACGTTTCGTTAAGTGGCCAATCGCTTGCTCTTCTTCAGACATCGGCGTCGCAATTCGATTTAACACGAATTTCGTTACTTTATCGTGAAGTTTGTTTTCCCCTTCCAAAACCGCGCGCATCGTCTCAACGAGGTCTTCAGGATCAATATCCTTTAATTGATATCCATCCGCCCCAGCTTGTAACGCTGGGATGACGTGGTCTTTATCCGAAAACGAACTAAGGACGAGAATTTTGATCGCTGGAAAACGCGCTTTAATCTGCTTTGTTGCTTCCATGCCGTTTAAAACAGGCATGAACAAATCCATTAAAATGAGATCTGGTTCCACGGTTGAAAGCAGTTGGAGCGCCTCTTCTCCGTTGCTCGCCTCTCCCACAATCTCCAAATCTTCTATCGTCTCAAGATAGAAGATTAACCCCTTTCGTACGACGGTATGGTCGTCAACAATCATAATCTTCATCGCTGTTCTCCTTCCATACGCCCTAACGGCAAACAGATTTCTACCGTAGTCCCTTTATGTAATGCAGATCGAATGTCGAGCGCGCCGTTCAATTCCTGCACCCGTTCCTTCATATTTAATAGACCCATTCCTTTTTGGACTGTCTCCATGTTAAACCCGACACCCTGATCGGAAATTTGGACAATCACACTTTCGCTCGCAAAACGAATTCGTACCAGCACATCATTCGTTCCCGCATGTTTCTGGCAATTATTTAAGGCTTCTTGGATTAATCTCCACAAACAAACTTCCAACGGTTCCGCAAGCTGCTTTAATCCTTCAATTTCAACCTCGACATCCAAGCCAATGAGCCGTGCATACGCTTCAACTTTTGCCGCAATGCCCGACTCTAACCCCTCCGGACGCAGCTGTCTCGTTAAATTTTTCAGCTCTGCCAACGCTTGACTCCCTAGCTGATGCACATGACCAATCGACGCCTTTAATTCCCCATCCTCGATTTTCCGCTCAACACCTTTCGCATGCAAGATGAGCGAAAACAACAACTGATTGACGCTATCATGCAAATCCCGGGCAAGCCGATTCCTCTCTTCTCGACGCAATAACTGCTGGTGCTGTCGCTTCAGCTCAAACTGCTTTAACTGTAAGGAAATATGGGTCAACACTTCATATAAGACAGGGTCCACACTCGTAAGATGCTGGTCACTAAAAACGCTCAATTCAAAAACATCATCCTCCAGCTGAAGCTTGACCGTTTTCGTATAAAAGCCGCGCTCCCCTGTAAACGTCGACCAATCATTAAACGTTAACCGAACGCCCTTCCATTGAAAAAAGGTTTGCAGCGTCTCACCAATCGTTACTAAGTACTCATCCTCATGATTCAAATCCCGCTGATGGGCTAAATATCTTCCTAATTGACCAAGTAAAACCGTCTGCTTCTGCTCTTCCGTATACGCATTGAACCGCTTAATCGTCGCCCCAATTTGGTACGCAACTGTTTCAAATAATTCCAATTCTTTTAGCGAAAATTCATCAATCGCTGGCGAAGCAACGTTAATTAATCCTAAAGACTCAGCACCTGCCTTAATCGGAATCGTCGCATGTCGCGCTAATCCATTTGTCTCGCCCCAGTCGTTCTCCTTCGCCAACTTCAAACGCTTACAATTTATAATATTAATCGGTTCGTGAAGCTCACCGTTTTTATACTTGTTTACGCAATAGCACGTGCCCTCTTTCAGCGGCGCACATTGACGATGGGCCAAGCCCTCTGGTAATCCCGCTTGTGCCACGAGTTTCTGCGTCCCCTCTGGAGATACAATAAACATCCAGCCCGTTTCAAGCCCCGTCGTCGCAAGAAGTGATTCCAGGACCGCTTGAAGAATCTCCTCTAACCGCTCTCCTTCATTTAACGTTTTCGCAATTTGTTTTAACGTCTCTACACTATCCATCTCCCGCTCCCACATCCATCTGTCTTTCTACTAGTTTACCATGAGAAGGGGGAGGAAGCGGTTCATTCATTCTAGAATAAATGCGAATGTTATAAACATGTTTTGTTCTACGTCTAATGCCAAAACGTTTATGTACATACGTGTTAAAAATCTCCTTAGAGACTTTTAACATGTATCGTTCCCCCTCTTACCAAGATGCTTTTTTCACACCTGGAATCTGTCCTTTATGCGCAAGCTCCCGAAACGCAATTCTTGATAACTCGAAATCTCTTAATACTCCTCTCGGACGGCCAGTCACGCGACATCTTCTCGTTAATCGAGAAGGAGCGGAATCTCTTGGCAACTTCGCAAGTGCCGCATAATCGCCCTTTTCTTTTAATTCTTTTCGTTGTGCTGCATAACGCTGAACCATTTCCTGACGCTTTAGTTCTTTTACAACTTTCGACTTTTTCGCCATCTCATTCCCACCTTTTCTTTTTGTAAATCGTAATGATTACGAATTATAGCATGGTCATTTTTCTTTGACAATAGACGATTTTTCTCTCCTCTTCATGCGAATAAAAATTTTTTCATTATAATCATGATTAACTTAGCATCCTTTCTCTTTCTATTATGTGAGCATTGCTCCATCTACCAATCTCATCATTCTCAGAAAAAATGATTTAATCCTTGACAAGTTTCACATTTAATTATAAGTTATAAATCGTAACGATTACGATTAAGAAAATAAAGGGGCGTTTAGGTTGAAGAAATCATCATTTTATCTTAGTGCACTCGCACTAAGTCTTACTCTAGCAGCTTGTCAGGACACAAACGAAGGAGCGAACGAAACAAGTACTCAGGAAGATGAGCAACCTGCATCAAGCGAGGAACAAGAAGCCATTGAAGTGGATATTACGGGTCTAGGGGATCACTACCATACAGGCGATACCGTTGAACTAACTGCAACAGTAAGTGGTTCTGATAAACTGGATCACTGGCATTGGTATACGAGAGAAAGCGACCAAGACGATTGGGAAGCCGCATCTGGTCAGGAGGGCGATACGTTTTCAATGGAAGCAGCAGACGGGGTAGAAGTAAAAGCGGTTCTTTATGGAGATGACCATGAAGTAGCAGCGGAATCCGATCCAGTGACGATCATGATTGACGACCACCATGGTCACGATGAAGAAAGCAAATTAATCTATCAAGGCTATTTTGATGATGAGCAAGTAGCGGACCGAGAACTATCTGACTGGGAAGGCGACTGGCAATCTGTCTATCCATACCTTCAAAATGGCGACTTAGATGACGTCTTCGCGCACAAAGCGGAAGAAGGCGACATGACAGCAGAAGAATACAAAGACTACTACACAACAGGCTATGAAACCGATGTAGAACGCATCACCATTGATGACGGTCATGTGACGTTTTATGAGAATAATCAAGAATATTCTGGAGATTACGCGTACGACGGTTACGAAATTCTTACATACGAAAAAGGAAACCGTGGTGTCCGCTTTATCTATTCACTAACAGAAGAAGCAGAAAACATGCCGCAATACATTCAATTCAGTGATCATATTATCGCCCCTCAAGAGTCTAGTCACTTCCACCTCTACTGGGGAGACGATCGCGAAGAACTACTTGATGAAGTCGAGCATTGGCCAACGTACTACCCGTCTTCCCTTGACGCAGATGGCATTGTCCGCGATCAACTCGCACACTAATCCTTAGGGAGAGAAGGCCAATGCGCCCCTCCTCCCTCATTTCGTTACAAGTAAAGGAGTTAAAAAAAGATGAAACAATCCGTAAAACCCCTATTCGTTGGGCTATCCGCCATGACCGTGTTAATGGGGTGCCAAAGTGAAGGAACAACAGGCCAAGACGCTGATGTAAATGTCGTTGCCTCCTTCCTGCCGATGTATGAATTTACAAAACAAGTAGCTGGCGATCGAGCGAATGTTCAGTTGATGGTGTCAGAAGGACAAGATGCCCACGGCTATGAACCGAGCGCACAAGATGTAGCTGCCGTCAACGAAGCCGATGTCTTTGTGTACAGCAGTGAAGAAATGGAATTTTGGGTCGACAGCTTGTTTAATACCCTTGAAAATAACGACCTCGTTATTGCCCGTGCAGCAGATGGCTTGGAAGATGCGCATCACGATCATGCAGACGCTGGCGACATCACGGTTGAAGGAGTAGCGGATCATTACCATACCGGTGATGATGTAACGCTAACAGCTAAAGTGGCTGAAGACGTGGACTATGATCACTGGCATTGGTACCAGCGCGCTGATGAAAACGAAGAATGGTCAGCCGTTCCTGGACAGAGCACAGACACCTTTTCTGTGACAGCCGAAGACGCGAGCTTTGACGTTCAAGCCGTTCTCTATGACAACGACCACAATGTGTTCGCTGAGTCAGAAGCAGTGGCGATTGAAATCGACAACCACGACGATCACCATCACGACGAAGAGGAGCATGATCACGCCCCTTCAAGCGATGAACCAATTGAGATTGTCGGATTAGCCGATCACTATCATACAGGTGATGTGGTCACACTCCAAGCCGAAACCAGTAAAGACGTAACGTATGACGATTGGCACTGGTTCAAAAAAGAAGAGCATGACGATGACTGGCAAGCCGTTCCAGAACAAGACTCAAGCCATTTTGAACACAAAACAACTGGCGAAAGTTTCGATATCAAAGCCGTCCTTTACGATGATGACCACAACGTCCATGCTGAATCCCCTTCTGTTCACGTCCTCATCGACGACCATGACGATCAAGATCCACACATTTGGTTAGATCCGGTGCTTGCACAAGATCAAGTCAGAATGATTCGCGACGCATTAATCGAAGCGGACCCTGACGGCGAATCAACCTATACGAAAAATGCCGATCAGTTTATTCATGAATTACAAGCATTAGATGAAGACTTTCGCACTGCATTAGAAGGCGCCGAAAATCGGACGTTCGTTGTTCAACATCAAGCATTCGGCTACCTTGCCGATCGCTATGACTTAGAACAGATCGCGATTGGTGGCCTATCCACGGAAATCGAACCAAGCCCGTCACGGATGGCTGAAATTGGCGAACTTATAGAGGAATACGACGTACCTGTTATCTATTATCAACAAGGAGCAAACTCCTCCATTGCTCAAACCGTTGCGACAGAAACCGGGACAGAAATTGCCGTCTTGTATGACCTTGAAGTGCTATCAGAAGAATTACTAGAAAATGATTTAGGGTACGTAGAGGCCATGCGCCAAAACCTCGACGCCCTGCAACAAAGCGTTCAATAAGCAATACAGAAAGCATAAAGAAAGGTCGATTCCCGTGTCCTACATTAAAGTGAATGAACTATCGTTCCACTATGAAAAAGAGCCCGTTCTCACCAACATCTCTTTTGAATTAAACCCAGGAGACTTCATCATGCTGACAGGCGAAAACGGCGCAGCAAAAACAACGTTATTGCGCAACATCTTAGGCATCTTAAAGCCTTCTGTCGGCGACGTCTCCCTCTCTCCGACAAATCAAGCTGGAGAAAAACTCGTTGTCGGCTATGTGCCCCAGCAAGTCGCTTCTTTCAATGTCGGCTTTCCGAGCACCGTCCTTGAATTAGTCCAATCGGGACGGTATCAAAAAGGAAAGTGGTTTAAACGCCTGAATCAAACGGACAAAGACCATGTACGAAAATCCCTTGAGTCCGTTGGCATGTGGGACATGCGCCATAAAAAAATTGGCGAACTGTCAGGTGGACAAAAGCAACGCATCTCGATTGCACGTGTCTTTGCGACCGACGCCGATTTATTTATCTTAGATGAGCCAACAACAGGCATGGACGCTAAATCCAGAGAAGCATTTTACAAGCTCTTGCAACATAATAGCGAGGAGCACGGAAAAGGTATTTTAATGGTCTCCCATGACCATGCGGAACTACGAAACTATTGCAACAAGCACATTGAGCTTGTTCGAAAGGAGGACTTACCTTGGAGATGTTTCTCTATGGATTCATGCAAAGAGCTTTCCAAGCCTCCGTCCTGATCTCACTCATTGCGCCGATGCTTGGACTGTTTCTCATCTTGCGTCGGCAATCGTTAATGGCAGATACCTTGGCCCACGTGTCTTTAGCTGGTGTCGCCCTCGGGTTATTAGTCAGCATCAACCCAACGTGGACCAATATGCTCATGGTTGTAGCAATTGCGATTTTGCTTGAATACGTGCGGATGCTCTATCGCTCTTATTCCGAAGTATCGATTGCGATTCTCATGTCTGCCGGGATGGCCCTCGCCCTATTCTTGATGAGCTTGAATCAAGGCGGAACCACGCTAAACATCAACCAATTTCTATTCGGTTCCATCGTGACGATCAGCCAAGAACAAGTATGGATGCTGTACATCTTAGCCGCTATCCTCCTCATTCTTTACATCGTCTTTCGAAAGGCAATGTACGTCTTAATTTTTGATGAAGAAACGGCCTTTACTGCTGGCTTACCTGTAAAAACGATGTCGATCTTATTTAACGTCTTAATTGGGGTCACGATTGCGGTCATCATGCCAATTGTCGGCTCGCTTTTAGTATCCGCTATTCTCATTTTGCCCGCTGCCATTTCCATGCGCATCAGCCGCAGTTTTGCCAGCACCATCCTCATCGGCATTCCCATTGCGCTAACAGGCATGTTGAGCGGCTTAGTCACCTCTTATGAATTCGGTACACCACCAGGTGCCACGATTACCCTTATTCTTATCATCATTTTCACTCTTACCATCGTGCTCAAACGACTCGCTCGTTTCAAATATAAGCGTGAACCCGTGTAACCACACGGGTTTTTGTTTTGCTAATCATTTGGATTGACGATTGCGGAATGGTAGAATAAACCGTATGATGACCGAAGAAGCAAATCTTATTGCAAAAGGAGTGAATCGATGTCGGCTGAGTCAGAGTTCAATGATAGAAGAAACCGAAATAGACGAAATCTCATTATTCAAAAAGCAAAGAGGTTAAAGACGTTACGGAAGCAAGCGCTTATCAGTCAATTTGAATCCAGTAACGTTTATGCACGCATGACGCTAGCAAATTTTGAACATTTCCGAGAACAAAGGACGAACGAAGATAAACGTCTAGAGTTTATTGACGATTTTGTTTATATGACCCCTTCTCCATCCATTAAACATCAAAGAATCTCAAGAGAACTATTAGCAGGGCTCCACTCAGCTTTAAAACAAACAGCATGTGAAGTGTTTGACGCACCGACTGATTTAGTTCTTAAAGTCAACAACGAGACAAATATTGTTATCCCGGACCTCTTCGTCGTTTGT
This sequence comes from Shouchella sp. JSM 1781072, assembly GCF_041949915.1. Lineage (NCBI taxonomy): Bacteria > Bacillati > Bacillota > Bacilli > Caryophanales > Bacillaceae > Shouchella > Shouchella sp. JSM 1781072. The sequence goes on from NZ_JBHFQE010000003.1 coordinate 356,544, forward strand.
AATCTTGATGAAGACGATGCCAATCGCGTCACAAAAACACCCAAGCTTATCATCGAAATTTTGAGTAAGAACAGAAAAGATGACGAAGTCACAAAACTGATTAAATACCAACAAGCCCGCGTACCAGAATACTGGATTGTCGACCCTGAAGATATGAAGATTACACAATACATTTTAAATTCAACAGGAAAGTACCCACCCGATGGAAACGTCTATCACGATGGGACGATTACACCAGAACATGTACCGAGCTACACTGCATCCGTTACCGAAATAGTCGGAAGCAGATAAAAGTGGAACAGGAACCTGCATAAATAAATTCACACCATTATAGATAACGAGTCAAACTTTCTATTTATTTTCTACAATCGTTTACAAAATTAATTAAAGGGAATATAATAAAAGAAGAATGGCAACCTTGGCGGGCTACTATTTTTGTATAGTCATCCGGCGAAAGTCTTTTTAAGTATCATTCTCATTTACAAAGGTTTTCGCAAAAAAACAACCAGACTGCCATCTGGTTGTTTTGCTTTTTTTTGTATTGATTTCTCATTCATGCATCATATTTAGATGGTACGATTCTTGTATAGACCTTATTCAAACTCTATCTCTTCATTTAATTTTTGATTAATATCAAGTCTAATATCAACATCCACTTCATTGACAAGCCATCCATTTAAGTGACAATTTTTAATGAATTCGTCGATTCGATTCACACCATTAATTTCTTTTAGCGTTACGACCACACCAAAACGGAGACCAACCCCATCCTTAGGATCCAATCTATTGCTTGTTTTAACTTCCATACCCCAGTTTTTATTCGTATAAGCTTTTTTAGCCATCATACGATCCTTGGGTATTTCAGCAATGTATTTCACGTTATCCCATTTTCTGAAATTTGATCGAGCTTCCTTTTCTAAAAGATAATAGTTTTCTGAGGTTAAGTCATCCTCTTGATTCTGTTTATCGCCTTTAATATCATATATTTTGCCATCGTTTTTAATTCTTCCAAAATGAATATTTAGCTCTGTATTTGTATAATCAACCCCTTGAGACCGATCACATATAGGGAAATAGCACATGGTAGCCCTTGCAATATATGGATATTTGTCATCTTGTAAGGGAACTGGAAAACTATAATTGTATGTGTTCCATTTTTCACTAATGTCCGTTATTAAAAACTTAATTTCATCGTCTTTTGTCCGAACGATGTCATTTATATCAATCGGCGCAACTCCATGACCGTATAAAGAAATTTCCTCAGGAGTCGGTTTTTCTCTCCATCCTTTTGCAGCGTCAATAATCATTGCTTTAGCGATTTCTCTATTTAATTTCAGGACATCAATGAGGTGAGATAATTTCCTGGCAATCCAAGGAGCCGCAAAAGAGGTACCTGCAACATTCGCTTCACCTAAAGGTTCGCAAACTTTTATGTACCTTTCAATGCTACCACCATAATAGCTAATATCTGGTTTTGCAAAGAACGATAGAGCGATCCCTCTTCTTGCATATTTTGTTGATAGACCTTTCATAGATACAGAATTTACTACCATACTGTTAATTGAATCTGCAGGCGAACCTATTTTCTCTATATCCTTATTAGGTTTGTTCGTCCCTGCTATAACAAAAATGACATCATATTTATATTGAATTTGATCTAAAGTTGCTGCCTCAGCTGAGATGAAATGGTCATTAATTTCTTGATTACTACCAAGTGATATATTCCAAACCTTAATATCCCTATTTTTGAGGACAATTTCTTTTATCAGTTTTGTAATTGTGAACGAGGAGAAACTTCTCCCTGTAGCAACCCCAAAATGTCGTACTTTAAATCTTCCACAACCATCATCTAGCCAAGGATTTAATCGTGGACCATCTACAATAATAGAGGATACAGCCGTACCATGTTTATAATCATTCATTTCTTTCTCAATATTCTCATCAACCATATCATGATAGTCTACCCATTTACTAAAGTAGACTCGCTCATCAAATAACGTATCAATGACTCCAATTACTGGTTCTATGTCAGGGTCGGGAATATGCATAATATCTTGCTGATAGTTCTCAACAAAATCGTCAGGTGACAATTCGGATAAATCTGTTGTTGCCATTGCTACAAGATAAGGTGCCTTATTGAGTAAAATTTCTAATTCATTTTTATTTAAAAATACCGTTTGATCATTCAAAACTCTTCCGGATAAAATGTCAATTCCTAACCTGCTTAACAATTCTTTAGCATCGACATTCGTGTCATACAGCGTAACGATACCTTCTTTAATCTCATGTGAGAATAGATCGATTTCGAAATTATCAATATAGGAAATATCAGCTATGATCTGTTTGAATGCTGTCTTGCTTAGTTGATACTTAGTAGAGAAAATACGATTCATTTTTTTCTGATCATCAAACGTATCTTTGTCGATTTTTCCATTAAATGCACTGTCTAAAATAGTCTTTGCATCGCGAAGAAGACGCAGACTTTCATCCAAATCATTACCTTGAATAAAGTAGGTAATAATATGTTTCGTTTTGCTTTCATTAAATTTTGCACCAACAATTGCGAGGTTAGAGTCTTTCCCCTTAAAGAGTCCCCCTATTCTATTGCTTTTTGCGACAATTTTATTGTAGTGAACACTGATTAGAACGCCATCAAATGGTTTTGTTTCATTTGCCCAAAATGTAAGAACCTGCTGTATCTTTGCTTGTAATCGAATGATTTTTTCACTAGTGACTCGTTCCTTGCTCTTCATACTAGCTCCGCCTGCGCCACCACTCCTAGCTGCCTGAACAAACCTATTACCTCTCAGCTCCAATACATTATTAGGCATTATTGATCTCCTTCGTTTAATTTTCTTGACACTGTACTCTTTGATTCTCCTGTGAGCTTCTCTATTTCTCTAACTGTGATCGTTTGTGCATTTAGTTCTTTGATGCTTTTCTCTTCAAGGTTTCCAATAAATTTGTTGTACAGTCTCTTTAAATAATCATGACTATCATCTACATCACTAAAAGCCAGAGATGTCTTAATGATGTTTTTTAACTCACCTGGATACGGTAATTCGTCTGCTATTCTTAATATCTTTTTGAACAACCTTACATCTTTTGAGATGTTCTTAAAATTTTTTACGTACGCCGAAAAATAAAATTCAGCCACTTCAATTAAATCCTCTTTATTGTATCTGTTAAAATTAATGACAGCATCAAATCGCCTAGACAATGCCTTATCAAAGTTATTGAATAGATTTGTTGTTGCAATTAATACAATCCCTTTATTTAAATCCGTTAATCGATCTAATTCTCTCAATATTGATGAAGTCACACGACCCATTTCGCGTACATCGTTACTGTTAACCCTATCTAATGCAATAACGTCGATTTCGTCAAATAAAATTACAGTCTTTTCTGGATAAGGTATTTTATTTATTTCACTAAATACACTGGCAATATTTTTATTTGTCTGGCCTAATTTACTATCAATCAAATTATCAAAATCTATATAATATAGAGATCTATTAAGCAATCTAGCTACATGCTTGGCTGCCTCTGTTTTACCACTCCCTGGTAAACCTTCAAATAAAAATTTGTTTATCCCAATATTATGATTAACAGCATTGATAATACCTTTTATATCGTCAGTTATCTCGAATGGAAGATTTAACTGATTAACTTTTTTCACATCCAATGATCTTAAAAAATCACTTTCAAAATCACTAGCTTGTGGAGAGTATAAATTAGATTCTGTAATCAATCCCATTACATACTCTGCTAATTGATAGTCGCCGATACTATCAAAGCTTCTAGCGATCTCTATTGCTTCGTTTCTGAAACTATTTTCATTTCTTTCCACATGATATCTAATCAGATTTATGACATTTTGTTTTTTCAAAATATCCACCTCCTATTTTCCACAAATTAATTGTATCACACACGGGACAAAAACAATATATATGGGACTATAAATAAGAATACATTATTGAAGACTACATCTTATGCTTGAAAATTGAACATGCATCAGCCTTATTTGCCCAAGATATTGATATTACATACGGATCAAAACGATTAGAATCTATAACTACCTAATCCACACAGAATGATTAATTAATATAACTGTCAAAAAAGCATCAGCAAGATACCAATGCTCTAAATCGGTTAAGTGATTTGTAATGTTTATTGTTGAATTTCACTTATTCGCCACCAAAAATCTTTGGAAATGTTGGTATATTAACCACCCTATTAAAATTTTCAACATTACGAACGACGCTCTCCCCTCTTCTTACTCAAGCTTATCCAGATGGCTAAACTAATCCAAAAAGCGAAACCCATCGAAAGAAAGACGATCGGAAAAGCCTTGCCGTCAAAAACATAAAAAATCACAGCTCCAATGAAAAGATACATACTTGCCAACACACCGTACTTTCGCCAATGACCAGACATTCGTTTCACCTCAGATAAAATTACGTTTAGTGCGTTAGAATAGCTCGCATTTAGAATTGAAATAATTTAAAGACAGCCCACGCATCCGCTGTAAAGAAGAAGAGAATCGAAAGGATGACAATCACGCTCCCTAACACAATCGATACGAGTTTTGCTCTTTGCCGCCCTTCTCTTAACAAAAATGGGAGCAGAATAAACAGGGCTCCACATGCAGCGAAAATAAATACAGCTAGATAATACGTACGTACAGCAAATTCTCCATAATGCACAAAATCACGCTCCTTTATAAAGAACACTTACCCTGTTCACTTCAATTAAATCAATTTTCCGAAAAATAACCACTTAAAAAAGCTTGTGCCACCGTCTACACAAGCCAAAATCATTTCTATTTATTCATCCTTCTAGCAAACTCAAATCTGGATACCCACTTGTCGCCCAAGCACCGTCGACGATGAGAGATGCACCATTTACATAGCTAGCCGCTTCACTCACTAAGAAGATCGATGGCGACGCGATTTCATCTGGAGTCGCTACTCGTTTCATTGGAATTCGGTCCATAAACATCGTGTTGACCGATTTATTTTTCGTGAAAGAGTCCGTAATTGGTGTTTCAACAAGACCAGGTAGAATGGCGTTCACGCGAATACCATGACGGGCTAGCTCTAATGCACCGTTCTTCGTAAGCATCTCCACACCTGCTTTTGATGAAGCATATGCAGCACCAGAATACATCGGGACACGCGCATTTAGTGAAGAGACATTGACGATCGCCCCGCCGCCTTGTTTCTTCATTTGTCGTGCTTGATGCTTCATGCCGAGGAAAACACCATTCAGAACAAGGTCAATCACAAAGCGCCAATCCTCTTCGCTCTGTTCCATAATGGGTGCCGTTTTGTTTGCGCCCGCTACGTTAAAGGCAAAATCCAAGGAACCAAATGTCGTAACCGCTTTTTCAACCAATCGCTCATGGTCCGCTTCTTTTGTGACGTCCGCTACGACCGGAAGAAACTGATCGTTAAAGGTCTCCTGCATGTTTTGCAGCGCTTCTTCATTTAGATCCGCTCCTACTACCGTTGCCCCGCCTTCAATTAATTGTCTAGTGATCGCTTCCCCAATGCCTGATGCTGCTCCAGTTACAAGTGCCGTTTTCTTTTCAAAAGAATGATTCATCGTGTACCTCCTAAAGGAATGTGTTGTCTTCTTTATTCCCACCTTCATTTCGATGAAACCAAATCCGCAAAAAGTATAATTATTTTTATATTCAAGCGGATGAATGAATGTCATAACTAGAGAGTATTTCGTAAAAGACGAATGTGTCAAAAAATATTTCTGTTATCATTCGCGAAAATGATACTACTTGTTATGAAATTTATTCGTATGTACTAAATAGCTAACAGCCTATTCATACAATGATATAAACTACCAACACCCACATTTTCGCACCATATTTACACGAAGCACAGTAAAAAGACCCCTTCGTTAGAAGGGGTCTTATGGGTATTATCCTAGTAACTGAAGAACTTGTTGTGGTGCTTGGTTTGCTTGAGCAAGCATGGATTGAGATGCTTGAGCAAGAATGTTTTGCTTCGTAAACTCCATAATTTCTTTCGCCATGTCTACGTCACGGATACGGGACTCAGCGGCTTGGAGATTCTCAGAAGAGTTGTTAAGGTTAGAGATTGAGTGCTCTAAACGGTTCTGAACTGCTCCTAGGTTCGAACGCTCAGTAGATACTTTATCCAGAGCATCTTGAATACTAGTAATTGCTGTTTCAGCGTCATCTTGATTAGCAACACTAATATTAGCAATATTAAGACCATTTGCTCCTGTACTCATATCACTAATCGATAAACTAATTTTTTGATCAGGACCTTGGTTTGCACCAACTTGGAAGTCGAGTGTGCCACCACCAGCAACATTTACTTTAGTATCATCCAGAGCCGTTCCATCTGTAAATGCACTATCTGTTTTAACTTCAACGCCAATCTGATTGAAATTCAAAGATTGCTTTCCTGTACCAGGATTGTTGATAGTTTGAGTTTTTGTTGGATCTGCATCATCAGTAATAGTGAAAGTATTATCTGTAGTATCATGAGTAATTGTGTAGGTACCAGCTTTCGCACCATTTGATACTACAGTATCAACACCCGCAGCCGCTAAAGTAGTTGACACATCAACATCGCTATTGACTTTACTTCCAACTTTACCGTCTAAAAGTGTTTTGTCATTAAATTTAGTTGTATCAGCGATACGATCCAATTCTTCAGTAAGATTAGTAATTTCTTTCTGAATTGCATCTCTGTCTGTATCTTGATTTGTACCATTAGCAGATTGAACAGCCAATTCACGCATACGTTGAAGGATATTTTGAGATTCGTTCAATCCACCTTCAGCAGTTTGAATAAGTGAAATCCCATCTTGCGCGTTACGGCTTGCTTGATCCAATCCACGAACTTGCGCGCGCATCTTTTCAGAGATTGCTAGACCTGCTGCGTCATCCCCTGCACGGTTGATGCGAAGACCTGAAGATAGTTTCTCTTGTGCTTTTGCTGCCATACCTTGGTTTGCCCCAAGTTGACGGTGAGCGTTCATCGCGCTCATATTATTGTTGATAATCATAATTGACACTCCTTGTCATTGTTTTATCGCCACGAATCCATGTGCACGATAGTTATATTTTCAAACCCGCCATTGCGAGGAATGAACCGTTATTCCGTTTTGTCGCCTTCCAATACGAGCGCTAGACGATGAACCGAGACATCCTAAGGTGCGTCTCTAAGCTCTTCACCTGTGCTCTTTCAATCTCCGTTACCGTCATCCGACGATCGTCTCCGATTAAAATGCCGTCTGCTTCTCTTCTGGTCAGCATAAGACTCGTTCCAATCGTATTCCATGGTCCCGATCAGACCTTCTTGATCCAATCCATCATCCTGATGTGTGAGTCCCTATACTATTTATCGAATGGTTTTTTAATATGTTTATAGTTTTTTCAAAAATTATTATAAAAAATTCTACCTCCTCCCCCCAAACGCCTCGATCGCCTCCCGCAACTCTCCGTGCGCCTCCCCGTACTCAGTCAGCACCACGCCCTTCACCGCCGCCTCCCAGCCTTGCCGCATGCTCCGCACCCCGGCCTTCGTCCCGCTCGGGTGCGCCAGAATCCCGCCCCCGGCCAGATGCATCACGTCCGTCGTCTTCGCCAGTTGATACGTCTTCACCGCACTGCCTGCCCACTGCCCCGACGACAGCACCGGCATGAGCGGACGTGGCCCATCTTCTTCCTGCAAGCATGCCGCAATCGAGCGCGCCACCGACTCATTCGCTTCGTAAAATTTGCTGTCGATTCCGTTGCAATGCAGCTGATCCGCACCAGCTAGGCGCACCAACGTTTGATAGACGTCGAAGCTCATGCCAAGCAACGGATGGCGCGTCAGCATCCCCCATTGATTGCGGTGCCCGTGAATCGGCAGTGTCGCGTATGAGCGCAGTTTCGCGAGACCTGCGAACCCGACGCTGTTCACGCTCACCATTACGCCGTTCCCACCTCCACGCACCACTGCCTCGTAGCTCGCTTCCATCTCGTCCACATCTCCGGTAATGTTGCACGCATATAGCGGTCGCTTCCCTGTCACCTCCGCCACTCGGTTCAGCTCGTCCATCACAATCCGCACCCGCTCCTTGAGAGGCAAGTATGGCGGATTCGCCGTTAGCTCATCATCTTTAATAAAGTCGATTTCCGCTTCTGCCAATTCCCGCACCACCGTTCGCAAGCCGTCCTCCCGCAAGCCCACGCTCGGTTTGATAATCGTGCCACTAATCGGTCCACTTACCACACCTGCCGCCGCTCTTGTTCCCGCAACGCTAAACTGCGGGCCTTGATACGCCTCATAAAACGAAGGCGATAGCACCAGCTTCTCTAGGCGCAAGCCAGTCAGCTCCCGGAGTTCGTACAAATTTCCCGCTACCGTTGCCAGAAGTTGAGGAATCGACGCGCCGATATTATGAAACGGGAACGATAACGTCACCCGCCCCCGTTGGTAGCGCTCGCCTCTTACCGACGTTTCAAGCGACGGCGTTTCCATCGTTTCCAACGACTCGATACTGATCACATGCGCCTGATGCTGTTCTTTCACCGCCCGCGTTTCCCCAGGCACAGCGGTAAACGTCCCGGTTGATTGTTCCCCTGCCATGGCCGCGGCGGCATAGTCAAGGGAATACGGCGTTTCCACAAGATACGTTGCATACACCCGTTCCACATTAGCGTCCTCCTTCCATCTGTTGGTGAAGCGGATGAGCAGGCTTGTAGCGTTCCGACCGCAAAAATTGCGCCTGCCTCGCGTCATCCACTTGATTCATCGTTGCACCTGACACTTGTGCCAGCACGACCATTTTCGCCGCCATTTCCAGTGCTTCAAGTGCGGCCCACGCTTCTTTTAAGCTCGTTTCCGCAATTAACACACCGTGGTTTTCAAGCAAGAGAATAGTCCCTCGTCTGATCGCTTCTCCAACCGCTTCCGCCAGTTCTTCCGACCCTGGGTCAAGATACGGCACCCGCTCGATCCGCCGTAAATAATACATCGCTTCTACAAACAGACCAGACAAGTCCTCTTGCTCGTTCATACACCCGAGCCACGTCGCATAAAACGGTGTCGCATGAATGACCGCACCGACGTCTGCCCACGTTTGATAGCACACCCCGTGCATCCGCCACTCTTTTGACGGCTTTCGCCTCCCGCGCCACGTTCCGTCAAACGAACAAATCCCTACATCATCGAGCTGAAGACTCGCCAAATCACTGCCGCTCGCCGTAATCAACATCGTTTCTCCTTCATGACGCATGCTCACATTGCCAGCAGACGCATACACATAGCGGGCTTTCGCTAAGGCTTTGCCCATCTCCTTAAGCGCTTGATTCACGGATCAACACTCCTTTACAGTAATAGACTCGGCAACCACGTTGTGAAAAATGGAAAATAGGTTACCAACACTAAGCTTGTTAACAACACCACATAAAACGGAATCATCCCAAGGGTAATCTCATCAATTCGTATGCCTGCGATTTGTGCCGAGATAAATAGATTCACCCCTACTGGCGGTGTACATAAGCCAATCGCCAAGTTAATAATCATAATTAAGCCAAACTGAACCGGATCAACCCCAAGCTCCATCGCCACAGGCGTTAACAACGGCGCCAAAATAATGATCAACGCATTCGCTTCCATAAACATCCCCACCGCAATCAGGAACACGTTCACAATCATTAAAAACACAATCGGGTTGTCGGAAATCTCCATAAACATGCCGGCAATTTGTTGCGGAATCCCTTCTCGCGTAATGATCCATGCAAACAACCCTGCGCTGGAAATAATAAATAAAATTACCGAAGTCGTAATCGCGGACGACGCCAGCAAGTCTTGAATCTTTTGCCACTTGATCTCGCGGTAAATAAAGAAGCCAACGATAAAAGCGTACAAGACCGCGACCCCTGCCGCTTCCGTTGCCGTAAAGAAGCCAAGGTAAATCCCGCCTAAGATAATCACAGGCATCACCAGCGCCAACCCTGCTTCACGAAACGCGGTCCAGAATTCTTTTGCCGTTGCTCGCTTTTCCCGCTTATAGCCACGCTTCTTCGCAATCCCGTACACCGCAATCATTAGCCCTGCCGCGATCAGCAGTCCCGGAATGACCCCTGCTAAAAACAGTGCGCCGATCGACGTTCCCGTTGTCACCCCGTACAAGATAATCGGGATGCTCGGCGGTAAAATAATCCCAAGCTCCCCTGATGCCGACTGTAACGCCGCCGCAAACCGCTTATGATAGCCTCGGGCAATCATCGACGGAATCAAGATACTCCCAACCGCCGCCGCAGTCGCCGCCCCTGAGCCAGAGATAGCCGAGAAAAACAACGACGTCACCACCATGACCAACCCTAAGCCACCAGGCAAGTGCCCTGTAATCGCGTTGGCAAAGTTGACGAGACGCTGCGACAAGCCGCCTACTTCCATAATCGTCCCGGCTAAAATAAACAGCGGAATCGCCAGGAGCGGAAAGGAGTCAATCGAAGTAAAGAACCGCTGCACCAAAATAATTAAGGATAAGTTTCCATCCCACAGCAACGCAATCGCAGACGACAAGCCAAGAGCAATCGCAATCGGCACACCCATCGCAAAAAACAACAGCAACCCAACCATTAACACAACCGCCATTTAGCTCGCCTCCTCCCCTGCTCGAAGCGCCAACACCAGTTCTAGAATGAGCGCCACACTATTCATGAACAACAGCATCGCCCCGATTGGAATTGCCGCATATGGAATGCCCATGGAAAACTGCGCCGCCGCTGATGTTTGCCCTGAAACCGACACGACCATCGCCCAGCCTTGCACAATCAAGACGAGGAAAAACCCCATCGACAGCACCAGCGTCGTCAGTTTCAGCACCGTCCGCGCACGAAACGGCAAGCTCTCTGGCAATAGCTCAATCGCAATTAAGCGGGCATGACGCAAGGCAAGCGCCGCGCCCAGAAACGTCACATAAATCATCGCGTAGCGCGCCACCTCGTCCGTCCAATGAATCGAAAACGGCAGTACAAACCGGCTCGCAATTTGCACGATCACCAGCACCGCCAACAGCGCCAGCATCCCCGCGATCACCCAGCGAATGACCGTGTTCACCTGATCAATCGCCTCAATCACTGCTCGCATCCCCATTTCGCCTCCTCTTTACTCATCAGCCGCCGCCACAATCGCATCATACAGGTCTTGCCCGTACCGCTCCGCATACGTCCCGTGCACCCCAGTCGCCAGCTCATTAAACGGCTCCGTATCTGGCTCAATCACGGTCATCCCCGCTTCTTCCAACGTCGCCAAGAGCTCCACTTCCATCTCCGCCACCAGCGCATTTTCATACTCCGTTGCTTCCTGCGCCGCCGCTTCAACCGCCTCCTGCTGTTCAGGCGATAGCTTCTCGTACGTCGCCTCGCTCATCGTTAACATCACATAGCCATACACATGGTTCGTTAGCATCAAATAATCCTGCACTTCCTGAAGCGTATTGCTTTCAATCAGCGCCAGCGGATTCTCCTGCCCGTCAATCACCCCAGTTTGCAAAGAAGAGTACACTTCCCCAAACGCCATTGCCGTCGGCGCCGCGCCCATCTCTTCCCAAGCCGAGATCGACGCTGGAATTTCCGGCACCCGAATCTTCAAACCCGACAATGCCTCAGGTGACTCGACCGCTTTATGTGCCGTTAACTGCCGCGGACCCCGCATCCAAAATTCCAGTCCGCGGACATCCGTTTCTGCCAACAACTCTTCCTTTAAGCCATCCCCCACCTCGCCATACAAGACGTTTTCCAAGTGGGCTTCATCCTCGAACAAATACGGCAGTTCCAATATCGAAAACGGTTCGTGAAAATTGGACAACACCCCGGCAACAAGCGCAAAATCCACCGTGCCGAGCTGCATCCCTTCAATCAAGTCTCGGTCGCTCCCTAGTTGCGAACTCGGAAACAAGTCCACCGTCACGCTCCCATCCGTTTTCTCCTCCACGAGCTCCGCAAACCGAATCGCCCCTTTATGCCACGCATCTTTCTCATTGGCAATATGCCCAAGACTCAGGGTCACATCACCACCACTCGCGCTTCCGCCGCCACACGCAGATAGCACGAGCATACTAGCGATTACCCAACCTGCTTGTTTCATCGTCATTCCCTCCTTCATCTCGAAACGACAGCAACACTTTCATCGCCCCGTCCCGCTTTTCGTGCACAAGCGCAAACGCCTCCCGCGCCTCCGTATATGGCAGCACATGACTCACAAGTGCTTCCACTGGCACGACCCCTTGCGCCAGCATCGTCAGCGCCACGTCCATATCCTCAGGCGTATACGTCATCGAGCCAACCAGCTCTCGCTCCCCTTGCTGGAGCGCCACGACATCCAGCGGCTGCCCCCCCGGAAACATCGCTACTGCCACAGCTCGTCCGCCTTTTTTCAGCAAATCCATACTTTGCTTCACCACACCTGGCGCGCCTGCCGCGATAAAGACCGCATCACACAAACCCCGCTCCTGCGCCAATGCCGCTTCGTCCACACCAAGCTGAATCACCTGATTCGCGCCGAGCACCTGCGCCCGCACTAACGCCTCGGCTTGCACATCGGTGATCGTGACATGCGCCACCCCGACATACCGTGCAACCGCCAGCGTCAGCAAGCCAATCGGACCTGCTCCTAATATCGCCACACGTCCTGCGATTCCAAGATTCGCTTTCTTCACCGCATGCACCGCCACCGCAAGAGGTTCGGCTAACACCCCAGCCTCATCGCTGATCCCATCACGAAGCTTGTACACACAGCAGGCAGGCACAATCATCTCTTCCACCATCAAGCCCATCCACTCACCGACGCCTGGCGCTTCTCGCTTCGCACATAGATTGGATCGTCCCCGCGCACAGTCAGCACACACGCCACAGCCTTTTTGCGGCAACACCGTCACCCGCTCGCCAACGTCAACCGCGTCCACATCCCCACCACATTCCACGACGACGCCACTTGCTTCATGCCCCATCACCACAGGGGGCACACGAAACGGATGCAACCCTTTGTACGTATGCACATCCGACCCACAAATCCCCGCTACGTGAACCCGGACGCGCACTTCCTCTCGTTTCAACGCCTGCTTGTCCATCTCTTCAATCACCACATCGTATGGTGCCTTTACCATCACAGCTTTCATTCACTCTCCACCTTTCTATAGAAACAACTGACGCTTCGCGCCTTCTAAATGGGCCACCATCAGCCTTCGTGCCTGCCCATCCCCACATATAAGCGCATCCAATACGTTCACATGCTCCTTGTGAAAATGGGCCATTCTCGTCATGTCTTGCTGTAAATGTTTGAGCGTGATTCGCTGAAGATGGGCATTATAAAGCAACAGCATGTGATAGATCTCTTTATTACCAAAACATTCACACAATAAAAGATGGAACGTGTGATCAATTTCCGTAAAAGCTTCCCCATCGCCCTCTTCGATTGCGTGTTGTGACTCAAATAGATTCGCTTCTAGTTTTGCCACATGCTCGCGCAACAACTTCCCGCTAATTCGTTCGACGACATACGATTCAAGCGCGACACGTAAATCATAGATATGCACAATTCGCTCGACCGTTAAATCACGGATCGTTACGCCTTGATTGGATGTAACGGTCACAAATCCTTCGGATTCCAACTTTGCCAATGCGGACTTAATCGGCGTTTTGCTCATCGCTAATAGCTCGATGAAAAACCGCTCTGATAACACTTGCGTCGGATACAGCTCCCCTTTAAGAATTCGCGCTTTAATTTCTTGATACGCCACATCTCGTAGCAACGGTTTCTCAGGCGTCATCAACACATCGCCCTTGCAGCACATCAAGAAAAAAGGAATCTCGTCCAAGCTGTCCGCCTTTTAACGCAATTTCCAGCGTTGCATCATTGGAGTCTTTTTTATAGCCCAAGCAAAGCGGGGCGCCAGGAGATAACGGCTGTTCCACTTCGAGAGCATGAATCCCAAGAGTGCGAACGACAAAGCCTGATGTATCGCCACCTCCTACGGCAACGCGCTGTAAACGATGGGTTTCAACGAGCGCTTTCAATAAGTCACCGAGCAACAGCCCGAGTGCTTGTGCTGTATCCCTCAGGCCGTCTTCTTTTAACGCGTGTTTCATTGCCACAATCGCAGGATCATCGCTTCCTTTTGCTGTATAAAGCAACACACTTTTGCCCGCTCTTAACGCTATATGAGCCTCACGCAACACGTCTTCTCGTTCCGTCCACGTTACGCGTAGACAACAAAACCCATTCGCTTCCGCATATTCAATCTGTTTCTTCGTTAATGGCGACGCACTACCAGACACCGCCGCGATTTGCGTGACGTTCGTTAACCGACTTCCACTAGGCACAACCGAGCGATGCCAGCCTTTCTCCTGCCAGTACGACGCACAGCCATAGTTCAAGCCGGATGAACCAACAACAAACGTACTGCCCTCATGCTCAAAGGCTTGTTCCAATACCCGTTTGGCAACTTGTTTTTGGTCATCGAACGTGAGCGTATCAAACACGGCTACATGCGTGCCTTCATCGAATGTTCTCTCTTCCAGTTCAAGCACGTTCACAAGCATCACGTCTTCCTCACTTTGCTCTCGTAACACCTCACACAAATCGCTCTCTTGCATCGGCGTCGATGGATGCACAGACATGGTCGGATGTCGATCCAAGCGATACACCTCATCCCCTTGCTTCGCAAAATGATGCCCGAACACGGTATAGCGTCCTAACTGCGGGCAAGCTGCCACAAACGGGATGCGCTGATTGGAAAACAACGCTCGTCCTGCTTCAATCGCGACACCAAGATTGCCTCGCTCTTTCGATGAATCGACTGTCGAACAGGTTTTATACTGGACAAGCAAAGGTTCTAGCTCATCCAAGGCTCGAAACGCCTTGCTCACTTCTTCATTCATCGCCACTGGCGCCATCGATCGGCTTGTCCCTGCAATGCCAACACATTGAAGATGCTCGTAATCTCTTAAATCCTCCTGCCGTGGCGGTTCAATAAACAACAACGTCCTCAGTCCATGTAGCGCCATCGCTTCCATCGCATCCGTTGAACCTGTAAAATCATCGCCATAAAACCCAAGCAACAACTCGCTCATTTAGTCCCCTCCGATCTCATCCAGATCTCCATTAGATCTCACTTGCCGAAACGATCGCTCAAGCTCTTCCACTTTTTCAACCACATTGAATAATTGTCTGCGGTAATCCGCATCTTCAAGACCGTCATCCATTTTCAAATCATAACCAAGCGATAGAAGTTCGTAGCGTATTTCTGCTAAACAAAGTCGAACATAGTAAGAGATACAACCACCTCCCTTTTAGTTAAACGCTTACATAATGAACTAGATGTTCAAACAAGACGAATGAGATGCTATACTTAACTAAGATTTCTAACGTTTTTAACTTTCGAAACAAATATAATTTAAAATTATAAATATTCTGTTTAAAAATTCTATACTCCCATAATCATCTCACTTATTGCTGTTTTGTTTAAATAATAGGACGTTAGCATTTCACAAGATCTTTATCCATTTCGTCTATTTTATTGACTGTCTTCATGATGTGCTCTAGCAATTCTTTCATGTCGTTCCCTTCGAGCATATGAGCAACTAACAGTAATTCCATGCGCACTTCAGCAAGAAGCAACCTTGAATAGATGTTCGACATTGTCACCCTCCAATCTTAGGATTAATTACTTCGTTTAAAGGTACTTTAAGAACCTATTTACAATATATAGGTAATTTAAGTTCCTGTCAATAAAGAATGAAAGGATTTTCTTATGAGCAATTTATTTTCAGTTCGCGTTAAAGAATTAAGAAAAGAGCATAAAACACCACAGAAAGAAATTGCTGACGCACTTGGTATTTCTCCAAGAGCATATCGATTCTACGAATCAGGCGATCGTTACCCAGATTTTGAAGGTTTGCTAATTCTAGCTGATTTCTATGGGGTGTCTTTAGATTATCTAGCTGGTAGAAGTGAATTAAGGGAAAGAAAATAGCGAGTACATATTTAATTGAGTCAGAACCAGGGAAAGAAATTTTCTATGTAAAAGCATAGAAAACGATAAATTTGTCTGCAAAGCAATTCACCAACAATTAATTTTTGATAGAGTTATTCTAAGCAATTATGAAGTAGAGATTGACAAAAACCTGCTAATCAAAATCAGCAGGTTATCGTTTGCATACTCCAGCTAAAAATATGGGCTTCTCTGATCTTTTAAAATTACCAAAGCCCATCTATACATTGAGGATAATTTTGGAGAAAAAGATATTCATGTTAATGATGAGTTAAAGCAGTTAGCAAGAATAGGTATGGCATTACAATTAATAATTCTAGTTTTAATTTTGTACTTTAACAGATTTAGGATTACTTAGTATTTCAATTTCAAATCCCTTCTCTCCTCACACCGGGGACATGTAAATCTGTCGGTGAGAAAGATTCAGTTTACCAATTAATCCTTCAATGTGAATTAGTTTCATAAAAAGCAGGTTTATTAGTGCCTGCTTTTTTGTATTATTTAGTACGAATAGACATAATATTAGATGGTAAATAGTTAGTCCCTACAATTTGTCTAAATTCATCAGCGGTAAAACTACTAGAACCCCTCTCAAACGTAACATTTACATTAATTAAACGCTCAAACTGATTTGTAAACTCTAAATTTAGTACTTCACCTAAATTCATCGATGAGAACCCACCCAACTTCGATAAATCCGTTAGATTAATTTCATAAATTGTCGATACATTATTAAACCGAGAAACATCATAAGGATCTGATACACCCCTTAAGTAGGCTACATCATTCCCCCACATATAGCTCGCATCAACAGAATGACCGCTCGCAGAAGCAGAATAAATAGCATCAATTAAGCGATTATTATATTTAATGACGATACCATTTGTTTCAGAAATGGACCTTCGCATTAAGCCATTATTACGATCACCTTGTGGGACTCCATGGTACACTTGTGATCGTGTGTCATCATAAACATCAAAATTCCCTGTCTGACGAAGACGGTATAAGGCATATGTTCTCGATGCAATTGCTTGTGCTTTAAAAGCCTCAATTTGATTCCAGCTAGGAACCATTTCATAGGGAACTACTCCGTTTAAATAATCGTTTATATCTACAACGTTCACTACGTCCATTACATAATTGCTTTTAACAGTAGTATTTCCAGTGGAGACGTATGATTTCAAAAGACGCATTTCGCCAAGGTAGTAATTCCCCTTATACTGAACGGTTCCAGTAGCATCGGTACGAATAGATAGTTCATCTCTCGACTCAAATGTTTGATTTCCGTTTGTAATTACAAAAGCTCCACTCCCCCCCGCTCCATATTGAATTGTAGTTGTTCCTGTTATATTAGATGCGATAGTCTTTCCATTAATATCAAATATTGAGTACCGTGTTGAGGAAGAAATGGTCGTTGTATTAATTTGAACGCCTAATGCTACTCGTATTAATTGATTCACATACTGTTGATCGAAACCAACTGATACATTCGTGTAATAATGGTTAAGAATTTGAGAGTAATTGTGCCCATTTAAAGCCATTCCATAAGCACCCCATTGAGTCATTCCAACCCCATGCCCAAAACGCTCTTTCATCGAAAATTCATAAACCGTCGTTTGCCTTGAGATCTCCTGAGCTAGGCGATCTAATGTTTGTTGATTTGCAATACCAGTAATAGGAAGCCCGTAGGCTTTTTGAAAAGATCGTACTGACTGCTCAGTTGCAGCACCAAAATATTCATTAGGGTTGATAGAGACTTCAAATCCCACTTTTGCTAAATCTAGTTTTAGTTGAATAGCGTCACTTCTATTCATTCCAAACCGCAATGGACCTTCTGCTAATTCAGCGATCTTTAGTAACGTATTAACATCAGCAATACCCGTAGGGCTTAGGCCGTAATTTACTTGAAATGCACGGACCTGATTGGCCGTCAATGGGCCATAATGATTAGTGAAACTTCCCGGAACAGGATACCCTAAGATATAAAGATGTTCCTTTAGCTTTATAACTCGTTCATTATAGGTACCATCTTTTAAAGCCTGACTGGAAACTTCTTTAAGTTTTTCTTCTGTAGCTCCGTCAAACATTCCATTTGCTATTAAGCCGTAAGCTTTTTGAAAGGCTCTAAGTTTCTCAGATGTTTGTGGACCGAAATAAATATTAGGGTTTTTGGATACAAAATAACCTGCTTCTGCAAGCATTAACTTTAAATTAATTACATCCTTGCGATACATACCCGTCTGTAGATTACCATTTGCTAACTGATCTAATTGTTCAATTGTTTTGGGATCAGCTATGCCTGTCGCCGGTAAGCCAACACTATTTTGAAAAGCCCTAACTTGCTCAGCTGTTAATGGACCATAATGAGCATTTCCAGATCCTGAAACAGGAAAGCCCATTGTCGCAAGTCCCCACTTTAGTGAAACGACTCGTTCATCAGTCATCCCTTCCATCAGTGTCCCACTACTAACCTGATTCAATTTATCTAATGTTATAGGTCCAGCAATTCCATCTGGATTCAGCCCGTACTTTGTTTGAAACGCTTTTAACTGTTTTTCTGTGTCTGGTCCAAAATAAGTATTCGGGTTGGCAGAAACGAAAAAGCCAGTAACTGCGAGTTTTTTTTTAAAACTAACGACATCCTCTCGATACATTCCTACTCTAAGGGGCCCGGTCGCCAACTCTTCAATTTGTTTTTCAAGATTAAAGGTTACCTCACCAGTCACCGCTAGGCCTCTACTACGTTGAAATGCTCGTACCTGTTCTGCCGTAAGCGGTCCATAGTGATCTGTATAACTACCTTGAACAAGAAACCCAAGAACGGCTAAATTCTTTTTTAACGTAACAACTCGCTGATGGTAAACACCGTTACGTAAAATTAATTCTCGTTGATTGATTGTCACTTTTTCAGCCGCAGATGCACTGGTAACAGTTTTAGAATTAAACTCTTGGTAATCATTCTTAGTAATAGTTTTTATTTCGTCTACTTTTTCAAATTCCTCAGAATCTTCATTAAGTTCTTCTATCGACTCCGTATTGGAATGTTTTTCTTGCGTATCACTCTCATTAGTTTCAACTTCTAATAGATGATCCTCTATCACGGAACCTTGATATTCTTCAAAATCTTTATCTACATAGTCAGCGTCCACGTCTAGTTCATTTTGCTCAACAGTTTCAATCGCCTTACTATTAACCGCGTCTAATAAAATAATTATGGTCTGTATAGTATCTTCATCAACAACACCTGACACATTAAGATCATGACTTTCTTGAAATTCTTTTATTTTAAATTCAAGGTTGTTGTCAAAAGTGTGCTTTAATTCTCCTGTTTTTACATCTATACTTTCTAACAGTTTTCGCAATTCAATAACCTCATCCCCACTATATTCATGTGAAAGACCGATAAGATGAGCATAAATCTCTATTTCTGTTTTAGCTTGTACAACCGCGCTTGAAGAAATCATCATAAACGTTGCAGAAGTAAATAAGCCTAATTTTATAGCATTAATGGTAAACCCCTCCAATTATACCTACTTAACTATAATTCTTTATTACTATTATTTTTATACTTTTTCATAATATCATAGATTTTATGATAGATTCGTAATAGAATAATCAGAGTATACACTATTAAAAGCCTGATCTTGAAAGGAGAAAAAATTGTTTAGTAAAAAGCTATTCTTTAGCCTCGTATTAAGTATTACACTTATCATATCCCCCACTATTGCCAGTGCTTCTTTAAAAAACGAAAATGACATTAACACTATAGAGTGGTTTGACTCACTTAACTGTTCATTTGAAGATAACTTTATCGAAGACCTACTAAAAATATGGGAAGAAGAATTTCCAGATCTTGAAGAACTGGAGACTATGATGATAAAAGAAACGACATGTAAAGAAATTACAGAGTGGTTAGAGCATTTTGTTAAAGAACACAAAGACCATATTGACCAAGTAAACAAAAAATACACTGACAATGAGTCTTCCTTAGACAATAAAGATTCTGATGCCTCTGAGAATGAGCAGGACTCTTCTTCTGACGTGGCTGACTCGGATTCTTCTGACTCTACCAATGAGCAGGACTCTTCTTCTGACGTGGCTGACTCGGATTCTTCTGACTCTACCAATGAGCAGGACTCTTCCTCTGACGTGGCTGACTCGGATTCTTCTGACTCTACCAATGAGCAGGACTCTTCCTCTGATGTGGCTGACTCGGATTCTTCTGACTCTACCAATGAGCAGGACTCTTCTTCTGATGTGGCTAACTCGGATTCTTCTGACTCTACCAATGAGCAGGACTCTTCTTCTGATGTGGCTGACTTGGATTCTTCTGACTCTACCAATGAGCAGGACTCTTCCTCTGATGAGGCTGACTCGGATTCTTCTGACTCTACCAATGAGCAGGACTCTTCTTCTGATGTGGCTAACTCGGATTCTTCTGACTCTACCAATGAGCAGGACTCTTCTTCTGACGTGACGAAGACCGATCAAGAGGTTTTTACACCTGTCCATGTAAAAGAGGCTTATAACAAAGATAAAACAAAGGAAAGTAATCAATCTAAATCAAAAACGGTTCAGCAAAGTAAAAAAATTATCACATCTCAGGCATCAAATAATCAGCTTTTTTATAATGGGGTTAGAGATCAACGTGTCATTCAACTAAAAAGATGGCTTGAAATCCTTGGATTTCCTATTTCTCAAAATCCAACTGAACATTATGGTCCTCAAACAGCACAGGCAGTAAGCAACTATCAACGCTCACGTGGTCTAACCATAACGGGAGCAATTAATCAATCTACATATGATCGTATTAGAAATGAAGCAAATCAACCCTTACAATTCGGCATGTATCGTGATGATGTAATTCAATTAAAACAATTTTTAGCAAGAGCAGGTTTCCCCGTCCCTGGGAATACAAACAATTATTTTGGGCCTGGTACTGAGCAACAAGTTCGGGCTTTTCAGCAGGCATATAGATTAACCGTTAATGGCATAGCTGATGACAATACATGGAAAGCATTAGAGAATATAAATTCTTCAATCCTTTACAATGGTGTGCATGATGCAAAAGTTGTCCAGTTGAAAAAATATTTAGCAATTCTTGGATTTCCAGTACCTGGTTCCGGTAATGATTTTTTTGGAGATGAGACCGAGCGTAGTGTACGAAGTTTTCAAGAGTCTCAAGATCTCGTTGTTACGGGCTTCGTAAACCAAAATATCTTAACTCTATTAGAATCTTTAGCAAATGATTATCTACGAGTAGGTATGTATAGAAATGACGTTATAGATTTAAAAAGGAACTTAGAGCGTGCTGGTTTTCCAGTCTCCTCTTCGCCTAACAACTACTTTGGATTACAAACAGACTCACAAGTACGCGCGTTCCAAAGGGCTCAAAATCTGAGAGTTGATGGTATTGCTGGTCTTGAAACACTATCAGCTTTAGACATAGTCATTTCACAAAATTTATTTGAAGGTTTAAACGATCCTCGTGTTGTTATACTTAAACAACACTTAGCTACAATGGGTTTCGTTGTTCCAGGTTCCGGTAATAACTTTTTTGGTACAGAAACTAAGAAACAAGTTCGCTCATTTCAAGCTAAATATGGTTTATCTGTAACTGGAGTAGCAGATAAAAACACCCAAGAAAGATTATCACAATTAGCGAATGGCTACCTCAGAGAAGGTATCTATCGTGATGATGTTATAAAACTTAAGAACGATTTAGCTAAAGCTGGGTTTAACGTCTCTAATACTCCGAATAATTATTTTGGTTCACAGACTGCTAATCAGGTACGTGCCTTTCAACATGCTTATGGATTAGTAGTTGATGGGATTGTAGGTCCAGCTACACTTGGAAAATTAAATGAAGTAATTAACAGAGGACCACTTTTCGGAAAATTGATTGTAGTTGATGCGGGGCATGGTGGTAATGATCCAGGTGCTGTTGCGAATGGGTTACGCGAAAAAGATCTTAACCTTGATATCGCCATTCGATTACAAAGACAATTAGAATCATCCGGAGCAACAGTAATTATGACGAGAACAACTGATGTTTTCTTGACGTTAGCTCAACGTGCAGCTATAGCGAATAACGCTAATGCTGATGCATTTGTTAGTATTCACAACAATGCAGGCGGCGGAACAGGTACAGAAACTTTTTGGCAAGAAAGATACGCTGGAACAGAAAGTCGTAATTTAGCAACCCATGTACAAAACGGAATGCTTTCCCAAATTGATATGCGTAACAGGGGAGTTAAGGAAGGCAACTTCCACGTTATACGTGAAACACTTATGGCATCAGCGTTAGTTGAAGTGGGATTTGTAGATCATCAGAGTGATGCGGCAAAACTCAAATCTCCAACATTTCTTGAAAATGCTGCAAAAGGTATTCACGATGGGTTTATAAGGTTTTTCCAATAAAACATCTCTTTATATAATTGGTTTTTACAGATGATAAATTAATAACCCTGCTACATGCTTAAGCATGTAGCAGGGTTATTCTTACACATATTGCTTTTCCATCTTCGCAACTGGTCGACCTACAGAATAATAATTAAGACCTGCTTCTTTCATTACCTCTAAATCAAAGCAATTTCGCCCGTCAAAGACAACAGGCTCTTTTAAATTTGTTTTAAAGTCCTCCGGCGTCAACGCACAAATGTCTCCCCACTCCGTTACAACGAAAGCTGTATCAGCTCCTTTAATTGCTTGATTCGGACTTTCCACATAATCGACAGCCTCAGGAAGTAGTGCTTTCGCGTTCTCGGTTGCAATTGGATCATAAGCAACAACCTGTGCACCTGCAAGAACTAACTCCTGAGAAAGAGTAATAGAAGCAGCCTCGCGCATGTCATCAGTATTCGGTTTAAAGGCTAGTCCTAAGAGAGCAATCTTCTTACCACGTAAACTACCAAAATACTCTTTTGCCTTCTCCACAAGTAAACGTTGCTGCTTGTAGTTCACTTCAATAACCGCTTTGAGCAACGTAAACTCATGCTCCACGTTGCCTGCGATCTGTACCAAAGCACTTGTATCTTTAGGAAAGCAAGAACCACCATAACCAATGCCAGCATTCAAGAATTTATCACCAATACGCTTGTCTTGTCCCATTCCCTTTGCAACATCATCCACGTTCGCATCAAGCTTCTCGCACAAATTCGCAATCTCATTAACAAAACTAATCTTCGTCGCAAGAAACGCATTAGACGCATACTTAATCATCTCGGCACTACGAATATCCGTTCGGAAAACAGGGATATCAAAAGGTTTATTAATTTCCTCAATTAAATCCCCACCAATTCGACTATCCGCACCAATTACGATACGATCACCTTTAAATGTATCATGGACAGCTGATCCTTCGCGAAGAAACTCAGGATTTGACACCACATCAAAAGGAACATCCGTTAATTGCTCAATGTATCTCTTAATATAATCATTCGTCCCAACAGGAACTGTACTCTTTGTTACAACAACGGCGTAGTTACTTAGATGATCGGCAATGTTATTGGCGACGGATTCAATAAAACAAAGATCTGCCGTACCATCTTCTTTTTGAGGTGTGCCCACAGCTATGTAAATCGCATCAGCGCCTTCAAAAGCATCCTTGTGTTTTGTTGTGAAAGAAAGGCGACCTGCTTCAACGTTTTTTAACATCAGTTCCGATAAAGTAGGTTCATAGATTGGTGATTTACCAGCTCGCATACTCTCAACTTTAGATTGATTTATATCTACGCAGGCAACATAATGTCCAATTTCTGAAAGTGCTACTCCTGTGACGAGTCCGACATAGCCAGTACCTACTACAGCTATTTTTTTCATTAACAATCTCCTTTATAGTTTCTAAAATAAAAAAACTTAATCCAAAGAGGCTAGAATCCACCTTTTCTAATCTCGAAATCAACCTTTATTTATAATAGGATCTATACCATTCAACAAATTTGCCTATGCCCTCTTCAATTGAAGTACTCGGACTAAAGCCAATAGCTTCTTGTAATTCATCTATATTTGCATAAGTAGCCTTTACATCACCTGGTTGCATCGGTAAATATTCAAGCTTAGCTTTTTTACCTACGTGATGTTCTATAGTTTGGATAAAATCCATAAGCCTTACTGGAGAATTGTTGCCAATGTTAAACACTTTATATGGTGCATGACTTGAGCTTGGATCTGGATTTAAATGATTAAATGCTATATTTGATTCAGGTTTTTGATCCAATAATCGCACGACTCCCTCAACAATATCATCGATGTAAGTAAAATCTCTCATCATCTCACCATTATTAAAAACTTTGATCGTTTTCCCCTCAATAATATTCTTTGTAAAAGAGAAGTAAGCCATATCAGGTCTCCCCCAAGGACCATATACAGTAAAGAAACGAAGTCCAGTTGTTGGGAGGTTATATAAATGGCTATAAGTATGAGCAAGAAGCTCATTTGACTTTTTAGTCGCAGCATATAAACTTACTGGATGATTTACAGCATCGGAAGTTGAGAATGGCATCTTCTTATTAGCACCGTAAACGGAGCTCGAAGAAGCATAAATAAGGTGTTCCACGTTGTTATGTCTACATGCTTCCAAGATATTTGTAAACCCTACTAAATTTGATTGAATATATGCATGTGGATTTTCTATGCTGTAGCGGACACCTGCTTGAGCAGCCATATTCAAAACGTGGGTGACCCTTTCTTCTTTAAAAATAGAATATAGTAAATCTAAATTTGCTATGTCCATTTCCACAAATTTAAAAAGTTTACTATCTTCTAATTCCTTTAATCGGTCTCGCTTTAATTGAGAATCGTAGTAATTGTTAAGATTGTCTACTCCAAGGACTGTATATCCTTTTTCAATTAATACTTTGCTTAAACTAGCGCCTATAAAACCCGCCGCACCCGTTACTAAAATAACCATTCCATCTCTCCTAGATAAATTAATATATAAAAAGTACTAAATTAATCGATAGTTACCAACCAGAAAACTATTATTGATTCCTACTCCTTGGAAGCTTAAGTAGGTCTCCAATTTTCTTATTCCATTCAGAAGGATAAAAGCTTCCATATCCACTTGTTGGAAAGAATGTCATTTCTCCAAAAATGATTCTTTCGTTAACATAATAAAAATCTACCCTTACAAAAGGAAAGTTTTTGGCTAAGTTTTGAGCAAGTTCAATCATCTCATTATACTTAGAAGGTTTTTGAAAACTTTCATTGGAGTTGGGCAAATTCCTCAATCCTGTAAATGGCATTATACTCCAATTAACGTCGTAAAAATCTATAGTCTCTTCAGTTTGCCTACCTCTTATTACTTGACAATATTTCACGACCCCATTAAAACAATAAAACTTATAATCAACTAGAGCCTCTTTATCCTTCTCTCTTAAAAATTTTTCACAAATAATTTTGGGCTCGATATCCTTGTAAACCCATTCTCGGTTCTTCCAAAAATAATTATTCTTAAGCCACCTTCTCATTTCTTTAAAAGCTTTATCCCAGTCCATATTACTTTTATCTTTACAAATTAAATTATATCCAGAGCCATGTGTACCTTTAAGTACAAAAGACTCTGGCAAATTATCTATATTTATTTCACTAACATTATCATAGACTTCATAGACTTCATTTAAATAATGATCACCTATTCTTTCTTTAACAAAATTTCTTACAGAATATTTATCAGAACAAATTGTACCTAGCGAGTCTCTCCAGTTTAGTTTCAACCACTGTAACTTATCACAAAATAATACTGGAGTTTCTAAGTTAACACTTCTGCCTCTTTCTTTCTTGAATCTCTTTCTAATCATAGATTCATCAGATACTGTTTTATAATAAGCATTGAGAATATTATCATATAAACTTATAGCAGTTTCATTTTTTTTAACTACATCTTTTAAAGTTATAAGTCCTCACCACACTGTTCCAGCTTAATACTTTTCAATATTATTCTTTGGAAATTATTTTAACATCTTACCTTCATATAGTTCTTTCTTTTTACACAAAGCTATATTCGCAATAGCATACATTATAAAAAAGATTACAATAGGTAATCTCATTAAGTTATAAAAATACATTGCTATTAACACATATATCATAATGTTAATGAGAAACAATCCATGATGAACGTTTGTTTTTTTCATAACACTTACTCCACCCAAGAATAAGCATCCTATCACTAAGATTATAAAAGCAATGGTGAATAAGAATGTACCTTGAGCATAGTACGATAGATACCCTGAATCTATAACACCAAATACATTGTACGGATTTATTAACGTACCTACGGGGTAGGATCTTAACCCTTCTAGTACATGCGGCCACAGAACCTCGTTTCTGTAATTGTATGAAAAGTCATTTGTTAAACCACCTTCGGTGATACGTATAAATCTATAGAAAAGTTCTTCCAAACCCAAATAACGACTGATAATAAAAAACAATACTAGTATAGAAGTTGTCAACATAGTAATAGTTTTAACTTTGCTTTTAAAAGAGGTTCTAGAAAAAAGAACGTGTGCCAAAAAAATTATTACTGCTGCAAGTATTGCAGCTCTTGTCGTTGACAAAATAATAAGCGTTAATGCACTAAAAACATATATCAAATAACTTATTCTAAAATCAGTATTTAATTTACTGAGGAAATAACCGAATATTAAAATCCCAATCATGGAGAGCTCTATACCATTGTTAGTAAGTCCACTTGCACGAACACCATCAACAGCATCATAATGGTGATCGACAGACCATTGTTCTAATATTTCTTGAATCAGGAATTCCCTTGGCAAATAATTAAAGACCACAAGTATTTGAACAAGTGAAGCAATCAACTGTGTTATTAGAGCAACCTTTAATACGTTCTCAATTTTCTTATCTAAAACAGTTAGAGAATTATTATCATAGAATATGAATAAAAATATCAGTGGTAAGTAAGTAATAATAGTTTTTAAACTTGAAACAACAAAAGAATCCGAGTGCATTAATGAGCCGAGAATAGGCAATATAAGCTCCATCAAAAAAAATGGTGCAATGATCAATAGTAGGACGATCTCTTTTTTAACTTTGCCTATCTTTAATAAATAGATACTTCCTATTAGAACAAGAGCTAAACTAATTAAATCAGAAAGGCGTAACGAGACACCTCCTATCTCAACACCGAATGGATAAAGACAGATCAAAGTAAATAAGTAGAAACACAATATAGGAGTGTAATAATAAGTAACGTTTCTTTTTTTATTGAGAATATACACGATATTTTACCTCTTGTTCTAACCAAATTAATAAATTGCTCGTCATACTATCTCAATTCCAACTATTATATGGAATGCTAGGTCTATTCATAAAAACATACCATTCTATCTTTTTACTTCGTTTTCTTTCAAAAGAAATATGGTCAGTATGATTAATAAAAAATTAAACAAAGCGCCAGAAATACTATAAATAGCGATTGCAATTAACGCATTATAGTAATGTGCGCAAAAAGCTAATAATACTACCCTTACAACGAACAAAATAATTTCATACTGAAGTAAATATTTTTGTTTTTTTAGAATCTGTATAGTGGAAACCGCGGGCCTATTTATAAACCCTCCATATAGCCATACCACTAACCAACTAGCATATTGACCAGCTATGTACCATTCTTCGCCTAAAACTAAAGCGAAAGTCGAAGGAGCAATAAAAAAAACTAAGACAGCGGGAATAATAGCTATAGCTGCTAGATATAATGTGGCTTTTTGTAATTCTTTACTTAGATTTTGTCCTTTATTATATAATTCACTAACTCTTTGAAAATACACTTGCCTAAAAGATTCGGATATTAAATTAATTGGCATCTTAATCAACCTTAAAGCCATAGTATAATAACCTACAACTATAGGGGAGAAAAAAAAACTTAATAACACAGGCGCCGCATTCTGTGATAATGAATTTAATAAAGACTGCGAGGAATTAAACAACGGGAAATCAACATATTCTTTTGCCAATTTTTTAATTTGCTTAAGATCAAATGAATTAATTAAGAGACGCTTATCCTCTTTCCAAACTTGTAACCAGAGAGCTCCTACACCAGCTAATTGACCAACTATTTGACCAATTACTAGCCCCGAAGTCCCTGCATTAATAACCCCGCCAAGCAACTGGGTTCCTACCATTCCACTACTCTGCGTGACCCTGGAATTAGATAACCTCTTAAACTGTTTTTTTCTTGTAGACCAATAATTAAAAGAATTGTACAACCCCATTGCAGACGCACTAATTGGAACAAACCAAAGCCATTTTGATAAAGCAGGAACACCTAATACATTAGAAATTGTTTCTCTAAACAATGCAACTAAAAGTAATAGGATCCCGGTAATTATGGTTATAATTATTACTGATAACCAAAACAAATTTGCTGCTTCCTTCTCATCATTAGGTAACACAATAGCTAGTTCATATTTTAATGTCATTATAACTATTACAACTGATATTATAGAAATATATAATCCTAAAACGCCAAAATCCTCTGGACTATATAAACGTGTCAATAACGGTGCACTAGCTATTGTTAAAATTTGACCAATAGCAGTCCCCGTCATTAAAGTCATGACGTTACGAACAAACGATTTCTTCTTCATAAACACACACCTGTTTCTAATAGGCACTTAAATTAACTTGTGACTATTCAAGTCCACATAACTGTTTCAACTTTAAAAAGTAGATATTACTTATTATCCACCATGGCTAAACCTTACAAGATATTTCTTTAAAAAAACCGGCATTATTCCTAAAGTAAAAGGAATCATAACACTTACGCACCGACTATATACATTGCACCCTATTGCTTTTGTCCCATGCCATCTAATCTTAGCATCAATCATTCTATAGCTAAAATTTCTTTTTTTGTGGTGTGTTGTTATGACCCTATAATGCAATAATTGATCTCTCATATTGTAAATTTTTTTGTTATCTCCAAGTATGCGGAACCATAGATCATAATCTTGAACAAATCTGTAACTTTCATCATAACCTTTTATATCAAGCAAATCTTTAGTTCTTACCAACACTGATGGATGTAGAACAGGGTTATATTTTATTATTGATCTTTTTATTTGTTCATTTGTTTCGGGGAAAATTCTATTCTTGATAATATTACCAAACTCATCAACATCAAAAGCACAGGATCCTACAACTGCAAAATCTGTGTGCTTTTCTAAAAATTCATATTGTTTTTCAAATCGTTTAGGAAGGCAAACGTCATCTCCATCCATTCGCGCAATATACTCAGTATCAACTAATTTGCTAAGACGATTTAAGTTTTTTGTGAGACCTTGATTTGAATTATTTTTGCATATTAACTGAATTCTACTATCTCTAGAGCTAAAATCATGGATGATTTCTGCAGTTTTATCTGAAGAATTGTCATCAATAATCTTAACTATAAAATTCTTATAAGTTTGGCTAACTAGACTTTCTAAACATTCCTCAATAAATTCCTCAACATTATATGTTGCCATAATTACTGTTATTTTAGGTTTCATAAATATCACAACTCCACTATTAACTATAGATTAAATTACAATAGAAGAAACATCCAAAATATAACTCTTTCTTATCCCTTCATGTGTGGAATCTATTGATATTTTTTTCCCGTCCGGACTCCACCTTGGGTGTAAGTCACATCGAATCTCTCCATCAAAATTCCATGGTGAAAAGAATCTTCCAATTTTATATAATTCCCCATTTTTAAGGTTGTACATTAATAAATGTCTTTGGCGGGCTTTATCTGGGTAACTATCTGTTAAGACCCAATCTCCATTTGGAGAAATCGTTGGGTGCCCATCTCCGAACTTGTCTAGTTGTCCTTCTCCTATTACTGAAATATCCTTTGTAAGAATGTTGATACGGTAATATTTATCACCAAATTTACGAGTTCTTGCCCAGGTAATTATCTCTTCATTATTAATCCAATGATAATGAGAAATCATATTTTCATCTAATAATATATCTATGCGTTCTCCTAAATTATCAGAGACTAGCAAACGGGAATATCTTCCATTCGAACCAGACCACCTGTGCATAAAAACAAAATGCATTCCATCTGGTGAATAAATAACATGATTTATTTTGTGAAGACAATTTTTCATTTCTGTTCTAGGTTTTAGATCTTTTAATTGTTTAATGTTAATAATTGTTTCTACAGATTTACTATTAAGATCAAACCTCCATATTCCATCTTCATCTTCTTTACCATTAGGTTCGAAATTCTCACATTCTGGCTCATACCCATACTCTGGTTTAATAAGCTGTAGTCTCTTATAATTGATAGACAAGTATTCTTTGCCATCAGGATGAACTGTTTGCACTGGATATGGATAAATCTCATCTGTTTTTTCATCTAAATTAGTTATATTTGCTACCAGTTTGTCATCCTTAATACTGTTAAAAATAACAATATTTCCTTTAGAGTTCGGTAAAAACTGTGCCATACTCCCCTGCTGATGATTCCAAGTTTTTGTTTTACCAATAGAAAATTTCCCATTGTTAATATCATAGAGAACAATTTCTAATAATCCATTGTCCAATTTTTCTTGATATATTGCACTTTTCATATCTGGGGACCATGGAGTTTTATCATAATACCCAAAAAAGTACTCCTTTGTACTTTCAGAGACCTTAAAATTCGTTCTTGCCTCTTCTAATTCCACCAAATCATTAATCTCAAAAGTAAAACCCTTTTGACGATAGCGAGCATAATTTATTCGTTGGTAAGCTTTCTTAGCCATTTTTTTTGCGCTCGGGAAACGATCTAAAAAGATTGCTAATTTTCTTTCCGTACTGTTATATTCACCCAAATTCTTTCACAACCTTCTCATATGCACGTTCATAATTAACTGTCATACATTTAGCATTTAAATGATTTTCAATTATATTCAGCGCAGCATCCTTTTTGGTATTGTCATTTAAACTTTTAACTGTATCTCTATAAGTATGGCTAAGCTGTTCTGAATTATTGACATCAAACAATACTCCAGCCTCTTTTTTGTATACTAGAATTTCTTTATGTTGATCAATATTAGATAATATCACCGGAACCCCCGTTGCTAATGATTCTAAGACAGTATTAGGCAAACCTTCAGATAAAGATGTTGAAACAAAATAGTCCGATGCCCTCAAATATTGGTTTACATTATCTACATGCCCAAGAATTTTTATAGACTCACTATTTTCTACTAAATCTATACAAGTCTGCTTCAAGGTTCCATTACCTAAGACAATTAAAAGTGCTTGATCATTGACTTCAGCTTTTTTAAAAGCATTGATTGCCATCTCGGGGTTTTTTCTTTTTATTAGAGAACCAATTGATATAAAGACGGTCTTATTTATTGGAATACCCAACTTCTTCCTTAGTTCTATCTTTTCTTCCATTAATTGTGGACTAAAGAGGGTTTGATCTACACCGTTTTGAATTGACTCTGCTTTAACATCATGATTTTCCATTAATTTTGCTATTGTTCTAGAACATGCTATTGGTTGAGCCATTTTTTTAAAAGCTCTTACATTTGCTACCGCTATTAAACTTCCGACAATTTTCCCATACTTCATAATATAGTCTTCATAAGGATAGTTATGAATTGTACTTACAATAGGATAACCACTTTTTATAGAAGTAGCCATAATATCAGCACGGTGCCCATGGGTATGGATTACATCTGGATTTATCTCTTTTAATACTGACTTAATTTTTTTAACACCGATTAAAACACCTTCAACTCTTGACAAATTCAATTTTTTCACAGGTATATCTAACTCATCAAACTTATTAATCATTGACCCCTTAGGCTCCGGTGATAATGTAATAATTACAGGCGAGAATTTATCCCTATTAATATACTTTGTAATATTATAGAGTATATTAATAGGGCCTGAACCTTTTAATGTTGATACTATATAGACTATTTTCAAAATATTATTCCCCTAATTATTTTGTTATGATATTTACGTATTTCAAAATAATATTTAATGGCATAAACTGTTCCATTGACTTTATTAGTTTCTCTTTATTCCAATTAAAATCTAATGCCTTTAACATTTTCTCAGCTAACATTTCTACATTTCCATTTTCTACTAGAAATCCATTTTCTTTATCTTTTATAATTTCAGCAGGACCGGAAGGACAATCATACGAAACTACTGGAGTTCCAAGTACTATGGATTCTAATAAGACATTAGGAAACCCTTCATAATTAGATGACAAAACGGTTACTTTGGCTGATTTATAAACAGGTATTACATCTTCAACAAATGAATCAATTTGGACGTTTTCTTCAATCTTAATTACACTAGAATATGCTATCAATTCATCTTTTAAAGAACCTTCTCCTACTAAACGTAATTTCAAATTAGGAACTTCAATTAAGCATAATCTGAAAGCATCAAGTAATTGAAATAAATTTTTTTGTGTTTCTAATCTCCCAATAAACAAAAAATCAGTTGATTTTTTGTAGTCATCCTTTAAGGTTTTTTTCAATATATTAAAATCTATAGGATTGTGGATAATTTCTATTTTCTTCGACGGAATCTTAATATTCTTTACTAAATCGCCTTTCATCCCCTCAGACTGTGCAATTATTAAATTAGCTTTAGAGTATATTTTTTTTACGAGAAAATTTTTAAACGTTTTTTTCACTTGTGAGGAGTCTTCTTTATTAACTTCAGAGAGTGTATTAATACTCCTTGAGATAATATGAAACCTTTTTTTTGATATGGCACGCGCAAATAAAGAAATAAATGTTAATTCATAATTGAATACAAGCATCTTTTCAGGCTCATACTTATTTACATATTTTAAAAGGGCACTAAAAGAACTTCGAGCTCTTTTAGTCTCTAAATTAACTAGGTTCACATTAGCATGTAATCTATTTAAATAAACAGCCTTATTGAGGTCAATAACTATTAGATTAACTTCAAATCCCTGTTCGATTAAACCGTTAGCAATGGTGGTGCATACCTTCTCGGCTCCCCCTCCACGTAACGAATTAATTAATAGATCAATTCGTTGAGCCATTAATATAACCACCTTTCAAATTAATACGCACCTTTTCTAAATAACACACTGATAAATGTTTTAAAAAGAATTTCAATATCGAAACTAAGCGATCTGTTATGTACATAATGTAGCTCTACACCAACACGTTCTGGATACTTTATGTTGCTCCTTCCTGATATCTGCCAATAACCTGTTACTCCAGGCTTAACGGATAGAAATTGTCTAACTTTGTCTTCATATTCAACCAATTCTTGTTCTACTACTGGCCTTGGCCCAACGAGGGACATATCGCCTTTAATTACATTTATTAATTGTGGTAACTCATCTAAGCTTGTTTTCCTCAAGAAGGAACCTAACTTTGTAATACGAGGATCTTCATCAGGTTCTAATTTATAGTTATTGTCAATATATTTTTGATATAGCTTCTTATCTTGAGTTAATCTGCTCTCTGCATCGACTGCCATAGACCTGAATTTATAAATATTGAAAAACTCCCCATTCTTACCGACTCTTCTTTGCTTGAAGATCACATTACCTTTCTTCTTCTCTAACAAGTAAAGTAGCGAAATGAGTATTAATAAGGGCATTAGGAAAATAAAACTGACTACAGAGATCGTTAAATCCATAGACCTTTTTGCAAAAGTGTAGAATTTAGATTCCTCAGTCAATATTTTTTGCTGCTTGATATTATTCGTCTCAACAACCTTTCTTACATTTTCCATTTTGAAACCTACCTTCTCACTAAATAATTTGCACTAAGATATTCCTTCATCTTCGTTAGTAACTCATCTTTTAACTCTTCTCGCTGCATCGCAAATTCAATTTGTGTTAACACAAAGCCAAGCTTCTCCCCAACATCGTAACGAGAGCCTTCAAAGTCATAGGCATACACATTTTGAGAATCGTTTAATGCTTGAATCGCATCGGTCAGTTGAATTTCGCCACCTGCACCAGTTTCTTGTTTTTCTAGAAATTCAAAGATTTCTGGCGTTAAGATGTAGCGACCCATAATCGCTAAGTTTGATGGGGCTGTCCCTTGTGCTGGTTTCTCCACAAATTGGGATACGCCGTACAAGCGACCGTCTTTTGATTCAGGATCAATGATGCCGTAACGGTGGGTTTCCGTATCAGGAACCGACTGCACCCCAATAACCGAGCGCTCTGTTTCTTCATATTGTTGAATCAACTGTTTTAAACACGGTGTATCCGCTTGGACAATGTCGTCCCCTAGAAGAACCGCAAATGGCTCATCGCCAATAAACTTTCTCGCACACCAAACTGCGTGGCCGAGTCCTTTTGGCTCTTTTTGTCGTATGTAGTGAATATCAATCTTCGAGGAGGCTTCCACCTTCTCAAGCATCTCAAGCTTTCCTTTATTAAAGAGATTCTGTTCCAGCTCAAAGGAATGATCGAAGTGATCTTCAATCGCGCGCTTCCCTTTTCCTGTCACAATGATTAGGTCTTCAATCCCTGACTCAATCGCTTCTTCAATGATGTATTGGATTGTAGGCTTGTCCACGATCGGAAGCATTTCCTTTGGCATCGCTTTTGTTGCAGGTAAGAACCGTGTACCAAGTCCTGCTGCGGGTATAATTGCTTTTTTAACTGTTGTCATTTCGAAAACTCCCCCTTTTAATGTAACTCCGACAATAAAAAACAGTTAGAAAAATTCCTACATTATAAATGTAAGCGCTCTTCTAACTGTTTTTTTTATTGGTCGTATTGACCAGAGGCATTAAACCTCTCCTCACACCATGCCGTCGGCGACCTGCGCCTAAGGTGTGTACCCTTAGCATAGCCGAGTGCCTTCATTGATAATGGTATTGAAGACATGACCATATGTTGAATTTAATTTCAGCACCCTCAAACAAATAAAAAGTGGATTCCTACCACTTTTTTTGACATTTATTCTGTCTTTCTTTCGTTTTATGACAGCGCTACTCATAATCTACCACAATTCAGAAGTTTAGGCTAGCAAACTTTTCAAATAAAAGACACCTTTTTCCATGAAAATCTTAACAGGTGCTTCAAGTATTATCCATATGTACGTGACTTTCTAACCTACACTTAATCCCAATAGCCATTTTCATCTCTATATCTTCTAGATGATGACGATAAAACCCTTTATTTCGACACCAATTGTCATGGAATCTGACAGGGAATTTAGTATAAGCTAATGAAGAAGCCTTCCCTAACTATAGAAACATCGTCTTTTATCATTATCTATAAACTTTTCACAAGAAATATCGAAGAAGGAATGATGACTATTTTTAATTTCGAAAAGAACTTCAAGCAATTTGTGCGCATGTATCCAATAACGGTGATCTATGTATGCATATGTATCGTTTTCTCCCTAATCATAATGATCGTGTTTCATGGCTATAGTGAAGAATCATTATTACGTATGGGGGCTTTGAGTGGAAACAGCATTGAAAGTGGAGAACTTTGGCGATTCGTTACCTATTCATTTGGACATATGAGCCTGTTTCATCTGATTTTAAATATACCGTTTCTAATCCTTCTCTCAAGACCTTTAGAGAACTATTATGGTATTTTCCTCTATCCGTTGATCCTTATTTTACTATCTGTATTGGCTGGAATGTCGGTTGAATTCGTTCAATTTAGCAATTATCCTTTAGCAGGATCTTCAGGAATCGCCTATGGCTTAATCGGAATTTATATATATTATGTCGTTTTCAATAAAGATAAATTGAATCAAGATGACAGAAGATTCATAACAACATTTAGTGCAATAGGCTTCATTATGACGTTTACGATTCCGGATATTTCTATTGTAGGACATATAGGTGCTTTTATTTCTGGTTTGTTAGTCGGGTTTATCACGGATTTTATGATTAAGAAGGAGAAGAGAATAACGAATTAGGGGAACAATTCAACACATAAATAGAATGGATAGGAGAATGACATCTATAAAATATAAAAACAACAAGAGCATGTATCTCAACGATACATGCTCTTGTTATGCTAAGCCCCCGTTAGCGCATTAGGAATTAATGTGATTGAGCTGTCGGTGTACCTTGATGAAACTGCATTTTCCACTTTCCATCAGTTAAGCTCCATATCGAACTACGTAAGGAATGTTGTTTACTTACTTCGTTATAGATTCTGTAAGTTGTTAACACGATTTGTTCAGACAATGGATGAATCTCAAAATCACTTAATTTCATACTTACCTTACTAAGACTCACTTCATCAATACTCTCATTTTTATAGAAAACCTTACCAGAACTTCCGAACTCAAAAAAGTTTTCTGAGAGTAATTGAGTAATCTCATCTTTTGATGCCCTGATTTCTGGTTTTAACAATTTTTCTTCCAAATTAAGGAATACCTCTTTTAATGTAAATGTATCATCCACTTCAGATTCACCTTTTTCCCTCTCTATATAGATAATAATATATATTATGTTGAAGGCTAGGCTCTTCAGCCAACCTGCCCCGTTTGTGACAATGAAAGACACTCTTTTTAATAGGAACGCCCTCGTTAGTCAAAGTGTTTAAAAATCCCGTAATTAAAATCCATTATTCGTACGCTTATTAAATATGGTTTTAGTTTGCATCGAATAAAAAACCGTCATCCTCTACGTTGTGTAAGAACAGGGTTTATGTGATTATTCTGCTGCTCCAGTGT
The DNA here is from genome assembly GCF_041949915.1 of Shouchella sp. JSM 1781072. Lineage (NCBI taxonomy): Bacteria > Bacillati > Bacillota > Bacilli > Caryophanales > Bacillaceae > Shouchella > Shouchella sp. JSM 1781072. The sequence goes on from NZ_JBHFQE010000003.1 coordinate 393,251, forward strand.
CAAAATAGATTTTCAATCTGGTAGACAAAATTTTCTTTCCCTTTAGTGTACTCTTCTCTATTATTCGAAAATCTGTTTGCTAGGTCTTCCTTCAATTCCTTGTATTCCAAAGCTACCTTTGGATTTTCTCTTAAATAGTCACGAAAACGTATCATCCTATTCCACTCATTACTGCCATATTGAACAACATGTATATGATGTGTCCTAAAATTCTTTCCGCCTTTTATATATAAAAATCTGTCTTGTGTACTTGCATGAGGTCTAAATTCATAGGATTTCTCTTCAAATTTTGGAATGAAGTGATCTGCTTCAAAAATATTCTTAAGCCCAACTAGGATATCTATTATAGGTTTGGCTGATATATCTGGTATTGCTGTACTACCGACATGTTGTATATCTACAACTTTATTACCTACTATTTGAAGAATAATATCTTTATCTCTATTAAAAATTTTGGTCCATTCTTCTTTGTACTCTATAAGGGCTACTGTACCTCTTTTAAGACCTTCCATTCGAGTATTCCTCCATTCACGTTAATCTTTGTAATTAAGGAGCTTACGAACTTTAAGGAACTCTTTATTAAAATAAACTGCACCGTTTTTAAAATATTGAATCTGTTTATTTAAAATCGCTTGCCGTCCCCCCCCCTAAGCTATAGATGTTTATCTGCTCATTGTTAAACATAGATTATTTACCAATAGTGTACGATTGATCTCTTATAACAACTGTTTCAGGCACAAACCGTATAAAGACGCTGTTAGGATCTTGATTTTTGAATCTCAGATCCCAAGTGTTATTGTTTGAACCTAGATATTTGGTAAATAGTTTATTCGCTAATTCAGTGTTAAAGGGTTCTACCCTTGCTTTGCCCCTAAAACCTGCGTGAAGCACTTTTCCTGTTTTATTATTGTAATCAACAATACCAATTGCACACGCTGGATGATTTTCTATCCTTAATGGGAAAGTATCCTGAGGGCCGCCTATAATCCACAGACAATTATCTTCCCAAAGAAACCATACGGGAGAATCTCTGGGTCCTTCTGACGATGCTGTTGAAAGATGGGCAAATAATGGCTTCAACATAAATGTATCTAAATCAAACCCCACCCTACTCTCTATAATCTTCAAAATGCTTCAACCCCTTAAATGAAAATTGATTATTTTATATATTTGGTAAGTATAAACATTATTGTATCATTTTTCTCAACTAACCTTTTTGACAAAAGGGAATCCTTAATATTAGGAAAGCTCCCGTTAGTTGTATAAATATAAGTATTACAGGTTTGGATTCTATTATTATTTTTAACAACAACTAATTAACTGATTATTCGCTTGAATCCTTATATAAAAGGAATTAAACTGGAAAAAGGAGGTGAAATTATGAAATATAAAACTATATCATTGATGATCTTTAGTGTGCTTCTATTTACTTTTTCTTTAGTCTTATACGGTATGAAGGTCTAATTAATATGGTGTGTATGATACTTTTTTCAAGCTCTACTATTGTATTTTTAATAAAAGGTATAGCAAAAGTAAAAGCTAATCAAGAAAATCAACCAAATAACCCCTTAACTTAGGTTACATATACGTTTCTTAACAAATAGTATATATGGTGTGAGTTTCTACAAAAATCCATAATAGGACCTTGGATTCCATATGTCATTTATCAATTATAAATATTCTAATAATTTATTGCGTTGTTGTTTATGTCTTTAATAATAAAATCAGTTTCTCCCCAAGATAGCTGCCTAAATTCCAAGAGGACATACCAACTCATCAGAATTAAAGAAAGTTAAAACTTCAATTATTTGATTTGGGTTTTCTAAAGTTATCTGCACTCTATCCCCTCCTGCGTCACAATTTTTACGATTATAAAGATTTATAAATCTCTCCGATAATCCCTTCTAATTGATGAACACCTAATTCCGCATTCGTCATAATAACGGCACCTTTACCTACGCTTGGATACGCTACCATCATACACTGGAAACCTACTCCCCATCCCATAGATGTAATTTCTAAATCTTTTTCAGAACCATCTAGAAATACACCTAAGCCAGTCCAGCTTTTTCCTCTTTGGCAAGTTATCATTTCTTTAGCTAAACTTTTTGAAAGACCAATTTTACTTTCTCCTTTTAGTGCATTCATTAATTCTAGGACTAATAATGCTAAATCTAGTGATGTTGTCCATAAACCTGAAGCTGCTGGATAAGGGTAGAAAGGGTATTTCCCTTCTACTAAATTACCATTTTTATTATGACCACAACTGAATTCTTTTTTATCTGTCTTAAACATCGTTATATTTAAAAAGCTACTTTCCATTCCCAACGGCTTAAATATGAACTCATTTACCACTTGATAAAACTGCATTTTCGTTACATCTTCTATTAGTTGTTGAATAATACAATAGCCTGCATCTGAATAATTGAATTCACTCTCTGGCTCGAATTGAACTTCAATGGGAACTTTACAATAATCCGATTTCCCCTCTAATAATTCAACCATTGAAAGAAGACCTTTATCTGAATTTAGTTCTGAAAAACTATCAACAGGGTCCTTAATTCCAGATTGATGACTAAGCAAGTTTCTTAAAGTAACTTTCTTATTTTTTGTATATTCATTTTCAGGCACTTTCCAAGTTACAAGTCTTTCATTTACATTTTCGTCCAGCTTAAAATACCCATCTTCTATTAACTTTATTGCTATCATTCCAGTTAAGAACTTACTAATGGAACACGCACTAAAAACTGAATCATCACGAACGTTTCTATCACTTTTAACTTCAAGTAAACCATAACTTTCTGTTACACTAATTTTCCCCTTTTCGAAAAGTGCAATACTTAAACCGTTCACATTATAAAATTCCATTCGTTCTTCAATGTTAATGTTTTTCAACTTCATCATATCCCCCTTTAAATAAATCTATAAGGAGATTATAACAAGAATGTATGTTCCTATGTATTTTTTGGAAACATATACTTATTGAATTACCCTGCCCCGTCAGCAATACAACGAAAATCCTTCTCTATAAAGAAAGCCTCGTAGTTTCCATAAACTGCGCAGTAAATTTAAACTGTCTGGTAAACAGATTAACTTAGAAGATACTCCCTATCAGTAGCTAAAGAACGTCAGGATAGATCATTCATCTGATAATTTATCCTTTGTAATTCAATCATTTTAAAATCAAGTATATTTTTTATTTCTTGTTCTGTATGCAGATCAAAAAAGAACTTTTCAATCTCCCAAGACATCATCATTGCTAAATGGTCGGAATAAAATATATAAAAGTCAGTATTAAATTGTAAGCTTGTCATGTTCAGACCTTCCTTATTGAGAAGTTCCTTACTAATTAAGATTATTTTATCAATTATATTTAGTTCATAAATATCTTGGAGTAATATAGTTATATCTCTTAAAGGGGAACTCATTGCTACCCATTCCCAATCAATGAATTTCACTTTGCCGTTATTATAGAAGATATTTTCCAGGTGTGGGTCTCCATGTGTGATGACTTTAAGTATGCTAGGGGTAAAAAGCTCTAACTGGTTATAAGCCTGTTCGATTAATTGAAACCACTCCTCTTTTACCCAATCTACTTGATTAGCCAATTTCAACAAGTTTTTTGTACATTCATGTTGCCATTCTTTTGTTAGTCTGTGATCTACAATAGAATTATTTTTAATAATATCTGGATTAATTGAATGGATAGAAATAAGGCTTTGAATAATCGTGCGTAGTTGATCTACTTTAGTAGAGCTATTTAGATTTTTCCACGATATCTTTACGGAATCCCCTAAATCATTCATTAAAATAGCTTGAGGCGTATTCTGCCAAATTTTTATAAGAGGGAAGTAATCTTTAAGATATGGAGATAAAGAATTATAGATACTAATTTCGTTATTACGTTCTTGAGCAAGTTCTTTGTAAATAAAACTTTGCTTTATTTGAGAATCACTTAGTACATGAATGCGATATACTTTCCCCGCATATAGACCCTTTATTTCTTTCAAAGCTATAATCTTAAAATTCATTGATGCTAATCGTTCTTCTAACAGATTCAAAGCGCTCACCTCTTAATTATTTATTTAAGTATTTTCTACAAAAGTAAGATGATACCTTCACTAAATGAGTTAATTTGAATTGTGTTCATACCAGACAGTATGACCATACTGCATAATAAAACGATGTATCAAAAATGTTTTGAATCACATGATACTCTCTTGCTATGAATAAACAAAAAGAACCATCCTCAAATGATTCTCATACAAATAGGTCTTTGATATGAATGTCGAGCCCTTCAAAAGATGGAAAAGAGCACATCATCGTTTGCATAGGTCCCTTCTTTTTGATAAACACCATTTTTTAAGATGAACACATCAATTGATTCGTACACTGGATCGACAATCCAATATTGATGGATTCCAGCCTTTTGATCGTGATAGAACTTGATCATCTTATCAAGTTTCAGAGTCGATTTTGAGAGGATCTCCATGGCGATATCTGGAGAGCCAATGAATCACGGTGCAAAATCAATTATCCCAGAAAAAATAAGATCAACCATAGCGCTACAAGTATCGGATATGACAAAGATAGGATTAAGGATAAGATAGGTAGAAATTTTCTTAATTCTTTTTTTAATGAAATGATTGAAAGGATAACACCCATTGCGGAAAGGGCTAGAACCATGTAATCACCGTATATGGAACCAATCATTACTACTCTTGTAGGAGTGACGAAAGTTAAAAACAAACATGCGGTGCCAATAATTAAAGCTAAATACTTTATGATGCTCCGTTTTTTCGTTAATTCATTCAATTTCTTCATCTGATTACCCTTCAAAGATTTATTAACTTGTCTATTATGAATGTTTCGTTTAAATTACCATAAATTTGATTCAGGATAAATTGTTTATCCAAACAGCAAGATCAAACTGTTTGGTAAATAGTCAACAAGAAAATACTTAAGCACTGATTATGATGCTTTTATTAAATCCCGATTCATATCTAATGTAGTCACGCACATTTATATGTCTTCAAAAGAGCATCGTTTCTTGTTTTCTCATAAATCCGCAAATGGTGTTACGCTAAATGTTCAACAACATAGTATGTACAATGATCAGATCAGAGGAGTTGTTCGTAATGAGATGTTGTTATTGCAACCAAAGAGAATGCGCATGTGGGAATATCCAATATTTTAAAAGGAATTATACTAATGATAAGGGTCTGACGGGTCCCGCTGGACAAACAGGTGCCACTGGCGCTACAGGAGCTACAGGAGTAACTGGCACTACTGGACCCACCGGCACTACTGGACCCACCGGCACTACCGGTTTAACTGGATTAACTGGTGCTACTGGATCTACAGGAGTAACAGGTCCACCATTATCCAGTGCTTATGGAAAGGTTGAAGTTTTTTTTGAACAGACAGTTGGAAATTTGCAGAATGTATTATTCACGAACTCATCAGTGGTTGCGTTTACAGAAAACGTTACGTTCAATAACGTAGATGGATTCATTATTCAGATTCCAGGAGTCTATAATGTGTCAGCAACAATCTCTTTGTCTGCTTCTCAGCTTGGACCTGTTTATTTTAATGTAGAAATTCCTGGTGTTGATCGCTTAGTTGGCACACATTATGGTCCAACAGCAGGACCACAAGTAATCGTTTCTGGTATCACAAGATTTTTGCCAGCAGGAGCAGTTATAAGATTATTAAATTTTAGCGGTCGACCCATTAATATAGGTGAGAATAATGGTGCTTTTACAACTGCACGTTTGTCCATTTTTAAGATTAACTAACTGTAAGTGTTAGCCGTTTAAAATGTTACCAAATCGTACCATAATGCCTCATTAAGACGGCCAGCAAGCTTTTTTGTTTACGATAAACGCACATAAGTAAATGGCCCAAACGTAAGTAAGACAATAAATAAGCAAGAGCGTTTACCTAGGTGATAAATGCTCTTGCTCTAATAATGTTTCGTTAGAATCTCAGTTAGTTCTCCACCTGTTAAAAAACCTGCCCAACTAATGAAAGCTCCCATAGACAGTGCCCATAATAGTAACGCCATACCTATTATGGCGAATCCAACTTTATAGTCTAGCTATGGGCGTGATCTACTGAGTCTTCTCTCCTTTATGACAAACAAAAAGAACCATCCGCAGATGATCCTCATACAAATAGGTCTTTCATATGAATGTCGAACCCTTCAAACGATGGTACCGAGAGCACATCATCGTTTGCATAGGTCCCTTCTTTTTGATATACACCATTTTTTAAGATGAACACATCAATGGATTCGTACACTGGATCGACAATCCAATATTGATGGATTCCAGCCTTTTGATAGTGATGGAACTTGATCATCTTATCAAGTTTCAGAGTCGATTTTGAGAGGATCTCAATTGCGATATCTGGAGAGCCAATGATCTTATTTGCCTTCCTTTTATCAGGGTCACAGACAACGATCAGATCAGGTTTTACCCATTCCGTAATCTTCTTTTCATCTTCTTCATCCGTTAAACATACATCTAATTCATAATAAGCTTTGCATGTCTTCCCTCTTAAAAACGAACCAAACTCAACAGATAATTGCATCGCAATCTCTTGGTGCTTCACATTAGGAGATGGGGACATATTATAGATCGTACCATCAATCACTTCAAATTGTGTATCTTCATTTAAGTCTTGATATTGCTTGTACGTATACGTGTTTTTCTTTTGAGGTATGCTCATGATACACCTCCCTTGACTTTACTTTATTATACCTTACTTGCAGATAAGAACAAACTTAACAGAAGAGACGGATTCCGGATTCCTTATAGAACGTCTTATGCTTTCTTGAATATGGAAAGTTGGTATACAGATTCAAGTCCTTTTTAAAGAAATGTACGACAAGGACTTCAAACCAAGAGCTTTTTTTACATGCCGGAAGAATGTACAATAAGAGAACTGTTCTTTGCTTTAACGCTGTAAAATGATTATTCAAACAAGTAATGGCGTAATAAACGCTTCTATTACAGCAGCAAACACTAAGACAGGCAAAACTAGAACAAGGTACCCAAGAAAGAACATCTTCATGTTCTTCCAAATCGAGACTTGTTCCTTTTTCTCCTTTCTGAACAAATTGGTCAACCATCGAGTAATAGATCGATTTAATTGGTACAAGAGCGACGCAACCAAACAAAACCCTAAAAACTCAACAAAAATGTGAGGTACAATTCCCATCAAAATATCGGAGAACACAAGCTCTTCACTCCTTAGTGCCATAGGTAAATACAACACCAACCCTACTGAAATACTCGTTGATACGAGATTAAATACATATAGAAACGGAATAGGAATAAGCGCGAATAGAAACATCTGCATAGGAACGTAGACCCCATTATTGACTACATAAAGCCAAAACCGCTCCCACTGAGAGTGATCACTCTCACTACCACCTGATGCAAGTGAGCCAAATAATGATTCAAAATCAGGGCTAACGAAAGCAGCAACGATAAACGTGATGAAGATTACGATAAGAGTAAATAAAAAGAAATAGCCCGCTCTTTTAAACAAAGCTTTAGTAAAAATAAGATTCATGAAGACCTCACTTTCCAATAACAAGATCAATTTAAGACAAAACTGAAAAACAACATACGCGACTACCTCTTAATGCCACTTGCAACACCCTTTTTAAATAAACGATGATAAAAAAGGAGCATAAAGATCCCCCCTATCAAGCCCATTTGAATGAAAAGCAAAAGAATGAAAAACAATTCAGAAGAGCACAAAGGCAAGACCAGAAAGGAGCGTGAGTACAATCCGCCCCATCTCTCCTACCTTCTTCATCCAGTTTAAGTCATAAGCAGGGTGTTTCTTTCTAACGTCTATGAAAAAGGAAAATTTTTACAAAATATTCATTCGGGTAAAATACCTATAAGAAAGGAGGAGTTGAGATTGGATTGGACACAAATAACCATTACGTTTTTGCTCATTTATTCAATAACCATCACGCTCTTATTTCTTACTAAAACCAAGAAAAAACCATGAACATTTGATCGAACAAGACTTCCCAGCAGGTTTAAATTCTTCAATAAATGAATAGAAACAGCAAAAAACAACCAGAAGGACTCTGGTTGTATCAAAATGGACCTTCAAACGAGTTAAACGTAACCATTCTCTCCTCTTCCTTTTGTTTGGATCTCAGCCAAAGCTTCAGATACAGAGTTACCCTGTGTCACTGTTGACGATTCCTTTATTCCAAACATGCAAGTAAGTGAACTTAAAACAAACAGAGCAGTTAGCACGGAAGGTATTTCACTAAAAATAAACGGTTCTACCAATCAAACATTTATTGTTTAGATGATAGATCCTCAATCATAACCAGTTTCATTCTTATTATTTGTTTGAAACTCACCTGACACTTCCATAAGCCCACTAACTTGATTTAGAGCTGTGGTCCCATTATTCTCTATAGAATAATTGAATAAACTTACAATAAACAAAGCAGTTATCATTGAAGTGAATTTTTTCATGCTTGATCAACTCCTAAAATATTTTTACTTTTCATCTCTTTTATATAATCAGCGAAATATGCAACCGTCTTCAAGTCTCCATTTTCTTCGTAATGTTCTGATATTTCCTCCCCCATAGCTCGACATTCATTGAAATACTCATTAGACTCTAATACTTCTAATCCTTGTTCAATAAGTGAATAATCATCCTCCAAATAAAGACCACGACAAATCATTAATTTTGCGATTATCTCACTATTACCTTTATTATGTAATTCATCCTCAAGTTTTTCAAGTCCCTCGGTATAGTTTCCCAACCTCATTTGTAAATTTATTAGATGATACTTAGCTTTATAATAAACAACTGAGGATTGAAATTCTTGAATTTCAGCAGCTCGCATAAAGTATTCAATAGCGTTACCATATTCTTTCTTTGTTATTTTATTAACCCCTATATTGTAATTCGTTATGGCATAATTATAGGGATAAGGTACAGTGTCAATCAATAACTCATTATAGATTGCTCCAGCTTTTTCATGCTGATGAAGCTCACTATAGATACCTGATAAAATATGCTTACAGGTAAAAACGTTAATAATATAGCTTGGGTCTTTCTCAAAAATTTCCAAAGCCTGTTCAATATAGGAAAAAGCGAACGTATATTGATCAATATGGTAATAACTAATCCCCAGTTTCTGATAAAATTCCGCTTTTTCCACAGGATCATTTACTTTTTCAATAAGCCTTTCAGCAACTTTGTACGTACGTATCGCTGACTTATAGCGCTTGTGATAAAATTCATTCCTTCCCCAAACATAGTAATACATGAATTTCAAGTAATCATCGGACTGACTTGCAATGTTTTCTAAGATTGTTACATCCAAATTTGCTTTTGCTTCAGCGGGTGACACTTTCAACATTAATAAATCATATTGCATCGAAACCAGTTGATAATAAGCCAGCATCTTATCATCGGGTTCCATATTAACGATCATCAAATCTACCTCTGGCTTTAACTTTTTTGCTTGTTTGACGTCTTTTGTAATAATGCAACTGTACCATTCCACGATCCTCTGCCCGACATCCTCGACCGCTAAAGCTTTCATAGACACCCTCATTTCGTTATCTCTTTTTAATATCCATTATACAGGAAATTACAGGAAAATTAACACTTTTCATGTTGGGAAAATGATTTGGTGCAGACGTAGAGGATGTGTATGTTTTTGTCGGATTTTGTTGAATGACTACATCGATACTAGGTGAATAATTAATGAAAAAAGTTTAGTTACTCTCTACTATAAAGAAGTAAGATTGTATCACCATGAATGTTTACAATCGCATATAATCGCCTAGACTTGTTGATGCAGCTGTCTCACTGATCATCTCAGATTATTGACTTCTAATTCTAGGAGACGCTGCATAATAGTCTGATAGAGGTGAGTAGATGAAAAACCTAAATCGAAAAGGCGTTCTTGCAGAAAAAAACCGTATACATAATACGCCAAAAAAAGATCGACCACCTATTGAATTGTATACAGATGTAGAGATGGAATATGCGGCTAAATTTACAAAAGCAGATAAAAAACTTCTTGATAAGATGCGCAAAGAATTTGGAGTAAAAAAGAAACAAAAAAGCTAGAGCCACGTTAACGCGCTCCAGCTTTTTCGTTTGTTTTATGCGTGCGACGACCGTACATATTAATATAAGTCTGTTCATCTTCATTTATAACCGGTAATTGAAAATCCGGACGTTCTTTCCGTGGCTTGTCGGAGTTGAAAAGCTTGCGTACGTTCGCACGACCTCTTGCTTTCTGTTCAGCTGATAAATGTTTCATAGCATCGCCTCCTAATAATCACAGTATATAATACTATTAATAAGTTGTCAGCTAGTTTGCTAGACTTCGTCATTTAAAACAGAGACGGAGTAGGCATAATCATAAGCAGTCCTAGCCGAGTTGGCCAATCCTTTACAAAAGTGAATATCGTGCTGATCAAATACTTTTGTAGGTGAGGAGATAACGATATACAGTGGCGGGGATTCTTCATCAACTATTGATTTAACATAGACGAGAATTTGATTTTTGTAACCTTTTCTAAAGTCAAGATCATCATTATTTATTTCTGAAACATGACCTGATTCAGCAATCTCTTTTTTATTCTTAAGTTCTATTCTAACATCGCGACTAGCCATCATCCTTTTTCTAGTTTCAAAGATTTGATGAGAGACATCTACTTTTGCTTCGCCGTATACTTCAGAAATGGCGATAGTAAAGACTTCATTAAAATAATTTGCAATTCCACCAGAATCGTAAGCACTGTCTGTTTCTGCCTCAAATGCATCACGACTATTAAATTGAGCTAAGTATTTTATTGTCCCTGAAGAAATAGCAAGACTTTTAAACTCTTCTTTTTGCTGCTCTTCTCCTTCAAAAGAAATGCTTCCAAGGGAAAGCTTATTAATCCTCATGAGAGTAATTGGCGTTAGGATGAATAACGCCATAACGACCAACTGATAGAACGTGTGCTCAACCAAAGCCTGATTGAAAGTAGATGAAAAAATAATATCAATAAACCCGTCACTATTTTGATAGGCATCAAATGAAGGAAAGAGTTCTGAAAGGGAGCCTGTCCCATAAATAAGTCTAATTAGGAAAGTGACAAAATTAATAGCAGATAAAGTCATTAATGTGCCGAGTGCAAAATTTTTATTAGTGGCCATCTCTAATTCTCCATACTGTATTTTCAATTATACTCATCTTTCGTCGAGCTTTCTAACCTAAAATCGATTGAGCGTGTAAAGGATAACTTTTCGCGTTTCATTGGTTAATTTGTTCCCCAAATAAACCCAATCCTCCACATCAGATTCGAGCGCTTCTAAAATAGCTTGCATGATATGAAGGTCGGAAATCGCTTTGATATTTTCAAACTTTTTACTATATGAGTGAGACATTCTCACCTTATCTGTCAGGTCTTGGACTGTTAAACCTCTTGCTTTCTCGAAACCTTCTCATCATTTTATCAACGAGTAAATTTTCCACATCGTCACCCTTTTGATAAACTAGATAAACCGTCTATTAGATAATTGTACGACAAAAAGGAAATAATATCCATAAAAGACACTCAACTAAAAGAGATATATACTCATGAAGAATGAAGTAATAGTAACTAATTTACGGGATAGCCACACATAAAGCATTAGATGCTCTTGTTTTTAAGTCTCGCTTTAAACTGTTAAAAAAGAACCGCTGCGACGCAGCGGTTTTTCATCTATCCTCTATCCTCATTTCACTTCTTCTACCTCAACTAAGCGGACATTGTCTAGTTCCATATCATATGGCACCGCTAGTTGCGCATCTCCTGCTCGTCTGCCAAATCCAAACATGAGGCTGTAATCGCCATTTTCGTCTACTTCAATAATCGCTTCATGCGTCTCCATTTCCCTTCCAATTGAATGTCGGTTCACACCTGATTGACTGCCGACTAATTCTGTATTAAGGAAGCGCGGGGAATCTGACCGCATGTCAAATGCCAATCTGTACACACCTTCTGGCACTTCTAGGTTCTGAAATAGCTGGATGTGCCACCATTCCCACCCGACTTGCTGAACCGTTGTTCGCAAGGTTTCTTGTTCAATTGAGAAATCAGCTAAACCTGCCCAGCCTTCATACCAACCTTGGTTGTGGATATTCCACGTGTCCGACAATTGGTCAGGCTTACCAAGTTCTGTTGTTTCCGTAAAAGCGCCATCTCGCACTAAGTCCTCTCCTATTTCAATCCACTCACGATCGTCTGGTTCACCTGGCTGTGGATAATTGGCTCCGACTTCTTCATACACACGCACATAATCCACAAGGACTTCACCAGGAAATTCGGTTGTCGCGTCTGGCTCACCACCGTACCAGCCACCAACGGCTAAATTCAAAATTAGAAAGAATTCTTGATCAAACGGTGCTGGATACTCGCCGTTATCGGAATGCCAATCCGTTAATCTTGTATACAAATTTCCGTTTACATACCAGCGAAGTTCCCCTGGCTCCCATTCTACGCTATATACATTAAAGTCTGTGGTGAACTGCCCTTCTGGAAAACGATAGGCCCCACCTGAATATTGATTGTTCGGCCATTGACCACCGTAATGAATTGCAGCCCCCACTTCGTCAGTTTCAGAACCACGGTTTTCCATAATATCAATTTCCCCTGATAGCGCCCATCCACCGTAAAGATCTTCTTCAGGCATCATCCAAAAAGCTGGCCAGTACCCTTGACCTTCTGGCAACTTCATTCGTGCTTCAAATTTTCCGTATGCCTGGCTGAATAAGCCATTCGTTTGCACTTTACCTGACGTAAAGTCATACGTCCCATGCTCATCCTTAACCGTTTCTTCCTCAGCACGAAGAACAAGATTTCCGTCTCTTAGTTCAACATTCTCTTCTTGATAGTATTGGGATTCATTGTTTCCCCATCCAGGAAAGTAGTCGCCTCCTGAATAAAACCCATTGCCCGTGTCAATATTCCATTTAGAACGGTCTAGTTCCGATCCTTCAAACTCATCATTCCAGACCATTTCCCACTCTCTGTCGGGTTCGTTATCGCCAATCCCGCCAATTCTTTGAATGGATATATTGTCAAACGTAATGGTATGTGGGCGATTTTCTGTCTCGTTTTCCCCATTTTGAACATTCCCTAATAAAAACATCAGCTGTAGCTCGCTTTCCTGAAACAAGGAAAACTCGATTCGTTTCGTATCCGTATTCGTATCGACATCAAAAGCATGTTTCGGATTGTTGGACAAGCCATTAAGCTCCACTTCAATCGGACGCGCCATTGTTGAAGACACATCAAAGCTCAATTCATAGACACTTCCACCTGCAAGAGAGATCCCCTCTTGAAACAATTGATTCGACCAGCTAATGGGGATGTTCCAATCAGGATGCATCCCGGCAATCTGATGGATCTCCATGTTCCCTGCTTCATTTTCTACGGAGAATGTGGACTGTCCACCTTCCCCATCCCACGTATCCCAATATTCTGTTCCCTCAGAAAAATCGCCGTTCCGCACAAGATTTTCACCTGTGATTGGTGATTCAACGCTATTTTGTTCAAGCTGATACGGCAGCTGCAAGTTTGAAGCAAGTTCTGCCGCATTCACTTTGATCTCTGCATCGCCATTCCCAAACCGCATCGAGATTTCAATCTGTATCCGGCCGTTTTCAAATGCTCGATACGCATCTCCCTCCACGTGAACCAATTCTCTCGTAAACTGTTCATACGACCCTTCCTCTAAAACCCCATCCGTTGCGATTAAATCCGTTTCCTCGACCCGATCCCATTGTCCATCCCCATTAAAATCATAGGAAACCCGTGCATCAATTCCAATACCGACAGCCGTTCCATTTAAAAATAAATCTGCAACTGCTGTACCGCTTCCATCATACGACCCACTTAGATTTTGGATGGTGTAGACATTCCCCTCCCCGTTTGCAGGGATCGTATCTGCCTTTAACCCCGTTCCTTGAACACTCGACAATGCACGTTCGCCCTCCTCTTCTACTAAATAAAGAGTATCGAAAAGAGTCGAAGCTTGTGTGTTGCTACTCGCTGCTGTAGGAATAAACAATAAAGCCACTAAAAAAACGAACAACCACTTTCGTTTCATACCAACGCCTCCCTTTTAAATGTCTTATAAAAGCGCTTACATAAATGAACTCGTTCAACGAAAGCGCTTTCGTTAACGGTATCCTAGTTCTATGAAACTTTCAATTGGGAAAATGAAACCAACACAACAAATAGCCGATAAAATTGGAACAACCCTAAGCATTCTGTTAAAATAGGGAAATTGAAAAGGAACGTTTAATAGAGGAGCATTTATATATGAGGAAACACGCGTTACCTGTCTTATTCATGCCACTGTTTTTACTCTTGAACGCATGTACAGATGCTTCAGAAGAAGACGCGGTACATATCCCTTATGAAAACGGGACTGAAGCAGTACCCACTCATGAGATACGCACAGACCAAGGCGTCACGTTTCATTTTGGTGAAAATTATGAGCTGAGCGATGAAGAACTTATTATCACGAACACCTCACTTATTACCCATAAAGAAAAAGAAGTTCAAATCGCTGTAACCAAATACAACGTACACAATATGATTGAAGAAGATATAATTGATGAAGATATGGATTATTTTGAGCAAGGGAATTTTTTTGCTGATCATGACTACCTTGAGGTTGATGTAGACACAAATGTTTTCCCGAACCTATCGAATATAGATGTTTATGAGAGAAATGATAACTTATTTACAGGATTGATCTTGTATAAAGGTTTAAATGAAGAAGAGTTTCTTTATGTTGAGACTACGATGGCACCTGATCACTTCACAGACGATTTCAAAACAGAATTACTAGCTTTTTTTAATACGATTGAAAGAAATGAAGAAAACGAATAGATAAGAGGTGTGAAACGAATGGAAGTGTTCATGTTATGGATTGCACTCATTGTAGCGATCGTATTCCTAGCTGCTATTTTTAAAAAGAATCAACTACGTCGAAAAGAAGATGAGAAAATTTTAGCAGAAGCGAATGCTTACAGGAAAAAAGTTGAACAAAATCTAGAGGAAATTAGAGCAGACCAAAAACGACTACTGGAAGAAATACAAGACTTAAAAGCAAACAAAGATCATTCGAATCGATGAATGATCTTTTTCCATAAGGCTTTCCAAAGTCAAATACAGATTGGAGGAAGGTTTCTATGAAGAAACAAGCATTAACTGTCTTACTCATACCATTAATTTTGATTTTGTCTGCATGTACAGGTGCTTCAGAAGACACCAGTAATGATGTTGTGCTCGTCCCCTACGAAGACGGAACTGAAGAAGTACCCACTCATGAGATACGCACAGACCAAGGAGTTACGTTTCAATTTGGGAAAGAGTATGATCCTGAAGTAGAAGGTCTTCGAGAAGACGCATCGATCTTTCATCATAAAGAAGAAGACATTAGTGTGCTTGTTCAGAGAGGAGAACATAGCCAAAATCAAAATCGATTTAAAGACATTAATCACCATGAATATTTTACTTCCTCCTATGATTATGTAGAAATGGACACACAGCCTTTTGAACAATTAAATCAATTTGGATTTTACAAGTTGCCTACGACGGGGCATACGTTAATTGTCATGTTTAAGGACTTAAATGAGCAAGAATTCCTTATTGTTTCAATTGATGTGTATGTGGAAAGTCTGCCCGATAATTTAAGAACCGAACTATTAGCTTATTTGAATACGATTGAGATTGAAGAATGACTGGGCCAAGTATGTGAAGTTCCGTTTTAAAGATTTCTATAAAGGGAGGTGCATGCACAATGGAGTCTAAAAAAGTTTATTTAATCAGGATAAAGATCCTTACATATGCTTCCCTTGTGAATGGAATCATTTGTTTATTACTGAAATCCTTAAAAAACTCTTATCATTTTCCCTTAGAGAACATACACAATTAAAATTAAAAATGTCATTAATAGTACGTAAAAAATCGAGGGTAGCGCAAATAAAATATAAATAACCAATAGCCAGGAACGTTCAATAAAAAACATTCCAGCAATTGTAATGAAACAGAATAAAAACATTAAAGCAACAGAAGGAACAGGAAAATTTATAACGAGTAAAACGTTGACCACTGTAGCTAAAGCACCTACACCAAAAGCGATATACGATTTTAACTTTAACTTCTTAAAGATACTAACCACGACCTTAATAAGGTTTTAATTCTCGATTTTAAGCCCTTCTTTTCATCCAAAAATAGCGCATTCTAGAGGGCTCACGCCCGTAGAGCTATTAAAACAGTGACCTTATTAAACCAACCAAGTACACGTTTACAGAAACATGTAGTGGTCCGTCTCTAAAAATCATGAAGATCATTCCGATGTAAAGTAAAAACAGAACAGTAGGAATCGTAAGGAGGATACCAATAACTAGTAAGTTGGACCACTCAATAAAGAAGATACAGGCAATTGTAACAAGACCAAGTAGCAAGTTAATAAAAATTGATTCAACAGTGCCAACTGTTGTGAATACGAAATAGTTTAATAATGTAGACAAGATTAATGTAGCGAATGCAATATAGGATCTACTACTTAAATTTAATATCTTTATCACGCCTTTTATAAGTTTTTAGAATCTGCACGATTCAAAGATCTTATTTACAAAAGCATCTGCAATTTACGCTTCCTTCCATCATATTCGGATTAACGAGAGTCCCCTAACCGTTACTGAAAGACATCTTCAACGATAATTCCGTCATCGACTCGTTCTTCGTTCTCATCAAGAGGAGCCTCAACGATGAAGTCGACTTGCTCAATTTCATTAGAAGGAATCGTTTTTAAAGGGAAATACATTCTTCTGTTAATTAATCTCTCAGTAATCAAATCCATTCTAACAGTATTGCTAACATGAAGTTCAATCTCTTCTAACGTTTCTTCCCCATTGATCTTCACTTTAAAATGATTTGTATCAAAGGCCAGTTCTTCATTCGTCACCTCCGAAGTAAGATCAAAATCGACATAGATGTAAGAATCCTCAGGTGAATCAAGCCCATCAACGATAAACGATACGTGCCATTCAACATCTAACACACTCATTTCCTTTATTGAAAGCCATACGGGTCCTGTTTCAAATTCTCCTAAATCAGATGCTTCCTTCCAGACCTGCGTTGTGGCTTGTTCTGTTTCGTCTATTCGCAACGGTTCTCTCTCCGCTGACTGATTACATGCGGCAAGGAATACTAACGCAACAGGAATTAAATAAAATCTCATTTCTGCACCTCCTCAGAAGCTCTCTTGACAGCACGTTTCTTTAACATAAGAAACGAACTATGATAATGTATCCACATAGATGAAAATAATTGCCAGAACGGGTTACTGACGTTTTCAAATCTACGACTCTATCTACTATACCGTTAATCCTTCATCTAGACCATTATGAGGATCTATAGTAAGACTGACCATCCCTTCAACTTTTTCTCGTCGTTTAAAGAATTTGCATGGTTGATTTTAATATATGTAGGATGCTTACCCAGGAGGATTTTTTATGAAGAAACACGCTTTACCCGTCCTATTCATGCCACTGTTTTTACTCTTGTCCGCATGTACAGATGCTTCAGAAGAAGAAGAGGTGGTACATGTACCTTATGAAAATGGGACTGAAGCAGTACCCACTCATGAGATTCGCACAGATCAAGGCGTCACCTTTCATTTTGGAAAAAAATATGAGCTGAGCGATGAAGAACTTATTATTCCTGATGCCTCCCTTATTACTCATACGGAAAAAGAGGTGAATATTGTCGTAAATAGATACAACGAAGAAAATACAACTCTAGATAAGAGGGAACTTGAAACCGGGGATTATTTTGCTGAATATGATTATATTGAAGTAGATGTGGACACAAACCTTTTTCCGAACTTAACGAACCTCGGTGTCTATGAAAGAGATGATAACCTGTTTACGGGTTTAGTTCTGTATAAAGATTTAAATGACGAACAGTTTCTTTATATTGAGGCTACGATGGCACCTGATCACTTCACAGACGATTTCAAAACTGAATTACTAGCTTTTTTTAATACGATTGAAAGAAATTCATAATTCGAACCCCGAGTATCCCAAGGGTTTTAAGACGAAAAAAGGAGTACTCCCCAAAATTCGAATACGTTTAGTACCCACTAAACCACCGACTGGAGGAAGACTCCCTATGCCTATTTTACGAAAAGAAAGCCTGCTTGATCTGCATGATTTATAAGAACTAGAACCGGCCCATCATTTTGAGGCGGTTTTTTCAACGATTGATGTTGAGCTGATCCTGTGTGTTGTCTGTAAAAGAAGCCGTATCTGGTGCGCCAATTCAGCTTCATTACACAGCGATTATTTATTCAATAGTTGCGTGAATCCTTGAACGAATTCCTACGATTAAAGATTTAACTCAACGTTTAAAACAAGGTGTTTTCTTCCGATTGGATTTTGGGTTTCTTAACTCGGATTCAGTTCCATTTTAAGCTTCTTATTTAAGAATGATTTCCAAACAAGCGCAGTCAACGATTCTTGCACAGGTGTGGCATCAATGGCAACCGTATCGTCGGTGACGAATCCCTCGCTTATCGCTAGGTAGAGCTGAATGTCTTGAAACTATCATAATTGACGGTTTTTTGGTCCAAAGTCAGAAATGCTTGGATCTTGAGGCATACTTTTGAAGGGCTGGGGTAAAGAGAGTTATGCCGCTCTATGTTAAATACGGGAGGAATAAAGTTGAAAAAACTAATCATGAGTACTTTTCTATTAATTCCTTTGTTAGGCTGTCAACCAGAGCAAGAGGGTGCTGATAATGAAGGGAATGATGGAGGAAAATACAATGGGCAAGAGGAACAACAACAACAACTAATTCCTGAAAATTGGGAAGGTCAAATCGGTGAGGTGATAACACTTGAGACTGGAGAGTTTCAACTTATAGGACTTAATGGTGAGTCTGAAACTATTAAGGATTCTCCTCTTTTGGTAACCTATGAAAGGACGAATTTAATAAGAGGTGAATTAACAGATATACTAAGTGTGGATTCTAAAGATGATGATGAGATCATTGAATATATTGAAATCTCCTTGTACTTTATTAATCAAAGTGATGAATATTTGGCTCTTTCAGAAACAGATTTTACTTTATCAATAAATAATGGGGAAGAAGATTTAGGATTTAATCAAGCTGTAACCGACCCAGCTTCAACAAATGTTCTAGATGGTTATGAGTCAAACACGTCTAAGACTTTAGGATTTGTACCAGAGACCACCGATTTGGAAGAAATAGAGCAATTAACCTTAAGTTTTTCTGGTGCAAGATTCGGTAAAGTGGAAAGTATTGAAGAATTAAATGATACAGAGGGTGCAAATTTCACTGATGGATTTGATATGGATATAAGCATCTAGTAAATACGGGTAGAAGACCTAAAGTTCATAAAAGCTTCAGGTCTTCCTAGTCATTGCCGATAGATTATTAAGTGAATTGAAAAAGTTGAACGTTATAGATGATTAAAAATTCGTTATTACATCGTCAAAAGATCTAGGAAGATTATCTGAGAGCTCTCGAGCAGTAAGGATACCTCTTGATAGAAATATTATCTATAAAAAACGCACAAGATGTTTTTAAATGACTATGATTCTTGCTTATAAATTGAAAGAAGGTGGTACTTATACTGACAATTGATATGTTCCCTATTTTATTAACAGCAATATTCTATATAGTCATTGCTTCATGCACCATATTCTTCCTTTCAGCAGTTGTCATTTTTATAAGTAAACATTTAAAGCTCAGACGCTCTATAAAATTTTTGTGTGTATTTCTTTATGCCATGGTTATTTATGTTACAGGCAAACAACTAGTGTCTTATGGAGAGAATTTAAATAGAACAGAGATGAGAGAGAATACACATTTATTTTCAATTGATTTAGGTTCTAATTACTTGTTTGGTGGATATGTCCTTTTAACATCACTTATCCCTATTTTCTTCATAATTATTTTTCTTATAATAAGCGTGTTTTTCAATAAAGGAAAAGAAAGGCGACTGTCAAGAATTTGGTTTAAGTAACGAGCCATATATGTAAGCCGTCATTTCCTGTGCCTTAACCAAATAAAAAAAAGAGAAATATGAAATAAGGTGAACGAGACGATTTGTAAAGGAAATATCAGCACTGCAGAATCACTAATACCGTTTGGATCTGTTTGCGTATCGCCGGGTGAAAAAGATAGAGCTATACTTAATATAAAAAGGATAGACGGAATTATAAGAAGAAGAACTGAATATTTTTTATTAATCTTAACTAGAATGAATTTGTAAATAATAAAAATAGGTATTGATGGTAATAAAACGAACAGGAATAATAAGTACAGCAACAGAATAATAGTAACTCACACCTTGTTGTTATATTTTAACTATTGTTTCGAGGTTCTTGCGCTATCAAGAACAAACGAAATTTAATTATTAAGCCGCGGATTTAAACCGACGGCTTAATATCAATTATTTATTTTCGTTGACATAATTAAGTATTTTATCAACAAACGCTTCACCAATTGCCCTTCTTTCACGAGCACTTAAAAGACTTCCATTCCCGCTACCAAGTTCCAAGATAGCTGTCCTTAAAACAGTGTATCTATTATTAGCACCGTTCATAACTCGTGAAACAGTATCTTTGAAGCTTGAAGACAGTAACTACACAAGCTCGGAGGTGATTTCTCCTATTCTTGCGAATCGTAGGAATTCAGCAATAACACAGACATGTGTGAACATACAGTGTAGCAGGTGTTAGTGTGATTTGGGTCATAATGGATTGACGAGATGGGATGGACTAATCCCTTTCAATTAGATTTCGAAACTATTTAGATGACTTCAAATACGTGTTATAATTATATAACTCTAGTTTCTGGAAAGAGGATATAATTATGAGTTTACAAGAAGACTTTAAGAAGAGAGTAAAATATGCTGCCTTACTTAATGGAGTTATATGTCTGGCTCTTGTCTTTCATACTTTACTGGATGTAAAAAACGGATATTATGATTTAGTAGTCATACTAACGATAAGTGGTATTATACTCTCTATCTATACATTACGAAAAACAAAAGGAAAGTTTATCGCAATTGTTTCTTTAGTATTGTCTTTTTCTCCGATAGTAATGTTGTTTTTTTTATTAATATAATATAAAAGTTCCATTTTGACATTCTATTTATATAATAAGAAAGGAAATTTATTATGAATGACAGCAGAACTGTTCACGCAGTGGGTATATTAACTTATAAAGATTACAAATATTCAAATCGAACTCCTTTTTGGATGACGACAGCTATTTTCACATTGATCATATATTGTTTATTACGTTTATTATTAGGCATGCTTTATTCGGGTCAATTTACCTCAGAATTATTTGTAACTCTTACCATAAGTATTATTTTTTTTGCAACTTTAACTGGAATTGAAAAAAAGACGTTTTTAATTAACTATCCTGAAGAGAATAAAGTCTCTTTCTATTTGAATAAGAACGAAATAATTCAAGAGAAATTTAATGAGAAGAAGTTTATCAAGCAAAATGAGATAAAAAATATTAAAGAGAGCCGCAAATACTTTTTATTCATCCTTGAAACAAATGCGAGGTTTGTTATTCCAAAAACTTTTTTTAAAACAAATGAAGATATTGAGCTCTTTAAAGATCTCTTGAAACTTGATTAATATACAAAGGTAGATTTTTTACTCTACCTTTGTATAAGTAAAGTATATTAAGACTAATGGTTATACTTTATTTAATCTTTAGATCATCTAGAATTAAGCTTCATTTAATTCTAGATAAATTCTACCTATTAAAACAGCTAATAATGACGTCAAGGCAGTTATAAAGGCACCAGTTCCAGATATAAGCAAAAATATAGCTAAGATCAAGATTGCGATAAAGACAAATCCTCTAATAAAATCCCTTAATACGTTACGGTCCCAATCGATATCCGTAATAACTAACTTTTCAATTACGTATATATCATGCGTAATTTCTCGAGATATTTCTACAGAAAATAACTCCGGATCAAGTATGAAGGGGAAGTCGTCAATAATGTTATCTGACAATAAGTTAGGACCATCATAACGCACTTGAGCTACTTGCTCAAAATCCTCGTTAATTATTTGATTTATAAAATCTCTGGCTTCATTATATTCAGTTAAACCTGGTACACTCATTTCAGAAGCGATATTTGTTATTGCTTGGGTGATGGAATTGCCTAGTAATTCACCATCAACAGCCTTATTGGCTGACAAATCCCATTCTGCTTCGTCAGGATTTCCATATGAAACAGTACCCGATAAATTGCCTCCAAAAGCACCGATTCTAAAATTATTTGATACTGTAAAACTAGCAGTTTCATTCTCTAAAAGAGTAAATCTTTTTTCATAACCAAAAGGCGAAGTTACTACAACGTCTTTTAATTCAGGTCTGTCATCAATTTCCCCTCCACCATCATCCTCTTCATCCGCATCCGAATTCCTAACTTGCTCAATAAAATCATCAAAATAACCGCCATTAATTAGGTTAGCAGGACAAACTTTCCCACTCCACCGCTGGTGAGGCACGACGTTATCGATCGAGATGCCAAGGTCTTCCATGAGTTGACGAACTAACGCAGCAGCATGTCGACGTGTCTGTGAAAAATCTCCGTCTACATTTACGCACATTTCGATTCCAATACTATTTCGGTTCCCATCGCCATTTCCATCCCCTGCATGGAACCCGGTTTCATTGAGTGGCAAGTGCTGATAAATTGTTTGACCGCTGTCAACCGTAAAATGCCACGATACGTTTCTAGCTCCTGATTTTACATAAGAAGCATGCATCTCTGCATTTGCACCTCTATTTTCGTTAGCAGTTTCATGGATAGTAATGTAGTCTGGAGACATTGAATATCCAGGTCGATTCGCATTTGAGCTAGGGATATAGTCTTGAATAATGGTTAGGTCTCCGATGCTTCCCCCTTCAACTTCACTTGGTCCAGAACCACCCGAGCCTCCTGAACCACCATCTCCGCCTGAGCCTCCGTCAGAACCGCCAGTATCTCCTGGGTCACCACTCGCAATGGCCTGCATAAGTTGTTCGTTTTGAGCAGCAGTTCCGCGATAACCCGAAATGCCATATTGTGCAGCTAAGCGCTCGCGATTTTCATAAGAGGAATCCATTCCAATTCGATTCATGTAGGACACAATCCCTTCACCAGGACGTGGTGCTGGATTGCTCCCTCCTCCGCCTGATCCACCTGAACTTCCACTCGCAATAGCCTGCATAAGTTGTTCGTTTTGAGCAGCAGTTCCGCGATAACCCGAAATGCCATATTGCGCAGCTAAACGCTCGCGATTTTCATAAGAGGAATCCATTCCAATTCGATTCATGTAGGACACAATCCCTTCACCAGGACGTGGTGCTGGATTGCTCCCTCCTCCGCCTGATCCGCCTGAACTTCCACTCGCAATAGCCTGCATAAGTTGTTCGTTTTGAGCAGCAGTTCCGCGATAACCCGAAATGCCATATTGCGCAGCTAAACGCTCGCGATTTTCATAAGAGGAATCCATTCCAATTCGATTCATGTAGGACACAATCCCTTCACCAGGACGTGGTGCTGGATTGCTCCCTCCTCCGCCTGATCCGCCTGAACTTCCACTCGCGATGGCCTGCATAAGCTGTTCATTCTGTTCAGCAGTTCCACGATAACCCGAAATGCCATATTGCGCGGCTAAACGCTCGCGATTTTCATAAGAGGAATCCATTCCGATTCGATTCATATAGGACACAATCCCTTCACCAGGACGTGGTGCTGGATTGCTTCCTCCTCCGCCTGATCCGCCTGAGCCACCAGATAAACCTAGGTGAGCTTGTGTTTCAGGTCCTGCAATACCATCAACTTGTAATCCATTGTTTTGTTGATAGCGACGTACGGCATCTTCAGTAGAAGGGCCATAAACACCATCAACGCCTGATAGCACGTAATTAGCATTGACCAATGCTTGTTGTAATGCGCGAACATCAGATCCTTCCATATAAGGCTCTGTTAGTCGAAGAACACGACTCATAAAATCACTCCTAAAAAATAGTTATTGTGTTACAACTCTTACTATAAAGAGATTTCAGAAGGAATATCTCCCATAGATGGTTTGATGAAACTGCACAAAAACTACCTGGAATCTTCTTTGTCTTTATCATCTTGTTTTGTCTGAACATTGATATGAACAAGGGCATGATTTTGATCATCTTGACTTTTTTTTAGTTTGTCCAAGACATGATGCAAGGCCTTTGGTATATAGATATTTAAGTCTCGCAAATTTTCTAGTATGGATACAAGCTCATTAATGATATACGCCCATATGATGATTGTACGTAGTACTGGTAAATCAAAACCGAAGATCGGAAGCCCTTCTTCGGTAAAAACAATGTCCAAGCCGTGTGCGATCGCGACAACCACTAAGATCAGTACTTTTTTCATAACACCAGTAAAACCGACTTTACTAGATAGCTCTTTTAAGCTATACGCTTTATAGAGTCCTGTGAAATAATCAATCATCATAATTAAAATTAAGAACTGTAGCAAAATATCCCACCCTCCGAACAAATAGGTGATGGCTGCACCAATTGCCATCGCACTGCCTTTTACAATAAATTCAAACATACACACACTCCTTAAATTGGCTTATAAAAAAACCAACTGCAACAGCAATTGGCTTGTCAGTTATATGAGAGCAATCATACAAGAAATGTTAGCTTATTAAACCGCGTAAACTAATGAATAGCTTTTCTAACAAACGTTTGCGGAGATTAAAAAGATGCTTTTCTCCATAACCCATTTCAATTGAAATTTCTTTCATTGCTTTGTTCTCAAAATATCGATAGTGCACAAACTCGTTTTCAATCACATCTAGTTGTTCGATGGCTACATCTACGGCATAGGTGATCAAGCGATACCGTTGTAATTCTTTCTTAATCTCTTTTGCAAATTGGTATTCAGTTTCATTGTCAAAATCTCTTTTCATTAACATAACATCATTCATTTCCACACTACTTGGGAGAACAGACTGTAGCTGCTCCTGTAAAATGACTTTTCCCGCATGATAGGTTTTGTATTTTCTTAGAATTGCCTCAATTTCTTTCATATCTTCTTTTTTCATGAGTGCTTGTACAGTCAAAATAAGTTCTCCTTTCATTATTTAAGATAGCTCAATCTTTAACGTTTCAATTGCTGTCTGCTTGTTACTAACAAAATAATCTCGGCCATTCGTTAATTTCAGCGCTACTCCACCATAAATAGGGATAATTTGACCACAATAAGCTCCCTCCTTGTAAACATTTGCCCCACCATCTTTTCTTTCTTCATATTCAAACAACGAACCAACTCCCTTGTTATCTCTTTTTTAAGCCCGTAACGACTTCACCTTCAGAATCAACTAGGTATCCGTTTTTTATTTGACCAGGAATGAACACGTTGCTCCAATCAATTTTTTGCGGATCGTTCGGCTGAACAAATCCCTTTTGCTGCGCATAAGCAAAAAAATCCACTTCATTTTCTAAAAAATCATGAACAGATCTGCACATCTTCTCCACCACTCCTTTATCTCTATAAGTAACTTTAATAAATATATTATTACCATAGGTAATATAATAAAGAATACGTTTCCTTTTTGTCAATACTTCTAGTAACATTTCTTCTTAGACATCTAGTTCTAAAACACATATAATTGGTAAAAAGTTATATCGAGAAACCTGAAATAACCACCTACGGTCCGTATGAATTGTTACAAAAAATAGATATAATGACGATAACGAATCCTTTCTTATCCATAAAGAGAAAGAACATTAAAAAAATCAAAATGTTACTCAAGGAAACAATAATATTTTTAAAAGAAGGTGTCGTATGAGAGGAGATCGCTTAAGAAAGCTGCGAAAAGAAAAAGGGCTAACCATTCAAGAGGTAGCCGATAAGCTAGGTGTGACGTACTCTGCTGTTCAAGGGTATGAAGTAGAACGAAAAACACCTTCAATCAATAACCTCGAGCAACTTTCTATATTATTTAATGTATCCTCAGATTATTTGCTTGGTCTTAGTGATGATGAGAGAATTGAAAAAAATCCTGAACTATTCGACTTTCTAAAGCAACAACATTTAACGTGGAAAGACGTAAAGTTGAATAAAGAACATCTAGATATGATCAATGCCGTTTTAGATGTCGCCATACACAGAAAAAATATGAATAATGAAGATCATGATAAAAATGGAAGTACTAAGCATAAGTAATGCACATCGTGCTTTCGTTTTCTTTATCTACCTGCTTCATTCCTTTTAAAATTAAGACTTCTCTGTAATAAGAGTGCTTCCTTTGCCGATATAAGCTTACTGTCAACAAGTACATCAATAAGAAAATCGAGATTGGTGAGGCTATTTTCACTTAGAATCGCTTCGTCCTTATTTAAAATTGAAACCTTTTCATAGATGAGCGTTTTTAACTTTTCTGAATCTAGTTGTCTTGAATCCTCTTGATCTTTCTTGTTGCTAGACATGAAATCACACCTCACCAAAACAAGAACATAAGTTCGTATATTGTTATTTTACATATCGTTCTATGATTAAGCAACTAATATGTATAATTGTCAATTCTAAGGTAAATGTATATGTTTGATCACCCATTATTTGTATAAGAAATGTGACCTACTTTATCTGCAATGACATCAAATAATCTTTACGATTATTTGATGGGTCCACATAGGTAGAAATGTTCCTACGCACTCACCATTTATATATTTACAATAATGGATTTACTTGGTATATTCATTACAACCTCAATATTCACTCACAACGTTTGCACTCACTGTTTGCCTCTTTAGTCTGTAAGTCAATACCCTTAATTCCCCCACCCACCTTACACATTCTAAACGGCTACCTCCAAACCCATCATACCTTTATTAATCACATCCAAATACATTTTGGAAGGAGCATTTAGTGGATAAAGACTTCAAATCCGACCGAATGATTAACGATGCCATGCAGAAATATGCGATGGGCATCTATAAACCTGGGGACAACCCTCTTAATGGATTACACATTCAAACGGCAGGCTTTAAGACCGCTGTCCCAAATGAAGTGCCTATCAGGTTGAACCACCGCATCGATTACGCCTTTATTGATACGGACGATGTCCTACACAATGTTGAGTTCCAATCACAATTTAATGCAAGCGATTCAGCCCGTTTTCAACTGTACAACGCTGCCCTTTACTTCACATATCGAGACGAGGTAAACTATGTAGTAAGTTACATTGTCTATCCAAGTCACATTCGCCCAAAACCTACTTACGTCATGCAATTAACGCAAGGCTCGCTAATTTTTGAACCTACCCTCATTTTTCTCCACGACTATTACGCCGAAGATGAATTAAGCGACATTCTTACAAAGAGCGAACAAGGAACCATGATAAGCAATAATGATGTATCCACATTAATCTTTAGCTTATTAATGAACCGCAGAAGCACGTTCAAAGAACTAGCACTCAAAGTCTTCAGTATAGCCCGTAACATTGAAGATAAAAATAGACAGGAAGAAGTAGCGGGCTATATAAAGTCACACGTTGAAAAACATATTAGTCAAGAAGAACGGACCAGATTAGAGGAGGCGATTGAAATGACCTTTAAAGAAATGTTGCAACAGCGAGAAGACAAGGGGTTAGAACGAGGATTGGAGCAAGGATTGGAACGAGGGTTAGAGCAAGGATTGGAACGTGGGTTAGAGCAAGGGTTAGAGCAAGGCGAGGAAAAGAAAATCTGTAATCAGATCAAAAAAAAACTAGCAAAAGGGAAACTGATCCCGACCATCGCTAATGAACTTGAAGAAACTGAACAAACGATTAAGTCCTTAATAGAAAAGCATCGTTTAGGAAATGAATCCTCCTAAAAGGTAGCCGTTGCTGCTCTTTTTATATCAATTCCCTAAATTAGAGGAGGCGATCGAAATGACCTTTAAAGAAATGTTGCAACAGCGAGAAGACAAAGGGTTGGAGCGAGGGTTAGAACAAGGATTGGAGCAAGGTGAGGAAAAGAAAATCTGTAATCAGATCACAAAAAAACTAGCAAAAGGAAAACAGATCCCAACCATCGCTAATGAACTTGAAGAAACTGAACAAACGATTAAATCCTTAATTAAAAAGCATCGTTTAGGTAGTTAAGTCTTTTTATTCGAATAAACGCTTAAACAATCCCACACATATATTAATATTAAAAAACCGCCTCCGAGGAAGCGGCTTTTTTTTTGCAAAAGATTGTTAACAGAGTGGTGCCTAGGTTGAATGATTCGCTAGACTTTCGTTCACATGTATTGTTCGCTTGTTCGTTATGCCTACCCCTATCAATGTCAAAATCCCACCTACTATTGTAATGAATGTTGGAACCTCTCCCAACCATAGCCAAGCGATGAGAATAGCAAAAGCAGGTGTTAAGTAAAGGACGCTCGTAGCCTCTGACGCTCCTACTTTTGACGTGACATAAGCAATACAAAAGTAAGGAATGAGCGTGGGGAAAAGGCCTAGATAGACAACGGTCATATTGATAGCAGCTGGCGCAGTGGCGATGGCTGACCCTAATCCGGGTATAAAAAGAAGGAGAAAGATGGTTCCAGCTAGAATCGTATAGACCGTAAATGGCAAGAACCCATAATGTTTGAGGTAATGACTTTGAAAAACAAAGTACATGCTCTCACCTAAAGCTCCAATAAGGATAATGAAGACACCCACCTCAAAAACGAAGGAATCACCTGTCCCGATCATAATGATAAACACACCTAAGAATGCAATGACAGAGCCTATCCACGACAACCCCCTCATCCTCTCTTTCAGAAAGAACGTCGCCAAGATTGCAGAAAAAATTGGTGTCATTGAAACAAGCAATGATGCCGCCCCAGCGCTTACCGTCTGTTCTCCTATACTTAAAGCAGTATGATAAACAGAGAACCCTAAAAAACCTAATACAAATATGACTGGAACATCTTTTAAACGAGGCAGTCCAATCTTTGCAATGAAAGCAAATACAAGTAAACCAATAGAGCCGATAAGCAACCGTACTAACGATAAGTGTTCCGGTGAATAATGCTCAAGACCAACTCGTATGCCCGGAAACGCAGAAGCCCACAGTAGGACTGCCAGTGCGTAAGCAATAACGATCTTCATCTTCGCCTTCAAGAATTGTCACCCCATCCCCTCATCGATTTGAAGTTCATTGTATAATAGGGTGTGTCAGTTGAAATCAACAAATGAACGGAAGGTTAATCCAACAAATTGGAAGGACGTTACCAGCAGCATGACAAATTCACATCGCATTGTGACAGATTTAAAAGAGAAGATTATGTCTGGAGAATGGCCCGTTTATACAAAACTCCCTACTCAAAACGAACTCGCTCAACAATATCAAGTCAACCGCAGTACGGTTGTGAAAGCCATTGATGAGTTAAAATCATACGGTTATGTAACAGCCGTTCAAGGAAGTGGCGTTTATGTTTCCACCGAATTAAGAAAAGCTGATTTGAAACAATTCCTTATGAATTGGGATCGCTTAAGTCAATGGTCGTTTTATTCTAGTAATAAGAGTCTCGTCAAAAAGATTAATGATTACGAGAACAATGCCAGCTATATTCAGTTAAGCAAAGGCGTGTTAGGAAAAGAACACATTCCAGATGCCTTAATCGCAAAAGCAATGACGAATGCCTCCATGCAACCTTTAGACCATGAGTATGGTGATGGGAAAGGCGATATTCGTTTTCGAAAGGCGATTTCGAAACACTTAGAGAAACGAGGTATTCACGTCGGTATTGAATCCATCATGGTTGTGTCAGGCGCGCTGAATGGCATTCAATTGATTGCTTCTTCTATTCTCCAAACCGGCTCACAGATCTATCTCGATACCCATTCTTTTCTCAATACGCTGAACTTTTTTCATTCACTGGGGATTCGAACGTCACCGGTCCTTCAATATGGAAACACCCATAGCCTGAAAGACATGAAACCAAACCAGGCTGTTTATGTGAATTCACCTTTTCAAAATCCAACAACGTTATCTTTACATGCAAACGAACAAGACGATCTAATCAACTACACAAATACAAAAAACATCGCCATTATAGAAGACAACATTTATGGAGATTTAGTATACGATGGGCATTATCCCTCCTTAAAATCAAAAGATAAAGCCGGGAATGTCATCTACCTTTCTAGCTTTTCTAAAACACTCAGCCCTGCTTTAAGAATAGGATGGATTGTAGCAAAGCCAGAAATTATACAGAAAGTGAGCGACGTTCGTATGCATACCGATTATGGGACAAGCAACATCACTCAGGCAATCTGTACAGAATTGCTTGCAAGTGGGGATTATGACGCTCATCTAAGCAGGTTACGAATACATTTAAAAGAAAAAAGAGATTACCTCGACTCTTTGCTAAAGCATCATTTATCTAAATTTGGCTCGTGGGACATTCCAGCAGGTGGGTTCTTTATCTGGTTCACCTTTCGTGAAGAATGGAACCTCTCGATAAAAAAACTTTTTCACGCATGTTTAAAGCAAAACGTGCTCTTTAATCCAGGAACCATCTATGGGCAAGACGAACAACCGTCCATTCGCTTCTCTTTTGTCTATGAAACCAAAGAAAACCTAAAGCGCGGCATCACAATCCTTGCGGAGACCATTGATCTTTTCGTACAAGAAGGAAAATAGGAAATGGATACTCTGACAATTATGTGAAATGCCTATCGACCATCAAACACAAATGGTAGTGTGGATGTATAAAGAATGACGATCTTTTTTAAGGAGTGAGTGTACTGTGAAAAAATTGGCACTGATTTTAGGTAGCTCAGCTATGCTACTTGCTGCTTGTGGCGGAGAAGACGCAACCGATGAAGGTGACGCACCGGACCAAGAAGAGACAACCGATCAAGATCGAACATTCACAATGGAAGAACTCAGTGAGTACGATGGTCAAGATGGAAACGATGCCTATGTAGCCGTTGATGGCGTCGTGTACGATGTGACAGATGTTGGCGCTTGGGCAGATGGTGAACATGCTCCTGCTGGCGGATTACCTGCTGGTCATGACCACACCGAAGAAATTCAGTCGTCCCCACACGGTACGAGTGTATTAGAAGACTTACCTACTGTAGGGACACTTGAAGAAGAGTAAAATCAGCAAAAACAGTCCTACATTGATAACGAATATATTACAGGCATCTATCCCATTTGGATGCCTGTTTTTTCTGTTCTTTACGCTATGAGGATCGCCGTAATTAGACATCTCGCGCCCTTGATGGTACTATAAATATAAATAAAGTACCAACAGGAGGAAACCATGCGTACGCTCACAGACGATGATTATCAGAAGCTATTGAACCTGTTTGCACATAAGGGAATTACGTTTACTACCAATGATGTTGCGCGGGAACTTGGGATCAGTAAGCGCACGATCTATGAATGGTTTCATAATAAATCAGCCATCATTGAAAAGACGATTGACTATGTCTTTGCTGATTTACAGAAAGAAAGCATGTCGATTGCAGAAAACCAGTGCCATACAGCTGACAAAATTAAAGCATTTTTTGACGGTGTTCCTGATATGTACCAAGTAGGCTGGCTTATTCAGCACAGTGAAGCATTAGAAAAACATTATCCTGAACTCATGTTGTACATTGACCGCCGATTAGATCAAGTTTGGGACACACTATTGCGAATAGTGGAAAATCAGCTATCACCTACTGCGTCCATTGTTATTAGGACCATGTTGACAGAAACGATGCAAAAACTACTGAGCCCGCATTATCTTGAAACCCATCAACTCACTTATAAACAAGGATTTGAAGCTTTTACCGAAGTCATACTTTATGGACTAATTGGGTCCAAAGACAAAAGGAGTGATGAGCGTAATGAATAAGTATGTAAAGGCAATGCTTTACCTCACAGGAGTAATCGGCGGAGGTATTATCGGCTATAAATATCAGCAGAATCAGCGAGCCCTTTCCTTGTTTGATCCAGAAACAATTGCGTACAATTTCCAACATATGGACCAAGTGATGCCCAGTTTTGACGTTGCACCTGCCATGGTTCCGTTCTATTTTGCTAAAAAAACAAAATCACTCCCGACCACTTATTCATTTAAAGGAGAAACCAAATCCGTTGAAGCGTTACTTGAACGCACGCAGACAACAGGATTTCTCGTTATTCAAGATCAAACGATCATTCGAGAAGACTATTTTCAAGGTGCCCATCAAGCGACGACATTTACTTCTTGGTCGATCGCAAAATCCATTCTTTCCTTACTAGTCGGAAAAGCAGTCGAACAAGGGCTTATCAAAGATATTAATGAGCCCATCACCACCTACGTGCCTCTGTTGAAAAAAAGCGGTTACCACAATGTTTCCATTAAGCATATTTTACAAATGGCGTCTGGTGTTAAATTTGATGAAACCTACGAAAAACGAACTTCTGATATTCAAAAGCTTTTTATTAAGACACTTGCTTTAAATGAAGGTGTGGACGACGTAATGGCCGCTCTACAATCAAAGCAGTCACCTGGAACTGCTTTTGATTACAACAGTTCAGACACGCAAGCGTTAGGAATGTTAATTGCGCATGTAACTGGCAAACAACCTTCTCGCTATTTCCAAGACGAAATCTGGTCAAAGATCGGAACAACCGATAGGGCTTTTTGGTTAACGGACCGACAAGGACAAGATTATGCTTTTTGTGGATTTAACGCCACATTACGAGATTACGCAAAGCTTGGACAACTGTGTCTACAAAAAGGGCATTGGGACGGAAAACAAGTTGTTTCTGAAGAATGGCTCTATGAATCAACCCGTGTTCATGAAGAGTCATTCCCAACTATGAACAAAGCATTCGGCTATGGGTACCAGTGGTGGGTTCCCTTTAACGATAACAAGGATATTCTCGCTTTAGGCGTATGGGGACAGTACCTCTATATCCATCCAGAAACAAAAACAATTATTGTGAAAACAAGCGCCGACCCCGATTTTGTGGAGCACGAGGAAGAGACTATAACGACGATGAGAAGCCTAGCCCTTCATATGTAAGCAACAGGCACATCCCAGAAAATAAAGCCTTCTCTCAGAAGTTGAGAGAAAGCTTTTTCTGCTTTAAGGTGGAAAATTGATGACAAAGGAACAGCCACCTGCCGTTCCTCCTATAGTTAAATCTCAGCACACCATAGTTCAATTTCTATTTTCAGTTCAGGCAAACCCAATGCTGTTACATATGCAATCGTCATAGATGGATAGTCTTTTTCAAAAAGTTCGTTCCACTTTAAATCAAAATCATTCCAATCAATTTCTTCTGTAGCCCAAATGTTCACTTTTATGATGTTATCTTGAGACAATCCTTCAGACTCAAGCGTTTTTGTGATGTTTGTAAACGTATTGTGGACTTGATCCTTTAAACCTTTAGGAACATTTCCGTTCATATCAGTCCCGATCTGACCTGATGTGACAACTAAACTTGCTCCTGCAGGAACTCTTGTGACATGGCTGTAGTCGCCTACTGGTTCAGGCATATCACTAGGGTTCTTTCTACTAATCTTTCTCACAACATTACCTCTATTCATTATAAGTTTTCCTGCAATTTTTTACTAAACAGATAGACTTCACCAATTATTGTCTAATTAATAAAAAACAGCAGTTGAGTATCCATAGCCCATTGATAAAAACAAAAGAATTTTCTTTTTCATAGCGTGAATAATCCCTTCTTATAGAATCTAGGCAATCCATTATTATATCTCTACTAACATTCCCTTTACTAAATCAAGGATAGAGTCGCAATTATATTCGCTAAACGGTGCTTAAATTCCTCTACAACAAAAGTTGTAGGGAACATTAGCCTTTTGACTGATCATCTTTACCCAAATTTAAACTATAGTCTTGATAGAAACGACTATTTCTATCAGGAGTGAGACATTATGATTAAAGGATTGTATGAAGCGCATTTACCAGTAAGTAACCTGAAAGAATCGATCAAATTTTATCAAAAACTAGAATTAGAACTAGCTCATCAACAAGAAGGGATTGCATTTATGTGGATAGAAAAAGGAAAAATTTGGTTAGGTCTATGGGAGACAGAAGCAGTTAACATTCCGTATCATCCCTCTATAAGACATGTCGCGTTCTATATTCATCATGAGAGGGTGAACGATGCGAAAGAATGGCTTAACGAAAAAGGGATTGACGTATCTACTAATTTTGGATTTTCAGCGGATAGACAACCATTAGTTTTACCGAATAATCCGCAAGCTCATGCCGCCATTTATTTTAAAGATCTCGACGGTAATAGCATTGAGTTCATTACGCCTTTGCGTCTAGATTTTGATGAGGAATTTCATATGCAAACATTAGAAGACTGGCATCAAAAAGGGTAACATGACTAAGAGGTGATCTTATGAAGACGACCAGTGTAACTGGACTGACGTTATCAAAACTTACTAAAACGGATGTATCAGGTTTAATAAAACTTTCTTCTTCAGTGGGTTGGGACTACAATCAAAATGAAATAAATACGGTTCTTGCTTCTGGAGAGATTTATGGTCATAAAAACGACTATGGCGAAATTGTTTCAAGTGCTGCTATCGTACCATATGAAAACAATCTTGCATCAATAGGAATGGTCATTGTTCATCAAACGTATAGAGGTTTCGGCTTAGCAAAAGAAGTCACAAAAAGGTGTATCGATTCCGTTTCCACCAATACGAAGATTATGTTGATCTCAACTGAAGAAGGTAAGCCATTGTACGAAACATTAGGTTTCAAATCTATTAATCGTGTACATAAATATTTGAGCGATACATGTCGTCCTATAGAATTAAGCGTTAAACAAAACATGATTATTGAAGAATATCGTGATCAAGATTTTGAAGAGCTCGTTCAATTAGATTCAAATGCTTTTGGGGGTTGTAGGAGGACGTTACTTGTTAATAGAATAAAACAATCAAACCGTTGTGTGATTGCGAGAAATAAGAACCGAGAAATTATTGGATTTGGGCTATCTATTCTGGGCTCCGTTCATTTACTTATAGGACCCATTGTTGCTATAAATGCTAGCATTGCTACCCAAATCATTCATGAGCTAACACAACATCATACAGGCAAACTAAGGATTGATGTACCTGGTGACATGAATGTTGAAATAGCTGATTTTTTAATGAAGATTGGATTTGAAGAGGTTAATCAACCACCGATCATGATGAAGAATGCTAATCATCTCCCCAAAAGAAATAATCAACTCTTTGCAATTTCCGCTCAAGTGTTTGGATAACTTATTTGGCTGAACAACACATAATTCTTAAAAAGACTGCTAGATCATTAGCAGTCTCGTTCTGTTATTTAGAACAACCATGAGCGTATTTTGTCTGCGTAAAACGGTCGTTCATCTGGTTCAGTAGAGTAGCCTTTCGTTTTATATAGATGATCGTTTTCATATCTCGGATACACATGGAGATGATAATGCCAGACATCTTGGTTCCCTGCAGGTTCATTATGCTGCCTTGTGGAAATGCCATCACAGCCGTACGTATCTTTCATCGCAAGCGCTGTTAATTGCGCAACACGGTGAATTTCACCAGCAATATCAACAGGTAGCTCATACATATTTTCATAATGCGTATTTGGGACGACAAGCACATGGCCTTTATTATTCGGCCACCATTTACTCGCAATAAACGCCGTTACGTGATCATTACGATACACAATGTCCGTTTGCTTTGTACCCTTATTGTTTGTTTCCTTTCCTGCTACTACCCTGCAAAATGGACACTCATACCCTTCCGGCTTATGGGAATATACAGTCATGACCTTCCCCCTCCTCTATTGAATAAAAGCTGAACTTTTAATGCAACTTCTTTCGGTTTGATATTGATGAGCGAACATTCATTTAAATCAATCCAAACCGGCAAGTACGTTCCACGATTCCTACTTTTATTCGTGTACTCTTCACCTCGTCCCGTACCAAAATTACCTTTCATGATTTCAGCAAGGAAATAGTATTCCGTTCCGTTATAGTGGACTTTCGCAACACACTCCCCTATACGAACCTCCACACCCAATTCTTCTAACGCCTCTCTTTTCGCCCCATCTTCTGGTGTTTCTCCATGTTCAATGCCGCCACCAGGAAATACATAGTAGACCGTTTTTTCTTTCATTCTTTTAATGAGCGCAACGCTATAATTCTCAACAATGATGACCGATGCCCTTCTTCGCAACACAATCCCTCCTAACGATCCTTACTCTTTAATCTGTTTTGATCTCAAAACCTAACCACCAACCTCCATCAAATAGGAAAATAATGTTACACTATTTTAAAATAACTGATTTAACGGAGGATTCTAATAATGAAAACGAGAGCACGAAAGATTATTTTGATTAACGCCGTTCCAAGCTTTCTTATCGCACTCCTCCTTTCAATGTTCCTCGCTCAAGGTGGTATTGCTGAGAATTATTCTGGAGAGACATTTGTGTTTCCACAAGCATTTATTATTCTTGGTACATGGTTTTTAGGGCTAGTGATTGGCCTCCTCACGCAAAATATTGTCTTGTCCGTCCCGATTATGTATGGATCGTTTGTCTCCATCTACGTATACTTCTTATTTTTTTAAGTAGCTTTTTAACTAGTAGCTAGCGAAGGAGTGGTCTTATTCGCGACACAACCCTATTTCTCGTTTCTGCTTTTTGCGCAGTTCTATCATTACTTTTCTTTTATCTTATGTCTAGCTCAAGTCAGAATATCCCGTTACCTCTTGTGGTCGTCGCCACCTTTATCCTCTTACTAATCGGGATCGGATCAAGCCTTGCTATGAAAGACAAAACGAAATACTTTTTATTCGCTTTTCACGTTATCATGCTCACACTTTTCCTACTGTTTATCGCATTTGTGACAATCATGGAAGCTTGATTAATCAATTTTTACCTATTCCATGTTTTGGAATCAGCTAATCAGGAAATACAGCCTTAAGTCGAATTATAGAGGTGAAAGATGAAGGCTGTTACATTTCAAGGTAAGAAGAACATTCAGATGAAAGAGATTCAAGCACCATCTATTAAAGAAAATACGGATATCATCGTAAAAATTACAGCAAGCGGCATTTGCGGCTCTGATCTTCATTTATATCATGGAGGTATTGTACCAGAACAAGATTATGTGATTGGTCATGAACCGATGGGGATTGTTGAAGAAGTTGGTTCAGAAGTGAAGACGCTTAAAAAAGGGGATCGCGTAGTCATTCCTTTTAACGTCAGCTGCGGAGACTGCTTTTTCTGCAACCATCAAATGGAGAGTCAGTGCGACAATTCTAATGACAACCCTCATTCAGATGCTGGCGGGCTATTCGGTTTTGCTGAAGATTTCGGAAACCATCCCGGAGGTCAAGCTGAATATTTACGAGTTCCATATGGTGATACTACTTCATTTAAAGTACCCGAAGATAGTGAATTAGAGGACGAAAGCGTGGTTTTTCTCTCTGATGTTATTCCAACTGCGTATTGGAGCGTTAAGCACAGCGGAGTGAAAAAGGGCGATACGGTAATCATTCTTGGTTCAGGTCCTATTGGTTTAATGGCACAAAAATTCGCCTGGTTAGAAGGGGCCACACGTGTAATCGCTGTTGACGAAGTTCCACACCGACTTGAGCACGGCAAAAAAACAAACAAAGTCGAGACATATAATTTCGCTGAAAACCCTGAAATCGGGCAACTCCTTTACGATCAAACAAACGGTGGTGCAGATGTCATTATCGACTGTGTCGGAATGGATGGTACCGTGCCAAAAGGAGAGCCACACGGTTCCGAACATGATAACCAATTCGGCACAATTCAGCCCATTATCACGGCAAGTCAATCAGTCCGTAAGTTTGGGACTGTTCAAATAACAGGCGTTTACGGAAGCGAAGCCAATGGATTCCCCCTCGGTGATTTCTTTACTAGAAACGTCTCTTTAAAAATGGGACAAGCACCCGTGGTTCACTTGATGCCGAAACTTTATGAGATGATTAAAAACAAGACATTCGATCCAACTGACATCATCACTCACAAAGTGAAGCTTGAAGATGCATCGGATGCTTACCGAGTTTTTGATGAAAAGACAGAAGGTAGCATTAAGACGATCTTTAAACCATAAAAAACTAAAAGGGACGACAATGCCAATGGCAGTGTCAGTCTCTTTTTTTTTGCTTTATCTTCTCCTCATTTTCATGAATTGTTTTCAAAATGAAGGATGGCTTCTTCCATAAAGACGACCACTTCTTCTCGAACAGGGTACAAATTCAAATCAGCGGAGGTTTCTTTCGACTTACGCGCGAGCCAGAATTTGTCCGCTAATTCTGCATTTCCTTTAAAGGTCTCGTTTGATAAAAGGAGTGTATCGTGGGCGATTAGTTGACCTTCTCGAGAAATGGGCGATTTGTTCTCCTCTATACATAGATCAATTCGTTTAATAAGATTAATCCATTTCGCCATCGTATTGGGATCGTCCCCCATTTTCGGAAGTTCAGCTAAGACTTCTTGTTCCTCATCGTTGAATAATGTTTCGAATGCTTTCTTTTTGATCTCCTGCTTCAAGGATTGATTCTCTTCTGATAAAAGGGGCAGCAG
This sequence comes from Shouchella sp. JSM 1781072, assembly GCF_041949915.1. Taxonomy (NCBI): domain Bacteria; kingdom Bacillati; phylum Bacillota; class Bacilli; order Caryophanales; family Bacillaceae; genus Shouchella; species Shouchella sp. JSM 1781072. The sequence continues at coordinate 431,958 of NZ_JBHFQE010000003.1, forward strand.
TTGATCCCACTGAATCTCTCCTTCCAACTTTAAGATATTCAAAAGAGTATGGGTATACGCCAGCGATTGCTGTAGCTGCTGGATCGTTTGTTCAAGCTGTTCTTTATGGACAACAAGCGTTTTTTGGATGGTGACATGGCGGATCACGTTGTGAATATCGTTCAACGACATCGACGTCGCCTTTAACAATAAAACCTTTTGCAACAATAGTAAATCATCAGGGGTATAGTACCGCTTGCCGTTCAGCTCTTTCCGCGTAGGTTTGACCAACCCAATTTGGTCATAATAGCGTAGGGTTCGTAAAGAGAGCTTTAATTTCTTTGATACGTCACCAGTTGAAAAATAATCCATCTGTAACATCCTCCTAAAATAATGCTTGCAGGTTCCGTTACGTAACCAATTATCTTAAAAGTATCATAATGAAGGTATTGGAGGAATGAAAGAATGAAGACAACCTTTTTTTCATCGATGAGATGGTCCTTTAAGGAACTAAGTCTGTTGCTTCTGCTTACGCTCGTCATCGTTCCTATCGGAATTGAATGGGTCTTGCAGAATTTTCTACAGCAACTGTTTCAAAACAGCCTCTATGCTGGTACGATGACAGGTTTTGTTATGGCGGTCGTGTTTACTTTAGGCGTATATGTCATTGCGTTACGACCGCATCAACTAAGCTGGCACGCAGTTGGAGTACGGCGTTTTTCCCAAACGTACTGGAAATGGATTATTGTTTGGACAATCGTTCTAATCGTAGCTAGTTTATTGATCGTCATCCTTATGGATTTGTTTCAAATGTCGACTGAAAACGAAAAAACCGAATCGTTAACGGCAGATATGAATTGGCTGACATTTAGTATCGGATTCATCTCTGCCGCCATCATCTCGCCAATCTACGAGGAAATTTTTTATCGCGGGTTTCTTTATAGATGGTTTAGAGTGAAGTGGGGAATGTGGGCAGGACTTCTTTGTAGCTCTTTTATTTTTACAATCGTTCACGTTCCTACATATAATACGCTTCCCGTTAACTTTATTTCGGGACTCGTTTTTGCGTGGACCTACGAAAAAACAGGCTCGATTTTACCAGCTATCCTCATACATGGAACCTTTAATGGGCTTGCGGTTATTCTCACAGCACTCGGCTAAGATATGAAACGGTTGTGAGCGAAGTAGTCAAATAGGAATCTAAATAAAGAAGAACACCCCGCTTCATAAAAAAAGCCCTCTAGTTCATCCTAGAGTAGCCTCATCTCAATCATGATTCGATTCCCCGCAATCGCTTAACGGCAGCTTGCCTCGCTCGCAAAGCGCCTTCCATAAAAGATGGAAATGCTTCTGCACATTCACTGCTTGCAAACGTGAATGTGTCTGTTCCTTTTCGCAATAATGCGGCCGCGTCCCCATGTTCACCGGCTAAAATGCTTGCGCTAAATCCACCGCCCACGTATGGATGATGTACCCACATTCCGTAGTGGGCATCTAAGTAGGTCTGTGCCTCTGTACCTAAAACGTCTTCTAACAATTGGGATGCAACGGCAAGCAACTCGTCCCGTGTAGCGTTCTTAAGCTGTTCCGCTTTTTCTCCACCAATAAACATCGTCAGCACGCCATAATTCTCGTTTTTCTTAGAAGAATCCATCACGCTTATTCCTTTAGGATCAGTCCAAATCATGCTACCAATTCGCATTTTTCCACCATTAAACGTCACTTGATGCCAGAAGCGATGATCATAGACAAACTGAATTTTTATTACCGCTCCGTTCGAGTAGCTCTTTAAAGCATCTTGAAATTGGTTTTGAATCTCTTCCGGTAACGTTATGTTCCTAGCAACCGTTGGCGGCAAAGCCAGAACGATCTTTTCTGCAAAATAAGTATCGGTTGATGTGTGTACGGCATATCCAGCGCTTGTTTTGTCAATCGATTCCACAAGTTGCTGGTAACGGATGTCGCCTGTTAAGCGCGAAAGTTGATAATCAATAACATCCGATAAGGGCATTGAAGACTGGTGCGTATCATCACTCTTTTCAGATTGAAATCGTTCTTTAGTATCCAGCGCCGCATATGCACTCAATTTTTCTGGGTCTTGATTCAGAAACTGGGTCAGAAAGCTTTCCAAGACAGCAAACTTGTCTGGATCATCAACGAGTTCCTTATACACATCCGCTATCGAATGATCTTCTTTTCCTCTCAGCGCTTCAAGAGAAAAGGATGGATTTGCGTTTTGATTTTCCGCCATCATAGAGCCTAACGTCTGTTTGGTATTCGCTAGAATTGATACCGCTGTTGGATTCTTATCTGTTTCCCTTAGCTCCCCGCCAGCTTGTTTAATCCAAGTCACAAGCTCGTTCATGTCTTCGTTCACAAACTGAGCGCCTTCTTCAAAATACCATCCTTTTCCATCAGGTTGATACGACGACACTTTCCCTCCAGCCTTTTCTGTCGCTTCAAGAACGCCATAGTTCATCTGCTGCTTTTCCGCTTCTACCGCTGCTGATAGACCTGAAAAACCAGCCCCAATAATGATTAAATCGTAAACCTGTTGTCTTTTCATGTAGCCACTCTCCTACTAGTTGTTCTCTCCCCATAATTTAGCCGAAAAAAGACTTGCATAAACGTGTTCGCAAGCTGGCATTTCTTATACCAATAGACACTGATTGATGACAACCGCTTCTTTGACACAAGCATCATTCTCCTATACTGTAACAATGTATAAACAAACAGTGAAACTAGCTATCAACAGGAGGAATCATGGACATTCAGGCGATTACAACTGACAGCGATGAACTTGCACATCTTAAAGCGATCTATCTAGACTCATTTCCACCAGAGGAGCGGTTGGATTTTGAGCAATTGCTAGCTAAACAACAAGCTGGAAAAGGTCGTTTTCTCGGCTTTTATAAAGAAGAAGCTTTGGTTGGGATGATGTATTATGCCGAGTATGAGGAGATTCTCTATATCTTTTACTTTGCTATTGATTCAAACCATCAATCGAAAGGCTATGGAAAACAGATGCTTGCGTATATGCTTGAACGATTTAGCAAGCATAAAATCATCCTTTTAGTAGAAGAAATAGATGAAAAAGCGGATAATTATGCGCAAAGAGTGAGAAGGAAGAACTTCTATTTACGCAATGGCTTTGCGGAAAATGCGCAATTTGTGGTCGCACTAGGAAATGACTTTGAGATGCTTCATCGTCAAGGGCGTCCCGCATATGTATCTGATTATGAAAAAGTTCAAACGTATTACTATCGTGACGACCAATAAAGAAGGTTTTCCTTTTAAAAAGGGAAACTTTTTTTAAACCCTTTTGAATTGATCTAGAAAAATACAATAGTTTTTTTAAAATTGTTTCATTTCAGGTGATTACGTGTATACGTGTGTAGTAGATGCTTACATTGGAGGTTACACGTTGATGAACAATTTGACGCTTTGGTTGGTCGTTTTAGCAATAGCCCTTTTCTTTTCACTCGGCATGCTTGCTTACACCACAATCAAACAAAATAAGTAAGCAGACAGACTAAAAGAATCATTATGAATGATGACATTCATAATGATTCTTTTTAAAGGCCGGTTTCACCTAAACCCTATGATTCTGGATCGGTATGATCGCCTCGTTCTTTTTCATCTCGATCACGGTTTTCTTTTGTTTCTTCTTGCGCTTCTGTATAACTACGTTTTGTTTCGTCTGCTTCTTCCGTTTCAGGAGTTGTATGGTCGCCTCGCTCTTGATCATCTCGATCACGATTTTCCATCGTTTCCTCTTGTGCTTCTGTACTGCTTCGTTCTTCTTCACTACCTTCGTGCTGTTGTTCTTCTTCCTTGGCTTCTCGTTCTAGTCTCTGTTTTTTATAATCAGAGCGTTCGCCATGCCACATTAAGTCAAAGATCGCACGTCCATTCGTAGGCTGTCCATCTGGTAAATAGACCGGAATGACATCAAAAAGCATGTAATAAAAACAATAAAAGATAAACGTGCTCCAAAAGATATTAGCTGGCAAAATCCCTTCTAACACTAAGGAATTCGCTACAAACGCAAAAATTGCGGTTGTCAGAATAGGAGCGGCATAGATGAACCCGTGCCAAATCCGATTGCTTGGCTTCACCCCATCGTATTCCATCCAGCTGAACATAAAGAAATACCGTCTAACCTCAATCGTCGGAATTTTAAACAACGTCGGTCCACTGCCGATAATTAGGTTTTTGTTTTCTCCTTTTAATAGCGTCACAGCTAGGTAATACCCAGATTCTCGAATCACCGTCACAATCGGTAGAATAAAAAGAGCGGACATAAATAAGCGGATCCAATCCGTTGGACTAAACAATAAGCGTGTTCTCCTCACAAAGGTTGTGTCTTTTTCTAAGTTATTGAATCCACCATACTACTCGCAATGTGAAGGGAACACAATTCTCAAAAACAAGATTCATTACTTTTCCATGCTTTCACACGGATAAGAGGACAAATGAAATGGTTCTTTAAGCATCATCTTGCGATTTAGATTTTTTTCGTATATTAGTCATCCATGCTTTATCTTGTTCAATCATTTTTATAGCAGCCACAACAAGCAACAGTTGTATAACGACAATTGGAATACCCATTAGTCCTGATAACACTTCCAATGGAGCAAGCCCACCAATGTTCATTAACGTTAAAGCAAGCACCGTAATGATGAGTGCCACAAAGATTCGTAACGTTCGGGACGGTGCTCTTTGACTCATATCCCACTTTGACATATACGCTGCAATTGTGTACGTGGTGGAATCAAGGGTCGTCACTAAGAAAATGGTTGAAATGATGATAAACACTACAATCACTAGTCCAGATAAAGGAAGCGTGCCTAATATAGCGGGAACTGCAGAAACAGGGTCTTCTTGACCTACCATTTCTAACACCGGCACATCTTGATTTACAAAACGTTCTACGCCTAGTCCTCCAAGAATGCCTGTTGCAATCCACGACAATAAAGTCGGTGCCAATAAGTACGTGAGGATCATCTCTTTAATGGTCCGGCCTTTGGAAACAATTGCCGCAAATACTCCATGCAACATCGCCCATGTAGCGTTATACGCAAACCAGAATACAGTATGGCCTTCAATATGACTTGATTCATTTCCTATTGAATTTGTGTAAAGTGAAAAATCAATATAGCTGGTGAAGAGTTGACGCACAGAATCCGTAAAAAAGCTCATTATGAAGATCCCGGGTCCAATTAATAAGATAAATAATGCAAAACCTCCTGCCAAGTACATATTCATTGTACTTAAACGTTTGATGCCTTTATCTAAACCGACATATGCACTAATCGAAAAAACAAGAACCCATACAATAGTCACAATCATCGTTAAGAGAAACGTCACATCTATGTTTAATAGAGCAGCTAAATTCTCTGTGACAATCGGTGTTCCAAGTCCGAGTGTGACAGCGGCACCAGCCAAAATTGACACTAAAAATAATGTATCCAACACGATGCCACCAAAACCATCCGTAAATTTATCGCCAAATAAAATACGACATGCTTCAGAAATCCTTAGCTTTGATTTTTTTCGAACATGTAAAATATACCCCATAGCAGGAGCGGCCATAACAAATACTGCAAAGGTTTGAAAGCTCCAAAGGAACATACTATACGCGTTTCCCACCAGTAGTGAATCCGAAGAACCCGGTTCTAATCCAAATGGCGGATTAATGGATACCTCGCTCCATTGAACCATGCCTGTCCGCATCAATGTAGCGCCGACTCCCATCGCTACTAAGATAGACGCATATTCAAATAGGGTGTATCGTGGTTTCTCTAATGGATCTCCCAGCACCACTTGTCCATATTTAGAAAAAGCAAAGTAGAGCGCAACCCCAACAATTAACAGCGCGTACCAGAGGTATCCCCATGCGAAAAGATTTACGATTGTATCAAAAATCGTATTTAAAAGTTCAGCAGACTCTTCCGTATAGAAAGCGAACAACAGACTCACAATCCCAATGATTAAGACCGAGGGAATGACAATGCGTTTATCGACAAGCGATTGGTCAGCTTGTTTTTTTTGTTTCAAATAGATCACTCCAGAACTGTAAAAAATTTATGTATAGATCAAGTTTTCTTTCAGTGTGAACAAAAAAGCTTAAACGATACACCATTTTAAAAATTTTTGCCCTGTCTAATTCCCTTTTCAATAGGGCTTAAACGTTCTAATCAATGGCTATTGTTAGATTGTTTCATAATCTGAGGTTTTAGATCTTAATAAAAATGGTAAGAAAAAGAGTGATGGATAAAAAATGTAGAGGTGATTCACATGACACGACCAATGTTTAAAGATTATGATAATGAAGAAGAAGCACTAAAAGCTGCCAATCAAATGAAGCTAAAGTACGATACAGCTTACATTAACGTGATAGCTCCTTTTCCAGAAAGCGATCAAACGAAAACTTATGAAGATTATGGTTTACCTAAAAACAATGTAAAGTATGATGGAGACGTAAACAGTTTAGTTGACTCATTAGAGGGTTGCGGATTTAACGAAGAACAAGCAAAAATACTAAGAGACAATATAGAGTCTGGTCAAGTTCTGGTCGTTATTTGCGAAGGCTCTTGAAGGCAATCGAAAACGACTGAAGGAGCAAACCGATAACATTCATTAGATGATTTCTCCGTATCCCAAGATTTATTTTTTAAATTTCGGGAAGACAAGTAGTATAGGTATCAACCTAACAACTTAGTGAGGAGGATATCTATGCTTAATCGCTTAGAGCGAGCGCTGTTTCAACGAGAACTGGACTTCCTCAAGATGCTAAAGGGTAAAGCGACGAAGGAACATAGTCGCTTTTCAGCAGTAATCGAGGAAGAGATCACGCATCTAGAACAAGTTCTTGAAGAAACAGAGATGCAAGTCAATGATTAGTACAGGGTGGGGCGGTCCCCTATCCTACATATCACTTTAACAGTGACGGAGAATCTCCTCGCGTTACGGTTGATAGCTAATTATTTCTCGCTCTAGGTGTAGAAAGGACACACATGAGAATGTGTGTCCTTTTTTGTTAAAAAATTTCATTTTAGAACGTATGTATGGTACGATAATAAACGAAATGTTGGGGGTGCTTATCATACGATCTATAGCAAACAAAGAACTTTTATTTGAAGCATTAGATTATACACGTGCGGGTGTCTTAATTACCGATCCGCAGCAAGAAGATAATCCAATTATTTATGCCAATCAAGGCTTTTTTGATATGACTGGTTATTCAGCCGCAGAGATTATGGGGCAAAATTGTCGCTTTCTGCAAGGGGCAGAGACCGATAAGCAAGAAGTAATGAAGTTAAAGCAAGCGATTGAAAAAAGAGAATCGAGTTCAGTCATTCTCTATAATTATACAAAAGACGGCACAGGCTTCTGGAATAGTCTTACCGTTGATCACTTATATATCGAAAAAGAAGATCAACACTTTTTCATCGGCGTACAAAAGGACGTCACCCATGAAAAGGAAATCGAAGCATCTCTTCTAGAATCTCAACAGGAAATCGAGAGCTTGGCATGTCCAATCGTTCCCGTTATTGAAGGGATTGCTGTTTTGCCTTTAATAGGAAAAATGAATCGCGAGCGTTTTTCTCGGGTGTTAACGGTGACCACAGACGCCATTGTAAAAAAGAAGCTGAAACAAATTATCGTTGATTTATCGGGTCTGACCCATGTAGATGACGCCATCTTGGTCGATTTATCCACCTTGCAAAACGTGATACGATTACAAGGCGCGAACCTCGTGGTGACAGGCATTTCTCCAGAAATGATCCTGCATTCCCTGCAAACCAATGAATTGTTATATATGACGTTGCACACAGAAAAATCTGTTCAAGATGTCATCAGCAAATATGTTGTTTGGAAGGATACAAAATAACTATTCCTTTACATATTCCCTCTATCTATTCAGACGTTTGATTGTCAGCCCAAGAGCATAGAGGGATAACATGTTTGTTCTCTATCGAAATGTAAACGGCAACACGCTGTTTTAAATCCAGATCCTTCACTACATACGATGAAGCTACGGCATTCGCATGCTGTTAAAAGAAATTGATTTCTTCTTTTGCGTGCGTATCGTTGATAAAAAAAGACCTTGGCGTAATGATACGCCAAGGTTCTGCTTTTATGTCTGGGCTTGCAACTCTTCTTCCGACGCTTCCTCTTGACGCTTCTTAGCCGAAAACGTGTAATAGATAATCGTGAACACATGGAAAGCAACAAAGAGAACGAGTAGAATCGTCATTTCAAACCAAGCCGTGCCCCCTATGGAAATCGCCTCCCGGAAGGCATTTACAGAATGGGTCATCGGCAAATATGGATGAACCGCCTGGAAAAAGCTGTTCGATAATTCAATTGGGAATGTCCCTGCGGCTCCGCCAAGTTGAATCGTCATCAAGATAAGCATAATGAATCGGCCAACATTTCCAAGTAAGACGGAAAAGAAGTGGACCATCGACATAAACGCAAATGACGTGACTATCGCGACTAGGAAGGTTCGCGGTGTATCAACTGGTTCCAATCCGACTAAGGAAACCATAATCCCGATCATAATGACCGCCTGGAAAAACGATACAAATGCTAAAATGCTAAACTTCGATAACCACCACATTATTCCTGACGTTGGTGTAACCACTGGTTCTTTGATTGGGAACAGAATGCAGAAAATCACTGCGCCAACGAACAAACCAACACTCATCATATATGGAGCTAATCCGTGACCATAATTCGGTACTTCTGTCACTTTTGTTTGATCAAGCGTTGTCGGATGTGCCATCATCTCCGCATTGCCGTCTTCTTTATTTTCGTTTCGAATGTCGTCCGCCGCATCTTGTAATGTTACCGCCAGCTCATCCGCTCCATCAATAATATCTGTAGAACCTTCTTGAATCTCAATGGTCCCATCGTAAAGAGATCCAGAGCCTTCATATAATTCTCCTAATGCTTCTTCTAAAGTCTCAGCTCCCGACTGCAGTTCTGGTGAACCCGTCGCCAACGTATCTGCCCCATCTGTTAGCTCTGCTCCAGTGCCACTGAGTGCCGCCGCACCATTTGCTAGCGTTTCGCCTTCTTCCGTTAAAGCTTGTGCTCCCGAAGTCAGTGTTTGGCCTTGCTGTTGCAATTCCGAACTTCCAGCACGTAAGGTGGAACCAGCATCTTGAAGCAGATCGGTTCCAGCTTCAAATTGATTCAACAGCTGTAAACCAGCGTTTGCTTGTGCACTTAAGCCATCACTTGCACCAATAAAGCCTTCTGCTGTATCCGCAATCGACTCTGTCGCGCCTTCAAGCGAAGAAGCACCTTCTTGTAATGCGGCGCCCCCTTCATCTAACGTTGCCAATGAAGCTAATACTTCATTCGCCCCATCACGAACGGATGTTAATTGCGACTGAATTGCCTCTGCATTTTCCGCTAAAGCCAGCATCTCTGTTGATGCCGATTCAACACCTTCCGCCACAGCCGTCGCTCCAGGTTGCAACGCCTCCGCTCCTTCTACAAGCGCTTGCGTTGAGACGTCAAGCTGGTCAAGGCCGTTTGCCATTTGCTCTGATGCACCAGCCACCGTTTGAATGCGACGATTCACCTCACCAACTGTTTCTAGAACTGCATCAGCAATCGACTCTTTTGTATCTGCCACTTGTGCTTCTATTCCTTCTAGCGACTGAATCCCGCTTTCAACGCTTGACTCCATACGAGTGAGCGAATCAGCAAGTTCATCTAACCCTGCAAATGTTCCTTCTATTCCGTTCACTTCTGACAACAGTCGTTCGATGCGCTCTCGGCTTTCACTCACAACAGTTGGAAGCACTTGTTCACTTTGAACCTGTGAAATCTCTGAAATTAACGTAGCTCGCTGTTCGTCCGTTAAATCAACATCACTCTCCTGAATCGCACGAATCGTTTGCGCATCATGCTCTGCTTTTCCTTCTGCTACACGTTGATCAATTGAACCTAATTCAGCATCGACATCATTGATCAATTGAATCAGCCCACTCAAGGAAGGCGCACTTGCACCTCCCACGTCCTGTGCATTCAGCTCATCCCGCAATAAAGTTAACGCCTGTACAGTCTCTGTAATCTCAGGTGCCTCTACCTCATCCAAACGTTCCTCTAAACGACCATAAGCCGAAGCGCTCATTGATGCGAGATCCGCTACATCATCATTGAATTGCTGCACCTCAGTTGAAAAACTAAATAACCCACTTTGCACGTTAACTAAGCCAGGAACAAGCGTATCTAAACCCGTTTGTACAGATTGACTCCCACTAATGAGCGATTCACTAACATTCTCCAATCCACTCGTATCTTGCAAACGAAGATGTAAGCCATTACTCACATCAACGACCGTTTCAGCAGTCTCTGCCACACCACTTGTCAGCAACGATACGCCAGTCGTGTACGTGCCAACACCTTCTGTTAATGTCGTGACGCCATTCGTATAATCCAGCACAAGACTATTGCTCTCATTAAGTGCCGCCAACGTCGCCTGTGCCTCAGCGACAGGCGTTCTAAGCTGTAAGAGCGCAGGCTCGACTTCCGCTAACGCCCCCTCAACCGAGTTGGTATAAGCCATTGTCCCATTTGCCAATTGCTCTGCGCCTGCCACGAACTGCGACGCACCACTAGCTAACGTATCCGTCGCATCTGTATAAGCAATTGCTCCAGATGTCACCATTTCAACAGCCGACGTATAGGTGTCTACACCATCACGAAGCTCAATCGAACCGCTCACCAAATCCGATAAATTGGTCGCAATCGCATTTGAACCATTTTCCGCTTCATCGAGCCCATCTTGAAACGTTAGCGTATTCGATGCAAGTGTATCCAAATTGTTAAAAAGGTCCTCGCCCCCTTCTTCCAATTCATCTGCACCATCTGCAGCTTCCGCAAAGCCATCCGCTAATTCAGCCAACACATCAAATAATGTTGCTATGTATTCTCGAGAAACCGTTTCGGCCACTTGCTGCTCAACTGTACTCGCTGCGGTCCCAACAATTTGTTCCGCAATAAAATTTTGTCCCGCTGATGTATAATACTCCAGCTCCATCTCTTGAGGATCTTCATCTAACGCTGTCGTGGCACGTTCTGAGAAATATTCAGGAACCACAATGACCATATAAAAATCGCCTTCATCAATTCCAGACATTGCCCTGTCTCGATCAACAAACTGCCAATCAAATTGATCATTATCCTGTAAATTTTCAACCAGCTCATCACCAATATGAAGCTCATTTCCTTCAAATGATGCAGCAACATCTTCATTCACAACCGCTACAGGCAAGTCATCTAATTGTCCGTACGGGTCCCAAACCCCTTTTAAAAACACCGCCGCATACATCACTGGTACAACAAGCAAACCCGCAATGATCAACATCAGCATCTTATGATCCTTTATATAAGCCCATTCCTTTTTAAACATGAATCACCCAACCTTCCAAACCTCTCATTATGGATAATATTTATCCATATAATTCTTACTTTAGTACCCTTTTTCAAAAAAATGAAACCACATTACGCCCAAACGATTAAACGAACCGTAAAACAATAAAAAAACTTCCTCACCATAGAAGGAAGCCTTGTAAAAGAAATGTATCGATAGTGCAACTATTTACTTATTCCGTCCTCAAACCACTCTATTTCTTTGAGTTGACAATCATTTCCCTCTTTAATGTTTACTAAGTATTTTATCGTAGTCTCGTGATGTTGGTTTTTCTCCTGAGCTTCAGCGAGTCTATTAGAAATATCTTCATCAAATTTCATTCTTTGAACCTTTAACTGTTTCTTACTACCAAAGATGATCGATAAGACCGCTAGTACTAATACAATTAACATGATTTCAATAAACATTTTTGACTCCCTTCAGAATGATTGGACTATCTGCGATTTCTTTGTTTTAGCTTCTCTTCAATGTCATGCTGCTGGGCATCAATTACTCGTTGAAGTTCTTTTATTTGGTCTAAGTTCCTTAATTCTTTTTGTCGCTCTTTTTCCACCTGTTCTTGAAACCGTATTGTTTCTCTGTTTACGTATTTGCGTTGTGTTTTACTACCACTTAACACAATCACCACTGCTACTATAAAAATAACCAAAATAAAAAGCATCCCGATTTCGAAAGACATTCTAATAACCTCTCTTACCTTCTTTATTCATCTATGAGCATTCTATCTTATCAAATCGTATGTATATCTTATAATATTTTTGACATGTAATGAATTAATTTAACACCAAAAAGTAAAGACAGCGAAAACTTAAAAATTGTCCAAGCCAATGAAATACTGATACCCTTACGAGAGCATGGGGGAGCGTTTCAAATGTTTGTGGATACTCCTTAGTGACAAGCTAAAACCAGAAACACAGTTTGTAAATTATACTTAATTAAGGAGCTTACAATCATGATGACTCTCTTTTTCCTCATATCTGGGATCTTTATCACGAGCATCACCGTGCTTATGAGTTTTTATTTTTCAAGACAACCTGAACCCGTAATGGATTTTGCTTTTGAACAGCTAAATCTTTTTCCGTTTCTACTCTATATGTTGAGCATTTTCATGTATTATCTTTTCAGAAACACGCTAAATCGTCTCATATCAACGCTACTTGTAAGCATAGCCGTCTCCATTCAACTCTTTTACTCATTCTTTTTACTACTTGAAGTCTTTAACTCGCGCTAGTTCAGTCGAATTAATTAAAATGGCGAACGCTTTTTCAGAGAATGACCTCAGCCGCTTTTGTGATGTAGACTTCTTTACTTCAAATTAATTTAGCGAATTTATAAACCCATAAAAAAACAACCAGATACTTGATTGGTTGTTCTTCATTTAATCATTAAGATCTGAATCATGGGAAATTAACCATTCTTAACCGCAAGACCCTCTACTACTTCAATAAGTTTTTCTTTATAATTTTCCAGATCCGCAATTTTCTCAAGTGTAGCCGTTGTACGCTCCTCATCATTAAATTGCACCATTTTATTGGTCCCATTTAAATATAATCTGCATATCCAACGGCGAATTGTATTATCAATCAGAATGTTGAAATAGCTTTTATTGTCTCGATAGAAAATACGTTCGTCTTCAATTGTGTCTTTTAATAGCATCTTGGCAATGGCATAACCTTCAATCTCTTCCTCTGTCGTCACAATTTCAGGCTCTTCCATTACAGGTAACTCTTCCAATGTTTTAGGTTCTTCTTGTTCATGTGGAGTGGAGGTTGATTTCAATGCAGCGTTAATTTTGTCATTAACAAGTTCATTAATGTACTGTTTAAAAGATTTTTTTACAATGACCTCAAAATTATCTAGCACAGCTTTTGTCTTGCGTCCACTATAGACTTGTGAAACGATGAAACTCGTAAAATCCTCGCTTGGATGTTCCCACAACTCATCAAATAACTTCTTTATTTTATTAGAATATTTCAAGTCAGAAGCCGTATCAAATATCTTATTTAAATCAAAACTACCTTTGCGAAATTTAGCTAATTCAATCAAGCTTGACTCTTTTAGTTCAGCAAGATTAAATTCAAAGAATGGGACGGAATCCATCTTATTCTGTTCATCTAAATCTGTATAAAAACGATAGATAATACCGTTCGTTAAGATTGCAAACTTTGCTGAAGTTGTACCGAAATATCGAAACAATTGCGAATCATGATTTTGTAAAGCTTCCGTAATGGATTTAGCTTCAATAAGAATCAATGGTTTGCCCTCACTCATAATCGCAAAATCTACTTTCTCACCTTTCTTAATGCCCACGTCTGCAATAAATTCAGGAAGAAATTCCTCAGGATTAAAGACATCGTATCCTAACGTTTGAAAGAACGGCATAATAATAGATGTTTTTGTCGCTTCTTCCGTAGTGATATTGTCCTTCAATGTGCTCAAGCGCTTTGATAAATGTTTGATTTTTTCGATAAAATCTTCCATTATAATCCTCCTACCTTGTGAATTTAGCCTAAATCCACCTACAATTTACATCTATTATACCATTACCCAAAGATGAATAAATAATATTTTCAGAAAAAAATGATTTTATATACACTTCTACCCATCTACTTTTTAGAAGCCCAAATGAAATGCCTTGTTTCCATCAAAAAATTTCATCATTCTTTGATTATTAGCCCCAGTGTTTCTCATTAAATACTATAAGGTCCTAAAACAATAGTCACTTTACATTAAAGAAGAAGATTAATAGTGGCTATTAAATTGAAGAATGGAAAAGATTACTTTGTGAGTTCACGACAAAAGCAATTAAACTATTAAAAATTGAATTATCATACTGAAAAGGAGGCATCCTGTTGACTGTGTTATTTCTTATTTCGCGCCATAAAAAACAGCCCCCTCAGAAGAAGGAGCTTTAATTTTAAGATTATCCAAGTAGCTGAAGTACTTGTTGTGGCTGTTGATTTGCTTGTGCAAGCATGGATTGAGAAGCTTGAGAAAGAATGTTCTGCTTCGTGAACTCCATAATTTCTTTTGCCATGTCAACGTCACGGGTACGAGACTCAGCAGCTTGAATGTTTTCTGAGGATTTATCTAAATTAAGATTGTGTGCTCTAAACGGTTTTGTGTTGCCCCTAGCCCACTTCAGTTACTTCTTCTTTTTTTTAATAGCTTTGTCCCTAAATATAATACAACCGCTACACTGAGATAGATCCACCAATCGATCTCTATAACCGGTCCAAAATCAGGTACAAGCATATAAAATAGGAGAAGAGGAAGAAACCAAAGCATGCCATACACGCCTGCTTTTATTGTGACCCATCTCTCGCTATTTTTTTGATTTTGTTTAAATAAGGACTGGCGAATTAGAGCGAAAAGAACAACAATAGCAAGCGGAATTGATACAAGTACATAAAGCCCGGTTACAAGCGTATTTCCTAAAGCAATGGTTTGATCGATTTCCGTAAAGAATGGCAAGACCCCATACAAAATACCTTGTAGTACAAATAGAAATGCAAGTGTATGAGCTAGCGCACCACCCAATAATCGAAACCAATGTCTCTTCTTTTCTTTCGGTAAGTGTGCAATGAGTTCTTCTGCGTACGCTTTTGGATCATCTCCGAAAAGATGGGGAGCTGATTTCCCCTCTTTTTCTGCATCTAACAAGTGATCAAGTATATCCATGAGCACTTCTTCTGCCTCTTGTTCCGCAATTCGGATATCAGTTCGTAAATACATTAAAAAATCTTCGTAAATTTGCTTATTTTCTTCTGTTAACGCTTCTCGCTTTTGGTTATTTGCTTCTATTAAAGCCTCTGTGTGCGTCATAAAACAACCTACCTTCCAAGAAGTTCATTTACAGGGGTGACAATCGCATTCCACTGTTCAACAATAGCTTTAAGCTCCTCTTCGCCTTCTTTAGTTAGAGAATAGTATTTACGCTTTGGTCCAGAAGGCGAGTCTTTCATCGTGCTGCTGATAAACCCTTTCTTCTGGAGTCGAAGTAAAACGGGATAGATTGTGCCATCGCTTATTTCTGGAAGTCCGACCTCTTGGAGCCTTAAAGCAAGTTCGTAGCCATACACTTCTTCCTCTTTTATAACGGTCATGACACAAGCATCTAAAATCCCTTTAAGCATTTGCGTTCTTGACATTCTGCCACCTTCTCACTATATGGTTAAACCATATAGCTTTTAAAAATATAACTACTTTGTATAACCAAGTAGTTATGATTATCATACACAAAGGGTAAAGAAATAGCAAGCCTCCCTCATCTATGTTTAATATTATCCATTATTCCACATCCATAAAACTTGTCCTTTCCGAGCCTTGCACTTATAATTTTTCACGATACTTGCCAGACTACATGAAAACAGGGCTAAGAAGGAGTACATTTTGTTTAATCCAACTGACTGGTTACGTCTAATTATGGCAGCGCTTGTGATTCTGCCAATTGTAACTGTAATACGTGAATCAGGTTATTATTTAATCGCCACCTTGCTTAGAGGGAAAAATAAGCATTTAATTATTGGAAGTGGACCGACGTTATTTAAAATCCCTACAATTGAAGTACGACGCTACTTCTTTATGTTTAGTTGGATGGAGTACGATGAGTTAGAACCACGCAATCGTTTTTGGCATGGCTTAATTTATGCAGCTCCGATTATAACGACTGGGATCTTTGCTTTTTCCGTTAATAGTCTCGTGTTAAACGAGGTACTTTCCCCGAATATTTTTTGGACAACCTTTATTTTTTACTGTTTCTACTATATGCTTTTTGACTTAATTCCGGTCTACTTGCCAGATGGGCAGCCTACAAACGGTCGTGCAATTTTTGATTTGATCTGGCACGGCGAACGCTCTGATTATAAAAAAGCGCGCTTAGAGCAGGAGGCACAAGAAGAAGAAACGAACGAAGACGAGAGTGACCGTTCCAACACCGAAGCTCAAGAAGAGACAAAGGAAAATCGTGATCGAGACGATGAGGAACGAGACGATCATACGAACCCGGAATCGTCACAAGAAAAGAAGCATTCAGATAATGAAGAAGATAAACAGCGGAGCTATACCGAAGCTCAAGAAGAGACGAAAGAAAATCGTGATCGAGACGATGAAGAAAGAAGCGATCATACGAAATCCGAAGAAAATAAATAACACGATGGACAGCGCGCAGAAACCCTGGTGCTGTCCTCTTTTCGCGATCAAATGTTTGATAAATGGGCTTTCGGGTATAGATTATTTCTTGATAAGATTACTATTTTTTCTTTAGAAAAGTACTGATAAACCTTGTCACGAATAGATATACAAGAGGTGAAGAAAATTGAAACGAAATACGATTATCGGGTTCCTGATCTCCATTAGTACCTGGCTACTATTCATCCTAATTACTGGGATTAATTTGACGAACATCGTTGGCTCAAGCGTCGTTGCTTTAATTGTCTTTTTTGCGGTGAATGCATTAACGAAGGAATCCATCCAAGAAACACGAGCGCGAATCAGCGAAACAAAAGAGCTTGAGTTTAAATAATTTTTTCCTACATCACAAGGCGATTCAATCGGATCGCACGAGATTAAAAGGAGGGCCCAATGTTTGTTCTTTCCCGAAATGTGAACGGTCACTCGTTACTGTTAACAAGTGGAAAACAACCTAAATACTTTGACACCTATGATGAAGCGGAAGCTTTTGCTACCAAATTGAATGGCATGCTTTTAAGAGAAGTTGATGCTTCTGATTATTGGACCGTCCGTGAAAATAAAGCGTAAAAAAAAAAGACCTGATTGTACTCAGGCCTTCCTTTGCTTTTTACCCACAACATTTTTTGAACTTCTTTCCACTCCCACATGGACATGGATCATTTCGTCCAACTTTTCGACCAGTCGTTAAAGAAATGACATTTGTGTTTGGCTTGCTTGGATTCAATTCATTTGGCGTATGGCCTTTTAATTCCCAATTTGGCGTATTGTTGAAAATTTCTTTAACCAGTTTTTCATACTCTATTTCATGTTTCCTTGACGGGAACTCTAGACGGTCCTTCAAAAAGAGCATGATTCCGTCTACACCAAGATTTTCATGAGAGAAATTTATCAAATCAAAGCCGATATCATCTAATTGCTCGTCATTATCAAGCTCGTAGTCTCTTTTAATAACGGAAAATAACTCCTGCATAGGAGGTGATACCTCATAATACATAGGTACCGAAGCTTGGATAAGCTGCTCTTTCGAAAACAATCGATAGTCTAGATCTTCTCTTTCTTTCACTCTCCCTATTAATTCGCCCACATCCCCGACAATTTCATCCCAAAAGTATTGATGATCCGAATTGAAATCTCCTAACATTTCCGAATCCAAGTCGAGTATTTCCAGGAGATCGAAACCTTCTGAAAGGAAATCAAAAACCTCCATCCCTTCTAATAACTCAAAGAGCTTACTAGTAGATAGCACTCCGTAGTGATACAGCAAGCCTTTTGTAAGCTGAACCCATTCTGTATTGCGCTGGATTTTTTGTTGTATAGCAAAAGATTCTTCTTCATTAAAAGCAGTTTTCATTTCTTCAGGCATGTACCAAATTTCTGTTCCATTAAATGAACCTGGAAATAAGACGCCTCTTTCCATTAAAGGTTTTAAATCAAATTCCCAATTGCTATCAGACATACCATGATCACTTAATGCCGCCATTTTCAAGATGTCATACTTCGGCTGGTCAAGCTTTTCAAAAAGTACGGGGACAGATTTTGGTATTACTTCATTTAGTACATCAATTAATTCATTCTTCTTTAACTGACTCGCTCTTTGAACATTCAAGCTTTTTCTGATGGCATCTAATTGATCCTTGGTTAGCCGCTGCAAGGATTCACGTAAGCCGATTGGCAATGTAACAGGCTTCATCATCTTCTGCCAATATTTTTTCGCCAAGTCGACTTGGTCTTCTCTTAGCTTCATCATCGCTTCTAAAAACTGTTCTGCCTCTCTTTCATTCACTGTTAACGCCTCACTTTATTCATTCAGTTATTACTAGTGTAAGATAAATTGAGACAGAACTAAACATTTTCTATTAACGTTTAGATTCAGCACCTTTTAAAGGACTTTTTTTCCTAACTGCTCATAACAAAAAAGATCGCTTACCTAAGGCAACCGACCAATAGTTTTTCTACCTCATAATGACGGCATTTTTATTGTACATTATGTACGTTTTAAACATCCCATACATAAAAATCGTTGCTTTCAATGTAAGAGGATACAAACCAATCGCTAACACTAAGAGGACAAAACTAAGAACCGTTTGAATCGCATCAAATCTTTGAATCCCTAAAAGATTTGAGCCTGCTAATAGAAAGGGTGATAGCGCAAACGAGAAAATGATCACCCAAAGTGCAAACAACACAGACACAAGGGTGATTGCAATTCCTAATACAAAAATGAGGTTAAACGCAATTACACCTGCTAACGCAAAATAATTAATTCGCATACAAGCCTCCTTTCAACATTTCACTTAGCGTATCACAGTTACAAGAATAATAGAATGAATTTTCTTTTTATTTCAGTAAAATACCTCCGCCTATTAAGTAAGCGGAGGACCTATTTTATTATCCATTAAATGTTGGTATGACGACTTCTCGTTTTCCTTTACCTACATTATTCAGGGACTCTAGTCCTAATGAACTGAAATCTGCTCTTGTGCCCCCTCCTGCTTTCTTTCTCCCCTACGTTTCCTCTATACTGTCACAAAGGAGGCGATATTGTGTCAGCGATTCGTGATTTAACACTAATGATCGAAGAAGTAAAACCGTTAAAGGATCAGGAAGAGGCGGTTCTAACTGAACCGATTTCAGAAGGAAAATGGTCACTACGAGAAATTGTTGCGCATTTGTATAAATGGGATGCTTACAACACGACAGAGATGGTCTCTCGTATGGAGGATGGTGCACAATTGCCTGAATTCCCAAACCATGATTCGTTTAATGCAGCCGGTGTCAAAGAACTTGAAGGCATTTCTGTCTATGAGATTGTGAATCGTTTTATTTCACAGCGTGCTTCTCTGATTGAAGCGCTAGATGCGGTCGATCCACAGGCACACTTTACGATCGGAAAAGGCAAGCGTACGTTTACCGCAGAAAGCTTTGCGAAAATTTTTGTTCATCATGACGGTGAACATTTGCCACAAATTCATGACCAGTTAGGGCAGGATAGTCGGTCTTGAAAAAAGTAGATGTTTATTGGGGCGATAATCTTGTGCAGTTAACATGGCTGCCGATGACTACGCTCCTATCTACGAAAAAGGTTACGAGCGCCCATGGATTTTGTTTTTATCAAGGAAACGTCATGCTTGTTAAGTTAAAAAATCGTGGCTGGGACCTCCCTGGTGGGCACGTTGAAGCAAATGAAACGCCAGAGGATGCATTTAAACGAGAGTGTATGGAAGAAGGGTATGTTTCAGGTAACTGTACGCTTTTGGGTTGTATTGAAGTGAATCATGAGCACAACGTAACATGGAACGAGACGAGTCCTTACCCAAAAGTCGGCTATCAAGCGTTTTATCGCATGGACGTAACGGATGTTTACTTTTTCAATGCCCAGTTTGAAGCAACGGATCGAACATTTGTTGATCCTCAAGTTTATCCAGAATGGCATCATGGTTGGCATCGTGTGTACGAAGCCATTTTAAATCAGGCGGCGCGTAGCTAACGTAGCTAAAAAGTCGAATGTCTACATGAACACTCGAAACTATTGTCGAAAGATTTTCTTACCGCCCTTCTCCTTTTTTAAAATCAATCATGATAAGCTTTACAAAAAGAGGTGATTGTGCTGAACATTGCCATTCTGGTAGGATTGACGATTGGTTTACCAGCTCTCATTGTCTTCATCATTTTAAAACAAACAAAGCCCTCTGCTTAGAAGACAAAAAGCCTTATGAGTCTAACGCTCACAAGGCTTTCTTCAATCATTTTACATCCCAATAGAACCGTCGTGACTCGCACGGCGTTTTCGAGCGGTACGCCATGCCGGAATAACCAAAGATAAAACCGTTAAAACAATTAACGAAATAGCAAGTGGACTTTGCGCGAAAATCATGAGAGACCCGTCCGAAATGGTTAACGATTGTCGCAACATTTGTTCCATCATACCGCCAAGAATAAAAGCTAAAATAAAGGGTGCTGCTGGGAAAGCGAAAATGCGCATTAAGTAGCCAAGGATGCCGAATAAGACGAGCAAATATAAATCAAATGTGCTGAAACTCACGGCATATACGCCTACTAAGCTAAAAATAACAACGAGCGAAATTAATAAGGGCCGCGGAATTGACAGCACTTTCACGAAATATGAAATGAGCGGTAAGTTTAAGATTAATAGAAACACGTTTCCTAGATACATACTCGCAATGACGCCCCAAAATACAGTAGGATTCTCTGTTACGAGCAGTGGACCTGGCTGTACGCCTAAAACGAGAAACGCACCTAGCATGACCGCTGTTGTGCCGGAACCTGGAATTCCGAGTGAGAGTAACGGAACAAACGCGCCACTTGTTGCAGCGTTGTTTGCAGTTTCAGGTCCAGTTAATCCTTTAATCGAACCTTTTCCAAACTCTTCTGGTTTTTTTGCTAATTTTTTCTCAGAGATATAAGCGATAAACGAGGAAATCGTTGCTCCTGCCCCTGGAAGAACGCCTAATAAAAAGCCTAGAAAAGATTGCCGTGTCATCGGTCCTTTCATTTCGTTCAAATCTGATTTGCTCAACTTTAAACTACCGATGTTTTTAAATCCACTCATGGACTCACGACGATTTAAAATTAAGAAACATACTTCCGCTAAAGCAAATACGCCTAAGGCAATTACGAGAAAATCGATGCCGTCGAGTAAGTTGACGTTGCCAAACGTAAAGCGTGTTGTGCCTGTTTGCGAGTCAATCCCGATCGTCACAACCATAAAGCCAAGTACAGCTGCGGTTAACGCTTTTAAAGTCGAGCCGTCGCTTAAACTTGCAATAGCGGTCAAGCCAAGTAACATGAGTGCAAAATATTCTGGTGGTCCAAAATAGATCGCGACGCTCGCGAGCATTGGTGCAAATAACATTAATAAGATTACGCTGACGGTTCCGCCAACAAAGGAAGCAATGGCTGATATGGCTAATGCTTTTCCAGCTTTCCCTTGCTTTGCCATCGGGTAGCCATCAAAGGAAGCGGCAACGGTACCGGCTACTCCTGGCGCATTTAATAAAATGGATGACGTCGATCCGCCATACATGGAGCCGTAATACACACCTGCCATCATTACCAGCGCAATCGTCGGGTCCATCCCGTACGTAATCGGGATCATAATGGCAATCGCACTTATCGGGCCAAGCCCTGGAATCATCCCAATAATCGTTCCTAATAATACGCCAATAAAAACAAACAAGATTCCTTCCCAGCTAAATGCTGCGGCAAATCCTTGTAATAATCCATCAAAGGCTCCCATCTTCTATCCCCCTTCTATATCGGCAGGATGCCAGCCGGTAGGCGGATCGCTAAGCCATAATTAAATAAACTATAGACACCAATTGAAAAAAACAACGCTGTTAAGATGGTGACGAGCCATTTTGTATACCCTAGAAGGCGAGATGAAATAAGAATAAATAAAGCCGTCATTATGACAAATCCCACCACTTCTAGAAATGTGATATATATGAGCACTAAGCCCATCATGCCAAGCAACATGTACGTTTCCTTTTTGGGAATGGTTCGTCTTTTCTTCTGTTCCTCCGTATCCGTATCTTTTGCAAAGAAAAAGCATACCCCTAAAACAAAAAGGCAGATTCCTAATAGTTTCGGAATAAGATCTGAATCAACTGGAACAAAGGCATACTCTGGCAACTGAAACGCCATCAATAAATAGCCAGCAGCTACAACCATCAATACAATGGAAATACCGCGGTTTACCGTTAATTTCATTTTCTCCTCCTATCTTCCACCGAAGCCAAGCTCTTCTAACGCTGCTTCTAGTTCGATGGATTGTTGGTCCAAAAATTCACCAAATTCTTCTGGCCCCATGTAAGACTCATCCCATCCATACGCTTCTCGCACTTCAGCGAATTCAGGTGAATCAGAAGCTTCTTTAAACACATGTTCATAATAAGCAAGTTGTTCATCTGTCATATCTGGCGGTCCAAAGACACCACGCCAAACGACAAACTCTGCCTCAATCCCTTGTTCCATTCCAGTCGGTAATGTTGACAAAAATTCACCATCCAAGCGTTCTGGTGCAGTAATGCCGAGCACTTTCATTTTGCCTGCACGAGCTTGCTCGGCGGCCTCGGACACACCTGTTGAAATGACATCTACACTCCCGTTTAATACCGATGTCATTGCTCCACCGTCTTGATCCGACACATAACGAATCTTCGTAATATCTACGCCTGCTGCCTGTGCAAACAGAATAAACTGCATGTGATCCATACTCCCTGGCGAGGAGACACCAATTGTCGTAACTTGGGTCGGGTCTTCTCTCATATCCGCAAACAATTCCTCAAGGGTATCCCACTTCGCATCTTCCCGAACCGCAAATGCACCATAGTCGGCAATTAAGTTTACAATCGGTGTAAAATCTTTGTAGCCGTACGGCGACTGCCCAGCTAACTCAACAAAATGAAGCGGTGGCGAGCTAATAAAAATATTGTGCGGGTCATTTCGTTTGTGAATATAAGCCCACGCCACAGCACCTCCCCCACCTGGTTTGTTTACTACACCGAAGCTTTGATCCGATAAATCGTTTTCATCAATTGTTCTTGCTAGCATCCGAGCAGTTGTATCCCACCCACCTCCTGCAGCAGCAGGCGCAATAAATTCAATCGATCGATCCGGTTGCCAATTTCCTGTTGCATCAACTGAACCGTGCTGGACCGGCATTGAACATGCTCCTAGCACGGTTGCGAATGCCAGAGGAACAAGCCATTTCTTTTTCATCGCACACACTCCTTTTAAAGATATAAAAGATCTTTGATAACTTCATTTTAGATAAAGGTAGCCTTTCAACTACCTTCTTTCATTTAAAGCGTTTTCATTGTTTGGATCGCTTGTTCTTTTAATTTAAACTTTTGAATTTTACCTGATGCCGTCATTGGGAATTCTTCACAAATCTCGATGTAGCGAGGAATCTTATAATGAGCAATCTTCCCTTTGCAAAAAGCGATTAATTCTGACTTTTCAACCTCTAAGCCTTCCTTTACCCGAACCCAAGCCATCACTTCTTCTCCATACTTCGGATCTGGTACACCAATTACTTGCACATCAAGTAGCGCTGGATGCGTATAAAGAAATTCTTCTACTTCTCGAGGGTAAATATTTTCCCCACCACGTATAATCATATCTTTTAAGCGACCTGTAATCGTACAGTTTCCCGCTTCATCCATGACTGCTAAATCGCCTGTGTAAAGCCAGCCTTCCTTATCAACCACTTTGTTTGTCGCGTCAGGATTCTTATAATAGCCTTTCATCACGTTGTAACCACGGCAACAAATCTCTCCTTGCACACCAGACGGGACTTCAGTTCGTGTCGCCGGATCGACTATGCGCACGTCTAGATGTGGCATGGCTCTTCCTACTGTTTGCACGCGAATGTCTAACGAATCATCTGTCCTCGTTTGCGTAATACCTGGTGATGTTTCGGTCTGACCATACACAATCGTCAGTTCAGATGCGCCCATATCATTGGATACTTTTTTCATCACTTCAATCGGGCAAGTCGAACCAGCCATAATCCCTGTACGCAATGAAGTGAGATCAAATGATGAGTAATCCGGATGATTCAGTTCGGCAATAAACATTGTAGGCACACCGTGAATTGCGGTACAACGCTCTTTTTCAATTGAGGTAAGCACGTCAATGACATCAAATTCTTGCACCGGTACCATTGTGGCTCCGCTCGTTACACAAACGAGTGTCCCAAGCACACAGCCGAAACAGTGAAAAAAAGGAACGGGGATGCACAAACGGTCTTCATGGGTGAACCGCATTCCTTCCCCAGCGTGTTTTGCCGTGTTGACTAGATTATTGTGGGTCAGCATCACACCTTTCGGAAAACCGGTCGTCCCAGATGTATATTGCATATTAATGACGTCTTCAGGATCGAGCTCATTTAACCGTTCGTTTAGCGCATGATTGGTCACCTTATCAGCATATTGGAGTACATCACGCCAGTTAAACATGCCAGGGTATTCGTCTTCACTTAAGACAATCACATTTTTTAAAAATGGGTACGTTTCTGACTGTAGCTTCCCTTTCTCCGACGTTTTCAGCTCTGGGATCACTTCATAAACTATGTCTAAATACGACGTTCCTTTGTACGATTCCATTAAAATGAGCGTTTGTGAATCGGATTGTTTCAGCAAATATTCTAGTTCTCTTGCTTGATAATTCGTATTCACCGTCACGAGTACAGCACCCATTTTTCCTGTAGCAAGTTGGGTCGTCACCCATTCTGGCGTATTTGAAGCCCAGATGGCAACGTGATCCCCTTGCTGAATCCCTAGACCTATAAATGCTTTTGCGACACGCCGGCATTCCTCATTAAACTGCTCATAGGAATAACGCAAGCCACGATCCACATAAACGAGCGCATCGTTGTCCGGAATCTCCTTTGCTTTACTTTCAAGCAACTGCCCAATCGTCATGTCCAACATCTTACTCATGCTTGCAACGCCACCTCTCATTCAAAAACTAATAAAAAGACTGCTTATAACTGAAAAGTCCGAAAATAAATCACGAACTAGTTTTTCTTTTTTAACGAACTTACATCGCTTTAAGCACATTCTTTTATCTTGTATTGTTTCTCTTCTTGTTTCTGAACTCCTTCTTCATTTTTAAAGAGGAGAGGCGTGAGGGTTTCATCTTGAAGCTTTTTTTATCTTACACGGAAGGGTCAAAAATGTAACCGTTTTCAATTTAATGTTCATTTTGTTCATAAAGTTTATGGAAAAGAGATAACGAAATCTGTTTCATGCAAGATTACATCCAGACGTAATACCAACATCAACTCCACTAATGGTACGATGTAGGTAACCGAAACAATGAGGTGCTTATCATGATTGAAACAACTGACCGCAATCAATGGCTGCTAAAGTGCTCGCTGTTCTTAACGTTAAATGCTGTACTCGTTTTATTACCGCTGAATCAGCTCTTTTTCACGTTTACTCTAACCTATACCGCTTCATTCTTATTTCTACTTCTTGTCGGGAATACGTGGTTCTTTTACTTATTTTTCCTAACGTTCACAGACGTGTTCCGTTCGTTTCAGATGTTCTTATTAAGCGGCGTACTCGCCGTTACGTTGTGTCTTCCTATTGCGCATCTCTATGAGCCGCATGGCGTTAACAGTCAATATGCTTCCATTCCGATGCCAAACAATAACGATCACTTGCTCATTCGGTATGAACACTACAACACCTTTATGGGCGACCTTTCATATACGTTCCAATTTTATCGAGAAGGGACTGTTCTCTCGCGCTATATTCGAGACGCAAGCTTGTATGAGTATCACTCTTCTAGTTACGTTGACAACGATCGTTCAGAGCCATTGGATTATCTCGGGTTTGATGATTACCACTGGCTTGATGAAACAACCGTCCGAATCCCTCGATTTCAAGGGTGGATTCATATTGATATGGAGGAGTAACTCCACTTATGGAAAACGGCTTCTAGTCCATTTTCGTTCTTTTTTAGGTAAAGCAGAAAGCGATTTCCTTGCACATACATATCCTAGTATTCATAAAGAAAGGAGTGTTGTGCACGATATGAAGAAGAGGGAATGGAACGATTGTGAAACAAAACGAGACTGTTCCTGTAAGTGTCAGCCACCATTCGTCTGCCCTCCTTCCTTAAATTTGCCTGGGACAATCCGTATTGAAAAAGTCGATACGACCACTGGTACGCCTGTATCTGGAGCGGTTTTTTTAGTTACAGATTCTACAGGTCGATCCAAACTAGCTTTTTCGAATGAAAGAGGAAGAGTTGCGGTTCAAGTTCCAGCAGGAAGGACATATACAATAAGAGAAGTTGCCGCACCAAATGGGTACATTCCTAACCCACTCACGTACGTTGCAACAGTTCGGCGAAATCGGGAGGTCTATGTAAACGGGGTGTTAACGCCGATTTTATCCATTGGAAATACACCGGTTGGAGCGGCGCCAGGGAGTCTGCCTGTATTATTACTGGCTACTTTTACAAATACGCCGATTGCTGATGGTACCTTTACCCTAACAGGAGGCAATCAAGTGTTGACGGTTACTACAGATGAGAATGGGATTGGCCTCTTCACGAACATCCCTGCAGGTACGTATACACTTGCGCAAACAGGCGCTCCATTTGGATACAATATTGACACACAAACCTACCAAGTTATTGTGGATACAGATGGGTTGGTTTCCATTAATGGCGTACAAGTACCTGCCACGGGTTTCATTATTACTAATGATTTA
This sequence comes from Shouchella sp. JSM 1781072, assembly GCF_041949915.1. Classification (NCBI taxonomy): domain Bacteria; kingdom Bacillati; phylum Bacillota; class Bacilli; order Caryophanales; family Bacillaceae; genus Shouchella; species Shouchella sp. JSM 1781072. Next base: position 458,838 of record NZ_JBHFQE010000003.1, read on the forward strand.
ACGATTATTTTTCTCGCCATCCGCAATCTGCTTTCATTTGGAGGAACGGCTTCTAACGCAACCTTTAGGCTCGTAGCGTTTGACGGCAGCTACGACGAGTCTATTTCTGCAGGGACTACTGGAACGGTCACGTTTGCAGGGCTTAGCCCGGGAAGATACGCGCTGTCTCAACCTATAGCGCCTGTACTCGCTAGAAGAAGAAATGACATTGTTTTTGTTACAGTCACTGAGGATGACCGCGTCTTAGTTGAAGATGGAGACTTTACAAACAGATTTTATATTTATGTGAATGAAGCCTTAATTTAGAAAACGGCGATGTTAAAGCAACAACATTTAACATCGCCTTTTTTTGCTTCTATCAAGATCCACCCGTCATTTTCCAATATTTCCGCTCTGGTCGCCCGACGATTCCATACTCTAATTCCGCTTTCGCTTCTTCAATGGAAATTAAGTATTCTAAATAGCGGCGAGATGTGGTTCTGGAAGCGCCAAATTTTTTCCCAAGCGCTTCCGCTGTTATCCCTTCCTTTTGATCGTGAAGAAGCTGGCGCACTTTTTCTAACGTTAATCGATCAATCCCTTTAGGAAGTTCCTCTCCTTTATCACCGCTTTCTTTTACACGAAGAAAAAAGGTGTCCGCAATGGATTGTGTGATGCGTGTAGAATGGGTTAATTGTTTTCGTTGCTCACTCGCTTTTTCAATAGCTTCTTTTAGTCTTTCAAATGCAATCGGCTTAATTAGATAGTCAACTACGCCATGATGCAGCGCTTCGGTAAAAATGTCTTTCTCTGTAGCCGCGGTAATTAAAATGACTTGGACATGTGGAGCCACTTCATACAATTGTTCGAGCACATCGACACCAAGCTGGTCTGGCAAATAAACATCCAGCAAGACAAGGTCAGGTTGATGTTGGTCTACGAGACGGATGGTTTCACTGGCGGACTGCGCTTTTGCAATCACGTGCACACCTTGTAGTTGTTGTAAAAATTTTTCATGAATATCTGCTACATGATAATCATCTTCGGCAATCATAATGTTCACGTTGTACCCCCACCTGTCTTTTTTGGAATGTAGATGCTGACAATCGTTCCTGTTGGTTGATTGTGCTCCATTTCAAGCGTACCTTTTAATTCCGCTAACGCGGCTTTTACTAACGCCAGCCCATAACCTCGTCTGCCATTTTTCGTCGTAATCCCTTGCTCAAACAACTGCGACTCTATTGAGTCATCAATGCCTGGTCCATTATCAGCAACTTCCACAACGAGCTCATTGCCTAAGTCTGTTAGAAAAATGTCCACTGTCGGCGTCTCTTTCCCCATCACCGCATCAAATGCATTATCAATAATGTTGCCAATAATCGTGACGAGAGGCGCGGCCGCATCCGGTGGCCACTGCCATTCGACTGTACTCGAAGCATCAATAGTGAACGTCACCTTTTTCTCAGACGCCTTCGACCGTTTCCCTATGAGCATCGCTTGAATCGTCGGATCATGAATTTGTTCAAATACGATTCGATCGCCACGTGTCTGCGTGCCTGTCTCTTCTTCAATAAAAGCGATGGCTTCTTCGTGATAGCCAAGCTGAAGATAGCCCGAGATTGCATACAGTTTGTTCGTGTATTCATGGGTTTGAGCACGTAGATCTTTTGAATATTGTTGAATTTCCGAGAGCGCATTAACCAATTCTTGCAATTCTGTTCGCTTTTGAAAACGCGCAACCTTTCCAGCATATTGCCCATCTTCATTTATCGTCTGATAATGCACGATTAACCGTTTTTCCTGATACGTCATTTCATTTTGCCCGGACGTCTGTTCATCGTTTAAAACGGCAGCCATCTCTGAATGAGGCAACACGTTATCGATTTTTTTGCCAATTGCGCTATCAGAGAGCTGGAGAACGTCTTTGGCAATCGCATTCAACAGCGTTACTCGTCCTTCTTGATCGGTCGCAATCAAGCCCTCACTAACCGCTTCAATGACGGCGTGTCGCTCTTTATAGAGGCGGGCAATTTGGTAAGGCTCCAATCCAAAAGTGTCTCGCCGAATGCTCCGTGCCAATGCACTGCTCCCAATTAAGCCAATTAAAAAAATGATCACAATCGCCGTACAAAAGATAACAAATCCTTTTAAAAATGTTGAATTAATGTATTCGATCATATAGCCAACTGAGACAACACCAATAATCGTCCCGTCCTCTGCCCGTACAGGTGTCTTCCCGCGAACCGCTTCACCAAGAGAACCTACCGCAACAGACGTATAGCTTCTACCATATAGAAGCGCGTCATCGTTATCACCACCGACCATTTGTTGCCCGACTTGATCTTGATTTGGATGCGTTATTCGAACGCCCTCCGTATCACCGATGACAATATATTCTGCATTCGCGTTGGCTTCAACCGTATCAATGAGCGTACGCAACGCGGCTTCATCACCATTTCCCAATAATACTTGCCTCACTTCAGGAATTTCCGCCACAGTGAGAGCCGTCGTTAGCGCTTGCTCGCCGATTAAATTCCTTGCTTGCTCTCGCTCTAAATAGACATATACAACGGTTACAAGCAAGATAATGAGTGTAATTAACGCAATAACATATCGACTAAATTTCCGCTCCAGCGTCTTTCTTTTTTTCATCCTATTGCCACCTGATGTTTTGTTAAAAGATTGGGTTCCGCTTACATTTTGTTGATTTTATTCTAACATGGTTTCGAAACACATCGCGTTAAAAGTTTTATTCAAAAAAACACTCTCCTACTCATCACAAAACTCGAATAGGAAAGTGTTTCTCTTAAAATATGACATCACTCATAACATCAACTAGCGCAAATCCTAAAACCCATAACAAGAGTGAGAGCGGGATCGCAAAGAGCATTCCTTTTATCAATCCATTTCTCATGAACACGCCTCCTCTTTCCAATGTGTTCCATTATAGTAGCCCATCTATTAATAGGGGATTTCTTTCGATCCTCTTCTCGATTGCTGCTCCTCTTTTCGACCAAAAAATTGGTTGTAGAGCAACTTCAACAAGCTTACGACCAGTAGCGCAATCACGAATCCACCTAGTACATCTAATGGATAATGGTGGCCCAAGAAAATACGCGAGAACCCAATAAAAGTCGCGAGCACAAGTAAGACCGTCCCTACTTTTTTATGAAATAGAAAAATTGATAAGGCAATCGTAAATGCAGCCAGCGTATGGTTCGAGGGAAAACTGGATGCTGTGTTATGCGCAATAATAAGATTGACGTCATGCTCTAAAAAGGGGCGAGGCCGATAGGTAAGTCCTTTAATGAGATAGCCAATCCCCATTGATAGCCCGATCGAAATGACCGTGAATAGTGCCGTTCGTAATGAGGTTCGTGACTTGAAGCCAAGAATCATAAACACCACCACCGCGAGCGCTAGTATGATTGTGACATATTCAGAACTCCACACCATTAACGTATCGAGGAACTCACTCTCCCCGGATAAATTATTAATCTTTCTAAAAATCGTATAGTCCATCTTGCTCTCCTTCTAGTACGCAACGCTTTATACTCAAATCGTAGCACTAGTTATTTTTGAAGGGAAGTTAAAAGATACGGAGATAATATGTGAAAATAAGAGCGAAACGAGGAAAAATCCTGTTTATCGATCATGCTTTAGACAATCCGCACTAACATACCATCCCATCTCTTTGATATACTTTCACTATGCAACACGACTCAGCCGTTAAAAAGGTGTGTTTACAATCGGTACATTCATTACGTTATTCGCTATAGCAATTATCGGCATCCTCTTCTTAATTGTCTCTTTTACAAGTGGCTCGAATCCAACTACTCAAGTCGAAATGTATGAACTGCTTTATTTAGTACCCCTGGTTCCGATACTCATCTACCTCGCCTGGATTGTGATTCGCAATCAAAAAGGAGACAAATAACGAATCAAGGAGGCATTACAGATGAACGTTTTTATTCATGGCCTTGGTCAAGATGCATCAAGCTGGACAGCTACCATAAGGCACCTCTCAACAAAGGATGATCTTGTTAGCGTCCATCTCCCCAACTTGCTTCAACATCAAGAAGTTACCTATCAAGCACTCTATCAGCAATTTAAATCGTTTTGTCTTTCGTACGACCAGCCACTCCATTTAACCGGTTTATCATTAGGCGGTATACTGGCATTGAATTTTGCAATCGAGAACTCTAAAAACGTTGCGACTTTATGCTTAATTGGCACACAAGATAAGATGCCTAAAACGTTACTCAATTTGCAATCGTACATCTTCAAATGGCTACCAAATCGCGCATTTTCACAAACCGGTTTTACGAAAAATCATTTTATCTCATTGACTCGTTCAATGGGTGATCTTAATTTTCAAAATAACTTAAAAAAAGTAACTTGTCCTACTCTTATCATTTGCGGCAGTCGAGACGTCGCAAACAAAAAAGCATCCTACCGATTAATGAAGAGCATTCCTACAGCCAGTATGGTCATGATTCATCGTGCTGGACATGAAGTGAACCAGCACCAACCTTTGTCACTTGCGAGTATCCTTCATACTTTCTACCAATCAAATGCGTGATTCTACTGAAAAAAGGTTTGGGTGTCATACACCCAAACCCTCTACTTCACGTTATTCTTGTTCGTCTTCTGCCTCAACTTCATCATCGTTGAAGAATTCTACTTCTACTTCAAGCTCACTGTACGTTTCATCGAGCATGAATGCATCGATGCTTGCTTGAATTAATTCATCTTCCGTTGATTGCTCATCAATGTCGAGTTGAGTAAGCATCGGCTCAAGTTCTGCAAGCGCTTCTTCGCCCTCTAATTGAACCTGTTCGCCGTCTCTTGTATCTTCAATCTCTGCTTGAGGTTGACCATTGTTATAGTCATATTGCACTTCATATTCTTCATTGTCATATTCTGCTTCAAGTTCAAACTCAGCAAAGTTTAACTCTTCATACCATGCAGAATCGGTATCTTCATCTGTCTCTGTACCTTCGTCTTGATCTTGGTCAGTGTCACCATTTGTTGCATCTTCATTTGTGTTGTTTTCTGTTGTTTCATTGGTTGTATCTTCACCGTTCGTTGATGTGTCTTCTTCGCCATTTCCGCATGCTGCAAGCGTCAAGGCCATAGCTGTTGTTAATCCAACCAATCCATATTTCTTCATCTAATAGAACCCTCCAAAAAAGTGTCTCCTCCTCTCTACCTGTTCATTGAAGCGATTAAACATTCTGGAAAGAATTCTTTTTATTACCAGTTTTCTATCCTTTTATCTTTTGCGCATTTGCATACGCACGCCAACTACCATAAGCTGTAAGATCCACAGCATGCTCGACTGCGCTTGCCTCGCAAAGAAATCCGACGACCGCTCTTTCGCTCTCTAATTGTATCGTTCCTAACCCTAATGGAGCTGGAATCATCGATAAGAACGACCCAACTTGATTTGTGGGCATTTCCCATACCTCCACTTCGATCGACTCGCCACTCTCCTCACGTACGAGTCCCGGCTTTGCTGGCTCAGTCGGAAGCTGGTACAAGCGATAGGTCGGTGCAGTGCGAGTTGTCTCTATTAATCTCGCTTGGTGTGCGTGCATCTGCCATTCTAATGGAAAGCCCTGCATATGCAGCCCACAGACAGCGATTTGCGTTAATTCATTGTTCGTTGTGAATGCCTCTGCAGCACCAACGATTAAGTCTTCGCAATGATGAAGCGCGAAGAACGAAATGCCGAATGGAAAACCGTTTGTTGTTTTCCCTGCAGGAGCAGCTAGCGCACATAAATCGAGCAAATTGCAATGGTTCGTGTATAGCCCCATCTGACTGTTTGTCTGAATAGGGTCTTCGCGGACTTGTTCTCGCGAATAGGTGCCTCCATTTGTCGGCATAACCAGGACCGACTCTTCATCTAGCATTCTTTCAACTTGACGCTTTATAGCCTGCAGACGATGCTGAGCACTAAATAAATTCGCTGCATCAAACTGAGGGGTTTTTGCTGTTTCGATTACTTGTTTTGTTACGGGAAACACCTCTTCCGGATGCTCGTCAATAAAATCACCAACCGCCGCCCACCGCTCGGCGACTAGAGGGCCTTCATATAAAAGCGCAGATGCTTCAAACAATTGTTTAGGGTTAAACGTTTCCACTTTCCCTAAATGGCGTAATTTCTGCACAGCATCGGCCCAGCTTTGCTTAAATCCATGCTTATCTACACCAAAGAACGTTAGACTTTCTTCTTCTGGAACCAAATATCGCGTAGGCGTCGATGATTTTAATGGTAAGTGGTGTTTAGAATAAGGGGCCTTCTCGTCGAACCCACGAACAACCGCATCTACTTGTTTCATCTCTTTAATCGTATGCGTAAAAACCGTTACGCAATCAATGCTTTCACAAGCTGGTACAACACCAGCCGTTGACCATGCGCCAAGACTTGGTTTAAACCCATAGAGACCGTGCAAGCTTGCCGGTACACGTCCAGAACCTGCTGTATCGGTACCCAAAGCGAATGGAACGAGACCGAGGGCAACCGCCACAGCTGAACCGGAACTCGATCCTCCACTTATATAGTTTGGTTCATAGGCGTGTTTCGTTTCTCCATAAGGGCTGCGCGTGCCAACAAGTCCCGTCGCAAACTGATCTAAATTGGTTTTCCCTACTGGAATCGCTCCTGCGTTAATCAAACGTTGAATGGTTGTGGCTGTCTCATCTGGAAAATATGCATACGCTTCACAACCTGCTGTCGTACGAAGGGACAACACGTCCATATTGTCTTTAACCGCAAACGGAATGCCCCAAAGCGGTGCGTCCTTCGATATATAGGCTAACTGCTGAAGAAAAGGCTTGATCCTCTCTAACGTTGGTGGTGTAATCCAGACGTTGTAACCTGAGGTTTCTTCACTTTTCGCAATGAGCTCTGTTATGACATCTTCCGGTGTTGTCCTTCCTTCTCGATACGCGCATGTTAATTGTTCGATCGTCATTTTTTTCATGATGAAACGACCTCGCTTTCTGCTCGAATCGATACAATTCGCGTTCCTGCTTGAACCTCATCACCCGGCTTCACATAGACTTCGTGAACAACACCTGATTGTGTTGCTAGCTGAGGAAACTCCATTTTCATCGATTCTTCAATGACTAACGCCTCGCCTTCTTTCACAAATTGACCTGGTTTGACGAGGACTTTCCATACACTACCTGGCATTGAGCTTTTCATTGGTTCCACTCCGTCAGGTAACAACGCTTCTTCGTCCACTTCTGCAGATGGCGCTTCTGTCACATACTCTGCGATGCCTTTTTCCTTCCAATCTTCTCGTTCTTGTTGAAAGGCAGCCTGTTGATGATCTTTATACGCTTTTCGTTCTTCTTCAATTCCTTCTAAAAACGCCAGATAATCCGCTAACTTGAACGTTGTTTCTTCAATTTCCACTTCATATTGACCGAGCTCCATTTTTTTCCGAATCGCTGTTAATTCTTTTTCTGTAACTGGATAATAGTTAATTTGGTCAAAAAAGCGAAGCAACCATGGCTTTCCTTCTTCAAAGCTCTTCGAAGGTTTCTTGTGGTTCCAAACTTGGAGCGTCCGTCCAAATAATTGATAACCTCCAGGTCCTTCCAAGCCGTAAATACACATATACGCGCCGCCAATACCGACTGCACTCTCTGGAGTCCACGTTCGAGCAGGATTGTATTTTGTTGTAACAAGACGATGTCTCGGATCTGTCGGTGTCGCAACTGGTGCGCCTAGGTAGACGTCACCTAGACCCATCACTAAATAATTGGCATCGAAAACGGTTTGATAAACATCTTCTCGCTCGTCTAACCCATTTATTCTACGGATGAACTCAATATTATCTGGACACCACGGGGCATCTTTTCGAACATTGTGTTCATAACGCTCCATTGCCAGTTGTGCAGAAGGGTCATCCCATGATAAGGGCAGACGGACAATTCGTGACGGCACCTCTACTTCTTCAAGAGGAGGTAAGTCAGCATGAATAGCGATAATTCTTTTTGTTACCTCGTGGACCGTTGTTTTACTAAGATCAATATGAACTTGGAGCGAGCGAATACCCGGTGTTAGATCGAATACATGAAACTCATCTGCATCTTTTATCGCTTCCATTAACAGATGGGCTTGGAAACGATAGCGTAAGTTCAACTCCATTTCGCCAAATTCGATTAAGAGATAGGCATCTCCAGCAGCTCGAATCGTCATGTGTAACGGAAGTGAGTGATCCTCTTCATATAAAATTGGGTACGCCCCTGACCATTCTTTGTTATTTTCTTGTAACGCCGGTAACCGCAATCCCTCTTTTATAAACGTTTCTTGTTTGTGATAAAACGATGTCGCTTCTTCAAATGTGACGAGTTGAAAACGGACCTTATCACCAGGCTTTAGTTGGCCAATTTTCCATCGTTCCGCTGCTATCGTCGTCACTGGACAAACAAACCCTCCTAAACTCGGACCATCTGGACCTAGTAAAATCGGTGTATCCCCTGTCAGATCTAGCGTACCAATCGCATAAGCGTTATCGTGGATATTAGATGGATGAAGTCCCGCTTCTCCTCCGTCTTCTCTCGCCCACAAAGGACCTGGACCAATTAAACGGACACCGGTTCTAGAGCTATTAAAATGCACTTCAAACTCTGTCTCAAGTATCTGTTTGATGTACGCTTCATCCATATAATCACTTGAACTATGTGGCCCTAAAATAGCTCCAATCTCCCACTCGTGCGTTAGTTCCGGCGTCTGCTCATAGATTTGTTTCTCCATCGCCGATTCTACTTGCGCTATTCGCAGTACATCTCCTGTCCGCAACTCTCGTCCACCATGACCGCCGAAACCACCAAGGGAAAAAGTAGATTTACTTCCTAATAAAGAGGCCACATCAAGGCCACCTTCGATAAGCAAATACGTACGCATCCCTAAATCCGCTTGCTGAAAGGATAAAATGCTTTGTGCCTGAGCCTCCATGACCTCATATGGTTTTACTGGAACGCCATCCAATTCGGCTTTCATATCAGCGCCTGTGACGACGAAAGCAACGCTCGTTCGAAAGCGATAAGACCCACCACTTAACGTCATCTCAAGACCCGCTGCCTCCTCTTTGTTGCCAAGCAATTGATTGCCAATTCGAAAATTAAGTGGATCCATTGGACCACTTGGCGGAATCCCGACATCCCAATGCCCTAATCGACTCGGAAAATCTTGGACAGATGTTTGCACACCTCCATCTAGTACTTCAAGTGCTCGTTCTTCCGCTTGAAAAGAATCAAGAAACGTGGTGTACACATGCTCTTTTTCAAACTTCTCATCCCGCAGAATGTTTTCGAGGTAGTTTACATTCGAAGTCAGCCCGTAAAAACGCGTCTCCTCTAACGCCTCAAGTAATTTCAACCGCGCCTCCTCACGCGTCTCTCCTTTTGCAATCACTTTCCCAAGCATTGGATCATAATACGACGAAATGGTCGTACCTTTCTCCACCCAAGTCTCGTTTCTCGTTTTTGAACTGAGCCGAACATCATCGAGGGTTCCTGTACTCGGTCTAAAATCAAGCAGCGCATCCTCAGCATAGATACGAGCTTGGATGCTATGTCCTTTAACCTCAAGTGTTGGCGGCACTTGCCACTCACCGATCGATTCCAGCACCATCCATTCAACAAGATCGATTCCGTAAACTTCTTCTGTCACACCATGCTCCACTTGAAGTCGAGTATTCATTTCTAAAAAGTAAAAGGATTCCGTCTTTTCATCGTAGAGAAATTCTACTGTCCCTGCACTTTGGTAGCCAACCGTCTTCGCTAAAGCAACTGCCGCTTGATGCATTTTTTCTCGTATCGTGTGACTAAGGTTTGGCGCCGGTGCTTCTTCAATCACTTTCTGGTTACGTCTTTGAATCGAACAATCTCGCTCTCCAACTGCAACCACATCTCCAGACTGACTTCCAAAAATTTGGACTTCAACATGGCGTGCAGTTTCAATGTATTTTTCCAAAAAGACGTCTGCTCGATTAAAATGTTGAGAGGATAAATGCGATACTCGTTCAAAATTTGTTCGTACATCTTCTTGGTTCTGGCAAATGCGCATGCCAATCCCACCACCGCCTGCAGAACTTTTCAACATAACTGGATAACCGATGTCCTCCGCTAAATCGATTGCTTCATGAACAGACGTTAAGACTTCAGTGCCTGGTAGTAAAGGAACATCTGCTTCTACCGCGAGCTTCCTTGCCTCATGTTTTAAACCAAATTGTCTAAGCTGACTAGGCGTCGGTCCGATAAAGATCAGTCCTTCTGCTTTACATGTTTCCGCAAATCGATCATTCTCACTTAAAAATCCATAACCCGGGTGAATCGCATCGCAATGAGTTTCTTTTGCTACTTGAATGATTTTCTCCGTATTTGTGTAGCTATCTTGAACCGGACCATCTCCTATACAAATCGCGTTGTCTGCTTGTTGAACATGAAGACTTGTCTCATCTGCTTCTGTATAGACGGCAACCGATTCAATGCCCATTTTTTTCAGCGTTCGACTAATGCGCGTTGCAATGGTTCCTCGGTTTGCAATTAACACACGTTGTACCATATTGCTCCACTCCTCTGTTCTCTATTTTTTATTCCAGATGTACAGTCTAATTGGTGTCGGGTTAAAACCTGAGCACGGATTATTCAGCTGTGGACAATTTGAGATCAGAACGGTTGTATCTGCATGTGCAACCATTTCTACGTACGCCCCTTTATGGGACAGTCCATCAGCAAAGGACAATCCACCTTCTGATGTAATTGGTACATTCATAAAAAAGTTAACGTTTGGTGCTAAATCACGCTTCGTAAATCCTTTGTCGTATTTAGCAAGCTCAAGCATAAATGTATCTCGGCAATTATGCATATACGCCCGATCATGCGCATAACGGACGGTGTTGCTTTGTGAAGAACACGCGCCTCCTAATGTATCGTGACGCCCGACTGTATCTGCCACGATTTCTACTAAGGGCTTGCCTGATTCAGCGCGAAGCACGCTACCTGTTGTTAAGTAGACATTTTGCTGAGCGGTCACCGTCCTGACGGCACTATAATGATCACTCGGTTCGTGCGTATCGTAAAACAACGTATCCGCCGCCTGATTCCCCGTTTCATCGACGATTCGAAACACTTGTCCTTCTTTTAATTCATACATCCAGCCTTCTCCTGCAGGCACGACGTTTTCATAGACTGCATCGGCAGGATTCATAGAGCTTTTTGTTAGTGACGTTGTGAACATTGAAGCGCCTCCTTATTGATTTACAAATACATCTTGATTTGACTTTCCTGCCAGCTGTTCGTCTTGCCACGTATTTTCAAACGCACGACGATTTTCCTCGCAATGATTCACGCATAAATCGTCGTCTCCAATCTCCACTGCATCGGTAATGTGCCATTCGATTTCTGCAGTTGGGTAATGACGACTTTGGCTTAATGGATGTGGCGTGTTTGAGAAAAAGAACACACTGTCCACTTCTGTTCGTAACACGATATAATCACCACTTTGACCATGATCCTCCTCAAACGTGATGGCACCACTTTCATCGTAAGATAGCTTTGAAAACAAATTGACGACTGGTCCTAAGTCTTTTTTTTCGTATCCTTGACGAACAAGCTCCATTAAAAAATTTTCTTCTCCGTTTCGTTTGCACTCGTTTAACTCTGTCTGAAAACTCGTCACCCCGTACTGTTCATTCGTTGAATCTCTAGTTGTATAGCTACTAATCGGGTCGTGCCAGCCAAGTGAGTCTTCAATGATGCTCACCATGGCTCGCCCATTATCGCTCATAAGAAGATGACCTTTCGTCAACATCGACGTGTGCTGTGCTTTTAACGTGTCTGGCATGTTGTACCGTTCATCCTTACGATCTGCACAAAACACCATCATGCCAAGATTGGCGTTTGTGCCATTTATTTTTATGGTGATCTTCTTTCCTTTTCGAATAATCCCGGACCACTTTTCTCCTGGGCGTAGCGACTTAAACCAACTCATTTGTTTTCCTCCTTTTTCATAATAAAAGCCCGAGAGACGATTAGGTCTCCCAGGCTTTTTTCCTTCCGTGTATGCAAGTCCATGACCCACACGCTCTCTCTCGGACCAGCCATGCATGTTCTGCAGCGGAACCCTAGAAAGCTTTTTTCGTCCTATCTAGAACCTTTATCTACTTGTTGTTCCTATAAGTCTTTCATGAATTTTATTGTCTTGCTATAACCTTGTAACATCTTCTACCAAACTATTTTAAATAGGCAGAAAGTTCGTTAAATCATCTGACAAACGACTTGAAAATTAAAGAATAGCTTTTAGGATTAGAGACTATCGAATGCTTTTGTTTAGAGTTAGGGAGGATCATATGGCAAAAACATCACTAAAACGAACATTGTCTTTATGGCAAGTAACGGCATTAGGGCTCGCTTGGAATACACCAATGATCTATTTCTCAACCTTTGGCGTTTCCTACGAAAGCGCAAGCGGACAACTTCTTATCACGTACGTGCTCTCCTTTCTAGCTATTCTTTTAACAGGTGCTAGTTACGCTAAACTTGCTAAAAAACTTCCTTTATCTGGATCTGCGTATACGTATGCAAAAGTGACCATTCATCCAAACGCAGGCTTCCTTGTTGGCTGGGTCGTTCTATTAAACTATTTATTTGCCCCGATCATTGCATGCATCACGTTTGGCGTTTTTTTAAGTGCTCAATTCCCTTCTATTCCGCCCTTTGTATGGATCACTAGTTTACTTATCTTACTCACTGTAATTGCCATTCGAGGCGTCGGCGCATCCGCTAACATTAGTGCTCTCTTCGTCGCCATTCAACTTTTATTTATAGGCGGATTTGGCGCTTTACTCCTTTTTAATTTGATGCAAAATGGCTCGACCTTACCATTTACACAAACATTCGCTGAGCCCATTCTTTCTTTAGACAACCCTGTACATGCATTATTCATGGGCACATCTGTTGTCGTCTTTTCATTTTTAGGCTTTGATACGATTACAACCCTTTCTGAGGAAACGAAAAATCCAGAAAAAACAATTCCTAGAGCCATATACATGATTCTTTTCATTGTCGGTGGATTTCACTTAAGTTCCTCTTTCTTTATCCAATCTTCTTTTCCATCCCTAACTTTCTTAAACCTCGATGCCGCAGCCTTAGAGATGATGGCAACTGTTGGAGGACCGATTTTACAAGGGATTTTCATTCTTGTGTTAACAATGGCGATATTTACCCAAGGGCTTGCATCTATAACCGCAGTCTCCCGCCTGCTATTTGCGATGGGACGAGACAACCTTTTACCAGGACGCATGTTCAGCTATATTCATCCAACGTACAATACACCGGTTTTCAATATTTTGCTCTCTAGTACACTTTCATTAACGGCAATCTTTTTATCTGTCGATACAGCTATGCGCTTTGTAAACTTTGGTGCCTTGACCTCCTTTTTCTTCGTCAATCTTTGCGTCATAAGTCTTGCTTATAAACAAAAAGAAAACGTGTCTTATGTTAAAAGTTATTTTGTGCCAGCGATAGCAGCTCTCATTATGATGAGCCTTGTCTCATTTTTAGACTCGGTGACCTTAACGGTCGGACTCATTTGGATGACAATCGGCTGTTTGTACCTCCTTTATTTAACAAAAGCCTTCCGCCACCCACTAGCTAGATGGCAACCAAGCAAACATTCCGAACGTACAACCGTATAAAAAAACTAGTGCTGAGAGCACTAGTTTTTTTGCTTTAGTTCATTTGAATAATCGTTAAAGCAGCGCCCACTGAAGGAGCAGGTAGGAGAACCGCTGTCGCAATTAAGCCAAACAATTGTAAATAGAGGGTATCTCCTGCATTAAAGTTTGTGATCAACGAGCAGTTAAATGCTTCCGTTGAAACAGCCGGACTAATGACAGAACCTGGAATCACAATGTTATTTCGCAAAAGCCGTGTCCCTACGAGCAATCCTGCTGTTGTATTAAGTTGATAACTAATCATATATCTTCCAGACGCAGGAAACGTAAACGTATTGTTTGCCCCATTCACTGTAAACGTATTTAAGTTTTGATTGGAAGGCAACGGTACCGTTGTCCCCACTACCAGCACAGCAAGCGTTGTTCCAGCTGTATTTCCCGCATACATGGAATTTGCTGTTGTATTCGTGCCAGTAGTGCCCGTTGGTCCGGTTGGGCCTGCTGCACCTGAACCAGTTGGACCCGTTAGTCCTGTTGGACCAGTCAAGCCTGTAACACCCTGAATTCCAGTAACACCTGTTGCTCCTGTAGGTCCAGTTATTCCAGTTACGCCTGTCGGGCCTATTGCTCCTGTTATGCCAGTGGCTCCTGTACTTCCTATAGCTCCAGTGTTACCCGTAGGTCCTTGGATTCCTGTAGCACCTGTAATCCCTGTGTTCCCAGTTGGTCCCTGAAAACCTGTTGATCCGGTTACTCCTTGAGCTCCCGTTATTCCTGTAGGACCAGTTAAACCCGTAACACCCTGAATTCCAGTAACTCCTGTAGTTCCCGTAGCCCCGGTTGAACCTTGTGCGCCAGTGACTCCGGTCAGACCTTGTGCCCCTGTTATTCCGATTGGTCCTGTATTCCCCGTTATACCTTGCGCTCCCATTAGTCCAGTAGGACCTGTTGTTCCTGTTAAGCCAGTTAAACCTGTGATCCCTGTGGGCCCTTGCGCTCCCGTTGCTCCAGTTGGGCCTGTTACTCCTTGAGCACCAGTAGAACCTGCAGTTCCCGTAATTCCTGTTATTCCAGTATTCCCAGTTGGTCCCTGAAAACCTGTAGTTCCTGTTATTCCAGTGGCTCCTGTACTTCCTGTAGGACCAGTCAACCCTGTAACACCCTGAATTCCAGTAATTCCTGTTGCTCCGTTCGGCCCTGTTATTCCTTGAGCTCCCGTTATTCCTGTAGGACCAGTTAAACCCGTAACACCCTGAATTCCAGTAACACCTGTTGCTCCTATAGGCCCAGTTATTCCAGTTGCGCCTGTCGGGCCTTGAATTCCTGTAGCTCCTGTCAAACCTGTGTTACCCTGAACTCCAGTGAATCCTGTTACTCCTTGAGCACCAGTAGAGCCTGTAGTTCCCGTAATTCCTGTAACCCCAGTATTCCCAGTTGGTCCCTGAAAACCTGTTGTTCCTGTTGATCCTGTATTCCCCGTTATACCTTGCGCTCCCGTTAATCCAGTAGGACCTGTAATCCCTATAGGTCCTTGGGCTCCCGTTGGTCCTTGAGAACCAGTGCTTCCTGTAGCCCCTGTGTTCCCACTTAGTCCCTGAAAACCTGTTGCTCCAGTTGGTCCTGTCACTCCCTGAATTCCAGTTGCGCCTGTCGGGCCTGTTATTCCTTGGACTCCTGTTGCTCCAGTTGGTCCCGTCACTCCTTGAATTCCTGTAGCACCAGTTGGGCCCGTCATTCCTTGCGTTCCTGTTAACCCGGTTGGTCCTGTTACTCCTTGCACTCCTGTTGCCCCCGTTGATCCTGTTACTCCTTGGGCACCTGTCACTCCAGTTGGTCCTATTACTCCTTGGGCACCTGTCACTCCAGTTGGTCCTGTTACTCCCTGTACTCCTGTTGCCCCCGTTGATCCTGTTACTCCTTGGGCACCTGTTAACCCGGTTGGTCCTGTTACTCCTTGGACTCCGGTTGATCCAGTTGGGCCTGTTATTCCTTGCGCTCCCGTTAATCCAGTCGGACCTGTAATCCCTATAGGTCCTTGGGCTCCCGTTAACCCGGTTGGGCCTGTTATTCCTTGCGCTCCCGTTAGTCCAGTCGGACCTGTTATTCCTATAGGTCCTTGGGCTCCCGTTGGCCCTTGAGAACCAGTGCTTCCTGTAGCCCCGGTTGAACCTTGTACTCCAGTGATTCCGGTCAGACCTTGGATTCCTGTAGCACCCGTCGAACCTGTGTTACCCGTTATTCCTGTACTTCCAGTTGGACCCTGGACACCCATGCTCCCTGTAGCCCCGGTTGAACCTTGAGCTCCCGTTGCACCTGTAAAACCTGTGTTACCCTGAACTCCTGTAACACCTGTAGCTCCTGTTATTCCAGTGGCTCCTGTACTTCCTGTAGAACCAGTCAACCCTGTAACACCCTGAATTCCAGTAACACCTGTCGCTCCTGTGTTCCCAGTTGGTCCCTGTGCACCTGTTAAACCCGTCGGCCCTTGGATTCCTGTAGGTCCTGTAGCCCCTGTAATCCCAGTGTTCCCAGTTGATCCCTGAAAACCAGTTGTTCCTGTTGATCCTGTTACTCCTTGAGCTCCCGTTATTCCGGTAGGACCAGTTGGCCCTTGAGCTCCCGTTGCTCCTTGAAAACCTGTAGGACCTGTGATTCCAATTGATCCTGTATTCCCCGTTATTCCTGTTGCTCCAGTTGGTCCTGTTATTCCTTGGACTCCTGTTGCTCCAGTTGGTCCCGTTACTCCTTGGACACCTGTTGCTCCGGTTGATCCTGTTACTCCTTGTATTCCTGTTGCTCCGGTCGGACCTGTTATTCCTTGGACTCCTGTTGCTCCGGTCGGACCTGTTATTCCTTGGACTCCTGTTGCTCCAATTGGTCCCGTCACTCCTTGGACTCCTGTTGATCCAGTTGGACCCGTCATTCCTTGGGCTCCTGTTAACCCGGTTGGTCCTGTTACTCCTTGGACTCCTGTTGCTCCAGTTGGTCCCGTTACTCCTTGTATTCCTGTTGCTCCGGTCGGACCTGTTATTCCTTGGACTCCTGTTGATCCAGTTGGACCCATCATTCCTTGGGCTCCTGTTAACCCGGTTGGTCCCTGTGCACCTGTTAAACCCGTCGGCCCTTGGATTCCTGTAGGTCCTGTAGCCCCTGTAATCCCAGTGTTCCCAGTTGATCCCTGAAAACCAGTTATTCCTGTTGCTCCGGTTGATCCTGTTACTCCTTGTATTCCTGTTGCTCCGGTCGGACCTGTTATTCCTTGGACTCCTGTTGCTCCAATTGGTCCCGTCACTCCTTGGACTCCTGTTGATCCAGTTGATCCTGTTACTCCTTGCTCTCCCGTCGCTCCGGTTGCTCCTGTTAATCCTTGAATTCCTGTGGCCCCCGTTGATCCCGTAACACCCTGAATTCCTGTAGCCCCTGTAGTTCCCCTAGCCCCCGTTGAACCTTGTGCGCCAGTGACTCCGGTCGGACCTTGGGCTCCTGTGATTCCTGTTATTCCAGTGTTTCCTGTAGCTCCAGTCAACCCCGTCACTCCCTGAATTCCAGTGACACCTGTAGCTCCCGTTACTCCTGTAGATCCCGTTACTCCTGCAGCTCCTGTAATTCCAGTTACGCCTGTATTCCCTGTCGGACCATTAAATCCTGTAACTCCCGTTGGGCCTTGGGCACCAGTCGGTCCGATCGAGCCAGCCTCCGCGATGAGCGTATACTCATTTGATTCGTTAGGAAGCCCAATTGGATTATTCGTGTTCACCATATACGTACTGCCTTCGAATGTAACAATTTGCCCAAACTGGTATTCAAATGATCTTCTTATATCAAATGGCTCCAAAGATTGCAAACCAATTCCCGTTGCTCCAGTCATTCCAGTTGAACCTGTAGGTCCTGTTTCACCTCTAGGTCCAGTTTCACCTGTCGCACCTGTAACCCCCGTAATACCAGTTACTCCTGTGACGCCATCCGCACAAAAAGATGCACCGCCATTTGTAACCGTCCGTGAAAAAAACTGAATACCACCAAAGCACTTTTTAGGTTTTCTAAATAAATCCCCCATGATACACAACCCCTACATTAATCTTCTATAATAACTGTATGCATAGGGGAATGTCTGTGTTATTAATCCCTTTCTAACAAAAAAACAGCGCCACTAAGCACTGTTTGCATCAAAATGATAGTTGCTTTTTATTCGAGCATTCAAGTTCACGATCCTCGTTCAATGCTACTATGAACTACTACATTCATACTACGAGATTCATCCACATCAAAAAAAGGGCAAAAAACGAAGATATCAGCGTATTCTTCATCTTTTTACCCTATCTTTTTCACAAACTTATTGGCCAATTGAAACTGTACCAAATGCTTGTTTTAACGACGTATATATTTTTAAATCAACTTTTATTCCAAGTGAAACCATTGTTTGTGCAATTTCAGGACGGACGCCACTAATCATTGTTTCGATGCCAACAAGCTTTAACGCATCGACCACTTTAAAAATTTGTGCAGCAACCATCGTATCAATGACACTCACACCAGATAAATCAAGGATGATATACTTAAGGCCCAATTGAGAGCCTTTATCTAAAGCATTCGTCATCAAATATTGCGCTCGTTTTGTATCAATTTCACCGATAATTGGAATAATCCCAACCTCGTCTGTTAATTGAACAAGCGGGACCGATAACTCATCAATTGCATATTTCGCCACTTCAATATTGTTTGCGAAATCCCTCATATAGGTTTGACTGACTTTCTGAGTTGCCAAATCAACAATTTGGTTGAATTTCGAAATCACGTCATACAAATGATTAAACGTAAATCCTTCTTTTTCGGCTTCATTTTTAACAATTTCGCCGATACGATCACGGTAATACGTAATCTCTGTTAACGCGACATCTAAATCTAGGTCGAGTGAAACAAGCAAGCCTGCAACAGCTTCACCCCACTTTTCTATCGCTTTCTCAGAGTCTTCTTTATCCTTTAAAAATGAGTTTGCATAAACTTCAATTAGCTCATGTCTCCACGGCTTAAGCTTCGAAATTAATGTCGCTTCATCCATATGATCATATGACGGAGGCATACTCGCGAGTGAAACCTTTTCATCCAAAATTACATCGGTAATTGGTTTTAAATAGTCTTTGGATTTGATCATTTTTATATCTTCTCCTGCATTTTAATTCTTTTAATAGCTAAATCTTACTATACCACAGTGTGACATAAATTTTGCAGTCATAACTTTCCTGATCTAATTTTCTGACTTCGTATCCTCCGTGCAGGTTATCTTTTCTCAAAGCGATCTTTTGCCAGTTGATCTAATGTTTCAAACGCTGTTTCCTTATTAAATGTACTTTTTAGACGGTAATCCAAATCATCTATAATTCGATAGTGCTGACTAATCACATTTTGTTGGAGCTTGTATCTCCCAAGTGATTTTATATTTTTCCACCAAATTTTACCGCCTTTTGTTTTCGAACGAATAATCTTTTCTTGCTCATCACTTAGCAACTTAATAACTTCTAGAGGATCTCCACCAAATAACCGTTCCAGCACTTCACTCTCTTGAAAAATCGCACAAATAGCGCACACAAGTGTCCAGTCGGCTCGGGTTTGACCAGATTCAAGTTGGGCGACAATCTTTTTTGTTATTCCAAGCGCATTTGCTAACTGATTTTCCGATAGCTGGCTTTCTTTTCTAATTGCACGGACATTTCTAGATACAACAATCATCGCATGATTACGATCCATCCTCGCCACTCCACTTTTTTATCATCTTACTCTAATTTAAATTATCTGACTATACTTTTTACGTTATTTGTCCATTCTTTTTTAGTGTATGAATTAAGGAACGAATGACTGTATCAACTGTATGTAAATCGACATGTCCATTATGATCAAATTCAATTTTTGCAAACGACTTTATTAATGGAGATTGCTTGGAAACAGAAATAAACCTTCCTGCTTCTTTTAATTTAATCAACTTTCTAACGTCTTCCTCCAGCGTATGCAACCCCTACACCTCCTAGCCTTATCATGAATACCCTTTCCATCCCAATTGTACACTCGTTTTACAGTTTACCTTTTCTTTTCCATTTATGCGAAAGACTTTTGTAGCAAATGGATAATGTTAACTAAAAAGAAACACGGCTACTAAAATGCGCGTGTTCTCTGGTATCTTTAATCATCAAAAGAGAGATTTTGGGGTTCCAATTTTATTTCTGAATGCCAATTTAAATTTGTTGTCGGTACAAGCTTACTTGCTTCTTGAAACGATAGGCTCCCTAACCAAGCTTGACCTGGACCAGATAGATTTAAGCCGAATGCAATTAATTCACTCTCTTCAGGTATATCTAGCACCACACTATAAATATTCCAGTCCGTATCACCTGAAATCTTCCGATTAAACATATTATCAAATTGCAGTACGTCTAATTGCTTGTTCTCAACTCGCATCCAGAGACCACAATATTCTTCAATTCCATTTGTTTTTATAAATCCAGATAGTTTCATACGTTTCCCACGATATTTTTCAGCTCTAAATTGCTGCATTAACGTTACAAATCCACCATTTAGCTTTACAGTATTTGCTTTGATGTAAGCCGACTGTTTACCTTGATGAACATTTTTTGTGTCTAGCCCTACTTCATAATTTTGAGGTTCATCCCCAGCAAGAATCCATCCTTTAATTGGCGTTACTTCCATTGTTCTGTCCTCTTTTCTAATATGGTTTAGTAAAGAACGATATCGTCCAGGTGGTAATCCATACACTTTTTTAAATGCTCTTGTAAATGCTTCTTGGCTGTCAAAACCTATAAGTAAAGCAATATCAAGAATTCTCTTTCGTGTATGAATCAGTAAATACGAGGCTTGAGCCAATCGCCTTTTCCGGACATACTCATTAACTGTCATTTGAAACGTTTGTTGAAATTTCTTTTGAAAATGGAATGGGGAATAACCGAGCCTGTTCGCCATCAATTTAATATTCAAAGACTCTTTTATTCGCTTTTCTATATCCTCAATACAAACCTGTGAAAAATTGGACATTACTTCACCTCCATATATCTATATCTTACACCTCAACTATTCTTTCTTTTTGATCTATATTGCTTTCTTTAAAAAAAGAGCATGCTTTTTTCTAGAATGGAGAATCTAAGGAAAATAGTAGGAAGGAGATGAGCATGTGCTCACAAAACGATTGATAAGACAAACGATCATCTTCAGTGTCGGTGTCATTCTTTTTTCTGGTTGTGGCGTTCATCAAAATGGTGGAAAGCCTCACCCGCTTAAAGAACATACAGATCAGTTCCAATCCCTTCATCAGCCGTCAGACCGGCGCGATGTTGGTGACGTCGGTTACCATTATACCGATCGTGTACCAGAACAACTTGCCGTTGCGGACGAACCTGCATTTCCTATTGGTTCAAAAGCAATAATCAAGTCCGATGAGTTACCAGGTATGCAGTATGCCGTTGCCACCATTAAAGGTGCTTACGATACAACCGCTTATGAAATTCAATATACGCTGGCAGACGGGTCTGATCAGATGACTTATAAATGGGTACTTGCGGAAGAATTTCTAGAATTTCGCGATGAACCGTTTAAAAACGGTGAGTTGGTTCAAGTGGATCCTGATGCTCTTCCAGACTTAAATGGTGCGAATGTCCAAATTGTTGATCACCAAGAGACCACTGTATACATGGTTGATTTTATTTCTACCTCCAAAGAAGAGATCGAGAACTTTAAGTGGGTTTCAGAAGAGGATCTACAGCCACTTACGCAGAAGCGCGTAGACTAATTTGCATTAAAAAAATAGAATCTCCATGGTTGATCACGGAGATTCTTTCTTTACGATTGCTTGCGATTAAAATAACGAATTCCTGAAATCAGAAATGTCACGACAAGTCCGCCCAGTCCAAAGAGAACGACAAACGTTAGAACTTGAAAAATGGCTGTTCCCCAATTCATCATGTCAAACATATAAATCCTCTCCTTTTCTTACCTCCAGTGTAACATAAATTGTAATAATTATAAAATTTAGTCAAGTTAGTTTGAATTAGCACCTTATTTACATGAACCATTAATACTTAAAGCAGACTATCCGTTCCAACTGGGTACGCTAGATTTCTCCTATACCCCGATGAAACGGGAAAGCGTTCATTTTATAAACGTTCATTATGAATTTCTTCGTCTGTCTGCAGATCAACAATAATAACCCGTTGCTCTGATTTTATAAATACACTTTTATATTGTTCAATCCCTTGCTCATCAATAAATAAAATCACTCGGGTTCCATCATTATCCGTATCAATGTTGACTTCGTACTCATTGCCCTGAATTTCCTCGTTAACCGTCATGTATTCAGGGAATGAAGCCCATTCATATTGATCTAGAGCCTGACCACTGCATCCTGTTAACGTTAGTACAATAAGAATCATACTCATGACGTATATTCTTGCTGTCATTCTTTGCCCTCACTTTTTTTGATCTATGTATAGTTTACCCGTAAATGAGACGAAAAAAAACACAAGTATTTAACTTGTGTTTATGCTTGCATCGCATTCTTTATTCGATTGGCTAAGTCCGTTGACACTTTATTCAACTCATTGATTACAACGGTCTGAACATCTCCTGCCACACTTTTAAGTTGAGACCCGATATTGTCCACCAAATCAGCTTTTTCTTGAGGTGGTAATGCTTCATAGAACATGCGCGGTTGAGCATAATCATCTTGCTTTTCTAAATCCGAACGTTGCAAAACGCCTTCTACATAACGACCATCGCCACTCGTTACGAGATTTCCCGGTGACCAATCTTTTTGATGATTCACAGGGACTTTACGAAATTCCGGACCAATTCGATAACGCTGAGAGTCCCAATAAATATTCGCTCTCCCTTGGAGCATCTTATCATCTGAGAGCTCTACACCATCGAGCAAATGACTAGTAGAAAAAGCTGCTTTTTCTACTTGCTCCATATAGTTATCTGGATTTTTATTTAATGTCATTTTTCCAATGGGCATGAACGGAAACTGCTTCTCATCCCAAATTTTTGTGTCGTCTAGCGGATCATAGGGCAACTGGTCCGCCGCCTCCATATCCATGACTTGAACGTATAATCCGTATTCTACGACTCCGCCACCTGCAATTGTATCGTATAAATCTTGACCGGCACTATCAGGTTGCTCTCCAGCTAATGTCACTGCTTCTTGATTGCGAATATATTGTTCTCCAGCAAACGGAAACCAAGCAAGCTTAATGTAGCGACGTTCTCCTTGATTGTTTTTCCACACATATGTATTGACGCTATGTCCTGGTATGTGGCGCAAGCTCTTCACTGTTCCCATGTTGGAGTAAACGCGTAAGACAAAATGAAGGGATTCAGGCGCACGCGCCACAAAGCTCCAAAAACGATCGGGATCAATGAGATTGTTTTTCGGTGAAGGCAAAAATGCTTTAATTGCTTCCGGGAAACGAATTGTATCCCTTACGGAAAACACAGGGATATGGTTGCAGACTAAATCATAAATCCCTTCATTCGTATAAAATTTCGTTGAAAAACCCCGAACATTTCTTGACGTGTCTGGCGTTCCTTTTGTACTTACCGCCAAGGAAAACCGAACGAACACAGGCACCTGTGTTCCAGGCTGTTGCATAAATGACAGAGATGTATAGGGTGACATGGAATAATACGTTTCAAAATAACCAAAAGCACCAGACCCTTTAACATGAACAGGTCGCTCGGTAATCTTTTCATGGATAAAGGTTTGAAGCGTTTCGTGCTCAATGTTGTCTTGCTTGAGAATAGGTCCTCGTTTGCCGACTGTTTGAGAATGTAACCTTGCGGGCTGATCCTGGTCCCATTTATGTAAATCACGATACGACCCATGTGGCGGGGGAAAAGTCTGATGGCTTCCCTCTTGATGATTCATTTGAACACACCTCTCCAAGTTAATAGCCTTCATCTATATTTATGTGGTTCTTCTGTTTTTAACCCTTTTCCAATCGTTTATTTCTGACAATTCCTACTTTCAATGATAGGGTAAGAATAGAAAGGAGTGCTGACATGAAAAACGTGATCTTACTCTTTCTTGCCATTGGAATTGAAGTGTTGGGTACAATGTTTATGAATCAATCAAATGGATTCACTCAATGGTTACCATCTATCATGGTTTTCATCTGCTATTTAACCGCACTTGTTTTATGCATTTATCTCCTTAAAGAGCTAGAAGTTGGATTAGTGAATGCCCTATGGTCTGGTTTAGGCACATTTGCTGTTGTCTTATTAGGTATTTTGTTTTTAAATGAATCTGTCTCATTATTGAAAGCGCTTGGAATGATTTTCGTAATCGTTGGTGTTGTACTTTTAAATCTCCACAATCATTTCCACCAAAAAAGGAGTGTCGTGTAGTGGGCTATATTTTTTTAGGAACGGCGATACTCTTTTCTGTTATTGGTAACTTATTTATGAAGCTGTCTCGAGGATTTAAAGAAACAGCACCTACTGTTTTAGCTGTTCTTTCGTATATTGTTGTGACGATCGCTTTGACCTTTTCAATTCAATACATGGAAGTCGGCGTTGCTTATGCGGTTTGGTCTGGTACAACCATTCTCCTCGTGGCCTTAATTGGCATTTTATTTTTAAAAGAATCAAGAGGGTGGTTAAAATATGTATCGCTACTGTTGATTTCACTCGGTGTGGTTCTACTTCAGGTAGCCAATTGAAAAAACGAAAGCGCCTCTCACGCTTTCGTTAACTCATTCCATGTATAAGTAAGCAGCACATTTCCTGCACCATACTCAGGCACGTCGGTTCTCTTTTTCAAACTTGCTCCCATTTTCTCGTAAAATAATTTACTGTTATTTGCTTCTAAAACAGCAACAGAAGCTTCTTGATGATTGAGATCCACTAGATCTTTAAACAAAGCCTTAAGTCGTGCTTTTCCTCCGCCTTTTCCTTGATAGTCTTTTAGAATATATAGCGTTAGCACGTTAGCCGTTGACTTCGTGGCACTCGCAAAGCCGACAACATCTTCATTCTGTTCATAGACATAAATGAGCTGTTCACGGTCATTTAAATGCCGCTTCCACAGTGTCGTACGACCTTCAATACTCATTCGTGCCAGAATCTCTTCTTTTATAATTCCCGTGTAAGTGGTCAGCCACGCATGCACATGAACTGTGGCGATGCCTTGAGCATCTTCGAGTTGTGCCAATCGAATCATCACATTCCCCCCTTAAAACAACCTTTTTACCCATTCCACTTTATTAAGGAGATTCCTGTTCACGATTTCATTAAGTTTTTCCAATTGAGAATCCAGCAAACATCGGTCCACCAGTATCTTCAAGTGCTTGCTCAACGAGTGCGACTACCTTTTTCACATCTCCTGTTTGATAGAAGTGCTGAAAGGAATGAAAGAAACATTTCGCATAGTCTGAATCATATGCCTGCAAACTTCGATAGAGCCATTTTGAGCGCCCCATCCATTGCTGATTCATTCGTAGAACAAATTCTCCTAGCTGTTCCATTAAATGATTCACAATAAACCATAATTCTTCATTCCTCGTTGCCCCTCGTAAATCATCCAGCGTATCTGTTAAAAAATAGCGCTTTTCCACTTGAGTTTGCGTTGACCATGGCGGCGGCCCTTCCGACAATATCGCCTGGGCTTCTGTTTTAATTTGTTGATAAAACGGGCGATTTTCCTCAATAAGAACACGTCCCTGCGCAACCATTCGTGGCATGGAAGGAATACCGTTCTCTTGATCCGCTGTAAAAATGGTCCGATAAGACGTAAAAGAGTGAACAAATAGCTCAATTGGCCAATTGCCCTCGTAAAACGACTCTCGAAACGACGAAGTGACACTTTGATCAAACACAACAATGTCTAAATCAGATGTAGCGGTTTGTTCATTTCTTGATACACTGCCTGCAAGTAAAGCAAGATCACACGAAGGAAACCGATCAGCTACAATCGTTTTTGCACATTCATCTACAGTCATTTACACCCCACCACCCCACGATAGCGATTACATTTATATGTAAAAAAACACGCCGTTATTTCGAGTGTTCTTTCTTATTTAATCCTTTTTCAATGAGCTGATAGACCGCTTTAGAAAAGGTCGATATATTTTGTTCGTTTTGATAGTTTTTTACCCTTCGAACAATTTCTTCAGGAAACTTAATTAATTTCGGTATGCGATTCAACATCTGCATCTCCCCTGCATCCTATTCGCTCTAATATAGGAGATCATAGTGGTTTCCAAATTCATTGTCAATACTTGTTTTTTTCCTGTCTCTCGGTGCGTATCTTATAAATATGAAGGAACTTTTTTATTCTTTTTTTGTAAATAAAAAAAGGTTTGACTTTCATGATTTTGAGGCGTAAGTTGTTGGCTAGAATCAAGACGTTATTCTTTAATTTGCTACGTTGATGTGGCCACATCGCAAAGTACGACTGCTCATGATGAAAGACATTCGAAAGGAAGAAACCCATGCGACACGCAAAAAAGTCATGTATCGTTATTGGATTAGGAACGTTTGGAAAAAGCATTTGCGAAGAGCTTATTCGCCTTGGACATGAAGTTTTAGCGGTTGATCGCAACATTCATAAAGTGGAGGATGTTCGCGACATCGTTTCTCAGAGCGTTTGTTTAGATGCTACAGAAGAACGTGATTTAAAAACGTTAGGATTAAATCAGTTTGACATTGGTGTCGTTGCGATTGGCTCAAGTATTCAAGCGAGTATTTTAGCCGCAGTAAACTTAAAGGAATTTGATGTACCGACCGTTTGGGCAAAAGCAGAAACCCCACATCATCGATTACTACTTGAACGGCTAAGCATCGATCATATTGTCTTACCCGAAGTGGATATGGGTGTCCGCATCGCTCAGAATATGGTTTCTTCCTCATTTGTGGACCGCATTGCATTGTCCAATCAATATAGCATTGCGGAGCTTGTAGCGGATCGACAAATTGCAAAAAAAACGATCGGTGAATTGGCATTTAAACAACGCTATCAGCTTAATTTAGTCGCTTTACAAACAAAAGATGATTTAAACATTACACCAATGGTAGACGACACTATTTTTGAAGGGGATTTATTGATTGTTCTTGGTAGAGACGAAGATATCGCTCGTTTCCAAGAGGCGGAATTTGCGTGAAACACATCCATTTGATGAAAGTAAACCCGCCTCAAGTGCTAGCGTTTGGTTTTCTCTTTGTCATTCTAATTGGTACGATTTCTCTTAAACTGCCGATTGCCTCTGAAGGGTCGCTTTCATGGACAGATGCTTTATTCACTGCGACATCTGCTACGACGGTGACAGGATTGGTTGTTGTTGATACAGGGAGCTTCTTCACAACATTCGGTCAGGTTGTGCTCATGATGCTCATGCAAGTTGGTGGGCTTGGCTTAATGACCTTTGCAGTTGTCATTGCGCTTCTTTTAGGGAAAAAGATCGGTCTTACAAGTCGACTGCTTGTTCAAGAATCGTTTAACCAACCTACCATTGGCGGTATGGTTTCCCTAGTAAAGCTTATTGTCATCTTCACGTTTACCGTTGAAGCCATCGCAATCATGCTGCTCGCCATTCGCTGGGTACCTGAATACGGCTGGCAAGAAGGTCTATTCGTTAGTACGTTTCACGCCATCTCAGCGTTTAACAACGCAGGCTTCTCCACATGGGCTGACAGTTTATCAGGCTATGTCGGTGACCCGCTTGTGAATCTCGTGATTACGTGCTTATTTATTATTGGTGGAATTGGCTTTGTTGTGCTGGCCGATATCTTGAAGCGTAAATCGTTTCGAAAGCTGCAGCTGCATACAAAGCTTATGCTTGTTGGAACACTTATTGTCAATAGCATTGCGATGCTTGTGATCTTTTTGTTAGAGTATCAAAATCCCGCCACCATTGGTACGTTTTCATTAACCGATCAACTATGGGCGTCTTATTTTCAAGCAGTGACACCGCGAACAGCAGGTTTTAATTCCATTGATATTGGCTCAATGAATGAAGGAAGTCTCCTCTTTATGATCTTGCTCATGTTTATAGGCGCCGGAAGTGCCTCAACAGGTAGTGGCATCAAATTAACGACGTTCCTAGTCATTCTTATTGCGATGTACACGTATTTAAAAGGCAGAAAAGAAGCCGTGGCTTTTCAAGAAACCATTTCTAGCTCGATTATTCATCGAGCGTTAGCCATTACAACGATAAGCGCATTACTCGTTTTCGGCTGTGTCTTTCTTCTTACAATTACTGAACAAACGCCGTTTTTAGCCACGCTATTTGAAGCAGTATCTGCTTTTGGTACGGTTGGTTTGTCGATGGGAATCACCGCGAATTTAAGTGAACCTGGGAAATGGATCATCATGATGCTCATGTTCGCAGGTCGAATCGGTCCAGTCACTCTTGCTTTTGCCCTTGCAAAAACAGAATCATCGACCATTCAATACAAAAAAGGAAACGTCATTACAGGATAAGTAAAAAGGAGTAAAGCGTCCTATCCACGCTTTACTCCTTATATTTTGCCTTTCATTCGAATCATCCCAGCCTCTTTAGCTGATGTAAACGCAATCACAAGTAACGGTCCAAGAAATAAACCCATTACACCCAACAAACGAGCACCTAAGTACATGGAAATGAGCGTTAACAACGGCGACAAACCAATGTGTGTGCCCATCACTTTCGGCTCTACTGTTCTTCGGATAATAAGCAAAACAGCTGCTAGAACGAGAAGCTGTATGCCTAAAGTCATCTGCCCCATAAACATTTGATAAATAGCCCACGGTGCTAGAATAACAATCGACCCTATTAACGGGATAAAATCAATGATCCAAATAATAAGAGCCATGATTAGCGCAACCTCAGGAACAATAATAAATAAGCCAATTAACGATACGAGAAATATAGGGATACTCACAATAAATTGCGCTTTTAAAAAGCCGATTATGACGCCAGAAAATCGCTGCAGCATATAATGGACTTTTTGCTTCGTTTCACTCGTTAAATAGTGGTAGAATCCCGCTTGAATACGTGGAAGTTCTAATAAAAAGAGAAATAATGCGATAATAAAAACGAGAAATGAAATAAAATACCCAGGTATACTTGCCATCACACTTGTTGAAATGCCAATAACATCAATTTGACTCACGCTTGTACGTAAATTATCTAGCAAATGTGTCGTCTCGCTATTAATCGCGACAATCATCTCTTGTGGAAATTGTTCTGATAATGCTTCCAATGAAATTAACCAACCATTCCACGCTTCATTGATGTTTGTGATATACGTCGGCAACCGCTCTAAAAACAACGTTCCTTGAGCAATTACAACGGTTATAAGAAGATATCCTATCCCAAGTAAAAACACAAGGAATGCAGCAAATACAAGCAAAACAGCAATCATCCGATTCACCTTTACATACTTTATACAGAGTCGGACAAAAGGAGCTAAGCAAATGGCAGTAATAAACGCGACGATGAGGGGAAGAGAGACTGGTAGAATGAAATAACCTGCAACAATGAGGCCAATCGTACCAATTAGAAGAACAATAGATCTCTTTGACATATGACGACGACCTTTCTTCTTAAATGTAGTCATCAAGGGGATGTTTCCTTACTATTATGATAAAAACCTAGAAATTATTAATAGAAAACAACTTGCAAGCATCTACTAACCCAGCTGTTTTGTTGGAAAGGCTTTCTAGCGAAGTAGGTTTTGTGGTAGCCTTTTCTTACATCCTACCAACGATTGAGGTGGAACCAACATGTCTACACGTCGAATGATACTATTCGTTCCTACTGTGTTATTTATTATCTTAAATCTTATGCACCTACTTGGCGTCTGGTCTGCTGCTCCCTTTATTCAAGTTCTTTATTTCCTCATCATGATCACACTTATCTTTCAAGCTGGCGTAATGATTGGCAAACATACTGTAGATTAAGAAGAGCGGCCCTCATCCCTTGGCTCTGCTTTTATTTTCACATCTCTGCTTAATTAAGGACAATGGCCGTTGCCTCTTTCCTTCTATAGAGTAAACTATAGAAAGGAGGTGAATCGAACCCTCATGCATACGTATCTAGCCATAGGGGATTCACTTACAACAGCGGAAGGGTCTTCTAGCCAATCGGAAGACGCTCAAGGTTTTGTTCTCCCTTATTTACGACATTTAAAGACGGAATTAAGAGAGCCCATCCAGCTTAAAACACTTGTTCAGAACACGGCAACTGCACGCCAGCTATACTGGTTTGCATCGAATTATCAATATGAACAAACCATTTATGACGCAACCGTTATCACGATCACAATCGGTAGAAATGATTTTCTTGATGCGTTTGAAATCGCCAAGCTTACTAAATCGGATCGTACTCTTTCACAAACGGACGCGCTTACGTATCAAGCACTAGAAGCATTAATTCGATACATTGTTGAAATAAAAGAACATGCACGTCAACATTACTTTATCCGAATTTTCAATTTATATAATCCGTATCCTGAAGCTGATTTACTCGATGAAGTCATTCGCCGCTACAATCAAAAATTAATGAAGTTAGAAACGTACAAACAGGTTAAGATTATTAATGCCTATGATGCTTTTCAAACGAACACAGACACGTTGCTTGCAACCGATCATGAGCAACCGAATGATGCTGGCTATCAAACGTTGGTAGACGCATTAATTGAATCTGGCTTGTCACCACTAAAAAAACCGTAAAAGCAGCTGCAAATCAAACTGCTCTTACGGTTCATTTTTTAAATGTGTATGAAAAAATTGCACGGTTGTTTTCCATGACGCGATACTCGCTTTTGCCGTTTCTCTTCTTCTACCACCTTGAAACACTGTAGCGGAAATAGGTAGATACGGAATACCCATTTCGTGACCAGCTTCAGCAAAGAGCTGTTGGTGAATATGCGATTTTTGTTCTACATCATTCATTTGTTCAGCCGAAAACATTCCATCGTCTCTTCCAGCTAACAGTAGTGTTGGCTTGTTTGTGCGTTCGATCGGTATTTTCGCCTGAGGGTACGCATATGAATGCTCGTAAAGCGCGTCGTACCAAATTTTAAAAGGATTTTTCCCTTCAGAAAAAAGCCGTTTGCACAATAACGCTGTTTCAACTGGATTTTTTGGTGTTAAATAAGGAAGCGTTTGACCGTTGTAAAGCCATGCTGGTGGCAGGCACTCATCAGAAGACCATGGCACAATAGCCGACATGGAATACCTCATCCCATTTAACGCTACACACGCTGCAACGTCGTCTACATAAACACTGGACCAAAGCGCGAATTCGCCTCCACGGGAGGTTCCATGTATGCCGATCTTCTCGGTCGTTTCTTCCCTCTGATTTATCCATTTCACTGCCTGGTCCACAATAGAAAGGTCGATCCCTTCAAGCCGATTTGGTTTACCTTCCACACCAAAATAACCGAGGGCAAATGTATGAAATCCTTCTGAAGCAAGGGCAGCTGCAGCATATTCGTACACACCGCCCTCTGACCCGCCAACCACAATAATAGTTGGTTTGCTGATGCCTTCTTCAAAAAAATACGTTCCGATCAGACCAGCATCATGAACCGGTTGTCGTTTAATCTGTTCTGGATACCAATGACGTTGGAGTAAGACCGAATCAAGTCTTACTCCTGCTTGAACTAACGTCAGCGTATAACAGCGCGGATCAACTTTATTTGCATGATCGAGGGGCGGCGCTTTTGCTTCTGTGTCTTTTTTTCCCATTGACCAAAACAGACCCATTGAATCAGCTTCTGAATAGCTTCCCTTTAATGGCGCCACTTCAGCTGGTTGAATTTGCCCATTTTCATCCGCACGGAAAAGCGCTTTTGCTTGAAGCGTGTATGGATTTCTCCCCTGTACGACTTGTCTTTCTAGCACAAGTTCATATAATTGAGCTGCTTCCAATTCGAAAACGCTCCACTGGATTGCTTCCGTCACAAGCGAAACGGAGTCACCTGCTTTAATGTGTATTTTCCCCATGGTCATGCCTCCTGTTGTTCACACACAGCTTACTTATTTCACTTTTATCTTCATCCATGAAAAGAAACAGAGCAGTAGGAATAGCGCAGATAACCCATAAACAATTCTTATATCAAACGCCTCCGCAACAACGCCAACGAGTAGCGCTCCCATTCCAAATGATAATGTGGAAAGTGAAGCTTGGACTGCATAGACGTAAGGGAGCTTTTTCGCTTCTATGTGCTGTTGGAGAATGGTATTTAATCCTACACCTCTTACCTGTTCAAACATCCCGACTCCGATCGATAATACGAGGGCAACAACTGGAATCATGTTCAGTGCAAAAAACGCGGTTACAACTGCGCCTCCAGCAAATCCAATTTGCAGCAGCCGCGACGTCTGTTTCTCGAACATATGAGCTCGTTTATAAAGAAAGAACCCGGTCACAATCAGACCAATAAAGAAACTAGCATTGATCCA
Source organism: Shouchella sp. JSM 1781072 (assembly GCF_041949915.1). Taxonomy (NCBI): domain Bacteria; kingdom Bacillati; phylum Bacillota; class Bacilli; order Caryophanales; family Bacillaceae; genus Shouchella; species Shouchella sp. JSM 1781072. The sequence goes on from NZ_JBHFQE010000003.1 coordinate 490,962, forward strand.
TCCCCACCAAGCCTCGGATACTTGTAACACTTCTTCAACAAATAGATAGACAGCAGCAGCCATCCAGACTACACCAGCGACCGCATCGAGACTCGTCGTAAGCATGACTTGTTTTAACCACTTTGTCTGCAGTACGACGTTCCATCCAACCAACATCGATTTTTTCCAATGAGGATCGTTCGTTTCAAATAGACTTGGCACTTCATGACGCATAAGCCAAAACGCCACAGTCGCAATCGTAGAAAAACTGATTACAAAAAGCAGTAAGCCTTCTGCCCCTACAAAGACAAGCAGCACCCCTCCAATCGCCCAACACCCTACTCCAACAGTCTCAAAAATAACAGAAGCTGTACTATTCGCCTTAATTAGCTCCGTTTTGGCCACAATACGTGGTAAAAGCGACTGACTCGCCGGATCAGCGACGCCATCTAATAACGCAATCATGCTGACCACAAAAAAGACTGCTGCACCGGGCATAAAGAAGATCACCACAAATAAACAAATAAAAAGGATAACTTTTATACCTTGTGCGTAAAAAAGGATGCGAGGGAGAGAAAAGTAGGTAAACAGCACAGGCGCGAGTAAGCCAGAAAAAAAGCGAGTAAAAGTAATAACAACTGGAACCATGCTCATTACAAACGCAGATCCCGATTGTTGATAAATGATGTGCATCAACGCAACAATATACAGCACCATCACAGCACTGTTGTTGCCTTGACCGATCATTAATAGGAAAAAAGGTTTTGAGCGCAATGCGATTCACTCCTTCTCAATATTCAGTTTTATTTAGCTGATATGAGAAGAAAGGTTTACACCGCCATGATCGCTCCATTTCATTCGTAAAGTATGATTAGTTTAACACTTAATTCTGCAGGAACAAATACCAATTTCATTTTCATTCCTATGTCCGATTTATTTGGAAAAAATTATTTTAAAAGAAGGGGGTAGAATTCTTGAAATTCCCTTCTATCCTATGTTAGAAATAAAGCAAATCATGTTTTCTTTATCTTAAATACGGGAAAAAATTAAAAAGTGAGCTAAAAGGAGAGATATCCATGCCAGAAGAAGCAAAAGTAGAAAATTTACGACGTGTCGTTGTTACACAAGGAGAATTTAAAAATAAAAAAGCACGCGTCATTAACATATATGACAATACCATCTCGGTAGAGTTTGACGATTATACTGGTCGCGAAGATGAAACACAGCGCACCGTCATCAAGCATGAAGAATACGAAAAAATTGAAGAAGAATAAAGAAACCAACAAGCGCCTAGGAGACACCCTGAGCGCTTGTTTTACCCTTCGTTACTCAAGATTCTCATCTCCCTCAAAAATAAAAATTTCTTCAATTGAACAATCGAATAGTTGTGCAATCTTATGAGCTAAAATCAAAGATGGGTTGTACCGTCCATTTTCCAATGAAATGATGGTTTGTCTTGAAACATGTAATCGCTTCGCCATGTCTTCTTGTGTTAAATGTAATGTTTTTCGTTTTTCTTTTATGTGTGATTTCATCGATCTCACCTTCAAATGTAAAGCGAACTATACGTAAAGTTTACTTTACTTCATAATTAAAGTAAAGAAGAACCGCAAAAACGGTTCTTAATAGTTGTTAATCGCAATGACCTCATATGCTGCTAACCCAATAAACAAGACTGATATGACCGTCATAAATAGGAAAGCGCGTTGTGATTTTTTCTCTTTGTCCGTTTTTTGATAATGGTCTAAAGATAGAAAGAAAATGGCTAGTCCGGCTGAAGACATTAACACCGCCATTAGCCAGCCCATAAATACTGGGTTTGACGCACCCCCAGCGAACAAAGCAATAAAATTGACTAAGAACGTTAGAATTAATAAACAGATAAACCCATAGCCAATTTTACGGTAAATCCCCATAACAAACACCTCCGTACTCCATCAAACATTCTTCACTTATTATAGCAAGCTTGTCTCCATGCTCCAACTTAAACATCATCAACGATAATAGTTGTTACACGAACTAAATTGACAGCCCCGCTCCCTTGATGATATAGTTGTTGCACAAACTAAATTAAAAAGGGGCACGGTTGCTGTGTTTGAATCGTTTGATGAGTCAATTGGGTTTATGACCGCACAGACGCACCGAACCATGTTTCGCGCGTTTACAGCCTATTTAAAAACATACGGAATTACGCCTGAACAATGGACTGTCATAAAGCGCCTCCATTCACATGGAGATCTCCCCCAAAAGGAATTAGCCGCTGTTTCTGAAAAAGATAAAGCCACGCTAACTCGTATCGTTGATCTATTAGAACGTAAGACCATAATCGTCAAAAGAAACAATCCTGAAGACAAACGCTCCCACTATGTGAGTCTGACCGAACGAGGTTCTACCTTATATGAACGCATTCTTCCAGGTACAGAAGCATTTTACCAAGACATCGTGGCCGACATTAGCGAGTCTGATCTTCAGACGTATGTGCAAACCTTAAAGAAAATTCGGCAAAAAAGCCGCCAATACTTAGAATAAAGAAGGGATCTATTTGCAGTCATTCAACCGATACGCTCTTTTTTCGTTCGGTCTATTTTTTATGGGCATAGGCATTGCCCTCACCACACGATCGGAATTAGGGACATCACCAATATCAAGCGTTCCATACGTATTAAGTTTGTCGTTGCCTTTATCAATTGGTACGTTCACATTTCTCCTACTCGCTTTTTTTGTGCTTGTACAGAAAGTAATTTTGGGCTCGACGTTTCCACCTTTACACTATTTACAACTTTTAATTGCGCCGCTCCTTGGCCTCTTTATTGATTTCGGGATGTTCATAACAGCATTTATCCACCCATCTTTTTACCTAGAAAAGCTAAGTCTCGTAATCATTGGTTGCCTCTTCCTCGCTTTAGGAGTAACGTTACAAATTGAAGCAAAAACAATTATGAATGCAGGCGAAGCCATTGTTAAAGTGCTAGCGGATCGCTTAAATAAACCATTTAGTTCCGTTAAAGTTTCGTTTGATTGGGGGCTTGTCGGTGTTGGCATCCTCTTGTCATTTATTTCTTTCGGTGGACTTGTTGGCATTCGTGAAGGAACAATCCTTTCAGCCTTTCTTGTAGGGTTCTTCATTAAGCTTTTAAGGAAAGGTCTTTTTGCAGGAAAGAGTAGAAAAAAAGCTACAAACCCGAGTAACTAATCGGGTCTGTAGCTTGTTAGACGATCAAATTTCTTTAATTGCGATGCAGATAAAACTGTTTCAATTACCGATAAGGCGCTAGTTTGTTCATGTTGAAAGCCGAGCAAATAGCGTTTCTTTTTCGTGGACTTTTCACTCGCATCAATTGATGTTGGCTCATAATGAAACGTTTCCTTCGCTCTCCTTTCGCTGAGAGCCTGAACCGTTTCATATGTGTCCTCTCCAAAACCTAAAAACAAGTACCGGACGCCATCAATTTTGACAACATCGCTTCGATCTTTAACAAACATGAGTGCATAGGTTGGCTCTACTCGTGAGCCGATTTCACCTTTTGTCCGTTTGACAAAAATCCCTCTTGCTTTAAAAAATTGGATCATTTCCTACAGCTCCTCATGCTTTAATTCCGCGCCAATACACTTCCCAAGATTTCTTTGCTTGTTTCATAATGTCTTCAGGTGCGTAAAACACAACTTCTGTGACGAGCCCTTCAATAAGCGCAAAGTACGTGTAGGCCATAGTCTCTGCTTCTAGTTCATTCGTCAGGTTCCCTTTTTTTTGCCCGTCTTTCATTAATTCAGTTAAAAGGCTTCGTACCTTACGCTCTGTATCTCCTAACGTATCAGTTAACTGCTTTGCCAGCGGCTGAGGTGGATATTGTAGGAAACGACTGTAAAATTGGTTTCCTGCGTCATCTTGGGTCCAGTCATGAACATACGTTAGAAAAGCTTTGTAGAGCTGCTTTTCAATTCCTACGTTCCCTTGGTCGAGGGATTCCTCAATAAACTTGACGTAATCCATTGACATGTCCATCACCAAATCCAAGAACAGTGATTCTTTGTTTTTATAATGCGCATATAGCGAGGGTTTCTTAATCCCAACATTCTCAGCGATGTTCGCCATCGACGTGCCTTCATATCCTAATGACGCAAAAAGTTCTAAACTCTCTTTTTTAATTCTTTCTTTAGTATGCATATCATTCCCCTTTACATCATTCAACGTTTGCGATATAATCCTGATCTAACGACCGATCGGTAGGTTACACCATCATTGTACTGATTTTTTTTTGTCTTGTAAAGCCAGCTTACACGTTAAACCTACCTACCGTTAGGTTTTTTGTACATGATCAACCATGAATCGGTCATACTATTCTTATCGCATTAAAGGAGATCATACTATGGCACAAACCTCTTTATTTAAAAACCGCACCTTCGTGCTCTTGCTCATTGCAGGTATTTTTGCCGTTGTTGGTTTCAGCATGTTCTTAACAACAACGACATGGTATGTGGTCACGATTCTTGGATCTGCAAGCTCTTTAGGGATTGTCTTAATAGCAGCAACGGTTCCTCGATTACTGATGATGACATTCGGTGGCGTAGTTGCTGATAAATATAAAAAAACGACTATCATGTTCGGCACCAACTTAGCACAAGGGGTCTTATTATTATCGATTTATTTCCTTGTTGACCTAGATCAAATGACGTTCCTCCTTTTACTAGGATTAGCCGCCATTTTTGGAACGCTAGATGCATTTTTCGGTCCAGCAAGTTCTTCTATGATCCCAAAAATTGTTCCAAAAGAACAACTTCAACAGGCAAATGCCTATTTCCAAGGTGTTGACCAAGTTGCCTTCATCCTTGGGCCGATTTTAGCCGGGTTAATTATGGAATCTGGAACTGTAGCAACGAGCTATCTCGTCGCCACAATCCTTGTTTTCCTGTCTGCCGTTGTGATTTTCCCACCATTTATTAAAGAAGCACCTGTGGAAAATCAAGTAAAACAAAGCCCACTCAAAGACTTACGTGAAGGATTTAGCTATATTAAAAGCTCCAACTTCTTATTAGTCGGGTTGCTCGTGTTAATTACACTGAACTTTTTCGTCTTTGGCGCGCTTCATATTGCAATTCCATTACTCGTTGACTTGCACGGTGGAACCCCAATTAACTTAAGTTATATGGAAGTAAGCTTAGGTGTAGGGATGGTCATCAGTACGTTCCTTCTAAGTTCAATTCAAATTAAAAGACGCGGATTTACGTCGTTAATGGGTCTGTTTGCTTCTGTTGGAACGTTACTCATTTTTAGTATCGCACCAAACTTATTAACGCTAACGATTGTTGTGTTTTTCATTGGATTTTCGATGTCGTTTGTGTATATTCCATTTTTCACGGCAGCGCAAGAGAATACAGATGCTCGCTTAATGGGACGAGTAATGAGTATTATCTTCCTAGCCATGAATGGATTTGATCCGATTGCTTATGGATTGGTCAGTGCGCTTGTGGCAGCAAACGTCAGCATTCAGCTTATCTTGTTTAGTCTCGGAGTTGCTGGTCTACTCATTGCCTTCATTGTGAAAATCAAAGCACCACATTACGCAAAGTCTTAAACATCGAAGCCTATCGACTCAAGTCGGTAGGTTTTGTTTAATTTTTTATATGAATGAATCATGCGTTATAAAATTGATTCGAAAATCAAAACCGATGTGAAATGTCGAAAAATATTTACAACATGATATGCCGCCTCATTTATGCAATCGTTTGCCCTTTGTTTTCAAGGAAAGACAAGCTATATATGCACCAATTGCACGCCTAGACTCGTTCTTTCCCGGTTATATTTAAGCAGTTGTCCAACATAAACATTCTTTCTTCTACATACACCTTTAGTAATGCGTTTGCTTTCTATTATGCACTCAAGGGGGAGAACGAAAATGGTGTTCAAGAAAACAGTTGGTACACTCATTTCAGGAGCATTGTTAACGAGTTTTTTAGTTGGTTGTAATGGTGGAGACAAGCAAGAGACGGAAACATCAGAACCAAGTGATCCTAATAACGAACCAACTGAAGAAGCTTTAGTGCCTGAGGAAGGCGCTCACCTTGTTCTTTGGGATAATAGCGATGAGGAAGCAGAATGGGCTTCCGTAGTAGCTGAAGAGTTTGAAGCAGAATACGGCGTGCCAGTTGAAGTACAAGAAGTCGGACATACAGAGGCTTCAACAAAATTAGAAACAGATGGACCCGCAGGACTTGGCGCCGATGTTTTTAACTCCGCCCATGATCATTTAGGAAAAATGGTCTCTGCAGGGCTTGTTTACGAGAATTATTATGCAAACGATTACAAAGACACATTTATGGATGCCGCCATTAGCGGAACATCGTATACCGATAAAGATGGAAATTATCAGCTCTATGGTTATCCGATTGCCATTGAAACGTATGCGCTTTTTTACAATAAAGACATCGTTGAAGAACCACCTGCAACATGGGAGGAGTTGTTTGAATCTGCGAAAGCATTTCAAGATGATTCTTCAGGTAGTGAGCGAACATTTGGCTTTATGATGGAGCCAGCAAACTTTTATTATACCCACGCCTTTATGGCAGGCTACGGTGGTTATGTGTTTGGCGATAATAACACGAACCCTGAAGACCTTGGAATTGATAATGAAGGCGCAATCCAGTCAGGCGAATTTTTAAAGACGATGCGTGACGAATTACTTCCACTTGCTATTGAAGATATTACGTATGATGTCATTTCATCCTTTTTCAATGAAGGGAATTTAGCTTATCGCATTTCGGGTCCTTGGGATGTGCACAATCATCAAAATGCTGGTGTGAATTTTGGTGTTGCCCCCCTTCCACTACTTGAAAACGGAGAAGCGCCGCAATCGTACTCTGGCATTAAAGCCTACTACGTAAACTCTTATAGTGAGTACCCGATGGCCGCCACATTACTTGCTCAATTTGCTTCCAGTGAAGAGATGTTGTTAAAACGCTATGAAATTACCGGGCAGCTTCCACCTGTTGAGTCGTTAATTGATCATGAAACGATTCAAGCAGATGAGATTTCAACAGCATTTTTGGAGCAGGCGTTAGAAGCGGTTCCGATGCCAAATATGCCGGAAATGATGTCTGTTTGGGGTCCTATGCAAGTTGCTTATACATCTATCTGGAATGATGACATGGAGCCAGAGGAAGCTTTAAAGTCTGCTCGCGAGCAGATTGAAGATGCCATTGAAACACAGAATCGATAGATGTTAAAAAAGCCATAACCATCCAGTTGATTTGTATGTTGGCGGACGCTTTCCGTGGGCGCATTGGCACTGTTCCCACTGGAAACGCCGCCATTTTAAACAAAAACTTGGTAACAGCTTTATCGACGCCCCTTTTGAAAGTGTACATGAATATCCAACTTATCTATCGCTTATACCTTCTACGCTATAAAGGAGTGAGGACACATGCGTAGTCATAAAAATCGCGGAACGCTGCTATCGATTATCTTTATGGGATTTGGACAGCTTTACCACCGTCAATATCTAAAAGGTTGCTTCTTTATTGCTTTGGAAATCTACTTACTTTTATTTTGGACTTTGCCCTTCCGCAATGCCATGTGGGGACTCTATACATTAGGCGAGACCGAGCAAACACGAGTAGGATTTAACATTGTTCAAGGCGACCACTCAATTTTTTTACTCATTGAAGGGATTATTTTCTTACTATGTGGGCTGTTGTTTTTGTGGATGTATTACTTATCCATACGTGATGCTCGTAAAGTAGGATTTCAACGAGATCAGGGAAAGAAGCCTCATACGTTTAAACAAACGCTTCATTTCCTTTCAGATAAGGGGTTTCCGTATTTCTTATTGATGCCATCTGTTTTATTTACTGCTTTTCTTACGATTTTACCGCTTATTTTCGGGGTCGCCATTGCGTTTACAAACTATTCAGCTCCCAACCATATTCCTCCAGCATCGTTAGTCGACTGGGTCGGCTTTCAAACGTTCATTGATCTATTTAATATGAAAACGTGGAACCGAACGTTTCTAGGCGTTTTTTCTTGGACCATCATTTGGGCAATCTTAGCAACCCTTACAACGTTTTTCGTTGGATTATTCTTTGCTGTATTACTCAACTCAAAAGGGATTCGCTTTCAAAAATTTTGGCGTAGCATCTATATTTTGCCTTGGGCCATTCCGTCATTCGTCTCCATTTTAATTATGCGAAATTTATTCAATGGCGAATTCGGACCAATTAATCAATACTTTGAATTTCTTGGACTTGCTGCCGTCCCTTGGTTAAGTGATCCGAACTGGGCGAAATTCACCCTCGTCCTCGTTAATATTTGGTTTGGCTTTCCATTCTGGATGGTGTTAATGAGTGGTGTCATGACAAGCATTGACCGTGAGTTGTATCAAGCAGCAGAGGTGGATGGCGCAAACGGACGACAGCGATTTTGGCGGATTACACTTCCGATTGTGATGTTCTCAACAGCCCCGTTGCTTATTATGAATTTCGCAGGCAATTTCAATAATTTTAATTTGATTTATTTACTTACTCAAGGTGGACCTGTTAACGTCAACTATTCTTACGCAGGCTCAACCGACATTTTAATTTCTTGGATTTATAAGTTAACACTCGACCAGAGCCAGTTTGCCATTGCATCAGTTATTTCAATCTTAATCTTCCTTGCGCTCGCCGCAATTTCAATTTGGAATTTCAGACGGACGCGAGCATTTAAAGAGGAGGATACGATGCTATGACACGCAAACACAAAGAACGAATTGGCTCCTTTTTTAAACATCTTCTCTTAGTTCTTGTAGCCATCTTCACCATATATCCAGTCATTTGGATCGTCATGGGGTCGTTTAATCCAGGTACGTCTTTATTCGCCGCACAATTAATACCTGGTATGGACTGGAGTTTGTTTTGGGAAGGAGTACGCCACTTTAGCCCGAGCACGATTTTAGAAGCGTTTAGCTCTATTCGCCTTTCGCTCACACATTACAGCCACCTTTTTAGTGAGACACAGTATTTATTGTGGTATAAAAACACATTGAAAATTGCGTTTTGGAACATGATTTTATCCACATTCCTTGTTGTGACCGCAGCCTATGCCTTTAGTCGCTTTCGCTTTCCTGGAAGAAAACAAGGGCTTATGGCGATGCTTGTTTTGCAAATGTTCCCTGGCTTTATGGGCATGATTGCGATTTACATTTTATTGTTACAGTTAAATTTGCTTGATAACCACTGGGGCTTGATTCTTGTCTATGCTGGAGGCTCTATTCCGTTTAATGCATGGCTCGTCAAAGGGTATTTTGATACGTTACCGAAAAGCTTAGAAGAAGCGGCCAAAATTGACGGTGCCGGAAACACGACGATTTTTGCACGTGTTCTCATGCCGTTGTCGGTGCCCATTCTTGTTTTCGTTGCCGTCTCAAACTTTATTGGGCCATGGATGGACTTTATCTTTGCTCGACTAGTATTACGATCGAACGAAAACAAAACCCTTGCCATCGGTTTATTCGAAATGGTCACAGGACGCGGGAACACAGAATTTACGTTATTTGCTGCAGGAGCCGTCCTTGTGGCAGTTCCTATTACCATTCTGTTCATGTTGTTTCAACGATTTATGGTGGAGGGGCTTAAAGCAGGTGCAAATAAGTAAGCCACATCGTGTATAGAGTAGCCAAAACGTCCATACTACTAAGAAAAAAAGTTGCACGAAAGGAAGGCACTCCCATGCACATGGACGCACATGAAGTGGAAACGTTAAATCAATTATTGGAAGGACAATACATGGGGATTCATACGTATGAGCATTATTTAAAACATCTTGCAGAAGACTCCTCTTTACACGAAACGATGTCTCATATCCATGACGATTTGGAAAACCATGCATCGTTACTCGCAACCCGTATTCGAGATCTTGACGGTGTACCAGTGAAAAATGAAGGCCCATTTGGTACAGTTCAACGCTGGATGAGCGAAGTATTTGATCACCCTCATGGAGAACAAGATATTCTAAAACACGCGATTAAAGGCGAAAACATTTATGGCATTCGGATGTCGGAAAAAATCGCGAGGCACGGTCTCGATGAGGAAAGCTTAGCTGTCGTGCGCCGCATCATCGATGAACAGCGCGAGCATGTCGATACATTAAAAAGCAAACTCCATCATTAAAAATAGACCAGCTGGTTAACCAGCTGGCCTTTTTTATTCTTTGCTGTAAATAACCGTTGAATAAGGCGGTATTGTTAATGTATGGTTCTCTTCTTTTAATCCATTCGAATGATAATAAAGGCTATTCCATTCGGCTGGCTTTTCTACAACAACCTCTTCACCTGATACATTATGGAGGATGAGTAACGTTTCTTCCTCTAACACTCGTTCGAACGTAACAAGGCCGTCCTGTTTCACATCGGAAACCGCTACTTCACCATCCATTAAAACCCGATGACTTCTTCTCACCGCAACCTGTTCTTTATAATGGTTAAGCAAGGAATGTTCATCTTCAACTTGTGTCTCAACGGCAACCTTCTCACGATCCGTGCTGTAAATTCGGTCGATCCAACTCGTCTCTTCCACACTTTTTTCCTTCTTCCAAATCATTGGTTCGCGAATGTGCTCATCAGGCTTCATTCCTTCGAGGCCAACCTCTTCCCCATAGTACAGATAAGGATTTCCGGGCAATGTTAACAGGAGAGATGCCGCCATTTTTGCGTGCTCTTCATTTCCGTTAAGCTGACTCATGACTCGATCCATGTCGTGATTCGATAAAAATGTACTGTCCACATAGCTGTCTGTTACAGAAGCATAATGGCTTCGGACTTTTTCCAGGCTTGAGGCAACGCCTGTATCTCTTTCCTGCTGAACCGCAGATAATAACCTTGCGGACAAATCAAAGTTAAACCCACTGTCTAGTCCTTGTAAATACTGACCAACGATAGACGCACTGTCCCACACTTCTCCAACGAGCATTGAACCTGGTTTGACTGATTCAACATGCTCGCTAAATTCGCTCCACAACGCCACATTTTCATCGTGGTGATTGTCGATTTGATAAGAGCTATATAAATATTTTGCTGCATCTAAACGAAAGCCATCTAATCCGACTTCCTCTAACCAAAAAGTACTTGCATCTTTAAATTCATCCATGACTTTAGGGTTGGCAAAATTCAAATCCGGCATGCCGTGCCAGAATACCCCTTCATATTTCGGTTCACCATCTCCATGCCAAACCGGTTGCTGCCAATCGCCTACTTGATTGAGGTTCGTTGTTTCATCGCTCCAAACATAGTAATCCCGGTACGTCTCATCCCCTTCCAATGCTTTTTGAAACCAGGGGTGATCATACGAACTATGATTCATAACGAAATCCATGATTACCTCAATGTCACGCTTATGAGCCTCTTCCACAAACACCTTCATATCCTCGACTGACCCATATTCAGGATGAATCGCTTTATAGTCTGTCACATCATAGCCATGGTAACTAGGTGACGGGTTAATCGGCATCAGCCAAATCCCATTCACCCCAAGTTCTTGTAAGTAATCTAATTTTTCCGTAGCCCCTTTTAAATCGCCAATCCCGTCTCCATCACCGTCTGCAAACGCTCGCACAAAAATTTCATAATAGACGCGGCTATCTACATCTTCAACAAAAGCTTGTTCTTTTGACCACTTCATGTCTTTTTCCTCCTCGAGCAAACTGTTCGTACACCCGCTTGCGAGTAAGATCGGAATGAAAAGTGCCAGCGCTTTTTTCATTCACCCAGTCTCTCCCCTCATTTAAAAAGTCTCTTTTCTTTTTTATATATGAGGAGCTATCATCTACTATTCATGTGCAATGGTTTTCCTTCTTGCGTCACCAAAATACTTTTTAATCGCTTACATACATTTTCATATGTGAAACAGCGACTTTTTCAATCAAAAGACTAGACATCGTAAGCATCTTCCTGTATCTTAGGAATTCGTTTGTGAAAAAAGGAAATAGAGAGAGGAGTGGAGATTTATGTTACGTTTCGTAAACAATCGCCGCATCGTACTAACAATTTTTATGTTAGGTACGTTCGCCATAGGGATGACAGAATATGTCGTGACCGGGCTTCTAACGGAGTTTGCACGTGATTTAAACGTCGCGGTTTCAACGACTGGATTATTGTTAAGTGTATACGCGATTAGCGTAGCTGTCTTTGGTCCTCTCTTACGTGTCATCACGATTAAATATCCACCAAAACTGTTGCTCATTTGTTTAACAGCCGTTTTTGTTATTAGTAATATTGTGGCGGCTACAGCGCCAAATTTTGAAGTCCTGTTGCTATCACGACTACTATCAGCCGCTATGCATGCACCGTTTTTCGGCTTAGCGATGATGATGGCGATTAATATGTCTGCGCCAGAAAAACGTACTCAAGCCATCGCTATTGTGCAAGGTGGTTTAACCATCGCCATCATGATTGGTGTCCCGTTTGGATCATTTATCGGGGGCATGCTTGATTGGCGTCTTGTTTTTTGGTTCTTAGTCTTACTAGGTGCCCTTGTACTCATTGGTTTAGCTATTTTCGTTCCGAATGAAAAGCAAGCAGAAACACCAAAACTAAAATCAGAACTAAAAGCTTTATTCAACAAAAATGTACTTTGGGTTCTAGCGATTATTGTTTTCGGTTTCTCTGGTGTCTTTACAGCGTACACATTTAAAGAACCGATGCTCCGAGAATTTGCAGGATTTGGCGTGCCTGGCGTTACGCTTGGCTTGTTCTTCTTCGGCTTAGGTGCTGTAATCGGCAACTTTACATCTGGTCGAGTACCACCAAGATTATTAACGAAAACATTAATGTTCTCACTCGTTGCCCTGGCACTTGTCTTGTTTTCGTTTACGTTCCTTCTGCAAAGTCCAGTTCTTGCCATTGTTAGCTGTTTCTTATTTGGCGCAGGGACATTTGGAACAACACCGTTACTAAATGCAAAAGTCATTTTAGCAGCAAAAGATGCACCTATGCTATCCGGAACGATTGCCGCATCAATCTTCAACGTTGCAAACGCACTAGGCGCAACCCTCGGCACATTGTTCTTAAATATGGGGCTAGACTTCCGCATGATTACCTTTGCGGCAGCAGGAATCATCTTATTAGGTCTCGTCCTCACAATTATTACGAGCAAAGTAGAAGACAAAACCTTATACGAATAACCTAGAGGCTTACCGGCATACACTTGTCGGTAAGCTTTTTCATTATCCATATCCTCCCACTTCTAGTAAACTATGATTAAAGGAGGTGACTTCCATGCTTGAATTGTTTCAATACATCCTTTTAGCAATCCTACTTTTTTTCGTTCTTCCAATGATTTTTATAGAGGGATCTTCGGGAAAGGTAAACATCGTGATCAACTAGAAGATGAGACTGTCGTGGTGAAACATTCCTACACACTCTTTTCTTCCAATAAGGAAGAAACACCTTACTTTGTTGATGACGTTAAGAAAGGGTCGTTTAAGCGCAAAGATGCCAATGCTCTCCGTGCAAGCTCGAGGTGGCAACATATACATTTTGATGTCGTCGATCACGTCTCAGGTGACTCGTATCATGCTGAGCAAACTGGGTTTAAACCAACTTTCGGCGCAAATGCGTGGGATCTTTATGAAGGCAGAATCAAAATTGGTGAGATCAACGCCGAAGCGCTAAAAGCTTCAAAAGTTCAGTACACTCTCCGCATCCGTGGTGAAGAATATCGCGCAACTGTTCACGTTCGAGATGAGCTCATGCTTTACCAGAAAGACCACTTCGAGCATATATTGATTGGTATTTCGACCATCAGTTTTGCTGGAAAAAACGTCACCACCGAACTTAATGCTAGAGCCTACGATGAAACAACCTTGCGGGAAATCATGTTACTCGTCCATGCTGTTTGGTCAGCGACAGGAAAAATTTAAAAGGATTTCGATGGAAACATGTGAATAACCTATAAATATTCCCTGTGAATCGGAGTGGTTTTTTGAAAACATTTAGTCTAACGTTATGTTTATGTATAACCGTTCTTTTTACCGCTTGTTCTCCAGAAGAGCAAGCAAGGATTGTTGAAGAAGAGGTCGAGAAAGCTGAATCACTTGATACCATCTCAATCCCAACACATATTTTTAAGTCTGATGTTACACACCAGACCCTATCAACAGATAAACTCCATGCAAGTATTCAAGATTATTTAAATGCGAGTGCAGATCTAGATCATGTGATGTCTCAGTTTGAACAAACGCTTGATGCACAAGATCCACTTACAACAGAAGAAACGGCCAAAGCTGTTGAAGTCATGACCCTACTAAAGGAAAATGACGAAAACTTCTCGACCTATATTGAATCCAATACGCTACCAGAAGGATACGATGAAAACGTTGAGCGGATCCAACAATATATAACTGGCTACCATGAGTTCCTAACTTCTTTTCATGATTCGGTAAATCAGTTTGATCAAGCTATGGATGACCTATTAGTTGGTTCTATCAACCTTGATGCGCTTTTATTTATCGATGCAGTTCCTAGCCACGTAAACGGTCGAGAACAACAAAAGATTGAAACATTCCTCGAAGACAAAGGGATTGAAACACATCTGTTTGATTAAACGATATGTGTTTGCCATCTTTAATCGGCTGCTGTCAGTTTCTCTTTCATCTTTTTTAACGTATCATTTAACGCCCTTTTTATCGTTCCATCTAAATAAAACTTTGATGTCAGATCATGGTACTCATGCATCGGCACTAAATGGATATGGAGATGATCAATGTCTAATCCAACGACTGCCAGCCCAACCTTAACTGGATTAAGGTTCTTTTGCAGATGATGACTCATTTGCTTCACGACGGCCATGATAGCTACATAACGTTCATCGCTCAATCCATTGATGTCTGATACATGTTGCTTTGGAATGACTAGCGTATGGCCAGGACGGATCGGGTTAATGTCTAAGATTACTAGACAATGCTTATCTTCATATAATACGTTCGATTCACTAGAATCATTGATGATGCCACAAAACATACAACTCACGGTCTTCACCTCGTTTTTCATTTTGACTAAACATCTCTTCTTTTATCATAAAACGTTTTCATGATAAAATGTAGGAATACTTTTTGATTTTCGACAACTAGAAATGAGGTGTTACGATGACTGAACATCCGTCGATTCACGCTATGTGGCAATCATTCGTTAAAGAGAACCCTGCCTATACGGATAGACCTTATCAGGCGTGGGCATTTGGAGATGGCACGAAGAAGATGGCAGACGACTTATGTGATCTTGTTGTAAAAGGAATAAAGCGAGGAACGTCCTCCTATTTCCTTGAATATGAGAAAGACGGCTCCCCCCTTCCAACAGAAGGACAAATGAATCTTATTCTAGATGGCGATGGCGTCGCACAAGCCATCATGGTAACTACAAAAATCGATCTCCTTCCGTACAATGAGGTCACAGAAGAACATGCTTTTGCAGAAGGAGAAGGCGATCAAACGCTTGCATATTGGAAAAGCGTTCATCAACCGTTCTTTTCCCAGTTATCCACTACTTTGGATTCTCCCTTTAATGAAACCGATCTAGTCGTATACGAGTGGTTAAAGCTTGTACATAAATAATGAGAAGGAGGTTCACTTTTGATCTATACATTTGTTCAAAGTACATATGAAGACAAACCCTACCTGTCACAATTAAGGATGAATGTGTTGCAAGACGATTTTGTTCGTCTAGAACTTCCACGCGAGCGTGTGCTTCAGCGATTTGAAGACCATTTCCGACCAGAGTCGATCTATTTAATTAAAGATCAAGATGTGAACACGATTGGCTGTATCGGCATAGTGGAACATGAACACGCAGTCGAATTAAAGAACTTTTATCTTGAACCAGGCTTTCAAGGACAAGGCATTGGTAGAACAGTCTTCCAATACATCCTTTCACACTATAAAGACAAGGAAGAGATCTCCTTGAAAATTTTTAAAGGAAGTCGAGCAAAACCGTTATATCAATCGTTTGGCTTCATCGTTACAGAACAAAATGAACGAGTCGAAACCATGTGTCTGTATCAAACCGTTTCTACGTAGCAAGCCGTGTCTCATCTGAAAAAGGAAAGAACCTTGACCATTCGTCAAGGTTCTTTTGTACCGTGCAATCTCATCGCTTTTATTTCGTCACTTCTTCGTTTTCAATTAGTTCAATCTCCAACTCCGCTTTAGAGATCGCCGCAGGTGGCGTTGTATTGTCTGTTAAAATATTTTTCACATGACTTACTTCCATTAACGGTTGTCCTTTTTCAAACCGATTCGGAAAGTCTGGTTGGACAAGGGCTTGTCTACCTAACGCAACAAAATCACAATGCTCCATTCCTACTAGTTTCCCAGCTTCAACCGGATCTTCTAGCGCACCGCATGCAATAATCGGCTTATTTGAATAACGTTTGGCTGCCTCTGCCATGAGCATCGAATCTTCTCCAAATGCTGGTACTTTCGCATCACCTTCAGAAAGATGGATATAATCGACTTTTGTCTTTCCAAGCGAAGAGAAAATCGTGGCCGCCTCTTCTTCGCCGCCTTCCCATTTATATGATGGATCGGTTGCTTTCATTTGTGAAATACGAACA
This sequence comes from Shouchella sp. JSM 1781072, assembly GCF_041949915.1. Lineage (NCBI taxonomy): Bacteria > Bacillati > Bacillota > Bacilli > Caryophanales > Bacillaceae > Shouchella > Shouchella sp. JSM 1781072. The sequence continues at coordinate 507,513 of NZ_JBHFQE010000003.1, forward strand.
CCTAGCAACATCGTTTCACCAACGGCTTCTCGAACTTCATTAATTAACTCCACAATGAGTCTTACGCGATTTTCAGTCGAGCCTCCATAATCATCTCCACGTTGGTTACTCGCTTCAGAAAGAAATTGATCTAATAAGTAACCGTTCGCTCCGTGAAGCTCTACCCCATCAAATCCTGCTTCTTGAGCTCGAAGCGCCGCCTTCACAAAGTCTGTTTTAATCGTTTTAATGCCGTCAACCGTTAGTGGACGAGCTTCCGGAAAGGGGCCTTGTCCACCGTAAAGCGACACTTTTTCTCTTGGAGGCGTAAAGACGCTCGGCGCAACCGTTTCGTCCGTATACGCATTGCCTTGCGATTGCGCACCTGCGTGCATAATTTGCGCAATGGATAAAGCACGATTTTCTTTCATCGTCTCCACGATTGGCTTCCATGCTTCCATTTGTTCATCTGTCGCTAGCCCAGGTTGGTTTTCATAACCTTGGCTATAGGCGGTATCTGGATAAATCCCTTCTGTTATGATGGCCGCAAACCCACCTTTTGCAAATCGTTCATAGTAACGATGAACCGTCTCATTCGGAACACCCTTGTCCGACGAAGACACACGGGTCATTGGTGCGACAATATAGCGGTTTTTTAAAATATGATTGCCTATCGTTGCTTGGTTCAATAACAGCTCTTTCTCGTTTAACATATGCATATGCTCCCTACTTTCTTTAACCTTCGCTAACCCTCCCTTTCCTTTTGTTTACGTATCTTAAACCTTTCCACCATTACTTAACAATGACGTTCTCGAGTTCATTTAAATCAATTGGACCATTTACGATTCGATAAGTTCCTTGATCGACAACATGCACACCAGCCTCTCCAATGAACACAACTGAGGCATTGTGAGAGTAATGACTAATGAACACTTCTTGTTGAGAACCGTATAGTAACTGCTTTTGATAATAAGACTGGGATACTCGTTTCACTTGATAGTTAGCAAGAAACGCTAATAGTGCTTCTATTTCTTCTTGTTCATCAAGGTAATGATCATAGCCTTCTTCCCTTTCTGTATTCGTTCGATCAACGGTAACACCGATAATGATAATATCTTCTTCGTTATAATAGATCAGGCTTGCCAGTGACCGCTCACTGTAAGCATGAAAAAAATAAATTCCTATACTAAAAAGGCAGCATCCTATCGCAATGGTTATGAACAAACGTTTCATCCGCACATCACCCCTTTTTATTAAGGTATACGGGAACGTTTGTCCTTAGGACTACAAACGACAAACAATCCTCTTCCAAAGAAAAAAATCCTATGAAAGAAGATTGCCTCACATTTTATTTATCGTTTAGAGCTTTTATTTTTTCTTCTTTGATTTTTGGCTTGCGATTTTCATCGAGTAAGCCATTGACCTCTTGCTGCACATCTGTAAGTTGTGTATAGCAAAAGCCACTCACATACGGCAATGCTTTAATCGCATCAGTCATTCCTTCATAGCGCATGAGAAAATCTTTCTCCGACTTTACTTGATTTCCATATCCCCAACCATCATCTGTTGTAAATGCAATCCCGCCATATTCACTGATCATAACTGGTTGTCCTTTGTATTCGTACCCTTCTGCAAATGCATATTTATCAAGGTTGTGTGGGTAAACATTTCCTAAAATCGCCGTTTCATCTTCATATCGCCTTAAGAAACGATCGGCAAACTCTTCATAATCATGCAATGTGATAATATCAGAAATGGTGTGTTCCCATCCATCGTTCACAATGACCGGCCTTGAATCAAGGGACTTTGTGCCATAATAGATGCTTTCTGTGAACGCTTGCTGTTGTTCATTTGTAAAGATTTGGCCGACGCCCCATGATTCATTAAAAGGCACCCATGTCACAATAGAGGGATAATGAGCCAGTTGGTCCACGACATCAAACCATTCTTTAGAGAACGCTTTCACAGCTTTCGTTGAAAACGAGTACGCGGATGGCATCTCCGCCCATACAAGCAAACCTTTCTGATCACAAAGTGCATAAAATCGCTCATCTTCAATTTTTTGATGTTTTCGAATCCCATTAAACCCGAGTGCTTTTGTCGCATCGATATCCGTTTCTAGCGCTTCCAGAGAAGGCGGTGTTAAATGAGTGTCTTCCCAATACCCTTGATCCAAAATTAACTTTTGGTATACGGGACGATTGTTTAAGAGCACTTGTCCATTTTTTATAGAAATTTTTCGTAAGCCAAAATAAGAAGTTGCCTGATCTATGATTTCCCCATCTTTTCGAATAATAAAGGTGACATCATAAAGATTTGGTTGTTCCAGTGACCAAACCGCTACACCCCATTCATGAATCGAGGAGGTTAACGCTACTTTCATATTGGTTTCATGACGCTCGGGTTTAAATGAAAAGCGGCGAACCTCATAATCGTTAAACGTAATCACCGTCTCAACCTCTACCCCTTGTATCTCTCCAGCTAGTTGGTACGTAAATGCCACTGACGCCTGATCTAAATCTGGCTGGATGTCCACTTTTTCAAAATGGTGTTTGTTTACGTACTCTACCCAGACGGATTGCCAAATTCCTGTTGTTTGCACATACCAGCAGCCAAAGTTTTTATTAATCCAGCGTTGTTTTCCTCTCGGTTGGTCCGTACTCATACTATCTTCCACCCGAACCGTTATGGTTTGCGAGGAGTCGTCTACTAAAAAGGGAGTGAGATCAAACGTAAATGAAGTATATCCCCCTTCATGGCTTCCTGCACAGCAGCCATTCACCCAGACTGTCGTATGGTAATCGCTTGCTTGAAAGTGAAGAAGAATCGTCTTGTTTTTATTTTCATCTGGAATGGAGATGTTTCGTTCATACCAAACGACTGGATGAAAACGTTGATCGCCGATTCCACTTTTTTTCGTCTCATATGTGTAGGGAACGGTTATTTCTTGTTTAAGTTTAGCACCAGCAAACCAATGTTGGTTCAATCCGATATTTTCATCATCAAACGCAAACGACCATGTGCCATTTAACAAGTCCCAGTCTTGACGGACAAATTTCGGTCGCGGAAATTCGAGTGAATGGTTCATATGCTTCGCTCCTTTTCGGTAAAGAAAATCGTTTACAGGCAGTATGAGTGGTTTTGTATGAATTGTCAAACTACTTTGTTTAGAGTCTTTTTTAGTGGTATGATTTAAGTAAGTTAAGTTAAAGGGGCGTGGTCAGACATGACAAAAACAGATTCGACCAGACACGTTACGATTATGACATATTCGGCTTTCATTATTGGTTTGATCTGCTTGTTCATCACGTTACGAGCTGGTATCACAGGCTATTTTTATAACGAATACGTTCTTCTTATGCTCATTTTATTCGGTACGACGCTTTCCATTTATTCACTCATGAAATCAACTAAAAAGGTTATACCAACCCTGTCTCTCCTCTTTTCACTATCACTTCCACTTTCCTTTATTTTTATTGTTATTTTTTTTGACTTTGCTCCTTAACGAGTTTTCTTCTATATGAAAATGTCTATCTAATGTTTTTACTCGTGAGCTTTCCTTTTTAATAAGGGAAGCTAATTTTTACCACCTTCCCTATTCTTTTCACCCATTTTTCTCAACCTCTGAATAGCAGGAATGATTTTTGCATAATGTACAGGAAACCATGCAGGATTTTCTACAATCATCAAGAAGCATTTATGAAAGCGCTTTCTAAAATGTCTCATGGAGGGATTGTGATGAAAAAAAGGATTCAAGCAGTCTTACTCGTCCCTATTGTTGCAAGTGTTTCGTTGCTAGCTAGTTGTGCTGATGAAGAGTCTGCAGGTGCAAACGGTGAAGTCGTCTTAACATGGCTTGTGCGCAGTGATCCAAACTTAATTGAATGGGAACACCGCGTTATCGACGCCTTTGAAGAAGAAAATCCAGGTATTCGTGTTCAGCTACAGACGATTCCTCAAGGAGAAATTGATCAAAAGCTACAAACGATGATCGCAGGTGGCAACGTACCTGATGTGTGGTCGCCAAACTGGGCTGACTCTGGCTTTGGTAGTTACTATGCGATGGGTGCCTTAAAAGATTTAAGTCCTTTTCTTGAAGAAGAGCCTGACGTGTTAGATGGCATTGATGACACATTGACCGATGTGTATGAGATGGAAGACGGGGTTTATGGAATTCCGATTCTTTCGATGGGCTCTTTTCTTTACTACAATCGTGATCTCTTTGATGAAGCAGGTGTTCCTTATCCGCCTACTGATTGGAATGATGAAAGCTGGAATTATGATGCGATGATTGACGCTGCTCAGGCGATTACAAAAAACGACCTTCCTCCAACCCAGCGCGTCTATGGTGTATTAGATGAAGATTCACCGAATAAAAATGCGTGGGCATTTGGTGGGGATTTCTTTGCTGATGAAGACTATGAAACCGGAACTTTATCAGAACCTGTTGTGACCGAAGACCCTCGAAATCGAGAGGCGATTCAACAGCGTTCAGATTTAATTAATATTCATGAAGTGATGCCTCCACAAAGTGAAATTGCCGCACTCCAGCAATTGAGTGATCCGTTCCTTAGTGGCCGTGTTGGGATGGTGATGAAAGGTGGATGGGGCACGAAACAATATGCAGCTACCGAGCTAAACTGGGGATTGGCCGCGTATCCTTATACGAACGAAGAGCGCCAGATTTCGCTATACGTAGACCCTTGGTCGATTAGTGAAGGCAGCAAGCATCCTGAAGAAGCATGGGAATTTCTAAAATTCCTTCTCGATCCTGATAAAGCGGCAAAATGGATGGTCGAAATGACGTTAGAAAGTCCCGCCAACTCTGATTTAAAAGAGATATGGTTCGAACTCATTTCTGAGCGTACCGGCATTCCTATTGAAGACCTGCGCATTGCGGAAGAAGGAGCACTACAATATGGTCGCCCGACTGACAATCACCTTATTTCAAATTTTGCTCCTGTCTTAAAGCATCAAAACATGACGATCAATTCGATTTACGATCGACGAAAAACGGTCGATGACGGTATGCGTGAACTTCAAGAAACTATTACGTCACTTACCTATTAACAGGACGGGAGGGAAAATTCTATGGAAACAGACACATCGCCAAATCGAAGTCGAAAACCACTCAAACGTACGTCAATTGGGGCTAAACGTGAGGAAAAATACTTCTGGCTGTTCATTTCTCCATGGATACTTGGCTTTACAGTCTTTATTGCGGGGCCCATGATTGCTTCCCTTTATTTTAGCTTTACGGACTATGCCATCATGGGAGAAGCGTCATTTGTCGGCTTCCAAAACTTTATGAATCTCTTTTCTGACCCTCTGTTCTATCGATCGTTATTTGTGACAACCGCGTACGCAGCCTTAGCTGTTCCGTTTACGATTATCTTGGCCATTGCCCTCGCTTTATTGCTTAATGCAAAAATAAAGGGGCAAGCGTTTTTCCGCACATTCTTTTATGCGCCTTCGATCATTTCTGGCGTCTCGGTGGCATTTCTCTGGATGTGGATTTTAAATCCGCAATTTGGGATCGTCAATTCTTTTTTATATGAAGTGTTTGGTATTACAGGTCCTGGTTGGTTTACAGACCCTTATACGGTAATTCCATCCTTTGTGCTTATGCAGCTTACAGCAGTGGGAAGTACGATGATTATTTTCTTAGCAAGCTTGCAACAGTTGCCGAAAGAACTTTATGAAGCCGCAGCCATTGACGGTGCGAGTGCATGGCGTCGGTTCCGAAATATTACCATTCCGCTTATCTCGCCGATTATTCTTTTCAATGTCATCATCTCCATTATTGCATCCTTTCAAATCTTCACCCAAGCGTATGTCATTACGGATGGTGGGCCTGACTGGATGAGTTACTTCTATGTGTACTACTTATTTGAAACAGCATTTTTCCAAAATCGCATGGGCTACGCTTCTGCACAAGCATGGATTTTGTTTATCCTTATCTTTGTTCTTACGTTCTTAGCACTATATGTTTCCCGTAAAAACGTTCATTACGAATACGACAAATAATCCAAGGAGGTCAAGCGGATGAAACATTTGTTTAACAAAACCCATTACGCTCCTGGCGAGTTATCAAAGGGAGGGAAAATCTTGACGTATGCTGGTTTACTTGCTTGTCTATCTTTGTTTTTATTTCCTGTCGTATGGATGGTGTTTACATCGGTTAAAACTCTTGATGAGATTGTCACGAATCCACTCTCTTTTTTTCCTGATACCTGGAATTGGTCCAACTATCTTGAGGTCTTCCAGAACCACCCGTTTGCCACGTACCTCTGGAATACATCTTGGTATACCGTTGTGACCGTAGTCGGGACCGTCTTTTTCTCAGCAATGATTGCGTTTGGCTTTGCTCGCTTTCGCGCCAGAGGGCAAACCTTTTTGTTCGCAATCGTGTTAAGTACAATGATGCTTCCTCAGCAAGTCGTGATGATTCCGCAATATTTGCTGTTCAACTCCATTGGCTGGGTGGACTCCTATTTACCACTAACCGTACCTGCCATTGCCGGGAGTGCCTTTTTAATCTTCTTATTGCGGCAGTTTTATCTCGGCTTACCAAAGGATCTCGATGAAGCCGTAACCATTGATGGTGGTGGCTATCTCACGATTTTCTTCCGGATTATCCTGCCGCTTTCCTTACCAGCAATGGCAACAGCGGCGATTATTGAGTTTATGTTCCGCTGGAATGATTTAATGGGGCCACTGATTTACTTAAATTCTCAAGAGCTTTATCCGCTGTCATTAGGTTTAGCAAACTTCACAGCTGCATATGCTGCGACACCTTGGCAATTGCTTATGGCTGCATCGGTAATGGCTGTACTGCCACCGCTCATCCTGTTCTTTTTTGCACAAAAATATTTTATTCAAGGGGTTGTGATCTCAGGCACAAAAGGCTAGACACATGGGTAACAGACAGATTCTTACGAGAGTCTGTCTTTTTTCTTTGCGTCGGCATGACAGCTTTTCCGACTGAATAGGTTGTAGAAACGACAGTTCGGAGAGAGGGATTTCATGAAAATTGATGAAGCAATCGAACGGTTGGTAACGAAGCTTCAAGAAGATCAGCAGGAAGATGGCTCGTGGCAGTATCCGTTTGAAGCAGGAACTTTTACAGATGCCTATATGGTCATTTTGTTGCGAACGTTAGAGCAGGATGATGAGACACTCATTCAAGCGTTGGTGAACCGGATGCTACGCTTACAAGAGGAAAATGGTGCTTGGAAGCTTGTCCAAGATGAAGAAAGCGGAAATCTGACAACGACAGTCGAGTGCTATTATGCCATTTTGTATTCAGGCTATGTCAAAAAAGAGGATCCGCGTATGAAACGAGCGAAAGCATTTATTTTAAAAAACGGCGGCCTTGAACAAACGACGTTGTTAACAAAATTTGTCCTTTTGTTAACAGGGCAATATCGTTGGCCATCCTTTTTTCCTGTACCCATTGAATTGATCCTTTTACCGATCGCCTTTCCTTTTAACTTGTTTAGCATGTCTGTTTACGGACGCGCTCATATGGTTCCGCTTCTTGTCGCAGCAGATAAGAAGCTGGAAGTGAAAACGGCGAGAAGTCCAGACTTATCGGACTTACATGGACATTCGAGACATGACCCTTTTTTAGAATGGGCAGAAGCGGACGATTCACGTAAACTACACGGAACCATTCATTATTTAGTGAAAAAAGTAACGGACCTTCCTGAACATTTACATCAACTCGCGATCAGTCGCGCAAAGCAGTATATGATGAGCGCCGTTGAGGAAGATGGGACGCTTTTCAGTTACTTCACCTCTACCATGTTCATGATTTTCGCTTTGCTTGCCCTTGGGCATTCCAAGAAAGATCCCCTTATTCAAAAAGCTGTAAACGGGATTAACTCGTTTCAAACAACGGTTAATGGGCACCCTCACATTCAGTTTACAACGGCATCTATTTGGAATACGTCTTTAATTAGTTATGCCCTTCAAGAAGCGAACCTGAAGCCAGAAGACCCAACAATTAAAAAAGCGACCGAATACTTACTCGATAAACAGCATTACAAATACGGGGATTGGGTCGTTCACAATCCTGCTGTTAAACCCGGTGGCTGGGGGTTTTCAACGATCAATACGATACAGCCTGATCTTGATGATACGACCTCCTCCCTTCGCGCCTTAACAGCATCTGCGTTAAACGATAAGGACATACGTGAAGCGTGGAAACGAGGAACCACTTGGACATCTTCTATGCAAAATAAAGATGGTGGTTGGGCTGCTTTTGAAAAAAATACAGACAGTCGCTTGCTTGCCTTACTTCCGATCGAAGAAAGTAAAGGCATTTTAACGGACCCTAGCACACCTGATTTAACGGGCAGAACAATGGAGTTTCTTGGGAACTTCGCGCACATGAAGAACAATCACTCGGCTCTTAAAGATGGCGCACGTTGGCTAAAAAAGAATCAGCAGAAAGACGGGTCTTGGGAAGGACAATGGGGCGTTAACTATATTTATGGTACATGGGCTGCATTAACGGCTCTTGATGCAGCAGACGTCTCTTCTAAACAATCGACCATAGTAAAAGCGGTTAAGTGGCTAAAATCAATCCAGCATGATGATGGCGGCTGGGGAGAGTCTTGCTTAAGCGATCGCCACAAGCACTACAAATCTCTTGCGGCAAGTACCCTTACGCAAACGGCTTGGGCAGTAGATGGCCTTATTGCGGTCTCTGACTTTCCTGATAAATCCATTCGTGACGGCATCCGCTATTTACTTGCTCATATTGAAAAACACCCGTGGACAGAGGATTATCCTGTCGGAAAGGGATTAGCCGACAGAATTTATTTTCACTACCATAGTTACCGTCACTTCTACCCATTGCTTGCATTAGCCCACTACCGTAAAAAGTTTAAGAATGTGTAGGGAAACATCGACCTCATTTTTAACACTTGCTACAAAAAGCTACCGTTTTGGTAGCTTTTTATTTTCTTTTACGTAAGTAATCCAGTCGCCTGATTCAATCGGGTTAAAGATCTGCTGAAAAAAATCAGTTGCAATATAACCGTACGCTTGGACAACTTCGTCCTGATGTACGACGTCCATGACAACTCGCTCGTACTCATTCCCTTCTTGGCGACCTTCTTCGTATCCTTCTAATCGATCAATGGCTTTTAACTTATCTGCTGAAACGTTATAGAGCTCCCCTTGAATAAACTGCCCTTTCCTCTTTCGAGCAATTGGATAGTCATAAGGCGTAGCATGCAGTTCTCCTTCTACCGCACAACCCATCCCAATACATTCTGCACCTTTTAAGAAACCAGCGTTTGAACCACCTTTTCGCAGCGTGCCGTATACAAATAATGCATTCATCTTCGTCACTACACCTTTTTAATTCGATTTTAGTGATTTTTTCTTGTAGACACAACAAAAAGCAGCCATTGACTGCTTTTCATATGTGTTCCTATCTCGCCTTTACGATTTCGTCGCGTAACGCTCGCTTCAAAAATTTTCCGACAGACGTTCGCGGCAGTTGATCCATAAAAATAACGTCATCTGGAAGCCACCATTTCGCAAATTGTTGCGCTAAATAGTCGTTAATCTCTTCTTTCGTCGCGTTTTGTCCTTCTTTAAGAACCACACATGCAACGGGGCGCTCTTGCCATTTCTCATGAGGAACGGCGACGACCGCCGCTTCAAGAACGGCTTCATGACCCATTATCGCATTTTCTAAATCAACAGATGAGATCCATTCTCCTCCGCTTTTAATTAAATCTTTCGTACGATCGACAATCTTTATCGAGCCTTCTTCATCAATTGTTACAACATCACCTGTATGAAGCCAGCCATCGCGAAAAGCTTGATCACTTCGATCATCTTCATGGTATTGATCGGCAATCCACGGGCCACGAATTAGCAACTCCCCCATCTCTTTACCGTCCCACGCAATTTCTCCATTCTCATTCACGCCTTTCAGATCAATTAACGGAACAGCCATTCCTTGTGTGGCACGTACGTTAAATCGATCGGCTTCGTCCCAATTTTGTTGATGGCTTTTTAAGCGTGAATAGGATACGATCGGTGATGTTTCAGTCATGCCATATGCATGAAAAAACGGTACCTTAAGCTTTTTCTCAAAGGTTTCAATCATACTTTTTGGTGCAGCAGACCCACCGCAAATGACTGCACGCAAGCTACTTAAATCATAGTTTCCTTTTTGAATGACCTGTAACAAGCCGAGCCAGATAGTCGGAACGCCACCTGTAAACGTAACTTTCTCGTCTTGAATTAACTCCGCCAATAATTGTGGCGTAAATTGAGGACCAGGAAGAACCTGTGTTGCCCCGTAAAACGTTGCGCTAAACGGCAGTCCCCAAGCATTTACATGGAACATTGGAACGACCGGCATACACACATCATTTTCTGAAAGCGCCGTAGTATCAACCATTCCTTGAACCAGGCTGTGAAGGGTAATCCCTCTGTGTGAATAAAGAACACCTTTAGGCTTTCCTGTTGTAGCAGATGTGTAGCACATTGCCGCCGGTTCATGTTCATCGAGGTCTTCTAAAAACGGAAACTGTGGATTTCCTTTTTCCAGTAATGATTCATAAGAATAAAGCGGACGAAGCGTCGATTCAGGCAGTTGCTCTTTGTCTGTCAGCACAATAAACGTATGGACAGTCGTCAACTTGTCTTGAACCGCTTCAATTACTGGCAATAGATCTTCATCAATAAGAAGAATTCGATCTTCAGCATGATTAATCACGTAGACAAGATGGTCGGCAGATAACCTCATATTAATCATATGCAAAACGGCGCCAATCCCAGGAGCGGCAAAATATGCTTCTAAATGGCGGTGATGATTCCAAGCTACCGTCCCAACTCGTTCCCCTCGTTTAAGACCAAGCTCTGTCAAAACACTTGCTAAAGCTCGTGTGCGCTTGCCAATATCTTTGTACGTTAAGCGGTGTGTCTTGTCCAGTGTTCTTGAAATGACTTGCTTTGTTGGAAAATATCGTTCCGCTCGTTCAAGCATTGGCGGAATGGTTAACGGTGTATTCATCATAATGCCAAAACCCCTTTCCCCTCTATGTATGTATGCGTTTTCAAATTCTTATCTATTATTCTACCAACCACTAAGAAAACAAGCAATTTATATTTACAAAATTCTTACTTAAGTGATTTTCGCAATTTCAAATCAGTACAAAAAAGGCGTACGATCGAATTAAAATTGGCGAACCTACCATTTCATTGAAAAAACGCTGTTTAAGAGGTCAATAATTTACTTTTCTATTATGATATATTCATCGTCCTTTAATCTCGTAACTTCGCATCCTTCAAGTATTTCAAATTCTTTTAGTCTATCTTCAATATTCTTGTTTGTACTATCCTTGAACAAATCTTCTCGGTCATAGTGAGGAAAAACGACTTTGTCCGTTAAGCCTAATGCAGAAAAATCCATAGTATTTAATGTATTCATTTGCGGTGTGAAGAAATGAACGACTTTAATGTTTGGACCAAGTAGAACTGCACCAGCACTTACACCTATAATAACAACATTTTTGTTTACTAAATCTCGAAAGGCACTATCTGCCCCACTCTGTTTAGTATGAAATAACAAATTAAATGGATTACCACCATTAATGTATATGACATCTTTATGTGCAAGACTTTTTGGGTTATCAAACTCTATATCAATGAAATCGATGTTTCGAAATCCCATATCCTCATAATCTTCTTTCGCCTTCTGAGCATACTTATTATTCTCCTTTTGTGGCGATGCAGTTGTGATAATAGCAACGCCCAGTTCGTTAGGTTTGCCCTTAATGAGTTTTAAAAATCCATCTTTGATAGCATCATTGTAAAAACCGTTAGAGGTTAGTAACAATTTCACTATAATCAACCCCATTCTTTCCTCTATTTCGAAATAAAAATATCCTTATTTTACCATGAAAAATAAAGAAACCAGAAATTTTCATCAAAAAACAATATTCTTTACGAAAACATCGAAAAAAAAAAGAAACTCTAAGCAGAGCTTCTAGCAATTGATCATTAAAAGAACCCAAATAATTTCTTCTTTTTCTTCCCTACTCTTTCTGGAGGGTTTAAATAGATATGCTTGTTTTCAATCATTAGCCGCGCATTTTCTTGGTATTCGTACATTAGGTTTGAATCAAAGCGTTCTTCCACATACGCATACGCTTCACGCATTCGTAACGTACGATTTGCTGTGTTATGTACATCAGACGCAATGACGTGAACAAGGCTTGCTTCCATTAATTGTTCACTTAATTTCTGAATATCCTTTCCAAAATAACCGGTTAAACTTGAGGACGTTAATTGCGCAAGTGCCCCATTTTTGATTAATTCATATAGCTTATTAGGCGAGTCCATGATGACTTTATTACGTTCAGGATGAGCAATAACTGGGATATATCCTTGAGAACCTAAATCATAAAACAACCGACTTGTGTAAACTGGGATATCGTTAGAAGGAAACTCAACAAGAACATATTTACTGTTTCCTAAACTTAAACTCGCTCCTGAAGCCAAATCACTTTGGATGTCCCCATATAACCGTATTTCTTGACCAGGTAAGACTGTTAAAGGAATTCTTTGCTTTTCAAACTCTTGATTTAGTTCCGCTACAGCATCATGTAAATGGGATCCGTCTAAAAGTGGGAAGCTAGGATGATGATGATGAGGTGTTGCCACCATTTTTGTAATGCCTTCACTAACTGCTTCTTCGGCAATGGCAATACTTTCTTCAATGGTTTTCGCACCATCATCTAGCCCGGGTAAGATATGACTGTGAATGTCAATCATCCAATTCGCCCCATTTCCTTTTATTGATAATAATAATATGTGTTTTGATCGATTGGCTTATTGTTTAAGACAACGCCAAGAAGGTTCGCTTTCGCTTTTTCCAAGTTTCCTTTTGCTTTTTCCAATTGATCACGATCGGTTTTCCCACTTGATGTCACAATAATTGTCCCATCGACTTTGCTTGATAAGATTTGTGCATCTGCTACAGCCATAACCGGTGGCGTGTCAAGGATTACAACGTCAAAATTTTGGCTTGCTTCATTGATGACAAGTTCCATCATTTTTGAATTTAACAGCTCAGCTGGGTTTGGCGGGATCGGACCACATGTTAATAAGCTAACATTTTCGATCGATGTTTCTTGAGCAACATCAACAAGCTTATGCTGTCTTGTTAATACATTTGTGAGGCCATGGGTATTCATCACACCAAACGTATAGTGTGCCGTCGGCTTTCGCATATCTGCATCAATTAATAAGACACTTTGTCCGTTTTGCCCCATCACTACGGCTAAATTCGAAGCGGTTGTTGATTTCCCTTCACCAGGACCTGCAGATGTAATCAGTAATGTACGTATGTCAGTATCGATAGCGGAATATTCAATATTTGTACGGATATTACGGTATTGTTCAGTAATCGGCGAATGTTTACTTACATCAGCGATTAACTGTCGTTTCTTTTGTACTTGACCTTTTTTATTACGTGTTGACCTGGCCATGAGTCACCTACTTTCTTAAACTATGACGATTTCCTTGTTGTTTCAACTGCATCCATCGTTGAGACAGCTCCAAGCACAGGGAGGTCTAAGATTTTCTCAATATCTTTTTCTGTTTTTACCGTAGTGTCTAAGTATTCTAGTAAGAAAGCTAGACCTACTGCGCCCATTAATCCTACAACAAATGCGATTGCCATATTTAAGATTGTGTTTGGACTTGATGGCGATGGATCTTCTCCTACCACTGCTTCTGATAAAATAGTTACGTTGTCTGTGCTCAAAATATCAGGAATTTGCGTTTCAAATACGCTTGATAGTTCATTTACAACGTCAGTCGCTTCGACTGGATCATCAGCCTCAACTGTAACGAGTAAGACTTGGGAATTATTTTGGTTTGTTACAGACACCATGTTTTGTAGTGTACTAAGACTATAGTCTAGGTTTTGATTGTCAATTACTTCATTTAGAATGCGGGGACTTTTAATAATTTGTGTGTACGTTCCTACCAGCTCTAAGCTTGTTCGGACATCATTTTGCGTGACGCCTTCTTCTGTACCAGCTTGATAGATTAAGAGTTCCGCTGAACGTTCATACTTTGGAGTAAGGATAAAAGCACTAACAAGTGCACCAGCTAACATTGCTAACAATGGAATTGCTACTAACAATTTCCACCGTTGTTTTAATGTTTGAAAGATTTCTTTCAAACTAATCGTTTCTTCCATCTAATCGCTAACCTCCTAAACATATACCATAACTCAAATCGAATTATATCACAATTTGCTAGTAATATTGCGAAATTGTCGTCTTTTTTTATTCATGATTCTACCATTTTGTACAAGATTAGACGGAATTCAACTTTTTGCACGATTACCTTTTACTAAAAATTACAAAAGAATTGTCTTGTCCTTCTGAACAGCTTCTTTTATCCTAGTAAGAGGGACATTATTCCATTAACTTTTACACACTTACATTCCAATAGTAGAAAGGCGTATTTAAATGAAGAAAAAGACGGCATTAAAAGTTACAGCACTTATCTTCGGCATTCTTTTTTTAGCGGTGATTGGCGTTGGCCTTTATATTTTTAATGACATTCGCAGTACAGCGAATGAAATGTATGAGCCATTAGGCGATCGTCAAGGTTCATCTCCAATAAGAGAGATTGAGATTCAAGATGGAGAGCCTATTTCCGTACTATTAGCTGGTGTGGACCATACGCCAGGCCGAGAAGAAGACGTTGTTGGTCGATCAGATTCCATAGTCGTGATGACCTTGAACCCTACAGATGGATCAACAAAAATGTTATCGATCCCGAGAGATACAAGGGTTGATATTGTTGGCAGAGGGACAACTGAAAAGATTAACCACGCCCATGCTTACGGTGGTCCAGAAATGTTAATTAATACGGTAGAAGAAGCGTTTAATATTCCAATTGATCATTACGCAGGTATTAATATGGAGGGATTCACACGTTTAATTGATGCATTTAATGGCGTGCAAGTGTATAACGATTTATCATTCACAATGGACGGCTCTCAATTTCCTGAGGGAACGATTGAATTAGATGGAGAGGAAGCATTAAAGTATACGCGGATGCGCTACGATGATCCACGTGGGGATGCCGGCCGTGCGAATCGTCAGCGCGATGTAATCGAAGCATTAATGAACGAGGCTGCTTCCTTAAGTTCCGTTACGAAAGCTGGCGAAATTTTAGACGTACTTGGCTCGACTGTTCGTACAGACTTATCTTTAGGCGATATGTGGTCTTACCAATCAGACTATATGGATGCACTAAACCAAGTTGAACAAATCGAAGTGAATTATACCGGACAAACCATTGATGGCTTATGGTATGCGATCGTATCCGATGAAGAAAAAGCACGGGTTCGAGATGAAATGCGTAGCCATTTAGACATTTAAAAGGAATCGTAAATAAAAAATCGTGCTGATTGAACCAGCACGATTTTTTTATCTTTCTCGTTTCTAAGAAACGAGCCTCAATCCAATCACGGCCACTACGACTAGCCCAATAAAGAAAATGCGAAGCCGGTCTTTTGACTCATTGTAATAAACCATGCCAACTAGCGCACTACCAACCGTTCCAATCCCCGTCCAAACTGCATACGCTACGCCAAGCGGAATGGTTTCCATTGCCAGTCCAAGAAGGGTAAAGCTAATAATAAATCCAATGATTAAAACAGCGAATCCCTTTTTCTTTTGCCCTTTTGAAATCATTTGAATTCCACTAACTCCAACTACTTCAAAGATACCTGCGATAATTAACATTACCCAACTCATGCTTCATCCACCCTTTCTACCTTCTTATCAGCAGTCACAAGCTTCAGCCCAAGCACACCTGCGAGTAATAAGACAATAAAAAAGAGCATCCATATATTAAACGGCGCATTAAATAGCACAATATCAACAAATACAGTTCCAACAGTACCTAACGCGACAAAAATTGCGTATACTGTACTCGTTGGCAACACAGTAGCAGCACGAACGAGTAAAGTAAAACTAATAACAATTCCAATGGCAGTTAGGGTCCATTCAAAGGGTGAACTCGCATATTTTAAACCAGTTGCCCAGCCAACTTCAAAGACACCTGCTATAATAACTAAAATCCACATAGATCTCACGCACCTCTTATAAAAAATAAAATACTAACTAACGGTAGTTAGTATAGCACCGATTTTTAACTATGACAATGACTTTTTGAAAGGATGGAATAATGAGCACAAAAGAACGAATTATTGATGCGGCTTTGCATGCATTTTCAAAGCATGGTTTTGAAGGAACGACGTTGGCCCAAATTGCAAAAAACGTAGGCATTCAAAAACCGTCCATGTACAATCATTTTAAAAGTAAAAATGAACTCTATTTACTCATCTCCGAGCGTATTACGAATCAGTTAGTTATGAAAATCCAAACGACTGCAAATCATTATGAGGAGACAGACGTGGAGACAAGGCTTTATGCCGTCCTTAAACATAGCTGTGACTTTATTATTCACGAACAAGAAGGTGTCATGTACAAACGTTTTATGCTTTTTCCTCCAGCCGAGCTCAGATCGAACGTACGAGAGATTGTTCAAGCAGGAGATCAAAAAATCAATCAGGTTCTTCACCAACTTTTTCAACAAGGCTTAGCTGAAGAGCGACTGCGAAATATCCCTGAACAGATGTTTCATTCCGCTTATTATTGTTTATTAGATGGCTTATTTACCGAAAGCTTCATTTATGATGACTCTGACTTTCAACGCCGATTCAAAGAAGCCTGGACCGTTTTCTGGTACGGGATTTCAAAAGAATGTTAACAATCCTTTCATTTTTTTAGGTTTGAGGGTAGCACCCTATGGGAATTCATACACACAATACTGAATTTCTATTAGAGGAGAGATCATCATGAATGTACTCGTAATTGGTGCAAATGGACAAGTAGGAAAGCATGTTGTCAAGCAATTAAAGGAAAGTGAACATACGTCAATCGCAATGGTTCGTAAAGAAGAGCAAGTCGCGACAATGAACGATTTAGGAGCAGATGAAGTGGTTATTGCTGATTTAGAAGATGATTTCAGTCATGCCTTTAAACAAGCTGATGCTGTCATTTTTGCAGCCGGCTCAGGTGGTTCTACTGGAGCTGACAAAACGTTGGTTATTGATTTATGGGGTGCCATCAAGTCGTTTCAATATGCCGAAAAAGCATCGATCAACCATTTTGTTCAACTAAGTTCTATTGGTGCCGGCGACCCAGACGGCCAACCTGACAAAATTAAGCATTATATGGTGGCGAAAGCCGTATCTGATCAGATGCTTATGTCTACATCTTTATCTTATAGCATCGTCCGCCCAGGTCCGTTAACGAATGAAGAGGCTACTGGGAAAATTAAAGTGGCTGATGCATTTAATAATGTTGGTGAAGATTCCATTACACGTGCAGATGTCGCTACTGCGCTCATTGATTCTCTCACGAACAAAGCAACACACGGAAAAGCATTTGAAATTCTCGCTGGTGAAGAAGAGATTTCAAACGCCCTTTCCTCTCTTAAGTAAACAGAACTAATAAAGACCTGCTAATGTGCATTAGCAGGTCTTTGTTATCCTCGTACGCGTTCCATATTGGCTGCCTCTCTTGAGGTCTCAAACATATAGCTTTTTTGCCTCATCGCAATGTTTAGCACAACACCAATCGCAATCAAGTTCGTCATGAGTGCACTTCCTCCATAACTTAAAAATGGAAGCGCAATTCCTGTAACAGGCATTAACCCGACCGTCATCGCGATATTTTGAAAGATTTGAAACGTCAACATGCCAGCTATCCCTGCAATAATATATGTACCATATAAATCTTTACATGCCATTGCCAGCACGACCATTCGATAAATAAGTAGAAAGAATACACAAATGACAAGGGTTGAACCGATAAAGCCAAACTCCTCGCCAATTACTGCAAAAATAAAATCGGTATGCATTTCTGGTATAGCGGCATTTGCTGCTTGGACACTATTTAAGAACCCTACACCTGTTAATTGTCCAGATCCGATACCGATCGTTGCACCTAGTGTTTGCATCGCATAACTTGATGCATATTCTTCAGGGTAGAGCCAACCGTAAATTCGCTCAAGTTGGTGCGACTCTAAAATCTCCCAAGCAATAAGTAAATCGACATAGTTAAAAAAGAGATAGAAAATGAACGCCACAAAAACGGCCGCCATACCTGCCAAGGATAAAATCATTTTTAGTGACATATTTGAAACTAGAATTGCAACAGCCACAATAGACACAAGAACAAGAGCTGAACCGAGATCTGGCTGCTTTAAAACTAAGAAGATCGGCGGTAAACTTACTGCTACAATAAGACCTAATTTTATTAAATCAGCTCTTAGCCCTTGTTCGGGATAGCGCCGGTTCAAATAGAAAACAAGATGTGCTAACGTAAGCACTAAAATAATCTTCATAATTTCCGAAGGTTGGTAAATGGCAGATCCATTTATACCAATCCACCTTGTTGCATTATTAACTGTTACACCAAAAAATTCTACAATTAAAAGTAAGATCATACCAAACGCATAAAGTGGAATTGTTAAATATTTAAAATATTCGTAATCAATCATCATGATGATTACAATTAAAATAGCTCCGATTGCCATCCAACGCGCTTGTGACAAAACAAAGACATGGCGATAGGCTTCATCTGAAACATATTGAGCTGTTGTCCCCGCATAGATGGCCATGGCGCTTATACATAAAAGCAAAAACACTAGGAAGAGTAACGTATAATCAATTCGGTCACGCCAATGCTTATCCCGTTCCATGATACCCCCCTTTTTTCCTTTTCACCCCTACTATCATACCATGTTTTTTGTCGCAACGTCGCGAATCACCTTGCATTTTACTTTTCGCTTTTTTATTTGATATAATCAATCTAACTTATTACAAAGGAGTTTTTTCATGTCCATTCTTGTCACTGGAGGCGCTGGATACATTGGAAGCCACGCATGTGTAGAGCTATTAAACGCTGGATTTGATGTGATCGTTGTTGATAATCTTGCGAACAGTCGTGAAGACACACTAAAAGAAGTTGAATCGATTACAAATAAAAACCTAACACTTTATTCAGTAGATTTACTCGACCCAGAATCCTTACATAAGGTTTTTGAAAACCACACCATCGAAGCGGTCATTCATTTTGCAGGTTTAAAAGCAGTTGGTGAATCTGTTGAAAAACCACTCTATTATTACGAAACGAATTTACGTAGTACCATTAACTTATGTAAAGTAATGGAAGCGCACCATGTACACAAACTTGTATTTAGCTCTTCTGCTACTGTGTATGGGATTCCTGAACACGTCCCTGTCTTAGAAACGGCACCGATCCAAGCTACAAATCCATACGGCCGTACGAAGATTATGATTGAAGACATCTTACGCGATGTTGCCGCAGCAAATGATAAATGGAGCATCTCACTATTGCGTTACTTCAATCCGATCGGCGCTCATAAAAGCGGACGTATTGGGGAAGAGCCAAGCGGAATTCCAAATAACTTAATGCCGTATATTACTCAAGTTGCAGTCGGAATAAGAGACGAGCTCTCCGTCTTCGGCGATGACTATCCTACAGAAGATGGCACATGCGTCCGTGATTATATTCACGTTGTTGATTTGGCATTAGGTCATTTAAAAGCACTTGAGAAGCTGGATTCCTACTCAGGAACTCAAGCATACAACTTAGGAACTGGAAATGGATACAGCGTATTTCAAGTGATCTCAGCCTTTGAAGAAGCGTCAGGAAAAACCATTCCAAAAAAAGTTGCCCCACGTCGTGCTGGAGATGCTCCTGTCACGTATGCCGATGCAACAAAAGCCGAACAAGAATTAGGTTGGAAAGCGGAACGTGGCCTTCTAGAAATGTGCGAAGACTCGTGGCGCTGGCAATCTCACCGATCAAAACAAAACGCAAAATAAAGCGACAGGCTTCGGAGGCTATAAGATGCTTCGAAGCTTTTTCTTTGCATCCATGTATAGTGCCCCCTTTACCCGTTGACACTAGTCTTATTGTGTTAATTAGTAGACATTTTGGGTATAGATAAAAAAGATATAAAACGAAAGAGGGATGGACATGCAGATAAAGAAATCAGCCGAACAATACTGGATGGAATCGGATCAACAGGAAAAAATTGCTGAACTTTCATTTACTGAGGATAAACAAACACTTACGATCACCCATACATTTGTAGAACCAGATCATCGAGAACAAGGGCTGGGCGCTAAATTAATTGCAGCACTTGTGGATGACGCTCGAAAAAATAAGCAAAAAATTGATCCTGTCTGTCCTTATGCCGACGCACAGTTTGAACAACATCCTGAATACAAAGACGTCCTTCTCTAAGGTTGTACAAAATCTTTCATATTTTCGTCCTTGTTTTCATGTTAAGATAGGGAAAGATTTGCATGATTATAAATTTATTTACACGGAGGACTTTCGATGAAGACGACCTTCACTATTTGCACTCGTTTGCGATTTGTGAGTGTTCTTTTTGGTGTCATGTTGCTTGCAGCATGCACAACACCCGAAAGTAGTCCTGCTCCTAGTAATCCCAATGATCCCGATAACCAATCAATTAGCCAAAACGACGAGAACGACGAAAGCGAAGAAGAGCAACACCGTCAAACAAACGAGGAGAATGACGAAAGTGAATTATCTTTCTCTGTAGGAAACGATACCAAAATACTTTCTGCTGAAGTCATACAAGCCCCGTTTGATGCTATGTATACCGTACCCCATGACATGGACATATCCACCAGTGATCAAGCAATAACGTTTACTGGTACTTCTACTTTGCCCTATGACTTACAGGTTACGGTGGGGACTGAACCTCTTCCTTCCGATATTGATTTAGCTAAACAGCGGGATTATACATCTTTATCTTTGCGCTCAAATGAAAACGAGCCAAATGACATCGACTTAGAACTTTTTCCGGAGCTGCCATTTGACTACTATTATTCAATCGAAACAGATAATGAAACGATCCATCGACTCGGTCTTTTTGATGAAGAAACGGACGAGATGTATCGCGCAACTTTAAATACACCAGAATTTGCAGCCACAGATCCAGATTCTTATCGTGCTGTTGTAAGCCTTTTTCACGCAATTGTGTCTTCAGCTAATGATGTAGATGAAGACCTTGTTGTTGATGAACGTGTTGCCTCTATGCCTCTTCTTGATAAACTACAGGATCGATCCGCTCACGATGTACAGGAAGAAACTGTTGATGAACATTCATCTGTCATGTCTATTCATTTTAAAGAAGAAGAGCACAGCTTTTTGGTTGAGTCGCACACTCTTTTTGATTCCATTACGATTTCTCTTCCACAAGGCTACGAGAAACGCGCTTTAGGTGAGAATTCGTATAGTTTTACAAACCGAGAGGATGATGAATTCAGTGCAATTACACTCATCGTCGGGTTAACGCACCCTGACATTCCTCTTGATCTGCATGTGAATGCTTTACGCTCATCAAATGAAGAATTACGAACAGAAGAATATCCGATGCTCGATGTTTTCGACTATGTGTTTGTAGAAGAAACCAATGAAACGGATACATTTCAGAGCGCTACGCTAATCAAAGAACGAGAAGATGATCGAATCTTTGAAGCATCAATTCGAACAACCGAGCCCTCTCTTGATGACCTTGCTTTTACGAAGCTCATGACTTCTTTATTAGATGTAACCGATAACGAGGAGGAGCCTGTTAAATAACCAGGCTTCTTTTTTATTTGTAATGACCTCCGATTTTTTTGCTTCGATCAAGAAATTGAGATGCTTGCGTTAACGAAGATGCGCGCTGAATGGAGACTTTTCCATATCGATCACGAATTTGATCCATCACGTAACCGATTTGAGAAAGTCGATCGCGATTTTGATTGTCATCAAGCAAACTCATTTGCCAATTTTGATCGCTTTGAAGATTGGTGATCCCTACGCTTACACGCCGAACTGGAAAACCGTCCCAGTATCGCTCTAAAAGCTTATTGACACCGTTAAACACTTCCATTGTAATATTCGTTTCAATTGGCAACGTTAGCTGCCGATGGATGCTTCGCTTCTCAACGTGGGTCGCTCCATTTAACCCTAAACTAATCGTCGCCCCCATCTTTCCAGCGTGACGAGCTCGTGAACACACCTCTTCACATAATTCCAGTAGCACAACATGCAAATCTGCTTTTTTTACATAGTCACGAGGTAAGGTCATCCCGTTTCCAAATCCCTTTCTTCCCGCGTGAGCCGCACGAGTTACCGGTGAGTAATCAACACCATTTGCCGACATCCATACAACCTGACCATGCAAGCCAAACTTTTCTTTAATACGCGCACCTTCTGTTTGCGCGAGCTGACCAATGGTGCGAATGCCCATGCTTTTAAAGTGGAGCTCCATCTTTTTCCCGACTCCAAATAAATCACCGATAGGAAGCGGCCACATTTCCAACTCAATCATATCTTTCGCTAATGTATGAACACCGTTTTTATTCTTTTTCGCAAATAAGTCACAAGCCAGTTTAGCAAGGACTTTATTTTCTCCAATGCCTATTCGCGCTCGTAAACCCATTTCATGTTTGATCCGTTCTTGAATGGTGTGGGCAATCTTTTGAGGACTACCAAATAAACGCTGACTGCCGGTCACGTCCATAAATTGTTCATCAATTGAATAAGGTTCTACTAAGTCTGTATATTCACCGATCAGTTTAGAAATTCGAATCGATACATCTACGTATTTCTGCATTCGAGGTTTGACAACGACGACGTCCGCACATTTTTGCTGGGCCTCATACAATCGTTCTGCATTTTGAATGCCTTTCGCTTTAGCAAGAGGGCATGCCGCTAAAATAACACCGCTTCGTCGATTCGGGTCTCCTGATACGACAAGAGGCCTCCCAGCATACTGTGGATTTTCCACATGTTCAACTGAAGCATAAAAAGACTCCATATCGATTAATAAAATCGCTTGTTCTTTCGTCATTTGTCTACCTCCTCTCGTATAGTATACCCGAATATACGTTCCTAAACTAGCTAATATGCGCATATGTGTTCGTTTATTTTTGGTATCGCCGCCGAATATTTCCAAAAAAAAAGACAAGCCTCCTTTTTCATAAGTGAGACTTGTCCTTTGTCACGCATTTTCCCAAAATATATAAATTGATAACCAATAAATTGGTTTAAACAAGAAAAAGCGTGGTATAGATACATATATCCATACCACGCCTTGTTATTAGTTCTACTCTTAATGCAAGCGTTTTGCACCTAGATATCTTGGACCCCAGTATACATTGTTAAGATCAGACACTTCAACACCACGTGAAGAACCAGTGTGAATGAACTTGTTATCGCCAATATAAATACCGTTGTGCGTCGGACCAGCTGCATATGTCTCAAAGAACACAATATCGCCAACGCTTGGAGAACTTACTGAAGTTCCAGCATTCCACTGAGCTGCTGCTGTACGAGGTACTTCAATTCCATTTTGACGGAAGATGTATTGAATCATTCCGCTACAATCAAAACCTGCAGTTGTTGTTCCTCCCCATAGATAAGGTACACCAATTACTGATTGAGCTGAAGAGATCAATCCTGAAACAACATTGCTTGAGCTAGCAGTAGATGTATTGCTTGTGTTCGTATTTGTTGCTGGCGCTGCATTATTATTTGTGCTTGGCGCTGGAGCGGCTGCATTTGAGCTCTCAGAAGCTGTAGACTCATTGTTTGAAGATGAGCTATTGTTTGAGCTTGTGCTCTCGCTTGAAGACGAGCTATTGTTTGAGCTTGTGCTCTCGCTTGAAGACGAGCTGTTATTTGAGCTTGTGCTCTCGCTTGAAGACGAGCTGTTGTTTGAGCTTGTGCTTTCGCTTGAAGACGAGCTGTCCGTGCTTGCAGGTGCTGGACTACCGTTAAGTGTACTTTGTGTACCTGATCCTACGATACCGTCAACAGAAATACCGTTTGTGCGTTGGAATTCCATAACTGCATTTTTTGTAATCTCACCATAGTACCCAGTTGGCTCTTGATTAAAATAGCCAAGTGTACGTAATTGTTGTTGTAATTCCGTTACATTTTCCCCACGTGTACCTACACGCATAGAAGATGACGTTGATTCTGAAGCTTGCTCTGTAGGCTCTGAAGTTTCTTCTGTTGTCGTTTCTGTTTCCGTCGTTGTTTCTTCAGGCTTTGTTTCTGCAGGCTTCGACTCTGTTGTAGTCGTTTCTGACGCTGCAGGTTGAGCATCTACGTTATTTAACGCCCCACGTGTCTCTGGACCAACAATCCCATCGATTAAACGTAACCCTTGTTCTTTTTGGAACGCAATGACTGCATCACGCGTAATTGAACCATAGTAGCCAGTAGAAGATTGGTTAAAGAAACCTAAAGAGCGCAACTCGTCTTGAAGATTTGTTACATTCTCTCCTCTACTACCAATTCGTAATAAATTTGATTGTTGTGTCGTTGTTTCTTTCTTTGTTTCTGTGTTTGAAGATTTTTTATCTAATAGCGCACCGAATGTCTCAGGCCCCGCAATGCCGTCCACTCGAAGGTTATTTTCTTTTTGATAATCCAATACCGCATCACGCGTATATGTACCAAAATAACCTGTTGCCGTATGATATGTAAAAAATCCTTTATCTTTAAGTATGTTTTGCAGTTCTGTTACATCTTGATGAGACATACCTTGTTTTAATACCTGATCACCGACTGCCGCTTCTGATTCCTGTGGAGCAACTGCTACAACTCCAGCAACAACGGCTGAAGAGAATAAAAATTTGTTTAAAGTTGATTTACTCAAGAGAATGCCTCCTCAAAATTTTAAGATTGATCTAGTTTGTTATGACATGAATGTGTAAGTTAAAATACTACATTATCTTCTTCGACAAGATTGACTAAATTTTACACGATATTTCGCTTCTAATCTATCAATGTAATCAAAATGTAATATTACAATTGTAAGAGAAAACGTCAAAATCCCGATACTATCCCCGTTTTTTGCAGAAAAAAATTTTTCCAATCAGTAGATTACTAGCTTAATGAGACAAAAAAACTCGGTGTCATTTAGACACCAAGTCTATTAAACCGTTTTTATTGTGTAAAGTGACGCTATTATTAGTAAGCAATACGATCGATTTAAAATGGCGAACGCTTTTTCCCCATTGGCACAAGGGCAACAGTCGTTTACGCTTCGCTATTACTTGCGCTCACCGTGTCTTCTTTGACTCGGCCATTACGATCTATTTTGAAATTCAAGCAATCACTTCACAAGACCCTTTGCTTTAATATGTCCTGCCAAGGCATACAGAGCCAGTGTTGAGGCGAAATGAGACGACACATCATTGGCATCTTGCTGTGGATAGACTTCCACAAAATCCATTCCTACTACTCCTCTTGATGTAAATTCGTGGACAAGCGTTAGCAACTCATAGGATGTAAGACCGTTCGTATCGATTGGACCACCTGGGTTATAAGCAACATCTAATACATCGCTACAAACCGATAGATAGACGAAGTCCACATCTTTCGCTGCTTCTTTATAGAGCTTAGCAGCAAACTTTCGAAGATTATCCGTTTCTTTCATTTCTGTAAGTGTATACGTTTTTGCGCCAGCTTCTTGTGCATAACGCCCTGTTTCTGGTTTATTTCTCGGACCATGAATACCAAGGTGCAGCAAGCTTTCGTTTCGAACTTGGTCCAGCTCATAAAGTCGAGCAAATGGCGTAGAACGCGCGTACTTTTCCCCTTCAAAATGGGGCATGTTATCATAGTGCGCATCTAAATGGAGAATGCCGATTTTTTTATCAGGATGTTGCTCCGCTAATCCAGCTAAAATGGGATACGTAATACCGTGGTCGCCTCCAAGGGCAATAGGGAAAGCCTCTTTCTTCCATACACCTTTAGCGAATGTTTGAATTCGTTTCATTGTTTCACCCACATCTGCAGGAACCACGTCAATATCGCCTAAATCGGCAAGCTTTAAGTGTTCAAATACGTCGATGTGGTTCAGTTCAGGTAAATACCCTGAGTAGCGTCCTGATGAGAGACGCATCACTTTAGGACCTAATTCACATCCCGTGTAATCTCCCCATGTTACAGCCCCCTCCCAAGGGACACCATAAATAAGGACATCTGCATCTTGAATCTGTTCAACTGTTCCATTTTTTGCCCCTAAAAAAGGGGGGGTATTTCCATAGATAGGCTCTGTCATCAATGATCGCTCCTCTATAAACCATTTCTCCCTATATTCATACCTGTTTAAAGAAAAAGAAAACATCTTTTCATAGACATGTTGCAACGAAGCAGGTTTTGGGAAGCGAATAATCTAGTCGATCATTCGACTTGATTTTGACTTTGCAGCAGTCGCTTCCATCCGTTTTGCTAGAGGTTTTTTTAACAATAACCCAAAAGCAAGCGCAAGCACAAAGATCAAGATGAGCAATCCGATCATGGACCACACCGTCGGCCATACCATACCAGCTACCGCTTCTCTTAATAAATTAATGGCGTACGTAAACGGCAAGAACGGATTAATTGCTTGAAAAAACGGTGGTGCCACTTGAATTGGAAATGTACCGCCTGCCCCTGATAACTGCAGCACCATCAACACGATGGCTAATGCTTTTCCAATATTCCCGAATACAGAGGCTAAGGTGTAAACAATCGTCATAAACACAAACCCTGTTAGAATCGTAAACAAAATAAAATAAACTGGGTGAGCCGCGTACGTCCCTAATAGAAATAAATTCCCCACGCTCACAATAATTCCTTGCAACAAACTAACGAGTAAAAACAAGACAAGTCGCCCTAAATAAATATGATGATAGCGATAGTCTTCACGCATATCCTTTGGGTGTACATCTGTTTTCAATAAATTAACTAGTAATAACGAGCCCACCCATAAAGACAAAGCTGTATAGAAAGGTGCATTTGCCGATCCATAATTTGGTATTGGATAGAGTTGATTTTCGACAAGTTGGACAGGCTCTCTAAAAAACGCACTCTCTTCTTCAATATCATTCCGCAGGAGCGAGATCATATCGTTTAAATCGTGATTCTCATCAAATTCACGGATTCGATCCGCCGCAGTTCCGACCGATTCCTCTAAATCTGGTAGTTGTTCATTCGAAAACTGTGCGAGTTCAGCTAATGTCTCCTCAAACTGAGGTAAATTCGTTTCAATGACATCAATTACGCTTGATAATTCATTTTCAATCGTTGGCAAATCCTCACGAACAAAATCTGCTGCCTGATGAATCTGATCTTCAATACCAGGAAAATCGTTCGCAAAAAATTCGTTGACGTTGTGAATGAGTTCTTTCATTCGTGGTAATTCCGTTTCAATAAACGCAAGCCCTTCTTGTAGCTGAGCTCGAACCCCCGGTAACTCAGCGAGTAGCGTTTCGATTTGTGCCTCTCCAGAAGCACGTACATCGTCAGCTCGATTGAGTAATGCTTCAATTTCTGGTAACCGTTCTTCCTGTTCCCGAATCGTTGCACCAACGCTGTTTACATCGTCTTGCAGATGGGTTATCCCCGTCTTTATGGTTGTTTTTGATTCGTCATTAAATAAACTTTGTGCCATCTGTGCATGTTCTTGAACCGATGTAACCTGACTACGAATCGAATCAAGCTGACTAGAATCAAGTTCAGATGTAGATTTTAACGTTTCGATTCCTTCGCTAACCACAGATTGTAGTTGATTGACTTGCTCGTTCAGCGCGTGTAGCGTCTGCACGAATGCATCCATTTCATTACTTGATGTTCCCATTTGCAACTGTTCTAAAAACGAAATAGCGTTCGTTAATGCTTCTTGATTTGAGACAAGCAAGCGATTTGCTTGTTCTAATTGTTCAATCGCATTATCGATGCCTTCCCCTGATTCGGCTTGTGCTAACGCTGTTAAGATAAGATCAGTTGCTTGATCAATAATCTGAGCTTGTGTGTTTACCACCTCAATAAACGGATCAACCGCTTGCTCAAGCTGACTTAAGACCTCATTCATTTGTTGCGTATATTGCTCCATATTCCCGCTAATTTGTGTGACAGTCGGCAATGCTTCTTCCGCCCTTACCAGCGCATCTTCCGCTGTTTGGAGAAGTTCCAGCGTATTAGTCAATTGTTGCTCAATCTCATCAAGACGACCATCTACATCGTTAGCTTGCGCGACGATCTCTTCTATTTCTGGTAAAACACGCTCTACCTCCACTAATCGATCAGACACTTGATGAACGGTAGGAAGATAGCCTTCCATTTGTACAATGACATCGGCGCCTTCGTTAATGGTGTCAAACTCATCTTCAACTGCTAGGAATCGATCTAATTTTTCTCTTAACTCCGGCCAATCATTTTGCAAAGCCACCACTTTAGAGCCAACATCATTAATTTCTGGAAAACGATCCTCCAACTCAAAAATGAGCGTTTCAATACGACGAATCGTCGGTAATTCGTTTTCTAACTCGATTCCAATATCATTCAACTGGCTAAATAACGATCGAGAAGCTTCTTCAAGAAACTGCTGGCTAATTTCATCTACAACCGCAGAAGCACCAGCAGAAGTCATTTTAGGCGCAATCGCGTTCATTTTTTCGTTTACTTCATAATGAACTTCTGGCGCTTCGGGATCACCATCAATCACGCTTGTTAGCTGGGCTGAAAATTGTGGTTCAATGTAGACACTTGCATAGTAATCGCCGTTTCGAACACCTTGCTCTGCTTGATCTCTGTCTACAAAAACCCAACCCATTTGATTGTTATCTGCTAAGTTATCAACGAGTTCGTCTCCAACATTAATCGCATCATGATCTACCGTTGCTCCTTCATCTTCATTCACAATCGCTACTTTAATGCCTTCTGTATTGCTGTACGGATCCCAAGAAGCCGCAATATTAAACCAAGCATACAAAGCAGGCAAAAAAGCAAGACCTATCAAAAGAAGCGCAACTAAAGGGACTCTTTTCAAATTCCGAAAATCTTGCTTAATAATCTCAAGCACCTGTCTCATTTGCGTATCGTTCTCCTTCACTCATTACTGATACATATGATACAAGAGAGATCCATAATAGACAATAAATATCCACAAAGAGAGAAAAAGCGTTAAATCCCTTAAGCAGCAACACTTTACAGGTCAAAGATCGACGTAATGCAATCATATAAAATCATGTGAAATTAAGGATCATGCGGTTGTTTTCACACAATATTTCCAGACACAAAAAAAAGCACGTTGAAAGACGCTCCGGTCTTACGTGCTTTTCGTCATATCGATTTTAACAATTGCTCACGTTGGATGAAACTTATTTAAAAGCAAACGTCATGTCTGCTTGAGCGGCCACTTCTCCATCAACATAAGCTACTCCTGTAGCCTTAGCAACAGGACCCTTCATGCGCGTAATCTCAATTTCTAAACGCAGTTGATCACCAGGACGGACTGGTCGTTTAAACTTACATTGATCAATGGCAGCAAATAAGCCAATTTTCGTAGTTTCTTCATGTGCTTTCGCAACGGCAATTCCAGAAACTTGCGCCAGCGCCTCCACAATTAGCACACCTGGCATAACCGGATAGTCTGGAAAATGCCCATTAAAAAATTCTTCGTTTACCGTGACATTTTTTATACCTACTGCACGTTTTCCTGCCTCTAACTCAAGCACCTTGTCCACTAATAAAAATGGATAGCGATGAGGGATTAACGCTTTAATCTCTTCAATTGTTAACACGAAAGACGCCTCCTTCATTCCTTTAAGTTCGCCTTATTCTATCATAACTTCTTCTTGAACCCTAAATGGTAGAGGGTTTTTAAAAGGAACAGCGAATAAACAATTGGACGAGATGATACACTTATAAGGAGAGAATGCAATGGCACTTATACATATGACAAGCTCATTTCAATCGATCGGAAAAGATGCAGGGGTTCAAATCATTTTACCTGATCATGCAGCAGCACCTTATCGCACGCTTTATTTGTTACACGGTTGGAGTGACAATGAAACCGCATGGATGCGCCACACGGCAATTGAACAATTAGCAAACGAATACCAACTAGCTGTTGTCATGCCCGATGTCGGCCTTAGCTACTACACAGATATGGCCTTTGGTGGGAACTATTACACGTTTGTAAGAGAGGAACTTCCACGCTTAGTCGAGCGGCATTTTTCCTTATCAAAAAAAGCAGAAGACCGTTATGTTGCTGGTCTATCCATGGGTGGATTTGGTGCATTTAAACTTGCTTTAAACGACCCACATTCCTATCGAGCGGCAGCAAGTTTTTCCGGGGCCCTTCTTATCGATGAATTGATTAAGATTCATGAAACAAACCAAGAAAAATCGAGGCAACCGTATATGCAAGCGATTTTTGGTTTACAATGTGACGTCTCGCAAACGGAAAACGATCTTCTCTATCAATTGCAACGCATCAAAAACAACTCGACCTCAACCGCCTTCTTTCAATATTGTGGAACCGAAGATTTCCTCTATCCGATGAATCAACTGTTTCGTAAGCATGCAGAGAATTCTTCCCTTCACTTTTTTTATTCAGACGGTCCAGGAGATCATGAGTGGCATTATTGGAATGCATGTTTGTCGAACTGGTTAAAACGCTTAGCTGAGTTACGATTTCTATAAAAAAACGCATGAAAGGATATCCTTTCATGCGTGGCGATTAAAAGCGTTCAGCTACTGCTGCCACTTCTTTTAATCCGTCTTCTACTATCTGATCTTTTTGGTCTGGAGCGGCATTGTGCCCTTCAATCACCAGTTCTTCTGGGTCAATAATGCCCCACAATGAAATGGTCTGACGAACAAGTTTCATTGCCATTTCTGCATTCGCCATTGGGGAGCCTTCAGAATACACGCCACCGCGAGCACTAAGAAGCGCAACCTCTTTGTCTCCTGCTAAGCCAATTGGACCGTTCGCTGTATAGCGGAACGTAAACCCAGCTTGTGCTAGATACGATAAATACGTAATAAGTGGAGCTGGTACAGTGAAATTCCAAAGTGGAAACGCCATGACGACTTTGTCGGCTCTCGAAAACTGCTCTTGGTAGCTTTCAATCGTCGCAACAAGCTTCTGCTCTTCTTCTGTCAGCTCAGCGTCTTGCGCTTTTTTCGTTTGCGCAACAATCGCTTTCTCCCCGTAGTAAGGTAAGTCTTGTTCAAAAAGATTTACCTCTTCAACTGTGTCTTGCTCGTGGTTTTTCTTATATGATTCAACAAACTGATTATACATCTTTACGCTTACGCCGTGTTCATAACGGTCGCTCGCATTAATCATTAGTACATTTGCCATCTCTTTTCATCCTCCTCTAAAAAAATGAACGTTTATCATTGTAACGCTATGGCTGAAAATGTACAGTAGGTACTTTAAGGAAAGATAGTATATAAAAGATACTGCTATTGACTCACGCCTGATTCGACAATGTTTACATCAACCTCCACATCAATCTCCATTTGTTGGAAGATGTCGTACCATTCGTCTTCATCCATATCTCCATTGATTAGTTGCCTTGCACCAAAACCAACTGGATCTATTTGATGCTCTTGCATTAAGGAAATGATCCCTTCAATTCCAGACGTAATATTTTCCGTTGCCGCTTTTACGATTTCAGTAATTCTTTCCTCTGTGATGGATCCACCTGAATACTCGCTAATTCTTGTTTTTATCTCCAAGTTTGCTTTTAATACATTCTTTTCTAAATCAGTATCTAGGTCGAGTTTTGAACGAATTTCCCTTAAAACCGCTACCTCTTCACCTTCATTAAGCGAAATTTCAATTACACCACCATTTTGATAGCCATCTTTAATTAACTTTAAATAGAAGGCCTCTTTTAAATCTATGTCTACTACGAATTGGTCTTTTTTAAAAAGGGCTAATCCATCAATACGAAGGAATTCGTCCGTATAAGACAACATTGGCATAATCGGATCTTTTCCCTTTTCATAGTAAGCCCTCATAAACAAGTGCATATTTGTAAGTGGTAAGTTACCGAATCGAATATTGTGGTCAAGCATATCGCTAAGATAGGTTCCAATTTCAGTTTGTAATGGATATTCCTGACTCAACATCGTATGCGCATCTCCTTTTGTCACACAGAGAAAAGACTTAAGTGCAATCGTCGGGTCACGGTAGTAGGTATCAAGTAGCGCAAAAATCCCCTCTTCCGCTAGCTTGTCCTGCACAACAATTGCAGAGATTTTTCCACCATGAATTGGCCGAGAAGACATCGCATTTAGCAATAAGCGAAGCTGTCTAGTAGAACTTGAAACCGCTGATAATGTCGCATTATTCATTTCTTCCTCAATTGAATAAGCACCCACTGTTGCTGTACCACGAAACAAATCGCCTTCTTCCTGATCAAAACCTACGACCGTAATTAGCTGGAGTTCGTCAATAATATTCGTACGCAAGCTATTAATTGAAGGGAGAATCGCTAACATGCTAATGATGACGAGAATGAACACGTTTTTCTTCATATCGCCTTCCCTCCCTTTTTCCTTCGCTTTCTAAAGAAACTAATTAACAGTAGCAGCGGAATCATCCCAAAAATAAATACTGGTCCAATGTAGTTAATACTCGTATTCAATAAATTGATTGAGGCACGGGTCGTAAATTGATTTGTAATGACAAAAACGAGTATAAGCGTCACTACTAATGTTTTTCGATGCGAAACCTTAAATTGTTGCTTCATTAAACGGCTCGCTGCCCATATCGTTAAAGCGATGTTCGGGAAAATTACCATTAGCCATGCCGCAATACCTATATACTCAACACGTTCAATAAAGACAAAAGAGGCGATTTTCCATGCACTAAGAGTAGGCCATATCGTTAATTCAAGCTGCTCTTCACTATAGTAGACAAATGTTACGAGCGTAATAAACAAATAAGATATCGTCGTGGCCAAGCTACCTAGATGAGCGTATCGCTGGACTTTTTGCTTGTCTTGTAAGAATGGATAGTATACATAAATAAGTTCTGCTCCAGCAAAACTCAGCGTTAACACAAAGGCTGCGTGGAAGAGACTCTTTACATCAGTTGGCAAAAACGGAGACAAATGAAACCATTCCGCATACTCTAAGACCGGCACAATCGTTGGTGTTAAAAGAATGGGCAGCAGGGAAAATAAAAATGTTAGCCCGACTAACACCCGAAATCCCTTTAAAATTGCATAGTATGCAACAAGTAAAAACGCAAGGGCTATGGACCACGTTGTTAATTCGATATAGATCCATACTTGAATAATTTCAATGTATGTACGGAGCACAACAATGGCAAGCGTTGCAAAATAAAGGCTAAAAAGTACAGTTATGAAGCCACCAAGCCATTTTCCGTATAAATATTTTTGAATGGAGTAAAGATCTTGTTCCTGAGTCCGCTTAATGGTTTTGAAGATCATCCATATAATGATTTGATTCACTGCACCAGCAATTAAAACGGATAACCACGATTGGTATCCTGCAATTTCTGCAATATAGCGAGAAAACCCTAACACCCCAACCCCAAATTGTGCACTATGTACAAGAAAAAAAGCCATATACGCCGGAACTTGCAGTTGGTTTGGTGTTTGCTTAGCAGGCATCACGCTGCTCCTTTCCTTTAAAATCCGTCATCAATATCTTTTTTAGGCTCTGGTCGTTTTTTAATAAGGCGTTCCTTTTCCTTTGTCTGTAAAAAACGCGGCCGTAGGTTTTGCATAGGCTGTGGAAGCCGTAAAATCGAATCCTTCATATCATGTAACGAGAACGGATATAAAGGTGCCATATAAGGCCTCCCTAATGATGTCAGAGATAATAAATGGCTTAGAAATAAAACCGAAACCAATGCAATGGCAATCAATCCCCATACTTGAGCGGCTATAATAAACGGAAATCGCGCTAATCGTATCGTTGTGCCCATACGGTAGATTGGAATTGTAAACGACGCTAAGGCCGCTAAAGCGACAATGATCAGCAACACATTGCTCGTTAATCCTGCTTCCACTGCAGCGGTTCCAATTACAATCCCGCCAACGATCCCAATGGTTTGCCCGACTTTCGTTGGCAAACGGGCTCCCGCTTCTCTCAACAATTCAATCGTTACTTCTAAAAAGAGGGCTTCCATTATTGGCGGAAATGGCACAGCCGTTCTTGAAACAACTAAACTTGCAAACAAATCTTGAGGAATAATTTCTGGATGATACGTTAAAATGGCGACATACAATGGCGTTGCAAAAATAGAAAAAAACACGGCCATCAATCGGACTAATCGCAAGGCAGAAGCTGCTTGCCAGGAAAGAAAATAATCTTCAAACGCAGAAAGAAACTCTAACGCTGTTACCGGCATGATTAAAGCTTGTGGAGAACCATTTGTTAACAGCGCAACCTTTCCTTCTAACAAGGCCCCTGCTGTTCGATCTGGTCTTTCTGTGTCAATAATCTGCGGGAAGATTGACCGCCTGTCTTCAATCACGTTTAAAAGCATTGATGCATCTTGAATTTGGTCAATTTCTAAGTCACGGATGCGCTGTGTGACCGTTTGTACATTTTCTTCATTCGCAATAGACTGGCAATAGACAATGTATACCTCTGTTTTTGAGTGAGTACCGACCGTATATTTTTTCATATACAAATCGGAAGAGGGAATACGTTTTCGAATCAAATTCATGTTTACTTCTACAGACTCTATAAAAGATTCTTTTGATCCAAAAACGCTGAATTCAATCTCTGGCACAGTTACTTCACGGTCTTCTTGATAAGAAAGATCTACTAATACGTTCTTTTTCTGCCCATTTTCATAAAACTGAACTAATAATGAGCCTCGCAGTAGCCCTTCATCAGCCTCAAGCGCCGTGTTGCATTCTTTCATTTCTGTTGTGTACAGCTTTTCTTTAAGAATTTCAAACGTGTAGGTGCGAATCCCAGTTAACGGATGGAGCACATGAGAGGGCAGCTTCTGCATATCAATCATCGATTCAAAGAAATGAATCGTGAGTTGCTCATGAGCAAGGCTCGTTTCTTCTCGTTTCACATAATCACTTGATTGACTAGCATGTTTTAAGACTTCTTCAATGGAGCGATAGGAGGCAACCTGTTTTTTTGCGTTATTGCTTTTCTCTTTATTAAAAAAAACCAACATGCTTCCCTCCCCATTTTTTTCTAGTATGTGAGACCTGATTGGATTCATACATCTTTCTTTGCCAATAAAAAAGAGATTGTCCCTAAAGCCTTTGGCATGACTTTAGAAACAATCTCCATTTGTTCATTATGAAATTGTGATTACTGACCTCTAATGGTATCAATAATGTTGTACCAAAGATCAGGGGTAAGAACTTCCCACGTATTGTCTTGACCACCTATAACGGAAAAACCGATAATTAATCCTAGTACGAGCGCTGCACCCGCAAGAACCGTGACAATGATGATTCGTAACCAAATTGGAACAAGACGAATACGTTCTCGCTTATAAGGTTCGTGGTTACCATGTTCCTCTTCTTGTCGTCGCTTTCGTTCTTCCCTAGTCATCTTTTCTTCTGAGGCTGTAGCTTCTTCTGATTCGTGTTGCTCCTCCGTTTCGGCTAGTTGCTCTTCATTAGAAGCGTTCGTGTCTGTTGAAAGGAGTAGTTCCTCACTTTGAACGTCTCCCTCATCTAAGGACACTTCATCGCTTGCACCTGCTGAACCGGCTTTCATTGAGTGAATACCAGCCCCTGTAACAACAGCTCCCTCAAGCTGTTGTTCATCTGCAGAATCTTGTTTATCAGGGTGAGAGCTGTCCTGATTCATTGTATCTTCATTCGGCATCTCACTCGATTTCTCATCCGTCTCTTTTACATCATCTGTATTGGACGAAGCTTCCTCTGACTCTTTTTCTGAAGCATCGCTACTTTCCTTACTCAAGTCCGCACCTCCCCCTCGCCTTAACGTCTAATGTTATTAACGAGGCCAGCCATATCATCAGAAAACGTAAATGCCCTTGCTTGTAGCTGGATTTGTCGCTGTGTCGCAATCAATTGTGTCATCTCTTGACTTATATCCACATTAGACTGCTCAAGTGCTTTTTGCGTCACTTGACCCTCTCCTGCTTGTAAAAATGCAGCATCGTTTAGCTGATACAAAAATTGATTTTCTCCAACTGCTTCTAGAGCTTGAGGTCGTTCAATTTCGGTCAATCCAAATGTCGGCATTACCTGCTCTGTCCCGTCAGCAAGCTCTGCGATGAGCCCCGTACTTTCTAAACGGACCGACGTGGTTGATTGAGGCAGCGTGATCGCTAATCCGTCTGCACCAAGAACGGGATCTCCATTCTTTGTTACGACTGAAAGACCGCCTCCTGTTTCAGAAAAATAAAACGTACCGTCTCTCGTTAATCGTTGACCTTCACTTGTAGCTATTGTAAAGAAAAGATTCGGCTCAGTCAAAGCAAAGTCTAGGGCCCGCTCTGTTTCCTGTATACTTCCTTGAGTCATCGATAAGCCTGTTAAAGATGTTTTCGCGCCAGTCCCTACCCGTAAGCCATGAGGCGTTGAACGACTTTCATTTGGTTGATTTGTATATTCAGAAGAGAGCACATCGGAAAAAGAAACCGACCGTCCTTTAAATCCGACTGTGTGGGCGTTCGCAATATTATTCGAAAGTGTCTCCAGTTTTCTTTGAAGTTGATTAAGCGTTGCTGCTGAACCATACCCAGATATCATGTCGAGCCCCCTTAATTAATCCGTCCGACTTCATTAACGGTTTTTTCTAAGCTTTGATCGTATGCTTGAATGACTTTTTGATTGGCTTCAAATAAGCGATAAGCTTGGAGCATTTCGTTCATCGTTCTTGTCACATCGACATTGCTATTTTCAAGCGCATATTGTTGCACCGAAAACGTATTATTTGTTTCATAAGCGGATTGCATAATGGTTTGATCATCTCGTACGTATCCATTGCCTTCTTTACTTAACGCATTCGTATCTTCTGCTATCATCACTTCAATGGTCCCTATCTCTTCTCCATCGACTGTGATGATTCCATTAGGTTGCACGGTAAATGAATCGTTTTGTACTTGTAACGGATTTCCGTCCGTTCCT
Source organism: Shouchella sp. JSM 1781072 (assembly GCF_041949915.1). Lineage (NCBI taxonomy): Bacteria > Bacillati > Bacillota > Bacilli > Caryophanales > Bacillaceae > Shouchella > Shouchella sp. JSM 1781072. The sequence continues at coordinate 544,582 of NZ_JBHFQE010000003.1, forward strand.
AAAACAATTCCACCACTTCCCGTCACTAACGTACCATTCGCATCAACTTGGAAATTTCCGTTGCGTGTATAGCGCGTTCCGTTTTCTGTGTCGATCGCGAAAAAGATTGCTTGGTTTTCTTCAGCGCCGGTTTGTATTAAAGCGACATCTGTTGCTTGTCCAGTTTGTTGAATATCACCTTGAGCAGCATTCATTAAATGCTCCTGCAAGTACACTGCTGTTGGGAGCTCACCGACAACTTGCCGATTCTGTAAGGATTGTGCGTTATTCGCTTGCATCAGCATCGTTGGAAAAGAACGCGTCACCGATTGATCTGCTTTATAGCCTGTCGTATTTGAGTTAGCGAGGTTATTGGATAATTGATCTTGACGATACTGCATAGAAAGCATTCCACTCGTTGCTGTATAAAAGCCTTTTAACATGTGCGACCTCCTTAAATTTGAACCTTTTTATTCGACATTCGATCAAGATTCTCTAATAAAATGCCTGTTCCTGTCGCTACACAATGCATCGGCTCTTCTGCGATTAAAACGGGTATTTTCAGCTCTTCCGCAAGTAACGTATCGATTCCGTGCAAATAAGCACCTCCACCGGTTAACATCACACCACGATCAATAATGTCGGCTGATAGTTCGGGAGGTGTTTTTTCTAAAACTTGTTTTGCTGCTTGTACAATATAGTCAACAGACTCGACAAGCGCCTTTTCAATTTCTTCTGATCGAATGGTGATGTTCCGCGGTAAACCAGTGACCATATCTCGCCCGCGAATATCCATTTGTTCATTCCGTGCTCCCGGGAATACGGTCGCCACTTGCTTCTTAATTTCTTCCGCCGTCCGTTCGCCAATGAGGAGCTTGTACGCTTTTTTAATATAAGACAAAATGTCAGAATCAAAGCGATCGCCTGCCACTTTAATTGACGATGCCGTCACAACATCGCCCATTGATAGCACGGCAATGTCTGTTGTTCCACCGCCAATGTCCACGACCATGTTTCCACTTGGTTGAAAAATGTCCATGCCAGCACCGATTGCTGCAACTTTTGGCTCTTCTTCTAAATAAATGTTTTTGCTTCCTGTTTTTTCAACGGCTTCACGAATTGCTTTTTGTTCAACCGACGTAATATTTGTCGGGCAACAGACTAAAATCCGAGGTTTAGAGAATAGACCTTTCACATTGATCTTGTTTAAGAAGTGTTTTAACATCGACTCTGTCATCTCAAAGTTCGCTATGACACCGTCCTTCATTGGACGAATAGCTACAATATTTCCAGGTGTACGTCCAACCATGCGAAAGGCTTCTTCTCCTACAGCTAACACTCGTTTTGTCGTCGTATCGAGGGCTACGACCGACGGCTCATCTAAAACAATCCCTCGACCTTTGACATAAATAAGTACATTTGCTGTTCCTAAATCAATTCCAATATCACGACCAAGCATGACTTTATTCCCCCTTCTTTCTTGTCACAATTTATAGGGTGGTGTGCGTAAACGTCCGATTCTTATGTATTGTGTACCTGATTCTTTATTTAAAGACGCACTTTTTACCTATTATAAATAGTAACACAAATTAGGGAGAAACGACCTTATTTGTCGAAATATTTATCTTTGAGTCTTGACAGCGGGTTGTTCAACTTTTCGGTACTTTACTTTCGTCGCTTCACCGCCCCTTAAATGGCGAATCGACTTGTGGTACTCAAGAATCTCTTTCACGTCGTTAGCAAGCTCTGGATTTATCTCAGGTAACCGTTCAGTGAGATCCTTGTGTACAGTACTTTTTGAGACTCCAAATTCTTTTGCAATCGTTCGTACAGTCTTTTTCGTCTCAACGATGTACTTACCTATCTTGATGGTTCGCTCTTTGATGTAATCGTGCACACGACTCGCCTCCCTGATTCTGTTAAGGTGATTGATAAAGTGTATTAGGAAGTCGAGCATGATATACCACATTTTCACAGAGTTTATCTCTTTTTCAAAAAAATCAGATCGTTTAATTTAAAAGGAGTCATCTCACAATGAAAAAAGCATAGCTCGTAAAATACGCGCTATGCTCGCCAATTAAAATGATTATTCTGTTGTGCCTTCTAAATCGTTTTCAGCAGAAGGCTCGTTTTCTTCTGGCTTTTCGTTTTCATCAGGCTTTTGATTTTCATCTGGTTTTTCATTTTCTTCTTTTTCGTTCTCTTTTTCTTTTTCTTTTTCTTTTTCTTTCTCTTCACCTTGAGGTGCAAAAGCAGCGATATCTTCTACCGACTTTTCAATTGCATCCATTGGATTTACAGCAACACCATCTTGACGTACTTCAAAATGTACGTGGACGCCTGCTTCTTGATTATAAGAATTGCTTCCCGCTTCGCCAATGACATCACCTTGTGAAATCTCTTGACCTTGTTCCACTTCCATTGATGATAGACTTGAGTAATGAGTGACTACGCCATCGCCGTGATCAACTTCAACCACAAAACCAAGTAACGAATCTTTCATTGCTTTTGTGACGTTTCCGCTCATAGAAGCCATAACTGGGAACGCAGTCTGATCTTTACTTGCAAAATCGATCCCTTTGTTTTCTACATACATGTTGTTAAAATAAACAATAGCTTGCTCTTGCTCGTCTGCTTCAGCTTGTGCATCGTAAAAGATTCCAACTCTATCGAAATCCGCTTCGTTCTCTACTGGTAAATGAAAGGATTCATTTGCAACATCTACAGGAGCTGTTGGCTCTTCTGTTTGTTCAGGACCTTCACTAATCTCTAATTCTCTTTCTGTATCTTCACCACTTTGAAGAAATAAAACTGTACTCAAAAGACCAGCAGCAGCAGCAAGATAAACACTTGGCAATACCCAACGCTTACGCATCAAATTTTGGATTTTGTTTGAAGAATTTTTTTCTTCTTTCATTTCTCATCACCTCTGTCAACCATTCTGAGCAAATTACTAGAAATATATACATTCGAACAAAAAATTTTTTTGTTAATTGTCGTTTTCGTTAAAACCTGTTCATATCAACGGTTTATGAAAGAGATTTACACACAAAAAAAGCTGCTCTTCTATAGAAAAGTCAGCTTGTTTATCACCTATTCTTCCATTTCCTTCATCATTTCTATGGTTACATCGAAATAATAGTGTTCAATAATCTCTTTATATGTTTTTCCTTCTTTTGCCATTCCGTTTGCACCAAATTGGCTCATTCCAACCCCATGGCCCCATCCTTTCGTTTGAATCAATATTTGGTTTCCATTCATAAACCAGGAAAAATCAGACGAATCCAAATCAAGTTTTTCGCGAATGTCTCTTCCTGTAAATTGCTTATCGCCTATTTGAACACGTTCGACTCTTCCACCTTTTGTACGCGCTTGAATTTCACCAATTGACCCATCACCAGCTAATGTCACGCCTAGTTTTTGCTCAAATTCCTGAACGGGGATTGCTTTTTCTTCTTCAAATCGAGGAGATTCATGATCCCACGGGCTTTCAACACTTTTTAAATAAGGAATTTCCTGAGCCCAATAATCTTCCGAGTTCTCTGTAAAGCCATTACTTGTAGAAAAAAATGCTGCCGTAATGGGCTGTTCATTATACACAATCACCTGGCCTGCTGTCGCAAGGACCGCCTCTTCTACTTTCGACCAGTTTTCCTCAAATGCATCGCCCCATTTTTCTTTAAGCTCTTCTTTATTTAGAAAAACCTGATGATTTACGGTATCTGTGACGAGTGCTTCTTCAGGTACGTTTCTACTCTCTTCATCGAGCCTTAATTGCGCCATTACGTATGTTTGGGCAGCTAATGACTGCGCCTTTAGCGCCTCTAACTCGTATTCAACTGGCATTTCCGAAGCAACGACTCCGATTACGTAATCCGTTAAAGGAATTGATTCAACTTCTTCTTTTTGCGAACGATACACGTCAATTTCAAGTTCTGGTACTGTAACTTCTGACTGGACTTTCGGTTCACTGGACTGGCTTGTCTTTTCTAAAGGAGCTATTTTGAATGGCCCTTTTTCTTCTTGAGCACTTCCATTCATACTAACCATCGCCGCTGGTATTAGAAGGATGACTACGATTAATAGGATCGCTACAATTAAAATACGTTTCATGGCATTCCTCCTACATATAACAGTTACTTACTTTAAAGACTATGAAAACAATGGATAAAAAAGACGTTTTTTCTACAGCAAAAAAGCATGCCGATATTGGCATGCTTTCTTGATTTCATACAATTGTTCTACAAGATCTAACTATTTCCCTGGAAATACGACTTATAGCAACTCCGCAGTCTTTTCAAATTCATTTTCTAACTGTTCTTCTACACGCTCAATGTCAGCGCCTAATGCTTTCAATTTCTCCGTTAATGCCACGTACCCACGATCTAAGTGCTTTAATTCTGTAACGCGCGTATATCCATCCGCTACAAGCCCTGCAATGACTAACGCTGCACCTGCACGTAAATCTGTCGCGCCTACTTCAGCACCTTGTAAAGAAGTCGGACCTGACACAATAGCAGAACGGCCTTCAATTTTGATGTTTCCGTTCATTCTACGGAATTCTTCTACGTGCATAAAGCGGTTTTCAAATACCGTTTCTGTTACAACACTCGTGCCTTCCGCTCGAATAAGCAATGCCATCATTTGCGCTTGCATATCTGTAGGGAAGCCTGGGTGAGGCATTGTTTTAATATCAACTGCTTTTAACACTTCAGGTCCAATAACACGTAGCCCTGTTTCACCTTCTTGAATCTCAACACCCATTTCGCGCATTTTCGCTACAAGCGGACGCATGTGCTCTGCAATGGCACCTTCAACAAATACATCTCCACCAGTAATTGCTGCAGCAACCATAAACGTTCCTGCTTCAATTCTATCTGGAATGACCGAGTGTACAGCACCGTGAAGCGCTTCTACACCTTCAATCTTAATGACACCAGTTCCAGCGCCTCTTACTTTTCCACCCATTGCATTTAAATAATTCGCTAAATCAACAATTTCCGGCTCTTCAGCAACATTCTCAATGATTGTTGTCCCTTCTGCAAGGGCAGCAGCCATCATAATGTTTTCTGTCGCTCCTACGCTTGGGAAATCAAGATATATTTTCGTTCCTTGTAACTTCCCATCAATGCGAGCTTCAATAAACCCGTTACCAATTTCAACTGTTGCTCCCATCGCTTCAAACCCTTTTAAATGTTGCTCAATTGGACGTGAACCGATGGCACACCCACCAGGTAATGCGATTCTCGCTCGACCAACACGTGCAAGCAATGGACCCATTACTAAAAAGGACGCACGCATTTTTCGAACATATTCAAATGGTGCTTCTGTTTTTAACGTACGATTTGCGTGGACGACAAAACGACCATCTTCATAATCAACTGCAACATTTAAATTGGTTAGAACCTCTTTCATTGTATAAACATCTGTAAGAGATGGCACTTCTTCAATAACACTATTTCCATTTTCCGCTAAGATTGATGCTGCTATTACAGGTAGTACGGCATTCTTTGCACCTTCTACCTTCACGGAGCCGTGCAGCTTGTTGCCGCCACGGACAATGATTTTTTCCAACGTATTCCCCTCCGCGTCTGATATTTGTCTCTTCTATATTATCAATATTCAGTCGTAATTATAGGCGTTCCAAAAGTTACTGTTGTTCTAGAGCCCAACTCTTGATTTTCGCGCAAAGCGATTTGAACATTCATCTCTTTATCACCGCTTGTAGCAATACCATTCATCCATTCTTCATGATATGCAGATAAAGACACAAACGTTTTTTCATCTAGGGCTTCTAATTTTGTTGCGCCCAATTCACTCATAAACCGTTCTGCCTCAATGACTAAGTCTTGAGACGAATCATCCATTTCGGCTGTTAATTCATAAAAAGGCATGGATGATTGTAAATCAATACCTAATTTGTTCATTCGGTCTTCTAACCATTGTTGATCCTTCACTACCGAACCATCACTTGAGATCAGCTCATACGTTTTTTCGATTTCATACCCATTTGATGTTTTCGTTGCTAACATCTTTATGTTCTCATGTAACTCTTCCTCATAAGAACCATTTGTAAACGTCACATGTATATAATTTCCATTTTCTTCAACAGCAGTCCGTTCGAATTCTGAAAAAGCCGTTTCAAACGATTCCACTTCCAAAGAAAAATCATCCACACGTTCCGTTTTGCTTTTTATACGTACATGCCAGTCAGTCACTGTCATTTTATTTCTCTCAACAAGTTCTTGAAAGGCACTGATCTGATTATAAAATGTATCGTCGTTCTTTGATGTCCCTTTATCAAAAGCGAATAATGCGCCACAGAATATAAAGATAAGCAATAAAAAACAAACAGAATACATTTTATTCATATCAACATTTCCCTCCAGGACTAAAAGGTTTCTTACTACCATTTTTACCTGAAGCGAAAAAAGCATACATAAAAAACAAAGGTTCTTATCACATATTTTTATTTAGAAAAAATATGGAAGGTACCGAACAGCTTGGGCATACTCAATAAAAAAACGAGCAATCAAATGACCCAGTGCAATTGCCACCAAAACTTTTAATAACGTTGCTTGGGTACTCTTAGGATTTTTCACGAACAAGTCAAAGCGAAACGATTGTAACGCCCACCATGCTATGACTAAACCGAGGAGATTCGATAGAATATGTATAAATGCTTCCAAACCTAATTCGCTTGTCAACCTTATGACCCCATTTCCTACTACATCTCCAATAAAACTAAAGTCAAGCTAAAAGTTCGCAATCCATTTTCAATCATAACGGATTTACGCTTAAAAAGCTACCGCTTTCGTGAAGGAAATCTTTCCACTTTCATAACAAAAAATGAAGATTTGGTTACAATTTAGAATGATCTTTAAGTAAAGCGCATTCAATTGTTTACATACCCGAACTTTTAAAAATTTAATCTTCATTTGAAGAATTGCACTTATATTTTTTTACAAGTTTTACTATTTTTTGAACAAAAAAATCACTAGCCTGTTGATTTATCAACGACTAGTGATTTTGTTTCTATTATTGTTTTGCCACTTCTAAACGAGTTACTGCTCTTCTTAACGCAGCTTCTGCACGCGCTTTATCGATGTGCGCACCACTGTCATTTAAGCGTTTCTCTGCACGTTCTTTTGCATTCTCAGCACGCTCGGTGTTGATTTGCTCAGGACGCTCAGCAGTCTCAGCTAGTATCGTGACTTGATCTGGACGAACTTCGATAAAACCACCGCTGACGGATACTTGGTCTTCTTTGCCGTCTTTCAAAAAACGAGCAGGTCCAACCGTGAGCGGAGAAACAAGCGGAATGTGTTTTGCTTTAATTCCGAGCTCTCCTTCTGTTGTCTTCACAACAACAAGCTCAGCATCACTTGTATATACAGCACCGTCTGGAGTTACGACACTTACTTGTACGGTTTCCATAGAACCCCTCCTTATCGGCTAGCTTTAGAAAAGGAAACGGTTTAGTCCGCTTCCTCCTCTCTATTACTGGGCCATTTCCTTCGCTTTTTCGACAACTTCTTCAATGCGTCCTACTAAACGGAATGCATCTTCAGGAAGATCATCGTATTTACCTGCAAGAATATCTTTGAACCCTGCGATTGTTTCTTTTACAGGAACATAAGATCCAGGCTGACCAGTAAATTGCTCTGCCACGTGGAAGTTTTGTGATAAGAAGAATTGAATACGACGCGCACGAGCAACGACTAACTTATCATCTTCTGATAATTCTTCCATACCAAGAATCGCAATAATATCTTGTAATTCACGGTATTTCTGTAAAGTCTGCTGAACGTCACGCGCAATATTGTAATGTTCTTCCCCAACAACTTCTGGAGAAAGGGCACGTGATGTTGATGCAAGTGGATCTACTGCAGGGTAAATCCCTTGCTCTGTTAATTTACGCTCAAGGTTTGTTGTTGCATCTAAGTGAGCAAACGCCGTCGCTGGAGCTGGATCCGTATAATCATCCGCCGGTACATAGATTGCTTGAATGGATGTAACAGAGCCTTTTTTCGTTGATGTGATTCGCTCTTGAAGTTGACCCATCTCTGTAGCAAGCGTCGGCTGGTAACCTACCGCTGAAGGCATACGACCGAGTAGGGCAGATACTTCAGAACCTGCTTGTGTGAAACGGAAAATGTTATCAACGAACAGAAGTACGTCGGCACCTTGGTCATCACGGAAATATTCAGCCATTGTTAAACCAGATAGAGCTACGCGCATACGGGCACCAGGTGGTTCGTTCATTTGACCGAATACCATTGCCGTTTTCTTAATAACGCCAGCATCTGTCATTTCATGATATAAGTCATTTCCTTCACGAGTACGCTCACCAACGCCGGCAAATACTGAAATACCGCCATGCTCTTGGGCAACGTTATTAATAAGTTCTTGAATAAGTACGGTCTTTCCAACTCCGGCACCACCGAACAAGCCAACTTTACCACCTTTTGTATAAGGAGCAAGTAAATCAACAACTTTAATACCTGTTTCAAGGATTTCTGTTGTAGTAGTTAGTTCATCGAAGCTAGGTGCATCACGGTGAATCGGGTCGCGACGTGTTCCTGCTGGTACTGGTTCTTTTAGGTCAATTTCTTCGCCTAAAACGTTAAATACGCGCCCTAGTGTTTCTTCCCCAACGGGTACAGAAATTGGAGCTCCCGTATCTTCTGCTTCTGTTCCACGCATTAATCCATCAGTTGAACCCATGGCTACCGTGCGAACTGTATCATTTCCAAGGTGAAGAGCTACCTCTAGTGTTACGGTTACATCAACAGCGTTGTTTGAGCCACCAGTTTGGTTTACTCGAAGTGCGCTGTTAATTTGAGGTAGTTGACCACTTGGAAATTTAACGTCCACGACCGGTCCTGTAATTTGAATAATACGGCCTGTTGACATCATGTTCCCTCCTAATTCACATACGTTCTATTCTAAAGCGGCTGCACCGCCAACAATCTCAGTAATTTCTTGGGTAATTGCTGCTTGTCTTGCTCGGTTATAAGAAAGTGTAAGGTCATCAATTAGTGACGATGCGTTATCAGACGCTGCACTCATCGCTGTCATACGAGCACCGAACTCACTTGCTTTTGCATCCAATAATGCACCATATATTAAGCTTTCTGCATAACGAGGTAGAACAGCTTCAAGAATTTCTCTTTCAGATGGCTCATATTCGTAAAGTCCAACGCTCGAAGCTTCTTTTTCTTCTTTAGAAGCAAGCGGTAGAAGCTTTTGTTCAGTAACGGTTTGCGTCATTGCTGATACGAAATGGTTATACCAGATATAGAGTTCATCAAACACGCCATCTGCAAACATTTCAACGGATGTTTTTGCGAGTCCTCTAATGTCAGAAAATCCTGGTTGATCTGGCACTTCAATCATTTCTTGGATAATCGGTTGGTTTCGTGTACGTAACAGATCGCGCCCAATTTTACCCAAGACAATAATTGCATATTCATCTGTTGAAGAGTGTCTAGATTGAATGGTTTTCATCATGTCTCTTAGAAGACTTGAATTGTAACCACCAGCTAAACCCGTATCTGAAGAAATGAAGATATAGCCCGTTTTTTTGACAGGACGTTCTTCTAGCATTGGATGACTGACGTCACTACCAGCAGAGGCCATATTGTTTACAACCTCACGCATTTTTCTAGCGTATACTTCATAGCTTTGAGCTTTTTCCTGCGCACGGTTCAATTTTGCTGCTGATACCATTTGCATTGCTTTTGTAATTTGACGCGTTTTCTTTGTAGAGTTTATACGATTTTTTATATCGCGCAAAGAAGCCATTTGTTCACCGCCTTTCTAAGCAAAACTTAAGAAAATAGACTATTCATTCGATGCAACGAAACCTTTTTTGAACGATTCAATTGCTGCTTTGAACTCACTTTCTTCAGGAAGGTTTCCTGTTGTGCGAATGTGCTCTAGTAATTCGTTGTTATTGCTCTCAAGGAACGTAAACAATTCTGATTCAAAACGTAAGCAGTCACTAACTGGAATATCATCTAAGTAGCCTTTTGTTAAAGCAAAGATGATGGCAACTTGCTTTTCAACCGGAAGCGGCTGGTTTAAATCTTGCTTTAAAAGCTCAACTGTACGTTGTCCACGATTTAAACGAGCTTGAGTAGCTGCATCTAGGTCAGAACCAAATTGTGAGAATGCTTCTAGCTCACGGTAAGCTGCTAAGTCAAGACGAAGCGTACCTGCCACTTTTTTCATTGCTTTGATTTGTGCAGAACCACCTACTCGTGATACGGAAATACCCGGGTTAACGGCTGGTCTTACACCCGAGTGGAACAAGTCAGACTGTAAGAATACTTGTCCATCTGTAATGGAAATAACGTTTGTAGGGATATAAGCTGATACATCGCCTGCTTGTGTTTCAATAAACGGAAGCGCCGTAATAGAACCGCCACCTAAATCATCATTTAACTTCGCTGCACGCTCTAGTAAGCGAGAGTGTAAGTAGAAAACGTCACCTGGGAATGCTTCACGACCTGGAGGACGACGAAGAAGTAGAGACATTTCACGATACGCTGCTGCTTGTTTTGATAAATCATCATAAATAACAAGAACATGCTTGCCATCATACATAAACTCTTCAGCCATCGATACGCCTGTATATGGCGCTAAGAATAGCATTGGCGCTGGATCAGATGCACCTGCAGAAACGACGATCGTATAATCAAGCGCACCACGCTGACGAAGAGTTTCAACAACACCAGATACTGTTGATTCTTTTTGACCAATTGCTACATACACACAGATCATATCTTGATCTTTTTGGTTAAGGATTGTATCAATCGCAATTGACGTTTTCCCTGTTTGACGGTCACCGATAATAAGCTCACGCTGTCCACGACCGATTGGAATCATAGAATCGATTGATTTAATTCCTGTTTGAAGCGGCTCATGTACTGATTTACGCGCCATAACACCAGGAGCAGCACCTTCAACGGGACGTGTTTTTGTTGTATGAATAGGACCTAATCCGTCTACAGGCTGACCAAGTGGGTTTACAACACGACCAAGAAGTTCGCTTCCAACTGGAACTTCCATGATACGTCCTGTACGCTTCACTTCGTCTCCTTCACGAATGTTTTCGTAAGGCCCTAAAATGATGATACCAATGCTATCTTCCTCTAGGTTCTGAGCCATACCCATTACACCAGTAGAGAACTCTAAAAGCTCCCCTGCCATAACATTATCTAAACCGTATGCGAAGGCAATTCCGTCTCCAACGCGAATAACGGTACCAACGTCTTGTACGTCTACACTGGTTTCAAATTGATCAATCTGCTGCTTAATGAGCGAGCTAATTTCAGTTGCTTTAATGCTTGCCATTCGTTTTCACCCCTAACTGACAAATTGTTACTTCCCTGCAAGAATCCCTTTTTCAAGGCGATCAAGCTGTCCTTTTACACTGCCATCGTAGACACGATCACCAATGCGGACTTTTATTCCACCAACGAGTTGTTCTTGAACGACGTTCGTTACTTCTAACGCACGTTTGCCCACTTTAGGTGCAAAAACAACTGCGATTTGTTCTTTTTCAGAATCACTTAACGGTTTTGCTGAGTAGACAAATGCTTCAGCAATCCCTTTTTGTTCGTTGTTTAGTTTCTTGTATTCAGAAGCAAGTTCAGGAATAACAGAATAACGCGAGCGCTCCATTAAGCGCATCATTAATGCTAACGTCGTTTCCTTTACATTGTTCTGAAATGCTTGCTTAATTAATTGAGCTTTTTTCTCTTGAGAAAGGCCTGGAACTTCAAGTAGTCGCTGCAATTCTGGCGTTTGTCCAAACACCTCAGAAACTAGCTCCAAATCCTGTTCAAAATCGTCCGCTTGACCTTTTGCTACACCTAACTCAAAAAGAGCAACAGCGTAACGATTGGCTACCGCTTTGTTGCTCATAGCTCTTCGCCCGCTTGTTTAAGATACTCTTGAACTAGCTTGTCTTGTTCACTTGCGTCAAGTTCTTTTTCAATCACTTTCTGTGCAATTAAGACAGATAGAGATGCGACTTGCTCACGTAGTGCTGTAACAGCTTGTTCTTTCTCATTACGAATTTCAGCAAGCGCTTGCTGCTGAATACGATCTGCTTCAGCCTTCGCTTCGCGGACGATATCTCGGCCTTGCTGTTCGCCAACTTTTTTAGCATTTTCAATTAACTCACGTGCTTCAACACGTGCTTGTTTTAACTCATCTTTTTGATCTTCAAGCATTTTTTCCGCTTCTTTACGGTTACGCTCTGCAGAATCAATTTGGTCATTAATCATATCTTGACGCTTTTGCATAACACCCATCAATGGCTTAAGTGCAAATTTCGCAATAAGAAGCATTAATAGCGTGAAAGCAAAAAGTTGATAAAGCGCTGAGCCCCAATCAAGTACTTCAAACATCGTTACACCCCTTTTTCTATCAGAAGTCGGTCCTTACATAAGGAAAGGCGAGAGGTTCTAAAGTAGAACGCTGTCGCCTCTCCATGATTTCCGTATGAAAAAATGCAGTTAGCCTAAGAAGTACATTAAGAAAGCAAGAACTACTGCAAGAATAGGAACAGCCTCTGCAAGCGGTGCACCAATAAACATAAGCGTTTGTAGTGGACCACGTTGTTCTGGTTGACGAGCCACCCCTTCAAGAACTGCTTTTACGATGATGGCAACACCAATTGCGCCACCAAGTGCAGCCAAACCTGCTGCAATACCTGCTGCTAAGTGCGTCATAACTATTTTTCCTCCTCAAAATTGGTTAGTTGGTTTATTTCCTATAAATAATCGCTCTAAAAAGAGCAGAGATTAATGTTGTTCAACTTTATGCGACATATAGACCATTGCAAGCATTGCGAAAATGTACGCTTGAATGGAGCCGATAAAGATACTAAATGCTTGCCAAGCCATGGTTGGTAAGAGCGTAACAATCCCAAGACCAACACCTTGAAATACACCGTAGTTAAATCCAAGTGTACCAAGTGTAACTAAGAGAATTAATAACACTTCTTTTGCGAAAATGTTACCAAACAAACGCATTCCAAGTGTTAGGAAGTTCGATACTTCTTCAATAATCTTGAATGGAAGCAATACCCATACAGGTTGAACATATCCTTTTAAGTAGCCGCTAACACCTGTCATCTTAATGCCATAAATATGTGTTAACAAAATGACGAACGCTGCCATTGTTAAAGCTAAGATTGGATCCGATGTAGGAGAGCGCCAAATGACATAGTGATTTGAATCGCTTGTTACAAGCTCGAATGGAATACCCATCATATTTGCAACGAACATATAGAATAATAGCGCATAGGCAAGGACGATAAAGCGACCGCCTGTTTTCCAATCCATATTCGCTTTAATAATTCCACGAACAAAATCGATAACCCACTCAATAAAGTTCTGTAACCCGGTTGGTCTCATCGCAAGTTTTCTTGCACCAATCACTGAGATCAAAAATACAATTAAACAGGCTACGGTTGTCGTAAATACAGTTGTTAGGTTAAACGGAATGTTAAACCACGGGTCGTACCAATAAATATCTTGTGAATCCATTGTTTCACCTCTTTCGCCTATTAGCTTTTATTACTAAATCCACCATCATGACAATGTACATAAGCGCAATCCCGATCACGACCGCTATCAGATGAAACGTATCAGGATACAAGAGTGCAAGACCAACTGCCACGAGTGCGAGGAGCATTCGAAAAACATAACCGAGCCCTACAATTAACATGGAAAAGGTGCTTGAGGATGTTTTTCCAACGTGCCGTGCGTTTCGATAGGTTGTCCAAAGGTTAAGGTAGCTTGCTCCATAACCAAGGAGCAGACCAAGAAAGACATGCTGAGCGGAGGAAATAAAGTATCCTACGAGAAAAACAGCTGCCACTAGCAAGGATACAAGTGAATAACGCTTCATCTGTGACCATGCGCTTATCGGTTCATGGCTGTGTTGCATTTCAGTCATCGTCTCCTAAAAAAGGCTGAACCGCTTTGTAAATTCCGTACATTCCGGAAAACATTCCGAAAAAAAGGCAAATTAGAAAGAAAATTGGTTCAGTACCTAACCATCTATCGAGCCACAATCCAAGAAATAAGCCTCCGATTGTTCCTCCAAGTATGCAAGATGTGATGGTTGAAACTAACACAAACGCTCGCATTGGATTCTTATTTGGTTTCGCCAATGACATGTCTCCCTTCATTGAATGAAAACCTATACAATCGCATATGTAACCCTTATCATGGTAACCCTTAGTAATCGTACAATAGCCACTTTCCGCTGTCAACGAATTTTGAAAGAATCTCAAAAGAGTTTAAAAATAATGAATGATTGTTCACATAACTGTCATAGATCTTTACAAATCCATTAACAACACGATTGAACAAAGCATTTTCTCTTGAAAATTAAGCTCCTTATGAATTGATTTGACTTTCTATTCAAGCAGTTAAAAGCAATTTGTTTGACAATCGCTTATCAGTATGGCCAAAATCTACACAAAAAAATCAACACAACAACGCTGCATTGATTTTTTTGCTATCATTATGGACCGACCCATTCTTCACCAATATCAACGATCGCTTCAATGGTATCTGACTTACCTTCATTCACCGCATGAATAAACGCTAGATACCGCCCCGGTTCGACGTTAAGATCATCAATTTCACCACTTACCATGCCTCGTTTTTGATTCTGGTTTTCAACAATTGTAGCGATGTATTCGAACGTATCAGGATCATACAGATGTACACTAGACTCTTCTGCACCACCTGGTAAGTAGTACTCGTAATAGTACCCGTTTTCCTTATCACTATGGGCCATTTGAAACGCCATCACTCGAGGATAATTCGGTTCTTCCATAAATAGCATATAGGGAATCGTAATGGCATTCTCGTTTTCATTCACATTAATTAAGCCCGTATGAAGGCCACTTTGTAATAAATTCGTATCGATTGTCGCTTTCAACGTAACTGCTTGCGTTGACTGCGCTTCAACCTTTACTCCTTCAACCATTTCCCATGTGACGCCATCTAATTCGCCAATAGGAGGGTCAATCGTGTAGTCTTTTGCATGATCGCTTAGATTTTCAATGTCGATCACTAACTCTCTTGTAAGGGTGCTGTTCCCTTTTTTCATTGCACCAAACGAAAGTGTCGCAGGGGAAATGAGGGATTCCGTATTGACCGCTTCATCCACTTGTAAGCGACCCGTTCCTTGTTCAAAGGGCAAATAATCATTTCCTTGTTCGTCTTGTAACCGCTTTGTCGTATTCATTAGCGCGGCTTTCACTTGTTCAGGTGACCACTCAGGGTGTTGTTCTAAAAGTAATGCAGCAGCCCCTGCCACATGTGGGCTTGCCATACTCGTTCCATTCAGGTCAAGGTATCCTTTTGGGACAGTGCTTTGAATCGCTACTCCTGGTGCAACAATGTCAGGTTTAATAGCCCATGTTTCCGTTACAGGACCTCTAGAACTAAAAGGCGCCATTAGATCCTGTTTGATGTCATAGTGGGTTTCAACTTTTACTTTGTTCTTTTTATTCTTTAGTAAAGAAACCAATGCTTCGCCCTCTTCCTTACTAACCGTCGCGCCTGTAATGGGAATCGGTTCAGTAACAGCTCCTGCAAAAGTTCCATCTAAATTATTGTAGATTAACGCCGCTTTCGCACCTGCTTTAGATGCTAAAGCGAGCTTTTCAGCAAAATTAGATCGACCTCTTTTAATAAGAACGAGCTTATCTTTTACATCTTTTCCGCTATAGTCGGACAATAATCCGTGACCTACATCGACTAAATCAAGACTTTCTTTTAATTTCCAACTTTTCGCTCCTAAAATTGGTACAAGTGAAAGCTCCTCATCAAGTCCTTTAA
Source organism: Shouchella sp. JSM 1781072 (assembly GCF_041949915.1). Taxonomy (NCBI): domain Bacteria; kingdom Bacillati; phylum Bacillota; class Bacilli; order Caryophanales; family Bacillaceae; genus Shouchella; species Shouchella sp. JSM 1781072. The sequence goes on from NZ_JBHFQE010000003.1 coordinate 560,439, forward strand.
CTTGAATCGACGGCACTTCAATTGGTGGAAGAGATGCCCCAACAGAGATTGCTTTTGTCGATGTTCCAGGAGATCCTACAGACCACATATTCGGTCCACTGTTTCCATTTGACGTAACAGCTACAACGCCTTTTTCCACAACACGGTCTAAAGCCAAACTTGTCGGCCAGTCAGGTCCATTGACCGTATTACCTAACGACAAATTCAAGACGTCCACTTCGTCTTCCACCGCTCGTTCAATCGCTTCTAAAATGTGCTCTGTCGTTCCTTGCCCCCCTGGACCAAGGGCGCGATAGGCATAGATATCTGCTTCAGGAGCAACCCCTGTTATTCTACCGTTAGCCGCAATAATTCCGGCAACGTGGGTTCCATGTAACGTTGGTTCCCCTTGTGATTTTTTCGTTTCCATTGGATCTTGATCTTGATCGACGATATCATAGCCACCTTGATAATTTCTTTGTAAATCCGGATGCTTATAATCGACTCCCGTATCAATAATTCCGACCTTCACGCCTTTTCCAGTGAGATGACGCTCTTTTCCGTCCCTCATATCAATTAGATCTTTGCCAGCCCCAATGAATGGAATGCTTCCTTCCAGACTAGGTTGATAATGAGCAACATCATCTACTCGAGCAATGACGCTTAATTGCGTTAATCGATCTATATCTTTTTCGGCAATTTCTAATGAAAAGCCACCATACACATTTTCATAAATATTTCTTATTGATGCTGAAGAAATTCGTTCCTCTACAACTTGCACCGCGCGATGAACGTCTCCAGACGCAGACACAATGACGACTCTTTTGCTACCGTCAATCGTGTGCTTTTTTTCAATTGGGCTCCGTTCTGCTGCAAAGACAGATTCTGTTCCAATTGGTATGATGAAGGTTTGAATCACAAGAAGGATACTTATTATGCCTAATAATAACGGCCGCACGTTCCCTTGATTAATCATACTTTCCGTCTCCCCTATTGCTTGTCGTGACGTTTAGTATGAGTATTTATGTGCCGTTTTATGCAAAAAAAAGAAAGGCTGCACCTTGTGCAAAAAGCACGAATAACAAGCGGTCAGACACTTTCATTCCCAACAGAAAAAATTAAAAAGACCCATGAATGATTTTTCATCACTCATGGGGCATTTGTTATTTATTTTGTACCAAATAAGCGGTCGCCAGCGTCCCCTAATCCTGGAACGATGTACCCTTTTTCATTTAGTTTTTCATCAAGAGCGGCTAAATAGATGTCTACATCCGGGTGCTCTTCTTGCACATATTCAACGCCTTCTGGTGCGGCAACTAAACAAATCAATCGCATGTTCTTAGCGCCACGCTTCTTTAAGCTATTAATCGCTTCCACCACTGATCCTCCTGTAGCAAGCATTGGATCAATAACAAGAAGTTCTCTCTCTTCAATATCCTTAGGTAACTTTACGTAGTATTCAATAGGTTTGAACGTTTCAGGATCACGATATAGGCCAACGTGACCAACACGAGCTGCTGGAATCATGTTAAGAATTCCGTCAGACATTCCAATTCCCGCTCTTAAGATCGGGATAAGGCCAAGCTTTTTCCCAGCAAGTTTTTTCACACGAGCTGGTCCAACAGGCGTTTCAATCTCTGCATCTTCTAACGGTAAATCACGCGTTACTTCGAAAGCCATTAACGCAGCAACTTCGTCTACAAGCTCACGAAATTCTTTTGTTCCAGTTGTCTTATCGCGTATATAAGATAATTTGTGCTGAATAAGTGGATGATCTAGTACATGTACTTTTCCCAATTTCGTCACTTCCTTTTAAAAATTCGTCAAACCTCGACATACTCTGAACGATTTTACCCGAAAACTACCTGCTCATACAAGTGTACAAATACAGAAACCTTTGTAAAATGTTCCCTAGATGCAAATCTCTCAGGAAAAAGCAGCAATAGGCTAAGCCTACTACTGCTCATTATTTTTTATAAATTGGCGTACATTGGATACTTTGATGTGAGTGAAGCAACACGCTCTCGCACTTGCTCAAGCACGTCTTCATTCTCAACGTTTTTTAACGTTAGCGCAATTAACTCACCAATTTCATCCATAGCAGCTAAATCAAGTCCACGAGACGTGACAGCTGCCGTACCGATCCGAATACCACTTGTTACAAATGGTTTTTCTGGATCATACGGGATCGTGTTCTTGTTTGTTGTAATCCCTACTGCATCTAACGCTTTTTCTGCAACTTTTCCTGTTAATTTTTGCGAGCGCAAATCAAGTAACACAAGATGATTATCCGTTCCACCTGATACAATGTCGACACCTTCTGCTTGAAGCTTTTGACCAAGTCTCTGTGCATTTTCAATAACTGCTTTTCCGTAAGCTTTGAAATCACTTGAAAGAGCTTCGCCAAACGAAACAGCTTTCGCTGCGATGACATGCATTAACGGGCCACCTTGAATACCAGGGAAAATAGATTTGTCGATCTTTTTGCCGAACTCTTCACCAGTCTCTTCATTACATAAAATCATGCCGCCACGTGGTCCACGTAATGTTTTATGGGTTGTTGTTGTGACAAAGTGTGCATAGGGAACTGGATTTTGATGAAGACCGGCCGCAACAAGACCTGCGATATGAGCCATGTCAACCATTAAGTACGCGCCCACTTCATCGGCAATTTCACGGAACTTCTTAAAGTCAATAGCTCTTGGATAAGCACTTGCACCAGCGACAATTAATTTAGGTTTGTGTTCTTGTGCAAGTTGGCGAACCACATCATAGTCGATGCGTTGATCGTCTTCGCGCACACCATACTCAACGAAGTTATATTGAACACCACTAAAGTTAACAGGGCTTCCATGGGTTAAATGACCACCGTGGGACAAATTCATTCCTAGAACCGTATCTCCATGCTCTAAAACCGTGAAGTAAACCCCCATATTTGCTTGCGCTCCTGAATGAGGCTGAACATTTACATAAGCAGCACCAAATAATTTCTTCGCACGATCACGAGCAATATCTTCTGCGATATCAACATATTCGCAGCCACCATAATAACGGCGCCCAGGGTAACCTTCTGCGTATTTATTTGTTAGAACGGATCCTTGCGCTTCCATAACCGCTTCACTTACAAAGTTCTCAGACGCAATTAACTCAATCTTATCTCGTTGACGACCTAATTCTAATTCAATCGCTTCAAAAAGAGTTGGATCTTGTGTTTTTAAATTTGTCATCTCTTCCCCGCCTTTGTTCGTAAATAATTTAATTTATTTATGATTTTAGCTTATCAGAAGCAAAAATAATAGCTTTTTCCGTAAATTAAGTTCTGTGAACTTACAAATTATTCACCAATTCTGTAATTCGCTCGCTCTCCGCCGATTAGCTTAGGACGACTGCTCGCAAATGTAACGTGCGCTGAACCAATTGTCGTAATTCCTACACGAATTGGCACTAATACAGGCTTAATATGCATGCCGATAAACGTATCACCAATGTCAATTCCTGCATCAGCTTGAACGTGTTCAACTAGAATGGGATCTTCAAGTTGTTGGAAAGCATAGGTTGCCATGGCGCCACCTGCTTGACGCACAGGTATGGCGCTCACTTCTGTAAACCCTTTGAATTCAGCTACTTTACGTTCTACGACAAGTGCACGGTTTAAATGCTCACAACATTGAAAAGCGAATTGAACATTGGTTTCATCTCGAAATCGAGCTAACGCCCGGTAGATGTCCGCCGCTATGTCCATGGAGCCTTCTTTACCGATCGACTTACCTGCAACTTCACTCGTTGAAGCTCCCACTACAAAAAGTTTTGCTTGTAACGAAGGAACCTGTTGTTGAAAAGCTTGCAACCCTTCATATAAACGCGCCTCAATCGACATTAGCGGTGCGTATCCTCGTAACTTGTAATCTTATCGATTCGGTTTGTATGGCGGCCACCTTCAAACTCTTCACCTAACCATGTGCGCACAATTTCTCCGGCAAGACCTGGTCCAATTACACGTTCACCCATTGCAATCATATTTGTATCGTTATGCTGACGTGTTGCTTTAGCACTGAAAACATCGTGAACGAGGGCACAACGAATGCCTTTTACTTTATTCGCAGCAATCGACATTCCTATGCCTGTACCACAAACAAGAATGCCGCGGTCGAAATCACCTTGAGCCACTTTTTCCGCAACTGGCAACGCATAATCAGGGTAATCAACAGACCCTTCACACTTACAACCAAAATCTTCGTACGTAAACCCTAAGTCCTTTATAACCTCAATCAACTCGTCTTTTAACCGAATTCCGCCGTGATCGGATGCAATTGCTATTCTCATTGTGCACACTCCTTCATTTTTCCCATACAAAAAGCGTCTAGTTAGGACGCTTTTATTGGTTTGATTCTATTGTAAACTTTTCGATCGTTGTCTTCAATTGCTTGGCTTGATTTGCCAAGTCTTTTGACAATGATTCAATTTCTTCTAACGCCGTAGTCTGCTCTTCGGTCATTGCCGTAACCTCTTGCGCACCTGCAGACGTTTGTTCGGCAATCGCAGCGACTTCTTCTGTTTTAACAGAGCTCGCTTCAATCGCTTGCTTCTGCTTGTCCGATAAATTGGAAATGACTTCAATCATTTCCGTAACGATCTTTGCGGATGATTCCATTTCAAGAATTGCACTCGTCGTCTTTTCACCTTGTTCCGACTGCACTCTCGCAACCGTCACTTGTTCCTCAATATTTTTCACAACTTGCTTCACTTCTTCTTGGATGGTGGAGATCAATTGATTAATGGATTCTACTGCTTGTGTACTTTCATCAGCAAGCTTTCGCACTTCACTCGCTACAACCGCAAATCCCCGACCGTGCTCTCCTGCACGAGAGGCTTCGATTGATGCATTTAAAGCCAATAAATTCGTCTGTTTTGCAATCGTACCGACAAACGCTGTAATGCTACCCACTTCTTGCGCTTGCTCCTCTAGACGATGGACCGAATCAAGTGAATGTTCTTGCTTTGTTGTTAACTCTTCAATCCCTTTCACGAGACTCGTTGTCATTTCACGACTCGTTACAAGCAATCCGCCCATTTCATTAGCTTGTTCGGCGGATCGAGACGCTTTATGTTGCATTTCATTTGCCATTTCTGTTGTTTCTTCAAGAGAAAACACCGTTTCTTGAATCGCTTGGGCCGCGTTTTCAGCACCGCTCGCAATTTCTCCCATCGTGAAACCGATCTGTTCCGCTTGAGATGACGATGTAGCTGTAGCTAGACTTAATTGCTGTACACGTTCTTCCGTTTCCACAAAGTTCCGATCAATATCGTGAACCATTCCGTTCAAATTTGAAAGCATTTGATTATAAGCAATACCTAACGCTCGTAACTCGTCATCGGATTTTGATAACTCTACGTTTCGATCAATCACACCTGAAGCCGCTTCTGTCACCGCATGTTCGAGTTGCGCCAACGGCTTCGTAATGATCGTTGATAAAAAATAACCCAGAATTCCACTCCAAATGACGCCGGCTAATAAAACTAGAAGCGTTAACCATGCAGGATCAATGTTTAACATTGAAGCAGCGTAATCTGCTAAAAAGTACAGAATGATGGCACTCGTAGCAAACGTAACGCCTGCCACTGCACTAACACCTAATACAATCTTCTTTCGAATACTAAACTTGTACCTTTTAGAGATCTTTTTCCCTGCTTCCATTCACATTCATCCTTTTCGATTAAGTTTGCCGCAAGAAATCCTTTATAGCTGTTTTGATTTGTCTCGCAGCTTGTTCATAATCCTCATCACTGCCGCCAAAAGGATCTTCAATATCATGTCCTTCTTTTCCAGCTGCTTCTTGCAAAGTTGACACACTTTGATGAGGGTAACGCTCTTCAACAATTTTTCTATGAGAAGCTGACATCGTTAATACTTTATCAGCCCAGTGAATCAATTCGTCTGATAGTGGTTGCGACTTATGGTCAACTTTTATGCCTTCTTTTTCCAATATTTTCTTTGAACCACTAGAAATGACCTGTCCATGATCAGCATGCACACCTGCCGACTTAACATTATATCGGTCGGCGCCGTATTTTTTTAAATAGGCTTCTGCTAATGGAGACCGACAAGTATTCCCTGTACATATCACTAAAATATTTTGCTTTTTCATCTTTCCACTCCTTAAATTGTTATCAACGTTTCACTAGTTTAGCACAAGTGACCCCGTTGATTCATCAAAGTGGAAGCATAATTTTTAAGCCAAAACCAATCAAAATAATTCCGCCTAAAACTTCTCCATAAGAGCCAATTAACTTATGAAATTTCGACCCAATTAGTAAGCCTATCCATGATAAACACATACTAACTGCACCAATTATTAAAACCGTCAACATGACTTTTGTCCCTAAAATACCAAACGACAAACCAGCAGAGAAGCTATCTAGGCTGACACCTAAAGCAAATAATAAGAGACCAAGCCCAATCGGTTTCAATTTCGAATCTTCTTGATCAGAAAAAGAAGCCAAGATCATTTGAACGCCGATAATGAGAAGCATACCTCCACCTATGTATGTGGCGATTACGTCGTATTTACTCGACAACCATTGCCCTGTCAACATTCCGAGTAGTGGCATAAAAACGTGAAACAAACCAATCGTGACCCCTATACGAAAAATTTGTTTCCCTGTTAGACCTAACATCCCCATACCTAGAGTCACAGAGAATGCATCCATCCCTAAAGCTGCTGCCATAATCATTATCGTCACAATCTCGTGCATTGTTTAACTCCTCCCGTAAAAACATGCTATTCGAATGTATGCACGGGTAAGGGAATTTAGACAGGCTAATAAAAACCGCTTCTAAAAAGGATGTAGACAAACATGGCATGCCTTTAGAATGGACGGTAGATTTTCAATAAGGAACCTCACGTACATAAAAAAATCCCTCCCATGTTTGTACTTTTTAAGTACCTACATGAGAGGGATTCATTTTGCTTCCTCACTCAAAACGTTTTTATATTGGTCACTGAATTTTTATTGTTTTGTTCTGAACATCGCATGTGTTATTCAGCCATGGCTCCCCAACCATCTATGGTGACTTCGTATTTTGCAGTCAAAGATTCTAAATCTCTTAACCTTCGAACAATCTCCTGGTGTGTAAGGGGAATCGTACGTGTGCACGCTAAAACGTACTCGCCTTGGTCACGATCCTCATCGACTTCGACGGTATAGCCTTCTAGTTCAATCATTTTTGCTACTTTCCGAGCCATTCGTCGATTCGAACAAAGTAAAATAAATTCCACTTCATGAGGTTTGCTCATATCGACTCCTGCATCTTTTAAACTTTGCAGGACGGCGCCGTCATCATCATTTGGAAAATCGACTGGGGTAATGTAGGTTACATTGAAAAAGTAAAATGACTTTTGTTCTTCTTCAGAGGAAAGCACTTCTTCAAACCCTAGCTCCTCTAACGTTCTCATATACTGAGTACGTCCGCCTTGATGATGAGAAACAAGAAACCCAACATCCTTCACATTGCTAAGGAAAAAATACCGCTGCCACTGTTGCAAGATTTCTCCAAACGATTGCAAACGAACAATGTCATCTGGAATGTTTGGGAAAACCGCCACTGTGTCGAGCAATCGTTCTGACTCCGTATAGAAGTATTCAATCATCCCTAACAGTTCTTCCATTTCGGGCTGATTGGAAAAATAGCTTTCGTCGAGGGCAAAAACCTCATCCGAAATTAAGTAATAAGGGATCTCACATGTTTTACGATCGACTTGCATCGTAATTGTTCCATAAATGACTTCTGTTGCTGGATCCACTTCCGCCCTATACGAAAACCGTTGCTTTGAATGCTCCATCTTATGCTCCTTTGCACCGCAGTCTTGTTTTACTCAATAGTTTGCAAACACCATACATACACGCTAGGCTTATCCCACTATATTCACTTATTGTAGCATTCATTACACGTTCATAGCGCTTTACGATCTCTCCAGCAGGCGCTTTCCTCCTGATGCTTTTTCGAGCCGATTCATCACGGCTTCTCCTACTCCACTGGTTGAAACGGCTTCAACCAAAATGATGGAAACTCCTCTTTTATCAAATTCTCGCAACGCCTCATAAAGAACGTGAGCGAGATTTTGAACCGAATCAGCAACGATGCTTTCATCTGCTTGGTCATAATCGTGTTTAGCCAATACGCCTACTCGCTCTCCTCTAGCCTGCGCCGCTAGAATAGCGGAATTGATTTGACTTGCATCGTCCACAATATATACAGCAGCTTCTGGCGCATAGTGTGTATATTTCATTCCTGGTGATTTCGGTTGTTCTTTTTGGTTTAACAGTGAGCGATCCACATTAATTTTTCCGATAACGGCTTCAATCTCCTCTTTCGTCACACCACCCGGACGGTACAAAACAGGCGTTTCTTCAACGATACTTAAAACCGTTGATTCGAGTCCAATTCCGGTCTTCCCGCCATCAACAACGCCATCAATTCGCCCATCTAAATCAAGCAGTACATGTTCAGCCGACGTAGGAGAAGGACGCCCGGACCGGTTTGCACTTGGTGCAGCGACCGGTACTTGACAGTCTCTTAAAAATACCTGCGCGATTGGATGAGACGGCATTCGTATACCAACAGTTGATAATCCTGCGGTTACATTTTTAGCAACAACCGGTTTTGCTTTAAAAATTAGCGTTAGCGCACCTGGCCAAAATGCATCCATAAGACATTGAGCACGGTCAGGAATCTCTTCCACTAATTGATGGAGTTGCTTTTTTTCACCGATGTGGACAATCAGTGGATTATCGCTCGGCCTTCCTTTCGCTTGAAAAATTTGACTGACGGCATCGTCTGAAAGCGCGTTGGCACCTAGCCCATAGACCGTTTCTGTCGGGAATGCAACAAGCTTATTTTCCCTTATCCACATTGTCGATTCTTGTAAGAATAAGGCTTGATCGTCAATCGTTTTATTTTTATCCACATTCCAAACCCTTGTATGTTTATAACTCACTATCTGTTCGCCTCTTTCATTGTAAAACACTTTTTTTCACTTATTCTTCAAATGCTTGCTACATTAACGTTCACTCTATTTTATCAGACTAATCTATCGATTGCATCAAAAGAAAAAACAGTTTATCCACCGCTGTGGATAAACTGTTTATAAGTTGATAAATCGAGCTATATTTCAACACATCTTCATTTATTCACAAGACTTATACACAAATCCACAAACATCATCCAATATGCGAACACGAATACGACCAAACCATTGTGTCAGTTGAACGGGCAATCTGTTGATAATGGTCTAATTGTTTAATTTCAGGAGGAATAAGGCCTTCAGCTACCCGCTCAAACCCAAGTGGTTCAAACAATGACGCTTTCCCTTCACTAAGCGCGTACACTTGATTAACGCCTTCTGAGTGTGCAAACGCTAGCGCAAGCTGAATAAATTCAACAGCTGCCATTGCATGGGTTTTTTTACTATCGATGACTAACGTACGCAGCAAACCGACATCGGATACTTTATCTAAACCAACTGTTCCAACTAGCGTTCCCTCTTCATTTTCCACAATAACAAAACTATCTATTTGACTCGGTGTTGTCGCTGAACCGACTCGTGCAAACAAGTGCTGAACAGCTAATACATCCGTTTCTTCCATTTTTCGTACGGTTAATGGCATAAGTACGCCCTCCTTTTTTTCATTCTATGTGGAGGCTTGTACATATATGCCTGTTAACCAAATAAGCGATCCCAAAAAGATTCAAACATATCCACAACAAAAAATGACGTTTCGACTTCATCTTGATTTTCCACAGGGTCTGCTTCTTCTGCTTCTTTCGCTTCAGCATTATCCATATCTAAAAAGCAAAGCGGCGGAAACAATACACACCACCAGTTTTCACCTTCACCATCACCAAGCGTCACAAGTACAGCCTGGTACAAGCCCGCTGGATAAACAAGGTTTCCATAAAGCTTTGTTGGAAATGAGACGTCTTTATCAAACGCCACGTTAAATTGCTGGTCTTTGCCGTACTTAGCTAATTCGTTTTCTACAATGGCTTCGATTTCATCCATATTTCCTTCAATCGTCGTTACTGCTTCATCGAATGTTTCAACATCGTTGACCCATTTTGTAATTTCTGCATTTATCTCATCGCGGATGTCCCGCTTTAACATTTGGTCACTGACTGAATCACTATTGGCGAGAATGCGTAAACGAATGGCATCATCTGTATTAACTTCTTGATGAAATTGATTGACCGCTTGAACGCTTTGCGCTTCCCAACTCATTAGTCCTACACATAAAGAGATTAATAGATAAATGATTGCTTTTGCTTTCATTGTAAGCACCGCCCCTTCCTCCATAGCATGGTCAGGGCGCTCACAATTTAAACAACGAATCGTTCGACAATCTTGTAGTCTATTAAGTTACAGAAATGAGGACGATTCGATCTTTTTTATTAATATCCTCAATGACATCAATCGCCGCTGTCGGAAATTGTTCTTGGAAAAGGTTTTTAACTGATTCTCCTTGTCCTGCTCCAACTTCAAGGGCAATCATCGAGCCAGAATGAGTGTATAACGGCGCGTCTTTCGCAAGTTGTCGATAAACCGTCAACCCATCGTCTCCAGCAAATAAAGCAAGCGCCGGTTCATATTCTCTCACTTGTTCAGCCAGCGACGCGCGATCGGTTTCTGGAATATATGGGGGATTCGAAACAATGACATCAAATGTTTTGCCACGGACAGGCGCAAACAAATTCCCATGCTTAAAAAGAACATCGGCCTTTAACGTTTTCGCATTTTTTTGCGCCACAGCAAGTGCGTCTTCTGAAAGATCAATCGCAGTGACATGGGATTCTGGTGATTCTAGTTTAAGGGTAATCGCAATCGCTCCACTACCAGTTCCAATGTCCAAAATTCGCTTTGCCCCATCGATCCGTTGCAGAATTGCTAGTACAAGCTCTTCTGTTTCTGGACGAGGAATAAGAACGTCTTTTGATACGTTAAACACTCGCCCGTAGAACGATTCCGTTCCGATTAAATGTTGGACAGGGACACCCGTCGTCAACGTTTTAACATCTTCTTCAAACGCCTTCAACGTTGATTCGTCCATAAAATCGTGAAAACTCGCTAATAAAGACGCGCGATCTTTTTGCAGATGATGCCGCAATAACCACTCACCTGCTGGTTCTTCAAGCTGATGCTCTCGCAAAAAAGACGAAGCCCAGTTCAGAGCTTCGTATACCGTCTTCTTCATTACGATTCCGCATTCTTCATTGCTTCAGACTGCTCTTCCACAATGAGTGCATCAATAATTTCATCCAATTGGCCTTGCAGGATTTGCTCAAGCTTTTGGATCGTTAAGCCAATACGGTGATCTGTTACGCGACTTTGCGGGAAATTGTAGGTACGAATTCGCTCAGAACGATCCCCTGTGCCAATCGCACTTTTACGTGCATCTGCGTATTCCGCATGCGCTTCTTGCTGCACTTTATCAAAAATACGTGCGCGTAATACTTTCATTGCTTTTTCTTTATTTTTAATTTGTGATTTTTCGTCTTGGCACGATACGACGGTATTGGTTGGTAAATGGGTTAAGCGAACCGCTGACATCGTTGTATTAACACTTTGCCCACCAGGTCCACTCGATGTAAAGGTATCCACACGAATGTCTTTTTCGTGAATATCAATCTCCACTTCTTCCGCCTCGGGTAATACAGCTACCGTTGCTGTCGACGTATGAATGCGTCCGCCAGATTCTGTCTTTGGCACACGCTGAACACGGTGAGCCCCATTTTCATATTTAAGCTTTGAATACGCGCCTGCTCCATTCACCATAAAAATTACTTCTTTATAGCCGCCAATTTCATTTGCTTGAGCTTCAATAATCTCCGTTTTCCATCCTTGCACTTCCGCAAACCGGTAGTACATTTTAAACAAGTCCGATGCGAAAAGCTGGGCTTCATCTCCACCAGCAGCTCCACGAATTTCAACAATAACGTTTTTATCATCATTCGGATCTTTTGGTAGCAAAAGAATTTTCAAACGAGCTTCTAGCTCTTCTTTACGCGTTGACAATTCATCAAGCTCTTCTTTCACCATTTGGTACATTTCATCATCTAATTTATCTTCTAGCATCGCTTTTGCTTCAAGATACTGCTCATGAACTTCTTTATATTCGCGATAAGCTTGAACGGTTTCTTCTATTTGCGCTTGTTCCTTAGAATACTCTCGTAGTTTGTTTGTATCACTAATTACATCTGGATCACTTAACTGTTCATTTAAAAAATCATATCGATCTTCAACAGATTGTAAACGATCTAACACGACGTCACCTCATCTTTATTCCGCTAGCTACATATCCTATCTATTATAGTATATGGCGCTTCTACTGGTCAATGCACCCTCATGATGCGGTTTGTATTCTTCCTCTCTTGGGAATACTACCTAGAGCGAATACAAGTTCAGAAAAAAGGCGGGATAACGGTGAAATATGTCATAATTGGCGGTGATGCGGCAGGTATGAGTGCAGCGATGCAACTTGTACGGAACGATGCCCAAGCAGAAATAACCGTTTTAGAAAAAGGAGACCATTATTCATACGCACAGTGCGGACTTCCTTACTGGATTGGCGGCGATATTGATGGGGAAGAAAAACTTGTCGCACGTGACGCAGACACGTACCGAATTAAACACGGCATTGATGCGCGAACTCAACATGAAGTCACATCCATTGATGTTAAAGAAAAGCGTGTAGCAGGAAGCAATTTTGACATCCCCTACGATAAATTATTAATCGCATCTGGCGCTAGACCCTTTATACCTGATTGGGAGAATAAAGATTTAAACGGAATTTATACATTAAAAACCATTCCAGATGCAAAGAAAATTATTGAGCGTCTAGAAGGAAAACGACGCAATATTACAGTAATCGGCGGAGGATCAATCGGTCTCGAGATTGCGGAAAATGTTTGCAAAGCCGGTCACCAAGTACGCATTCTTGAACGATCCGCACGACTCGCGATGAATTTTGATAAAGAAATGACCGATCACATTCATGAGAAAGCAATTGATGAAGGGATTCAACTTGATTTAAATCATGATATTCAAGGATTTAAAAGCGACGAACAAGGCAATGTGACTGCGGTAGTGACAAATTTATCTGAATGTAAAACAGACCTCGTCATTGTAGCAGTAGGCGTTCGCCCTAACACAGATTTTCTAGCTAGTACCGGCATCCACCTTGATCAAAACAGAGCTATTAAAGTAAACCGCTACATGGAAACGAATGTAGAAGACATCTATGCAGCTGGAGATTGCGCAACGCAGTACCATCGCTTAACAGATAAAGATACGTACTTCCCACTCGGTACACACGCTAATAAACAAGGGAGAATTGCCGGTTTAAATATGTGCGGAAAACCTCGAGTCTTTAAAGGAATCGTCGGCACACAGATTTATCAATTTTTCGATTTAGCGTTAGCACGAACAGGCTTGTCTTCACGAGAAATTGAAGAATTAGGTTTTCCTTACAAGTGTGTACAAGCTAAGCTCCCTCACGTAGCAGCTTATTACCCGACCCATGAGCCTCTTCTTATTCGGCTTCAATACAACGAAAAAACAGGCGAAGTATTAGGAGGTCAATTTATCGGTACAAAAGGTGTCGACAAACGATGTGATGTGCTCGCAACGGCGTTGTACCACGGCATGACTATGCAAGACCTTGAAGAGCTTGATTTAGGCTATTCACCACCGTTTAATAGCGTATGGGACCCTCTTCAACAAACAGCTCGCAGACGAACGTAGCATAGATAAGCAAAAAAGCTGACCCACAAGGTTCGAGTCGAGCCTCTGGGTCCAGCTTTTTTTAGCGGAGATGAACATCATAACGCGGAATCTCATTTTTGAGCGCCTTCTCTAATTCTCTATAGTGCTGCTCGGTTTCCGCTTTGTCCCAATCGTGATCAGGATGTGCTTTCGCATAAATATGACCGCCATTGACGATGGCCACACCTGATCGGAAGCCATGTTTTTCAATGATTTCTTCAACGTATCGAGCATCATCTTCTAGCGTCGTATGCTTAGCATTTGGATTCACATAACTGGCACCAAGGTTCGTTTGTCCTTGCGGGTATGAATCATTCTCATGCTTCATGTGTCCGAAGTTAAGTGGACCTGGACCAAATGCACCCATGCCACGATCATGTTTCTCGTGTGCATTGGTCGCATTCATATCGCTTCCACATCCTGATAGCAGTACAAGGGCAGCAACCCCCGCTGTCATTACTTTTGCGATCTTCATGCTTCTCCCCCTTTTTACCATATCGAAATATGGCTACCTTAGGGTTCCACAAGAATGATCATCCCATTCTCAGTTGTTTTACAACGGAGGGTTGCTGTGACATTTGCGGCAAACGGGGTAGTACTGATCGTTGCCGCCGATTTGAATTTGATCCCCTGTATAAATCGGCTTTCCTTTATCGTCCACGCGTAAGTTCATAATCGCTTTTTTATGACAGAACCAGCAAATGGTTTTCATTTCTTCAATTTTATCTGCGTAAATGAGCATATGCCGACTACCTTCAAACAGCTCGTTTTGAAAATCGTTCTTCAATCCAAACGCCATTACTGGTATGGATAACTCGTCGACGATCATGGCAAGCTGGCGCACATGTTCTTTTGATAAAAATTGAACCTCATCAATTAATACACAGTACGGTTTTTGTTCCGCATGTTTTACAACTTCAAAAATATTCGTATCTGCAAAAACCGAAATCGCGGCTCTTCTTAAGCCTACGCGACTGGATACATACCCGACTTCATCTCTCGTATCTATGCCAGATGTAAACAACAATACAGGTTTGTTCTGCTCCTCATAATTGGAAGCCACTTTTAAAATTTCAAAAGATTTTCCACTATTCATTGCACCGTATTTAAAAAACAGTTGTGGCATATGACCCTCCTAAAGCGTGTGTATCATAAAAAAAGACAGGCAATCGTGACTGCCTGTCTTTTGCTTCTTATAGGTTGTATTTCTTTTTGAATTTATCAACACGACCACCAGCATCAGCAAGCTTTTGCTTACCAGTGTAGAATGGGTGTGAATCCGAAGAAATCTCAACTTTAATAAGTGGATAAGTGTTGCCATCTTCCCACTCAACTGTTTCGTTAGAACCACGAGTAGAACCAGTTAGGAACTTGAAGCCCGTGCTCGTATCTAAGAATACAACTTTTTGATACGTTGGATGGATTTCTGCTTTCATTGCATTTCATCTCCTTTTGCCCTGAATCAAATTTGAAACAGAGTTTTCCTCACATAACCGAAATTATATCAAGACAGCCACCATATTGCAAGATCAAGTTTTAAGAGCGACGTTTACCAGTCATTTCTGCCTGCATTTCTTCAAAAAACTCGACATTGGTTTTTGTTTCTTTCACACGACGGATAAATTGGTCGGTAAAGTCAGGCGACTCATTCATGGTTTTACGGATTGTCCAGAGCTTATCAAGCTGGGATTTCGGCATAAGAAGCTCTTCTTTTCGTGTACCAGAACGACGAATATCGATAGAAGGGAAAATTCTTCTTTCTGCTAAACGACGGTCTAAGTGAAGCTCCATATTCCCTGTCCCTTTAAATTCTTCGTAAATAACGTCATCCATTCGTGACCCTGTGTCAACGAGGGCCGTCGCTAATATCGTTAAGCTTCCGCCCTCTTCAATGTTTCGCGCTGCACCAAAGAATCGTTTTGGACGGTGGAAAGCAGCTGGGTCAATCCCCCCAGATAGCGTACGTCCACTTGGCGGAATGACAAGATTGTACGCACGAGCAAGACGAGTAATAGAGTCCATTAAAATGACCACATCTTTTTTATGCTCGACGAGACGCATTGCACGTTCCAACACGAGTTCTGCCACTTTAATATGGTTTTCTGGAACTTCATCAAAGGTTGAGCTGACAACTTCTCCTTTTATGGAACGTTCCATATCTGTTACTTCTTCAGGACGCTCGTCAATTAATAAGACGATCAGTTCAACAGAAGGGTGCTTTTCAGCAATACTGTTGGCCACTTCCTTCATTAAAGAAGTCTTTCCTGCTTTTGGCGGGGCAACTATTAAGCCACGTTGACCAAATCCAACTGGCGAGACCATATCAATAATTCGCGAAGACACACGACCTGGCTTCGATTCTAAATCGATTTTCACATCTGGATAAAGAGGCGTTAGCGCCGGGAAATGAGGTCGCTCTCTAGATGATTCAGGTGAATCGCCATTAACCGCTTCAACATGAAGAAGACCGTGATACCGCTCATTGTCTTTAGGAGGACGCACTTTCCCTGAAACTTTATCTCCGTTTCTTAAATCAAATCGTCTAATCTGAGATGCGGAAATATAAATATCTTCTGTACTTGGCAAGTAATTAATTGGTCGTAAAAAGCCAAAACCTTCACTTTGGATGATTTCAAGTACGCCTTCCATAAACAATAGTCCGTCTTGCTCCGCTTGTCCTTTTAAAATAGCAAAAATTAGTTCTTTTTTTGTTAGTTTACTGTAATAAGAGACTTTAAACGTTTTGGCTTGTTGATACAATTCTTTTAACGTCATATTCTCTAATTCTGAAATACTTACGCTCATTAAGGTCACCACGCTTTATCATTATCGTTCTATTCCTTTTTTGACAGACGACGAACGAAAACGTCTATCTACATATATAAAATTTACTCATTTAACTTTAGTCATGAATTTTTTAACAAGGAAGGAAAATGGAGAAAAGTATTTATAGAAGGAAGTAACTAAACTTTATTTTAACCATATTTACTAGAATTAATCAATAAAAAAAGGGAGAAAAACTCCCTCAGGTTATTTTACATCAAATGGACGCGATTCGCACGTAACAACAGCAGAATCGCGCCATGGTATTGACTACATCTTAGCGCATAACAAGATCTGGTTTTTTCTTCATACTATGCGTACCGTCGACAAATCGTACTGTGCCTGATTTTGCACGCATAACAAGGGACTGGGTATTTGCTTTCGTTCCTTTGTAACGAACTCCTGTAAGCAATTCTCCATCCGTAACGCCTGTAGCTGCGAATATGCAATCGTCTCCGCGAACTAAATCTTCCATACGAAGAATTTTATTTACATCTGTAATGCCCATCTCTTTACAGCGTGCAAGCTCAAGGTCTGATTGTGGCAATAGTTTTCCTTGGAAATCGCCACCTAAACATTTTAGTCCTGCAGCAGCAAGAACACCTTCTGGCGCTCCACCTGAACCCATTAATAAATCGACACCTGTATCGTCAAAGCCGGTATTTACAGCAGCAGCGACATCGCCATCAGACAGTAATTTAATTCGTGCACCAGCTTTTCGAATGTCATGAATTAATTTCTCATGGCGAGGTCGATTCAATAGCGTAACAACAAGATCTTCAATATCTTTATTTTTTGCTTTCGCAACCGCTTTTAGATTATCAAGGACAGGGGCATCAATATCCACTTTCCCTACAGATTCAGGGCCAACTGCGAGCTTATCCATATACATATCCGGCGCGTGCAGCAAATTACCATGATCCGCAACCGCTAGAACGGCTAATGCATTCCACTGACCATATGCAAGAATATTTGTTCCTTCAAGAGGGTCAACTGCAACATCTACACGAGGACCGTAGCCATTGCCTAACTTTTCCCCAATATAAAGCATTGGTGCTTCGTCCATTTCCCCTTCACCAATAACAACCGTCCCTTTCATCGGGATCGTGTCGAACACGTCTCTCATTGCTTCTGTTGCCGCTCGATCTGCCTCTTCTTTGTTCCCTCGACCCATCCAACGACCAGAAGCAAGCGCAGCCGCTTCTGTCACGCGGACAAGTTCCATTGATAAACTACGTTCCATTATTTTGTATCCTCCCGAATGTTCAAGCCCTTATGATTGATTCACTTGCTCAATTTCTTCTTCGTTTAACTCTTCACGCCACACAATTGCTCCTAAATCACGAAGCTTCTCTTCTAGATGTTCATAGCCACGATCGATATGTTCGACCCCAGAAATTTCCGTCACACCGTCTGCCATTAATCCAGCAATAATAAGTGCCGCTCCTGCACGTAAATCACTCGCACGGACATTTGCTCCTTGTAGCTGAGAACGACCATTTACAATCGCTGAACGTCCTTCCACTTTCACATTTGCACCCATGCGTCTTAATTCATCTACATGTTTAAAGCGGGCATCATAAATCGTATCCGTTACAATGCTCGTGCCTTTTGCGCTAACTAAAAGACTCGTAAAAGGTTGCTGAAGATCAGTTGGGAAGCCAGGATAGACGAGCGTTTTTATATCAACGCCGTTCTTTTCAATCATTCCTTCAACAATCATTTGATCGTCTTTTTCTTCGACCTTCGTACCCATCTCTCTAAGCTTAGCCGTAATCGAATCAAGATGTGTTGGAATCACATTGTCAATCTGAACTCGCTGCCCTATTGCAGCAGCCATAATCATATAGGTTCCTGCTTCAATCCGATCAGGAATAATCGAGTGTGTGCATCCTTTTAACTCCGTTACACCTTGAATGCGAATGACATTTGTCCCCGCACCTTTGATCTTGGCACCCATACTTGAGAGAAGTGTAGCAACGTCAATAATCTCCGGCTCTTTTGCAGCGTTTTCAATAATCGTTTGCCCTTTTGCTTTCACCGCAGCCAACATAATGTTAATCGTTGCGCCGACACTTACAACATCAAGATAGATCTTTGCGCCACGCAGCTCATCTGCTCGTAGATAAATAGCGCCTTGTTCATTTGTCACACGAGCACCTAGCGCTTCAAACCCTTTAATATGCTGGTCAATCGGGCGTGGCCCTAAATTACATCCACCTGGCAAACCGATTACCGCTTTATTAAATTTCCCGAGCATCGCCCCCATTAAATAATAAGAAGCGCGGAGTTTCTTCACTCGGCCGTTTGGTAAAGGCATGGCCACCATTTTTTCAGGCTCGATTCTCATCTGCGTATCATCCATTGTGACCTCGCCACCAATTTCACGTAAGAGTTCGGCTAAGAGCTCTACATCAGAAATAGATGGAAGATTATCAATCACAACTGGACTATCTGCTAAAATAGCGGCTGGAATGAGGGCAACCGCGCTGTTTTTCGCGCCACTAATTTGTACAGTTCCTTCGAGGGTTTGCCCACCTTTAATTAGCAGTTTATGCATAATAATCCCTTCCTTTTATACCTAATCCCTTTTGAATAAGTATGTTCAGAGTTATTCGTGATGCACAAATCCATGTCGCTTTCCTTACTTATTCCAGTCGGATAGAAATTGTTCGATCCCTTTATCGGTTAACGGGTGCTTTGTTAATTGCTTAATCACTTTAAGCGGAATCGTTGCAATATGAGCACCGCGTTTCGCAGCTTCGTTTACGTGAATCGGGTGTCTAACGCTCGCTGCAATAATTTGTGCGTCTAATCCGTGTGTATCAAAAATCGTCCGAATATCTGTAATTAAATTTAATCCATCATGACCAATATCATCTAAGCGACCTAAGAAGGGTGATACGTAGGTTGCACCAGCACGGGCTGCTAACAACGCTTGCGCTGCTGAAAAAATCAGCGTTACATTCGTATCAATTCCTGCTTCTGTCAAAGCACGAACCGCTTTTAATCCATCAACTGTCATCGGTACTTTTACTGTAATGTTATCTGCGATTTTCGCAAGTTCTTTTCCTTCTCGAATCATTTCGTCCGCTTCAAGAGAAATGACTTCTGCACTGACGCTTCCAGGTACAACAGCAGCAATTTCTTT
Organism: Shouchella sp. JSM 1781072; assembly: GCF_041949915.1. NCBI lineage: Bacteria > Bacillati > Bacillota > Bacilli > Caryophanales > Bacillaceae > Shouchella > Shouchella sp. JSM 1781072. The sequence goes on from NZ_JBHFQE010000003.1 coordinate 580,209, forward strand.
TATGCGGTCATGAAATTCAACATTTTCTTTTGCAACTAAAGAAGGGTTTGTTGTCACTCCGTCCAAAATTCCAAGTTCGTGTGCTTCTTTTATTTCAGAAAGGTTTGCCGTATCGATAAAAAATTTCATTTTTACATCCCCCTATAAAAAAACGGTTTCATTCATAAATGGAAATAAAAGCAGTCATTGACTGCTTTTATAAAATTTGTTCACACTTACGCTTTATTTGAAGAACCAAACTCTTTCATTTTACCAGCGACAGTTGCTTTAATCGCGTCGCGAGCAGGCCCCAAATATTTACGTGGGTCATACTGTTCAGGTTGAGCTGCTAGTGTTTCACGAACAGCTTTAGCTGAAGAAATCTGACTTTCTGTGTTTACGTTAATTTTCGCATGTCCAAACTCAATCGCTTTTTGAACATCTTTTGTTGGGATACCTGTTCCACCATGAAGAACTAATGGAATTCCAACTAGAGAATCGATTGTTTTCATGTGATCGAACCCAAGGTTTGGTTCACCTTTGTAAGGTCCGTGTACAGAACCTAAAGCTGGCGCAAAGCAATCAACATTCGTTGCTTCAACAAGCGCTTTACACTCTTCAGGAATCGCATAAGCTGCTTCAGCATCATCAACAATTAAATCGTCTTCTTGTCCACCAATACGACCTAGCTCTGCTTCAACAGAAACACCAAGCGCATGAGCAACATCCACTACTTTTTTCGTAAGTGCAATGTTTTCTTCTAGTGGATAGTGAGAACCATCAATCATAACAGATGTAAATCCAGCATGAATCGCTTCTACACATTTCTCAAAACTTGAACCGTGGTCTAAGTGAATCGCAACTGGAACCGTAACGTTGTACTCTTCCATAAGGTTCTCTACTAATCCCACAATTGTCTTAAAACCACCCATATATCGAGCAGCACCTTCAGAAACACCAAGAATTACAGGTGATTGTTCTTCCTCAGCTGCTTGTAGAATTGCTTGAGTGAACTCTAAGTTGTTTAAATTAAATTGACCAACTGCGTAGCTTTCTGCTTTCGCTTTGTTCAACATGTCTTTCATCGATACTAAAGGCATAATTGTCCTCCTTCATTTCTCTTACCTTAGGTCGAATAAGTAGATCTTATCTTTGTTAAAATAACCTTTTATACTAAAGTTATGTAATCAAATCATTATAAAATTACCATCCTACCTAGGCACACGAATCTTTAACCGAATCTATTATAGCATAACTTTTTTCGATATGACCCAGGAAAGAGCTAGAAATTAAATGTAAACGGATCCAATTTTAATCTTTGACACTTTTAGAGATTTTGACGAATTACTTGCCTTACATCTTCAATATCAAATGGTTTTGCCATATAGCTAATCGCACCATTTTCAAGTGCTTCATTGACCATTTTTAACTCCCCATATGCGGTCATCATGACAACTTTAATCGTTGGCTGACGTTCCTTCATTTTCTTTAAAATTTCAACGCCGTCCATACCAGGAATTTTCATATCCAATAAGACAATATCGATTTCCTCCATCTCTTGAATATCCAATGCCTCTTTTCCATTGGCCGCTTGATACATCTGATAGCCGTCTTTTTGTAGAATTTCCGTTAACAGTACACGTATCCCAAATTGATCGTCAACGATCATCACATTATGTTCCATAGTTTCCTCCTCTAGTCATCCTCTCCATTGTACTCTTATTCGTGTTGTTTCGCGGGTTTCCTTTAATAATTTGCATTTTATCTTAGCAGAAACTAGAATATGAACAGGATTGTGTAAGAGAGGATTCGATATGGATAAAATTTATACGACTCAACTAATCGGTTTGTTAAAAAAGATGACTGAGGTTCACCTAGAAGAATTAGAGAATGCAGCAAGACTTTTATCCCAATCGATCATTGCAAATGGGACGATTTATGTCAAGGGAATTAAGGAGCTCAGTGCTCTTGAAGAAGCGGTCTCGTCTGGATTTGAGCCCTTCCCTAATGTGAAAATCTACGACCAACAAGCACCCACAGCTTTAGACCGTTTTCTCCTTTTTTCGCCAGATGGACAGGACCAAGAGACTGAATCGATTTTATCTACGTGCCAACAAGAAGGAACGCCCGTCATTTTAATCGTTACAGAAAAAGAGTACACAGGGTCTCACCTTGTAGATAGTTTGTTTGCACTCGGGGCTTCAAAAGGCCTAACACCAAATGAAAAAGGGGAGCGTGTCGGACATCCTGGATTACTCGCCGCGCTTTACTTGTCGAACCAACTTTATTTAAATATAGACGACATCCTTAACGAAATTGAAGACTAGAAGCGATGTGCTTCTAGTCTTTTCGTTCATTATTTCTCCAGTAAATGGACACCGACACTGACATCTAACGAATGCCCGCCTCCACGATAAACACCTTCTACTGGACTCACATCGCCATAATCTCTGCCTGTACATACAATAATATGGTTTTCCAATGCTTCTACGTTGTTTGTAGGATCAAGACCGACCCATCCAATTCCAGGTATCATGACTTCTACCCACGCATGGCTAGCCGCATCTCCAATTAAAGCTGAATCTTCACCTACATAGAGATAGCCACTCACATAACGCGCAGGAATTCGCTGTGAACGCAATACACCAATCATGACATGGGCGTAGTCTTGGCACACACCTTTTAAAGTATCAGCCGACTCTGATGCCAATGTTTGAACATTACTCGCTTCAGTGTCATACGTAAAGACTTCATACAAATATGCCATTAAGTCACGAGAAAACGTAATGGGGTTTAATGGATCGCCCACTTTTTGAACGATTTCCTCGGATTGTTCAAATGATAAGTTCGTGTATGGTGTTTGTTTTAAACTCGCTAAGTACTGCCTTCTGAATACTTCAGAGTGGAAAATTTTTTTACTTTCTGGTGTGTAATCGAGATGATTAATGATCGGACTTCGCTGTACGCTTACTACAGAGGTCGTTTTAATTTCAAGATATTGATGCGACTCTGCGATAAAGAACGTCTCGACATTGTTTCCCCATATATCAACTGATTGAGCGGTCGTTGAATTCGGATTAATATCCACTCGGTAAGAAAGTAACCGCTGAAGCTCGTCTGTTTTCGGTTTTAATCGAAACGAGTTTAAGCTTTGCTCAACAGAAGTATCATAATAAAAACGGTTTGTATGAACAATCTCTGCTTTCATGTTCAATCCCCTTTAAGGTTTTTTGAAATCTTAGTCTTGTACCCTCTTTCATTGAATTAGAAACCTTCTGAAAAAATAAGAACATAAAAAAAATACGGCGGGACGTGTGAATCCCACCGTACTTCTCTTACTTAGAAAAACGATCCTATTGTTCTTTCATCTCTAGAGATTTTGACACAAATTCTCTAAATAAAGGTTGTGGACGTGTTGGACGTGACACAAACTCTGGATGGAACTGACTCGCGATAAAATATGGATGATCGGCAATTTCAACGATCTCCACAAGACGTCCATCTGGGCTTGTCCCAGAGAAGATAAACCCTGCGTCTTCCATTTGTTGGCGATATTCGTTATTAAACTCATAACGATGGCGGTGACGCTCATACACCACTTCTTCTCCATACGCTTCACGAGCAATTGATCCCTCTTTAAGCTTACAAGGGTATAGACCTAAACGTAGTGTACCACCTAAATCTTCCACATCCTTTTGCTCTGGAAGTAAATCAATAACAGGATATGGCGTATCAGGATTTAATTCCGCGGAATGCGCGCCGTTCATGCCGAGCACGGTACGGGCAAACTCTACAGATGCAAGCTGCATCCCTAAACAAATACCGAGGAAAGGAATTTTATTTTCTCTTGCGTAGCGAGTTGCTGCAATTTTCCCTTCCACACCACGGTCGCCAAAGCCACCAGGAACTAAAATACCGTCTGCATCTTTCAAGCGAGCCGCAACATTTTCGTCGTTCACTTGCTCAGAGTAGACCCAGTCAATTTCAATATCTGCATCAACATTGTACCCTGCATGACGAAGCGCTTCGGCTACAGACAAGTATGCGTCTTGTAGCTCAACATACTTTCCAACAAGGGCAATACGGACTTTTTTGCTTAAATTGCTTACACGTTCAACAAGCGCATTCCACTCATCCATGTTTGCTTCGGCGCAGTTTAAGTGCAAATGATCGCAAACGATTTGATCAAGTTTTTGTGCTTGAAGATCTAGTGGTACTTGGTAAAGCGTATCTGCATCTCCTGCTTCAATCACCGCTTCTTTGCGAATGTCACAGAACAACGCAATTTTGTCCTTCATATCTTGTGGTACTGGACGTTCTGTACGCACAACAATCACATTTGGTTGAATACCTAAAGAACGTAACTCTTTCACAGAGTGCTGGGTTGGTTTTGATTTCATTTCCCCAGCCGCTTTCAAGTAAGGGATTAATGTACAGTGTAAATAGAGGACATTTTCCATACCAATGTCGCTTTTTATTTGGCGAATTGCTTCTAAGAAAGGCAAGCTCTCAATATCACCTACTGTACCGCCAATCTCAGTAATAACGACGTCTGCTCCGGTCTCACGGCCAGCACGTAAAACTCGCTCTTTAATTTCATTTGTCACATGCGGAATCACTTGAACCGTACCGCCAAGATAATCGCCGCGACGTTCTTTCTTTAATACAGTCGAATACACACGACCTGTTGTTACATTTGAATTTTGACTTAAGTTAATATCAATAAAACGTTCATAATGTCCTAAATCTAAGTCCGTTTCAGCGCCGTCATCCGTTACGAATACCTCACCGTGCTGATACGGGCTCATTGTCCCTGGATCGACGTTAATATACGGATCGAATTTTTGAATCGTCACTTTCAATCCACGATTTTTAAGTAAACGACCTAATGAAGCAGCTGTAATCCCTTTTCCTAGTGAAGAAACTACGCCACCTGTAACAAATATATATTTTGCTGCCATCCTACTTCCTCCTTTAGCTTTTAAGGGGATCTTGCTCCACACATGCATCTATCAAAAAAAAAACAAAAGTGACACGTCGCCATAGGCATACTATGGGGCGCACTTTTGTTTATTATCTCCATTATATAAGCTCATGATAAGCCCAAAAATGATTTTACCTAGTTATTGAAGAGAAGTCAAGCAGACTTTTTAATCTTCCTCTTCCTCATTTGACCCTTCTTCTTCCTCGTCAAATTCACCTAGTTCTTCTTCCTCTTCATCTTTATCGGAGTAATCGTCATCATCTCCGTCTTCTTCTTCATCATGATCTTCTTCGTCTGCCAGTTCATCTAGCTCATCTTCTAGATCTTCAAACTCGTCTTCTTCAAGTTCGTCAATCGCATCGAAATCATCTTCGTCCTCGTCTTTTTTACGGCGTTTTGGTTTCACAGAATGAGTGATTTCTTCTTCTGACTGCTCATGCGGGTACCAAGCTTTCAATCCCCATTGGTTATCTCCAAGTGTTAGAAAACGTCCGTCGATATTTAAGTCTGTATATAAGAAAGAAATTCTCGATTCAGCCTCTGACTTAGAAAGACCTTTCAATTTTGCAACTTCCTCTAGTAAATCATAAAAATTAAACGCCTGTCTTTTATTCACCATAATTGCATATGCTGCTTCAACTAGGGACATCTCATCAAGTTCTTCTTGTTTCAAAGATTGCAAATCAACCATAATCGGGCACACCCTCCATTATCTTCATGAATCGAATCATCTATTAGTGTAAGCCATTTACTGCTAAAATCATACGTTCCATTATAAACAAGATTTATGTTTATTTCCAGCCATAATAAAAAACTCACAGTATTCGGTTACTGCGAGTCTGACAAAGCGTACGAAGCAAGCAACTGTTTAATTTGTAATTGACTATATTCATCAATATCAAGTTCTTTTTGCATCGACCAACGACGGAACGTCCACATCTGACCGAGAACAAGAATATTATGCGCCAAAAGGTGCTGCTCTTTATCTGAGAGCTGGAGATCTCCATTTTGCACACAGGCAACGATAAACGACTCCATCAACGTCACCATTTCTAATTCTTTTTTCAAAACGTAAGGCAGCGTTTCTTTTGGCAGTGACTTTGTTTCTTGGTACATGACAAGCACTTCGTCTTGCTTTTCGTCTACGACCTTTAAATAAGAACGAATCGCGATCTTCAAACGATCAAGTGGTGTGCCGGTTTCATCTAGCAATCGCTTGACACTCTCCATTACCTCATCATAGATCGAATCACACACAAGGTAAAGCACATCTTCTTTTGTACCAATGTATTCATAGAGCGTGCCGATACTAAACCCTGATTGCTTAGCAATTTCTCGCGTTGTTGTGCGATGGAATCCTTTTTCAATGAAAAGGCTAACGGCTCCTTTTATCATCTGTTCCCGACGTTTCTTGATCAATTTCTCGTCTTTCACCATTGATGGTATTACTTTTTTCCCGGCCATTACACCCACTCCTGTCATCACGATTCTATCATTCTAACACGGAGGGAAAAAGCGCATCTCTCTTTAAGAGGAAAGCTGTCTTGAAATCACCATTTGCTGGATCTCACTCGTCCCTTCGTAAATCTCACACACTTTCGCGTCTCGGAAATACCGTTCGACTGGATATTCTTTCATATACCCATACCCACCATACACTTGAATGGCTTTCGTCGACACATCCATTGCGGTTCGCGACGCAAACAATTTCGCCATACTTGCTTCTTTTGCGCAAGGTAAGTCTTTTTCTTTTAAGAATGCAGCGGCGTAGGTTAGTTGCTTCGCTGCTTCCGTATCCGTTGCCATATCTGCTAATTTAAATGCCAACCCTTGATGTTGGCTCAACTTCTTGCCAAATTGCTTTCGTTCATTCGCATAATTCGTAGCAGCTTCTAGCGCAGCCTCTGCAATACCAAGTGATTGTGCGGCGATGCCGATCCGTCCCGAGTTCAGGTTGGCAAGAGCAATTTTTAACCCTTCCCCTTCGCTTCCTAACAACTGATCCTTTGAAATGCGACACTGGTCAAAAATAATTTCTGTTGTGGAAGACCCATACAGTCCGAGTTTCTTTTCTTTCTTGCCGACGATTAAGCCCTCCGTACCGTCTTCAACGATAAAGCAAGAAATCCCTTTTGAACCAGCATCAGGGTCCGTTACCGCAAAAACTAAATACGTCCCTGCTTCGCCACCATTTGTAATAAATACTTTGGAGCCGTTAAGAATGTACGTGTCTCCGTCTTTCACTGCTCTTGTCTGCAAGGATTTCGCATCACTTCCGGCATTCGGTTCGGTTAAACAGAATGCCCCAATGATCTCTCCTGTCGCGAGCCTCGGCACATAGTTTTGTTTTTGCGCTTCCGTTCCATACAGCACAATGGGAATCGTCCCTACTGAAGTATGCACGCTCATAATTAAGCCAAGACTAGCGCTCACTTTCGATATTTCATGAACGGCTATAATGTACGAGACAAAATCCATCCCTGCACCGCCATATTTTTCAGGAACCGGGACACCCATTAAGCCAAGTTCCCCCATTTGTGTCAAAATGCTTCGTGGAAACCAATCTTCCTCTTCCATTTTTTCAATATGTGGCGCAATCTGTTCACGAGCAAACTCCTGCACCATTTTCTTCATCATTATTTGTTCTTCATTGAAAAATACACTACTCATAGTGGAAGAACCCCCTGCCTGATTTTTTTCCAAGCCAGCCCGCCTGTACATACTTCTTCAATAATGGACATGGACGGTACTTATCATCACCAAACCCATCGTGAAGAACATTCATAATTGATAAGCACGTATCAAGACCAATAAAATCGGCCAGTGTTAGCGGACCCATTGGATGGTTCATCCCAAGTTTCATGACCGTATCAATATCTTCAGCAGATGCTACCCCTTCATAAAGAGTGAAAATCGCTTCATTTATCATCGGCATTAAGATTCGGTTCGAGACGAATCCTGGAAAATCTTCCGAACATACCGGTACCTTATCAAGCTGATGAGTGAGGGTTTCAATTTCCTGAAAGACCTCATCTTTTGTCGCCAATCCGCGAATAATTTCAACAAGCTTCATTCGCGGAACAGGGTTCATAAAGTGCATGCCAATGACTTGTTCAGGTCGTGTTGTAACGCTCGCTAAGTCTGTAATAGGTAAGGAAGATGTATTGGTTGCTAGAATCGCATCTTTTTTGGCGAATTGATCTAACTCTTTAAAAATCGCTTTCTTTATTGCTACATTTTCCGTTGCTGCTTCAATGACAACGTCCGCTTCACTGACCCGTCTAATATCCGCTGTTGGCGTTAAGAAAGAAAGGGTTGAGGCTAGCTCATCTTGCTCTTTGTACCCTTTTTCTACTAACCGTTGTAGTCGTTTTTCAATACCGTCTACACCCGCTTGCGCAAATTCATGTTTTTGGTCATGCAGGAGAACAGGATGCTGTTTTGCAGCGAATACTTCTGCAATCCCAGCTCCCATTTGTCCAGCACCAATTACCATAATCGTTTTCAAGAAGCATCCTCCTCTACGTATAGAAGGACAGCGTCACCTTGACCTCCACCACTACAAATTGATGCGATTCCATATCCGCCGCCAATTCGCTTTAGCTCATAAGCGAGAGCAAGCACAATTCGCGCGCCACTCGCACCAATTGGGTGACCGTATGCAACTGCACCACCGTTCACATTAACTTTGGTTTCATCTAGGTCTGCCAACTGGTTGCTTGCTAACGCAACTGCAGCAAACGCCTCATTGATCTCAAAACGTTTTATATCGCTAAGGGACACAGACGTTTTTTCTAGTAATTTATTGATTACAAGACCTGGCGTTTTAGGAAAGTCTTTCGGGTCGACTGCAATTCGCTCATGGGCAACAATGGTCGCTAACGGATTCATCCCTTCTTGCTTTGCACGGTCTTCACTCATCACGAGCATGGCACATGCACCATCATTTACTCCTGGTGCGTTTCCAGCTGTAATCGTCCCATCTTTGCCAAAAACAGGTTTTAATTTCGCTAATGCCTCAGCCGTTGTTCCTTTTCTAGGCGCTTCATCTCGATCAACGACCGTTGTTTCCCCTTTACGACCTTTTACCTCAACAGAAACAATCTCTTCACTCATGACACCGCTTTCAATTGCAGCAACTGCTAATTCTTGGCTACGTGCAGCCCAGCGATCTTGATCGTCTCTTGAAAGCTGTAAGTCTTCTGCTGTTTCATTTCCATAGACGCCCATATGAACATTCGTAAAAGAACAAGTTAAGCCGTCGTAAACCATGCCATCTACAAGCGTCGCATCTCCCATTCTGGCTCCAAATCGCGCTTTCGGCATATAGTAGGGTGCATTGGACATCGACTCCATCCCACCTGCAAGAATGACTTCAGCTTCTCCTGCTCGAATGGCGACATCTGCCATCGTAACTGCACGCATGCCTGACGCGCATACTTTATTAATCGTTTCAGTCTTTACATCCCACGGTATGCCAGCAGCATGCATCGCTTGTCGTGAAGGTAGCTGACCAACACCAGCTTGCAGGACATTCCCCATAATGACTTCATCTACTGCATCTGGCTGCAGCTTGCTACGCTTTAACGTTTCTTTTAAAACAAGTCCACCTAATTCAGGCGCTTTAAAACTCGATAAGACCCCACCCATTTTGCCAATTGGCGTACGGGCACCATCAATAATAACGGATTTCATTTACGTATTCTCCTTTTCGAGCGAACGCTCGGTCAATTTGGTACAAAGAGAAAGATTCGCATAAAGCGAATCTTTCTTAAGCAGGTTCTTCCAATGATCGTTCTAGAATTTCTGCGACATCCAACGTCTGTACATCATCTTCTTTTTCTAAAGCTTTTGTGCCGTCACTCAGCATCGTTAAGCAATATGGACAAGCACTTCCAATTACAGAAGGTGCTACGGCAAGTGCCTGTTCCGCTCGGGCAACGTTTACACGCTGTCCTTTGTCTTCTTCCATCCACATCATGCCACCACCAGCTCCACAACACATGCCGTTTTCACGATTACGTTCCATTTCAACGACATTTACACCTGGAATATGCTTTAGAATTTCCCTCGGTGGATCATACACATCGTTATAACGACCTAAGTAACACGAATCATGGAACACAATGGTTTCGTTTACTTCTTTCGTCGGCGATAGCTTTCCTTCCTGCAATAATTTTGCAAGAAGTTCCGTATGATGATAAACTTCGACATTTTCCAAGCCAAATTCAGGGTACTCATTTTTAAATGTATTGTACGCATGAGGATCGATCGTTACAATTTTCTTTACATCATGCTTTTGGAACAACTCAATGTTAGCGGTTGCAAGTTCTTGGAATAAAAATTCGTTTCCTAGACGGCGAGGTGTATCACCAGAATTCTTTTCTTTATTCCCAATTATCGCAAAAGATACGCCAGCAATATTCATTAATTTCGCAAATGATTGCGCTACTTTTTGACTACGATTATCATATGCACCCATAGAACCTGCAAAGAACAGATATTCAAATTCTTCTTCTTTCTTGCTTAGTTCTTTTACCGTTGGTACGTCAATATCGTCACGTCCATCGCGCCAGTTTTCGCGTTCTTTTCTACTAATCCCCCATGGATTCCCTTGACGTTCGATGTTTTGCATCGCACGCTGTGCATCCGGGTCCATTTTTCCTTCTGTTAAAACAAGGTAACGACGTAAATCAATAATTTTATCAACATGCTCATTCATAACCGGACATTGATCTTCACAGTTTCGGCACGTCGTACATGCCCAAATCTCGTCTTCCGTGATCACATCTCCAATTAAACTCACATCGTAACTAGCTGCTGCTTCTTCATGTCCTTTTGCAGCTAATGTATTCGCTGTTGTCCCCGAAAACGCATAGGCAGGCATCCATGGAGACCGGGAAGTAATCGCCGCTCCTTTTTCAGTTAAATGATCGCGCATTCGTAAAAGTAAATCCATTGGCGACAACATTTTTCCTGTTCCTGTTGCGGGACACATATTTGTACAACGTCCGCATTCCACACACGCATATAAATCAAGAAGTTGCTTTTGATTGAAATCTTCAATTTTTCCGACACCAAAACTTTCAGCTTCTTCGTCTTCAAAATTAACCTTTGCCAATCTTCCTACTTCGTGGGTTCTACCTAAGAACACATTCGCAGGTCCTGCAAGTAAGTGTGCGTGCTTTGATTGCGGCACATACACGAGAAAACTTAATAAGAACAACAAATGCATCCACCAAAATACGAAGAATAATCCGCCTGCAACAGAAACCGGCACCCAGCTTGTCAGAAATGCAACAGATGAAGCAAGTGGTTCAAATCCGGTTAGTTCTTTTCCAAGCCAAATCATTTCCATTCCTTTAGCAAGGGTCTTAGAAACCATTAATCCACCAATAAAGATAAGAACAAGACCAGCTTTCCAGTTCCGCTTCAGTCGCACTAGTTTCTCAACATAACGTCGATAGAATGCCCATACAACGGCAATTAAGATCATGGCGACAACAAGCTCTTGGAACAAAACAAAGTATGGATAAACAGGTCCGAGCGGTAAATGACTTCCAGGATTTAGACCTTTCCAAATTAAATCAATGGCCCCTAGCTGAACCATTAAAAACCCGTAGAAAAACATAATATGAATGATCCCGCTCTTTTTGTCTTTCATTAATTTCTTATGGCCAAACACGTTTTTCCAGATCGCTTGCATACGCTCTTGCATCGTATTGTCGAATTCAGCTTTCTTGCCTAATTTTATAAACTGAACTCTCGTCCACACAAGGTTAGCAAAGAGATAAACCGCGTAACCGGTTACAAGAAGAAATAAAACCCAATTCACCGTGAGTAGAGCAGAACTTACTTCCATTTTATACCTCCTCAAGTATCGTTAAGCGTAGTATATCACAACTTTAATGAATGAGCATTCAGTCGATGAAAATTTTTTTATTTAATTTGGATGGGCATTCCCTTCTTCGGTAACGATAAAAAAGCAGAAAGGAGCATTTCACATGCTTTGGATACTTATAGTCGTTATGATTGGTCTACTTCTGTTTTGGGCGCGATTGGATTATGCTTTCGGTCTAAAACGACTCCATGAACAGGAGAAAAGTGAGCTGACATCGTCTTTACCAAGCTCGGCAACCATCATTTCTGATGGAGAAGAATTATTTTCATCGTTATTTAAAGACCTTACGGAAGCAAAACACCATATTCATATGCAATTTTATATTTTTCGAAGTGATGGCATTGGTGAACAGATGATTCAAGCGTTGTGCGAAAAAGCATCGACCGGTGTGACAACAAGACTTTTAATTGATCGATTTGGCTGCAAACTTTCAAGATCGGATAAAAAGAAATTAAAACAAGCAGGTGTGGTTTACCGAAAATCTTCACCTCTTAAATGGCCCTATGTCTTCTTCTCTCTCAACCGGCGAAACCACCGAAAACTATCTTGCATTGATGGAAAAGTTGGCTACATTGGTGGATTCAACGTTGGAGATGAGTACCTTGGTCGTAATCCTTTCTTTGGGTATTGGCGCGACTACCACGTTCGATTAACAGGAGAAGGTGTCGCAGCGATCCAAACTCAGTTTATGCGTGACTTTGAAAAAGTAGACGAGTTGCCGAAACATCAGTCGTTTTTTCCTCCATTAGAACAAGGAGACCAACATGTACAGTTTTTAAGCACACAAGGAGTCGGACTTGAACAGAAATACTTGTCCTTGATTCATTCTGCTACTGAATCGTTGTTACTAGGTACACCTTATTTTATTCCAACCAAAGCCATTCAAAAAGCATTGCTTGAGGCATGTGAACGAGGTGTGCAAGTAACCATTCTTATTCCAGAAAAAGCGGATCACCCGTTTGTAAAGCACGGAGCGACTCCTTTTCTACATGAGGTTATTCGTGCAGGCGCAATGGTTCATCATTATTACCGAGGATTTTATCACGTCAAAGCCTTTATTGTGGATCACTCTACGTGCTTAATTGGAACCGCAAACTTTGATCGTAGAAGCATACATTTAAATGACGAGATGTGCTGTATCACAAGCGATTTAACGTTCATATCTGAAGCACAGAGTCTTTTTCACCATGACCTTGCGCGATCCGTTAACGTGACGGAAGAATCGTTAAAACAAAGACCTATGCTTGATCGCCTCAAAGAAAACGTTACAAAGCCACTCGTTAATCTTTTGTAAGTTGTCATTGATGCGGAGAGCTTTCAAGTAGAAAAAGGCGAAACCCTTTTCAGGGCTTCGCCTTCACCTTTTAATTACCCGATCCATACTTCAATAAAGAACCAAACAATCATCACCGTTTGCACGACGGCTTTTGCAAAAGACCCACTTAAAAAAGCGAGAAATGAAGCAAATGCAATTTTTATTGCTTCAGAAAAGGTCTTTTGTTGAAGCAACTCTACAGCCAGTACAAGCACAAATGGTACAAGGATTAACCCAAAGGGAGGGTACACGAATGCACCAATAATGACACCGATTAACGCCATCCGCTCCCCCCATTTCGAGCCACCTGTTCGTTTGACAAAGATCACATTCGCTAAAAAATCAACGATTAGTAGAAAGATCGTTAAGACAGCCATTCCAATCCAAAACCAAGTGCTTAAGCTACCGGATAAGCCGAAAATATAGACAAGAAAGCCACCCCATAACACTAAAACAGATGGAACAATCGGTACGATTAAGCCTACATAGCTCGCTATAAAGAAAACCGCAATGAGTACCCACCAAATCACTTCCATTTTTACATCTTCTCAGGTGCATGAACTCCAAGAAGAGCCAATGCATTCTTAATCGTTAGTTGTGTAGCTTTCATTAACTCTAAACGCGCATACGTTAGACCTTCGTTTTCACTATCAACGACGCGATTTGCGTTATAAAAACTGTGCAACGTTTGTGCTAAGTCATACGTATAGTTAGCAATACGCTGCGGGTTTTGTTTTTTCGCCGCATCCGCTACAGCTGTTGGGAAATCCCCGATCGCTTTTAAGAGTTCATACTCTTTTTCGGTTTCAAGGAATGATAAATCAGCTTGCTCATAATCCTTCATCCCCATTTCTTCACCTTGACGTAAGATTGACGAAATTCGGGCATGGGCATATTGAATGTAGTAAACCGGATTTTCATTTGATTTTGAAACAGCTAAATCCATATCAAAATCTAAATGCGTATCTGCACTTCTCATCGCAAAGAAATAACGCGTCGCATCGATGCCGACTTCTTCCATAAGATCACGGAGCGTCACGGCTTTCCCTGTCCGTTTACTCATCTTCACTTTTTCCCCACCTTGATAGAGACTTACCATTTGGATGATCTCAACATCAAAACGCGTTGCATTATAGCCTAACGCTTGAATGGCTGCTTTCATTCTTGGAATGTACCCGTGATGATCTGCTCCAAGAATGTCAATCAAACGGTCATGGCCACGATCATATTTATCTAAGTGGTACGAGATATCAGGGGTTAAATACGTGTAGCTGCCGTCATTTTTCACGAGCACGCGGTCTTTATCGTCCCCATATTCAGTGGAACGCAACCATGTTGCCCCATCTTGCTCGTACGTTTTCCCTTTTTCTTTAAGAACTTCAAGTCCTCTTTCAACTTGACCTGAATCATAAAGAGAGGATTCAGAAAACCAATGGTCAAACGCAACTCGGTACACGCTAAGGTCTTTTTTGATTTTCTCTAGCTCTTTATTAAGTCCATAGTTACGAAGAATTTCTAGTCGTTCACGCTCTTCTAAATCTGCATATTCATCGCCAACTTCAGCTTTTAATTGTGCCGCAATATCAATGATATCTGCACCTTGGTAGCCGTCCTCTGGCATAGGAAAATCATGGCCCAGCGCTTGCATATAGCGTGCTTGTAGCGATAACGCTAAATTATCAATTTGATTTCCTGCATCATTAATATAATATTCTCTTGAAACATCATATCCTGCTTTTGCCATAATATTCGAGAGTGAATCCCCTACAGCAGCGCCCCTCGCATGCCCCAAATGCAAATCTCCGGTTGGATTGGCTGACACAAACTCAATTAACACTTTCTCTTGTTTGCCTGCATCGCTTTCTCCGTATCGTTCGCCAGCAGAAAGAACCGTTGGCACGATGTCTCTTAAATAACTGTTATCTAAGAAAAAATTTACGAAGCCAGGACCAGCGATCTCCACTTTTTTAATCCCTGCTTTTTCTTTATCCAAGTGCTCTGTAAAGCTTTCAGCAATTTGTTTAGGTGCTTTTTTCGCCACACGAGCAAGCTGCATCGCCACATTTGTCGCATAATCACCATGTGTTTTATCTTTTGGGGTCTCAAGAAAAATCTCTGGTATTTCTTCTTCATTAGCAAGATTTGCTTTTAGAATCGCTTGTTTAATCTCCTCTTGCAACGTTTGTTTCATTTGATCCATTGTATTCATTCCGTACTTCCTTTCCGTCTACCGTTTTCTAATCAAAGAAAAGGCAAGGGAACGAACCCTCGCTTCCTCGCCTCGCGTTTATTCTTCTTTTCGCTCAATGCCAATGCGAATCTCATGCTCACCAGTTGATTGTCCCTGTAAAAAGAAATGGTAGCGCACATAGATTTTCCCTTTAGACTTGTTCGCTTTAGGAAGTTGAACAAACAGCGTTTCCGTCATCGCTTTTGTTTCCCACGAAGCCTCAGGCGTCACATAGCGGCCGAGCGTTTCTTGCTTAGAGGCAAAACTTTGACGCATGATAATGGCGCCTTGACGGATGAGCATCAATTCCTCACCATCCCATTTCATGGTCGAATAGACATCTTGTCCATGGGTATGCGCTTCTTTAAAGCGTAAATAAGAGGCGTTATTTTTTATATAAAAATCGCCTTCTGTTACAAAAGAGAAGGAGTCAGGTTGCTGACCTTCTAAATATGTCATGGTTTGAAAAGAGATCTGAACTTTCCTCTTCATCATTTGTTCATTCCATTCTATTATTCATACAATCATTACTTCCTTCTCCATTTTACTGCGTTTATATACGTCTTGCAATCGAATCGCGTTTCCAATTCATGAAAAAACAGATGTCCTGTACGTGGAAACTCTACCGTTTATTTACCCAACCTAATAGCATTTCACGAACAAACTTACTAGCAGCGATCGTCGTCTGCTCGCTTGGATCGTATGCCGGAGCTACCTCAACTAAATCAGCTCCAACAATATTCAAGTCAGCATTTGCTAAATGGATTTGTGCTTCCAACAACTCTTTTGACGTAATGCCGCCTGCTTCAGCCGTTCCAGTTCCAGGAGCAAACGCAGGGTCAAGCACATCAATATCAATTGTCACATACACATTTCGCCCTTTTAGCTTAGGAAGTACGCGCTTCAGGGGCTCGACCACATCAAACTTAAATAAATTCATGCCTGACTCTTTCGCATATGCGAACTCTTCACGCATACCAGAACGAATGCCAAATGAATACACATTTTCCGGACCAATAAGCCCGCATGCTTTACGAATCGGGGTAGAATGAGATAACACTTCTCCTTCATACTCTTCACGCAAATCAGCGTGAGCATCAATGTGAATAATCGCCAAGTCTGGATACTTCCGATACATCGCTTTAAAAATTGGCCATGACAACAAATGCTCCCCACCTAACCCAAGAGGAAATTTGCCATCGTTTAACAAACCTTCTACATAGTCTTCAACCATGTCTAAGCTCTTCGCAGCATTTCCAAATGGAAGCGGCATATCCCCTGCATCAAAATACGACACTTCTTCTAGATGCTTGTCTGCATACGGGCTATACTCTTCTAAACCGAGGGAAGATTCACGAATGCGCGCAGGACCAAAGCGAGAGCCTGGACGAAACGACACAGTCCAGTCCATCGGCATGCCGTAAATCACCGCATCCGCTTCCTCGTAAGTTGCACGACTCATAATAAACACTTTTCCGGAGTAAGACTCATCAAAACGCATGTTGTTCTCTCCTTACTTCAATAAATCTTGAACGAATTTTGGTAGTACAAATGCAGCATTATGAATGTCTTTTGTATAATACTTTGTATCAAGTTCGTGGAAACGAGACGCTTCCACATTTAATGGATCATGTTTCTTTGATCCAATTGTAAACGTCCACATGCCACTTGGATAAGTTGGAATGTTACATGTGTACAGTCGCGTAATTGGAAAGATTTCTTTTACGTCTTTATAAACATTGGTAATTAACTCTTGATGGAACCAAGGGTTATCCGTTTGCGCTACAAAAATCCCGTCTTCCTTTAACGCTTTTGAAATGCCTTCGTAAAAGCCACGTTCAAATAACTTTGCTGCTGGACCAACAGGTTCCGTAGAATCTACCATGATCACATCGTATTCATTCTCTGATTTCGCAATATGCATAAAGCCGTCATCTACTTGGACATCAACACGCTCATCCTCTAGCGCAGATGCAATCGTCGGCAAATATTTCTTCGAGTACTCAATCACTTTTCCATCAATATCAACAAGAGTTGCTTTTTCGACAGAAGGATGCTTAATAACTTCACGGATTGCACCGCCGTCTCCTCCGCCTACAACAAGAACATGCTTAGGGTTTGGATGCGTAAACAAAGGCACATGCGTCACCATTTCATGATAAACGAACTCGTCTTTTTCAGTCGTCATGACCATGCCATCAAGTAAAAGCATGTTCCCAAATTCTTCTGTTTCTACCATATCAAGCTGCTGAAAAGGTGTTTTTTCCGTGTGCAGCGTTCGCTTTATTTTCATTGTAATCCCAAAACGTTCTGTTTGTTTTTCTGTAAACCAAAATTCCACAATCGTCACCTCTTTAATTTAAACCACTCATACATAGTTTTATATGCTAAGAGCAAGTATAGCGGATAGGGACGGAATTGCAACTCTTGTTTAAAAATCTGCTTTTTTTTCCAAACTAGAAAAGAGATGAAAAACGAAAGGGTGAGCAAAGTGATTCCAGCAACAAGAGGACGAAATAAGCGCGTAAAGCAACTAAAATGGCTAGCGAAATTCACATTTCTAGCATTCATGTGCGTAATCATTAGCATCATTGCTCTCTTATCCTATACAAGAATGCAAGGTCCTCCTCCGATGGAGCTCGCTTTCCCGACTCAATTCTTCGCAAACGATGGATCCATGATTGACAGTGAGGAAGCAGGCCAGAACCGAACATCTGTCTCATTAGAGGAAATGTCTCCCTATCTTGTAGATGCCACAATCGCCATTGAAGACCGAAAATTCTTCTCTCATTATGGCTTTGACATCAAACGAATTGGAGGAGCCATCTTAGCGAATGTCCAGTCTGGTTCAAAAGAACAAGGGGCTAGTACCATTACACAACAGTATGCACGTAACCTCTATCTCTCTCATGAAAAAACGTATTTGCGTAAATGGAATGAACTTCTTTATGCACTTCGTCTTGAGATGAACTTTTCAAAAGAAGAGATTTTAGAAGGCTATTTAAATACGATTTACTATGGACACGGGAATTATGGAATTGAAGCCGCTTCGATGCACTTTTTTGGAAAGCCTGCAAAGAACCTTTCCTTAGCAGAAGCGACTATGATTGCAGGCGTACCAAAAGGGCCAAGCTACTATTCACCCCTTAACGACCTTGACCGAGCTACCTCTCGCCAGCACACCATTTTAACAAGCATGGTGGAGGCAGGAGCGATTACAGAGCAAGAAGCCGACCAAGCAAAGCAAGAGAAATTACATTTCGTTGACCAGCAAGCACCAGAAGCTCAAGAAGTAGCCCCTTATTTTCAAGACCATGTAAAGGCTTTAATGAAGAAACAAGCATCCTTAACGGAGGAACAAGTAAAAGCAGGTGGATTAAGCGTGCAGACGACGCTTGATCCAAAGCTTCAGCAACAAGCAGAAGAATTAATCGAACAACATATGCCAGAAAACGAGTTACAAGTAGCGCTCGTTGCGATCGATCCGCGAACAAATGAAGTAAAAGCACTTGTTGGCGGAAAGGACTACGAAGACAGTGCATACAACCGCGCCACCCAGTCGAAGCGACATCCTGGTTCGACGATGAAGCCGTTCCTTTATTACGCGGCACTGGAAAATGGTTTTACACCTATGACCACTTTTTTAAGTGAACCGACTTCCTTTACATTTGATGAAGGTCGAGAAAAATACGAACCAAGTAACTATAACGACATTTACGCCAATGATTATATTACGATGCTTGAAGCGATTTCGTATTCAGACAATATCTTCGCTGTCAAAACGCATCTTTCCATTGGCGAAGAGCAGCTCGTTCAAGTTGCAGAGTCAGTCGGGTTAGGAACATTAAAGCAACTGCCGTCTCTTGCACTTGGCGCTCAACCCGTGTCCATTTTAGATATGGCAAATGCCTATACAGCATTAGCTAACGGTGGAAAAATGAAGGAGCCAGTATTTATTAAAAGCGTGGCGGACGGAGAAGGCACAAACGTCTTTGAACAAACCGAAGAACAGAAACAAGTTCTTCGAGCGGATACTACGTTCATTTTGACGGATATGATGCAAGGGGTTTTTGAGCCTGAACTAAATAGCTATACGTCCGTTACAGGCGGAAGTGTTTCGAAAAAGTTATCCCATCCAACAGCAGGTAAATCCGGCTCGACTCCGAGAGACAGCTGGATGATTGGCTACACCCCTCAACTTGTCACAGTTGTGTGGACAGGATACGACGAAAAAACAGACATCAACCAATTTACAGAGGGACAAGTAGCAAAACGAATTTGGGCAGATTTTATGCAGCAGGCGATGGAAGATGAATTAACCCTTCCATTTACGCGCCCTTCAGGTGTTGTGATGAAAACGGTAGATCCTCATACTGGTTTGCTTTCAAATGAGGCTTGTCCGGGTGGAAGACCAACTGCCTTCTTAATGGGAACCGAACCACTAGAATCTTGTAGCGAACCTGAAGAAACAGAACCAAATGAAAAGGAAACAAAGCCAGATGACGGTCTTTTTCGTCGCTTCTTCCGCTGGATTGGTGGAAATGAAGAAGAAAGCGAGCACTGGCAACCTCGTGAAACCGAGGAGCGTTAAAAAAAAGAGTATGGAACCGAATCAGTCCATACTCTTTTTACGCTTCATATTTATAGTAGGCTTGCGCACCTTCAACCGTAAAGCCACATTTTTTATATAAGGAGAGAGCCTGCTCGTTTTCTGTGACAACGTCGAGCCATACAACTTTTCCGTTGCTCACCTCTCGATGGACGACATCCGTTAATACTGCTCGTCCAAACCCTTTCCCCCGTTCTTCTTTCTGTAGAACAAACCCATAGATCCAGCTTTCTTGCTTTCGCTGTTCCAGCCGCAGTTTTCCAACACTCTGTCCGTTTACTTCGATCATATATGTCCCGTTTGCGACCTCGGCGGTGGTAGGAAGATCTTCAACTGTGAGCGTTAAACCAAATCCCTCTTTATCCAAGCAAAATATAGTTTCAAGATCTTTTGATACGGCAGGACGAATACGAACGCCTTCCTTTGTATAAGGCATTGGAATCTCTCGACAAACCATTTGATGCTCTGTGAACTGATGTGTGGCGCCAATTGCCTGACAGAATCCTTTGCCGCTAGTAGATTGATCCGGGCAGTTAATAAGAAAAGGCGCCGCCTGCTGATGCCAATCGCTGTACGCTTGATCAAGCAACCTCTTTGCGATCCCTCTACGCCGATTTTCTGGCTCTACTAAACAAATACTTTCAACTTTTTTTCCAAACTGATAGATCGCTAAGTAACCGAGCAAGTCACCTTTTTCATTATAATGAAAGTAGTCTTCTGTTACTGCTTCTGAGCGATCTTTTTGCGCTAGCATCCCCCAATTCATCTTCAGCTTAATCTGTTCTTCTTGCTCAATGATTTGCTGCAGCGTATGGATGGCTTTTCTTTGTTCTGGGCCGAGCATCCTTTTCACCACCTTTTTCTTCAGTATAGCATACAAAACAATATTTATTTTTTAAAAATTTTTAAAACTTAACAGTATTAATCATACGCATTTTTTCGATAGGCGATATACGTAATCACAAGAGTGGCAAGTAGCCAAATAAACAAGACAAGCCAGTTCATGGCGCTTGTTGCCGACCAACCTTCGTTCATCATAGAAATTATTAGCTCTGAATAGACAACAGGTGCTATTCCCTGGGAAATGGTTTCAATAAAAGCAAAATCTAAGCCCGCTGTTAAAAGCGGAAACATGCTTAATAAGAGAATAATCGGCAACCCGAGTCCCGATGCAGATGAAACGTTTTTACTAACTAACCCAACAAATGTGCCTAAAAGAAGAAAAATGATAAACATCGGAATAGACAGCACGATCACTTGCAGCATATCTGCTGGAGACAGTTCAAAGATAAGCAACGCAATAACCGTAGCAACAAACGTAAAGAGTGTGGCTACTCCAGCCTTTCCAATCAACACTTCATATGGTTTAGCTGGGGTAAGCATCAGCATTCTTAGCGTATTTTTTTCCTTCTCTTCTGCGATCATCATTGACTGCGTTACACCTGCACTCATTCCAAAGACGATTAACAGGAGTGCTGGTGTGAAAAAAGCGAGGCTTTCCGCATCCATAATTGTTCGATAAAACACGGCAAGACCTAAAGGGATTATCGGCATGAGCCAAACATTTAAATTGCGCATCCCATCCTTTGTATCTTTTAAGAAAATACCTGTCATTCGTTTTAACGCTAAACTCATGTGAGTCGCCCCCCTGTAAGCTTAATAAAAATTTCTCCAAGCGTCGGTTCTTGCGAATGAATCGTATCGATCGATTGCTCCCGCATTAAAGATGCAAGAATTTCAGCGTCGGCTTCATTTTGACTAAGCGTGTGCACATCTCCACCTGCGTGAACCAAGATCTTCTTCTCACTATGGGCTAATCGTAAATTTCTCGGGGTATCGATCGTTGCAATCTCTCCCTCATGCAAAAACGCCACTCGGTCACACAACGTTTCGGCTTCTTCCATATTGTGTGTTGTAATAAAAATAGTCGTTCCATTTTCGTTTAATTGCTTTAACGCTGTATGAACATGAGCCGTTGTTGCCGGATCAAGTGCTGAAGTTGGCTCATCTAAAAACAAGACTTCCGGCTCGTGAAGCAAAGCTCGCGCCAGCATTACCCGTTGTTTCATTCCTTTAGATAGGTTTTTCGCAATGGTTTTTTTCTCATTTTCTAATTGAACCGCTTGAAGCACGTTGTTTATCTGCTCCTCCTTCTCATCAATGGAAAAGAGGGAAGCAAATAAGTTTAAATTATCGTACACAGTCAAGCGCTCGTACAGTGCACTATTGTCCGTCATGATTCCAATTACAGACATCCACTCACTTGATTCTACATTTACTTTTGCCCCATAAGCATGAACGGTCCCTGCGGACGGTTTGATTTGCCCTGTTAACAATTTAAGCATGGTTGTTTTTCCTGATCCACTCGGGCCAAGCAGTCCAAATATTTCTCCTTTTTGGATGGGCAAATCTACTTCGTTTAACGCTTTTTTGTCTCCATATACTTTTGACACATTCGTTAATTCTAGAATGGATGTCATCTAGCCACCTACTCTCGTTTTCTTACGTAAAGTGTACATAGACTGGTACGCTTTCGCAGTATTTTTCCGATGAAGAGCATCTTTTTGCCGTTATCTGGCGATATGGTTTGCTGAGTGGCACTTAAACGCCACTACAGGAACGCGTTTTTTCGAGATAACTGAAGAAAAAAAGAGAGTTAATCATCGTTCGCTATTCTTAGTTATGTCATTCCATTAATTGAATCAATTTCATCATAACGTTTTAAAGAGAGTTTAACGACGATCGTTGATAAAGTCATAGTAAAGGTCCTTGATAATTACCTTTGACATTGGCGACGACTCCCACGGGAATAGCACGTGTTTGAAGACATCGGAGCGAGATTTTACGCGAAAATGGCTGAGACCGTGCCCGGGGAAAGCGTTCGACAAATAAGGTGAATGTTCATTTTTATGACAAAATGTAGGAGTTATGAAATTGATTAGATTATAGAAAAATATAAATATTCTTTTAATAATTGTTACTCGTACACAAAACCGTTGCTTCACATGCCCGTTCCCTAATGGTTTAGCCCCGTCACCTCCTCCTTTATTTAGTTTAGCAGACCTTTCCTAAAAAAAGGATAACGAAAAAGCAAATTGAAACATAATTCTCTTTTCGCGTGCTACACTAGAACGAATACGCATTACTCCATTAGAAAGGGTGTAACCATGACAACTTACTCATCTCGTAAAGAAGTGCCTGACCACGAAAAATGGGATTTAACCGATTTATTTCAGAACGAACAAGAATGGCAAACAAAGCTAGAAGAATGCGAATCCATTTGCGATGAGTTACAAACGTATAATGGTGCGATCCACAATGGTTCTGACCTTTTGGCGTACTTAAAAAAGCAAGAGGAGCTTTCACTTCATCTTAGAAAAGTGTTTGCGTACACGATGTTTTTAACTGATATTGATACACGTGATTCCCACGCTCAAAAGTTAAGTGGTCGTACAACAAAATTAGGCGTAAAAGTAAGCGAGTCAACGGCTTTCTTCATGCCATTTCTCTTAAGTTTAGATGAAGATACGCTTCAATCCTACTTAAAAGAAGAAAAGGAACTGGAATACTTTGAAGATGAATTATGGAAATCGTTCCGCTTTAAAGACCACGTTCTTTCCAAAGAAAAAGAAGAGCTTTTATCCCAATTAAGCGAATCATTTCAAGCTCCTGGGGCGACGTTCAATATGCTAAATAATGCGGATATTCAGTTTGGCGAAGTAACAAACGAAGACGGCGAAAAGGTGCAGTTAACAAGAGGCATGTACGCGAAGTTGATTGAAGATGAAGATCGCGAAAAACGTAAAGAAGCGTATAAAGCATATTACAAACCTTACGTGGAGCTTAATAATACGATCGCGACTACACTTGGTGCAGAAATTAAAACCAATGCGGCGATGGCTAAAGTTCGAAATTATGAATCCGCCTTGCAAAAAGCGCTTTTTGCTGATGACATTGACCCAACCGTCTATGATCAATTAATTGAAGCCGCACGAACTCATATTAAGCCACTTCATGAATACAGTCGATTAAGAAAAGAGAAACTTGGTGTTGATGAGCTTCGTCAATACGATTTAAATGCTTCAATCGTGCCTGGTATCAAAGCTGAAATTCCTTATGAAGAGGCATATGCTACAATGATTGATGCGCTCCAACCATTAGGTGACGATTACATCGAACGACTCAAAGAATTTAAAGATAAGCGCTATATTGATGTACGCGAAACACCAGCCAAACGCTCGGGTGCCTACAATATGGGGGTTTACGGTGTTCATCCATTTGTTCTTTTAAATCACCATGACGACCTGAACAGCTTGTTTACCCTTGTCCATGAAATGGGGCACGCGCTCCATAGTCATTATTCAAGTAAACACCAACCACAAATTACAGCGAACTACCGTATTTTTGTGGCAGAAGTAGCTTCAACCGTAAATGAGGTATTGTTAATCAACCATTTACTTAAAGAAACATCCGATGAGAAAATGCGTGCATACTTGCTCAATCACTTTATTGAGCAATTCCGTGGGACATTTTTTACACAAGTAATGTTCGCTGACTTTGAAAAACAAACCCACGAAAAAGCAGAAAAAGGCGAAGCTCTAAATGCGGAAAGTTTAAACGAGTTATATGAAGAATTATTCCGCCTTTACAATGGCCCAGACATCGTCTTTGATGACGAAGTAAAATATGGCTGGTCCCGCATTCCTCATTTCTACCGTGCCTTTTATGTGTATCAATACGCAACTGGATTTGCGTCTGCCATCCAAATTGCCACAAACATCTTAGACGGTGACCAAGAAGTGTTGGATTCGTACCTTGAATTCTTAAAGAGCGGTAGTTCTGCGGAACCACTTGACTTACTTAAAGCAACAGGCGTTGATCTAACAACACCTGAGCCAATTGAAGCGGCAATGAAAAAATTCGCCGAACTTGTTGATGAACTGAAAAAACTATAAAAAAACAGCCGAGGGGTATCGTACACCCTCGGCTGCTTTTTTGTCCTAGCCATCTTAGCGTAAAACAATCTGTTAAAAAGAACAATAGCTCGAATCTTAATGTCACAATTTGTTCAAACTTTTAACGCTTCATGAAGCGTTGTTGATTCGTTCCAAATATCCTCACTATGCGCCTTCAAAAAATCAGCCAATACTTTACGTGATGGCTCATCCATCTTTTCCACAGATACTTTTCCTTTTAATGCTTTATCCATCTGATTTACATGCTCAGGCATACTCTTATACCCGCGCTTTGCAGCTTTATTAACCGTCATATAGCAAGCGCCAATCCCACTGTAATATGGCTTCTTATCTTTTGTATCAATGGTTATCCAAATCAACCAATACCGCTTCATTCCTTCTGTTGGAACATCTTCCAATGTTGGAATAAACTTCACACGTTTTTCCACATCAGCACGTGCATGTAGTGCGCCCATATCAACAAACGCTTCCTGTTCGTCAATATTAATAAATAAAGGCGTCATATGATCTAAATTTATCAAGCCAGCGCCGTAACCGCCGTGGCCATCGGTAGAATCAGATTCGTTGCTAAGAATCGTAAAGTTCGAAGACTTTTTCGCCTTCTTTAAATTATTATTATTGAGCAAATCCACAATCATCCGCCCTCTCTAAGATTCAACTTTGATCTTTTCATTGTATCATAAGTTGTTTTCAAGATCAGCTTTCGAAACCACCTCTACCAAATAAGAGGATTTGGAAGCATTTTGTCGTATTTTAGCGTATACAGCACCTAATTCTAAAATTTTTCTAAAATCTTCGTTTTTTTGCAGACAAATGAATGAATTTAGCTATATACTAAATCTTGCAAGAAAAAAATTACAATTGAATACAGGGGGAACACATGAAACGATTACTGTCCTTATCACTTATTTTCACTTTGATTTTTGCGCTTGTTGCACCGAATCTTAGTTTTGCCCATTCGTTAGATCAGGACGAGCTTAACGAATACTTAGAGTACATAGAAATGACGGAAGAAGAGCTTGAAATTTATTTAAACGATCGTTGGCAATCTGCTTTAGATGAATTTGGATCGGTTGAAGAGCTAGAGGCTTGGTTAGGTGATTTACTAACTGAAGAAGATTACTACGCTTTACTCGATGAATTTGGCATTACTGAAGAAGAATTCCTTGCTTTATTAGAAGAACTAATGGTCACGATGGATTATTTTATTTTCTATGATGACTTGTTTTACTTTTTATTTGATTACGTTGAATACCCAATGTATCCAGATGATTATGTTGATTTATCAGGATATCTAACGCAGTTCAGTTTAAGTGAGAAAGAATTTTACAACTTGGTTATGCATTTCCTGGATGTAAGAGAGTCAAACCCTCACTTATCAGAAGAACTAACTGCACTAAAAGACCGTGGATTTGCTTTCCGTGATGGAGAGTTCGAATCGATTACTGAATTAAATGCACAAGAAATTGCTGAACTTTTCGCAATTGGAGAAAAAGCAATTGACTTACTTAATTTAAACCCACAATACTTTGTTGATAGAGCTGGACAAGATAAACAACCTGTCGATTTAGCTGCTCTCGCAAAATCTGGAATTGAAAAAGAATACAAATTGCTTGTGGAATTATACAATGAATCTGGCGAATTCTTAGCTGATTTCTACATCACACCTGAAATGTTCAATTCGCATTTTGTGAAAAACATTCTTGAAGAAGTCGATGAAATCGGGAAAGTCGTTGAAGAAACAGTGAACGAAACACCAGTAGCAGTTGAAAAGCCATCAAAAGAAGCACCTACATCTGACGGCTCTGGTTCAAACGCGCCTCCATCTGGTACAACTAACACTTCAACTGAAAAATTAACAAAAACCGTAGATGGTGCGAAAATGCCTAAGACATCAAGCTACTACCCGCTTTATGCATTACTCGGTTTAGGGTTAATGGCTTCTGGCTTGTTCGTTTTCCGCCGTTTAATGAAAAAAGAGGCAGTATAAATTATGGCTCGCGCAAAAAAGCGAAACGTGAAAAAGATCGTGTTATCGGTCTTTGCTGTTGTACTCATCGCTTTTGGTGCTTATCTTACAACGACTACAGGGTTTAAAATTTTACATGGCTATGCCCTTTTTAAGATGATGCCAGAGGAAGAGAAATTGGTCGCTTACAACCTTTCAGGAAAAGGGGAAAGCGACCAAGTCCTTGCCTCAACCGTTAACCCTGAAGTGAGTGAGTGGCAACCAGCGATAGGTGAAGTAATGGGCAAGTTAACGATTCCAGCCATGGATTCAAGCTGGCCCATTATCCACGGCACTGGTGACGATGAGCTTGACCGGGGTGTTGGCCATTTTGACGGGAGCGTCCTTCCTGGAGAAAATGACAATAGCGTCTTATCTGGTCACAACAATACGGTGTTTCACCACCTTGGTGATGTTGGTGAAGGAGACGAGATTATCGTTGAAACGAAGAGCGGCGTGTTCACATACGAAGTGCATACCGTTCGCATTGTCGATGAAGATGATCGCACGGTCATTGTTTCTACAGATGATGCGCAATTAACAGTAACGACTTGTTATCCATTCCATGTCGTCGGCTTTGCGCCTGAGCGTTATGTCCTCGTTGCTGACTTAGTGGATTCACAGTTTAACCAATCTTTGGCGCTTTTTAGTGAATAAAACAAAACTCCTTTCTGGTATACTCAAAGTATGCTACTTGAAAGGAGTTTTTTTATGCCAATTGTTACCGTTCAAATGCTTGAAGGTCGTAGCGATGATCAAAAACGAGCACTTGTGGAAAAAGTAACCGCAGCCGTTTCAGAAACAATCGATGCACCAAAAGAACGCATCTCTGTTGTCATTGATGAAATGAAACCAACAAACTTTGGTGTTGCTGGAATTAGACAAAGCGATAAATAATAGCAAAAGGAGCGTTCTTTTTTAAGAACACTCCTTTTTTTGATGCCCACCTTTATGGTGTTTGCGGATATATTGTGCTATAAAAAACCAATTGAGCAGGATAGCGGCAACAACGACTACCCCCATCATTGGTGATGCTAAAAATAAGATTAGAATCAACGGTATGCCAACAGCGAACATAAGAAGCATTAATGTAAAGCTGAGCAAAATTGGCGCCACCTTTCTTCTCTTGTCGTGATGTTCTAATGCTCATAGTGTATACAATAAGGCGCGCCACAACTACAAAACTGCTGTAAAATAAAATGTAAGACTATGAACCTTCATAGGAGACTTGTCGTTCCCGTAGCATCATTAAATGGGTTTCTGCATGGAGCCATTCTTGATTGGAATAACGTGAATTAAGCTGAGGATCACGCACTCCCTCGCTCTCCATTTGTTTTTGAAAATAAAGTAGCGCCGCCATTTGTTCAAGTATCGATAAAGGTTGGCTATTCAAATCCTTGTAAACGTCTGTAAACTCGTCAAGCTCTTCTCTTACTAAAAGCTTATGTAGAAACGTTTCCCCTTGCTCCGTTAGCATATACACAATGTCTCTGTCATCCCGCTCTTCTTTTAGAAACTGGAGATTACATAATTCTTCAAGACGCACAAATAAGTCCTCAGAATACGGCCCTAAGCGATGATATCGGTATTTCTCCGCAAATGGCGCCCCAAATGATTTGGCTATATAAATGATTTTTTGTAGCTTTTTATG
This sequence comes from Shouchella sp. JSM 1781072, assembly GCF_041949915.1. NCBI lineage: Bacteria > Bacillati > Bacillota > Bacilli > Caryophanales > Bacillaceae > Shouchella > Shouchella sp. JSM 1781072. Next base: position 608,862 of record NZ_JBHFQE010000003.1, read on the forward strand.
TTCAATCGTTTTCTCGCATAATGAAAAAAGTTTTAGCACCTGCACATGATTGGAAAGCAAGCTACCCCTCCTTACATTTGTTTAAGAATAGATTCAATTTGTTGTCTCGGCTTTTCATCTAAAGATGCGATAAGATCTGCTGGATAATAAAGCTTGTGATCCGTTCGTTTTTTCCCAGAAATGGATTCAACCACGTCAGATTGACTGGATAACTCTTTTAATTGACCATCTTTCACTAATAATTGAATCGGCACTCGCTGTTCTTCGCCAGGCCTGTACACATCATAAGGCAAATCGGAAGAGGAATCCATCTCCAAATAATAATCCGCTTCAATGCCTGCTTCCCAAAACAATTCTTGCAAGGCCATAATATCCGTTAAGCGCTCATTCGGATGGCATTCTACATATGCAAACAAGCGACGATTTAAGAAACGTTGACATAGATCTTTCAAGATCGAGTCGTCTTCATCCTGCCAACACTGAAAATAAAACTGCATCACGGATTCATCTAATTTTAAATAATCTTGAATTGTCGTTGTTCCCGAAAAGATCGCTTTAAAATGATGAGGTGGCTGTTTAAACGCATAGCCGTTCTCATGCAATACTTTTACCCGCTTTAAAATCTTGCTTAAGATGACTTCAGAACTTCGCGTTACTGGATGAAAATAGACCTGCCAGTACATTTGATAGCGACTCATAATATAATCCTCTACCGCGTGCATCCCGCTGGCTTTCACCACGACTTGATCCTCCATCGGTCTCATCACTCGTAAAATTCGCTCCAAGTCAAACTGTCCATAGCTCACGCCCGTGTAATACGCATCTCGCAGTAAATAATCCATTCGATCTGCATCAATTTGACTTGATATCATGCTTGTCACAAGTTTATTAGCGGACGTTTTTTCAATAACTGCCGCTACTTCTTTTGGAAAAGCTGGATCCATTCGACGTAAAACGGCATTTACCTCAGTATCACCAAGGATAATAAACCTTGTCCACTCTTCATGATCGGTATCGAAGACTTTTTCAAACGAATGGGAGAACGGACCATGCCCTATATCGTGCAGCAATGCCGCACTAAGCGCGAGAAGACGATCCTCGTTGTTCCACATCGGTTTATCCGTAAAATTCGTTATAAGCCTCCTCATGATCTCATACACGCCTAGTGAATGGTTAAAGCGCGAATGCTCTGCACCATGAAACGTTAACGACGTAGTTCCTAATTGACGGACTCTGCGCAACCGTTGAAATTCCGTTGTCCCTATTAGATCCCAGATTAATTGATCCTGTACGTGGATGTAGCGATGAACAGGATCTTTAAAAACCTTTTCTTCTTGCAACTTCGCAGACATGTTCTCCCCCCTTTTCTATCATTCATATTATACGATCTCTCTTCTTTGAAGAAAAGAGCTGAGTCTAAGTACGAAAAAAGAACCTTCATAAGTGAACGTCCACTTATAAAGGTTCTTCGTTGTTTAGGAATTAGCCGGAATGTCGCCACGCTTTTTCTCATTTCGATCAACAATAACCGCTAAGGCAGCGTCACCTGTAATATTAACTGCGGTTCTCATCATATCAAGAAGACGATCAATACCGATAATTAAACCGATCGCGTCTGGTGGTAACCCAACTGTTGTCAGAACCATGGCGAGCATGATCATACCTACTCCTGGTACACCCGCTGTGCCAATACTTGCTAATGTTGCCGTTAAGACGATCATAAGCATTTGCATAAGCGTCAAATCAACGCCATACACTTGCGCAATAAAAACGGTTGCTACAGCCTGCATAATACCTGTACCGTCCATATTAATCGTCGCACCAAGCGGCTGCACGAAGCCAGACACTTGTTTCGAAACCCCTAAGTTCTCTTGTGCAGATTTCATAGAAAGTGGCAAGACTGCGTTTGAGCTTGATAAGCTGAATGCCATCGTCATAGCTGGCGCAAAGCCTTTAAAAAACTTAACTGGACTCATTTTCCCTAAGAAGTATACGATTAATCCGTACACAACAAATAAGTGGAAGACAAGTACCCCCGCTACAGTTAAGAAGTAAGAAAGAAGGGATCCAACAGCTTCCCATCCTGCTTCACCAAGAGCAGACGCAATTAACGCAAACGCACCAATTGGTGCAAATGCCATAACGAATGTAACGATTTTCATCATAATGTCATTTGCTTGTGTAAAGAAAATTTTAACCGTTTCCACTTTTTTGCCGAGCATCGCCATAGCAAGTCCGACAAACAAAGCAAACGTAATAATTTGTAGCATATTCATATCAGCCATAGAAGCAATTGGATTCTCAGGGAAAATGTTAATGAGTGTTTCCATAATCGGAACAGATTCCGCCGGCTGATAGTCTTCTGCAATTCCTTCACCTAGCAAACCTGGTGACCCAGGTTGAACGATCTGTGCTGCAACAATTCCAACTGTTAAGGATATAGCGGATGTCGCTAGAAAGAAAATAACCGTTTGTATTCCCATTCGGCCAAGTTGTTTTGGACTTCCTAAATCGGAAATACCAACAACAAGTGAAAAGAATACAAGCGGAACAACAACCATCATAATTAAACGTAAAAAGATCGTACCTGCAGGGTCTAAAATGTATTGATTTAACGTGTTAAAAACATCTTGTGAAATAATCGGCAGGACAAGACCTAAAATAGCCCCTAATAATAAACCGAGTAATATGTTTCTTGTTAGCTTATTGTTGTTCATTCAGTTTCCCCCAAACCCAATTTGATAATTTCTTATAATTCTCTTATTTTTTTCTTCTTTACACTTCTTTTTTTTGAATCGCCTACGTTTGTAAAACTTTTTTCAGTATAACGGCAGAAATCAAAATACGCAACTTCCTTTTTATAGGCTAGGCCTTTCCATGTTATACTAAGGTGCGTAAGAAAGGAATGATTCGTTTGATTAAACCCTCACCATTTCAGGCTTTAAACGCTAAATGGAGACTGATCGATAACAGTAAAAATTACCTATCAGAGAGCGCCTTGAAATCGTTTGCTTTTGACGATACCCTATGTCAATTAGCTGGAAAAACAGACCAACCATCTCTGCGTTTTTGGGTTCATGACCGCACCATTGTTTTAGGAACTCAAGATACCCGTTTAGATCATATTCATGATGCGATTACTATACTAGAAAAGAATAATTACCGTGTCATCGTGCGAAATTCAGGCGGACTAGCTGTTTTATTAGATAACGGCGTTTTAAATCTTTCCCTTATCTTTCCTGGAGAAACCACTTCTTCCATTGATGGTGGGTACGAGCGCATGGTTGCGTTTATACGAGCGATGTTTCCACTAGCAAAAATTGATACAGGAGAAATTGTCGGCTCCTACTGTCCTGGTAGCTACGATTTAAGTATTGATGGAAAGAAATTCGCCGGCATCTCTCAACGACGAATTCGTGGCGGGATTGCTGTGCAAATTTATTTGTGCATTACAGGCAGTGGTTCAGAACGAGCACAGGTTGTTCGAGACATGTACAGCCACGCTGTAAAAGAACCGAATCCGAAATTTACTGCACCTGACGTAACACCAACGGTTATGGCGTCCTTAAATGAACTTCTGGATGAAACCTTTACCGTTGAACAAATCGTTGAAAAAGCAAAACAAACTGCTCAATTGTTTGATATTACTCTGAACGAGCAAGCTTTTTCTGCTGATGAAGCGCTTTTATTCGATACACAACTAGAACGGGTGATTGAGCGGCATAATCGCTGTTTAAACTAAAAAAAGCTTTCGGTTCGATGACCGAAAGCTTTTCATTACGCTTTTTGCGTTTCTTTTTGGGTAATGGCTTGCATCGCTGTAATTAAGCTAAGCTTATAGACATCGTCCACATTACAACCACGAGATAAGTCATTCACCGGCTTATTTAAACCTTGTAAAATCGGCCCGATTGCATCATAGCCACCGAGTCTTTGCGCAATTTTATAGCCAAGATTTCCTGATTCTAAGCTCGGAAAAATAAATACATTTGCTTCACCTTTAAGCGGCGATTCAGGCGCTTTTTTCTGAGCTACTGCAGGCACAAACGCAGCGTCAAACTGGAATTCACCGTCAATAACAAGGTCTGGGCGACTCTCTTGTGCAAGTTTCGTCGCAGCAGAAACTTTTTGTGTTTCTTGTGAAGACGCAGAACCAAGAGTTGAGAATGAAAGCATCGCTACTTTCGGATCAATCCCAAATAATTTTGCGGTATCTGCTGTCGCTGTCGCAATTTCTGCCAACTCTTCTTCATTTGGAGAAATGTTAATCGCACAGTCACCGAAGACAAATTTCTTATCTTCTTTTACCATTACAAACACACCAGAAGTACGCTTAATACCAGGCTCTGTTTTAATAATTTGTAATGCCGGGCGAACGGTATCGCCAGTAGAATGGGCAGCACCACTGACAAGACCGTCAGCTTTTTCCATATACACAAGCATCGTTCCAAAGTAATTAACGTCCATCAGAAGTTCACGCGCCTGTTCTTCAGTCGCTTTTCCTTTACGTCTTTCAACAAAGGACGCCACCATTTCATCTAGGTGCGCATACGTCTTAGGATCATAAATTGTTACATCATCAATCTTTACATTTATTTTATCTGCAAGAGACGTAATTTCGTCTGGATTTCCAATCACAATCGGGTCAACGACTTGATCTGTAGCAAGCTTCACCGCGGCTTCAAGCACACGCTCGTCGTTTCCTTCTGGTAATACGATACTTGGCTTATGAGACCCTACCTGCTGTTTGATATCAGCAAATAAATCACTCACTGTAAATAACCTCCTTCAGTTATCATTCTTCCTCTATTTTAGGATACCCTGCTTTAGAAAAAAAGGAAACAGCCTCGCATAAAGCGTTAATTTTAAAAATTGACACATTGATTACGCTTACATTAAAATTAAAGGGTTTTCACCTATTTTTAGCGAAAGATGTAGAAAACCATTTTTAGGAGGCTTTTATGAGTGACCAACTAGTAAGACTAGATATTAAGAACAACATTGCTACGATCACTTTAAACCGACCAAACGTAAAAAACGCATTAAACGATGCAGCTCATGAACAACTTTACGATGCTTTTGAAGAAGCGGATGAACGTACCGATGTTCGTGTAATTGTCTTAACAGGAAGCGGAGACGCTTTTTGTTCTGGAGCAGATTTAAAATCAATTGATATAAAGGATATGGAAAATTTTAATTATGGCCGCGCCTTGCGGGAAACGTACAATAAATTAATTACGCTTATGACGCATATTGGCAAACCAATCATTGCCCATATAAATGGAATTGCAGTAGGAGCTGGTCTTAGTATCGCATTGGCTTGTGACTATCGTGTAGCGAACAAAGAAGCCCTTTTCGGATTAGGATTTTTGAAAATTGGTCTTGTTCCGGATGCAGGAATGTCGTACTTCTTGCCACGATTAGTCGGATATCCAAAAGCGCTTGAACTAGCTGTAAAAGAAAATTTTTCGGCTGATGAGGCGCTTGCGATGGGACTCATTAACCGTATTGATCATGTCGAGGAGCTCATCCAAAAATGCTTAGCACTTCCACCAACTGCTTTTCGTTTAATGAAAAACAATTTTCGCGAGAGCTATGACCATCATTTAGCAGAGATTTTAGAAATGGAAGTGACGGCTCAGCGTGAAGCAGGTGAATCAAAAGAGCACCGGAAAGCTCTTGAATTTTTTGTGAATAAAGGCAAGCGATAGACGATCCATTTAAGAAATGGGTCCTCCTTATGGTATAGTGGATAGAGAGAAGATTGAAGGAGGATTTGTACGATGAACGAGGCAGCAAAAACCTTAGACGGTTGGTATGTATTGCATGATTTCCGCAAAATTGACTGGAGTTCATGGAAAAATGTCCCCGAGAACGAACGCGAAGGGATGATTGAAGAATTTACAGCGTTACTAAATAAATGGAACGACACCGAAGCAAATGGACAAGGTAGTCACGCTCTTTATTCAATCGTTGGCCAAAAAGCAGATTTAATGATTATGTTGCTGCGCCCGACGATGGAAGAGTTAAATGACATTGAACTCGCTTTGGACAAATCAGGGTTGGCAGACTTTACACTTCCGACGTATTCCTATGTCTCTGTTGTGGAGTTAAGTAACTACTTGGCAAAAGAGTCTGACGAGGATCCTTATCAAAATCCTTATGTTCGTTCACGCCTTTATCCAGAACTTCCAAAATGGAAGCATGTTTGTTTTTATCCGATGGATAAGCGCCGCGAAGGCGATGATAATTGGTACATGCTGCCGATGGAAAATCGGAAAGAACTTATGCGCAGTCACGGCATGATTGGTCGTAGCTATGCAGGCAAAGTGAAGCAAATCATTTCTGGCTCTGTCGGTTTCGATGATTGGGAGTGGGGCGTTACTCTGTTCTCAGACGACGTTCTACAGTTTAAAAAGCTTGTGTACGAAATGCGCTTTGATGAAGTATCTGCTCGCTATGGCGAGTTTGGCTCCTTTTACGTTGGAAACATTCTTACACAAGATGCGCTCTCCACTTATTTTCAAGTATAAGAAAAAAAGGTTCATCGCGAGTGGCGATGAACCTTTTCTTTATGCACGATCTTTTTGAACGTCTTCTTTATTCATGTTTGGTCGTACAATAATAAAGTACGTTTGAACAATCATAAAGATGTTACCAATTACCCAATATAGCGCAAGTGCTGAAGGTAATGTTAGACCTGCAATGATAATCATGACAGGTAAAATCCACAGCATGATGTTCATTGGGTTTGGCATTCCTTCACCTAGCGGGTTTGCAGGCATTTGGCTCATTGACATCTTAAATTGAATAAATGTCGTAATCCCGGCAATGAACGGTAAAACCGGGTCCATTTGTCCTAAATTAAACCACAAGAAGTCACTTTCCGGACCTTGTCCAATGGCTTCTGTACGCATAATCGCAAAGTAAAGCGCCATAACAATCGGAATCTGAACAAGTGCAGGTAAACATCCAGCCGCGGGATTTACTCCGTGCTTTTGATATAACCCAATCATTTCAGTTTGCACTTCACGTTGTTTCTCAGGATTGCCTTGTGCTTTTTTCATTCTCTCTTGAATTTCCTGCATTTCAGGACGTAATGCCTGCATCGCACGGGAACTCTTTTGCGATTTTAATGCTAGCGGCAAAATCAATAGACGGATAAGTATCGTAACAATGACAATTCCCCAACCAAAATGCCCACCAGTCAAATCAGAGAAAAACTGAATTAAAAATGACATCGGGTATACAAAAAATGAATTCCAAAAGCCTTCAGACTCAGCTGTAATAGGCTCGTCTATTCCACAGGCAGCCAGTACCACTGCCATAAAAAGCAAACTTGTTGTAAATAATATTTTTCTTTTCATATCTTTCTATATGTCCTCCTTTGTTGTCTCAATGCTGTTTCGTTAGACAACAAAGTTCAGGTCATCGTCATCTTGACAGCTCTTATCTCGGAAGTATGGTATCTTTGGACGTATACGAGTAGTTGTCGGTGAAAAAGGAATGTTGATCAATCTTCCAGTGTTTAGCGTTTTACGTTCTGGTCGCTTCATTTTAACGTGCATATGATGCAATTTAATGTTCTCATAAGCTAAACAAGCAATCACCGGTAGGAACAACCCTACAGAGATCCAAATAAACGAGAGTTCCAGAAAAATATCAATCATCCTCAATCACCTCCTCCGATACCTTTTCACAATATTTCCATCTTACCACACTCACTAAGCAAGAACAAATCCGTTTTCCAATGATTATTTTTCTTTTTTCGACATCGCCAATGCTTGTTTAATGTTCTTTTTAAATGACAATTTGCCATACATAAGAACGCCACCTTTATAGATTCGTGCAGCAAGCACATTAATGATAATAGCACTGACCACCATAATTCCAATTAAAATCGCAATTTCCACTGGTGCAATGGATCCTGCCCCTACTCGTAAAATTAACAATTGAGGAGTAAAGAAAGGAATATAGGAGGCCACATTTACAAATGTAGAATCTGGCGCATTTTGTCCAAAAGAAACGATAAAGAAACCAATTAAAGCTAAGAAAATAAGTGGTTGAACCGACTGATTCACTTCTTCTGTCCGACTTACGAGTGCTCCTAGCATGGCAGCAACACCACCAAAAATGAAGTAGCCTAGCACGACACACAGTAAGCCGTAACCGATCAAGGTTAGATCAATGAAATCTGACGATAAGAAATCCGTCACGTTATTGCCTGCAATGGTCATCCCAATTACAAAAGCAACTAAAAGGGTAACCAAGTTCACAACACCAGAAAGAGCAATTCCAGTAAGCTTACCAAACATTTGTACCACTGGATTCACGCTCGAAACGAGTAGCTCCATCACCCGTGATGATTTCTCTGTAGCCACTTCGGTTGCGATCATCGTACTAAATAATATAACAATAAAAAAGATAATGTACGTGATTGCAAAGACTGTAAAGTATGATGCCGCGCTTTCTTCTTCACTTTCAACTGCTTCGCCTTCCTCTAGCGAAAGTTGCTCGAAGCTAATTGGTTGATAAACGGCCGCTAGCTGTTCTTCATTAATATCTAATTCACTCGTAAGCACGCCTTCTTTTAAACGTTGGATTTGCTGTTCCACTTCCATCGCTGTGTTGTTTGAATCGCCATAAAATGATGCTTGTAGATCTTCGGTTGAACCTGTTAAGTGAACAACACCTTCGTATGTACCTTCCTCTGCTTCTTGAATGACGTCATCTAATGATTGACCGTCCATCAGTACAAATGTTGTCTCGTCTTCGGATTCATTTGGAGCTGTTAAACCTTGCGCAATGATGCCTGCGTCTTCACTTTCATCGACAACCGCAACTTCTGTTGGAGAATCGTCGTCCCCAGTAAATAAGTCAACAATCGTCGTGATATTCGTTAATCCAATAATGAGGATCATCATAAAAACAGTAGAGATGACAAAGGATTTCGTACGTATTTTTGAACTTAACGTATGAGATACAATCGTTCCAAAATTATTCATTTGCATCCCCTCCTACTTTATCAATAAAAATATCGTGCAGGCTCGGCTCTTCGACTTCAAATTTGCGAACAAACCCTTTTTGAGCGAGCACTTGAAAAATATCTTTCGCGGACTCTTCATTTTCTACTTGGATTTTTACTCCATTTTTTGTTTCTGTGTAATTCGAAACATGTTCATGCTCCTGTAAAAAACTCAAGTCATAATCAGCAGCAATTGAAACAGTCTTAATCCCATAGCTCCGCTTAATTTCTGTTAAATTTCCTTGGAGTACAGCTTTGCCTCGTTTAAGCATAATAATGTCTTCACACATTTCTTCTACGTTATTCATTTGATGACTTGAGAAGACAATTGTAGTACCTTGGTCCTGAATGTGGCGAACAGCTGCTTTTAACATATCAGAGTTCACCGGATCCAACCCACTGAATGGTTCATCTAATATAAGAAGTTCTGGTTTATGTAATACAGCCGCAATAAATTGTATCTTTTGTTGATTTCCTTTTGAAAGCTCTTCTACCTTTTTGTTTTCATATTCTGTTACTTTGAAACGCTCCAGCCAAGATTGCATTTCTTCAATAATCGCATTTTTCTTCATGCCTTTCAGCTTACCAAGGTAAATTAACTGCTCTTTTACAGTTAACTTGGGATAAAGCCCCCGCTCTTCCGGTAAATAACCAATTAAATTTGTGTATTTATAAGAAAGCTTTTTCCCGTTCCACGTAACGGTTCCATTTGTTGGATCTAATAAACCAATAATCATTCGAAACGTTGTTGTTTTACCCGCTCCATTGGCCCCTAACATACCGAACATCTGCCCTTTTTCTACACGTAACGAGATGCCGTCTACTGCGGTGTGCTGGCCAAACTGTTTTTCTACATGGTCAATAACTAATGTCATACGTTCTACATCCTCCCTTATAAAAAATATGTCTTGCGAACAGTTTAACTTTCTATTTTTTCCGCTTTGCGCTTTATACGCTCATTCTTTGTTACGGACAACAACCTGATTAGGTTTCAATGCCCGCTGTTTAAAAACCGACTCCTCTATTATGGGTGGCTTATCTATGAAAGTAAAATGATTTAGCGTTTTTTCTGAATGTTTATTTAGTTCTGCTTTTCATTCGTTATATTTTACGAAGAACGACATATTTGTCTTTCTTGGTTCATATGATGGAACGAACCTATGTGGTTTGATAAAACTTCCCATTACAAACGTAGTCAGACGATCTTTGGTGGAGGTGTTCAATGGCGGTTATTAAAGTGAATTCTGGTGATATCGATGTATTAGCGCGCTTAATGCGAGCTGAAGCAGAGGGAGAGGGAGAACTCGGGATGCTGTTGGCTGGCAACGTAATGGTCAATCGAACGAGGGTACGTTGTATGGATTTTGGCAACGTAAATACGATACCTGATATGGCCTTTCAGTCACCAGGCGGATTTGAAGCTGTTCAAAAAAGCTATTTTTATCAAAAAGCAAGAGAGCGAGACAGAAGGCTTGCGCGTCGGGTTGTCAGAGGTGAGCGCTTTAACCCAGGAGAATTTGCACTTTGGTTCTTTCGACCAGATGGACCATGTCCTGATCAGTGGTGGGGGCAATGGAATACGGGACGGTACAAAGCGCACTGTTTTTATCAACCGACAGCTGCAGAATGTGAAGAAGTCTTTAATACGTTTTAAAGTTAAAGAAGGAGTGATTGAATGTACCAGAATCAGTGGCAAAACCAGTCAGGAAATCAAGGATATGGACAGCATGAGCCGATGCAAGGTCAACCCATGCAAGGCCAACCAATGATGCAGCAATCTCCACAGGGTCAGGGCTATTTTTCTTCTCAAAACTATCAGACGCCAGGCTTTGCTCAACAGCAAACGCCTACGTCTGTTCAAGGTAGTGACACGAGTATGCTGCCAATCGAACAATCGTTTATTGAAAATATTTTGCGCTTAAATCGCGGAAAACTTGTGACTGTCCATCAAACCTTTGAAGGAAACAGCGAATGGAATGCTCGTGTATTTAGAGGTCGTATTGAAGAAGCCGGTCGAGACCATATTATTATTGGTAATCCTGAAACAGGAGAGTATTATCTATTGTTAATGGTGAACTTAGACTTTATCACATTTGATGAACCAATTGATTATACATACCAATACGGGTATGAACCGAGCTTATCACAGTATTCACCACGTTAATACAGACGTCAAAAAACCTTCATGAGGATATTCCTCCATGAAGGTTTTTATAACGACTTGAGTCAATTTTAAAAATGGCGCCCAGCCTCTATCTCTGTTTATACATAACGCATCGCAGCAATTCCAAGCAAGACCCAACCTACGATGAACGCAAGTCCACCAATTGGCGTAATTGCACCAAGCTTCGTGATGCCTGTAAGTGCCATCACGTACAAACTTCCAGAGAAAAGAACAATTCCGATAAGAAAAGCCCAACCTGCTCCATTCACCATCTGATTGGCTGTCATTTTTAAAGAAAGAATTCCGACAAATAGTAAACCTACGCCATGAATCATATGATATTGAACGCCGGTTTGATAATTTTTTAGCATTCGTTCACTAAGACGTCCTTCTAAGCCATGTGCTCCAAATGCGCCTATTGCTACTGAGAGCGCCATCACAATCGCTCCTATTAAAATAAAGATTCTACCCAACTTTATTCGCTCCTTTTTTAAACCAATCCATTTCTTATACAGATGGTGATTTTCGCATTTCACCAAAACCCATGCTATTATAGGGCTAAACGAGGAATGGAGGATTCATTATGATGCAAGTTCGTCCCTATACTTTAGCCGATTTTGATGGCCTATTACAAGTCCAAAAAGAAGCATTTCCACCTCCTTATCCAGAAGCGCAACTATGGAGTAAAGAGCAAATTGCCGCCCACATAGAAACCTTTGCGGAAGGCGCGCTCCTTGTCGAATACAATAAAATTATTGTTGGATCAGCGACTTCCTTGCTAACAAATGAAGCAGGCCACTCGCATACGTGGGAAGGCATTAGTGACAATGGATCGATCCGCCATACCCATGACCCAAACGGCAAAACGCTATACGGTATTGACCTTTGTGTTCGTCCGAATTATCGAAAGCTAGGAATCGCTCGGGCGCTATACGAAGCTCGAAAAACAACCGTACGCGACCTTGAGTTAGAACGTTATGCGGCCGGCAGCCGTATTCCCGGCTATCACCGCTATGCAGATCAACTCACTGTGGAAGCTTACGTAGAAGAAGTTCAAAATAGAAAGCTTAGTGACCCTGTTTTGACTTTCATGTTAAACCAAGGGCTTTCCGTTGTAAGAATTGAAAAAGACTACTTAGATGACGAGGAATCTCATCATTTCGGTGTCATTGTTGAATGGCGCCCATAAAAAAAACGAACCTTTTACGGATCGTTCTAAAAATCAAGTAAGTTTCGCTTTTCTTTCTTTTCTTCAGAAGTCGTCGGCACCTGATTCATAATGGGTTGTGGCTGCGGTGTCTGTAAAGGCACTTGAGACGGCTTTTGTTGAACAGCTGGTTCTTCTTGAAACAAGGACGATAGCGATGTACTTGCTTTTTCAGGATGGTTCTCTTTAATGACATGACAATAGCTTTCGAGAATCGACGCCGCTTCCTTCGTACCATTCCAGTCCTCTTGATGTGCCGCTCGCTTCATTTTCTCTATTTGTCGTTCCATTTGATCAATTAAGTTTTCAACTTTAATAAGCATAGTGTCCTCCTTTCGAACACAGCTCTATGATAGCATGCTTATTTAGTTAAATGCGAGCACCTCTCTACTTTTTTGCTGCAAGGGCTTTATACAAATGGGATAAGGTCGTATATCCTGCATGATCGGCTAAAACACTATGTTTTACCCAAAGTTGGGCAGCCATATGGGCATCGGCTAAGGCATGATGCCGATTGCCGACAGCGATATTGTATGCATGGCACCAGTCTTCAAGCTTTTCAAAAGATTGATGCCCAGCTGTTATTTGCGTTAGAAACGATGTATCAATTAAGCGATGAGTAAAGGTTCGCCCAAGCTCCTGCCAGGTTGCATGACGCATAAAGCGTCGTTCATGTGCAGCGTGATGCGCAATCAACGTGGCGGAACCGACAAATTGATAAAACGCGAGTAGAACCTCTTTTAATGCTTCTGACTGTTCTAATTCATAAGCGGTTAATCCGGTTAGTTGCAGAATTTCTTCAGACGGTGCTTTCTTCGGCTTAATCGTTTTATAAAAATGTTCATGTAAAATGGTAGATCCTTTAATTTTAACGGCACCAATCGACAGGATGGAATCTCCATAGTCCGGCTGAAATCCACTTGTCTCTAAATCAAACACAACCATTGGCAATTCCTGTAGTGGTTCATCGAGCACATCTCGTTGCGCCTCTTTTTGATATTGCCGAAACCGAGCCATCTGACTCGCTTGATCAGAGGAAGTCGCCGATACATTTGTCGAAAAGCGGCTTGATAGTTGCCTCACAAATTGGATCACATTCATTGCAGCTCACGCCCAACATCTTCTTGAATTCTTTTATAAAACGACCGTCCTTCCTTTATACAGTTCTTAAGGAATTTACGCTCTTTTTTTGAAAGGCTTTGTGGAAACACGTACGTAAATGTTCCGTGTCGTTCTCCCCACATCACTCGATAATTTTGAATTGCAACAAAAGACTCCATTTCACTCTTAAACGTATTCATAAAATGGCTTTGCTCCATTCGTTCCAACGTCGATGCAGCTTGAATGCCTTCTTTTAATGCCATCAATCTCATTCCATTGACATAAGGAAATAAGACTTGTTCCTTCATATTAATTGTTCCTTGATGTTCCCCATACGTTTCTTCCAACAGTTGACCAAACCCATTTAATCCTTTAGGAATTCGACCTGTATTCTCAGCAAAACGATCCATGGTCATCAGTCCTTCGTCTATCTTATCAAAAATCAGTTGTTTTAAATTAAAAAGTAACGTTTCTTGTCCCCATACACATCGCGCATCAAAAAAAGTTAACAAATACCGTACATGCTCAAATTTATTTTCTTTTATCCAAAAGAGGAGCTGCGCTTCCCAGTCTGTAATTGACTGACACCAACGTTGATTTGATGCCATCACCCCACCTGGGCAACGCTCATAGCCAGCTTGTTCTAAAGCTTCGACGATGTTCTCACCTAACTGTAAAAAGTACGATTGATCTTCTTGATTCCCGTCATAGACAATGCCGTGATCTTGATCCGTGTCGTAAAGTTGTTCCTCTCTTCCTGCGCTTCCCATAAAGAAAAATGCAAAGGGAGCAGGGATTTCTCCCAGCTCCTTTTTTGACCGCGTAATTACATCTTGAACGGTTTTCACACGTCGCTCCTCAAGACTATCAAGACGCGTTTGCACTGCTTCTGATTGTTTCGCCATTACGAACCTGTTCGTGAAGCTTGCTCGTCTTGTACGTTTTCCGGGTATCCATAAGAACCATGCTCACTCATATCAAGACCGAGAATCTCTTCTTCTTCAGATACACGTAACGTGCCTCCAACAAGCCCTTTTGTAAGTAGTAGGAGGAGGTAAGATGCAACGAAGGCGAACAAACCGCACACCACAACACTGAGTGCCTGCACACCAAGTTGATCAAATCCGCCTCCGTAAAATAACCCCGCTTGACCGCCATTTAAAGCAGCCAGTTCTGGCGTTGCAAAAAATCCAGTTGAGAGCGTGCCCCATACACCAGCCACACCATGGACACTTAGCGCAAAAATTGGATCGTCGATTTTAAGCTTGTCGAACATCTTCATGCTAAGAACGACAATTAGCCCACCAATTGCACCAATGACAACAGCTGCCCATGGATCAACAAATGCACAAGATGCTGTAATGGCTACAAGTCCTGCTAGCGCTCCATTAAGTGTTGTCGGCACATCAGCTTTTCCACTCAATGCCCAGATAAGGAACAGAGCGGCAATCGTTCCTGCACCAGCAGCAAGCTGCGTATTTAAGGCAACAAATCCAAAAAACGCGCCATCTAACCCACCTGTTGAACCGGCATTAAAGCCAAACCAGCCGACCCAAAGAATTAACACCCCAAGCGCCGTATAGACTTGGTTATGTCCGGATAAATTGTTGATTTGTCCATTTTTCCCGTACTTCCCAAGTCGAGGTTTTAAAATAATCGTCGCCGCAAGAGCTGCCATTGCCCCAGTTAAGTGAACGACCGTTGAACCTGCAAAGTCTTGCTTGCCAAGATCGGCAAGCCAACCTTGATCGGACCAGATCCAGTGAGCAACCAAAGGATAAACAAATGCAGAAAATAAAACAGCAAAGATTGCATATGCCGCGAGTTTTCCTCGCTCTGCAAATCCACCAAATGCGATGGTTAACGCAATCGCTGCGAATGTTAGTTGGAAAAAGAAATCAACAGAGCCAATGCCATCTGCTGCACTACCATAGAAAAAATTAGAAAGACCTATAATTGCATTTCCATCGCCATAAATAAATCCATACCCTACAGCCCAAAAAACCAATGACGCCACACCTACTGTAAAAATGGTTTTCCCAGCAATATGCCCTGCATTTTTCATTCGGGTTGAACCTGCTTCAAGAAGAATAAATCCACCTTGCATTAATAACACTAATACAGCGGCAACGGTAAGCCATAAATTGTCTACCAGTACCAATGCTTCATCTCCACTCATTGACAATCCCCCCTATTGATCATGTTTCGTCTATATTCGTAATTATAGGCCGAAGTCTAAATTGTTCCACAAGTCCGTCAGTTTATCTGACAACGTTTTTTCCTTATATTGACCAACATAGGGTTTCAATTGGATTCGCATACTAACAATGGCTTGAGAAATAAAACTTTTATTGGAGGCGTTCAAATGATGAATCAACAAAGTCAAAGTCAAGTAAACTCCACACAAGTTACACCAAAAATCAATCACGGTGGACATGATCTGTTTGATAGTCATGAAATCATTGCCGGCATGATTAATGTTCTTGACCAATATATGATTTTCAGAACATTTATGAAGGATCAAGAGTTAATTTCATTACTGGACCGCCAATATACGTTTATTGAAAGCCAATATAACGTTCTTGCAGAAGCATTTTCGACAGGCCAACCACCAAGTCAGTCAACAGGCGTTTATAAAATGACGTTGTCTCATAATGTACAGTTTGGGCTTACGCCAAGTCAGCCTAAAAAACCGAATCGAAACATTTCTGAAGTCAAAGAAGCCGGTTTATCTGCCCATATGCTTGGCTTAATTAAAGGACAAGCATCATTAATGGGAATGGCTGCCTCAGAAATAACGAATCCCATCGTCCGTCGAGTCGTGGCAGACACTGTACCGAACTTTATTGAGCTAGCTTATGAGATTTTCCTTTATCAAAACAAGCATCAGTATTATCAAGTGCCACAGTTAAAAGACAGTGACGCTCAAGCGATGACAAGTGCGTACCAGTCGGTTAACGGGCAACCTGCAACGATGCCGCAGCCAAAAGCACCTCTTCAGTAAAAAGCGAAAAGAAGCGTATTAGCTAATAGTCTAATACGCTTGTTTCATTTCCATATGGTTCACCTTCTCGATGTTCACGTCCTTGCGGTTGGCTTTTTCGCAAACCAGCGAACCAGAAAAGGCAGGGCTAAAAATAAACCTAATACGCGCAGCATTTGTAATGTGGCAACAACCGTTGCATCAAGCTGTAACGTTGCGGCTGTTGATGCCATTTCCGCAGCTCCAGCTGGCACAATCGCCAGTAACGTCGTATAGAAAGGCAGAGGGCTTAATAAGAAAAAAATTAGTGCCAGTCCGACACTCATTAACACATATAAACCTAACGTAACTGCACTCGCACCGCCAATTCGCTTTAATTCTTTTAACGTTTTTCGGTCAAATCGCATACCGATTAATGAACCAATTAACACTTGGGCCATCCCCATGACAAGATTTGGCATGGAATAATTCGGAACAACAAATTGGTGAATCGCAAACCCAAGAATAATCGCCACGAACATTGGTGCACCTGGGAAGGAGAGAAAACGACTGACAAAAAACACAAGAAATGCAAGGAAAACCGCGAGTATAACCAGCCCTGTATCTGCTAAAAAGGATTGTTCGGCTTCTACTATTGCTGCATTTGATGCATCTGAGCCAAGTCCGACAATTAACGGTACAGCAAACACAAATAATGTAATCCGAGCTGTATGAAACGCTGCCACAATACGCTGATCGGCTTCGTACCGATCACTTAACGCAATGACTTCTGATGCGCCGCCTGGTAAGCAACAGAAAAAAGCCGTGTTCCCCTCAAGTTTCGTCCACTTTCCGAACAACTTCCCTAACGTAATTCCGCCGACTAGCGTCAAGAAAAGCGACAGCAGAAATGCTGGCAACAGCGTTCGATAAGCCCATACTTCCTCTGGTACGACCATAAAGCCAATGACAATACCAACAAGCGCCAGGGATAATGTAAACAGTTCACTACGAAAAATAAGTTTCTTAATAAAAAACGACCAAAACATACCTGTCATCAATGCACCGAGCAGCCACCCAGCTGGCAAGCCCGCTAACTGAAACAACCACCCTATAATAAATGAAGTGGCGAAAAAAAGTAGCTTACGACTCATCTTGATTAGCCTTATTAATCGTTAGCGGCAGCTGCCAATCGATTGGCGTCATTTCTTTTGACACGAGCCATTGATTAATTTTTGAGAAAGGACGACTTCCTAAAAACCCACGATGCGCAGAAAATGGACTAGGGTGCGGGGACTGGACAATCAAATGTTTGCTTTCGTCAATCAATGTCCCCTTTGCTTGAGCATGTTTTCCCCATAACACAAAGGCAATTGGTTCCTCTCGTTCATTTAGTTTTTCAATTACTTTCGTCGTAAAAGACTCCCAACCCCTTCCTTGGTGAGAGCCTGGTTGCTTTTGTCTCACGCTTAATACTGTGTTCAACAGCAGCACACCTTGTGTAGCCCATGATTCTAAAAACCCATGATTAGGTGGTTGGCACCCCAGGTCACTCTCTAATTCCTTATACATATTTTTAAGGGAAGGTGGTGTCTTTACTTGTGGTTTTACTGAAAAGCTCAATCCATGAGCTTGATCTGGACCATGATAAGGATCTTGACCTAAAATAACCACTTTCACGTCTTTATACGGAGTGAGATGCAGCGCATTAAACAAATCGTCCATTGGCGGGTATACCACTTCTTGAGCATACTCCTTCTTTAAAAACGCTCTTAACTGTATGTAGTATTCTTTCGTAAATTCTTCACCGACAACGTCATTCCAATCATTTTGTAAAATACTCATTTGTCTTCTCCTTTACTTATCTGCTCTTTTCTCATCATACGCCTATCGTTTATTCATGACAAATTCGAAAAAGAACTGACGGCTTACGTCAGTTCTTAACGTTTATAGCAATAAATGTCCCATTAAGACGATGATTGGAAGCGTAATAATCGTACGAATAAGGAAAATGATTACAGCATCTAAAAAAGTAATTGGAATTTTAGAAGCGACTAAAACACCACCGGTTTCTGACATATAAATAAGCTGTGAAACCGACAACGTTGCAATAATAAACAACGTTAATTCGCTTGTAATTCCAAACGATTCAGCTAAGATAGCAGGTAAAAGCATGTCGGCAAACCCAATTAGAAGAGTTTGACTGGCAGCCGCTGCTTCTGGTACGTTCATCCATTCTAGAATTGGAACAAATGGTACTGCAAGCCATTCGAACATAGGTGTAAAGTTCGCCACACCCGCCGCAATGGTTCCAATCGCCATGACTACAGGCAATACTCCGAACCATAGATCAAAAACCGTTTTTAACCCTGTTTGAATATTCTTACCTTGCTTAAAGCTTTCTTCTGCACGCAAGGAAGCTTGTACGAACCCTTTTCGAAGAACGTCTTTTTCTTTTGGTTCTACTTCGCCTTCGCTTCCGTCAATATACGTATTCTTCTTACGTGATAAAGGCGGAATTCTAGGTGTAATAACAGCTGCAATAAAGCCAGCCACAAATAAGGTTAAAAAGAACTGCCAAAATAAGTGAGAAATTTCTAATCGACCTAAAATGGAAATACTAAACGTAATTGATACAACGGAAAACGTAGATGCGACAATCGCTGCTTCCCTCGCTGTATACTTCCCTGTTTCATACTGGTTACTGGATAACATAATTCCAACCGTACCATCTCCGACCCATGAAGCCATAGAATCAATAGAAGCACGGCCTGGCAAACGAAATAATGGTCTCATCACGTTTTTCAGCAATGACCCAACGAATTCCATTAAACCGAAGTTAAGAAGGAGTGGCAACAGTAATCCCGCAAACAAGAAAATGGAAAATAAGAATGGTAGCAAGTCCATTAACAAAACTTGCCCTGTATCTTCTGAAACGATAAACTCTGGTCCAACATTCATAAATACGAGCACACCAAGGACGGCACCGATGATTCGAACAACAATCCATACTGGCGTTGTCGCAAAAACACTAATCCAGAATGACTCTTTTTGTGTTTGTTTTTTCACGTTGGTTGCAATAATCGATACAATCGCCGTAACAACGAGTAAAATCATCACGATCACCGTTAAGGCTTCCATTGTGACCAGATCAATTAAGAAATCAGAGGCAAACATAACGGGCAATTGAACCGATGTTCCATCCTCTGTTTCAATTGGAATTGGTGTCATAAAAAGGAAGATCCCAATAAGCGATGGAATGATAAACATTAATGCACTTTTTAGTGATACTTTATTCATTATAAGTCCCCCGAACGGATATTAATAAGCAATAATGAATCATTATACATCGTCTTGTCGTTAAGCGCTATGGGAAATAGTGAGATTTACGTTTTCTTTTTCTTCTGAGTTTGATTCTTCAGCTAAATCTGTCACATTCGAAAGTTCTTGCACCGCTCTCTCAATGGATTGAACTTTTTCAATAACTTCTTCCATAGTTCGAACTTGCTCTTTTGCTAGCGCCACCCCCGTCTTCGTTTCTTTCCCACTTTCAACACTTGCTTCCTTTAATACTGCAAGTTGGTCTACTAATGAAATGGTGCTAAAGGCAATCGACTGTGTCGAGGAAGAAACCGAATAAATATCTTGATTTAAACGATCACAAGCTTGGTTAATTTCTGCGAGCACTCGGTTCATTTCTGTATTTGCCGTTAAGCCTTGTTGAATCTCTCTATTCCCTATTTCCATCTCAGATAAGACACTTTTTGTATCATCTTGCACCGTTTCAATCACAGCGGTCATTTGCTGAGCAGCCCCTTGTGATTCTGCCGCTAATTTCCTTACTTCTTCAGCGACTACTGCAAACCCTCTTCCTTGCTCTCCAGCATGGGCAGCTTCAATCTCTGCGTTTAACGCAAGTAAATTGGTTTGATTGGCAATCGCCTCGACCGTTTGTACCATATCGATTAACCGTTTAGAACGCTCATTTAATTGATTTACCACCGCTAGCGTGCTGTTATTGTTTTTTACGATTGCACCCATCGATGATTGTGAATCGTCTGCTTTACGATTCCCTTCCTGTACGAGATGATGAACCGTTTCTGTTGCGTTTTCTGCTGCGGCAAGCGCCATTGTTATATGCTCCACTTTTTCAGATAAGTCATCTGTTGATTGAACACTTTTTTGCGACGTTTCGACTTGGGCATGAACAGCATCTAACATTCGTTGATTTCCTTCTTCTATTGAAACTGCTGACTGTAACGTTTTGGTTGACTGCTCCGTTAAATACGATGTCGATGAGATAAGGGTGCTCGCTAATGTTGACGCTCGTTCTAACGTCTGATTAAGTTCTTCCGTCATCTCATTAAACGCTTCCGTAAACTCAGCAAACTCATCCTCTCCGATGACCGGCAATGGCTTACGAGAGCGATCGCCTTCCGCAATATGGCGCGCACGACGTAAGAGTCTCCTTATCGGGATTAGCACCATTCTCGCTTGTTGACGCGCTATGACCGCACCACATACAAGCAACACAATAACAATTCCCCAAACACTCACCAGTTGCCACATTAACGAATCTTGAAGACCTTGCACTTGTTGAAACGCTGTCCCTTCCAGCTCTTGCCCAAGTTGCTCTAACATTTGCTGTGCAGACCTCAAAAAAGCGGTCATCAACCCTGCAAATGCTACGATTAACACCGCTATGATGACATAACCTCGAACAAGTTTCCTTTGAATCATTTTACCCCTCCTCGTCCTTCTCTCCTCTCTTTATTTATCGGAAAACGCTGCCATTCTTTCCACTAGTTGTACAGGCTTTCCCTTCAGAATTTTTTCTACTATAATAGACGTACCAGAGATAAAAAGGAGAGACGATTCATGAAGCGATATAAAGCATTAACGATTGCCGGTTCCGACACGAGCGGCGGTGCTGGGATTCAAGCGGACCTTAAAACTTTTCAAGAGCTAAACGTCTACGGGATGAACGCTCTTACAACGATTGTTGCTCAAAATCCATTTCAAGGCTGGGCTCATGAAGTCTTCCCACAAGACCCAGCTGTAGTTGATAAACAAATTGATACCGTTCTTAAAGGGATTGGTGTTGACGCCGTTAAAACCGGAATGCTCGGTTCAATTGATATTATTAAGATTGTAGCTGAAAAAGTTGAACAATACGGCGTTGATCAACTCGTAGTAGACCCCGTTATGGTTTGCAAAGGGGCAGATGAAGCGTTAAATCCTGAAACCGATGCATGCTTACGTGATGTGCTTGTGCCGAAAGCCTACGTTGTGACACCAAACTTATTTGAAGCCACTCAACTTTCAGGTGTGAAAATCTCTACGATTGAAGACATGAAAACAGCGGCAAAAGTCATTCACGAGCTAGGCGCCAATCATGTTGTCATTAAAGGTGGAAGTAAATTAGATTCAGCCCAAGCCGTTGATGTGTGGTATGACGGAACAGAATTTCATCTCTTAGAGTCCGATGAAATTGATACAACGTATACCCACGGTGCAGGCTGCACATTTGCTGCTGCTATCGCCGCTTCTTTAGCTAAAGGTGAAGATGTTAAAGATGCTATTTACACAGCAAAAGATTTTGTTACAGCCGCTATTAAGCACGGCAGTAAATTAAATGAGTACGTTGGCTCTGTTGCTCACGGCGCATACAATATTGAACAGAAATAATCGATGGAAAACGCATAATATCTTTATTATGCGTTTTTACTTTGTTTTCACTGCTTCTTTTGACCGTAACCACTCGGTCATTCCCTGTATATCTTTTGAAAACATACGATCATTCGTGATGGTTGGCACGATCTCCCGAGCTTCATTAAAAAATTGTCGCGTACGTGGCGCCATTTTTTCAATGCCACGGTATGTGGTCGCCTCCATCGCACAAATCGCCTCTATCGCGTAGACGTTTCGAACGTTAGAAATAATTTGCAGTGCGTGCCTTGCGCCAATTGTCCCCATGCTAACGTGGTCTTCTTGATTGGCAGATGAAGGAATAGAATCAACACTTGCAGGGTGAGCAAGGGTTTTATTTTCCGACACGAGTGCTGCGGCCACATACTGCATAATCATGGCCCCAGACTGCAAACCAGGTTGTGGACTTAGAAAAGGCGGCAAATCATTTAATTGTGGATTCACTAATCGTTCAATTCGCCGTTCCGAAATATTGCCTAATTCCGCCATTGCAATCCCTAAAAAATCCATGGCGAGCGCAATCGGTTGACCATGAAAATTCCCCCCTGAAATCACCTTCTCGCCTTCGTCAAAGATAAGTGGGTTATCTGTTGCTGCATTCATTTCAATGACAAGTTTGTCTTCCACGTATTGAAGCGTTTGCCATGTTGCCCCATGCACTTGCGGAATGCAGCGTAACGAATAGGCATCTTGAACCCGTTTCTCCCCTTGCTTCGTCGTCAATTGACTATCAGTTAGGTAAGCGCGAATTCGAGCCGCGCACGCAACTTGTTCAGGATAGCCTCGTGCTACATGGATGTCTTCATCAAAAGCATCAATGATCCCTTCTAACCCTTCAATCGTCACCGCAGCAATTTTTTCAGCTTGAAATGCCAGTTGTTCCGCCTCTATATAAGCTACCACACCGGTAGCCGTCATGGCCTGTGTGCCGTTAATGAGCGCTAACCCTTCTTTTGCCTGCAACATAATAGGAGCAAGTTGAAGAAGTTGTAAAGCTTCCAAAGCTGACATCTTCTTTCCTTGGTAACGCACCTCTCCTTCTCCAATAAGTGGCAAAGCAAGATGAGCCAAAGGAGCTAAATCCCCACTCGCTCCAAGAGATCCCTGTTGTGGCACACATGGATAAACGTCCGCATTGACGAAATCGAGTAGACGCTGGATAACATCAAGCCGGATACCTGAATAGCCTTTGACGAGTGCATTTGCCCGCAGTAACATCATCACTTTTGTGATGTCTTCTGGAAAAAGTGGCCCTACGCCACACGCATGGGACAAAAGCAAATTTCGTTGCAACTCCTCAACATCATTCTGTCGGATGCGCACATCACTAAATTTCCCAAATCCCGTATTAATGCCGTAAACAATACGTTGATCAGCCACAATTCGTTCCACAGCAGCTCGACTATTATGAATCGAGTCCAAACATGATGGATCAATTCCCACTTGCTCATTTTCTTGAATGACGGCTTTTACATTCGCTAATGACAAAGCACTTCCCGTTAAATAAATCATAGCTTCACCCCTCTAGTTCATTAAAGCTATAAAAAAGAGGCCGCCCGCTGAAATGTCATTCATTTCAAAACGGACAACCTCGTTCTCTCTATGCATCGTGAATGGTTAAGCAAAAAAATCATATTCTTCACTCCATTATGATCATTCTAATAACTATAGTGTATGGAACCGTGCTACAATTGTCAATGAGCGAAATGAAGAGGAGAACCGATCATGGCAGACCATACAAGACGAATTCAGCAAAATCGCACACCTCCATTAACCAAACAATTATTGTCCATTGATTCAGCCATACTGATTGCCTCTGCAACCATTCTCGGCTACCTCGTTGCGTATCGCTATCAAATGGGACAATTTGATCATTACGAGATCAATGAAGTTCTTTTTGGACAAATTTATTTAAATCACATCATCATCGCGATGACGGCTGTTTTGATCTTTATCATCGTCATTTTACTTATTCAAATGGGACTAAACTGGGTTTATGAACAACTTCCATATTTTTGGTCGAAATTAATAAGTAGTATCCTTCCATGGTTTATTTTCTATCTAGCACTTGGCGTTCTTTACAACCAAGTTTTGTTTTATTATGTTCCTTTCTTTATTGCAGTCTATTACCTTGCTGTACCCTTCTTTTATGGAAGTTTTAAAAACTATAAACAAACCTTTGTCGAGAAAATGGTCAAGCCTTATGAAGATTGGAACTGGCGTGACTACGTTCCAGCTTTAGTAAAAGAATATAAACTAGAAAAGCATATAATCGCAATTATTTTCATTCTTGTCTTACTACCTCAGCTTGCCTTTTTTATTGCCCAGTATCAAGCTGCAAACCAGACTGACTACTTATTATTTCAGTATGAGGACACGGTTCATATTGTGTTAGCAACGACAAACGACTCACTAATCGTTGCCCCTTTTAACGAGGATGACCTTACATTTGACCGAGAGTACATTATTGTTCCGTATAATGGTGTGGCTGATTCGTTGTTTGCGTTTGAGCCTGTATCATTACACGCGGGTATACAACCCGAAAAAGAGTAGCCTTTATAAACGCATTATTTATTTACCTCAACGCTCTCAACGCCACCTTGGTTTGGGGGCAGCGAGTCTTCCCTAAACGCATCTGGATCATAATAAACCGTTACCGTATCATGCAGATCGATGCCTTCATTTAATTCTTCTGTAAGCAGGAAAGAAATGGTATTGTCCACTCCACCATTGTCTCCTTCAACGTGAATACGCATTCCATTTTCTTCTTCAATCATGTTCGTTACAACACCTGTGTGACTGACTACAGCATTGTTGTCTACACAAGCCGTTAGCAACAATGAGGCGATAAAAATGAGAACCAACCCTTTCATCATAAAACTTCCTCCTGCTAAAACAGATTCCGTCTTTGCATAGACGTTCAAACAATTACTAACGATTATATAGAAATCTTGCACAAAAAACCCGCGGGTAATTTCCCACGGGCTGTTGACGACCATTCAATTAGAATTTGCTTTGGTATGCAGTAAGCTCCCAAGCATGAACACTTGTACGGAAATCGTCCCACTCGCCACGTTTTAAATCGATGTATTCACCGAATGCGTGCTCACCGAATGTCTTTCGTCCAATTTCACCAGCTTCAAAACGATTAACCGCCGCTTCTAAACTTGTTGGTAGATTTTCAATACCACGCTCATTAATTTCAGCAGGAGTCATGTTGAAAATATCTGCATCAACAGAAGCCGGGCATTCTGTTTCGTTATCTACTCCATCGAGACCCGCCGCTGCCACAACCGCAAACGCAAGGTATGGATTGGCTGAAGGATCTGGACAACGAATTTCCACACGCGTACCTGCTCCTCTTGTTGCCGGGATACGCACAAGCGCTGAACGGTTTGAGGCAGACCACGCAATATAACACGGTGCTTCATAACCGGGAACAAGGCGCTTATACGAATTCACAAGCGGGTTCGTAACCGCAACGAAATCTTTTACGTTATCAAGTAATCCAGCGATAAAGTGATACGCCGTTTTCGATAAAGCGATCTTATCATCTTCGTTGTAAAAACTATTTTCTTGCTTCTCGATATCAAATAGAGACATATTCACGTGCATGCCGTTTCCATTTTCTCCACCTAATGGCTTAGGCATAAACGTTGCATGAAGACCAAACTGCTTCGCCACAGTTTTAACAACCCACTTGTACGTTGTCGCAGCATCGGCAGAACCAAGGGCATCTGAATATTTAAAATTTATTTCATGCTGTCCAATTGCTACTTCGTGGTGTGAAGCTTCAATTGTAAAGCCCATCATCCGTAACGCTTTATAGATGGCTAGACGTACTTTTTCACCATCATCTTTTGGTGACGGCTCAAAATATCCACCAACGTCTTGTGTGCGTAAAGTAGGTTGACCAAACTCATCTGTATCAAATAAAAAGAACTCTAGCTCAGGCCCGACACTGATTGAATATCCTTTGTCTGCTGCACGCTTTACGGTTTTCTTTAAGATGTTACGAGGATCTCCATCAAAGTCAGAGCCATCCGGCTTTTTTACGCTACATAAAAACCTCGCCTCTGAGTAGCCCTCTTCTTCTGTCCAAGGTAAAACAGCGAAAGTGGATAGGTCAGGATTTAAATATAAATCAGACTGGTTAATTGGCGTGAAGCCTGTAATTGATGACCCGTCAAACATCGTTTCACCATTCACAGCTTGGTCCAACTGTTCTGCTGTAATCGTTACATGCTTGAGCATTCCTTCAATATCAACAAACTGCATATGAAGAAGCTCAACGTTCTTCTTTTCAATTGTCTCCTTAATTGTCTCTAACAAACTTTCTCTCGTCGGCGCTTGAGTTGCCATCTCGAAACACTCCCCTAGTTATCAGATATTCGTCTCATCTTTTTTTCTTACTACTACTCTATGATGGAAAAGAGGAACGCGCAATTAATTTGTCAGATAATCTAACATACTATTCAACAAGAAAATTCGTACAACGTTGTGCTCGACTATTATAAAAAAGACACCTCATGATGAGATGTCTTCTTCAATGTTACAGCTGCTCTACGGGCTCTTTCGGCTTGCGAACAAGCGCCATAATACCTGCGATGATATAAAGAATCATCGGAACGGCAGGGATTAAGAATGCTAATAATAAAAAGCTCGTTGCCCCGTAGAAAACGGCGGAACCTAAAAATAGAATACTTGCGATTACAGGTTTGTTTTTCAACAATATAACCGCCACAATACCAGCTATCGCAGGTAGAAGCGAACCGATTGTCAGCATTGTGAAGTTAATCATATCGAACGTTTCAATTACTTCATTTGCTTCCTCTTCAGTTAATGGGTCGGTGCCTGATTCAACAAGTTCACTACTTTCTTCAGTCAGTTCCATAAAAACTTCTTCAAAAAGGCCCTGATTGTCGCCAATTGCTAAAACTCCCAAAAACAACGTTCCAAGAAAGAACATGACAAGACCAATGATCCCTAATACTCTTTCCCCTGTTCGTTTAATCATTTTTTCATCTCTCCTTTTTTCCGTCCCCTTGCTTACTTATGTAATACATTATGCTTTTATGATCGTATCATAATTAGAAACGGGTTTACAGAAAAAAACCTGCGAAAATCTCGCAGGTTTTTCAATCTATTAAGACGAGCGTTTCGCCCATTGGCGCTTTTGACCGCCTTTTTGCTGGTCGCTACTCTTGCTACGCTTTTGATTATACGCATTACGACGATCTTTGCTACGGCCATCGCGACGACGGTTTCCACCGTTGCCACCATTTCCGCCGCGTCCATCTTGACGCTTTTTCGAACGTAACGGCGCTTCACTTGTAAGTGCTACAGGTGTTTCGTCTGGCTCTTTTGTCAGAAGCTTAAGCGCAGCAGATAGCGCTGTAACAGCATCCGTTTCTTGCAAAATTTCTTTTGCTTCCACACGATAGTGGTCCTGTTCCTCATCAGATGCAAGGTCACGAAGCTGGTTGAGTACAAGTTGTTTCTGTCCAGCTAACGCTTCTTCATAAGTTGGTTTCGGACGTGCTGTCATGCGTTTTTTTGATACTTTTTCAATTAACTTCACGTGGTCACGTTCAGGTTTCGTTGAAAGCGTAATCGCAATCCCTGATTTACCGGCACGACCTGTACGTCCAATTCTGTGAACGTAGCTCTCAGGATCTTGCGGCAAATCAAAGTTAAATACGTGTGTAACGCCACTAATATCAAGTCCACGTGCTGCAACATCTGTCGCAACTAAGATATCAATTAGCCCGCTCTTAAATTTACGCAAGACGCTATTACGTTTCGCTTGGTTTAAATCACCGTGTAAACCTTCTGCACGGTATCCGCGCTTAATAAGAGCTTCCGACAGCTCATCAACACGGCGTTTTGTACGACCGAATACGATCGATAGTTCTGGTGTTTCTAAGTCAAGTAGACGACAGAACACATCGAACTTCTCACGCTCGTGTACTTCAACGTACTGCTGTGCAATGTTTTCCATTGTCACTTCTTTTGCTTTAACCGCAATACGTTTCGGATTTTTCATAAATTTGCTCGCTAATGATTCCATACGGCGAGGCATTGTCGCTGAGAAAAGAAGCGTTTGTCTTGTCTCGCGTGGTGTTTCCGCTAAGATGGTTTCAATGTCTTCAATGAAACCCATGTTTAGCATTTCGTCGGCTTCATCAAGCACAACCGTTTCGATTGTTTGCAAACGAACGGTTCCTCTACGCATGTGGTCCATTAAACGACCAGGTGTTGCAACAATGACATGCGGCTTCGCTTTCAAAGCACGAATTTGCTTACCAAAGTCTTCTCCACCATATACAACAACTGTGCGAACACCTTTTTCGCGGCCGAACTGTCTTACGGACTGTTCAACCTGGTTCGCTAATTCACGAGTTGGTGCTAATACAAGGCCCTGTAAAACCGGTTGTGATGCGTCAATACGATCCACCATTGGAATACCAAATGCGCCAGTCTTCCCCGTTCCGGTTTGCGCTTGGCCGATGACATCCTCACCGTCTTTTACAAGTTCTATTGTTTGCTGTTGAATAGGTGTCGGCTCCGTAAAGCCCATGTTAGTGATGGCTTGAACAACGCGTGTGTCCAGACCAAATTGATCAAACTGTGTCAAGTTTTAAAAACTCCTCATTTTTTTAATTTAAGCGCCTTAAACGCATCGAAAAGGCTGTCTTGATGCAAAAAGCCAGGGACGTCGGCTCGCTTTGAACATCGAGACAGCCTTAAAGCTCTCTTGATCTCTAATTCTTCAACTATACATCATCGGCGCTCATCTGTACTCAAGCAAATATCTTAACATATTATTTTACCTTCTGCAATGTTTGATTTTTGATCAAACTCATTCATGATGATTAATTCTACATTTCCTTTACGGGCACTTGTATCCGAATTGACTAATCGCGTCACTTCAACGGTACACACTTTGTATTCGCTGTAGAGCGCGCGAATAACCGGTGACTCCCCTAAACTTAGAATGACGTGACAACCGTTTCGATCCAATTCCGTGAACACTCGCTTTAAGCGAATGTGGTCATATAACGTAAACGTCTTTGCATACGCATTAAACGCCGTTGATCGTTCTGAAAAATACGGCGGATCAAGGTAGACAAAATCCCCTTTTTTTGCAGTTGCCAACGTATCTTCAAAATCTTGATGGACAAATGTCACTTCAGCACGTTGCAAATAATCACTTGCTTGTCGCACAACTTGTTCATTTGTAATATTCACTTTTTTATAGTGGCCATACGGCATATTCACCTGTCCTTTTCGATTCACACGATACATCCCCCCATAGCCAACACGGTTTAAAAATAAAAAACGTGAAGCCCGCTCAACGATAGACAGTGTTTGAAAACTAGTCGAGCGATCTAAATCGCGAACCGCATAATAATATGCCTCCTGATTTTGATGAAAAGACAATTCCTGTAACAAAAGATCCGAGTGATCGCGAATCACGTGATACGTATCCACTAGCTGATCATTAATATCACCAATCAGCGCTTTTTCAGGTGCTAAAGAGAAAAACAAAGCCGC
Organism: Shouchella sp. JSM 1781072; assembly: GCF_041949915.1. Classification (NCBI taxonomy): domain Bacteria; kingdom Bacillati; phylum Bacillota; class Bacilli; order Caryophanales; family Bacillaceae; genus Shouchella; species Shouchella sp. JSM 1781072. Next base: position 638,587 of record NZ_JBHFQE010000003.1, read on the forward strand.
TCCTCCCGCAAAAGGTTCAATATACGTTCCATAGGAAGTCGGAACCAGTTGATGCAAAACAGGCAAAAGTTGTCTTTTTCCTCCTGTCCATTTTATCGGGGTGCGCAATTTCTTCTCCATAACCAATCTCCTCCAACTAGGTATGTTACCCACTATACCCGTTTTACGGCGTCTTTAGTCCTGAGTCGAGGAGCGCACAAAAGCAAAACTTCTTTTTTAAAAAATGAACAATGATTATGCGCTATAAGAGAACCCTTCGCTTTACACAGGCACGGCCTCAGCCTCTTTCGCGAATACTCGCTACAGTGTCTTCAGACACGTGCTTTCCTGCAGGAGTCTCGGGTTCTTATAACAACATAATAGTGAACAACGAAAAGACGTTCATACGTCTTTTCACTATGTTTATATTCTTTTATCTAAACCTCTTCTACAATCATTCAGCTTCAGGTGGCTCCTCGCCGTTTAGGAAAGCTCGGAATGTCTCCGCTTCCTGATTCCCTGTCACACGACGAACTTCTTGTCCATCTTCAAACGCAATTAACGTTGGCGTTGATTGAATGCCATACGATGCTGATTCATACTCTAACACGTTGTATTGATCAATATAAACATCTTCATCGTCAGCAATGTCCATTAAGACAGGCGTTGCTTCCACACAAAAGCGACAAGTAGGTGAAAAGAAGTACACAATCGCATCTTCACCGTTCTCCAGTTTTTCCTCTAGTTCGTCTGGCAGAATAACGTTTTGATAGTTCGGGTCATCAAGTTGGTCAATTGTTGCAGGATCTAAATCATCCGTATCGTACTGCGTATTATTTTCAAGTTGCTGACTTTGCCCCATATTTTGAATGACAATTAAAATGATAAAAACAGCAACGACTGCTCCACCAATCCAAAGAAGCTTCTTCATGCCACTTCCTCCTTACGCTTTTTAATGATATACAAGCTCGTACTAAAAATAAGAATAAATGCGATTCCTGCAAGAAATGGAATAGTGACGAAGCCAAACCAGTTAATATACTCGCCTGAACACGAAACCAGTCCGCACCCCAACACATCATCATCACTCACCTGGAATTTCTGAATCGAATAATGATAAATGGCAATAACCATCCCAATTCCAGATAGAATGGCTGAATAAATGGCCACGCCTGTATCTTTACGAATAATGCCAACTCCGATAAGAATGACAAGCGGGTACATAAAAATTCGCTGGTACCAACAAAGTGCACACGGCTCAAACCCTTCAATCTCTGAAAAGTAAAGGGATCCAAGTGTGGCGACTAGCGCTACAACCCATGTAAACAAAAGACTATTTTCGATCTTCTTACTCATAACATTCGCCTCCTACAAACCCACCTTTTTGTTCATTGTACTCCAATTCAGGAAACCGTAACATGGCAAAATCACGAACAATCTACCTTTATCTGAGGCTCTACGTCTAAAAATAGGAAAAATGGTCAATCGTAAAGAGAGAATAAACTTTGGAGGCTCGAACATGAGTGATACAAAACAAACGTTAACGTCGATTTGGCAACTTTCTTCCCACGATAAACCTTATCCGCATTTAGATCAAGATATTGAAGTTGATGTCGCGGTTGTCGGAGGTGGCATTACAGGCTTAACATCCGCCTATTTACTCGCACAATCAGGAAAAAAAGTCGCGGTTCTCGATGCTGGCTCATTTGGACGCGGAACGACTGGACATAGTACAGCGAAATTAACGATTCAACACGATTTCATTTATGACGAACTTCTCTCTCATCTCGGAAAAGAAAAAGCACAGCAGTACTATCAGTCCCAACAAGACGCTCTTACATTTGTACGTAACCTCGTCCAAAAAAATAACGTTGAATGTGGCTTTTCCGACGAGGACACATACCTGTATGCCACAACTCATCACGGGGAACATCGCTTAAAACGTGAAAAGAAAGCGTATGAACAGCTTTCAATTCCACATGAGTGGGTAACGGATCTACCAATTAACATGAAGATACGTGCAGCATTAAAAGTGCCAAACCAAGCTCAGTTCCACCCGCTTGCCTATCTTTCTTTTATATGCGATGAGTTGGATAAAAAAGGTGCCCACCTTTTTGAAAATACCGTTTGTAAAAAAGTGTCGCACGAAAAAGGTTCCGTACTTGTCCATGCCAATGATGGTCATACTGTAACAGCAAAACAAGTCATTGCCGCAACACACTTTCCGTTTATTGATGGTGGCGGTCTATATATGTCACGGATGAAAGCCGATCGCTCTTACGTCGTTGCTGGTACATCGAGCGGCAATTGGGCTGGCGGCATGTATTTAAGTGCAGAACAACCAAAACGCTCTCTTCGTGGAGTATCCATGAATGGAAAACATTACATTTTAGTTGGCGGCGATCATCACAAAGCTGGGCAAGGAATAGACGCTCGAAATCACTATGATGCCTTACGAACATTTGCCGATGAACAATTTAATGATTTCCAAGCAGAACAAGAATGGTCCGCTCAAGATTTAACGACTCTTGATAATATTCCATACATTGGCCCACTGTCCTCCCTGCAAGCCAATGTTTTTATTGCAACTGGCTATCGAAAATGGGGCATGACCGGCGGCGTTACCGCTGCACACGTCCTTGCAGACCTGATTGTTGATGGCAATAGCCTGTATGCCGATTTATATAAACCGATGCGCTTTCATTCAGATCCAAGTATGAAACATTCCTTTACCGAAAACGCAGATGTTGCCAAGCATCTCATCCAAGGAAAACTTCAAAACGACTACGAAGATGTGAGAGAACTGGACAACGGCCAAGGGGCTGTCGTCAAGCACAACGGAAAACGTGCAGGCGCTTTTAAAGACGACGAAGGCGCACTCCATCTCGTTGATACGACCTGTACCCATATGGGCTGTGAATGCAACTGGAACCATGCAGACTTAACATGGGATTGCCCATGCCACGGTTCACGCTTCTCTTACAAAGGCGAAGTCATTGAAGGACCTGCAAAAGAGCCATTAAAGAAACTAGATTAAACTGTGATGCCACTGGCACACAGTTTTTTTGTTATAATCAATGAATAGTTAGAAAATGATGATTATGGAGGCATACGATGATCATTCACAATCGAAAAATTGCAAGACTGCTCGTCACTTTCATTCTTGTATTAGCTTATGTAGGCTTCACGTATCTTCACAAACCAACGCCACCACAACCATTACATACTCTGTTTGAGGAACATATGGAAATGAACCACTTCTCTTACTCTGATCTAGCAGACATTGTATATTTTCAAGCCCCCGTTAACGACCAATCATCCATCTTACCTGTAGAAAACCGAGTCACGATTGACGAACAAACCATTCTATATGACTTATTTTATACGCCTATAAAAGTGCAAAACTGTTGCGTCGAAAGTGCCGACGACTCAAATGCATATGGGCTAATTGTTTCTTTTAAAGACGGCACAACATATGAGTATCTGGCTACTTCAAAAAATATTCAGTACAGAGTCCGAAAGCAAAATGGTGAACTTCACTTAGGTGTAGATAACGTCATAAATGATCAAAATTTATTTTATGAAAAGATTGATCACATCTATCAATCAAACTCATAAACAGTTCTTCTTCTCTCATACTTTTAACTATAGGGATTGTAGGGTAAGGGGTACTTATAAGATATGACAATAAAAGGAAGGTGTTGTTCAATGGGTATAGGCGCTATGTTTATCTCACTCTTGTATTGGATTTGGATCGTCGCTTTAGCGATTACGGTCATTGCTGTTGGTGTTTATGTGGGAATGCAGACACATTACCGTAAAGTGAAAAAGATTGAAGCACAGGAGAAGGGGGATGGTGAAGTAACCTAAGACAATCTATACAAAAAAGACTGATACTGGATACAGTATTCAGTCTTTTTGTCCGAGAGTTATTGCAGTGAGAGCTTAATGTCTCTTTTTATATCTAGTGGCCACCAATAGGGTGTACGTATGATTGAATCTCACTATCCGCTGCTACAGATTGATCTGATAAAGGAAACAAGGCAATCATCCCAATCATAGTAATTGCTATTAGATATTTTTTCAATCTGACCCAACTCCTAACGTAAGGGATTTTTGTTTAGCACGATAGGCACGCTGCATAAAGCCAAGTGCTCTTTCCATTTCTTCCTTTTCTTGAAAAACTGTCGACAGCTCTTTAGAAAGCTCTTCACAAGCATAAAGCATGTTATGCTCTTCTAACAAATCAAATTCTTGTTCCAGACCTTCAAAATTTTCCACATATATTTTTTTCAGGATGTTGCATCTAATCAAAAATTCTTCATTTTTATGTTTCTTCACCTCATGTAAGGCTTGTTTCAGTTCTTCCTCAGCTTCTGTTCGATTACCTAATAAAAAAAGAACTCTTGCTAAACAATAACGAGCTTGTGCAAAGACAAAATAATCTTGGAATTCTACAGCTAATAAATTATTCTGAAAATGTTTTTTTGCATTCTCGAATTCTCTTTCTCGATAAGCATTAATGCCCATAGTATTAATTACGAGCTGTCTAGCATATGGATACTTACTGCTCAGTGACATGTTTTCGTTTAGAATTTCTTTTGCCTCGTTATGCATATCGGATATTGAGTAAATACCTGCTAAGATGTTTGTAGAAAAAATAATTCGCTCTGTATAACCGAGACGTTTAAATATAACAATCGCTTCTTCTAAGTACGAGCAAGCATAGGCATTGTGATTAATCTTTAATAGCGCTAGCCCCATATAATACTGAAATTCAGCTTCTTCAGCTTCATCTTTCACATACTCGAGCAACCGTTCAGCTTTGCGAAATAGGCGAATAGCAGAGCGGTAACGGTGATGTATAAACTCATGTTGACCGCTTACAAAATAGTACATATACCTTAACATGTTGTCTAGTGACTCACTTACGGCCGGGGAAACCCGTTCAATCATTTCGTCACCGGCTTGTTCATCGGTCGTTTGATCCCTCATCATCGTATATCGATATTCCACAAGTGAATAATAGGCAAGAATGCTGTCGCTCGGCTCCATTTTCTTCAGCATCTGCTTAATTTCCTCATGTAGTAAAACAGCATCGTCCATCGATCGAGCAATAATGCAACTATACCATTCTACAATTTTTGCACCGACATCTTCTGATGGTATCGTTTTTCGCATCCTACCACCTCCTCCCTTAATCTAGTTCCATTTTACTGGTAAAAAAGAATAAATGTAAGATTTATTTGATATTTCCCAATATACTTTTTGCTAAAATTTTATGTGGATACGACAAAACCTTAACAAGATATAGATTTTATAATGGCTGAGGCCGTGCCCAAGGCAAAGAAGACACCGTGAGCGCAAGTGACCACGCAGCGCAAACGGATGTCGCGCTTGTGCCTATGGTAAAAGCATTCGCTATTTTAATAGATTGTGCGTCGTTTTCGCACCAAACGCGAATGATGAAATTGAATCAATTAGTGTATTCAATATTTTTTCATTTTCTTGAAACTTCTGATCCTATACCTCCCGTATATAAAGTAGACTTAGGTAGAGGAGGGAACATTATGGAGCTTACAACGATTTACTTCACAATCCTTCTAGTTAGTGGTGGGCTGACCGTTATTTATGTATTGTTGTCTGATGTTTTGGACGGCATCTTTGATATTTTTGATGGTTGGCTCTCACCGACGTTAATTCTGTCCACTCTTGCGTTTTTTGGCGCTTCTGCTTATTTGTTGGAGCGGTTCTCGCCGTTCGATAGCTTAGTTGCTGGTCTACTCGCTATTGCAATCGCTTTAGGTTTAGCGACATTATTCAACTTATTTATTCTTACACCTTTGCAACATACAGAAGAGTCGGTTGCATACAGCGATGAGGATTTGGAAGGCAAGCAAGGGGAAGTCATTTTGACGGTTCCAGCAGATGGGTTTGGCGAAGTTGTTGTGCGAAGCGACAGTGGCACAATCGCAAAAACGGCAGCTTGTCTTCATAACCAAGTGATCCCGTCAGGTACAGAAGTGGTCATTGTGAAGATGGAAAAAGGGATTGCCTACGTCGCAACATTAGCACGAGATGATCTTAATCTTTAAGGGGGAATTGTAGTTGGGAATTGAAATTTTAGTCATTATCGGGATTGTCGTCGTCATTCTTGCGGTGCTTGTTGGTGTCTTTGTAGCGAGATACCGCACAGCTGGTCCAGACGAAGCACTTATTGTGACCGGTAGTTATTTAGGTGGAAAAAACGTGAACATGGATGATGCAGGCAACCGTATTAAGATCGTTCGCGGTGGCGGTACGTTTGTGATGCCCGTGTTTCAACAAGCCAAGCCTTTATCCTTATTATCAAGTAAATTAGATGTTCAAACGCCTGAAGTCTATACCGAACAAGGGGTTCCAGTTATTGCCGATGGTACAGCCATCATTAAAATTGGAGGTTCCATTGGTGAAATTGCAACTGCGGCGGAACAGTTTTTAGGAAAATCAAGAGAGGATCGAGAGCAAGAAGCCAAAGAAGTACTTGAAGGGCACCTGCGTTCAATCCTTGGTTCCATGACAGTAGAAGAAATTTACAAGAACCGCGAGCGCTTTTCACAAGAAGTGCAGAAAGTCGCTTCACAAGATTTAGCGAAAATGGGCCTGGTCATTGTTTCCTTTACGATTAAAGATTTACGAGATACAAATGGATACTTAGAATCTCTTGGGAAGCCAAGAATTGCCCAAGTGAAGCGTGATGCAGACATTGCTACAGCGGAAGCGGAAAAAGAAACCCGTATTCGCCAAGCTGATGCGAACACGCAAGCGAAGCGTTCTGAAATTGAGCGAGCAACTGAAATTGCCGAATCAGAAAAGAATAACCAATTAAAAGTAGCAGCTTATCGCAGCGAGCAAGAGCAAGCGAAAGCCCAGGCTGACCAAGCGTACCACTTACAAGAAGCACGATCGAAACAAGAAGTAACCGAGCAACAAATGCAAATTCAAATTATCGAGCGTCAAAAACAAATTGAGCTAGAAGAAAAAGAAATCGCCCGTCGTGAGCGTCAATATGATGCGGAAGTGAAAAAGAAAGCCGATGCGGATCGTTACTCTGTTGAACAATCAGCAGAAGCGGAGAAAAGCAGGCACTTCGCCGAAGCGGATGCGGATAAATACCGCGTTGAAGCGATGGCAAAAGCGGAAGCAGAGAAAGTCCGCGTGGATGGTCTTGCTGAAGCTGAAGCCGTTCGTGCTCGCGGGGAATCAGAAGCAGATGTTATTCGATTAAAAGGTCTTGCTGAAGCCGAAGCAAAAGAAAAGATTGCCGAAGCCTTCGAGAAATACGGTGAAGCAGCGAAACTTAGCATGATTATTGAAATGTTACCTGAGTACGCAAGAGAAGTATCTTCTCCATTATCAAATATTGATAAAATCACAGTTGTTGATACAGGTTCAGGTGAAAATGGTGGCGCCAACCGTGTAACGGGGTACGCAACCGACTTAATGGCCGGTTTACAGGAATCATTAAAAGCGTCCAGCGGTATCGATATTAAAGAACTAGTAGAGAATATATCTAAAAAATAAGTGAAAAGCCTCGCCACTCCAAGATACTGGAATGGCGAGGCTTTTTTTGCTTATAATCCATTTAACCCAAGTGCTTCTAACATTTTCTTTGGAACATCGGTATTATCAATCGTACCATCAAATGACTCCGCTCCTGCGCCAAACGCATAGAGGGGCACATCAATGCCTGTATGATCATAAGACGACCAGCCAAATCCTGTTTTTTCACTAATCGCACCGTTGATGGCAAGCTTCAAAGAGTCAGCTTCTTTTAAGTCGTCTATTTCTTCTTCCGTCCACTCAAATTCCGTTTTCTCTTTTAATACGTCTTCTAAATTCGAATAATTATGGGTGACCGAATCAGCAATATCAGCACCTAGTGCGTGTACTTGATTTAACATCGTCGGGTTGGCTTCGTCTGTTGCATGAACAGCCATACCACCTGTATCGTGGTCACCCACCATGACGACGAGCGTATCTTCGTGCTCTTCAGCATAGTCAACCGCTACTTTTACAGCTTCCTCAAACGCTTCCGTATCCGTCATCGCATAAAGCGGATCGTTGTCGTGGCCGGCCCAATCAATTTGACTCCCTTCCACCATTAAGAAAAACCCGTCTTCCTCTTGTGATAAGAAGTCGATTGCCGTGTCTGTCATCTCACCTAAGCTTGGCTCATCACTGCGCTGCGTCAACGAAGGTTCTAACGCTTCTTCTGCAAATAAACCGAGAAGTTTTTCGCTCTCTCCATCCCACTGCATCAACTGTCTTCTTGTTTCTAAATATGTATAGGCATGTTCTTCTGCATACGAGACGAGATTGAGTTCATCATCTCTTATGCCGCCTTCACTTTCTGGCAAGAATTCTGTTCTTCCTCCACCAAATAGTAAATCAATATTTTCATTTTCAATCATTTGTTTGGCAATCTCTGTGTAGTTCCCACGTGACTCTACTTCTGCTGCAAAAGCGGCTGGTGTCGCGTGTGTAATCGTAGATGTTGCAACAAGTCCAGTGCGTTTCCCATTTTCTTTTGCCACATCAACAATCGACGGCAACGACTGCCCATTTGGACCAAGACCAATAACGCCATTGTTTGTTTTTTGTCCTGTAGCAAAAGCGGTTCCAGCAGCTGCTGAATCGGTAATCGCTGCATCATTGGACTCCGTTTTCACGTGAGCAGAGAGCATATCTTTTTCATCCCAGATTGGCTCGCTCTCTTCCTTATACATTCGGTAGCTGTTCGCATAGCTTTGCGAAAATCCATCTGGTATTAGGAAAATCACATTTTTAGCTGGACCGTTACTTGGTTCGCTTACGCTTCCATCGTCGCTTGCCGAAGCACCTGTCGTTGTACCGATTAATCCAACTGTCACCGCAGCAACTAAACCATAGGCTGTCCATTTCTTTTTCATCTGTCATCCTCTCCTCACCCACTAATTTTCCTACATCCTTACTTTACAAAAAGAATGTAAAGTCCGTGTTTGAATGAAATGAAGGATTATAAACGTTTTGTAAAGACAAAGAAGCATGTCGCGTTACGACATGCTTCTTTTTGGTTTCACACTGGCTGGCAAGGGCGAGTATGAAGACAATGGAGCGTTTTTTGCGGAATGGCTGAGGCTCGCGTTCGTCATTTAAAATGAACGTTTCACCTTGTGGATCAGTTCTGAGACTCATTCAAATGAAGTATCTTATTTATCTTTATTTAACCCTAACTTTGCTAATTGATCGGCTAAAGCAGAGTTTGAGAAATCATCATCTTTGTTTTGCTTCTTCATATAATTATTCACTTCACGTTTGGAGACGTTTTTATTTTTACTTTGTTTGCGGCGTTCTTCAAACTGGGCTTTCTTTTCACGGTGGCCGCACACACAAGCGAATACTTGCCCTTCTCCTTGACCCCGAAGCTCAAGCTTTTTCTTACATTTCGGACAGCGAGCATTTGTTGTCATTGCGATGTTTTTACGGTAGCCACACTCACGATCTTGGCAGACGCGCATTTTGCCTTTCTTTCCGTTCACTTCAAGGAGAAACTTGCCACATTCAGGACATTTTTCACCTGTTTTATTATCATGGCGGAATGTGGTTGTATCAGCTTTTACTTGTCCAACGACGGATTGTGCGTATTGTTTCATATCGGCAATAAACGCACTCTTTTGCTCTTTCCCTTGGACAATCTTTTCAAGTCGTTGCTCCCACTCTGCCGTTAACGCTGGTGATTTCAATTCTTCTGGAACAAGATCAAGCAGCTGTTTTCCTTTGGATGTTACAAAAAGATCTTTCCCTTTCTTTTCGATTAAAAAGCTTGAAAACAGCTTTTCAATGATATCCGCTCGGGTCGCAACCGTACCGATTCCACCTGCTTCAGCAAGTGTCTTTGAAATCTGCGCGTCTTTTTCTTCCATAAATTGCGCAGGCTTTTCCATCGCGGTAAGCAACGTGGCTTCATTAAAACGAGCAGGCGGTGTCGTCTCGCCACGTTTTAACTCTACACTATTAAGAGAAAGCTTCTCTCCTTCTGTAAACTTCGGAAGTTTGCTTTCTTTTGCCTGTTCCTCGTCTTCATTCTGACGCCAGCCTTGAGAAATCATGCGCTCCCCTTTTGTTCGGAACAGTTCATTGGCAACCTCTGCTTCAACAACCGTTTGCTCGGATTCACTTGCCGGGAAAAAATTGGCCAAAAAGCGACGAACGATTAAATAATAAAGCTTGGTTTCTTTATCATTCATGGCGCTTATCGGTGGCGCTTGTTCTGTTGGAATTAACGCATGGTGATCTGATACTTTTGCATCATTTACCATCTGTTTCTTGGCGTGGTTTATACCAAGTTTCGATGCTTCCAGCACTGTTTTTCGAAACGGCTGAACATCAATCGCTTTTAAGCGATCTTTAAGTGTGTCGACAAGATCAGAAGAAAGAAAACGAGAGTCTGTTCTTGGATACGTAACCGCTTTGTGCTGTTCATACAACTTCTGCAAGGCGCCTAAGGTTTCTTTCGCTGAATACCCATATCGCTTATTGGCTTCACGTTGTAGTTCTGTTAAATCATACAAATTTGGCGCAGACGTATGTTTTTTCTTAGCTTTTACGCTTGTAATCGTTAGCGCGTTTCCTTTTACTTTGTCTTTTAAGGCTTTTGCATCTTCTTCATTAAATATCCGCTCATCACCAGACTTGCGATGATACCAACGGAATGTTGTGCCTCCTTCAACATTCGCTTGTAGCGTATGGTACGGCGTTGGCTTAAACGACTGAATCGTCTTTTCTCGTGTCGCTAAAATCGCAAGTGTTGGTGTCTGCACACGACCACATGATAACTGCGCATTGTGCTTTGTTGTTAATGCTCGAGTCCCATTAATCCCTACATACCAGTCCGCTTCTGCTCTTGCTTCAGCTGCGGCAAAAAGGTTTTCATATTGGCGTCCATCTTTAAGCTTCTTAAAGCCGTCTTTAATCGCTTTATCTGTGACAGAAGAAATCCACAGCCGTTTAAGCGGCTTTTTCACGTGGGCTTTCGCTAGAATCCAGCGAGCCACAAGCTCCCCTTCACGTCCTGCATCCGTTGCAATGATGACTTCCCCGACATCTTGACGATTTAACACCTTTTTTACGGTATGAAACTGTTTAGACGTTTGCTTAATAACGACAAGATCCAGACGCTTTGGTAGCATTGGCAACTCTTCTAAACGCCAGTTTTTATATTGTTCTCCGTAATGTTCAGGGTCTGCATGTGTAACCAGATGGCCCAGCCCCCACGTCACAATATATTCCTTTCCTTCAAAAAAGCCGTTTCCCTTTTGATTGGCACCAAGTACACGGGCAATGTCCCGTCCGACGGAAGGCTTTTCTGCTAAAATCGCTTTTTTCTTCATCAAATCATCCTTTTGTTTTTATAAATAATACTTTTAAATAGCTTCCTTTTGGATACGCGCTCGTGGAGGCAAAATCAACAGGAACGCGATGTTCTTCGAGAATACCGTACGACAAATTGTGTGCTTGGAACGCATCGTGTATCATCCGCTTAAACTGCTTTGATGTGACGTTCGCTGCATTCGTTGATGCAACAAGTACGCCACCGCGGCTTAATAAAGGGATCGTTTCTTCCACTAATTTCGAATAGTCTTTTGCAGCGCGGAACGTTGTTTTCTTCGAGCGGGCAAAGCTCGGTGGATCAAGAACGACAAGATCATAAACGAGTTCCTTTTTCTTGGCATACTGAAAATAGCGAAATGCATCCATCACGACAATTCGTTGTGATTCAGGGTCAATCCCGTTCACTGAAAACTGTTCTTCGGTCTTTTCTCGACTACGATTGGCTAAATCGACGCTTGTTGTTTCGCTTGCGCCTCCCATAGCTGCAGCGACAGAAAATGCACCTGTGTATGAAAAGAGATTCAAAACCCGCTTACCAACGGCATACTTGTCCATAATTTGCTTCCGAACGAGACGTTGATCGAGAAAGATTCCAGTCATCGGACCATCATTTAAGTACGTGGCATACGTAATCCCGTTTTCTTTTACTAGCAGCGGAAATTCACCACGTGTCCCTTCTACAAAGTCATCCTCGCCGGTATATGACCCGTCTTCGGCAAACCGTTTCTTTTCATACACGCCTTCAAACGAGATCGTATCGCGAATCGCTTGCAACACTAGGTTTCTAAAGGTGTAAATCCCTTGGCTGTACCATGTCACCACAAGATAACCGGCGTAGTAATCGAGTTGAAGCCCACCAATGCCATCGCCTTCACTATTAAACAAGCGGAAGGCAGTTGTTTCTTTAGCTTGGAAAAAAGACGACCGCTTTTCAATCGCTTCTTTCAACTTTCGTGTAAAAAAGGACTGGTTAATCTGTTCCGTTTGATCACGTGTTAACACCCAACCACTGCCAACATTTTGCTTTCCAATATAAGCTTTCGCTAAAAAGCGATTATTTTTCGTGTTTATATTAATGAGGGTACCCTCTTCGTGCTGGTCAAGTTGAAACCAATCTTTTTCAAGAAGAGGATATCCTTGTTTTATTTGTTTCTCTATTTTTTCATTCACCACGGTTTGGTCAATTGTCGTACGTTTATGCATGGTCTCACCTCAACTGTAGTATAGCATATCTATTTTTTGTTCAATAACGGTCACAACGTTCATTAAAAATGTCTTTTCACTCTATCTTTTACAAGTTAAAAAGAGCATACTTAATTAAAAAACTCCATGGGAGTGATGACATGTACAAGCTTGTCTGTACCATTGACGGTATAACAAAATCATTTAAACTTCAAGATAGCAATGAAGACTTGGTTTTCAATGATCTTTTTGAAGCGGAACTGCATGCAAAACAGCTAAATAAAGATGTCTCCTATGCCTATCAATGGGTGCCAGAACGAATAGATTCATAAAACCTGTGAAAATCTTATGACACATTGACTCCTTACACATATTGTCCCAAAAGATTGCTATACTAAGTAAGAAAGGTGGGGTTTGATGTTTAAATGGGTAAGTTATATTGAAGGGATTTCGTTGATTTTACTCGTATTTTTAGCTATGCCGCTTAAATACATATGGAACGTCCCTGAATTTGTTAGCGTTGTTGGCATGGCACATGGGGTTCTTTTTATTGCTTACATGCTCTTCGTTGTGAATTTCTTTTTTAGTAAACAATGGACTTTAAAGACGACTGTTCTTGCAACACTTGCATCCATTGTGCCTTTTGGACCGTTTATTTTAGAAAAACGGATTATCAAAAATGAAGAACGTCCGCCAGCCATCTAGGTTTTAAGGTTTAGAGACCGAGGTAACACGATTATAAGATAATTGATCCAAAGATACGATGTCCCTTCAAAGTCGACACTGAAAAAAGTGAAGCCGCTGAAGGGCTTTTTTTATTGTTGAAGTGAACAAGCCGCGGGCGCCCTCCTGAAGCAGATTTGAACCGTAAAACAACAACGGGTTACCTTAGTCATTTGATGTCCCAACTTATTTTGATTCAAATGTCCTATCCTTTTTATGTTTCATTCAATTTTTCCTAGGGTATTTTATAGATCAGGAGGCGATATAAATGAAACCTGTATACAAAGAATTCTACAACGATGAAGAAGTTGTTACGATTGTTAAAGCATTGAAAGAAAAGAACGTGATGGAAGACGATATTTACGTTATTACTCACGATGATGATCGCACAGATCGTGTAGCAGATAATGCAGATGCAAACACAATTACTGCTTCTGAAACAGGACTTGGCACATCAATCAAGAATACGTTCCGTAGCAAAGGGGACGAACTGCGAGCTAAGTTTGAAGAATTAGGTTTCTCCGAAAATGAAGCAGAGCAGCTTGAAGAACAACTTGACCAAGGTAAGGTCATCGTTGCGGTTACGAATCAAGGTGAAAACTTCACATTCTAATTTTCGCACACATACAGCAGCCGCTCTCTTAACTAGAGATGCGGCTGCTTTCGTGTTTTAATAGAACGAGGAGAGGAGGGACGACGCTTGAGTGATTTAGGAAAGAAACAATTTCTAAAATGGTTTGTTGATCATCATTATTTAAAACATCGCGACGCACGTGCACTTCTTGTACACATTCAATCGTCGCCCCATCTTTTATCGAAACTCCGGTTAACGGAAACGATTCAACCTCAAAGACGCACACTTGTTGTTGCTAGTACTCAATCGGATGAACCTGGTTTCCGCTACGTGTATGATGGTCAAAAAACGGAGGATGTGTCTAAAGCGCTTGATGACATCACCACACATCCATCAAGTCCCATTTATTTGATTGTCCATTTTTATGGTCGTGACATCCATCATTCGTATCGACAATTGCTTGAAACGCCTATCCACCGCTCTTATCGTCAATATAAACAAAATCAACAAGACGAAAAAGAAACCAATGCCTTTTTAGACTATGTGGATGTAGAAAATGAACGAACACGGTTACGGGCTGCGATTGACAAAGCGTTGGATGACCGAAATCATGATGAGTTTGCTCGACTCTCTAAAGAGCTACGATTTTTACAGGAACAAGCAAGCTTACAATGAAAAAGCCCATGCTTATGCATGCGCTTTTTCGTTTTTCTTTTTATTCGGTCGAATCCATTTTGACAATAAGCCATGTGAAGGCGAGAAGACAAAACTTATAATAAAGACCACTCCTGTCATCATTGCCATCGATCCTGAAATCGAACTATCAATCCAGTAAGCAACATAATAGCCGCTTATCGCTGAAACTGCACCAAATAAAGCACTCAGCACAATCATGACCGACAAGCGCTCTGTCCATAAATAAGCTGCAGCTGCTGGGGTAATTAGCATGGCGACTACCATAATTGCACCAACTGCATCAAAAGAAGCGACTGTTGTGATAGAGACAAGCCCCATAAATAAATAATGTAAGAACATAACTGGTAGCCCTAAACTTAGTGCAAGAGCGGAATCAAATGCGAGCAACTTCCATTCTTTATATAATAAAAGAATAAATGCTAGCACGATGATCAGAACGATCACCAGCATTAACGTTGCCACGGGAATTTCTAAGCCAAACACTGTCGTTGTATTAAACGGGATAAACGCAATTTCACCCATTAGCGTGTGCTGTACATCTAAGTGCACGTTTCCAACCGAAGTCGAAATCAAGATAACACCAATGGCGAATAATGACGTAAAGACGACACCAATGGAAGCGTCATGCTGTACGCCTTTTGAATGAAACCACTGTACCAAAAAGGTTGTTAATAACCCTGCTAATGCAGCGCCGATTAACATGTGCATACCTTCCATACTTTGCGTAATCAGAAATGCAAGCACTATACCTAAAAGTACAGTATGGCTAATCGCATCAGCCATCATCGCCATTCGTCGTAAGATCAAGTAGGCACCGACGATTCCACACGTAATTCCTACTAGCGCACCGGTAATTAAAATCCAGCCTTCATAAGAAATCATTCGCCTCCACCTTCTTTCAATACACCAGGTGCTTCATTCTGGGCAAATGCTTGTTTTTGCTGGGCTTTAAATTCAATGCGTTCTGCAATTAAGCCTTTCTCTTTTCCAAAGAACAAGGAAAAAACGAAAAAGACAGATGCCGATAACACAATGAATGGTCCCGTCGGCCAGCTAGGACCTTGCGCACTGAAGAATGTTCCAATCGCTCCAGATAAGCCCCCAAATACACCCGATAATAGGAGCATTACTTTAAACGACTGTGTCCAATATCGAGCGCTAACGGCAGGAATAATTAATAAAGCCGCCATTAGAATAACACCTACCGCTTGAATGCCAATGACAATTGTTGTCACGAGGCCAATCATATAGACAATATCCATACCTCGTGACGATAAACCAATTCCTCGTGCAAACTCAGGATCAAATAAGAATAACTTCCATTCTTTATAAGCGAGTGTAATGAGAAAGATGACAACAATAGCTAGAATGACCATCGTATAAACATCCATTCGCACCATGCTTGCAGCCTGACCAAAGATAAACGTATCTAAACCACTTTGATTCCCCCCGCCAGAGCGATTGACCAAGGTAAGTAGGACAATACCAGCTCCAAAGAAAACAGACAGGATAATTCCCATTGCCGTATCTTCTTTTATTCTAGATGATGTACGAATGACGTGAATAAACCATGCGCCAAGCAATGCACTTATGGCTGCACCTAAGATGAGAATAAAGAAATTCTTTTCATTAATAATCATAAAAGCGATCACAACACCTGGAAGAGCAGCATGAGAAAGGGCATCACTCATCAAGCTTTGTCGCTTCCAATAAGCAAGCGTACCAAACATTCCAGCAGCTATACCAAGAAACGTTGCACTTAGGAGCACCCATTGAAAATTAATTGACGCTAGAATCTCCATTAGATAGTGCCTCCTCTTTAATAATGTGCACTGCGCCTCCATACGCCTTCGTAATATTCGACGTTGTATAGATGTCTTCTGTTTTGCCGTGTGCAATGACGGTTTTGTTTAAAAACAAGACGTGATCAAAATAATCGGCTACGGTTTGCAAATCGTGGTGGACAACGAGTACGGTTTTGCCATCTTGACGCAGTTGCTTCAAAATATCCATAATCGCTCGCTCTGTAGCAGCATCTACGCCAGCGAACGGTTCATCCATAAAATAAAGATCTGCGTTCTGCACGAGTGCTCGAGCCAAAAAGACGCGCTGCTGCTGACCACCAGATAGCTGACTAATTTGCCTTTTTGCAAAATCTTCCATCCCTACTTTCCGCAGGGCATCCATTGCTTTTTCTTTATGTTTTTTCTTTGGCCACCTAAGCCATCCAATATGACGATAAAGCCCCATTAACACAACATCTAATGCATTGGTTGGAAAATCCCAGTCTACTGAACCTCGCTGTGGAACATAGCCAACGCGAGATTTTTGTTTTTTTAATGTTGAGTCAAAGAATCGAACTTGACCATGTAAAGGTGGATGCAGGTTAAGTAGCGCTTTAATAAGCGTTGACTTTCCTGCGCCATTCGGTCCAACAATACCTGTCAAGGAACCTTTTTCAACCGTAAAACTAACGTTCTTCAAAACTGTGTTTTTGCGATAGGCTGCACTAATGTTCGCTACATCTAGTACACTCATGGTCGTTCATCTCCTTAATCTGCTCAACACGCTCATAGAAGTTATTCGGAGGCTGTCAAAGCTGAGTGAATGGTATCGACATTGTGGCGATACATGCCAATGTACGTTCCTTCTTCAGTGCCTTCTTCGCCCATTGCATCTGAGAATAATTCTCCCCCAAGCTCAATGGAATGTCCGGCTTGTTGAGCACCTTCTATAACAGCTTGAACAGTTGAATCATTTACACTGCTTTCTACAAATACAGCTGGGACCTCTTTTTCTACAATCGTATCGATCGTTGATTGAATATCAGAAATTCCAGCTTCTGATTCTGTACTTAACCCTTGAATCCCCATAACGTCAATGTCGTTCATCTCGCCGAAATATTGAAATGCATCATGTGCCGTTACTAAGATACGCTGCTCTTCTGGAATTTGTGCGATTGTATCTGTTGCATATGTGTATAATTCGTCTAACTCATTAAAATAGGCTTGTTTGTTTTCTTCTAATTCATCTGCATGTTCAGGTAAAACTTCTTTTAATTCTTCAACTGCTGAATCTAATGCTTGTTCCCATAATACTACATCAAACCAGATGTGCGGGTCATCCATGCCCGCTTCTTCTTCATCTTCAAGCAAATGTCCTGTATCAACCGTTTCGCCAATCGCATACGCATTTGAATCCACGCCATTAAAAACGTCCGTTAATTGAGCTTCTAAATGAAGACCGTTGTAGAAAATAAGATCTGCTTCCTGAAATAACCGAATATCACTTTGAGACGCTTCATACACGTGTGGATCTACGCCTGGCCCCATAAGTGTTTGTACATTCGCTAAATCTCCAGCAATAACCGATAATGGCTCTCCAATTTGACCAATCGTAGCCACGACGTCAATGGTACCTTCCGTCTCGTCCGTCGTTCCACCTGTGTCATCTCCATCATTACATGCAGCAAGCATCATCCCTACTGATAAAACTGTAAACCCTAATACGTGCTTCTTCATGCTGATTTCCTCCTTTTTTCCCATCCGCTATATCTATTTGTATGCAACAATCAACATTTATTTCCTGTCCACAATAAAGTTTCTCTAATGCAACTTTAATTCCCTTGTCCAAAATTGTCAACAACTTTGATTTACTTTTTGTCAAAGAAAAAAATACTACTCACCTAGTCTTATTCCCTTATCTTTCCGTTCCTTTTTACAATCTATGTACAAAAAACGCCACCCTGCTGTATGCAGAGTGACGTCTTAAGAATCAATTAGAAATCATTTCCATTGTGGTTTTCTTTATTCGCTTCCATCTTCGGTAAAACCACCCAACGATGAATAGCGGCCGCTACACCATCGTTCACGTTCGTTGCCGTTATCCAATCTGCTTTTCGTTTCACGAGATCTTGCGCATTTCCCATCGCAACACCCAGTCCAGCTTCTTGAATCATGGCAATGTCATTCAAGCTGTCACCAACAGCCATCACATGCTGCATATCAATCCCCAACTCATCGCATACCAATTTAATGGCACTCGCTTTATTGATACCAATGGCATTCACCTCGATATTGGTTGGGCTCGAATTTGTTATTTCTGTAAGTCCTCTTTCAGTTAGTTCCGCCACAATCTCTTTACGGACGCCATCATCGGTTGTATCAAATCCAAACTTTAACCATTGATAATTGTGGCGATCCTCAGGTAAGTCACCACGAAATAGTCCATTTGATGAGGCTGCCCATACATGAGCCCCGTATCGCTCTCTTAATTCGTATACATGATTCACTGCATCTTCGTGTAAGTGTGTAGCATGGATTAAATCGCCGTCTTTGTTATAAATTTCGCCGCCATTAGCCGTAACTAAGAACGTTTGCAGACCTAACGATTGCGCATAACTTCCACACGTTGCCCGCGTTCTACCGGTAGCAATCATGACTGGAACGTTTAATTCCCTCGCTTCGATAATAGCCTCTCGATTGCCAGGAGAGATTTCATGATTATCGTTTAATAGTGTACCGTCCATATCTAGCGCGATTAATTTTATTTCTGGTCTTTCTTCCGTTGACATGCTACATGACCCCTTCCCACAATGCACTCATTCCACTCCTAGTGTACTACAAACTGAAATGGTCTGTCGTGTTCTGAACTTCAACACAAAAGAGCCTTTAAAGAGAAAAAGGATGAGTATTTACTCATCCTTTTGTTTTAACCTAACTTGTTATATTCTTCCCAAAACGCAAGAATTGTTTCCAATCCTTTATCAAAATTTTCAAGGTGGAAATGTTCGTTCGGTGCATGAAAGTTCTCACTAGGTAGTCCAAAGCCCATTAAGATGATTGGGACGTTTAATTGTACATCAAAAGTCTCAACAACTGGAATCGATCCACCCATTCGAGTATAGGCTACTTCTGTTTGATACACTTTTTCATACGCTCTAGCAGCCGCAGCGAAAGCTGGATCCGTCACCGGTGCAGCGAACGGTTTGCCTGTATCGTGACGTTGCGTCGTAACCGACATACCTGCTGGCGTATTTGCCTCAATATGTTGCTCAATTTTCGCTAAAATATCTTCTGGGTCTTGTCCAGGAACCAATCGGCACGTAATCTTTGCTGTTGCTTCTGCAGGAATAACGGTTTTTACCCCTTCTCCTTGGAAGCCTCCAAACACTCCATTAAATTCAAGCGTTGGGCGAATCCAAGTCCGCTCACGAGATGTGTAGCCTTTCTCACCAACAAGAGCTGAAACGCCTGTTTCGGCTTTCATGCTTTCATCTCCACTGCCTAGTGCAGCTAAACTTTCCTTTTCTTCATCCGCTAAAGCTTCAATACCTTCATAAAAACCTGGAACAGCAATATCGCCATCCTTGCTTCTCATTGTGCCTAAAAGCTCTACCAAACCATGGAGTGCATTTGGAACTGCACCACCGTACAGGCCAGAATGTAAGTCCCCTTTTGCACCTTTAACCGTTAATTCGATCGCCGCAAGCCCTCTTAAACCTGTGCAAATTGCAGGTTTTCCAGGTTCTAACATCGGTGTATCTGAAATTACAAGTACATCCGAACGAAGTCGTTCTTTTTCTGCTTCAACAAATCCATCTAAATTCGGCGAACCGATCTCTTCTTCTCCTTCAATTAAAAACTTCACATTAAACGGAAGCTCACCTTCTGATTTAAGCATCGCTTCGACTGCTTTAATATGCATGAAGGTTTGACCTTTATCATCACTTGCGCCTCGAGCATATAGTTTATTGTCTCGAACAGTAGGCTGGAATGGCTCTGTTTCCCATAAATGCAAAGGATCAACTGGCTGCACATCATAGTGACCATAAATTAAAATCGTCTTCGCATCTTCACCAGCTTTCAGCCATTCACCATAGACGATTGGATGTTTTTCTGTCGGGATCACTTCCACCTTTTCCATCCCTGCATGCAACAATTGGCGCTCTAACCAGTTTGCGGCTTCCACTACGTCTGCTTTATGTTCTGACAAGGAGCTCACACTTTTTATTTTTAGAAACTCATTTAATTCATCTAGCATCGCTTCTCGGTGTGCTTGTAAATAATCTACTGCTTTACTTGTCATCATGATCACTCCAAAATGTTCTTCTTTTTTCGATTGTATCATAGTCTCTTATCCTTCACGACTCATGTTACACTAGAACGTATGAAGGAGGGAATTGAATGACAGTGAAATCATTAACAACGGCTGATTTTGATGAAGCCTTTCAATTGAGTCGCTATGCGTTTCAAGCAAAACCAACGCAAGAACAAACGGAATTTGCACGAACGCAATGGGCAAGTGTGAAGGCTTCACAGTTTGGTATCAAGGATAATGACAGAATCATCTCAAAGTTAACATTATTATCTTTACATATTCATTTGTACAATACCATCATTCCTATGGGTGGAATTGCTAGCGTAGCCTCCTACCCGGAGGCCCGAAGAAGAGGGAGCGTCCGTAAACTCTTGCTCCATAGCCTTGAACAAATGAAAGAAAACGGTCAGCTTATCTCTTATTTAGCCCCATTCTCCGTACCGTTTTATCGAAAATTTGGGTGGGAGATCTTATGTGATGAAGTGACCTACACGTTAAGGAAAGACCAACTCCCTCTTCCTCTCCCAAACATTGAGGGCTCATTGAATCGAACTTCCTATACAGATTCTCGTATAAAAACCGTTTATGAACAAAGCATTTGTCACGGCATGCTCCATCGAGATGATGACTGGTGGGCAAGAAAGCAAGAAGGCTTTAAAGAAAATGAAACGGTTCTTTATGAAGATGCCGATGGTACACCAATGGGATACATTGTTTATCACATAGAGAATTCAAAGTGGAAAACAGAAGAGTTTGTCTACGTAAATCAAGCCGCTTTAAAGGCGTTGCTTCACTTCATTGGTCAGCACGACTCTATGCTTCAAGAAGCTACCCTCACTGTACCTGAATCAAAAGGAATGCATTTTTTCTTACCGGACCCGCTAACTTCAGCGGAAACGAAACCGTACTTTATGGCGCGAATCGTGGACTTCTCGCAATTTATAGCCATGCTCCCATTTAAAGAAGAGGGGCAATTTACGATTCGCATTCAAGATGAATGTGCTGCATGGAATGATCAGACGTTCTCTTTATCGATTCAAGAGAGCCATGTTACGTGCGAACCAACGAGTGCACCGCCGACCATTTTTATGACGATACAAGTTGCATCGAGCTTATTAATGGGCTACAGACGTCCGGAGTTTTTTAGAGATACAGGACTGATAACCGGCGAACGCAATGATGTTCACGCTTTTTTACAAACGTTACCAACCGAACAACCTACTTTACATGATTTCTTTTAAGTAACGGACAATACCTACTACAAAAAAACGGCGCTCCTCGTACATTAAGAGGGGCGCCGTCTTCCTGTTATTCAACTCGTTGCTTTAATACTTGTACAACATTGTCTTTTTGCTCTGCTTTTAAAGTAATATCTCTTACATACGAACTAGGTTCTTCACCATCAATAGGCTCAAGCTTTAATGTAATATGCGGTTCATTCTTCTCTGTTGCCTCTACCTTATATTCATCAAACTCGGCTGCAATTGCCTCAAATGTTGAGTTATTCTCTTCATCATTTGCTTCACCACCAACCCAAACTTCTTTTGGTTGGTTCAAATCTTCATCTTTGTAAACTAATATGAGTTTATTCATGTTTCGTCCACCTCGTTTTCAACAGGGATGTACTATTCATTCCTTTTTCCTTGCATCCTTAAACGTTGAATTGGTATAGAACGACGCCAAACTCATTTAACAGGCTGTCGAAATTAGTCGTTCCACTCAAATTTAGCAATCATGTCTTCTAGTTCATCTGCTAGTTCTGCAAGGTTCGTCGTTGAGCTCAAAATTTCCTCCATTGAAGCGAGCTGTTCTTCTGTCGATGCCGATACATTTTGCATGCTTGCAGAAGTTGTTTCATTCGCAGTTGAAATTTGGTCATAAGACTGAATGAACTGCTCTGTCTGATTAGCCATTGTCTTCACTTCTTCTGTAACAAGGGAAATCTTCTCTGTCACCTGATTCATATGTGCTTTTATTGAAGAGAACGATTGCCCTGCTTCTTCAATAATGGTCACACCTTTTCCGACTTCTCCCTCACCAGCAATCATTTCTTGTACAACAACTTGTGTCTCGTCCTGCACGTTGTTGATGTGCTCCTGCACGGTTTTGGCCGCATTATTTGATTGCTCTGCTAATTTTCGAACTTCATCCGCGACAACAGCAAAGCCTCGTCCATTTTCACCTGCTCGTGCAGCCTCTATGGATGCGTTCAAAGCGAGCAAATTCGTTTGTTCTGCAATATCAGAAATCATTTGACTAACTTGGCTAATCGTTCCTGCTTGTTGCTCTAGGCTTTCAACAGTCGTAGAAATGGATCGTACTTTTTGTTGAATGGTATTCATTTGTTCGACACTGCTTTTTATCCCTTCTTGTCCAGTTTGCACAGCTTGTACAGCGTCTTTTACCGCTTCGGTTACAAGAGTCGTTGATTGCTGGATGCCATGGATTCCAGTTGAAATGGTTGTTGCAGCAGACTTGCCTTGATCCATACTCGAAGTTTGCTCTTCCACACTGCCAGATACCTCCTGAATGGCTAACGTAATTTGCTCGGTTGCCTGCATATTCTGCTCTGTACTTGCCTGGAGTTCTTCTGATGAAGCTGCTAAATACGTTGATTTATCTCGAATCCCTGTAATCGTCGCAATAAGGGATTGCCTCATTTCATCAAAAGACTCTGCGAGCACACCCACTTCATCTCTAAAGGTTGATTTCACTTTATAGGTAGAGCTTAAATTTCCTTTACTAATAACCGCCGCCACTTCTGATAAGCCGGCAATCGGACGTACAATCGCACGAACTACACCAAAAATAATGACGGATCCGATGATAAGCGTCACGACAACAACAATAATCATCGTAATTAAAATTGGTTCCACTAGTTGCCGAACTTCATTCGGCAACATCGCACCTGCGAGAATCCATCCTGTAGGTGAAACCGTATCATACGTAATTTCTCTTGGCTCCCCCTCATCCATTTGAAACTGAAATTGTCCTGCTTCGCCTTCCTCGACAAATAAAGAACTAAGAGTAGCGGGTATGTATTCTCCAGATTCGAGCACCGGATGATAGACGACTCTTGAAAGGTGGTCAACTAAGAATAAGTAGCCTGTACTCCCAATTGACGCATCTGCCACATAGTTTAAAATCGGATTAAAATCAACACGCATCGCGACAACATGCTCTCGATCACTTGATAACGAAGCGAAAATAATATCCGCATCTTCTTCGCTATTAAAAAATGGTTCACTGACCGCAACATCGGTTTGTCTTGCAATCACGTCTCGTAGCCACGTAAATTCATGAATGCCATAATTGTCGGCTAAGTCTTCCGTATTCGCGACATCTTCCGTATTCCCATCCGGTTGAATCGCAACCCCTTCTCCAGAGCTATTTACAATATAAAGCTCATGAATTCGTTCATTTTCTCTAAGCAAAGCGTCCAGCTCCGATGCAAGTTCATCCGCTGACTGGGACCCATCTACCGTACTCCCCATATAAAAAGCCAACTCTGTCTGTAACTCCATATATTGCTGTACAGACGAATGAACGTTGGACGTCATTTGTTCCGCTTGTGCATGCATCGTTTCTTCAACATTATCGCGCGTTGTTAAATACGAAAACACCCCAATTACGAGACTTGGTATAAGTAACATCAATCCAAATGCAAACATTAATTTCCACTTTAAACTTATGTTTTTCTGCTTCATATTTCCCCCACCTCTATCTTCTCATCTACTATTTCGGCTAGTGCTTCTACTTTCTAAAGTCTCAATGTTGATATTTGAAGAATTGCGCGAAAAAAGTTATCATTAAATCAATTTAAATGAGAGAGGATGGTTTTCATGCAGCTTTCAGATTTTCTTACGATTGATACCGCATCAAGTCCTGTTTTTCATCCGGTTCAATCTGATCGATTTCTTTACATAAATGATGCATCTGGTTTGCCTCAAGCATACGAATACAACTTAACCACGCAGTCATCTAGCCGGTTGATTGAAACATCCGAACGAATCATGTTTGCCACATACGTTGGTGATGACATTCTAATCGGTATGGATCATGGTGTTAATGAAAAACAACAACTCTTCCTAGTTAAAAATAAGGAGGATCTGCTACCATTAACAGACGATCCCGCTCATATCCATCAATACGGTGGGCTCTCACCTGATAAACAAACGATTGCATGGAGCAGCAACCGTCGGCATCCCCAGTTTTTTGATGTCTATACCCAGCGTACCGATACATTTGAAATAGAATGTGTCTATGAAGAGGATGGTCGCCACGACCCAGTGTCGTTTCATCCTAATGGAAAACAGCTACTGATCCAAAAAACATCGACAAATTTAGATAATGATCTAGGCCTCTTACATTTAGAAACCAAAACCATTGAATGGCTCACACTACATAACGGCGAAGCTCATTTTACTAATGCTTGTTTTGATAAAGAAGGGACGTACATCTATTGCATTAGTAACGTTGGTAGAGAATATAGCGGCGTTGCACGCATTCACGTTGAAACGAAAGCGCTGGAGTGGCTATATACAGCTAATTATGATTATGAAGAACTCGTGTTAAGTAAGGATGGGGCATATTTAGCGTATGCGCTAAACAAAGGGGGCGTTTCCGAAGCGTACCTTACCCATATTCCAGCATGGCAAGAAACGAAACTTTCGATTGAGAAAGGTGTTGTTTCAAGTTTTTCGTTTTCTAAAGATACAAGCCACGTCCTATTTTCATTAAACGGTGCCTTACATCCAACCTCTATTTGGTGCTATGAAATCGAGAAAAAACAATTGCAAGCTGTTGAAAACTGTACGAAGGCTCGTCACATCACCCCACACTTAACGCAATCAGAAGAAGTGATGTTTACAAGTTCAGATGGCGAAACGATTTCTTCTTTCTATTACAAACCAGCAGAAGAAGGTCCGCATCCCGTCGTTATTTTTGTCCATGGTGGTCCCGAAAGCCAGATTCGTTCTGTTTATAACCCATTTCTTCAGTACTTTGTCTCACAAGGTTTTGCTGTTTGCACACCAAATGTACGTGGAAGCACTGGCTACGGAAAGCGATTTCATCATCTAGATGATAAACGGAACAGGATGGATTCGGTTCGTGATTTAAATGAACTAGCAGAATGGTTAAAAGCGCAAGAGCTAGCCATCCCAGATAAAATTGCGGTGATGGGAAGAAGCTACGGCGGCTTTATGGTTCTAGCAGCAATCACTCATTACCCAACACAGTGGGCTGCCGCCATCGATATCGTCGGTATTTCAAGCTTCAAATCATTTTTAGAGAATACAAGTATATGGAGAAGGAAAGTGCGGGAAGCAGAGTATGGCTCTCTTGAAGAAGATATTGATTTCTTTGACAACATCGACCCGATCCATAAAGTCGATCAAATTGAAGCGCCTCTTCTTGTTCTACACGGTCGAAATGATCCACGTGTGCCAATCTCTGAGGCAGAGCAAATTGTTGAGCAACTTCAACAACGCAACCATCCTGTAGATTTTTTATACTTTGAAAATGAAGGTCATTTCTTTGTTCGCTACGAGAATAATCTAGCAGCTTACGAAAAATCATTTGAGTTTTTACAGAAGTGGCTATAAAAAAAGAACTCCATGAGCGAGAATTCCTCATGGAGCACTTTTTTATAAAGAGTGAAAGGAATGTTACCCTTCTCGCTTTTCATGAATGAGCTGGTTTTTCATCTCTGTCAATTCATCTGATAAGGATACTGGGTACACTTCTGGTACTTCTAAGCGAAGATATTCTTCCCAAAAAGATTGTTTTTGAAAAGCATGATAGTCACGGACTTCACGAAGGGAAGGAACATCATAAACTAGCTTTCCGCCTTCAAAGATCGGCTGTAACAATTCCACCGCTTGGAAGTCACGAATTCGCTTCGCCTTTAATGGGTTGCGTGGATGTTTTAGGAGAATTTCCTCTTTTCCTTCTAACGATTCATGTTCTAAACAAACATAATCTCCTTTTGCCATCCCATCGTCTCCAAACAAGCGGTAGACTTTCTTTCTTCCTGGATTTAAAATCTTCTCGATACTTTCAGAGATCTTAATTAACGCCACCCAGTCATCTTTTGTATATTGGTCTGATTCTAATTCCGAATGCAATGGGCGTCTCGCTACAATCTTATGCACACCACCAAGAGCAGGGTTGTCATACGCTGTGATAAACTTTGTTCCAACACCCCAAATGTCTACTCTTGCGCCTTGCTGTTTCAGTGACGCAATTGTGTATTCATCTAAATCGTTGGTTGCCGCAATCTTTACATGCTCCAATCCTTCTTCGTCAAGACGCTTGCGAACTTTTTTAGATAAATAAGCCAAATCCCCACTATCCAACCGAACGGCCGTCATCTCATATCCTTTTTCTTCTAGTCGACGAGCTGTTTCAATCGCATGCGGCAATCCACTTCCTAATGTGTCAGTCGTATCTAAGAGTGGAATGGTTTTCTGCGGGAATACTTCCGCATACGCAAGAAAAGCTTCCAATTCGGAAGGGTGAAACATAATAAACACATGCGCTTGTGTACCTGTGATCGGCATCGAGAATTGTTTACCCGCTTTTACGTTACTCGTCGCGTCAAAACCAGCGATGTAGGCCATTTTTGCACCATTCACACTGGCATCTCTACCTTGCGCACGTCTTTTGCCCATCTCTAGTAAGCCGTCTTTGCCCGCAATCGTTTTAATGCGTGCGCCTTTTGTGAGCACGAGTGATTCAGCATTAATGATGTTTAACAACATCGCTTCAATCCAAATGCATTCCCAAACTGGAGCTTCAATTCGGATAAGCGGCGTATTTGGGAACACAATATTGCCCTCTTCAACAGCATGTAAATCACCACTAAAACGGAGCTTTCGTAAATCATCGAGAAACGCTTCATCAAAACCTTCTGATTGCTCTCGTAAGTAATTTATATCACTTTCATTAAAGTATAAGTTTTCGATTGTATCAATTAAATGTCCAAGTCCACCGAACGCGACATAGCCACCTAACTCTGTACTAAATTCGCCAACGCCTCGAACAAAAGGGGCTTTCCGATAAAAGTCATCAAAAACAACTTGAGTTTGATGAAGCCCTTCTTTCCAAAGTGCATACATCATCGTAATCGCATAATAATCAACATCAAGTGCATAGTCTTCAGAGGGATTATAATAAGGCGTGACATGATAAGCATTGGCACCACATCGGATGCACGGCTCCTCGCTAGAAGACTCGTTCGAGAAACTCGGTTGGTCACATTCTTTGCAAATGTGGATATAGCGATAACGAGTCGGCTTAACAAAATCAAAGATTGTTTTCATATGTTCAGACATCTTTCTGCTCCTTTATGGTTTACGCTTTCAAGCATATAAGTCAACAAAAGTATACTCTTGTTTTTCCTTGAATTCAAATAAGGTCCCCTCACAAAACCATATCTAAACAAAAAAAGCGCCCGGTATGGACGCTTTCATCGTCTATCATTATTTATTGCGTCATTAAAGCCTATCACGAACGATTAAGTCGGTCTTTACTCTGAATCGTTCCCAGATAACACCTCTTTAATTTGTTCTAACGCATGTTCCAGTTCTTCTTTCGTAATAATCAATGGCGGCGCAAAGCGAATGACGTTTTCGTGGGTTTCTTTGCATAACAGTCCTCTTTCTTTCAACTGCTCGCAAAACGGGCGAGCCGATTCTGTCAACTCAATTCCAATGAATAAGCCTCTCCCACGTACTTCTTTAATAGAAGGGTGCGTTAACGTTTTCAATTCCTTTATAAAATAATCGCCAAGTTCCTGAGCATTCTCTAACAACGATTCCTCTTCCAAAATTTCCAGCGCGGTAATGGATACGGCACACGCAAGTGGATTACCTCCGAACGTTGACCCGTGTGAACCCGGCTCAAACACACCTAGAATGTCTTTATTCGCCACGACTGCAGATATCGGCAAGATCCCTCCTCCAAGCGCCTTTCCGAGGATATACATATCTGGCTCGACGCCTTCATGTTCACACGCAAACCATTTTCCTGTTCGGCCTAAACCTGCTTGAATCTCGTCCGCAATAAAGAGAATGTTGTTCTCTGTACAAATACGACGAACCTCTTTTAAGTAACCGTCAGGTGGAATAAGTATGCCCGCTTCCCCTTGAATCGGTTCAACCAAGAATGCCACCGTATTGCCTGTAATCGCCTCTTCCAACGCTTTTTCATCGCCATAAGGAATGACTTTTACACCTGGTAACAACGGACCAAACCCACGCTTATATTCGTCACTTGAAGAAAGTGAGACTGCCGCAAGTGTCCGTCCGTGAAAATTATTGGCGCACACGATAATCTCTGCTTTATTCGCCACCACTTTTTTCTCTTGGTAGCCCCAACGACGCGCTGCCTTCAAGGCCGTTTCAACCGCTTCTGCCCCTGTATTCATTGGCAACACCATGTTTTTCTTCGTTAACGTTGCCACTTTTTCATAAAAAGGGGCCAGTTGATCGTTATGAAATGCACGGGACGTAAGCGTAACCCGTTCTGCTTGGTCTTTTAGCGTTTGAATTAGTTTTGGATGACAATGCCCTTGGTTAAGCGCTGAGTAGGCACTTAGCATATCAAGATATCGATTGCCCTCTGCATCCCAAACCCACACACCTTGCGCTTTCGAAATGACAATCGGTAAGGGATGATAGTTATTAGCACCATATTCCTCTGTTTTTTTAATAATCTCCGTTGACTTAGACATAAACATCCTCCTTCATCACAATCCTTACATTCTATGTTTCTTCGCTTTAAAAAAATGAATTCCTGCTACAATCACTTGGAAAAAAGGTGTTAAGATGAAATGAGGTAAGGAGGAATCACCTGTGGATACACAAATTAGACGCATACATCACATTATTTTTCTCGCATCTGTCTTTTGCTTCTGGCTTGCTACATATAGCTACGTTCCTGTTTTCAGCCTTTATTTAGAGTCCATTCCTTTTAGTTACGGCTTGATAGGCATTATTCTTGGAAGTTATGGCATCACACAAGTATTGCTTCGCTTTCCACTCGGGGTCTTACTCGACAAACTCGTGACGTTAAAAAAACACTTTTATGTTGGTGGGTTTGTCGTTGCGATCATTAGCGGCTTTATTCTTTTACTTTCTACGTCTTTCGTATGGATATTGATCGGTCGGCTTCTCGCCGGTGTTACCGCTGCTATGTGGGTCATGGCCACCATCATGTATGCAGACTATTTCCGCCCAGATCAAACCGGAAAAGCAATGGGGACGCTGCAATTTGCCACGGTCATGCCACAGTTTATTAGCATGCTTACAGCGGGCTTGCTTGTAGAGTGGATGGGCTTTGCTATTCCGTTTTGGGTCGGAATTATCACAGCATTCATCGGACTCATTCTCGCTTTATCTGTAAAAGTTGTTCCAAACAAAAACCGTTCTAGTGTCAATGGATCATTTCGCTCTATTATTCGTTCAACATTATCAGTGAAAAAGCTGATTCCTATCACATTGATTTCTTTATTCACTCACGCACTTTTGTTTATTTCAATCTTTGGCTTCACCCCGGTCTACGCCGGAGCCCAGGGAATTTCAGAAGGAGCGATGGTTTGGGTCATGGTCGCGTTTTTTGTGCCACATGCAGGAGCATCCATCCTTGTTGCGGTGATGAATGTAGCTCCTCATGCGGAACAAAGGCTCATTATTAGCAGCTTAATCCTTACAACGATTACATTCTTCTGTATGCCACTTGCGACAGAACTCTTTTCCATAAGCTTATTGCACGCGATTATCGGCTTAACAATTGGGATTGTCCTGCCACTCTTATTATCTCAAATTGCCAGTCTTGCCCCAGCGTCTCTGAAGACATCTGTCATGGGGTTTTACCAATCTATCTATGCGATCGGCATTTTTATCGGACCATACCTAGCTGGTTTTGCTGCAGAACAATTTGGACTCCAGCATGTCTTTACATTAGCAGCGCTCATTAGTCTTATTGCCTTGGGCGTTGCTGGATTTACAGTGGCGACTGACCGGAAGAAAGACAAAATAAAGACAGTCTAAATAAAAATTTATCTTAACTATCGAAAAAAGTGACCTTCGCTTTAAAGCGGAGGTCACGTTTATTTTAACCTGTTATCCACTCACAACAGTGGCATCATACCCTCGCCCACGCAGTTCACTCGCAAGTGCATCTGCATTCGCTCTGACTGAAAAGGCACCTGCCTGCACGAGGAACAGAGAACCACTTTGTATAATAATCGATTCATAGCCATCTGCTCTTAATCGTGCTTGCTGTTGGTCCGCATTGGCTCGAACGGAGAATGCACCGACTTGGACACGGTAGATGGTTCCACCACCGCCACCACCTCGCTGTAAATTAAACGCTTGTGCTAGTCCATTTACATGTCCTCTCGCTACACGATCTAAGAAAGCGGAACTTCTTAAAAGATTTGCGTCTGCTGCACGGTCTATAAAGAGATTTTCTGTTAAGATTGCTGGCATATTAGACGTTCGTAACACAGCAAAGTTTGCTCGTTTTTGACCCCGGTTCGTCACATTCATCTGTTGCATAATGGCAGGATGAATAATGCCTTGCAGACGCGCCGTTTCTGCTCCTGCATTCTTATGAATAAACGATTCAAAGCCTGTACCACCACCTGCATTAATGTGAATGGACATAAAGTAGTTGGCATTCCATGCATTGGCTTGCTGTGTCCGTTCGGTTAACCCGACAAATACATCGTTTGTTCGGCTCATACGAACTTCAACACCTTGATATTCATTTAGTAGAATATCTCGAATACGTGTTGCAATTGCTAGTGTTAGCGTTTTTTCTTGTAACCCGTTTCCTACTGCACCTGGGTCACTTCCCCCATGTCCTGGATCTAGAAAAATTCTTGTCATTCTTTTCTCCTCCTTTGAAATTTAGGTGCTTGTCCGCATCCATTACCGATGCGAAAAAGCATGCAGCGCTTTACGCCACATGCTATTCATATGCAAAAACTATTAACGTGTCAGGGTGTTTGCTAGATTTTGAATCAAAACAGGCATAACGCTCGTTTTTCATCCAAAAAAAAACTGCCTCCACTGAGACAGCTTCTTCTTTTCTTAATACGGGTCAGATGGTTGACTGTCTTGCTTCGCTTCGTCGACCTTTTGTTCTTTCCGGTCTTCCATGCTTTCTCGTTCTTTTGTAATCGCTTCTTTCAGTCGCTTTCCGTAGTCTGCATCGGCTTCTGTTGTGTTTTTAATCATCTGTTCGCGGACTGCATCGTGAACATCGGCTAATGCACCAGATAAATTGGAAATTAGCTCATCTTTTTCCCAATCTGCTAAGCGACGGTACGTCTCACCAGCCTGACCAAAGTTATTTGGTCGATCAATCGCTTCGCCTTTTACTTCGCCAGAGACATGAGGGGTATGATCTTTCCCTGTCTTCTCTGCTTCTTTTAATCCGCCAATTACTGATGGTTCATAGTTAATATGAGGGTTGTTGCTTGGTGGTGAATCAACTTGATACGCCATTTGACCATCGCGCTGGTTTGTTGCCACACGTTTTTTAGGTGCATTGATTGGCAGCTGCAAGTAATTCGCGCCAACACGATAACGCTGCGTATCCGAGTAAGAGAACGTACGCCCTTGCAATAGTTTATCATCAGAGAAATCTAAGCCATCAACGAGGACACCTGTTCCAAAAGCGGCTTGCTCGACTTCAGCAAAGTAGTTCTCTGGGTTTTTATTTAAGACCATTTTACCGACTTTATGCCATGGAAATTGATCTTTGTACCAGAGTTTTGTTGGATCGAGTGGATCAAAATCAAGATCAGGATGCTCGTGATCCTCAATAATTTGAACATATAGTTCCCACTCTGGGTAATTGCCTTCTTTAATGGCTTCATATAAATCTTGTGTCGCATGGTTAAAGTTCTGACTTTGAATCTCATCCGCTTCTTTTTGCGTTAAGTTTTTAATACCTTGTACAGGTTCCCAGTGGTATTTAACAAGAACCGCTTTCCCTTCCTCGTTTACCCAGCGATAGGCATGAACCCCAGAACCTTGCATATTCCGATAGTTCGCCGGAATGCCCCAAGGAGAGAATAGGAACGTAATCATATGCGTGGCTTCTGGACTTGAGGAAACAAAGTCAAAGAAGCGCTCCATGCTTTGACGGTTGGTTACTGGGTCTGGCTTAAACGCATGAACCATATCAGGGAATTTAAGTGGGTCACGAATAAAGAAAATCTTTAAATTGTTCCCGACTAAATCCCAGTTCCCATCTTCCGTATAAAATTTAACCGCAAATCCTCGTGGATCACGTAACGTTTCTGGTGAATGTGTGCCGTGTATAACAGTTGAAAATCGAACAAAAACCGGTGTTTGCACTTCTGTATTTGTGAAAACTTTTGCCCTCGTATACTTGGAAATGTCTTCGTCTCCTACTTTTCCATACGATTGAAAATACCCATGTGCTCCTGCGCCACGACCATGTACCACACGCTCAGGTACTCGTTCTCGGTCAAAGTGGCTTACTTTTTCTAAGAAATCATAGTTTTCAAGTGTTGTCGGACCACGGTTTCCTACTGTTCGAACATTTTGATTGTCCTTTACAGGGTGACCTTGACGGTTAGTCAGCGTTTCGTCTTTCTCATTCGATGCTTTGCGCTGATCGAGTGAATCGCCTGCACCTGTCACACCTGTTCCAAATGAAGGGGACTTATGCTTTTCATCCATTTTACATACAGCTCCTTTATCATTCTTTCACATCTATCTTTTCCAAATGAAGGCAGCTTATGCATAAAAAAAGCAAATCATCTAGTGATGATTTGCTTTAATCGATCTTTATTGCTTAATTTGAATGCTGTTTAGTGTGGCAAACACACCATTTTGTTGAATTAGTTCTTCATACGTACCTTGTTCAACGATCCCGTCTTTTGTGACAACGACAATGTGGTCTGCATGACGAATTGTCGCTAGTCGGTGCGCAATGACAAGGGTCGTACGATCTTCTGCTAACTCTTTTAATGACTGCTGAATAAGCGCTTCAGTCTCTGTATCGAGTGCGGACGTCGCTTCATCCAAAATTAAAATTGGCGGATTCTTCAAGAATGTACGCGCAATCGCAATCCGTTGTTTCTGCCCGCCAGAGAGCTTAAGTCCACGCTGGCCAATTTGCGTATCGTAGCCATTCGGAAGGGTTTCAACAAGTGCGTCTAAGTTTGCTAACTTAGCAGCATGATAAATCTCTTCATCCGTTGCATCTAAGTTTCCATAACGAATGTTTTCACGCAACGTCCCGCTAAATAAGAACACGTCTTGCTGAACAATGCCGATTTGTGAACGCAATGACTGTTTTGTCATATCTGTTACGTCCATACCGTTAATCATGATGCTTCCACTATTAATATCGTAGAATCGCGGAATTAATGAACTGATCGTCGTTTTTCCTGCACCAGATGGTCCAACAAACGCGACAGTTTTTCCAGCCGGAATGTACAAGTCGACATTTTCTAAAACAGGACGATTTTCTTCATAACCGAATGTCACATCGTTAAATTCAATCGCTCCATCAAGTACTGGCGCTGTTTTTGCCTGATCCTTATCAACAACGTCGACTTCTTCATCCATTAAGTCAGTAAAGCGTTTAAACCCTGCCATGCCTCTTGGATAAAGCTCAAGAATCGCACTAATTTTTTCAATTGGTTTAAACAAAATATTAATATAAAGAATAAAGAGCACGAATTCTCCTACATCAATCGTACCGACATATAACAACCATGAACCGTAAATAAGCACTGAAAGAATCATCAAACGAGTCGCCAAGAAAATTCCTGAAGAGGTGTAGCCCATGACTTTATAGCCGCCTACTTTTGCGTTACGGTAGCGTTTATTATTTTCACGGAACGTCTCTACTTCGTGGGCTTCATTTGTAAACGATTGAACAACACGCATACCTGACACGCTGTCTTCTACCCGAGCATTTACATCGCCTATTTCTGTGTACATCTTTCTCCACGCTTTATTCATCTTAATATTCGTGTATGTAATTAAGGCAATTAAAATTGGAACAAAGATTAGTGCCACAAGTGCTAAGCTTGGATTAACGTAAAACATGATGCTAAATGCACCAACAAACGTCATGACCGCAATAAATAAATCTTCCGGTCCGTGGTGAGCAAGTTCACCAATATCAAACAAATCGTTCGTAATTCGACTAATAATATGCCCAGTCTTTGTATTATCAAAGAAACGAAACGACTGTCTTTGTACACTTTCAAATAAATCCTGCCTCATATCAGTTTCAATGTTAATTCCAAGTTTATGACCAAGGAAATTTACATTGTACTGTAAGTATGCACTCACAAGATACGTTCCTAATAGGGCACCTGATACCCATACAACCGTTCCCCATTCTTGTTCTGGTAAGAGTGTATTAATAAACCACTGCACCACAAGCGGGAAAATCAAATCTAGAATTGCTACTACGATCGCGCTAAAGAAATCAATATAAAACAAGCGCTTATGCGGAACGTAGTAAGCAAAAAAGCGTTTTAACATATTTACCTCACTCTCTGCCTAATCAGCAGACCCCTCCCTAATTTATCGGAAGGACGCCAAAAAAGCAAAGGTTATTTACTGACAATACGGACAATAATACAATCTTCGTCCGTTTTTCATTATTTTTAAGATCGTTTCTCCACATGCATAGCATGGCTTGCCTTCACGATTAAACACATAATGGCGATAATCACGGCGCTTCTTACCCGCACGTTTTAATTCATCTACTAGCAACGCTTCAACGGTAAGACCTTCCGTTTCATACGAACGTTCCGACAACGTAATGAGCGCTTCAGCCATCACTTCTTGCTCCGATTCCGAACAGTCTACAGGTCTTGCATCAGGTGAAATACCCGCTACATATAATAGCTCACTTCGTAAATAATTGCCATTCCCTGCTACAAAGCCTTGGTCGAGCAGTAAGGCGGCCCACGCTCGATTACGAAATGATTTTAATCTCATGCGTTCAAGAAGAGTCGTTGCCGTCACCTGATCAGACAAAACATCTGGTCCAGCCTTCATAATAAAAGGGTGTTGATCAAGCTCGTCCGTTTTCAACACCTCTATATCGGAAGCGCTATAAAGCAGCGCCGCTTGCTTCTCTGTATACAGCGCGAGTCGAAGTTGTCGGTTTGTCTTTGGGTACGTATAAGACTTGCGAATCATCCATTTTCCATACAGTTGATTATGAGAATAAATGCTGTACCCATTTGAAAAATGAATCAGCATCGCTTTTCCTTTTGTGCGTACAGCCTCTATTTTTGCAGATGAAAGAACCTCTTCATATTCTTGTAAATGCGGAAACGCAAACGATATTTCCACAAGAGGTTGATTAGCAACCGCTTGCTCCACTTCAAATGCAGCTCGTCTTATTTCTGGACCTTCCGGCATTCTCATCACCTCTCGTAAGAAGACCCTGTTAATTAATCATTAACAGGGTCT
The DNA here is from genome assembly GCF_041949915.1 of Shouchella sp. JSM 1781072. Lineage (NCBI taxonomy): Bacteria > Bacillati > Bacillota > Bacilli > Caryophanales > Bacillaceae > Shouchella > Shouchella sp. JSM 1781072. Next base: position 674,743 of record NZ_JBHFQE010000003.1, read on the forward strand.
TTAAGATCTTCTCCTATTGTAATGACTTCGGTTTCCAACATCACGCCAAACGTTTCGTTTACTTTTTCTTGTACGTGACGAACAAGATTCATATAGTCGGACGCTGTTGAGCCATCAACATTCACAATAAAACCAGCATGTTTTTTTGATACTTCCGCACCACCAATACGCGTCCCTTGTAGACCACTTTCTTGAATCAGTTTTCCTGCAAACATCCCTGGTGGTCGCTTAAATACACTTCCACACGACGGATATTCAAGAGGTTGCTTTGTTTCCCGCGCGATTGTCAGTTCATCCATCTTCTGTTTAATCTGAACAACATCTCCTTTTTCAAGAGACATGGTTCCTTCCAAAGCAATGTATTGTTTTTTGGAGAACACACTTTTACGATAATCAAACTCAAATTCATCTTTTTCGAGTGTTAGAAAATCTCCTTCTTCCGTCAGCACAAGCACACGTTCCAATACGTCTGCAATTTGTCCACCGTACGCACCTGCGTTCATGTAAAAGGCGCCACCTACTGTGCCTGGAATGCCACATGCAAACTCAAGCCCTGTTAGGGATTCTGCCAATGCTTCTCTTGAAGCGCCGATAATGGTCGCACCTGTTTGCGCGACTACCTTTGTATCCGTTATTTCAATGTTATTCAAATGTTTTAAGCAAAGCGTGATGCCTCGAATTCCACCGTCTTTTACAATGACGTTCGACCCGTTTCCAAGTAACGTAACCGGAATATCGTTCCTGTGTGCAAACTTCAACACACGCTGCGTATCATCGTAGGTCGTTGGCGTAATAAATAAATCCGCTAATCCACCCATTTGCGTATAGGTATGTTTATAAATTGGTTCATTTTGACGCACGGCATCATGAGGTAACTCTTGAATTAAAGCTTCACAACGTTGTATATATTCGTTCATTATCATCGTCCTCTAATTTAAGGTCATCATCCACTTACTCTTCAAAACATTCGCCTATAGTAGCTATATGCATCTTTAGTGTGAATGTGCCCGATTTGGCTTTCTTTATGCATGAAAAGCCCATTCTTCATCTCTACATTATGACGTAAAACGACTCAAAAAAACAGACCAAACGTGTATTTTGGTCTGTGGTACCTATCTATTTCATTAGTCAGGACGTTTTAACGAGAACAACTCTCCTAAGCCAGCGTAGTTCGGACCAGATAAACGAGCGACAGGATTCAATTGATCAGCCAGAACATAATTTTTTTCGTCGTCATACACACGTTCATCCAAATGCATCTCAATCACACGAACAATGAGTAAATCAAATGCTGTAACGCCATCATCATTTGCTATAGGAAGATGAGACTCTAGTTTACATTCAAATCGAATCAGTGCTTCTTTAATACCAGGAACGCGGACGCTTGTACTGTTCACAAGCGCTAAGTCCGTTAACTCAAGTTCACTTTCATCTGCTTTTAACGTCGCAGCCGTCTGATTCATCGCTTCCACTAAAGATTCATCAACAACATGAATCACGAGTTCTTTATGCGTCACGACATTCCGCGCTGTATCTTTCATTTCGCCTTGTTTTCGACCAACAGCAATAGAAAGCAGAGGTGGATCACCTGCTAACATCGTGAAAAAGCTAAACGGCGCGGCATTAATCACATTCCCCTCTGTTGATTCCGTTGTGACAAATGCAATCGGGCGTGGGACGACAGCGCCACTCAACAGCTTATATCGTTCTTTAGCTGGTAAATCCATCAATGTTACGTTATGCATGAACGTCCATCTCCTTTTTAGATAAATAAATTTTTCTCAATTCGTTCATACTTTAATGGAGGTGATGTACGTTGGACCAGTTACTCTCCATCCTAATCAGAACGGTTATAATGTTTGTTGCGGTATTAATATTCTTTCGATTAACAGGAAAAAAAGAACTTGGTGAAGTCAGTGTACTTGACGTCATTATTACATTAATGATCGCTGAATTAGCAGTTATCTTAATTGATGATCCTGACTTGCCCCTTTATCGTGGGCTGGCACCTATTGCACTTTTAATTCTTTTACAACGAATTTTTGCTTATCTACAAGTGAAAAATCAAAAGTTTAGAGATCTAGTTGACGGCGAACCTGTCATTATCATTAAGGATGGCCAATTTTTACAAAAAAATCTTGAAAAACAAAACTATAATATTGATGATATCATGTTACAGCTAAGAGATAAAAATGTTGCAGATGTCCAAGAAGTCGATTGGGCGATGCTTGAGGCATCAGGGACGTTGTCTATTTTCAAGAAAAACGACAATACTCCGTTTACCCTCCCTTTAATTATGGATGGCGTATTACAAAAAGATCACCTTCAAATTCTTAACCTTACGGAAGATTGGGTGCGTCAACAGCTGAAAGTGAAGGGGATTGTTGCCGTTGAACACGTCTTTTACTGTAGTTATTTTAACAATACGTTTTCCGTTCAAAAAAAATCGGCTTCATCTTAAGTTATTTACGCTTAGATCGGGTATACACGTTTATAGAGAGGTGAAGGAATGACTACGTACAATAAAGCGTTACTTATATACAATCAAGAAGCTGGACAAGGAGATGCATCTGAGCTACTTGAAAAAATTGTCCCCAAATTAGCGCTGTCGATTAAAGAATTTACACTTCGTCAGACGGAGCAACAAGGGGATGCAGAGGATCTTTGCTCTAGATATGGCAGTGAAGTCGATTTGATTCTTATTATGGGTGGGGACGGTACGGTTCACGAATGTGTAAATGGTCTTATGCAACAATCAGGAAGACCAACTGTTGCTGTTTTACCTACTGGAACGTGTAATGATTTATCAAGGGCCTTGAACGCACCAACTCTTGACGAAGCTCTGGATGCCATTCTTGCTGGACATACGACCGAGCTTGATATTATTGGTCAAAACGACCGCTATTTCAGTAATTTCTCAGGAGTTGGACTTATCACAGAAGCATCCAAAGAGATTGAGGAATCGACGAAAGACTCATTCGGTAAACTTGGCTATATTATAAGCGCCATTCGATCTTTAAAAGAACCGACAACGTTTACGTATGAAGTTGAAACGGATACAGGCGTAAAGAAAAGTGGAGAAGCCGTTATGATTCTGGCGATGAACGGACAATATATTGGCACAGTTGGACTTTTTGAGGATGTCATTTCTCTTGATGATGGACAACTCCACCTTTTTATTATTAAAGAAGCCGGTTTAACACTAGTAAAAAATATGTACAATCAAGCACGAGCAGACGAAGGATGGCTTGATAATCCCGAACAATTAGAAATGTTGAATGTTCAATCGTGTACAGTGAAGACGTCTCCGTCCCTTGATATCGACAGTGATGGTGAAAAAACAGATCAAACACCTGTTACGTATCAAATGCACAAACAAGCATTATCATTTATTCATTATCAAGAATAGACACCTTTAGAAAGAGAGATGGCTCTCTAGTAAAGAGCTTAACGAATAGCTTGAAACAAAAAGAATCTTTACGAATGATTTTACTCACTCATAAAGATTCTTTTTTTAAGCCTTTTAACAACTTCCGTCAGAGCATGTGTCCCCTTGATTGATAACTTGAATAGTTGAACCTTCTTCTTCTTTCACTTTCTGCAATACTTGCAGGAAGGCTTCCTTCGGCTGAGCTCCTGAAACCGCATATTTTCGATTAAATACGAAGAAAGGAACCCCTTGAACCCCAATCTGCGCTCCTTCTGCCTGTTCTTGCTCTACAGTATCTTTATAACGATCGCTGTCTAACACCCCATTCACTTCTTCTTTAGAAAGACCAACAGATGCTGCAATCTCCACTAAGGTATCGCGATCACCGACATAACGACCTTGAACAAAGTGGGCATCAAGTAGTTTTTCCATGACCTCACCCATCTTGCCTTGTTCTTTAGCAAGGTGGCTTAAACGGTGAGCATCTAGAGTATTAACAACACGAACTTGATCGAGCTTGTAATGAAGACCGACTTCTTCAGCTTGAGCAGTTACTTGACTGTTCATCTCTTTTGCCTTTGCTTCAGGCATATTGTATTTTTTAGCGAGAACCGACACCATCGACTCATTAGATTCTTTTGGTGCATTCGGATCAAGCTGAAAACTTTTAAACGTTACGTCTACATCCTCATCATATGCCTCTAAAGCTTGTTCAAATTTCCTCTTCCCAATATAACAAAACGGACATGCAATATCCGACCAAATCTCTACGTTCATCCTGGATTCGCCCCTTTCTCCTTATACGATATACCCATCGATAAACAAGTGCAATAATTGTGCTCTCCCATAGATTTCCTAACTTCAATAAAAAAAGTTTCAAAAAAAGTGATCCAAATGACATCCTCCTGCGTTATCTCTATAAGTAAGAAAAACTGAACGAAAAAAGGAGGGAATCTCATGTTCACAGACATCCTTATTCAAGCGTTTGAATCTGTTTCTAGCATCATCGGCACTCTAGGCTAATTCCTTTAATCTCTAAAAACTTTTTTCAGGAGGTGACTTTCATGTTCACAGACATCCTTATTCAAGCGTTTGAATCGGTTTCTAGCATTATCGGCACTCTAGGCTAATTCCTTTAATCTCTAAAAACTTTTTTCAGGAGGTGGATCAAATGCTCACAGATGTACTTACACAATTATTTGAATCAGTTTCTAGTATTGTGGGAACTCTTGGTTAATAGATATGGACGAGCAGTGATTCTCATCGCTGCTCGCTTTTTTTATTGTTCCGTTTGTTTCAGCTGATATACATATGCATAAAAACAACCATAATCTAGCCCCGCTTTCCTACCTCAACGTTTAACCTTTGGCAATTTCTCATAAGACTAGTATAGTATGAAGACAATGATGGCTTAGAAGGAGCTAACTACATGAAGCAGACGGCGCTTATAACAGGGGCAACGAGTGGAATCGGTTTTGAAACAGCTAAAATGTTACTGAACCTTCAATTTAAAGTCATTATCGCAAGCCGCAATCAAAAAAAGGGTCAGGCTGTCGTGCAGCAACTTCAACCTTACGGCGATGTGTCGTTCTATTACGTAGATCTTGCTGATCTGTCATCGATTCGAGCTTTTGCAGAATCCATTCAACAACATGTTCAGTCATTGGATTTGTTAATTAATAATGCTGGTGTTATGATACCCCCTTACCAAAAGACTGCGGACGGCTTTGAAATGCAGTTTGGGATCAACCACCTCGGTCATTTTGCCCTAACAGGTCTCCTGCTCCCTCTTTTAAACGCGTCAGCGAAAGCACGAATTGTTACGGTAACGAGTATAGCCGCTATAAAAGGGTCAATTGATTTTCAAAACTATAACGGAGAGGTTCGCTACCGAGCAATGAATTTCTATCGACAAAGCAAATATGCGAACTTTTTATTTTCTTGTGAATTAAATCGCAGGCTAGCACAGATAAAAGTCTCGACGATAAGCGTCGCTTGTCATCCAGGTCTCGCTTATTCAAACTTGCTTTCAAGAGGTTCTGGTGAGCAAGCACACTGGCTCATTCGCTCCTTTCTGCCACACGTTATCCAATCCGCTGAACATGGTGCAGCATCAACGATTTATGCTGCAACGAATAACGATCTTCAAGGTGGAGAATGGATTGGGCCAAGCGGGTTTCGAGAATGGTCTGGTGCACCTCGCGTTCATCAAACACGTCAAAAAATCGATCGAACATCTGAAGCAAAAAAGCTATGGACGCTTTCAGAGTCATTATCAGGGATTCAATATTTATCTTAAGGAGTGTATGGAATGTCTGACAACATTTATATGAAGCTTGCACTTGAAAATGCAAAAGCTATGATTGGTCAAACAGGAGCAAATCCGGTTGTTGGCTGCGTAATCGTTCGTGAAGGCAGGGTCGTTGGAATTGGCTCTCATTTAAAAGAAGGCGAGCCTCACGCAGAAATTCACGCATTACGAATGGCAGGCACCCTCGCTAAAGACGCTACAGCTTATGTCACATTAGAGCCTTGTTCACATACGGCCAAAACGGGTCCATGTGCAAATGCTCTCATTGAAGCGGGTGTTCGAAAAGTAATCATTGCCTCGCTTGATCCTAACCCAAAGGTTGCAGGAAACGGCGTAAAGCGTTTGAAAGATGCTGGAATTGAAATTGAAACAGGGCTCTACGGTGAAGAAGCCTTTAAACTGAATGAAGTGTTTAACTATGCGATTGTGAACCGACGCCCATTTGTGACATTAAAAGCTGCCATGTCTTTAGATGGTAAAATTGCCACAAAAACCACCCATAGCAAGTGGATCACCTCTTCTGCTGCACGTGAAGACGTACATCAGCTGCGAAGCGAACATCAAGGAATTGTAGTCGGGATTGAAACGGTCCTCAAAGATAACCCTTCACTTACTGCACGTATCCCAAATGGACGAAACCCAGTAAGAGTGATTGTCGACTCCCAGCTACGCATTCCCCTAGATTGTTCAGTTGTCACTGATTATGAAGCACCAACGTATCTTTTCACTTCAGCCGAGCCGGAACATAAAGAAAAAGAAGACCAGTTAAAAGATTTGGGAATTGACGTTATTTATACGTCTGGTCAGCAGCATGTGAACCTAGATGAGATGATGTCAACCTTGTTTTCACGAGGAATACATTCTCTGTTGTTAGAAGCTGGTGGGACACTCAACGCCGCTTTTATCGAGCATCAACTTGTACAGAAATACTTGATTTATGTGGCACCAAAGCTAATTGGCGGAAAGAGTGCACGAAGTTTCTTTGAAGGCGAAGGAATTGAAACGATGGATTCTGCCACTGCGCTTACGTTCGCAGAAAGTAGTGTGATCGGTCCCGATCTAAAAATTACCGCCTACCCCAATTACAAGACAAGAAACCCACGTGATTAAATGGTCACGTGGGTTTTCTTATTATGATAAGTGTAAGCTATTATGCCGACGAGAAATACAGCAACCGTCACCACTGCACTGAATAGCGTTGGCAAAACTTGATCAGTAAAGATTGTTAACCCTAGCCAACTTGTTAAAAAGCTTCCAACCGTAACAAGAAAAAGCACCACTTTTTCTGATCCTCGTTTTGAAAACACTGTTAAAAAAGACAACCACAGGCTTATGCACAACGTAAGTAAGATTGGCAAAATCACGATCACATTAAATTGTTGCTCCGCGTGCTCTGTTGCAATGGTCCACGTGCCATGAGGAATTCCTGATACGTACCATAACGTGGGGTACGCTTGAGCATATTGAGAATGAAAAATATACTCAAACTCAGCAATCCGAAGGTCTGTAGGCAAAAAATAGCTCGATGCTAATGTATCAGATTGAACCGAGTCACCTGCATAGCTAGCAGGGATGATAATCGTATCCCAATCAAACCCAAGCTCCGTATCCGCACTATAAACATGAAAAGTACGTTCCTCTTCACTCGACTCTCCAAACTCTGTCTCTTGATCAACATTATCCCCGTGGTTCATGTACGAGACTTCAACTTCACTCCCTTCAAATTGTACTGCCTCCAACCCATTATCCCTTGTAGCATTAATGTGCACAGCAGGATAATCATGACGTTGTAGCTCTTGCCACTCCGATTTACTCCAGTCGATTTGATTTAAAAACTCTGGCCAATCTTTATCTTCAATGACGAGCACTCGAGATTGATACAACGATTCTTGACCATGCTCCATAGTCGAGATTCTCCAACCAATCAACTCTTTTAAATAGAGATACGCCAATTCATCATGCAAGTTTGCGGCTAAATCGTCTATCATTTGTACATCTCGCTCGCTGGATGAAGAGATTGTTAACGCTTGATCACTATTCATCACATAGAAATGCGTTTCAATGTCTGCCTTATTTTCATTATGAAACGATGGATAATCTACTTGATTGTACAAAACCGTTGGGAGAAAAAGCAGAAAGAGTATGCTTACGATTCCCGCAAGCCATCGCTTATTCTTTTGTTTCACTTCTTTGCTTACGTGAAGCAATGTGGCTACAAATATGGCTAAAACAATCCCACCTAAGATCATAAATGTATAATCAATCGGGATAGAAATTTGATTTTCAATATGCTGAACTCGATTGTAAAGCGAAGTCCCAAACAAATGACTCCATTGATCTCCAAATGCTTGAAAACTAATGTACACAACGAATACACTTATACTTAAACTAACAATTGAAAACGTAGCAAAGAGAATGCTAAAATACGTCCGAATGCGCCGTGGTGACATGCCTAAATAACGTAATGTCTTCAAGTACCGTTCATACCTGAATATTGAAACAAATTTCGTACATAAATATCCTAGAGCAATCAACTGCAAGACAATGAGCAGACTATAAAAAGGAACCAATGCTTGGCTATCAGTCAGTTGTTGCAATGTAGACGTTTGATAGATTTGGTTTCTATGGAGCGCATACCCAAACTGCTCTCGCATCTCTGTAGAGACCTCGGCGATATGCTCACTATTTGTTACACCCATAATAAATCCGTTTTTAACATTTCCTAACGTTAATGCTGTTGGTGCATGAGGCACATTAAGATATAAATCTCTATAGTACCCAGTAATCTTCACTTCCTTCTGATGACCGTTATCAGTTTTAACAATAACCTTCTCACCAACTTGAACATTTTCCCCAAAACTAGCAGCATAAACTTGATCTAGTACCCATTCTCCCTCTTTCTTCGGCCACTCTCCCACAACTAATTCCGCGCCAGTTTCAGAAAAATAAGGAGCGCTTAACGTCTGTAACTCGAACTCCATCTTTTCCATTGTATACGTTTCTAGCTCACTTCTTAAAAACGAATGCTGCACAAATTCATGATCATCGAAGAAAGCTTTTGCATCATCGTCAACCACTGATGAGGTATGCAGCGTATAGAGACCTGCACTTGTCCCATCACTCGATAGCTCGTTTACTTTAATGGTCTGTGTACCAACTTGAATCGTAAAAAGAATACATGATGTAGTAAAGAGGATAAGCCCTAAGTATGTAAGTATTTTTATGACAACCTGTTTATGTAAGAACGAGGTGTGTCCAAACGTTATAAATCGAAAAAAGCCCATTTAAATCCTCCAATTACCCTTCATATAACCGTCCATCTTTCAGGTGTAACATCCCATGCGCTAACTTTGCCCGCTCCCAATCTTCCGTCGTATAGAGAAATGTTAGCTGCCGCCCCCACGCATAGTGAATAAGTTTTTGTAATCCATCAACATGACTAGGTGCTTCCATCATAAGAATCGAGGGTTTCGCGAGCAAAGCCCGTATGATTCGAACCGTTTCTTGTTCTGCAGTTGTTAAGTGTTGGACTTTTTCTTTGCGTTTGTTTTCAACGTTAAAATAGTGAAAGAGCGGCATTAGCTCTTCTTGAACGTCCCTCTGTTTCGTTGAAATCAACTCATTGATGTTTAGATTACGCTCAACAGAATACTCTTGTATTAATGGTACACGTGCCGATATGATCCCTATTTCGTTTCTCCGAACGTCTGCAATCTCTTCTTCATTTAAGCTTGTCATCGTATGTTTTCCAATCGTGATCTCTCCAGATATCGGCTTTTTCATTCCTACTAAACAATCAATGAGCGCTTCTGTTTCTGTTTTCTTTCGTCCAAAAATACTCACGTTTTCACCGTGCCGCACCGTGAGCTTTAAATCTTGTAAGAGTATCTCTTTTTTAAATCGATTACGCTGCCTTACTGTTAAATCGTTTACTTGTATGTGTTTCAACTGTTTAATCCTCCTTGCTCCATTCACTATGCTATACTTAATTAGCGTTTTATAAGGAGGTATCGCCATGAATGAAGAGAAAATACATGTGTATACTAGCGCTCGAGAACCTATTAACATTACGGATCGCAAAATAGCTCACGAAAAAGGGCTCTGGCACCAGACTTTTCACCTGTGGATCATGGATGTTTCAGAACACGAACCACAATTATACTTACAGCTCCGTAGTCAGATAAAAAAGGATTTTCCGAATTTATTTGATATTACAGCGGCTGGTCATTTACTTGCTGAAGAAACGCCCCTAGATGGGTTGCGAGAAGTCGAGGAAGAGCTTGGACTATCTCTAACGGAAGAAGACATCTCGTTTATTGGCCAATTTTTAGATGTCATCCATACGGATACGTTTTTAGATCAAGAGTTTGCTTTATCCTACGTTTATTTTCAATCTCTTTCAGATAAAGGATTTCAGCTTCAAAAAGAAGAAGTTGCAGGTATTGTAAAAGTCCCCTTTTATCAATTTAAACAACTATGCTTTAACGAAACCTCATTCATGAATGCTACTGGATTTTATGAAGATGACGGGCAACGTTTTACGATAGCAAAAAAGCTCACGAGAGACGATCTCGTTCCCCACTCTTTACCTTATTTGCAACAAACTGCTATAGCACTAGAAAACCAAATGAACGAACACGGTTCAAGACAAAGGAAGAGATCATGATCTCTTCCTTTTTTACTATTCTATGATACGCCTTCTCGTAAGCGCCCCATAATTAACTGATCAAAATATGTGCCGTTTACGAATTCTGCTCTCCGTAGTCGCCCTTCAATTTTAAATCCACAACGTTCATAAACACGAATTGCTTGTTCATTTCCGCTCCATGTGTCTAACTGGACACGCTGCAAATTAAGATCTTGAAACAAGAAATGGACGAGTAACTGTAAAGCTTCAGTACCATAACCTTTACCCCGTTCCGATGGATTGCCAACGGTAAGCCCAACGACTGCACTTCTAGCAATCGGGTTCACATCGCGATAATCACAGTTTCCGATATGTGTATTTGTTTCCACTATATAGATTGCAAACACATTCTCTTGTTTCCGATCTCGAATAACTCGCTTATCGTAGAGTGCTTCTACCTCTTCGACTGTGACATGACTATACAATGCTGCATAGGATCCAGCGGCTAGTCGCGCCGTTTCTTCCTGATTCCGCCATTCAACTTGCCTAACAACGTCACTCTTTGAAGCAGGTCTTAATTCAATTTTGTCTCCTTTGATCAATTAACAATCTCCTTTTTATTTTAGATTTGTTTGGATTATACACATGCAATATGTTCATAGCCATCACCCTTCCGTTTAATTATAAAAATATTATAACAATAACTCATTCATCTGCATAGCCAGTGAACATTGCTCGTTCGTATTCGTGCAATAACTGATTTGCATTCACTGTCCAGGCAATTTTTTGCCGTCCCTCTTCGCTTCCTGTTCGCAAATCAATCATGGTCATCCCCTTTGCCTTTCCATTTGTAATGACATCAACATCGCGATACACGTAAGTCGATAAAGACGGTTGAACCATGACTAGTAGCGGAACAATGTCATGAATTGGCGGACCAGGAAGCTGAGGTTGGTTTTCTTTATAATAAGCCGTGTATACCGAAAGAAGCGCTTGGATCGTTTGACCGAATTTGGGGTGACTTGTTAAACGTTGTATAAGGGCAGGTGTAAACATCGCTTGAGATGTAATATTTAAAGGGGTAATAATCGTATTTAAATAGTTGAAAATAAATTTTGCGCTAACTGAATCGCCATAAATATTTGCTTCAGCAACAGGGGTTCGGTTTCCGGGCATGAAAAACGCTCCACCCATTATAAGTATATTTTTAATATATCGAAATTCGTTTTCAAATAAATTAAAAGCTTTTGCTAAAGCGGTCATTCTACCTAATTCTATAATGGTTAAATTTTGCTTGTATGTTAAGAGAATCGACCGTATTGTATCAAACCCTACTCTATTTCCAGGGAAATGATTCGGCGGAATGATTGAGCCCAGACCCGCTGGACCGTGTATTTCTGGATAAGTCTCTTCATCAAACTCTGAAAAAGAACGAAAAGCAGCAGGGATGACTGGTACATGCGCAATCCCTGCTACTTTCAATATATAGTCTGCGTTTATAATCGACTGTTCTTTTGTTACGTTCCCATAGCTCGTGACAATCCCTACTAACTCGATCTGTGGATGCATAATCGCAAGTATTATTGCCATGGCATCATCAATACCAGGATCACAAAATAACAAGACATAATGTTTCATCACTTGCGTTCCTCCTTCATACGATCTTTCTAATCCTATGAATCGGAATCGCTCGTAATACCTTCAAAATAAAGATGATGGTGTAATGAACAATTTGTATTAAATTGTGCCTGACATAAAGGACAACAACTCGCCTGCACATATTCATGAATGGTTATCTGTCCGTGACAAGCACCACACAAAATAGCTCTTTGAGTAAATTCAGTTTGTTTCCATTGTTTTCTCTTATGATTAACCGCTTCATCATGACACTTATAACAAGGATAGAAGTCACCACAACAAGCAAATTTAATGGCAACAATATCAAATTGCGTTTGATAATGTACGCATCGCGTCTGTTGATCAACGACTTTTCCTTTTATTATCGTCACGCTTTCGGCTCACTTCCTTTAAAGATCGGCGTTAACAATAAACCAATAACAAAACCAATTAAAGCTGGTAATGCCCAAGCAAATCCAATTTCTGCAAAAGGCAATGGAACGGCGCTTAAGAAACCAGGTAGCCCAGCAGCAACCAATCCTTCATGTATTGAAACGATCGCCGTAAATAAAATTGTCACCTGATAAACAATTCTTCTTCTTTTAAATAACGGCTCAAGAAACGCCAGGATGATTAAGACAATCGCAATTGGATAAATAAACGATAGTACTGGTACGGAAAATTCGATAATGGTACTCAAACCAAAGTTTGATACCCCTAAGCTAAATAATGTAAAGATTACTACAAAAACTTTGTACGATAGACTCGGAAATAATTTATTAAAATAAATCGAGCAAGAAGAGATTAATCCTGTTGCTGTCGGAATACAAGCGCCTAAAATAATTAAACCTAATAAAACATTTCCACCAAGTCCAAAATATTCAAATGACACACTTGCTAAGATGCCAGCCCCACTGTCAGCTGATAGTTCTGACGCACTTACTGCACCTAGATAACCAAGTCCTGCATATACTGTTCCTAGACAGATCGCAGCAATCAAGCCTGCTTTCCACGCCGTCCGTTTAATCAAACGCTGGTCGGTGACACCTAGATCTTTAATCGCTTTTACCACGATGATTCCAAAGACAATGGCTGCAATTGTGTCCATCGTCAGATAACCTTCCGTAATCCCCCGGAAAAACGGGAAATTCGCATACGAGCTATCAGCAGGTTCTAAATAGGTTCCTAATGGATTAAATAATACCGTTATGAGTAAAATCGCTATAACAACTAATAAAAATGGCGTAATGAGTTTACCAATTCGATCAACAAACTTCCCTGGACTTAACGCAAGGTAGAAGACAATCGCAAAAAATACGATGGAAAATAAGAAAAGCCAGATTCGATTTGACGGATCAAGTTGACTCATCTCTATGAATGGTAATATTGCGATTTCATAAGACACCGTTCCAGTTCTAGGTACTGCAAAGAATGGACCAATTGTTAAAAAAGTCAATGCTGTAAAGCCAATCGCAAAGTAAGGATGTACGCGACGTCCTAACCCTTCTGCATCGTCACTACCTACATAGGTAATCGCCATTACACCAAGGATAGGCAAGCCTACACCTGAAATAAGAAAACCAATAATGGCTGGCCATGCATTTGTTCCTGCATCTTGACCAAGCTCTGGCGGGAAAATTAAATTACCAGCACCAAAGAAAAGTGAAAAGAGCATCAACCCAATATAAAGTGTTTGCTTGTTTGAAATTCCACCTAATTGGTTCATATGTCACCTCACTGTTTAAATTATCTGACTAATTATGTCATTTGAGAATTGTATCACATTTTGTCAAAAAATGTCCAACTAATTATTATGTGAAAATTTACTAAACGCTTTCATACGAGATAGGTTTGTTTGAGCCTAAAAACAGGTATAAGAAAAAGAACCTAATTTTTAGGAGGAGTCGTTTTGAGTCAAATAAAAAAAGAGGCTGAGAAGTTATCAGGCTGGACAGTAGAAGATGAAACGCTTACAAGAAGTTTCTCATTCGGTAATTTCTTAGAAGGCATTGATTTTGTTCAAAATCTAGCTGCGTATTCAGAAGGTGCACAACACCACCCTTTCATCACAATTGATCACACGACGATTACCGTTAAATGGACGACGGTTGATCAAGGCAAATTAACACAAAAAGACCTTGATGCTGCTAAAGCATGTAATCAATTTTATTCAAATGAATAAAACAATGGACTGCCCTTGTGTCATTATACTTTGAGGGCAGTCCATTTATTCTTCTATTCTTCCTTAGAGCTAGATAAAAACGCCAAAATCACAAATAACAAGAAACTAATTACAACGGTCATGCCGCCGCCAATATACAATCCAAGCTGTAACGCATTTGGAATATCAAATGGTTGATTTGAGTAGAGCCACATGCCAACCGTTAGAAGCAAAGCGCCAACAATGCCTGTCCATGCTTGCAAACCGGCTAATAGCCTTTGTTTTGGTTTATATAATTTATGAAATACGCTCCATGCAAATAATGTTAACCATCCTAACACAAGGACGTGAGCATGAATGGCAGATAACGCATAAGAACCACCGCCAGCCATGTGCGCACCCATCAGGACACCCCATAAACCAAATAAAGAAGAAACGATTAATAAGAGTTTCGAATAATTCATTCTACCTTCCTCCTTTTCTTTCATTTAAATGTACAATGTTTATATGAACGGAATATGAATAAAGCATGCTATTCCTCAAAAAGAACAACAGTCATCTGTTCACTCGTCTGCCCTCCATTATTTGTTATTATCACTTCAACCACATATTCTCCCGCATCATCAAGCTCAATGGAGCTACGAAATACGCCATCCTGGACGTAGCGCGCTTCTTTCGTTGTAACGGTATCCGTCTGTTCCTTTTCAAACACGTCAAATCTAACTTGGTCTACATCTTCCACATACGCTTGCCCTTCTAACAATTGAACTTGCAATGGCACTTCCTCACCAACTTTTTGCTCTTCTTGCACTTGAATATGCACATCAAGATCATCTACAGAACGAGGCGTTTCAGACTGTTCATTTACACAAGCTGAAAAAACAAGAAGTGTGGAGAACACGAAACTGATCTTTCGCCACAATGTCATCACCTTTTTCTTAATCGTATTCGTTTAAAACAATGATTGCCTTGGTTCCTTTCTCTTCCACAGAATGCAGGTGGAATGTACCTTCGTGTTTTGCGACAATTTCTTGTACAATCGACAGTCCTAACCCTGTTCCTCCATCGCTCCGACTACGCCCTCTTTTCACTCTAAAGAAACGCTCTGTTACCCGCGCAATGTCTTTTTTTGGGATACCATAACCGTAATCTTTTATCTCAACTTCTGCTTTTCCATCTACTGATTGTAACGTCACGTAAATCGGGTTACCAGAATCACTATAAGCCACTGCATTGGTTAGCAAGTTAATAAGCACTTGTTTCATCCGATCACGATCGGCGATAATAATACTTTCTTCATTCAAATCTAGCTTGATCGGCATTTGTTTTTGATTCGCAATTACCTGAACGGTCTCACTTGCTTCACGAATTAATTCTGCATAAACAATCGGCTGCTTATCAAATGAATCTTTATCTCCCTCAAGTTGAGCGAGGTCCAACAAGTCATTTACGAGCCGATTTAATCGCTGGGCTTCTTGAGTAAGAATAATCATTCCCTTTTTCGTTTCAATAACCTCTTCTTCAATTCCTTCCATATAACCAATCATATAGCTAAGAGGAGTTCGTAGCTCATGCGCCACATTTGCAAGGAAAACCCGCCGATTTGATTCCACTTGTTCTAATGAATCTGCTAGTTGATTTATAGACTCCGCTAACTGCATGAATTCATCTTCGGAACGCTTTAAAGTAATTCGTTCTGAAAAATCGCCAGACTCCATCTTTTCTGCCACTAGCTTCATTTTCAACAACGGACCAACAAGCTGTTTCGTTAATCGACTTCCCATAAATAAAATAACCCCACCAGCTAACGCAACAATTAAAATTACCCACCACAAGACATTTGAAAACAATTCATAAAGATCCGTTAACGGTTGAGAAATAAAAACAATTCCTTCAAGACGATTCCCTTCTCCTGTAAACGGGATCGCCACGCCAATGATTTCTTGCTGAAAACGTGGATGATCCCTTCTAACGTAAACAGACTCCCCTTGCAAAAGTATTTGTCGCTCTTCAAATGAAATCATCTCTTCACTGTATTCATCTTCAAACGGAGCGCCACCTGCAAGCTCCATCGGGTCTTCTGTGACAACATAGACCGCATCTGACGTTTGCTGCGACCACTCTAAAAATGAATAAAATTCGTCTGATAAGCCTTCTTGGTCATAAAAGGCTGCCAACGCTTGTCCTTCTCGTTCAAACTGTTCAATCTGTTGGTCTACATAAAGCCGCTCATACAAAAAGAAGATCAACATGCTTGATAAGAGAATAACAGCTAGTACTGTCACTCCTATCCCCATCCAGACCTTCTTTTTAATCGATAGCGCATTCATTCTTTTTCTCCAAACTTATAACCAACGCCCCACACAGTTTGGATTTTCTTCCCTGCTTCAGCAAGTTTTAAACGCAATGTTTTCACGTGTGTATCCACGGTTCGTAAAGAACTATTGCTTAAGTCACTCCATATTTGTGTAAACAGTTGTTCCCTTGTAAAAGAACGATTTTTATTTTCTGCCAAATGCAGAAGTAAATCGAATTCCCTTCTCGTTAACGAAATTTCTGCATCATCTACAAAGACTTCGCGACCACTACGGTGAATATGGAGATTTCCAAAAGAAAGATTATCGGCGTTCTCTTCCTTTGGATACGCACGTCGTAACGTTGCTTCTACTCGAGCCATTAGTTCTCGCGGGCTAAACGGCTTAACCATATAGTCATCTGCCCCTATTTTTAATGCTTTAATTTTGTCTTCTTCATGACTGCGAGCCGTAAGCATAATCACAGGTAGTGCATACGTCTCTTGGATTGCTTTGCACACGGCAAATCCATCCATGCCTTCCATCATCACATCAAGAATGACGAGATTAACCGTATCGGTTTCCAATAGGCGCAACGCTTCTTGTCCACTTTGCGCCTCCAACGTTTGATAACGTTCATTTTGTAAATAGGTGACAACAAGCTTAACTAAATCTGGCTCGTCATCAACAACTAGAATCGTTCTCGATTGACTCATTTCATCTCTCCTGACACGATAACATGAGGGCCTGCACCTACATCAATTTCAGCAATTCTTTCAAGAGAATCGCTTGAGAAGACGGACAATGACTGACTATCAAAATTACTGACAATCACGTAATCGTCATCAACGTGAAGATAATTAGGATTGTGTCCGACTTCAACTTCTTTCAGTACTTCTTGAGACGACGTATCAATTTTATACAGATGGTCGTTGCCATGGGATATAACAAACATACTAGCTTCCGACTGATTTCCGCCAAGAGCAATGGGCATTAAGCCGATTGGGATTCTCTCTTCTTCTTGTTCACTAGCTAGGGAATAGCCAACAACCGATTGATTTAACTCGCCAGTCGGGCCATGCCCGCCGACCCAAAGCAACTCTCCATCAAAGAACATGCCTGATGCTCTTTCAACAACAGGAATCGTATGCTCGATCTCTAATGAAGTTAGGGAAATAACGTCTACGCTTGCTTCGTCTGCATTCAATACAAATAAACGATCGTTGTCTACATATAAATCATTTGCCCTGTTCTCTATTGTGACCGTTTCCATGACTTCCCCTTCTAGCGAAATCCACGCAAGTTTGTTTGTATTCGTATACGAAACAATAAGGTTTGTCGCACGAGCATCATAAACGATGTCCGAAATCATATCATCAAATTCGGTTAAAGGCGTCACATCTCCAGTATGAAGGTCAAAATGCGACAACGTACGTGTTTGATCAGATAAAATGAGAAATTCTGTTTCATTAATTTTTATAATTTGCTCCCACACAGTCGGCAATGAAGAAAGGGAGGTGACTGTCATACTGTTTTCATCAATAAAACCAAGTGACGCTTCTTTTAGATGAGAAACTAAGAAATAACCACCTTCTTCACTAGGTGTCTGAACGTGGTCTTGTGCACATGAAGAAAGAAAAGTAAGGAAGAATGTTGCAACGATGGCATATAAAGAACGTTTCATCTTTCTCCCTCCTTTTTTCGAACAGTATAGCACGTAAATGTGAAATCCATACGAAGTCACTCTGCTTTCTGCATAGATCATTAACCTAACTTCCCTTTTATTTTTTGCGCATTCGTTTTGTTTCCTAAAAGGTACTGGACTGTGCCCATGATTAAGATAACAAAGATCAGCACGTATAAGGCAGGTTTAAAGGTACCAAATACATCATAAAGAGTGCCAACCGCCAGTGGTCCGAGAGCCGCAAAAACATAGCCTCCGCCTTGGTTCAAAGCAGATAAAGCACTCGCTTTGTCGGCACTATCGGTTTCGATAATGGGAATCATTAATGCTAAAGGAAATAGTCCTCCTGCACCAAGCCCAATCAAACCTAGCGCCAGCAACGGATGAAAGCCGATTAATAGAAAAATAACCCCTACTAATTCTAAAAGACTACATCCAATGAGCGCAGTCGTCATGTGGCCATACTTAGAGACAATACTCGGTAAAACGAGCGAAACAGGGATTTGAATCAATTGAAACAAAGTAACTCCTGCAGCCGCCATTGCTGTCGAATAGCCAAAGCTCATCACAATTGGTGCAGCCCAAGCGGTAATCGTGTAGAAAACCGTTGCCATCAAACCAAAAAATAACGTAATGAGTAACGCACGCCTATTTTTGAACGGAAGTGCTGAATCTGTTGTTTTTAATGCGGTTGGCCGTTTACGAATTAAACCAATCCAAAAAAACAACGCTAGTAACCCAAGGGAACCCCATACAGCCAAAGCGAGCTGCCAATTTCCATTAAATCCATCATAAACAGGGACAGCGAACCCAGTTGCAACACCTGCGCCGATTACTAAAGAAACGGAATAGACACTAACAAAGCCTGGCTTTGTAGGGAAATGTTGTTTAATGAATCCAGAGAGTAATGGTCCAGCAAGCCCTATTCCAATACCCGCAAGAAATGCCGTTACGACGAGTAAGAGAACAGATCCAACAACCCCTCTCATCAATGTTGCTACTGTAATAAAAATCAATGATACGAAAATCGCTCTTTCTAAACCAATTTTTTTACTAATGATTGCGGCAAAAGGCGCAAATATGCCCATACATAAAACAGGTAACGTTGTTAACAAGCTTGCTGTTGCCCCACTCATACCTAGTTCAGCCTGAATGGATTCTAATAGTGGGGAAATTGATGTAATGGCTGGCCGTAAATTTAAAGCTGCTAACGTTAACGCAAATAAGTAATAGAACGTTCGCATAACCTCTCTCCTACCCGTCTTTCTTTTTATCTTTATTTGCAAAGAATACGTAAAATAATAGCCATCCGTCAAGTTCGTTTAGCTTTCCTACCTCATTTACTTTATGCCAGCGTACAATATCGAACCCAAAAATAATTCTCACTTTTTAAACATTTAAGTTTCACTTTTTTACAACGTCCGTTACAATAGTGTTAGGTTTAAATGTTTTAATGATTTTTTATTAGGGTAGACCATCAGTAGCGCTTTATTTTCCAAAATCAGTAGCTTATATTAAAAGGAGCGATTGTTATGCGTAATCAAACTCAACATTTTATTAATGGAGAATGGGTCGATTCAACAGGTTCCGAAACCATTGACGTCATTAATCCAGCAACAGAAGACGTAATTGGCAAAATTAGTGCAGGTACGAAAGAGGACGTTGATAAAGCAGTTTCCGCTGCACGAAAAGCATTTCCCGAGTTTTCGAAATCAACGAAAGAAGATCGAATCAAATGGCTAAATGCCATTGCTGATGGCTATAAAAAACGAAGCAAAGAACTTATCGATGTGATGACAGAAGAGTTAGGCTCTCCTTTATCCGTCTCAGAAAACGTACATTTTAAAATGGGTTTAGCTCACTTTAAACAAGCCGCTAGAGCATTAGATACCTTCTCTTTTTCAGAAGAAAAAGATGGACATACACTTGTTAAAGAAAGCATTGGTGTAAGCGGTTTAATTACACCTTGGAACTTTCCTACTAACCAAACGTCAACAAAAATAGCTGGCGCCATTGCAGCAGGAAGTCCCGTTGTCTTAAAGCCAGCAGAAAAAACACCTTATGCTGCTATGATGCTTGCTGAAATCATTCATGAGGCGGGTGTACCAAAAGGTGCATTTAACTTAGTTAACGGAACTGGTGACGAAGTAGGAGACGCAATTAGCTCTCATCCTGATATTGATTTTGTATCCTTCACTGGTTCTGGTGGTGTAGGAGAAAAAATCATGCAAAACGCAGCTAAAACGATTAAAAAAGTTGCGCTTGAGCTCGGTGGTAAATCACCACTCGTGATTCTTGACGATGCAAATATGAAGAAAGCGGCTAAAACAGCAGCCTCGAATATGTTCTTTAATTCTGGTCAAGTTTGTACGGCAGCGACACGGATCCTTGTACCAAAAACGAAAAAAGATGAGTTTGAGGAAGCAATGAAAGAAGCCGTTTCATCTTACTCTATGGGTAATCCACGTGAAGAAGGTCATACTGCTGGCCCGCTTGTCTCATCAGGACAATGGGACACGGTTCAGTCTTACATTCAAAAAGGGATTGACGAAGGCGCAACTGTTTTAGTTGGTGGAACAGGCAAGCCAGATGGTCTTGATAAAGGATACTTCGCCAAACCGACAGTATTTACAGATGTGACAAACGATATGGTCATTGCTCAGGAAGAAATCTTTGGACCTGTGATCTCACTCATTTATTATGATGATCTTGATCACGCAATTGAGATTGCCAACGATACAATTTACGGTCTTGCGGGTTATGTCTTTGGTCAAGATCCAGAGAAACTTCGCTATGTTGCCTCAAATATTCGTGCAGGTCAAATTACGGTCAACAATGCTCAAACCGATTTCAATGCACCGTTTGGTGGCTATAAACAGTCTGGTATCGGTCGAGAATGGGGCGAATTTGGGATTGAAGAGTATTTAGAAGTAAAAGCTGTTCTCG
Source organism: Shouchella sp. JSM 1781072 (assembly GCF_041949915.1). Classification (NCBI taxonomy): domain Bacteria; kingdom Bacillati; phylum Bacillota; class Bacilli; order Caryophanales; family Bacillaceae; genus Shouchella; species Shouchella sp. JSM 1781072. Next base: position 695,813 of record NZ_JBHFQE010000003.1, read on the forward strand.
GTATGCCTTCATAAACCGAAAGAAAAAGCAGGTGTTTCACATGAAACACCTGCTTTTTTACTGTTGCCATAAGTCCGTTCTTGAGGTTGTGACTGCTTGTGCACCTGCGTCCAGTGCGGTTTGGATGTCTTCAACTGTTGTTATTAATCCCCCTGCAATCACTTCAATCCCCGTCTCGTCTCGAACTTTCTTTATATAATCCGGTATGACTCCTGGAAGTACTTCTAGAATATTGGGTTTAACTTCTTCCACCTGCTGATAACTCGTTTTTAACGCCATCGTATCAAGCAGAAAAATTCGTTGGATCGCTAAAATATTGTTTTTCTTCGCTGTCTTTAACATATTCGCCCTAGTTGAAATAACACCTGCTGGACGGATCGTCTGACAAATAAACTCAGCGGCGTAGCGGTCGCTCTTTAATCCTTGTACAAGGTCAGCATGTAAGAGCATTTTTTTGCCTGCTTCCTTTGAGAGCTTTTTCATTTTAGCTAAAAGAGAAAGGTGAACATCGAGCACTACAAAATAATGACCTTCTTCTTCTTTCATGACGCGCTCAAAATCCTTCATATTATTTACTGCTGGCAAAATGCGCTGACCATTAAACATTAATTTAAGCTCCTCAACGTTACTTGGTTTAGTTGTTGTTCTAATTCCTCTTTGTAGCGAGTTGTTTCTTCTTCTGACCATTGTAGCAGATCAGCCATTGCCGTCATAATTTGATCTTTGTACACTTTTACTTGATCAATATCAAATAAAAGATACGAGACACGTCGCATAAAGAAATCAACAGGTGTTGCAGTCATTTCGTGCTCGATGCCATAACGAAGCATGGCATATAAAGACCCAGGAAGGCCATAACCATTTTCATCATTGACATACCCATGAACTGCAGAGGCATTTGAACCGTAACGTTCTGCTATTTCTTTTGCATCTTCATGACTTAATCCTTTATTTTTTCCATCTGCAATCGCTTTTTCTTTAAATGCTTCGTATTTTGCGGACCCACCGACATCTCCGCCAGACAAAGCAAGCTCTTTTGTCTTACAGCTTGGATAGCTTTTACCTGTTTCCTTTGCGATTTCATCAGCTGCAATGGATACGATGGTATCTGCCATTTTGCGGTAACCAGTTAACTTACCTCCAGCAATCGTCATTAGCCCACTTTTCGAATGAAAAATCTCATCTTTTCTTGAAATCTCTGATGGATCTTTTCCATCTTCATGGATAAGTGGACGAATTCCTGACCAGCTGGATTCTACATCCGTTTTCGTTAAATGATAGCCTGGGAATAAGTGATTTGTTGCTTTTAAAATATAGTTCACATCGTCAATCGTCACACCAGGTTCTGTTACATCATCTTTGAAGTTCGTATCGGTCGTCCCGATATACACTTTCTTGCCGCGTGGAATGGCAAACATCATCCGTCCATCATTAAATGGCGTATCAAAATAAATCGCACGCGTGAGAGGCAATCGCTCTTTAGAAACGACTAAGTGGACACCTTTTGTATGGTGAATGGACTTTCCTTCTCTAGAACGATCCTGTTCACGTAAGGTATCGACCCATGGGCCCGTAGCGTTAATGATTTTTTTAGCATAAATCTTTAGGCTTTCACCCGTTAAGCGATCAGTAGCCTGCACACCAATTAGTTTTCCGTCTTCGTAAAGAAACGAATTCGCTTGAACATAATTAATAAGCTTTGCTCCGCGCTCGGCTGCACTTTTCGCTACTTCCATCGTTAAGCGCGCATCGTCTGTACGATATTCCACATACATACCTGCACCTTTTAACCCTTCACTAGCCAATATGCTTTCCTTTTTCAAAGCTTCTTTCGCATTCATCATGTTTCGTCGCTCGCTTTTTTTCACTCCAGCTAAACGATCATAGACAGACAAACCAACCGATGTTGTAAAGGAATTAAATGTGCCACCTTTATAAAACGGCAGCATCATTCTTACCGGCTCCGTTACATGAGGCGCATTTTCATAAACGATTGCTCGCTCTTTCCCCACTTCTGCTACAAGCTTAATTTCAAATTGTTTTAAATAGCGTAAGCCACCATGGATAAGTTTTGTAGAACGACTTGACGTCCCAGCAGCAAAATCTTGCATCTCTATTAAACCTGTCGTTAACCCTCTTGTTTGCGCATCAAGCGCAATTCCTGATCCCGTAATTCCTCCACCAATGACTAAGAGATCCAACTGTTTTTCTTGCATCCCTTTTAGCGTTTGTTTACGAGCAAATGTTGAAAAATCCATCTATATCCCTCCTAAGGAAATAAAAAAAGAGGGGACTACAACATGCTCAAGCAGGCGCTAAACCTACTTAAGTGCTGTAATCCCCTCATCGTCTCAAAGATTCATGTATTAACTTGTTACGTCCAGTGTACGACTTTTTCTTCTATTCGTAAAGCATTAAGGTTTGAATGTCATTGTAGCATCAACTGCTTTTTTCCAGCCACTATACAATTCATTTCGTTCTTTCTCCGCCATATCAGGCTTGAACGAGCGATCCATGTTCCACTGCTTTGCAATATCTTCCTTACTTTCCCAAACACCCACAGCTAACCCTGCAAGATAGGCAGCACCTAATGCAGTCGTTTCTGTGATTGATGGAATCTCAACCGGTGCATCAAGTAAATCACTTTGGAACTGCATTAAGAAGTCATTCGCAACAACACCGCCGTCAACTCGAAGTTTCTTTGACTCAATGCCTGAATCACTTTCCATGGCAGTCATAACGTCTTTCGTTTGATAAGCGAGCGATTCAAGCGTTGCCCGGACAATATGTGAACGTTCTGTTCCACGAGTTAATCCGAACATGGCGCCACGTGCCTCACTATCCCAATACGGTGTACCAAGCCCAACAAAAGCTGGTACGACATACACGCCATCTGAAGACGTAATGCGCGTTGCTAACTTCTCACTTTCTGCAGAGCTCTCAATTAATTGGACGCCGTCACGAAGCCATTGAATGGCCGAACCTGCAACGAAAATACTTCCTTCAAGAGCGTACTCAACTTTTCCATCAATGCCCCAAGCGAGAGTCGTTAATAAACCGTTTTTGGACTCAACTGCTTTTTCGCCTGTGTTCATTAAAATAAAGCAGCCCGTTCCGTACGTATTTTTCACCATTCCTTCTTCAAAACAAGCTTGCCCAAACAGCGCTGCATGCTGGTCCCCAGCTACACCTGCAATTGGTATACTTTCTCCGAAGAAGTGGTAATCAATTGTTTCCGCGTATACTTCAGAAGACGAGCGCACTTCTGGTAACATCGCTTTTGGCACATCTAGAATTTCTAGCAATTCGTCATCCCATTTTAATTCGTGAATGTTATACATGAGCGTACGAGCCGCGTTTGTGTAATCGGTTACGTGCGCTTTTCCACCGCTTAATTTCCAAATTAACCATGTATCAATGGTACCAAAAAGCAGTTCACCGTTTTCTGCGCGTTCTTTGACACCATCAACATTGTCAAAGATCCACTTCACTTTTGTCCCTGAAAAATACGGGTCAAGTAACAGTCCGGTTTTCTTTCTAAACGTATCGTTATGACCTGCCTCGCGTAAATCTTTACAAATATCGGCCGTTTGACGAGATTGCCACACTAATGCGTTATAGACTGGTTTTCCTGTTTTCTTATCCCACACGACTGTTGTTTCTCGCTGGTTTGTAATACCAATACCAGAAATATCTCCTGGACTAATATCTGATTCTGAAAACACTTCGGCAATAACCGCTAACACCGAAGTCCAAATTTCATTTGCATTATGCTCAACCCAGCCTGGCTTAGGAAAATATTGATTAAATTCACGCTGAGCTGTGTGCAAAATGGCTCCCTTCTCATCAAACAGGATTGCCCTCGAGCTTGTTGTTCCTTGATCAATTGCTAAGATATACTTTTTCTTCATAATAGATTCCTCCTCATCTCATTATTAAAATATCATGGTAAAGAAGATAGCACCAATAACACCACCTGCAATTGGACCTAAAATCGGAATCCATGCATATCCCCAGTCAGAAGGACCTTTTTTATCGATTGGGAGAATTGCATGAGCAATTCGTGGACCAAGGTCACGTGCAGGATTAATGGCATATCCAGTTGGGCCACCGAGTGAAAGACCAATTGCAATAATGAGTACCCCAACAACAAGAGGATTTAACCCTTCACTAAACTGATTTGCACCGATTGCAAGTAATCCAAATACAAGAACGGCCGTACCGATTAGTTCAGCACCGAAATTTGACGGTGTGTGCTTGATCGCTGGAGAAGTTGCGAAGACGCTAAATTTAGCATCTGGATCGTCCGTTTTCTTCCAATGCGGATAGTAATGAAGAAAGATAATGACCGCACCTGTTATCGCACCTAAAATTTGACCAATGATATAACCAGGGACCTGACTCCAAGGAAATTCACCTACTGCTGCAAAACCAATTGTAACAGCTGGATTTAAATGGGCATCACTTACTGTTCCAGACACATATACACCTAAAGCAACGGCAAAGCCCCAACCAACGGCAATCGCCATCCAGCCTGCACCTTCTGCTTTCGAATCTTTTAAGTTAACGGCTGCTATTACACCAGCACCAAATATAATGAGAATCATCGTTCCTACAAACTCTGCAATAATTTCTGCCATTATTGTTCCCCCTCTGCTTTCTTGAGAAGCTTATGTACAAAAAAGAGCACCTTTTTTCACAGGTCGCCCTAGGGCTCCGTAAAAAAAGCTGCTCTCATATACTCATCAGCTACTCTATTAACATGATGCTATTATAGTACGAGAAACACTTTTTGTAAACGGATTCATTTTTTTAATTCCCAATTTAATCTTACCGTAAACAAAAAATTTTCACTCGATGATGTATTCATAAAAAAAAGGTAGTGCCAAAAAAAACTAGTCAAGTCCACATCTCCGTGTAGAATCACGATACAATGCTTTTATAAATTGATTAGGTCTGTCGAAAGGCTGTCACCTTTTATCCAAAAATGGGAAGGTCCATTCAAATGATCGTCATCACTTATCGCGCGGATGGACACTTTCACCACAGGCACAAGCGCGACATCCGTTTGCGCTACGTTATCACTTGCGCTCACGGTGTCTTCAGACACGTACTGTCCCGCAGCAGTCTCTAGTTCTTCTAACACCCTTACAGATAACGAAGAAAAGACGATTAATCCACTGAATTAGTCGTCTCTTCAACATGTACCTATTCTTTTGTCCCAATTCCTTTTCTTTAACGTTTAATCAAGTAGTGACGTTGGGAATGTTGTAAGATCAATACCCATTGTAAGTGGGACTAAGAAGTATACCGCTAATACAATGAGAATGGTTGCAAATACGTTGAGCCAAAAGCCTGCTTTAACCATTTCAATGATCTTTAGCTTACCTGTACCGAAAATAATGGCGTTCGGTGGTGTCCCTACTGGTAACATAAATGCACAGTTTGCCGCCATTGCACAAGGAATCATAAGTGCGAATGGGTGAATATCAATGGCTACAGCAAGTGCGCCTACAACAGGTAAAATCATTGTTGCCGTCGCTGTATTGGAAGTAATTTCCGTTAACATCATAATTAAAAGTGTTGCGCCACCAATGATAAGAAGCATATGCAAGCCATCTAAAATAGTCAGTTGATCCCCAATCCATGTTGAAAGTCCGCTTGATTGGAACCCAGCTGCAATGGCAAGACCGCCACCAAATAGAAGCAGCACGCCCCATGGAATATCTTTTGAATCAGACCAATCAAGGATTCTTGTAGCAGCTTTTGCTGGAATTAAGAATAAGAGCATCGTCGCAATGATGGCAATCATTCCATCTGAAATTCCAGGTAGCTGTACTATGAGCGGATCGTCTCCAGCCCAGAAGAACTCTCTTGTAATCCACATAAATGCGGCAAATAAGAAAACTGCACCGACGACTTTTTCCTCAAACGATGTTTTTCCAAGCTTTTGTCGTTCACTTGCAATTAACTCTTTTCCACCAGGTAACGTTTTAATACTTGTTTTAAAATTAATTCTTCCTAAATAGAACCATGTAAAGAATAGTAGAATAAGAACGACCGGAACTGCGAACAACATCCACGTTCCAAATCCAATTGTTATACCGAAGATTGTATCGAGCTGCGCGGCAAGAATTATATTTGGTGGTGTTCCAATTAATGTACCTAGACCACCAATCGTTCCTGCATAACCGACACCAAATAATAGTGATTTCTCGAATTTCGGTAAGTCACGCTTGTGTTCCTCATCCTTTAATGCAGCCGCTACTTGAGCCGTAATTGCTAAAGCCATAGGAATCATCATCATTACGGCTGCAGTATTTGATACCCACATTGATAAAAAGCCTGTCGCAAGCATAAACCCTAACAGAATTCTTTGTGTACTCGTTCCAATAACGGAGATAATAAAAAGGGCAATTCGTTTATGAAGATCCCATTTCTCCATTGCCGTTGCAATAAAGAATCCACCTAAAAATAAGAAGATGATGTCATTTCCGTAAGACGATGCAACATCGGAACCTTCCATTGCTCCTGTAATGGGTAGCAAAATTAACGGCATTAGCGATGTGGCTGGAATTGGAATGGCTTCTGTCATCCACCAAGTCGCTATCCATAATGTGACGGCTAAGACTCGTTGACCGTCTGCCGAAAGACCTGCAGGTTCAAAAAATAAGATTGTTAAAAGAAATAATAACGGGCCAAGAATTAACCCTACAAGCTGTGCCCGTGAATAGGGTTTCTTTTGCTGATCTCCGTCAGGCATAACTTGTTTCGACTGCTTCTTCTCTTTATGTTGAGCTGCTTCTTTTTTTAATGCAGCTGAACCTTTGTTTGCATACGAGAAAACATTTAAAAGATCTTTTGTTCGCTCAGATTGTTGCCATAATCTGTCCCAGACGAGCTTCATTGTCATTCCTCCATCCATTGAAAGCGTTTACTTATTCTTTCATGGACGTGTCGAATAATCTAGTTTTTTTAATTAAACGAAATCATTTTTGTCTAAAAATTCTCTCCCTTGCTCTGACAACCGGTAACGATTAAAAGGTCTGCCATGTGTTAAATAAACGAGATCTTTTTGAATAAATGACTGCTCGTCAAAAAAACGCAAGTACTTTCGTAGTGACACATGAGAAATTGTGGTTCCTTCTTCAAGTTCTGCAGCAGTTTGCCAGGCTTCACCAGCGCCAGCCAGCGCATGTAAAATGCGCATCGCTGTCACTTCGGTAATTCCTTTTGGAAACGAATGTTTTTCTACCGGAGAGGCTTTTTCGGTCCGCTGAATCAATTGATCAATCTCTTTTTGAACGAAAGAACCTTGCTGCGTTTCTTGTCTCATTGCTTGGTACCGTTGAAGTGCTTCTTTAAACCGGGCAAATGAAAACGGCTTTACTAAATAATCTATAACACCAAATCGATAGCCTGTTTGAACGGTGTAAGTATCGTTCGCTGATGTGATCAAAATAACGTCTATATTCCGCTCTTCTAACCGAACTTGCTTCAGAATATCTAGTCCATTTTGGTCTCCAATGTAGACATCAAGTAACAGCAAATCAGGCTTAAATGTCTTTAACTGCTGCATCCCTTCTTCAAACGTATAGGCCTTTGATACAAGCTCAAACCCGTCCACTTTTTTTAAAAATAGGGAATGGAAATGTGCGATTTCTTGTTCATCTTCAATCATCGTAACGCGAATCATTTTTCTCTACTCCCTTCTAAACCAAGTGGAATATGCACAGTCACAATTGTTCCTTTTCCCTCTCTAGATAAAAGATCCATTGTTCCCCCGTATTGATTGATTTCATTCCGAACATTTTCTAGTCCATAACCGTGATCACCTTGTTTAGTTGATGGCCAATCCCCTTTTCCTTGCTGCGGAGAAAATCCTCTTCCATTATCTTCAATCACATAACGTAGAACACCACCAACTTGCTTGATCGTCATAATGATAAATGCTTGGGGCTGATTCATGCTTGCTTCTGCTGCATTATCCACTGTATTCCCAATAATCGTTATCCACGCATCGATTAATTCTGCTGATAGCTTTGGCCAAGGCGTTCCTGATTGAAAAATGACGTTTATTCCTTGTTCTTCTAACATACTTGTTTTTCGTGACAGAAATTGTGCCAAACTTTTATCCGAAACTAATTTACCGATCTCATCAGGTAATTGACTATTTTTCTTTTGTTGATAGCGCATTGAAAGATTTTCGATATACTCTTGCAGCTCACTATAAGACTCTGTTTCAACCATCGCACTAATAATATGAAGTTTATTCATAAATTCATGGGTTTCACTTCTTAAACTTTTCGCATACGTCTCTACGCCACTTAACCGCTTCATAATATCATCTAGTTGATTTTTTTCGCGAAACGTTGCGAGTGCACCGATGCATCGTTCCTGATAAAAAATAGGTACTTTCGTGACAACCGCTTCAAGTTCACTACGATGATACACATCGTCATAGTTGCCTTTACGTTCTGTTATTACTTGCTCTAATTCTAATTCTGGCCACACTTGATTCACATCTCTACCTTCTACACCAAGAGTATGACCAGCTGCTCGAAGAAAAGTCGTAGCTGCTCCATTCACTGCTATTATTTTACCATGCTCATTAATCGCAATGATGCCTTCTCCTGCTGCTTCTAAAATTGCCTCCCGCTCATTTACTAGTCTGGCAATCTGTTGGGGTTCAAGACCATGCAATTGTTTTTTTATTCGGTTGGATAAAAAATACGCACCTATTAAACCGACAAGTAAACTCCCACTTGCACCAATAATTGATGTGAGGACAGCTTGATTTTCTGCTTCCACAATGGCATCGGTAGGAATACCAACTGAGACAGCACCAATTACTTGATTTTCTTGACCGTACACAGGTTCGAAGGCACGAACAGAAGGTCCGAGTGAACCGACCGCTTCTGATATATATGATTCTCCTTCAAATACTCGATCTGCATCACCGCCAACAAACGTTTGACCAATTCGTTCTGCGACCGGATGCGTGTATCGATTTTGCTCCGTGTCCATGACGACGATATAAAGAAAGTCATTTTCTTCCCGAATGGCTTCTACCATATAAAGCAAGTCTGCAGACGGTTCTCCTTGTTGTAAGGTGGCAACAACCTGAGGATGTTCTTTCAAATGGCTGGCACTAATTCGTACTTTATCTGCAAGATGGTCCCGTGTTAGCGTAGCCTGTTGAAACGCACTGAATAAACCAAACAGCAATAACGCCACTAACACGACGCCTCCACTTAATAGCATCGTTTGTGTTCTAAGCGTAACTGATTCTCTTTTCATTAGCGGACCACCTTTTGCTTTTATTCTAATGTTTTGTCATTCCTTCACATTTTAAATTTTTTCACAAAGAATGTATAGACTTGATTGAAGTGGTAAGAATGAGTAACGTATTCCCCTATCCCCCTTAGCCTCCAACAAATGTTGGGGGCTTTTTTTATTGCTTGGACATTTCTTTCTTACGTCAGCATACAATGCCAAAAGGGCAACTCTAAATCGTGCATAACATTTCTGGCACTCATTCTTTTTTGAAAGAAGACATTTCACTTCTAAGTCTCATTAGTGGAATCATACTTATATGAGGGGTCTTGCTCTCAAACCATAGTTTAACCTTTCGGAAAAGCAGGAAATAAAGAAAGGAGGCTTTTATGTTTGAACAGCGACTAACGGAGATTCTAAACAATCTACATAAACCAACAATCGAGACATTGCGTCAAGCACTAAACCAAATCCATGCTACATACGAGGACGTGGCTCCTTATATTCAATCAAGTAGCGACAAACCTTATTATCGTAAACTTCTGTTTCACTCTGATCATGTGGAACTTCTGCTCATGAACTGGTCTGGACTTGATTGTGCTCCTCACGATCATGGTCATTCGTTTGGTTGGATTCAAGTCATGAACGGAAGCGTACGCAACCAGCTGTTCAGCGTACAACCAGGCAAACTTCCAGAACCTTTTTTCGAAAAGCATCATTCAGAAGGTACTGTCTTTTTTGCCCCGAAACAAAGCGTTCATCAGATGGAAGGGCAAAAGGACCTTTTAACACTACATCTCTATGCCCCACCTATATCAGGAATGAAAGTGTATGACCTAAAAAAATGTGCCGCATGTGTCGTTTCAGATGATTGCGGCGCTTGGTGGCCCGATGAACAAAGACAGCAATTAAAAATTATTTAGTTACAAAACGCAATGAAATAAGGAGGAATGGCATGCGTCTCTCACAAATAAAGCCCAATCAATTAACAGATGAGCAAATTACAAAGCTCCTCTATCACTCCACCTCTGACGACGGAAAAGCGGGAGACTGCATCTTTGTTCCTGGAAGTAGTAAAGCTGTTGAATACAAAGTACCAAAAGCCATTCAGCTTTACCAAGACGGACGAGCAAATAAACTTCTTTTCTCGGGTGGTGTCTCTTGGGATGCTTCCCAAAAACCAGAGGCAGTCATGATGCGTGAGCGCGCGCTACAACTGGGCATTCCGGCTAAAGACATTTTAACGGAGGAACAGTCGCTTCATACAAAAGAAAACGTACTTGCCTCCTTGCTCGTTCTGGATCGCGCTTTTGATCTTCATCACCTTCACCATCTTATCATCGTTACATCAAGCATCCATTCATTACGAGTATGGTTAACCATGCGTACCTATATGCCACCTTGGATTACATATTCACTCGCCCCTGTAGATGATCGTAGTACAAAAGAGGAAAACTGGTTTGTTTCCCCTCATAGTCGAAAACGGGTCGAAGCCGAAGTGCACAAACTGGTTCATTACGCCCAAATAGGTGCGATCATTGATGAAGAGCAGTCCCTTGAATAGAAAAAAAAGCCCTTTTCCATAAATAGAAAAGGGCTTTTGCTTTTATTTCAGTAAACCACTTCGCCACACGATTATTTCGTGTAGTACATTAATGCAATTGCACCTGGTCCTGTATGGGTACTAATAATAGGTGACGTTTCTAAAATAGACGAAGAAAAGTGCTGACGAACTTTTTTAAGACGTTCCATCACTTGTTCACTAAATGATTCTGCTTCAATATGAGCGATTCCTACGTGTTCCACATCTTTTGAATCGGTTTCTTTTTCAAATGTTTCCGATAAGAAATCGAGGACTTGCTTCTGGGAACGCTTTGTTGTAACAGGTGTATACGAACCATCTTGCAAGGAAGCGATGGGCTTGATTTTTAGTAACGACCCAAGCAACGCTTTCCCTTTGCCAATACGTCCACCTTTAGCTAAATATTCAAGAGTATCCACCACAATATAAAGGGATGTTTTCGAACGAATATCCGCTATTTCATTTAAAATACTGTCTAAAGAAGCCCCTTTATTTGCCAGCTCTGCGGCTCGTTTCACTTGAAACGAGAGCGCAATGGAAATAAAACAAGAATCCACAACTGTAACTCGTCCATTTAATTCATCCGCTGCCATCTGCGCAGAAGCTACTGTCCCGCTCATTGCGCTTGTCATATGAATAGACAGTACATGCGTATCAGGCTCATCAAGTAATTCTTCGTAAATTCGTACAAACTCACCAACAGGGGGTTGCGAGCTCTTAGGCAACTCTTCATTCGTCACCAACAGATGCGCAAATTCTTTTTTCGATATATCTACCCCGTCTAAATAACTTTTTCCATTTATGTTAATTGATAACGGGACTACAGTAACCCCTAATTCTTGTAAAATTGATGACTCTATGTCGCAAGTAGAATCTGTCACAATTTTGATCTTTGTCATTGAAATCTCCCTTTAACAAGGCTTATTAAGAAAGCATAACATACGTTGCTTGTAGTATGACACACGTACCGCTAAGTGTAAACGCTGTCTTAAAAAGCGCAATTATACGACTATAGAAAAAAATTCGAACGTAATCGCTTACTTTCACGAAAAATGTTCGGAGCTAGCCGAAATGAAGAACAGATTTAGACCAGCACCTGTGCTCAAATGATTACAAAGGCTCATTTATGAAGGTTTTGTAAATGATGTTAAATCTTTATGTCATTTGTAAATGAGCGTTTTTTTTCAAATTCTTCTTACTCTGCTACAATCTTATCTTGAAACGCACGAAACGAGAGGACTGTAGAGCTTGCTTACTAAACATGCATTTGCTTATTTATTATCGCACGGTATTCCAGCAATAGTTGGATTTCTAGGGATCGCCATTTATTCACGCCTGCTTTCTCCAGAGGAATACGGACAGTTCGCACTTATATTTGCAAGTGCAGCCATCGTAAATGCGGTTGTGTTTGAATGGTTAAAAGTAAGTGTTTTGCGTATCCAGAAACAGCGTGACGTTGGTGAAACCACGTACTATATGACGATAAAAGTTGCATTCATTACGCTTATCGTTGGTAGTTTCCTTATAGGAGTCGCAGTATTGCTATTCTTAAATTCCCTGTCGCCATCGTTCCTTTTGCTCGTTTTACTTTTATCATCGTGCCAGTCTTGGTATCAGCTTAACCTCTCATTATTACGAGCAGAGTTAAATCCTCTGGGCTATGGAAAAATGGCTTTTATTCGTGCTATTACAGGGCTATTGTTTGCAACGCTCCTTATTACACTCGATTACGGCGCTTTCGGCTTAGTTGTGGGACTCGTTATTGGTTTGCTTCTATCAGTCGCACCAATGGTTTTTACACGATGGGGAGTTCGCGTGAAACCTAAAAAAGTTAACGGCACCCTGTTAAAACAATTCGCTAGCTATGGACTGCCTTTAACGATTACGCTGCTTCTCGGCATCATTATTCAACACTCCGATCGCCTTATTATTCATGCAATGATTGGCGTAGAAGCTACGGGACAGTATGCCATTGCCTATGACTTGACGGAACAATCGATTTTCACTCTTATGCTCATTATTAACTTAGCTGCTTTTCCGATAGCCGTTCGAGCTTTAGAAAAACGTGGGGAACAAGCCGCTAAGGCTCAAGTAAGAAAAAACACTCGTTTGCTTTTAGGCGTCGGTATACCTGCAACCATCGGCTTTATCTTATTAAAAGATGTCATAGCAACAATCTTTTTAGGAACTGCATTTCAGGAAACAGCCATTTTACTGATCCCCTATATTGCAATCGGCGCTTTGCTGAAAGGAATGAAACTTTATGCAATTGATATCGTTTTTCATCTCACAAAGCAGACAAAAATTCAAATCATTCCTGTTGTGGTAGCTGCCACAGTCAATGTCGCATTAACCATCATACTTATTCCACTTTACGGGCTTGAAGGTGCTGCAATGGCAACGGTTGCCGCCTATGCTTTCGCCATCATTTCTAGCTGGTTGCTTCTTGCTGCACAACGAACGACACTTCCTTTCCCAGTTAAAGACTTTGTAAAGATTTTGTTTGCAAGTGCGATTATGGGCTTGTCGACACTTCCCTTTGCTGGTGATGAACGATTAGGCATCTCTCTTTTACAAGTCATCGTCGCTGGACTGACTTACTGCTTCGTTTGTGGATGCCTCTATTTTAAAGATTTAACGAACATGGTTTTAAAACGGAAAGTAAATAAAAACCAGCATACATAAAAGGAGCGAACGAGCATGTTATCAATCATTATTCCTACATTAGGTCAGCGAGAGCAAGCTTTTACCCGTCTTCTCGATAGCCTTCAAGCACAAACAAAGACTGAAATGGAACTAGTCGTCGTCTCCCAAGCGAATCACGATAAGGTCAGTCGTTGGTTAGCCAACACCCCCCTTGCTCATATACACGTTCAAATGAAAGAGCGCGGCCTGTCAAAAGCGCGTAACCGTGGACTATCACACATTACTGGCGACATTGTAACGTTTTCCGATGACGATTGCTGGTATCCAGCGCATGCTGTTGCCACAGCTTATGAACGTATGGAGAATGGCGTAGATGCATGTTGTTTTCAAATTTATGACCCTGTTCGTAACGAGCCGTATAAACACTATCATTCTAAATCAGTAGCATCTGTAAAAGGGCGACGGATTTTTCGAACGTCGTCGATTGAATTATTTTTTCGAAAAGATTCCATTCAGACACTACGGTTCCATGAATCATTTGGATTAGGTAGTCGCTATCCAAGCGGTGAAGAGAATCTTTTTCTGAAGCAATTTATTAAAAACGATAAGCAACTCACCTACTACCCAGAAGTGATCGTCTATCACGAGAAGCCTACACCTCAATCCCGACTGTCGGAAAGCCAGCTTATAAGCAAGGGGCCACTTTTTAAAGCGATGTATAATGCGCCTGTTGGCTTTCTTTTTCTAACAGCTTTATTTGTTAAGAAAGCAAGATTTATCGATGGGTTTGCATCAAATTATGCGAAAGCAGTGAAAGAGCTAATTGTTTTTGCGAATCGAGAGGTGAAATAGATGAGGAGACTTGCCTTTATTCTTTACTCTTTTGATGCAGGTGGCGTTGAGCGTATGACGCTTCATCTAGCAGAGTATTTTATCAAGCACGGGTATCGTGTTGACCTTATTGTGATGAATCCAAAAGGCGAATACGCCGCCCATATTCCAGCTGGTGTCCGTGTAATCTCATTGTCAAAAAAGCAAGCAAAAGCCGCTGTTCCAGCAATGATTTCTTATTTTCGAAAGCAAAAGCCTGACATTATTTTTTCAGCGAAAGATTATTTAAATGTGCTCGTGATCTTTGCAAAAAAAGTTAGCAGGTCAAACGCAACGTTACTTGTCTCAAGCCGCGTTCATTTAAGTGAACAAGCCAGACAAAACCCTTCTTCCGAACAGATGATAAAATGGGTGAAGCGAACTTATCGCTACGCCGATCACGTCATTGGTGTTTCAAAAGGGGTCGCTGATGATATTCAAATGATCGCTGACTTACCGATTGTGCACACAATCTACAACCCTGTTGTAACAACTGAATTAACAATGAAAATGAATCGGCGTGTGGACCATCCCTTTTTTTCTATTCATGAGAAGAACGTGTTTCTTGCTGTCGGTAGACTTCATGAGCAAAAAGATTACCAAACCTTGATTGATGCGTTTGCTATCGTTCATGAACACTTACCCGATACGTGCTTACTTTTTGTTGGTGATGGTGATGAAAAAGAAGCTTTACAAAAGAAAGTAGCAAATCAGGGGCTAAACGATTGCGTTAGCTTTGTTGGGTATCAAAGCAATCCTTATTCGTATATGAAACAAGCCGATGTCTTTGTGCTTTCTTCTTTATACGAAGGGTTTGGCAACGTCATTGTAGAAGCGATGGCTGCCGGAACACAAGTTGTCTCAACGAACTGCCCAAGCGGCCCTAAAGAAATCCTTGCAAACGGCACTTATGGACACCTCGTTCCTGTTGGCGACGCACATGAACTCGCTATGGCAATGGAATGTGCCCTACTTCAGCCTATTTCTCCAGCAAAGTTACTAGAGCGCGCACAGCAATTTACGGTAGAGGCTTGTGCCGAACAGTATGCCCAACTTTGGTTTGACCATGAAAAAGAGTCTTCATCATTACGATGAAGACTTCTTTTTATGGAAAGGTCAGCGAATCTAATTTATGAAGGTTCTCTTCTTCTACCCAATCCGCTACGTATAATAGCTCATCTTCCACTGTATAGCGGTAGATTCGGTTATCAACTAGAAGGTAGCGCGTTTGGTCATGGGTGTCTAACCTCGTTTTAAATTCTTCATAAACCTGGCGATCTAGCTTTTGCTCCTCGCTGGCAAACGTTAAAAACTGCTCTTCCGATAAATGCTCAATATTATTACGTAAATAGCTATCTCCTTCTAAAGCTGATCGTACATCTAGCGTTTGATTGCCACACCCGATTAAAAAGATAAGCGAGAGAAGAACGATAATTTTTTTCACTTCCATTCACCCTCCATATAAATTCTCTCCTCACTATATCTTGATTTTCACAGAGATGATAGACCTCCCCTATTTGATTGTAAACGTAGAAATGACGCGTTTTAAAAAGGATGATCCTATTAAATCAACCTCTATGTCCATTTTCATTAAAATCGTAAAGGTCACTCCCCTACAATCTTAATCTTATCTTTAATAAGCCTTTATAAACGCCGTTATTTATCGTGTTACGATGACGGCAGTTCAATGTGAAAGGATTAATCGATCTATGCAGTCACTCATCTATCCAGTAACTCGTAGACGTACCATTCCTGTCTACGTAGCAATATCTTTTTACGCAAGTTGCGCACCCATTGCCGTCATTGGAACGTTCCAGCATCTATTGCCAATCCCTTCTTCTGTTTTGCTAACGTTCTTAACTTGTCTACTGTTTATCCTAGTTTTGATGACAGAACGAGAAGTATTGTCGCTCAAAGAAATGAATCGAATTGGTTTGCTAATGGTCGGAGCCGTTACTTTACCAGCTCTCCTTTCGCTTCTTGGGGTTGTCTTTGCTCTCAGTTCGATTCAATCCGCTGAGTACCTTGCTTATATGGAGCAGTCTTTACTGAATCGGCTGATTAACTTAACGATGTATTCACTTTTAAGCATCTGTCTTTTAACGTTTCTTTATAAAAATGCCCATCAAACGACAACATCACTTATGTATGGCTATACAATCGGCACGATTATTCTCACAGCTGGGGGCGTCTGGCAGTTTTTACACTTTACGATAGGCTATCCTATGCCAGGGTTTGAGACCCGTGCGTACGTACATAGCGTGAATAACGATGTGTTATTTAACTTTCGATTAACGTCTTTCACAGACGAACCTAGTTTTCTCGTGCCTTTTCTAATAGACGGATTAATTATTGGAGGCTTGCTCCTTACTAGAAAAACGTATATCGCCTTCGCCTCTTTTGCAGTGCTTGTATTGGTTTTATCGTTTTCCGTGAGTGGCTATATCAACTTAGCGATTGTCGGTCTTACAACCTTTCTTTTACTCGTATTGAGAAAAAATGTACCTAAAAAATTTTTCTTGAATGGCGCATTAAGTGCAATCGGGATCGCCCTTACAGCATTTACAGTTTTTCCACAACTGTTCACGGCACTCTTTATGCCAATTCTCGGTAGGCTTGATGGACTCTTTGATGTCATGCATCATAGCCGACTTTATATGTTAGTTTTTCCTTTCATTTGGCTGTTCGATTATTCGCCTTTTAATACTTTACTTGGATTTGGTCCTGGTAGTTATGACTTTTTAGCTCGGACAAAATTTCTCAGTCATCAAGGCGCTGTAAGTGGCACTTCGAACAATGTGTTTGTTGACTTGCTATTTGAACATGGCTTAGTAGGAGGGCTTATATTTACACTAGCGTTTTTAGTTGTTGCGACGTACTTGTGGAAAGCACGTAACAATCATCTGTATTACAGCGTCGCGTTCGTGCTCTGGATTCATTTAGGTGTTACAAGCCTTTATCGTGCTGACTTTGCTTCTCCTCGATTTTGGCTAATCATCGTCATCGTCGCCGGCCTCACTGAATTAGCACGTCAAAAGATCTCGATCGCAAGCCAAAAATCTACATTATTGAAAGCGAAGGTGACTACGTCATGAATGTATGTGTAATCGGAACAGGATATGTAGGACTTGTAACAGGGGTTTGCTTTAGTTCACTTGGTCATCACGTCATTTGTGTAGACCAAGATCACCATAAAGTACAAAGCTTACAGGATGGGGTTGTGCCGATTTATGAACCTGGCTTGAAAGAGCGTCTAGATCAGAATAGAAACGAGCAACGCCTTTCTTTTACAACTGATATGAAACGTGGGATGGCACAGGCAGAAGTAATCATTATCGCTGTTGGGACACCTGCAAACAAAGATGGCTCGGCAGACTTATCATTTATTAAACGTGTTTCGTTAGATATTGGTCATTATTTAACTCCAGGGGTAACAGTTGTCACAAAAAGTACGGTACCAATCGGGACAAATAGAAAGATTAAACAATGGATTGCATTTAGCTGTGGTCATCAGCAATTTTCGGTTGCATCGTGCCCGGAATTTTTAAGAGAGGGCAACGCCATAAAGGACACATTAGAAATGGAAAGAGCTGTGTTCGGCGTTGAAGATGCTGTTGCCGAAACCGTATTACGACAGCTGCATGAACCGATTCACACAATCATTGTTGTGACAAGTATTGAAACAGCAGAAGCCGCAAAGTATGCAGCAAATGCGTTTCTAGCAACCAAAATTAGTTTCATCAATGAAGTAGCAAACGTATGTGAAAATGTCGGGGCTGATATTGAGGCACTTGCTACTATTATGGGTCTTGATCACCGTATTGGTCCTTCCTATTTACAAGCAGGAGTGGGTTACGGAGGATCTTGCTTTCCAAAAGACACTCAAGCTTTCATTCGCGTTGCCCAACAAGCAGGCTACGACTTACAAATTGTACCTGCAGTTGAAAAAGTCAATCAAGAGCAGCGCCAACGTCTCTTCAATAAATTAAAAAACGTTTATTCTCCTTCTCTTGCAGGAAAGCGAGTGGCCATTCTAGGCCTAGCATTTAAGCCGGATACGGATGACATGAGAGCAGCGCCGTCTATCGATCTTGTAGAAGCTCTCCATCTTGCTGGCGCTACAACCGTCGGGTATGACCCAGTTGCTCAAAAACAAGCTCAACGTCTCCTTCCCAATCTAGTGCTAACATCTTCCTGGCAAGAAGCAGTCAAATCTGCAGACGCTGTCTTTCTTTTAACTGATTGGCCAGAGTTTAAAGCCATTGATTTAAATGAACTTAAGTCGCTTATGCATGAACCTATCGTGATAGATGGCCGTAATCTTTTCGCACCAGAAGAGATGTTGACGTACGGTTTTTATTACGACTCTATTGGTCGCACAAAAGTAGACGGACGATTTTTACCAGCAGCGAATGTGTTTTCAAAAGCCTTATATACACAAACAGGCACCAAGTAAGGAGGTCTTTCCTTGTTACGGAATATTGCCATTGGCGCAATCACTATCCTATTTTTAACAGGTTTCTTCTTCATCGATCGTAATAACGCCAATCCATACAAAGAGACCGACGAAGCCATCGATGACCAAACGATTGGGGAAATTAGACGGCATCACCTTGCAGCAACATTTGTAGCCAACCATGACGACGCTAGCAAACTGTCTCAACATGTTTCAGTGGATCTAACAGACGAAGAGCTGAACCAGTTCCTTTCCGTTCGAACGACAATTGATCCTGCCATTGTGACAGCAAACGAACAAGCTGTCACGTTAAGCTGGTCGAACACGCTCGTCGAATATAAAAAGGTTGAAAACCTATGGAAAATTACAACCGTTACGGAGGTCGATGAACAATGACAGCTCCTCTTGTTTCCATTGTTACACCTGTATATAATTGCGAGACGTTTTTGACAGAAACCATTGAGTCCATCCTTAATCAAACGTACGAAAATTGGGAATTATTACTTATCAATGATGCGTCTAGCGATCAAAGTAAAACCATCGCAGATCTGTTTCAGCAACAAGACCACCGCATCCATCTTTATCATTTACCACAAAATCGTGGAGCTGCTGTAGCACGAAACATTGGATTGCATCACGCTAACGGAAAGTACGTTGCATTTTTGGACGGTGACGACTTATGGCGACCTGAAAAACTTGCTCGACAAGTCCAGTTCATGGAAGAAAATGATTATGTCTTCACGTTTACAAGCTATCGCATCATTCGCGAAGACGGGCGCGAACGATCTAAGGTTGTACCAGCGCCTGAAAAAATTTCCTATGACCAACTCCTTGCCAATACCATTATTGGCTGTTTAACGGTTATGCTCAATCAAGAAGCATTAGGCAAGCTCGAAATGCCAACCATTCGAACAAGACAAGACTTCATGCTTTGGCTAAGCATTTTAAGAACAGGAACGATTGCATACGGCATGAACGAAGAACTTGCTGCATACCGCAAAGTAGGAAACTCAATATCGAGCAATAAATGGAAAGCTGCTAAACAAAATTGGGAGATTTATCGAAAGCACGAAGCACTACCCTTTGCAAAAGCATGCCTTGTCTTTTGTAGCTACGCTTGGAATGGGGTCAAAAAACTTTAACCACACATTACAATTTAGACGAAGCACAGTGAGGAGCACATCATGGACTCTCTAATTCTTGCATGCCTTATCAGCTTTATAAGTACGCTCATTCTTACCCCTTTTATGATCCGGTTTGCACATCGGTTTGGCTTTGTCGACAAACCGAATGAGCGCAAAGTTCATCAAAAAGCGATGCCACGAATTGGTGGCCTTGCGTTTATTCTTGGTACGCTTGTTGGTCTTCTGTTTGTGACAGATCGCCTGCAAGTCGATCTGAGAACAACACTATTTATTATCCTCGGCGCCTTACCATTAATCATAATCGGCTTAATCGATGACCGGTTTATTCTTAAAGCTAAATATAAACTACTGGCTCAACTCGTTTCAGCAGGTATTGTCGTCAGTTCCGGCTTAACGATTGAATTTATCTCCATCCCGTTTGGAGACAGAGTAGATTTCGGTTTTCTTAGCACAATTATTACGATCTTTTGGCTTGTTGCGATTATGAACTCCATTAATTTAATTGATGGTCTAGATGGACTAGCCGCAGGAGTCAGCGTGATCGCATTAACCACTATGCTTGTACTCGCTTCAGGAAATCCAGCTGCCTACGGGCTTGTGTTTGCGTTTGGCATCCCACTTATCGGGAGTGTCGGTGGTTTCTTGTTTTATAACTTTCACCCTGCAAAACTTTTTATGGGTGATACCGGTTCGCTCTTTCTCGGCTATATGATTGCGGTTCTATCAATCGTTGGATTATTTAAAAGCGTGACGATGGTAAGTTTAATTGTGCCAATCCTCATTTTAGGTGTGCCTATTATGGATACATTCTTTGCGATTATCCGGCGGAAATTAAACAGGCAAAGCATTGGTTCGGCAGACAAAGGGCACTTGCATCACTGTCTCTTGAAAAAAGGGTATGGCCATAAGCAAGTTGTTCTGACCATTTATGGAGTGAGTATTTTATTTGCGACTGCAGCCCTATTAATGACCATGTCCAACCTTTGGCTCTCGCTTCTGCTTCTCTTTGTTGTCACCGTACTCATTCAGCTCTTTGCTGAGCTTATTGGTCTAATTGGTGATAAACGACAGCCGTTATTGAACTTAATAAGACGAAGAGTCTTTAGAAAGACAACAAAAATGGCCATGAGAAGTAAATAAATTTAAGAGATCGTATTTCATTGTCAAAACCCCCTTGCAACATCATGCTGCAAGGGGGTCTTCTGTCTACTTATGCCTCTTTTTGGTGAACCGTTACTTGTTGGTATGGTACATCAATTCCTTTTTCATTAAAGGAATCGAGGATTGCTCGACGTATCTCACGCTCTACGCCCCACTGCATAACAGGCTTACACAAGGCAATCACACGGATGACAGCACCAGACTCACTAATATCTGTAACGCCCATCATATCTGGCTTTTCAATCATGTTTTCGTCTTTCTCGTAAACAACAAGACTCGCGTCCATAATGAGTTGTTGCAATTTCTCCAAATCATGCCCGTACGAGACGCGCATGTCTACAACTGCGTAGGAGTTTTCTTTGGAGTAGTTTTTCAAGTCTTCAATATGCCCATTTGGAATGATATTCACTTCGCCTGTCCAATCTTGAATCTTGGTTACTCTTAATCCAAAATCAATGACTGTTCCTGTGTACTGTCCGGTTGTAATATAGTCACCAACCGA
Source organism: Shouchella sp. JSM 1781072 (assembly GCF_041949915.1). NCBI lineage: Bacteria > Bacillati > Bacillota > Bacilli > Caryophanales > Bacillaceae > Shouchella > Shouchella sp. JSM 1781072. The sequence continues at coordinate 717,451 of NZ_JBHFQE010000003.1, forward strand.
GAATTGGTCTTCATACAAAATAAAGAATCCTGTAATCACATCTCGAACGACGTTTTGAGCACCGAAACCAATCGCAAGACCAAGTACACCTGCACCTACAAGAACAGATGCCAAGTTAAACCCAAGTTCATCCAATACAAGTAAGATCGCAATGAAATACACTACATTTGCTACAACACTATGTAAGAGCGATGTGAGCGTTTTGCTTCGTTGTTCAGAAACATTCACATACTTTCCATCACGCTTCTGTAAAACCCGTGAAATGACCCGCTTTAACACGCCTAACACAATACGAGCAAGAATTAAAATAACAATAACTTTTACAAGCGTACTTAAAACGGTTAGCCAGAACTCTGAATCTGAAAGCAGCTCATACGTAGAGTTCCATAAATCATCAAACATAAAAACCTCCTGCAAATCATAAGATCACTTATTCATTATCCTCATTTACATCTTTTAAAACATACCCGATATTCATTAACGCTGCTTCAATCGTTTTTACAAACGCCACATCTAATCCGACGAGTTGATCTCGAATATGATGTTCATGAGCAAGCTGAACGGGAACACCTGACAACATCACTTTTACACCCATTAATCGTAATGCTGATACAAGCGAATGAAGCAACTCTGCAAAACTTGATGCACTCTGCTTCACTTCAGATAGGTCGATAATAAAGTGATTCACACGATGATCAAGTGCATAATTCATCGTATCTTCTAAAATCTTCTTTCCTCGCTTTTTGTTAATGTTTCCTTGAACCGCTAAAATAGCTAAGCCTTTTCGTATCGGAATAATTGGAACGCTTAAAAGTTCAATGTCAGCAAACGTTTCATCAAGTTCAATAATATAAGAGAGCACATTCGCAATGGTTTTAAGAAATTCAATATCTTCATCACTGAATCGTTTTTCTTCATGATCCATGACGCAAAGGGTACCGAATGTATCGCCAGCCATACTCTTTAACTTTACACCCATAAACCCACGTACGTTCCATTCTCTAGCCGCGAGCTGATCTTGCGTGTGCGGGTTTGTCATAAGATTCTCGAATCTCGCGTAGTCTTTCTCATTTTCAAACACTTGTTTACAGCTAGATTGAACATAATCAAGCTCTAAGTCTTTAGAAAGAATCGTTTCTTCATCATTATAGGCATTTACGATTTTTATCGACTCGTTTTCTTTTCTTGCAATATAAGCGGTGTTCACCCCTAATTTATTGGAGATAAGCTTAAATAGTTTGTTGGATACTTCAATAACTGATTCATAACTTGATTCAAACTTCATGTCTTCCATATAATCTGCTCCTTTAAACCTAAAGCGGGATGTCTGATTTTCTTAGCTCCTTTCCCATACCCACATCTCGTTTTTTAAAACTTCTTTTTTAAATCATGCCCAATCAACGCTGGTGTTACGCATATAAAAAAGGTTTGGCATAAGCGCCAAACCTTCTTTTTATTTATTATTCACCTAGCTCTAACGCAATCTCCATCATTTTTGTAAATGATGTTTGGCGCTCTTCCGCTGTTGTTTCTTCTTGCTTATAAATGTGATCGCTGACCGTTAAGATACATAGCGCATTTACGCCTGCTTCAGCGGCATTCATATAAAGCGCTGCTGCTTCCATCTCGATGCCGAGGATGCCCATTTTACGCCATTTGTCATTTGCCTCTTTATCGGCGCTATAGAACGTATCGCTTGAAAGGATGTTTCCAACGTGCACTGGATATCCTTTTTCATCTGCAATTTGCTTTGATTTTTCAAGTAAAGAATATGAAGCGACAGGTGCATAGTGACCAGGAATATGATATTGACTCACATAGCTTGAGTTTGAAGAAGCACCCATTCCAATAATGATATCGTATAAATTTAAGTCATCTTGTAACGCACCGCAAGAACCGATACGAATTAGGTTTTTAACACCGTAAATGTTGATAAGTTCCCATGAGTAAATGCCCATTGAAGGCATCCCCATCCCTGTACCCATAACAGAAATCTTCTTTCCATTATATGTACCTGTGTACCCCAACATATTACGTACACTGTTGAACTGCTCGACATTTTCTAAGAACGTGTCTGCAATAAATTTTGCACGTAGCGGGTCACCAGGAAGAAGGACCGTTTCCGCGATCTCTCCTGTAGGGTTAATATGGGCTGTTTGTTTCATGTCTGACATGTCATTGCACTCCTTTTATTCATTTCCAGTCATTAGTATTGGCTAAAAAATCGTTTCCATTACTACATTAACAAATCCTTACACCCTAATCATAGCCAAACCCTACACAATTCGCAAAGATTTCAATGTTCATATGAAAAAACCTACCCTCAGAGGGTAGGTTTGGCCATTATTCGTATTCTTTTTCAATCGTTTTCGTGCTTCGAACCGTATCGATTGGTCGAACGGCACTTTCGATTTGCTCTCGCTGCGCCTCAAGAAATGGTGGGAGCGATAGTTTTTCACCAAGAGTTTCGTAAGGCTCATCTCCCATAAACCCAGGACCATCTGTAGCAAATTCAAATAATACTTGCGGAGAAACGCGCGCATACAGTGACTCAAAGAAATGACGGTTCACATAACCAGATGTTTGGAAGCCAAGAGATTCAAGATGCTTCGTCCACTCATCAAGTACAGCACGGTCTTCTACTCGGAATGCAGCGTGGTGAACAGTGCCATAACCTTGTTGCGCACGAGGCAGAATGGAATTATGTTCGACAACAATTTGTGCACCGTTTCCGCCTTCTCCAACTTCATATAAGAACCGAGAACCTTCATGCGCTATTTCTTTGAAGAAAAGCGCATTTTCAAGCACTTGTTTAAAGAAATCTACGTTCGCAACTCGAACAAAAATGGGGCCAAGTCCTGTAATCGCATACTCCAAGGGAACTGGACCATCTTGCCAAGGTACACCAGCCGCGACGCCTTTGTTGTGTTCATCAGAAATCAATTGATACTGCTGATCGTCAAAATCTACAAACGAAAGAGTTTTCTTTCCAAATTCTTCTTTTACACCTGTGTGCTTAACATTTAACCGATCAAAACGCTTTTCCCAGTAATCAATTGCTTCATCCGTGGGTACTCGAAATGATGTCTTAAAGATTTCGTCTGTTCCGTGTGACCCTTTAGGAATACCAGGGAAATCAAAGAACGTCATATCCGTTCCTGCATTTCCTTTATCATCCGCAAAAAACAAATGGTACGTTTGAATATCATCTTGGTTGACTGTCTTTTTCACTAGTCTCATACCAAGAGTATAAGTGAAAAACTCATAGTTCTTTTCTGCACTACTTGTAATTGCTGTTACGTGGTGAACACCTTTTAAATGATTCATATGAAAACCTCCTCAAAAAGTAAAATATCTCTAATTCAATTATAACTAATTCGAGATAAATGTCAATACATCGTTTTACGTTCACTTTTGTTACTATGTCCAACTTTTTAAAAAGAACTCTGACTACCTATAATAGCCAGAGACCTTCTTCTATACTTCTCCCACTTCTTCTTTCTTAGCAGCAAGTACGCCGCCTTCTTCAAAGAAACGATCAACACCCTTTTCCACCTCTTCATTTTCAACTAACGGCGGTGCGTGGTGCGGTTTTAACCGTGCATCAATGATGACTGCATCACAACCCCAATGTTTATGTTCGATGAACGCATTAACACCGTGAATATCATGAGATGGGTTGCTTCTTGTGAATGTTGCCCATAAGAAATTCTCCAATGATTCACTAAGAAATTCACTATCGTCACACACCACAATGAGTGGACTCCGCTCTACATTTACTTCACTCAATCCATTTGCTAATTGATTCATTTCTTCTTCAACCGACTCATACTCTTCAAAATCAGTCGTAAGCTCTACTGCAACAACACCTGGCATGACAAGATTTGCATCTTGAATGCCTTTAACCTGCTTCATTCCATTTGGCACTTGTTTACAAAGGTCCCGTTTCACATCACCATAAGCGGCAAAGGTCACTTTACTACCTCGATTTAAGCCTGTTCCGCTGTAATCGAGCGTATCAATGGTAGAGTTTGTTTGGAAGTGAAGGTCTCGCTTTAAATCAATACGCTCTAAAATGTATTGGATAAACGCTGCTTCATCATGTGTATGAATCGGCTCTTCGTCTTCTGCAGTTAGAAACAAATACTTCGCTAAGCTTAACTGGCCAAAACCTAAAATACGGTTTGCAATGGTTAGTAACTCGGTAGGCTCTTTCACCTTTTCATACGGGGTATAACGCTCACTCCCAATAGCAAATAAAAGCGGGTGAACCCCAGCTGCATCAATTGCATGTACTTCCTTCACACCTGGTAACTCTTGCGTTACCGCATCCCCTGTTATTTCATGAATTAACGCACCAAAGCTCGTATCTTCTTGCGGCGGACGGCCGACTACCGTAAATGGATAAATCGCGCCTTTTCTACCGTAGACTTTATGAACTTTCATTACTGGAAACTCATGCGTCAAGCTATAATAACCTAAATGATCGCCGAATGGCCCTTCTGGCTTCGTATCATCTGGATAAATTTCACCTGTAATTACAAAGTCGGCATCATGACTAATACAGTAGCCATCAACGTAACCATAGCGAAAGCGTCGATTTGCTAGCAAACCAGCAAACAACATTTCACTAAGCCCTTCTGGTAACGGCATAACCGCTGATAGTGTATGAGCTGGTGGACCACCAATGAAGATACTTACTTTAAGCGGCTCCCCACGCTTTACCGCTTTCGTTTGGTGAACACCTATGCCTCGTTGAATTTGATAATGCAACCCAACTTCTTTTCCGACCTCATACTCATTGCCATCAAGCTGAACGCGATACATGCCTAAATTGGCAGACATCATCCCCGGCTTGTCCGGATCTTCTGAATACACTTGCGGCAAGGTAATAAACGAACCCCCATCATCTGGCCACGATTGAATGAAGGGGATATCGGTTAATTCAATTTCTTCTAGTTTTGACCCATTTAAGCCTGGCTTTCTCATTGGCAACGCTGCTAGTGCTGAAAATCCATTGCCAATATGTTTAAACGGACTTTTCACAGCTTGCATCGGATCATCCCGAAGCGCAATAATGTTCTGCACCGAATCCCAGTTTTTTCGAAACATAAACTTACTTCGTTCAATGGAGCCAAAAAGATTTGCGACCGCAGGATACTTTGAGCCTTTTACATTCTCAAATAAGATTGCTGGTCCGCCCTCTTTGTATGCTCTACGCTGAATAGATGCCATCTCTAGGTAAGGATCAACCTCTTCTTTAATTCGCACAAGGTGACCATGTTGCTCTAGATCGAGCACGCATTCCTCTAAACTTTGATACATTACGCTACCTCCCAAAGAGCTTGTTCTTGCATCTATTATGCTTGCATTCACAAAAGCGAGTCAAACTTCAACCAATTTTCTTATTAGGAGAAAGACTTCACTTATAAAATATATCCTTTAATAATAATTTTTTATTGATAATCGATAAATATAGTCATACAATAAGAAAAAACAGAAAAGAGGAACCCTTTTGAGAAAAATGATCTTGGCTCTACTTATCCTGCCTCTACTTGCTAGTGGATGTATAAATCAATCTTTTATAGAAGAAGAAACGTTCATGTCCGTTACGATTGTCAATGAGTCAACTATTCCGATGTATGGATTTGAGATTGAATACGAAGATGGATTAGCTGGTGTCTCCAACGCAGATGAATCACCTATGAAAAAAGGGGAAGAAATGACGTTTGAATTTACAGAGGATAATGAGTGGGTATCTAGTGACGAACATGACTTCTCCTTCTTTCTTGTTGTCGACGAGGAATCGTACGATCTACAGCAAGTTTTTTCACTCGAAATCGTTGAGAATCGAGACCATCGCTTTCGGTTAGTAGGGGAAACACTCGAGGAAGCTCGGCTACAGCTAACGGATTAAATGCTAAAAAAGACAAGGGCGTCACCCTTGTCTTCTCGGCTTACAATGATTGATCAATGATTTTCTTTGAATGTGCAACAGAAAGAATGGCAAACACAGAATAGAGCGCAGTGTACACAATCATAACGATGAGCATCGGAATGTGCATTTCGTTTCCAAACATAAACCATCCCGAACGTACGGCAAAATAACTATGCAATAAACCGATTAATAACGGAATGCCGAAGTTGTAAAGTTGGCGCACTTTTAGCCCTTTGAGCAAATCTTTTTTCGTGAATCCAATTTTTCGTAAAATGGTATAGTCTGGTTGATCCGCTTCACTTTCATCCATTTGTTTAATATAAAGGATACAGCCTGACGTAAATAAAAACGCAAAACCAAGAAACCCTACGATAAACATGGTTAGCCCCATTTGTTGTTTTTGAGATTGCTCGCTTTCTAGCTGAGATATAGCCAACTCGTTAAATGAATGGGTGTTGTCCATAAACCAATTGTTTGCTTCTTCCAATTCAGATAGATCCGCAATATTTACGGCGTATTCAGTTCGTGGCGCTTCTTCCGAGTCCACATGTTGATACACCTCATCTGCCACAATTAGTGCAGGTAACCCACCGACTGTTAAGATATAGTTGACTACTGGCTCTTCGCCTTCCCCAATAAACGTCAAATCAATTTGATCTTCAGGCGTATGAATGGAGACCGTGCCGCTATCATTAAGCTCCATGACAACTTCTAAGACCGGCGCCATCGGTGTAAAAAATACATCCCCAGCTTGTACAGAGACTCCTTCTACGTCCTTGTCACTTATCATAGGGAGGAGCATCGCTTCCGTATCAACAAAAAAAGAATCATTCTCTTGAACAAAAAGATCGTCTACATCGGCATAAATTTCTTTTACTTCGGTTTCTTTTAACTCATACGCGATTTGTTCTCCATCTAGAAAATGGATAAGGTCCGTTCGATCTTGCTCATCTATAAAACCAAAATGATTTGGCGCATTAAATTGAGCATTCTCGCTTGCGGAATAGTAGGAAATATAGCTCAACGATAGTAAACCAATTGCTAGTGCAGAAACTGTTGTAATAATCGTTAACAACATCGCACTTGATTTCATCCGAAACATAATTGACGAGAGAGACAAGACTTTTGTGACAGACATATACCCTGCTTGTTTTTTACGGGCAAGTTTTGCCAAGAAGGAAACGGAACCTCGATAAGATAGATACGTTCCTAAAATAACGGCACCTAGCGTGTAGCCCATGCCTAAAAATAATGTTCCTGCAGTACTTGCAATGGCCTCACTAAAAAGAATCGTTGAAACGTAATAACCACTTCCAATAAGAAGAATGCCTAAGATGCCAATAATCACTTCCCAGACACTTAACTTCTTTACTACAATTTCAGTACGCTTTCGAAAATGAAACAGCTGCAGTATGGTACGACGTTTTAGGAAAAAGGCATTCGTCAGCATTACAAACAAGTAGATTCCTATAAACACCAGCAACGTCTGGAGAAAAGCTGTACCAGAAAAATGAAGCGAAACCACTTCTTCTACACCGATGATGTTTAATAATATCATCGTCACTAACTTTGATAACAAAAACCCAGCTGTAATGCCTACGACAAGAGCAATAAGGTAAAGGTACAGAATCTCTAGCTGTACGAGACGGAAAATACGCTGCTTTGTCATCCCAATTAATTGCAAAAGCCCTAACTCCTGACTTCGGCGCTTCATCATCAGGTTATTTGCATAAAGAAGGAAAAAAGCAATGATGAAAAATAACAGTACAGAAGCTATGCCAATACCAGCTGTACCACGCATCGTATCTTCAACGGCTTCCATTGCCGGCGCATACCGCAATGTGACAAACGCAAAATAAAGCGCCACACTAAAACTAATGGAGAAGAAGTACATCGCGTAAGTGCCTGCGTGTTTTTTTAAATTCTTAAGGGCTAGTGCATTACTCATCATGAACCCCGCCTAACACTGCTTGCGTTTGCATAATATCTTTAAAAAATGCCTTTTTTGATTGCCCACCTTTTGTTAATCTCGTAAAAATTTCACCGTCTTTAATGAACACGACACTTGATCCATAACTTGCTGCAGCCGGGTCATGGGTGACCATCATAATGGTTGCCTTGCGCTGTTCATTGAGCTGACTTAACTTTTCCAACAAGCTAGAGGCTGCTTTTGAATCAAGTGCGCCAGTCGGTTCATCAGCAAATATTATGCTCGGTTCATGGATAAAAGCTCTCGCTGCAGATGTTCGCTGTTTTTGTCCGCCTGATAATTCATTTGGATATTTATTTGCCAGCTCTTCAATTCCAAGCTGTTTTGCAATTGTCTCAAATCGGCTTGAGGCTTCCTTCTTACTCACCTTCTGAACCGTTAAAGGTAAAATAATATTTTCCTTTACAGTTAAAGAATCGAGCAAGTTGTATTCTTGAAAAATAAAGCCTAATTCTTTTTTTCGGAACTCAGCTAGATGTTTTTCCTTCATCCCTGTAAGTTCCATTCCGTTGGCTAAAATCGATCCGCCACTTGCCCGATCGATTGTCGACAATACGTTGAGCAACGTCGTCTTTCCAGAACCTGATGCACCCATAATACTGACAAATTCACCTTCGTAAATGCGCAGGTCGATCTTCTTTAGTACTTCTTGTTTATTCCACTTATTCCCGTAGCTTTTAGATAACTTATTTGCATGTAGAATTTCCACGTTAACACTCCTCTTTTATCCCTGTCTTTCTGTAACTTCAGTATAGGAGGATCTGCAAATAGAGTCCTTCGAAAGAGCGAACAATATGCGAAAGCATGTGACACTCTTGTCACATGCTTGTGAGCGACGTGAATTGATTTTTTCGGGGGAACAACATTGTTACCGTCGTTCCTTTTCCAAGTGTTGATTGAACCGTCAATTGAATCGCAAGTCCATCTGCCACTTTCTTTGCAAGATAAAGGCCCATCCCACTTGCAGCCTGCTCATGGTGGAACGTTGTCGAGGTAAATCCTTTTTCAAAAATACGTGATAGATCCTGCTCCGCAATTCCCTTGCCTTCATCTTTTACCACTAGCTCAATTTGTCCGTTGTGGGATTGAGATGAAATGGAAATGTCTCCATAATAACTATACTTCACCGCATTGGAAAGGATTTGCCTAATGAGAAAAGCCAGCCATTTCGCATCGCTGTATACAAAAGGTTCTTTCAGCTCAAGCTCAATTCCAATCCCTTTTTGCATGCACCACTGCTGAAACGTACGAATTTCTTGATGAAACACCGACTCGAGCTCTACTTTGTCCAAATAAAGATCATTTTCAATAAAATCCATACGCTTTTGATAAAGTTGTTGATCCAATAAGAGGTGAATGCGTAGCCATTCAAGATGAAGAGCTGTATTCGCCTCTTTTTCTTCAAGCCGATCAATGATTAGCCCCATTGTTGTTAATGGTGTCTTGACTTCATGAATCCACGCCATCATTTCATCTTTATCGTTGTCTACTTGTTGACGGTGAGTCATGTATTTTTGAAAAAGATGGTTTCGTTGTTCTTCAAAGGCGGTTTCTACCATCGTTTCAAAGGGGGATTGACCATCTGGTAAATCGGAGAGTTGTTCATGTTGATCGTACTGTTCTAACTGCTGGTAAAATCGTGATTCTTTATAATAGCGAAACACAATAAAGATGATGAATAAAATGGATGAAAGCAATAATGGATAGCCAATTTGCTCAACATCTAAACTTTGATCGATAGCTGCAATAAACAAAATAAATCCATGCAGAAAGAAGATGAAGGCAATCCACGCCCCCCTTTCTTTCATAAACCGTCTTTTCATCACGCTTCTCCTTCGGTCGCTACGTATCCTTGTCCGACTTTCGTTTCAATGTAGCTCCCTAAACCTAATGCTCCTAGCTGTTTACGTAGTCGGTTAACGTTTACAGTTAATGTATTGTCGCTAACAAAACGCTTATCGTCCCAAAGTTCACGGATGAGATCGTCTCGCGAAACGATTTGGTTTTTCTTTGAAACTAAATGCTTAAGAATAAACATTTCATTCTTCGTTAACTCAATCTTGCTTTCTTCAGTAGAAACAGTGTTATTTTCAACATTTATCGTTGCTCCATGCCACATAAGAAAGGCATGTTTTTGTTCGCTATTATAGTTATAGACGCGTCGTAATGTTGCTTGAATTTTGGCAATTAAAACGTCGAAATGAAATGGTTTTTGTATATAATCATCTGCCCCAAGCTGCATTGACATCACTTGATCCATTGGATGTTCTCTTGAAGATAAGAATAAGATCGGGATTGTTGAATAGGTCCGAATCATACGACACCAGTGAAACCCATCATATTTCGGGAGTTGAATATCGATTAAAACGAGGTCAGGTTCCACCTTCGTATATGTCTCCATTACTTGATTCCAATCATCAATCCCATAGACACGATAATCCCACTGCTTTAATTGTTGTTTTATTTCAGCAAAAAGTGCTTGATCATCTTCAATTAATAAGATTGCGGTCATCCGTTTTCACCCTTTTCCTCACCCGTTTATCTGTGCTTAAGCTTAATTGGATTTACAAGGAATTGCAAACAGACAAAGATTGAACGACCTCATTGCAAAGAAAAAACTGCCTTAAATCGTTATAGCAACGATCTTTAAGACAGTTCATGTATGGTATTAAACGCCGATCCCCATTTGAAACGATGCTTCTGTTGCATTCTTCACCTCATCAAGCGTCACGCCCTCTTGCAATTCCAACAAGGTCATCTTGCCGTTGTTAAATTCAAAGATCGCTAAATCTGTAATTAATAAATCCACAACGCTCTTCCCGGTTAGTGGCAGTTCACACGTTTTCTTTACTTTTGACTCACCGTATTTATTCGTATGATCCATAATCACAACCGTCTTCTTCGCGCCTTGAACAAGGTCCATCGCCCCGCCCATCCCTTTCACCATTTTTCCAGGGATCATCCAGTTCGCGAGATCGCCTGTTTCAGAGACTTCCATGCCTCCTAAGATCGCTAAATCAATGTGGCCACCACGAATCATCGCAAACGATTCAGCGCTATCAAAATAAGACGCACCTTTTTTCGCTGTCACGGTTTCTTTTCCAGCATTAATTAAGTCCGGATCTACTTCCTCCTCGTTCGGATACCGTCCAATTCCAAGCAAACCATTTTCAGACTGGAGCATGACATTGACGTCTTCTGGAATTAAATTCGCAATTAATGTTGGCATCCCAATTCCAAGATTCACACACATACCATCTTGAACTTCTTTTACAGCTCGCTCTAAAATACGTTTTCTTGTATCCTTCATTTTTATGCCCCCTCCTCAGTTCGTACTGTACGTCGCTCAATTCGTTTTTCGTAGGTATCACCAACGAACACATGCTGCACGTAAACACCTGGGAGATGAATGTCATCTGGATCCAGTTCCCCTATACCGACAAGTTCTTCGACTTCAACAATCGTCACTTTTCCCGCTGTTGCAACTAATGGGTTAAAATTACGTGATGTTTTTCTAAAAACGAGGTTGCCAAACGGATCTGCTTTCCATGCCTTGACCAATGCCACATCTCCCACAATGCCCCGTTCCATCATGTATCGTTTCCCATCGAACGTTTTTTCTTCTTTACCTTCTGCAACCGGCGTATCAACTCCTGTTGCCGTGTAAAATGCTGGAATACCTGCACCACCTGCACGCAACCGCTCAGCCAGTGTCCCTTGAGGCACAAGTTCAACTTCAAGCTCTTCCTTTAAAAATTGTTGTTCAAATTGCTTATTTTCCCCTACATAAGACGAAACCATTTTCTTAATCTGCTTATCTTCAAGCAATAATCCTAATCCAAAATCGTCTACCCCACAATTGTTGCTGACGACCGTTAACTCTTTAACCCCTTTGCTTTTTACTGCTGCAATTAAATGTTCAGGAATGCCACACAAACCAAATCCACCTACAACCAGTGTTTGCCCATCTTGAATCTGGTTCATAACAGCTTCTAAAGAATCAATGACTTTATTCATGTACGAGACCTCCTTAATCGTAAGAAAAAATAAAAGCGCTTTCATTTTAGTCTAACAGGATTTCGCTATCTTTTCTATTGGAACGCTGCTCTATTTCTCAATTTTCGTTACATACAAATCTAGGCGTACACCTCCCATATTTATGAATACGTTAGTTATAAGCCTAGATGACGGGAGTGAGACCATGTCAGATATTGAAAAGGAATTATTTGGGTCATGGACTCAAGCGATCGGTACCATTGTAGCAGCGGTTGCCGATACCCCATCAGCACGGTTAACTCCAGAACAAGTGAATCATCTTGGTTTGTATGGAAACGCCCTACAAGCAACAGGAAATGGCTTAATGGCGGATACAAGTGAAACCGGCTCAATGAATCAGGTCGGCAACGCGGTTCAAGCCGCAGGAAATACAATCATTGTAGGGGCACTTGCACTTCCATTAGATGAAACTGTCGAGCAAAACCTCATTATAAAAGGGAACCTCTTTCAAGCCACTGGTGGAGCCGTTACGTTTAATGAAGACCTAATGGAAGATGTTAGTACGGCTGCACTTTATGCAGTCATTGGTGACTTTTTGCAGATTGTTGGCAACGCCATCCAAGCTTACGCAGCTATATCGGATTTTATCGTTGATGACCATGAAGAACTTGTGAACTCTGTCGGCAGTTGGATACAAGCGGTTGGCGCTGTCTTATCTGCATTAAGCATAACAAAAGCTCTACCATCTTCAGACAAAGCGCCTAAAGAGGAAGAGCTTGTGAACTATGCTTAACCGTACATGTAAAGTGTAATCATTGAAATGAAGTAACCAATGACAATAATAATTGACGGTAGCCAAAACAAACGACCTAACTTCTCATTTCTCCAAATACCAAGCAATACAACTGTTGTTAGCACCAGTAAACCAATTAACGTAATCCAATTACTCGTACTTGCGCTCAATAACAAAGCATCTTGACGATAAAAAACGTCTGCTAGAGCAAGTAGATTTAAATTAAACATATTGCTTCCAATAATGACACCTACAGCGGCGCTAAATTGATCACGTTTTAATGCTAAATAAATGACAGATACTTCTGGTAAAGACGTTGCTCCTGCAAGAAGTAATGACCCAACAAATGACTGACCTAGCCCACTCTCAATCGCAATTTGATCCCCGATAATGGTTAAATAAGAACCTGCAGCTAAAATAATGAGGGCTGCAATCACAAAACGAGTAATCGCTCCTTTTAGTGACATGGATACATCCTTAGCAGCTGGTGGTTCATCTGGAAGCATATTCCGACGATTTAAATAGTACAAGCCACCAAAATAAACGGCAACCACAAGCATCAAATCAAGACCAACACTAAATAGAGAGACAGAGAACTGCGTTAGTAGAGAAACCGCAACAATTAGGGTCAAAATTAAGCTAAGCGTTCCTGGCATGACATTTTTTTGTGATACATGCGTGTACATTCGTTTTTTTCGAAACCATAAATCCCCTAATGCAAGTACGAGTAAGTTAAATAGATTGCTTCCGATAACATTTCCTACAGCTAAATCAGGGCTACCTATTACACCAGCCGTAATGTTTGTTGTCACTTCTGGCAGAGAAGTCGCTCCTGCAATCAAGACGGCACCTGTAAAAAAGCCCGTCATTCCTGTTCGTAACTGGATCGTATCTGCATATGTAGATAGCTTTACTGCAGCAAAGACGGTTACTGCTGCAAGAAGGATGAAAATAAGATATAACATGATAAACTCCTTTTTTTGCTCTACTTGGGTAGAGCACCTTTCCGACTTTTGTCCTCTTACATAGGATGTGCAAGAAGCTCTTTTTTACGCTTCAATTTGTTAATGTTTGGAGGTACTCCTATGAACCTGATGACGCGGTTGACTCAAAAGCAATCAGAAATAATCGACCAGCTATTGAGCCATCAACAACAGGATGGATCGTACTTGCTCTGCTTTGAATCAGGAACAATGACGGACGCATATATGCTTTTGCTTTTAGCTCACTTTGATTGTGCTCACAATTTACAACATAAAATAGCACATCGGCTTCACCGAACTCAGGCGAAAGAAGGTTACTGGAAGCTTTACGAAGATGATGCTGGTCATCTCTCTTCTACGATTGAGGCGTATGTTGCTCTTTACGTGTCAGGGTTTGCCAAAAAAAGCGATCCGACTATGCAAGCAGCTGAAGCCTTTATTTTACTACATGGTGGCGTTGAAAACGCACATATTGCTACAAAGACCATGCTTGCGCTACACCATTTATATCCGTGGCCGACGTTTTTTCCACTTCCCCTTTTTTTACTCGGCTTGCCAAGATGGCTTCCTTTTAGCTTTTATCGATATAGTTCTTATGTTAAAACCCATTTCGCATCTCTTCTTATATTAGGTCACACGCGCTTTCATGTAAAAAGAAAGCATAATCGTCTTATTCAACATTTGTACAAAACGTCCAAGCATTTGCAGCTACGTAAACAGCATCGACGCACCCTCTCAAAACAAACCATGCGAACCTTCCAAAAGGCTGAAGCCTATCTATTAAAGCATATTGAAAACGATGGCACGCTTCACAGCTACTCAAGTGCAACGTTTTTAATGATGTATGCCTTACTCGCATTAGGCTATAAAAAACACTCACCTATCTTGACCCAAGCATTGGCTGGCTTACAGGCCCACGCTTACTTGCATGAAAACAACAAAGAAAGCCATATTCAAAATTCACCATCCGCTATCTGGGATACGGCTTTAATCGCTGCAGCTATTCACCAAGCAGATTCAACAACGTATACCGAACAAACCAATGCCGCTACTCAGTATGTTTTAGCAAATCAACATGCCTCCGGGGGCTGGGGGTTTTCTGCTAGCAATTCAACAAATCCCGACGTTGACGATACCCAAGCTAGCTTACGATTCCTGTCTGCATCCTTAGACGATAATCATACGAACAGCGCCTGGCGTTCTGGCTTTTTATGGTTATTAGAGCGACAAAATCGAGACGGGGGCTGGGCAGCTTTTGAAAAGAATAGTGGTGCTACATTGTTACTGCCTCTACAAAATGCGACGGACACCATCAATGATCCATCTGCCGCTGATGTGACAGGGAGAACCCTTGAAAGTCTTGGGAACTATGGTCACCTTACAGTCAAGCACCCTGCTATAAAGCGGGCTGTTGAGTGGTTAGAAAACAATCAACAAAAAGACGGAAGCTGGCAAGGAAGATGGGGCGTTTCCTATATTTATGGAACCTGGGCTGCCGTTACAGGTTTACGCGCAGTAGGAACACCCATTGATACAAATAGCTTACAACGAGCTCGGCGCTGGCTAGAAAATATTCAACTTTTAGACGGTGGTTGGGGAGAGTCTTGTAAAAGTGATGTGGCACAACGATTTATTCCGTTACAATTTTCCACGGTCGTCCATACAGCTTGGGTGTTAGACGCATTAATCTCGCTTTATGAACGACCAACTAAACAAATGGAAGATGCCCTTGATAAATTATTAGATTGGGTTTGTACAACAAACATCCGCACAACGTATCCAACTGGCGGCGGATTACCTGGGCAATTTTATATTCATTATCATAGCTACCCACTTTTATGGCCACTTGTCGCCATCAATCGCTATAAACAAAAATACGTGAAAACAAAGGCGAAGGAATCAAGGAACTAGCCCTGTCCAACTCACCTTTTCAAACATAAGGTATAAGAACACAACCGTGTTAAACCGACTAATTTGTTTTGAAAGGAGATCCAATGAGTACAATTGATCCGCAATTAATGAATACGTTTCGTTCGAAGATGAAAAACCCAAGACATTTTCACAATGTCTGTAAAATCCTTTGCTGCAAACGCCGCCAAGACTTAAATCACTATGGTAAATGTTGCTCTATGATTGATGAGCTTTCCCAGTGTTTAGGTGTTCCTGTGTCACCTCAGCAAAGAGATCGTCATGCGCAGTGGTTGATGAACTGCCGTGTTGACCCTCAGAATCGCAATCATCGTCGCGATATGTGGGGAATGGTTACAGGTAGAAATCGATAGAACGAGAAGAGGCGCAATCTGCTTTTGATTGCGCCTAATGATAGAGCATCTTACCGTTTCAATCGTTGAACGGTTGCAAGAAGAACAAAAGAAAATAGTACAATCGAAAGTACCCAATACGTTGCCATTATAGTATTTCCAGTTTCAACAGCTAGATAAATACTGATGGGGATGGTTTGTGTGACGCCTACAATACTGCCAGCAAACATGAGCGTTGCACCAAATTCTCCTAAAGCACGGGCAAAACCAAGAGTGAAACCGGAGACGAGAGAACGCCATGCTAACGGCAAGCTAACATAACGAAACACAGCCCACTCACTTGCTCCCATCTGGCGTGCCGCATCTTCAAGATCATCTTCTACCGCTTCAAATCCATTCATCAGCATCTGATAAATTAAAGGAAAGGCAACAACTGTTGCGGCTATAATCGCTGCCACCAAAGTAAATACAATTGGTTGATTAAATAATTGCTCATACCATTGTCCGATTACGCTACGCCTACCGAATACAACTAACAAACCAAAACCAATAACCGTAGGTGGTAACACAAGTGGCAAAATTAAAAGGGTCTCAACAACCACTTTTCCTTTGAACGTTCGTTTTTTTAAAAACCAAGCGGCACATAAAGCGAGTAAAAAAGCGAGTACACTTGCGACACTTACGACCTGTAAGGAAACAAAAATCGGCGTCCAAAAGCTTGAATCAATCACTTAAGAACCTGCTTGAAATCCGTAAGATTCAAAAACGGTCCGTGCCGCATCTTCTTGAAGCCAATGATAAAATGCGCTCGCAGCATCATTCTCGCTCAGCTGTCCGATCGGATAGTAAATCGGATCATGACTATTTGTAGGAGCCTCGGCTACAATCTCAATTGCATCCCCTGCAATCAGCGCATCTGTCTGATACACAATCCCGACATCCGCATTCCCTGTCTCCACATATGTAAGTACTTGTCGTACATCTTTTCCATAAATAAGCTTGTCCTCTATTTCGTTAAAAAAGTCTAATGAATCAAGCGTTTGTTTTGCATAGCGACCAGCGGGGACTGTGTCTGTTTCACCGATTGCCATTCCTTGATAGTCTGAAGTTAGAAGGTCATCCCAATCGGTAACTTCGGTAGAAATCTCAGGAGCCGTGATCAAAACAAGCTTGTTTTCCAACAAAGTTGTTGATGCTTCCAATCCCTCTTGCTCTTCTACTTCATCCATATCACTTACAGAAGCTGATAAAAACAGATCTGCTGGCGCACCTTGAGTAATTTGCTGCCTTAATTGACCGGATGACCCATAGTTCACCGTTATCGCCACATCATGTTCTTGTTCATACGTTTCAATTAATTCATCCATCGCATCATTAAGACTAGCTGCAGCCATCACCATGACTTCATCATTCTGTTCTGAGCCCTGCGAACAACCAGCAAAACCTACTCCTGCTAGTAAAAGTAGCACTCCCTTTTTCATCCAGTAGCCTCTTTTCTATGCGTTTTCATGTAGTATAAGTTATATCTAGTTATATGTAAATTTATTTAGTTATAATTAAATCAAAAGTAAATGTCTTGATTGATGGAATTCATTCAACCTGTTGTTTTTTCAAAATGCTGTTAAACTAATAGAAAGGGATTGTGAGGGTAGTCTTATGAGCGAAATATCTTATACAACAGAGGAAATAGCGAAACACTTAAAAGTTTCAAAGCTGACCGTCTATGATTTAATTAAGAAAGGGAAGCTTCCATCTTATCGGGTAGGCAAGCAAATGCGGATTGATCATGCTGATCTTGAAGCTTATAAAAACAAGCAAAAGCAAATAGATTCTCCCCTTAGCGACAGCCAAACTAAACAAGCGAGCCGACAACATGACCAACTTATTATTAGTGGACAAGACATCTGTTTAGATATTCTGAGTCGCTATTTTGACCAAGAATCACACTATCGCACATTGCGCTCCTATCAAGGAAGTTTAAATAGTCTTGTTTCCATGTACAAAGGTGAGTGTGATATCGTCAGTCTTCACCTTTTTGACGGAGAGTCCCAAACGTATAATCTTCCTTATGTGAAACGTTTATTAACAGGCCGGTCTTATATTATGATTCATGTGGTGAAACGACAAGCTGGATTTTATGTTCAAGATGGCAATCCAAAAGATTTAACCAGTTGGCGCGACCTTGGCCAAGCTGGTCTAACAATGGTCAACCGAGAGAAAGGGTCTGGCGCTAGGGTGCTTTTAGATGAGCAGTTATCTTTACACCAGATCAACCATTCACGTATAAAAGGGTACAATCACGAAGAATCTACTCATTTAGGCGTAGCGAGTTTAGTGAAGGAAAAACAGGCAGACGTTGGAGTAGGTATTGAAAAAGCCGCACAAACCACTGGCACAACGTTTATTCCTTTAATTGAAGAATCGTACGACCTCGTCATTCTGCGAAATGAGCGTACCGAACCAATTATTGAAACATGCCTCTCCATCCTAAATTCTAGTGCTTTTAAAAATGAGCTCTCTCGCTTAGGTGGCTATAATGTGGAAGGCACTGGGGAAATTATTTACCAAAGAGCGTGAAAGTGAGCCCCACGCTCACTTTGTTTTTTGATGGAAAAATAGTGCGCCAATGCCTATTAAACTTGCACCGACAAATAAAAATAGCCAAGGAATGAAAAAACTTAATAGTAGAAGCGCCATATTGTTTAGCGCCATGCCGCTAAAATGTACGCCCATTCCCACACCCGGTATGCATATCAATATGGATAAGCCTATTTTAATTATTAAGTTGGACTGAACCAAACGAAAGACGAGGAAAATTAGAAAAACCGTTGGTAGACTACATAAAAGTATGCTAATAACCACTTCAATCATCCCTTTATTCAGTTGTAAATTGATAACGCGTTTGATGGTTATAGTGCTCGTCTGGCTTTACCCAGATTGAAGGGAACCCTTTGACGTGAAGCGCAGCAGGGTGACCCTGGGTTTCCAAGCAAAATCCTCCATGTTTGATCGCAGTTTTTCGATTGTTTAGAGCCAAGCGCCCATCCAACCCATTGCCTGTGTAAAATACAACGCCAGGCTGGGTCGTAGTCATTTTCATAACTCGTCCCGAGCGCTGATCCCATACGCTTACAGCCTCGCTTCGATTTTCATTTAGTAAAAAGAAATGATCATAGCCTCCTGCAATCTTTAACTGCCTATGTAAAGCAGCCAGTCCCTCTCCAATTCGCTTCCCCTTTCGAAAATCAAAAGCAGGCTGCTCTTCCACAGAACAAATATGTCCGGTAGGGATTAACGCGTGATCTAACTCAAGATAACAGTCGCTCTTCATTTTCATTATATGAGTATGGATGGATTCGTTGCCGCTCCCAGCTAAATTAAAATACGTATGGTTCGTCATCGCAAGAGGTGTCATTTCGCTTACTGTTGCATGATAGTCAATGATCCACTCATTCTCGTTTGTTACGATATAAGTAATGAGAGGCGAGATATCTCCAGGAAAAAGGCTCTTCTGTTGCGACTTTAATGAAAGCTGCGCACCTACCCGGTCTTCATGCTCAAAAAGTGTCACGTCAAACAACTGCTTGTGAAAACCTTCTGATCCACTATGCAACAAATGCTCGCCGTCATTTGCCTGGAATCGATACACATCTCGTCCTTTTTGAAATGTTGCCCCTTTCACTCTCCCAGCAACAGGACCAATTAGCGCACCAAAGTATGCTTTATTTTCCTTATACTCTTCTACATCCTCTAAACCTAGAACAACGTTTTCTCGTATCCCCTCTTTATCAGGTACGACGATTTCTATGACAATTCCACCAAAGTTTAAAAAACGAAACCGCATTCCATGATCATTTTCTAATTCATACTCAACCCAGCCGTTACTCAACTTGCGCTCCACTGCATGCATCCCTTTTCCCCCTTAACTTACGGTAGAAATCCATCTTGACTCAGATAAAGCTGCTCCTTCGAAAAATGCTGTAAAAAACGGTTGTACACTTTGTCAATGGTATCTTTTTGATACCACCGCTCCATTTGAATATCAAAAAACAAATTTTGAATGTTTAACCTTTCCGTCCGTTTTCCTCCAGATCCATCCCCCATAAAAAAATCATCGATGCAGACACGATCCACCACATCTGATAATTGTTCAGGGAATGACCTTGAACTTGGTAATAATGGAGCCACGGCTACTTGGGTTGGGATTCCTTCTTCACTTAGCCGCTTTAATGCCTTTATTCGCCCTTGAATTGGCGGTGCTTGAGGAGCAAAATGTCTTCTGATCTCATCACGATCGGTTTCGATCGTCATACTCACCCTGACACGGTTTCCTAGTTTTTTCAGTAAATCAATATCTCGCGTCACAAGAGCGCTTCGTGTTTGAACAAGTAAAAAATCTGGCGGTTCTTCTACCATCACTTCAAGAATTGATCGTGTTATACGTTCACGATGTTCAATCGGTTGGTAAGGATCGGTACTTGATGCCATAAAAATCGTCACAGGTCCATGCTTCTTCCCATTTTGAATTTCTTTTTTTACCCGCATGGCGATATCCGTTTTTATATCGACCCATGATCCCCAATCCTTATTTCGAAAACGCTGAACAGGCATCTCACGTACATAACAATAAGAACAAGCGAAAGAGCATCCGGTATAAGGGTTTAATGTATGTGAATAGCCCGTTAAAAAACCACTTCCTTTATTCATCACTTTCTTTGGATAGGTGTGCGTTAACGATAAATTTCGCACCTTGTTCACCTCTCATTTCTCTATGGTAAACGCTTCATGCTCAAGGCAATAAACAGCTGTGCACTATAATACGTTGTCATAATCCAGACAGTAGAATGAGGTACAGCATTTACAAAAAGATTCCACGCCAAGATTGTATCAGAAACAATAAACAATACGCTTCCAAAAAAGGCGAAACGATTCCTTGTCCAGCAAGCGACAATACCCATACACGTAATAACAAGAATGTAAAAAAGAACGGGTACAACCAAAGCTCCCTCACCGGACTGAAGCATTGAATGAATAAGGATGGAACCCGCTAAGAATCCGTATAGGGCATAAGGAAGAACAACCCGTTTTTTTCGATTCTTTTTTAACATTGCTTTATAAAAACCTGGAATATATAAAAGATGTCCGACGAGAAAAATGACTAAACCAGCTAAGAACGAAAACGCAATGGCAGCATCTGCAACCGTACAAACGATAAGACCAGCTAGGATCCACAAGTTGGCTTTGTGTGTACGAACGCTGCTTAAAGCTAAATGAACAATAAGAAGCATTGGAACAATTTTAAAGACAACGCTTACAATTTGATTCGACTGGTCACTCATCAGCAAGATATAGACGATGCTCATTAACACAATTAATCCAATTTTCACTTGCACCAGCGCACCTCCTCGCATTGATCAGATCCGTTACCTTCCTTGTTTACGATTCCAATCAACAACTAAACCTAATAGTAAGCCTGCGCCCACATACAACACAAGAGAACCTGTAAATAAACCAAACGACAGCCCTAATGCAAGGCCAATAAACGTCGCGCTTCCTAATCTTCGTCCATACCTCTTTTTTTCAGTCATCGTTCTGCCCATCTCCCTTATTACACGATTTCTCTAGTCTATCATGTCAAAGAAGGACAGAAAAGATTAGCCTAACGCTCTGCTTAGTGATTCAATAGTCTTTCTTTCACTATACTTTATTTAGAATCTTATGAATATATCATTTTTATTCAGAACACGATTGAAAAATCATATTTATAATGCTAACATGAACATATACTCATATAAGGATGGAAAAAACAATGTCTGAACCGAGATATGACTTAGATCAAGAAACACTTTTTATCGTTTCACAGAGTTTTAAAGCATTAAGTGATCCTACCCGGATCCGAATTCTTCATTTATTAGCGAATAAAGAATGCTCTGTTGGCGAAATTGTTGAACATTTAGAGCTTGGACAATCAACCGTATCTCATCAATTAAGATTCCTTAAAAACCTTCGACTAGTAAAATCAAGACGTGCTGGAACCACGATATACTACTCGCCGCAAGACGAACATGTCTTAGATATTTTAGAAAAAACGATTGAACACGCTACACACGACTAAAAGCTGTGTGACGTTGTTTGTTTAATATATGAATAATTGATCATATATACATTAAGGAGGGAACAACAATGGGACACCACCATGGGCATAATCATCACCACCATTCAACCGGGCAAGCAAACAAAAAGAATTTAGTTTTCGCAATGATTATTATCGGAAGCTGGATGTTCATTCAATTTATTGGAGGTTTATGGACCGGTAGTTTAGCGCTTTTAGCCGATGCCGTTCACATGTTTAATGATTTCGCTAATCTGTTTATTAGTTTTCTTGCCATCACCCTCGCTGCACGTGCTGCAACAAAAACGCGAACATTTGGAAATCATCGGTATGAAGTGCTCTCTTCCTTATTAAACAGCGTGATGCTATTGGTGATTGCCTTCTTTATCGTTCGTGAAGCGATCGGACGTTTTGTTGAACCACAGGAAGTCATGGGTGGAGGAATGATTGTCCTCGCTTTTATTGGCTTACTTGCAAATCTTGGGGCGATGTTCGTGCTTATGCGTGGGGATGTGAAAGACAATTTAAACATGCGGGGCGCGTATTTACATGTACTTAGCGATACATTAGGTTCCGTCGCAGCCGTTCTTGCAGGGGTGATTATCCTCTTAACAGGCTGGTACACTGCGGACCCCGTTTTAAGTATTCTCATTGCCGTTATGATTTCGATCTCTGCTGTTCGACTTTTAAAAGATACGCTTCACGTCTTAATGGAAGGAACGCCACAGCGCATTGATATCGATGACGTAAAAGCAAATTTAACCGCCATATCTGGTGTGAAAGATGTTCATAGCCTTCATATTTGGACGATCACATCTGGGATGGACTGTTTAACAGCACATATCGTCATCGAGTCAACTAGCGAAACAACCTTCGAACAAGTCCTTCAAGAAGCAAACGAATATGTACATCATCACTTACAAATTAAGCATGCGACCATTCAAATTGAACAAGACCAATGAAAACAGGAACAGCTACACACTGTTCCTCTCTTGGTAAGAATTGACGTTTAATAAAGGGTTTGGCTCATACTTAGACGCCAATGTATCAATAAAAATTCGAATCTCTCTAAACAGTTTCGCTTCAATTTGTTCTCGCTTCACGTTCGCTTCATCTTCTGGAAGGAAGTAGTGCGTATTTGCAGCTTGACACCATAAAGGCAGTAAACGAAAAACATCTGATGCTTGATGGTAAAAATCTGCATCATAATGGTTGAACGGAATATCAAAATGATTCTCGTCTTGATCCATATAGGACCAGTTGCCATTTGAGTAAGTAAGTTGTTCATCGTCCTGTACGAACGCAATGACAATACTCTTTTGCTCTAGGCTAAGATTCGTTTTTGTTCCCATTAAATTATAGTGTCGCTTTATTTCATCTACAGCATCGTCTGCACGACGTAGTTCTTTTTCAATTGCTTTACACGTTGCGATAAGTAGATCCTTATACGCATCATTTTCTACTAACTTTTTTTCAATACGCTTTAAGCGCCGCGCCTTCATGACACGAGGATGAATTGCTGCATTGTAAATAAGCAACAGCAACAAGACGATCCCAATTATCCAAATAAGCTCCGTCACATTACAACAGCTCCTGTGTGGAAAGGTTTGATTCCTCCATTATAAGCGGTCAGTATAACATTGGAAAGAGATCACTCTGACAAATAGGAGGGAATTGTTTACATAAAAGACCCCCCAACGTTTTCACTTTTACGCGTCTACTTTGGAGGGCTTTCTTTTACATACTATTGCTCTTCTCGCTTTTGATTTTCTACTTTGTTTTTAAATGGCCACCAATTTTTACTGCCGATCGCCGAACCAATCGCCGGAACAAATAAAGGAAGCAGGATGACGCAATAAAACAATAAGCCAATGACAACGAGCGTACTTACTTGCATAAGTGTCAACACGCCTGAAGCGAGCATTGACGCAAACGTTCCGCCTAAAATAAGCGCTGCTGATAGAACGGTTCCACCAATTTTCTTCATTCCTTCATGCATGGCAACTTTAAATCCGTGCCCTTCCTTTAACTCCTCATCAAAACGGGTTAAAAGAAAAATGGAGTAATCAACACCGAGTGCCATTAAGAGTACGAAACCAAAGAACGGTACCGGCCACATCAGTCCTTGATAATCCAATATGCCCGTAAATATAAATTCTGTTATCGCTGCTGCACTAAAGTACGTGGCAACAAGTGAAAACAATACATAAAGAGGCATAATAAGCGAGCGGAATAAAACAACAAGCGCAATAAAAATCCCCACAAGCATAATGGAAGCCGTTATAAGAAAATCTTGATTCGTAATATCTTGTAGGTCTCGGTTTTGTGCTGAGATCCCACTTACCAGTACAGTAGCATCCTCAAACGGTGTGTCTTTTAATGAAAACTTCGCGACGTCTTCAATCTCATTTACTGCATTAATCGCTTCTTGCTGGTACGGATCAACATGCAGCGTCACTTCAATCAGTGAAACCACCTTATTATCTGGCGTTGCATAATGCTCCCACAGTTGATCAAACTCTTCCTCTTGCAGCATATCTTCTGAAATAAAAATCCCTTCGAGCGGATGTGCAGGTTGATTCGCAATTTGATCGGTAAACGATTCTAAATCGGTTAGACCATTCCGAACGTCATCTACACCATCCTGCGCTTCACGAATGCCTGAGGAAAATTCATTCAGTGCATCTTCAAAGCTGTCCATGCCTGCTGCTAAATCACTCAATCCTGCCTGAACTTCACCTAATCCAGAACCAATTTCGTCGGCTCCTTCTCCTAACGTGCTGATTGCCGTCACAGCTTCTCCTAAGCCAGCTGCAAGCTCATTTGTCTGTGTTTGAATCGCACCAAGTTCTTCGTTAATCTCATTCGCAATTCCATCAGGAGAAGGAACGTCAATTTGATTAAGAGGCGTATCAAATGTGAGCAATTGCCGTAATTCGGTCAGTTCTGCAACCGCGCTTGCCAATTCACCTTCAATGGCAGCCCGCGTCTCTTCTACGTTGGTTACAAACGTAATTGCTTCTTGCAGTTGCCCTTGACCAGTTTGTAAACTTTCCTCCAACTGCTGCAGCAAGCCTGGAATCTCCGTATCTCCAGCCTCTGCCTCTGCTTGATCCCGTAACTCGTTTACGGTTTGCTCCCATGAATCTAGCTGCCCCCTCAACCCAACGTCAAAGACATTTGGGTCAAACGCCAATCCGGCAACAATCGTTTGTAGTTCTGCCAATTGCTGTTGCCGCTCATCAATGGATTGCAAAAGGGATGTTCTTAGCTCTTCGGCTTCATTTAAAGCTGTTTCAATCTCTTGCATATCCGGAAATTCATTTGCTAACCCTTGCACTTGTTCCTGATAAGTCGTTATCTCATTTGAAACAGTTAAAACGGCAGTTTGAGCCTCTGATAATTCTGTTCCTAATTCAGCTAATCCAGATTGGAGGGCCGCTGCACCATCTTGTGCATCACCAACACCGCTCTGCAAGTCAGTAATTCCTTGTCCAACTTGATCGAGTTCACGATCCGCTTCCTCAACGCCTTGTATTAAATCGTCGTGACCTTCCATCACTTCATCTAATCCATTAATCGCTTCACGAATCATGTCCGCTAGCTGATCGGCTTGTTCGGGAACTGTGAATAGATCGGTCCTTTCCCCTTCCGGTCTTGTCACCGTTCGAACCTGATCAACCTCTTCAATTTTTTCCAAGTTCAAAGCCATTAATTCTAAGTACGGCAGGGAGTTCGGGTTCGCCCATGTCTCTTCAGGTGTTTCAACAGCAAGTGTCGTAAAAAAGATTTCACCCTCACCGAATTTATCTGCAATTAAATCATACGCATAAATCGAATCGTAACTTTCATCAATCTCTTCTACGTTGTTAAACGAAACATCATTATCGTAGTAGAGCATGAGTGGCGTTACGATGAGAAAAACTAACAAAAGAGCATAGCCAGGCCGATAGATAGAGAAACGCCCCATCTTCCGCCAGAGCCAATTGTTTTCCCCATCATCTTTTGGCTTACTTGGCCAAAACATTTTTTGACCTAGCCCAGCCATAATACTTGGCAACAGTGCCCAAATTCCTAGCACAAGAACCAGAACGCCAACCGACACCCCCACCGCCGACTGGAAAATATTAAACTCCGCAAATATAATAGTCGCAAAACCAATAAAACCTGTGATGGCACCGTATAACACCGTTTTTGACGACGCTTTAAACGTAACAAGCATCGCTTCTTTTGAATCATTTTGAGAAATGAGTTCCTCTTGAAATCGTCTCATTAGTAAAATACAATAGTCCGTCCCGACACCAAATACGACCGCCATAATAAAAATTTGCGTATAAGACGAAATCGGAAAATCAAACCATTCGACGAGTATTGATACCGCCGATATGGAAAATACGTAGGCAGTTCCTAGTAATAATAACGGAAAAATTGGCGCTAGAGGGGAACGAAACACAATAAGTAAGACGACAAAAACAAGTGCAATCGTAATCCATTGAGAGACAGCTAACCCGTCTTGAATGCTCTGGTCCATATCCTCATTGATGACCGGCGCTCCTGTTTGGTAATGAGTGAGCTCATCAATTTGCATTTTTTCGTCAATCGCTGCTCGATACTCGCTATATTCTTCATCTTCTATATCGAGCTCGAGTAACACTAATACCAGCTCTTCATCGTCACTTAAAAGCTGATTTTCTTGCTGCTCCCCATCAAACGGGGATACTACATTATGTAAAGGAATATCGCCTGCATCTTCTTCGATATCATGAACGACTTCTTCAATTTGATTGTACTGATCCTCTGTTAATCCATCCTCTTCGTAATAGGCAACAATTACTTGCTGTCCTTGAAACCCTCCATCTTCTTGAATTAACGCTTCATAGCGTTCCGTCGGATAATGATCCGGAATCTCGATCTGCCCTTTTTCACTAACTAATCGATCTAAATCAGGTGAAAACAGCAACAACAAAACAGTTGCCGCAACCCATAAGATTGGTGCAGCGATTAATATCGGCTTACTCGACCATCTCACCTCTATCGCCTTCCTCTCAAAAAATTCCTTTACCCCGTGATGAAGCACTCCTTACTATACCCGAATCTCTATCTTTTCATCAGATTATCGACATTTTTCATCTTTAATTTGCACACAAAAAAAGAGTAGGTACTCCACCTACTCTCACTTTCTACTCGCCTTCAATAATGGCGTTATATACAGAATCAATGGTTTGCATATTTGCTTGATAACCGTTGTAGAGCCAGCTACTGCTGCCATCACGATTATAAAGATTCCCTTGCTCTACTGCAGGAATCGTTGACCACACTGACTCTGATTCTAATTTTTCGATCGTTTCTGGGTCACTGTCAATTAAAAACAAATACTCTGCATCAAGCTCTGCAATCGCTTCTAGCGAAACAGGATTCCAATGGGCACCCACGTCTTCTGGCAACTCATCAATCAAATTGGCAGGCGTCAATTCGAGATCTTCAAATAACACCGCACCGCTTGCCACATCAGGTGCAACAACGTAATACTTACCACCAATCACCCATAGCGCAGCTACTTTACTATCCCCAATTTCGTCTTGGAGCTGTGCTTTTACATCTTCAACATGTGCATCGTACTCATCAATCGCACGATTTGCCTCGTCTTCTTTTTGAAGAACTTCTCCCATAAGCGATAACGTTGCGCGCCAATCATCTTTTGTTTCCCCATCTATGACGTACGTAGGAGCAATTTTATTGTATTGATCATAGCTTCCACCAGCCAAAGAATCTTCACCTGATGCAAAAATAAAGTCAGGCTCCGCCTCCATGATTGCCTCCAATGGCAACGTAGAATCAATTGGTTCAACGCCCTCTAAATGGTCTTCTAAGTAATCTTGCGTGCTGGATCTACTTGCAACTGACCATTGACGTATTGGGGTTACCCCAAGTGTAACGAGAGGGTCCTCTAGATAAGAAGCAATAATACGTTGTGGATTTGCTGGAACCGTGACTTCATTTCCTAGTTTATCCGTTACTGATATCGGCTCTTGTTCCTCCTCCACTTCATGATTAGCTGACTCATCCGTCCCATTTGAACATGCAGCCAACATCGCTAAACCAACTGTAGAAAGCATCATCATCCGTTTCATATCGTTGTTCCCCTCACTATATGTACTACCTGCTATAATATTGATAATGATTATCATTGTCAATATTATTTTTAGATTATTTTATTATCAATGCAAAAAAAACACCCGTCTTTTCCAAAAACGAGTGTTACTTATGTTTACTAATTGCGTCTCTTAAACAAAAGGAATCGCGTCTATCTTTAATTCATGTTCTCGCAACGCTTGCTTTTTTTCTTTTGATCAATCGAATTGAATGAACAGAACGGCCCTAATCATTTTGTTTAATCCCACACGTCATTCAAGCGACCTGAGTAAAACGAAATTGCTTTTTGGTATGCTAAAATCTCTTCATCCTTTGTCGTTTCCGTTAAACACGTTAATAGCAACGCCATCGCTTGCTCATATTCCTTAAGATTATAAAGCGTCATTGCATAAAACACTTTTAACGCATAATGTGTTGGAAATTTAGCCAAACCTGCTTCAAACGTCGCTTTTGACTCTTCATACATGCCCAACGTCCGGTATGTACTACCAAGACCTAAATAAGCTCCTTTTAAATCTTCATCAGCTAATCCCAATTTTATCGCTTTTTCATAGTAAGGGTATGCTTCTTTTTCTTTGCCCTGTGAATCACAAGTCGATGCAAGCAAATAGTTAAGATCGGCATCGTCGGGATTTTCTTTTAACCAACTGTGAAGTTCTTCATAAGCGCGATTGTATTCGGCATTCGCTAACCAATATTCAACTTGTTCTTTCTGTTGTTTAGTCACCTTTGTCCATCCCCCTCACTGTCACCACTTTGCCACGTGGTCTTCTGCCCAACCAAATAAACGCTCTAACCGTATGATTTCACCCGTTCCAAGTAAAATTTCTCCTGAATAATAGCCAAACAGCTGATGAACAGAAGATTGAATGATGAACGCATTGGTTTCTGCCTTTCGTTCAAAAATTGGTTCAAACGTGAGATCAACGTGCGCAGCTTTGATCTCCCATTTCTTCAGATAATCAGTCCGATCATAGAACCACTCAACATCATCATCGATTTTATATAACCTTCCATCAACGATGACACCATTTTCATTCTGACCTGTACCGTCCGTCCATTGCCCACCTAAATTAATGCCAACTTGCTTTTTATTTACCATTCCTGATGCGGAACCCCAATTCCATTTTGAACGATATTTCCAAACCCCTCTTCCAAAATCTAGACACGCAAACCCATCGCCTTGAGCCAATGTATACCGTTGCTCTGCCCATAGAATGTCACCTGTTGCCTGCAGAGCAGGTTGCTTTGATGTAAATTGAAAGTGCCGACTACTCCATGGAATCACTACGTTTAATGATTCCATATCTAGATCACGTTCAATCACGATGGTAGCTTTTAAAGAACCTTTTGCACCAAATGACGGACAGGTTACCTCAATCCTCGTCTTCTCCGTAGATTCAATAAAGGCAAGCGTCATGTTACGACTTGAATACGTAATCGTTTCCCTTACACGTTGTGGCATGTGAACACCTTTGCCAAAAGGGATTAGTAGCGTCTCCTCATGAAAATCATGTGTGTGACGGTCAAAGATATAGACAAAAAGAACCGCTGCATAATCGATATGAGAAATGGTTGCTGAAAATAGTAGTTCGCTACTCGTTACGCACCAGTAGTTCCACATTTTCTTTCTGAGAAAACGACCACTAATGTTGCTAATAAGATCATCTTTAGCAGACCAGCCAATACTCCATTCATTTAATTGCCCATTTTCATTTACTAGCGTATTTGTAAATAACTTGTTTATATTGCTCATCTTACCCACCCTTTTATAATGCTTCCCTCTATATTAATGTAAAAATTCAAACAACTCAATTAATAATGAAAATGTTTCACGAGAAAAAAAAGCCTCTACCTTAAAAGTAGAAGCTTTCCTCAACACATCACGGATAACTAAACCATTCCGTTTCGTATTGTGGTCCATTTTTCTCATACGTGAAGCGGAAGGAAAGAGACTTATTTTCCACGTCTGGGATCATTAAGAACCACCTGCCCTCTTCTTGTTGCATCCGCACATTTTCTTGACTTCCATCATCTAAGCGATAATGTAGATCTACATATCGCGCAGGCGTATTTGGTGTAAACGTAAGGACCCGATCCGCCTCGTTTTCATCAACCGTTACGGTAAAATCATCTCGCTCGATTACTTTCCCGTCATCACCAGGTTGCTCCGGTTCTTCTGGAGGGGTTGTCGGTGGCGGTCCGTTCCCACCTTGACTAACGTAATAACTATTCCCTTCCACAGTCGCCTCGTGTCCATCTGAAAACATGATTGAGCGAGGGTCACTGTCATAATTGTAGGCAACGTAGACGCTCTCACCGTTTTGATCAAACACAGCGTACGTTGGAATATTTGCCGTAATGTCAGGATTCACTTGTCCGAGCGATGCTAGACTTGTAATCCATTGATACGTCTGGGCTTTTGTACTTCCACGTTCAATAATGGTTTCGTCTCCTGGGTCGAACTCCGTATAATCGTCAATCCTTTGCTCCATTTGCGTCTGCGCATCGCCTGGATCGGTTAATGCGCGGTAGCTCCAGACCATATTGGACCACCAATTCCATTCCTCTGATCCATTTGTTTCTTTCAATGCTTGATAGGCATTCTCTACATAGTCAGGATGATGCCCTAAATAGAGGGCTCCTCCATGTATCGGGAGCCAGTTGATCGCATACTTCTCTACTGCTCCTGAATTCCACCACGTCGCATGATCCATTTTTCCGCCCCAGTTAATCGTCACTATTTCAGGTTCGTATTCTGGAGGATGAATCTCATCGTGTACATCAAAAAAATACTCGTTTATGGCGCTCATCTCTGTTGTATATAAATAAATCGCTCGATCTAACAGTTCTTGATCATCGGTCGCTTCTGCCCACAAAATTAAATTTGTCCACGCATGCATGGCTTCTGAAGAGGACTCTTGATTGTTCCCTGAATCAAATGTGGCTAGTCCATCTGCCCATGAATGCCCCGAGTATGGATCAAACATTCGTAAATATGGATACATCGGGTCATCTCGACCGGCAGCGAAGTCTCGAATGAGTTCATTAACCATTCCACCCCATTCATCATTCTGCGCCCAATCTGGATTTACCCTCGCTACCTCTGCCGCAGCTTTAACAAAATACCCATAGTGAAAATGATGATCATTGATCCTGACAGCTGACCCATGTGCCGCATGATAGCCAAGTAAGGTGCCCCAGTTTTGATTATAGTAAAAAAGATTTTCTCCTTTTATGGCGTTGCTTTCGTCCGTCGCCTGCAGCCAATCTTCAAGATGTTGTTGCAGTTCCGCTCTAAAGTCATCACCCAATGCCTGTTCACCTAGCTGATCGGCAATCGGCGCTAAATTCGAGAGTTTGCCTAAGTATTTTCCAAGTTCGTACGTATCTTGCCCTGTTGGATAGTCATCTTGCGCTTCATGTAAGTATCCGCTTAGACGTTCTGCATCAACCCCTGCATTAGGTAAGCTAGGGAGCACACCTGTATAGGTAAGGTTCGTTTCAAACTGCTCACCTTGCACAAGCTTCATATCGCCTCGAATCGTAAAAAGATCCATTCCTTCAATGACGTTCCCAGCTGATAAATGACGATATTGGTGCGGGTATAAGGCAAACAGGGTACCATTCCCTGACTCACCACTGATCTCTTCTGTTTCCGCTGAATATGTTGTTATAACATCATTGGTTTCGTGATTCACTTCATAATCCGCTCGCGTTTCACGCACGACTGAATACGCATGTTCACCGAAAAGTGCTAACGTCTCTGCACGTGTATCTGGCAATTTGGCTACACTAATAAATTCTGAGGGATTTTCCCATGTTTGCCCGTTTAACGTCCAGTTTGACCCTTCAGGAGCAAACGCAGCGTAATGCTTGTTATCATGTGTGGAAAAACCAATCACATGCCCTTGTTCTGCCCATATTTGAGGGTTTTGCGGAAAATTAATGACAGCATGTCCACCTGTATATTCTGCATATATATAAGGAATGCCGACACCATATGTAAGCGCTAAGGACGATGAATCGTTTTCCGCTAAGGATCGCACATGCCAGTCACCGTAATCATCGACTTTCGCGTCATTAAAGTTATTTTCATTGGAATGGCCAATTGTAAAATCCGTTGAAATGGCACCAACAATATGCCATGTACCAGCCTCACTGTTTTCGTGAACGACAACATTATGAGGAGCATCATAAAATACGTTTAGCCCTTTTTCATTTTGCCTCACACTAAAAGGATGCGCATAATGATTGTTGGCGTATGGATCAACAGCTAATGAGCTCCACCACCTATTGGTGGGCATTGGCCCATCTACATTAGAGGTTCGGAAAATTGTTTCCGGTGGCTCCTTTTGTTGATCTGCATAACCAGGATCACCAATGGAATCAAAATCAATCGGCGGATATTGTAAAGAATAACTGCCTTTCCCCACATCTTTTACCCCTTGATTTGCAAAACTTGATTGAAACGGAAAAAATACAATAAGTGCTAAAACGAATAAAAACCATCTTTTTTTCATTCTAATGCCTCCTCATTAATTTTTGTTTCATATCTTCTCTTGCACATGCATACATTTAACTTGACCCCCTTGAATCACTTCCCCTACTTTACTTAGGTTTTTGTACTGAATCCATCGAAAGACGTCGATAAGCAACTGGGAAACGAATAATTTTTTTTGAGACAGATTTAGCGACACAATCAGCTTAATTTATTCAACTTTTTCTCTCAGATTTCTAACTCCGACACTCATCTCCAGGATCAATTTACAAAACAACCGTATATTTTCTTTTTTTGCTTGGAAAAAAAAGCAATGCGAAGAAAAACGGTCTTCAAAATTTGTCAAAAACCCTTTAAACATTAAAAAAACTACCCAAAATGTTTGAGTAGTTTCCTTCATATCTTATTGATCTGCCAACCACATAGACAAATTATCTACTTCATCTTCTTCTAAATGGGATTGTGCAGGCATCGAACCTTGTCCATTTAAAATAATTTCTCTAATTTCATCCGGAGCCAAGTTATTATTCG
The DNA here is from genome assembly GCF_041949915.1 of Shouchella sp. JSM 1781072. Taxonomy (NCBI): domain Bacteria; kingdom Bacillati; phylum Bacillota; class Bacilli; order Caryophanales; family Bacillaceae; genus Shouchella; species Shouchella sp. JSM 1781072. The sequence goes on from NZ_JBHFQE010000003.1 coordinate 750,709, forward strand.
CAAGAGCTGGACCAGATCCACCCTCGTCTAAACCAGCATGGCATTGGATACAACTCTGCTGATACGTTTGTTCTGCTTGGGCCACATCATAATCACCCATTTCCGAACTTTCCTCGCCACCGTTTCCATTATCAGTTTCCGGTGCCTCTGCATCATCTCCATCGCCACCACCACAAGCTGTTAAAAATAACGTTAATCCGGCCAAAACCATCCACTTTTTCATAGGTAATCTCCTTAATGAAACGAATTTTCTTTTCGTACTACTGCTAAAAATCAGCTAGTATCTTTATTGTTAACCGTTTCAAGAGAAAATTAACCCACTTTTTTATGGATTCCTTGATTTATTTTTCTTTTTCTTCCATTAAACGCAAGAAAGCATCCTCCACTTCTGCATACGACAATTCATATAAGTGAGTATTTTTATATTTATAAACACCAGCTTTTAACAGCTTTTCAATCATTCTATCTTGTCGCTTCTTCATTCGCTCCTCTTCTCTTACCATTTCATCACCTGTTCTACCCTTGTTGTCGTTTCATCATACCATATCGTTGAGTAAATTAAATAATTTTTACCGGATTAGTAGGAATTGATTATTTGCTGTAATTGGACGTGCCTAACTGACAAATTAAACACCTAACTCCCACATTCAATCACCCTTTCGAAAGCCAGATAACCCATAGTTAATAAACTGGTGGATGAGTAAGGCCATTTCTTGAGGCGATTCTTTCTTCCCGTTCGCAAGCCAGCTTTCAATCGCATCTACACCTCCACTTACAACGAGCAACGGAATATACTCAGATAGTTCATCTCCTAACTGATGTTCTTCCATCCATTTATTCATAATGAAGTTTTGAATAATCTTTGTGACTCGCTTTCGAAAAGAGGTGTCCCCATTCTTACTTAAAAGAATTTGGCACAGTTCACTTCTCTCCGCCACATACTCTAGAATCTTCGTTGACATTTGCAGAACTTCGTCTTGTTTTTGAAAATTATATTTATTGAGCGTTTCGTACATATCGTCAAACACTTCTTTTCCAATCTTGTCTAACAAATCATAAGGATCAACATAATGGCTATAAAAAGTTGACCGATTAATGTTAGCTTTTTCACATAGTTCTTTAACGGTTACAGAAGAAATTGGTTTTCCTTTTAACAGTTCCATTAACGCTTCTTTTAGCACCATTCGTGTGAATTGTTTTCGGCGATCAAGCTTCTCAGACAACGTGTTCACAACCTTTTCATAATTTTATCCGACATAAATATTGATTGTGTTGTTCAGCTAACAGATCTTCTCCAACTGTCTGTTGTATGGACAACACCGTGTAGATATAATGTTAAAAGAAATGAAGATGAAGTCAATAGGGTGGGGAATGGAATTGCTTGTCGATCGAATTATTAAACATAAAAAGGCTGTTGTCATTATTTTTGCTGCATTAACAATGATCTCTGTTGTTGCGCAATTTTTTGTTTCAACGAATTATAATATGACCGATTATTTGCCGGACGAGGCCCCTTCTACTGAAGGATTAGATGTGATGGAAAACGAATTTACTGCCTCGATCCCAAATACGAATGTCATGGTACAAGATGTAACCATTCAAGAGGCATTGTCCTATAAAGAAGCATTTGAAGAGATTGACGGTGTGGAGGATGTCCTCTGGCTAGATGACATGATGGATCTGCAAGTGCCGTTAGAGATGGTCGATGACAGTATGCTTGAATCCTACTACAAAGATGGGGATGCTTTATTTTCGCTAACGATTACGACCGGTGAAGAAGTCGAAGCGACAGACGCGCTTTACGAAGTTATTGGGGATGAAAATGCGATCTCAGGTGAAGCAGTCAACAACGCAACATCACAAAACATGGCTGTCACAGAAACGATCTATGCAGCGGCATTACTCGTACCTGTCATCATCATTATTTTGGTGCTTTCCACAAATTCATGGGCAGAACCTTTATTTTTTCTTACTGCAATTGGTGTTTCTGTGTTAATTAACCTTGGTTCAAATATTTTCTTAGGGGAAATTTCGTTTGTCACCCAATCCGTCGCTCCTATTTTACAATTGGCCGTCTCTCTGGATTATGCCATCTTCTTGCTACATAGTTTTAACGATGAACTAGCCAAGGGGAAAAAACCAGAACAGGCGATGGCTGCAGCGATGAGAAATTCATTCCCTGTTATTTTTGTTAGCGCCGTTACAACGTTCTTCGGTTTCATGGCTCTTATGTTTATGGACTTTGAAATTGGTGCTGACTTAGGTCTTAACTTAGTGAAGGGAATTGTATTTAGCTTTATATCTGTCGTTGTCTTTTTACCTGCACTCACGCTCTTACTCTATAAATGGATTGAAAAAACACGCCATAAGTCGATTGTGCCTAGCTTTAAAGGAATTGGAGCGAAGATCTTAAAATTACGCTACCCTGCGCTTATTCTTGTGTCACTATTGATCGTGCCAAGTTTTATTGCTCAAGGAAGTACGTCCTTTATCTATGGATTAGGGGACTTACCTGATACAACCCGAGCTGGCGCAGATGCTGCACTTATTGAAGAAACGTTTGGTGAGTCCACTCCGATTGTTGTACTTGTTCCAAATGATGATATTGCAAAAGAAGAAGAACTCGTGAATCAATTAGAAGAACTCGATTACGTTGATTCAGTTATGGCTTATGCCAATGTCGTTGGAACAGGTATTCCAGCTGAGTTCCTCGATGATTCGGTTATAAGCGAATTTCAATCCGAAAACTACAGTCGCATTATGGTCTCAACCGATGCTGGTGTAGAAGGAGATGTTCCGTTTGGTTTAGTGGAAGACGTGCGTGAATTAAGCGAGTCTTACTATGGTGACGATGCTTATACATTAGGGGAAAGTGTCACGCTTTATGATATGAAGGAAACCGTCACAGTCGATAATCAGGTTGTCAATACGATTACGATTGTCACCATTGCGATTGTCCTGATGATTACGTTTCGTTCAATTTCAATCCCTATAATTTTGCTTGTGACGATTCAATCGGCTGTTTGGATAAACTTAGCCATTCCATACATCACCAATGACCCACTTGTATTTGTCGGCTACTTGGTGGTAAGTACCGTTCAGCTTGCTGCAACGATTGATTACGGCATTCTCCTGATGGAAACGTATAAACACCATCGTCAACGCATGCCGGCGTTTCCAGCGATGAAGCAAGCATTAGATGAGAAATTCTTTTCCATCATTATTTCCGCAGCGATTCTATCAAGTGTTGGGTTAATTTTATGGATTACGTCGTCCAATCCAACGGTTTCATCAATTGGACTCTTACTCGGCCGTGGAGCATTGCTCGCCTTTGTTCTCGTCGTCGTATTCTTGCCGGCACTGTTACTAGTTGGAGATAAACTTGTTAAAAAAACAACGTACAAACCAAATTTTTATGAAGATAACAAGGAGGAGACCGATCGATGAAGAAACGATGGACCATTGGCGCTGCTGTATGTGTACTTATGCTGACACCTCTTTCTTACGCGGCCGCTGAAACAGAAGGAACGATTGAAAGCAAAGATGAAGTCATTTATGCGAACTTATTTGCACAAGGGGACATTGAAGAGCTTTATATCGTCAATGCCTTGACGGTTTCAGAAGACGGAGCCATCTCTGATTTTGGTCACTATGACAGCATCACAAATTTAACCGATCTTTCAACGATCGAACAAAAGGGTGACGAAGTAAAACTAGAAGCATCTACAGGCACGTTTCACTATCAAGGAAACATTCAAGACAATCCTGAACTGCCTTGGAACTTTGATATTCGCTACATTCTTGACGGAGACGTCGTTGAACCTGAAGACGTTATTGGTCAAGACGGATCATTTGAACTAGAGATTGATGTCACACAGAATGAAGACGGAAATGAGCGTTTTTTTGAAAATTATCTTCTTCAAGTATCTGTTCCTTTAAACAGTGAAGCGTTTAAAGACGTTGATGCTCCTGATGCCACAGTTGCAAATGCAGGAAAAAATAAACAGTTGGCTTTCACGGTCATGCCTGAAGAGGAAGCAGAATTACGTATTTCTGCAGAAGCAACAGACATAGAACTTGATGGCATAGAGATTTCGGCATTACCGTCGTCCTTTGCCGTTGATATGCCTGATACAGACGAACTTACCGGTGAATTCGATTCCTTAACAGGAGCAATTGGTGACCTAGCAAATGGAGTAGGTGAATTAAAAACAGGCATTGACGGCTTGTCTGGCGGGTTAAATGAATTAGGGACTGGTTCCGCTCAGTTTCAAACAGGCTTAGGTGAGCTGTCCTCAAATGGAGATGAGCTCGTGACATCCTCCAGTCAAATACAAACTGGACTCAATGAATTAAACAATGCCTTAAGTCAGTCTGATTTAAATACAGATATGGATCTATCGGTTGGTTCTGAATTAACAGATGGCATTGATCAACTTGTCACAGGGTTAGACGAACTGTCAGGAGGCTTGACTGAGTTAGGCACGCATCATGAACAAGGCTATCTCGCACTAGAAGAAGCTGTTGACGCGATTCCTGAGGCAACGTTATCAGAAGAAGACATCGCAAACCTATATGCAACGACTGAAGACACGGAGACGCTCGATGCATTAGTTTCATCATACACAGCCGCCCAAACGGTTAAAGGCACATTTGAAGGTGTGAAGGAAGCCTTTACCTCTGTAAAACCTGTACTAAATGAAATGAGTACATCGACTTCAGAAATGGGAAATGGCTTGAGCGAACTATCCAATTCCTTATCCTCCCTCGAAGATTCGTTTGACTTTGATAGTGGCTTAGACGAATTAACGACTGGTATTGCTGAGCTTGCAAGCCAGTATGGACAATTCCATGAAGGGTTAAATTCCTATACATCAGGTGTTTCCACAGTAGCTTCTGAGTATAATCAAATTCAAAACGGCATTGAAGAGTCAGCAGCCGGTTCCTCTGAACTTGCAAATGGCGGTGCATCGCTTCATTCAGGTATCAATGAACTTCATGATGCAACAGCAGAAATACCAGAACAAATGCAGCAGGAGATTGATGAGATGATCTCGCAATATGACAAGTCGGATTTCGAACCCGTTTCCTTTGTTCACGAAAACAACGATGACCTCGTTGAAAATGTACAGTTTGTCATTCAGACTGAACCGTTAACGAAAGACGATCCCACGCAAGAAGTAGAAGAGGAAGAAGAACTTAGCATCTGGCAACGCTTCTTAAATCTATTCCGCTCATAAAAAAAACGCCCTCTCCGTAACTACTCTTAAAGAGTTACGTTGGAGGGCGTTTTCTTTTATGCTAAATGCTCTTCTGTCTGTACATACGTCTCTTCAAGCTGAAGCGCTCTAGCTGTTGATGTTTGAATTTCTTTTAAAAGCGCTGGATGGCTCATTAATAGCTTTCCATAAGATGGCACCATCTCTTTAATTTTTGGCTCCCACCCATCAATTTCATTCGGGAAGCATTTTCCTAAGATTTCTAACATGACGTGAACGGCAGTGGATGCACCAGGAGAAGCGCCTAGTAATGCCGCTACAGATCCATCTTCAGCAGTAACCACTTCCGTACCGAACTGCAACGTTCCTCTTCCACCTGCTTCTGTATCTTTAATGACCTGAACCCGTTGACCAGCTACAACCATTTCCCAGTCTTCACTTTTCGCATTTGGAATAAATTCTTTTAAATCATCCATACGCTTTTCATTGGATAACATCACTTGTTGAATTAAATAGCGGGTCAAGCCCATTTCTTTAAAGCCTGCGCCAAGCATCGTAAATAAGTTATTCGGCTTTACAGAGCCAATTAAATCAAAATAAGAACCCGTTTTAAGAAACTTTGGTGAAAATCCTGCAAACGGACCAAATAGTAATGATTTCTTATTATTAATGTATCGTGTATCTAAATGTGGAACAGACATTGGCGGTGCGCCAACTTTTGCTTTACCATAAACTTTCGCATGATGTTGCTCCACCACTTCTGGGTTATTACAAACAAGAAACAGTCCGCTTACCGGGAAGCCGCCAATTCTGCGCGATTCCGGGATGCCTGTTTTTTGTAAAAGCGGTAAACTCCCTCCGCCAGCACCGATAAACACAAATTTGGCCGAGTGATTCTCCGTTTCACCCGTCTGCACATTTTGGACTTTTAATTTCCAAGACCCGTCAGAGGCTTTCTTAATATCTCTTACAGCGTGTTCATAACGTACATCGACATTTTCCTGCTCTAAATGATCAAATAAAATCCTTGTTAATGACCCAAAGTTAACGTCTGTTCCAGTATCAATCTTCGTAGCCGCAACTGGTTCATCCTCGTCTTTGCGGCCTTCCATCACAAGCGGCATCCACTCTTTTAACACATCTGGATCATCACTAAACTCCATTCCTTCAAAAAGAGGGTTGTCTGATAACGCTTCCATACGCTTTTTTAAAAAGATGCCATTCTTTTCTCCTTGAACCATACTGATGTGAGGAATTGGCATGATAAAATCTCTCGGGTTTTCAATTAGCTTTTTTCTTACAAGATAGGACCAAAATTGACGTGACAGTTGAAAGTGTTCATTGACCTTAACAGCTTTACTGATATCGAGTGTTCCGTCTGGTTTTTCCGACGTATAGTTTAATTCACACAGTGCTGCATGACCTGTACCTGCGTTATTCCATTCATTCGAGCTTTCTTCTCCTGCACTTTTCAACTTTTCGAAAACGGTTACTTTCCAGTCTGGTGCTAACTCTTTTAATAACGTGCCTAGCGTCGCGCTCATCACTCCAGCGCCAATTAAAATAACGTCTGACTTAGTTTCTCTATAGCTCATTTCGCTCATCCTTATGTCCATTAGTCTTTAGAAAAACCTCTATTATCTAATAATAAACCATTTGAGCCAGATAAAAAAGGTGTGAAGGAAGTAAATTGCGTATTTTTCTTCATAAATCCCGAAATAACGGCTTTTTGCTTGATTTTTTTAGTATTCCACAACTTATTTGATTATACACATCATAGTGCTTTTCACTTCCATTTGGCAAGCAAAAACTTAGGATGCCCTTATTTCTGTAAAACACCTATTGCCACTTCTCCCCTATACTGTATGCGTTTTAGCGTGTCCTTATTAAGATGAATTTGTTTTCGGATCTATACTAGACTGAAGATCTTTCGATTTAAATGAAGCTAGTAAACAAAGAAACTTTCACCACAGGCACAAGCGTGACATCTATTTGCGCTCATGGTGTCTCTTTACACACCCACGCCCTCGTAAATGAATACGTTTTGTACAAGTTTTTCTTTGTTATCGGTTTTATTTTATCTGCTTTGAACATACGTATAACTGTAGGAATGGAGGTGTAACATTGCCGTGGGTCGAGGTACTATTTATTTGTTTAACCGTTTTATGGGTAAGCGAGTTCTTCCTTTTTAGAGGAAAAAGGGCGGATGATGAAAAGAAAGAGCAGCGTGAGAATAGAAGCTTTTACCTCATCTTTTCTTGCGTAGTTATCTGTATTTGCGCTTGTATTCTCCTGCAGTACTTAGAATGGACACGCATAGATGCACCATTTATCTCAATAGCTGGCGTTGTCATTTATAGCGCAGGAATTGGCTTACGTTATTGGTCCATGTTCTTACTCCGTAAACAGTTTTCACGACATGTTCAAACGTCATCTACCATGAAACTAGTTAGCAACGGCCCTTATCGCGTGATGCGCCATCCACTTTATACAGGGTTGTTTCTATGTGTCCTTGGTGTAGCTATTTATACCGCAACGGTTATAGGTGTGCTTGTCACATTAGTTGTTATGCTCAGTGTGCTCTTGAAACGAATTCACTTAGAAGAAAAAATGCTAACAGCAACACTACCCAATCACTACGAAACATGGAAACAAAGTCGCTGGATTTTGTTCCCTTGGGTGTATTAATAGACAATGAAAAAGGTGTGTGAGGTATGGGGAAAAAACAAGCAGTTATCATAGGTGGCGGTTTAGGCGGCTTATCTGCGGCTATCAGTCTAGCTTCTCAAGGACACAACGTAACCGTGCTTGAAAAAAATGAGCGTATTGGCGGAAAATGTAACATTCGAAGTGGTGAAGGTTTTCACTTCGATACAGGTCCATCGATCTTAACCATGCCTTGGGTTCTGGAGGCTTTGTTTAAACGGGCTGGCCGAGATGTCCATGATTACATGAAAATTGAACGAGTGGAACCTCAATGGCGCACGTTTTTTGAAGATGGGGTATCCATTGACTTAAAAGGTGATTTGCCTGATATGCTGGAAGAAATTAAGAAAGTTTCTCCAGATGATGCTGCTCCATTTATGAATTACTTAAATTACAGTGCGCAGATGTATGAACTCTGCATGAAAAGCTTTTATAACAGAAGTATTTCTGGCTTAAGTGAACTACGTAAGCTACACACGTTGCGTGAACTGATGGCCTTTGACCCAATGAAAACATTGAATGAGGGCACAGAACGATACATTCAAGACCCTCATATTAAACAGTTTATTAACTTCCTTGTGATGTACGTGGGCTCATCCCCTTATCAGGCACCAGCTGTTCTTTCTCAACTTGCGTATGTTCAGTTTGGGCTCGGAAATTTTTATGTGAAAGGTGGAATGTACAACATCGTCCGCGGAATGGAAAAATTACTGACTGAACTACATGTAACCATCCGCACGGAAGCACAGGTGAAAAGTATTATCCAAGTTGACTCTGTTGCAAAAGGCGTGCGCTTAGCGAATGGAGAAGAAGTCCATGCCGACATCGTTGTCTCGAATTTAGAAGCCATTCCGACTTATCGTCATTTGTTACAAGAACACCCTCAACATAAAGCACAAGAAAAGAAATTAGAGAAATTTGAACCAAGTGTTTCTGGTCTTGTTCTACTTCTTGGTCTGAAACGTGAATATCCACAGCTGGCTCATCATAACTTCTTTTTTTCAAAAGATCCTGAATTAGAGTTCAAACAAATATTCGAAGAAAAACGACCAGCGGATGACCCTACGGTCTACATCGGCATTTCGTCTAAATCAGACGCTAGCCAAGCACCAGAAGGGAAAGAAAACCATTTTATTCTCACTCACGTCCCGCCATTAAAAGAAGGCGAAACATGGGATAAATTTAAAACAAGCTACCGAGAGACGGTGCTAAGTAAATTAGAACGAAATGGTCTTACCACGATTCGCGATGATATTGAGTTTGAACTGACGTTTACCCCAGATGACCTTCAATCCCTTTACGGAGCTAACGGTGGCTCCATATACGGCGTTGTCGCTGATAAAAAGAAAAATGGCGGGTTTAAAATTCCAAGCCGAAGCGAGCTTATTTCCAACTTATATTTTGTTGGTGGGTCCACTCACCCAGGTGGAGGTGTCCCGATGGTCACATTATCAGGACAACTAACCGCTGATTTAATTGCAGAAGATATAAAGAGCAAACAACAAGCAGTTGCCCGTTAACAAGATCTATGAGCGCTTAAGCCGGAGTCACCGTCTAGCGCTCTTTTTTTGCTTCGATTTATTTTGAATTCGGTCCAATTGCTCTTTATTAAAAACTCTGCTCCAGCTCGTCTACGATTTGCCCGACATGTTGAATCGCTTCTTTAATAACGTTCATATTAGCCATATCAATCCCAGCCTGTTTGTATAGCTCTAATCCACTTAACGTTCCGCCCATTTTTAATACATTGGTGAACGACGCTCCAACTTTCTCGCCTTCTGTTTCGATTTGGTTGGCGATAACAGTAGAAGCGGAAGTACCAATTGAATACGTAAATGGATAAAGCCCCATATAGTAGTGTGGTTGGCGCATCCATGTCAACTTTGCACCTTCGTCTATTTCCACCGTATCGCCCCAAAATTCTTTCAAGATCGCACCCTTCGTTTCATTCATAACATGAGTTGAAAGAGGGGTTCCCGCATCAGCCATTTTATATAAACGCCTTAATAACTCTGCTTCTAAAATATGGGTAACACAGTTATGATGATAACTCATCATAAGGTACATATTGAGCCAGCGATGAAGACGCGCATCGCGACGATTTTTTTTCAAATAAGACACAATTAAATGCTCCACTAACGTTGATGGGGCTTCTACAAATAATAAAGACTGCCCATTGTTTATTATTTTTTGCTGATCCGCTGATAAATTCGCATGTACTGCATGTCCAAGTTCATGGCCAAGCAAAACGAGATCAAATAAGTTGCCTCCCCACGGATAAAAGGAATACCCATGTACACCATGTACACCGCCACCAAATGCAATCATTCTTCTGCCTACATTGTTGCCTCTATACACCCAGCGATCGGTAAATGCTTTCCTCATCAAATCTTGGTATTCCCTACCTAACGGTTCCACTGCAGCAACAATAATGTCACCTGCTTCTTCAAACGTAATCGAGGGATCAAAATTAGGATCAAGCGGTGCTTTTACATCAGAAAATTTCAGTGATTCCAAGCCAAGCTGTTTCTTTCTCAAACGAGCATAGCGCTGCATATGAGGAGCAAGATGTTGCTGGAATGTATCTAGCACATCTTCAAAATAAGCTGCCGAAACCCCATCTCCTGCATAAAATTGATTATTCGCTGGAGACGCATAGTGCAGTAAATAATCTAAGGTAGATGGATATTGGCGTAAATGTGCCATTGCGACATTTTTCTGGATTTCGTTCGTTAATGTTTGAGCCAAGCCATGTTGGTACTTGCTTAACCCTTCGGAAAGAGAATCATACGCATTTCTTCTAAGCACAGTGTCAGGGGACGTTTCGATTTGCGTCATGTATGTAAATAAAGACACCGAGACATCTTGACCATCCTTATTCTTAACTTGTTCAAACTGCATATCGGATGATGTGATAGACATGTATATCGTATTGCCAACATTTAAAGGTTGCATGACTGCGGAGAGGGCTTTTTCTACATTGGGTTCTAGTGTATGAGGTCGGGAAAGATTTAGTTTCTCGATAAAACGGTGATACTGTATAAGTTCCTTCTCTTCTTTTTTAAAAGTCGCCAATCTCTCTTCGGGAAGCTCGAGCAATTTGTTCACAAGACGTGAACTTAAAGAAGACACTTTTTTCCCCAGTAGTTGTGAACGTCCCATTCGACTTTGGTTGTGCTGATCCGTACTGTCTTCAGAGTATTTGTAGAGCGCATAACTACCTAAACGGCTTTGCGTTTCCATAACAAGATTATACGTATTTAAAGAAGTGACTAATTCACTAGCGGTATTGACAGACAGGCTATTTGCCAACAATTGATCTAGTTCTGCCTCTTGCTGTACATAAGCATCTTCCCATGCTTGATCCGATGCATAAATTGGCGTTAAATCCCATGTCTCTTCAACGGGTACATCTTTCCGTAACATCAACTTCAATACGACCACTCCCATTAAATGAATTTACTATTTTGACAATAACACAACGATCTCGCCACTGCCACGTTTGAACCGTCTTCCTAGTGTGGTTGCTAGAAAGAGAACGTTATGACCACGTTCTCTTCCGATTGATTTCCATTTTTTCTGAGAAAGCTTTTGTTAAATCAATCTCATAGCGATTGGCAATTTCTACTGCGTTCCAAATCACATCAAAGATTTCGTGGCTAAGCGCTTGTTTCATTTCCGCTTTTTTCTCTAAACTCTCTGTGTAGCGATAGTTCAACATCTCCTGCGCCATCTCTCCTACTTCGCTCATAAAAAACAAATAGCGCTCTTCATCAGAAACCTCATCGAATCCCTTTTCTTCACAAAAATCTTCAACGTATTGTTGAAACTTCTTCCACTCCATTATGTCATGCCTCCTCTATTATCTAAGCGTCTCGATACAATTCATCTGAATTCAGCTTGGAATTTATTCAGTTGGTAATACGCTCTACCCCTCCACTATAAACATAAAACGAGAGCAGGAGAAGAGCAAGGAGATAAGAAAACCTGCACAATTTTCTACTAGTCTACGTCCATATCTAAGAAAATTCTTTTACATTGTGCAAATCTATTTGTTACGCTTGATAGGATTGTTAACGTTTTTAAAGGAGGGCTGACATGACAAAACGCAACACCGCACTTATTCTTTTAGCCATCATTCTTACAAATAGTCTTTTCTTTGCTTTAGACACCGTTCATTTTTGGCGAATTACGTTGGACATTCCCATGGTTCTTGCTCTTATGTTCGTAAATGGACTTTTGTTTATGAGTATTGGTCTTTTGAAAGCAAATCCTAAAGCTATTCGGACAATATTTGGGATTGTCGCCATGGGCTTTCTATTCTTTTCTGCTACAATGATTTTCCTTATCGACATGTTCACTGAATCAAGCCAAGTAGTTCTTCAATCAAACAATGGAGACATGGAGATCATTGCTTATTATGAAGATCATTCATTTCTTGATATTTCATTAACCATGGATGTGTATGAAAAAAATGGGCTGTTTCTACGACAAATCAATGAGGAAGGCATCAATTTTTATATTCCCATGCGCGAAAAACAAGATCGTGCGCATACATATTTTCTTGGATTGGAAGAAGTGCAGTGGACACCAGAAAATGAAATCATCTTATCCACATGGCGGGAAGACACCGTTTTAAATGTAAGCAAAGGAAGTTCCAGTGAAAATGGCGAATGGTTACATATCCAATCCTAATGATTAACAGGTGATCTTCATGATGGAACGTATTCTGTTCGACTCAGCATCTACTTCTTGTATGGACATCGTTCAACCTTTCACATTAGTGACGAATCAATTGCGGACTCACTCGCAGTGGAAGCTTCTTGTTGAACAGTCTACACATTCAGTGCTTGTGCTCGATGAAAATGGAGAGGCTCTTGGTGCGCTCCTACCTAACTTTACTTCATATCATCAACTGAACAACTCGATTGAATCGTACGTGAACGACGATTGGCTCACACCGATCACATACGTTACGCCAACTTGTTTAGTAAAAGATCTGCCCTATTCTCCTTCTACACTTATCGTTGTACGAGATGAAAACCGTATGCTCGGCACCATCTGTTGGAATCAGCCGCAAAGTGATTTCGCTGACAATAAGAAACAGCGTTTAATTTTAGAAGCGATCTTTGAAACCGCATATGAAGGGATTGTCATTGTCGATCAGCAAGGACGTATTGTGCAAATGAACCAAGCATATCGTAATTTCATTGGCGGTATTTCAGAAAAAGCCGTCATTGGCAAACCTGTACAAGATGTGATTGAAAATACGCAATTACATCACATTGTAAAATCAGGGATGCCTGAGCGAGGAAAGGTTCAACTAATACAAGGACAAAAAATGGTCGTTCATCGCATCCCCCTTTGGCAAAATGAACAGGTCGTTGGCGCAATTGGCATGCTAATTTTTGAAGGGGTGTCTGAACTCTATCAAATTATGAAGCAAATGAGTGGCAAAACGGAAGAGATTAAGGTGGACGCGCTCTCACCAAGCGTCAAGACGTGCACATTTGAGAAAATGGTTGGGAAAAGCGCATCATTACAAGCAGCGAAGAGCTTTGCGCGCAAAGCAGCACGAACAACAGCGTCCGTCTTAATTACTGGTGAAACAGGAACGGGTAAAGAACTGTTTGCTCGTTCCATTCACCAGCTAAGTGCACGAAAAGAACGTCCTTTTATCGCTGTAAATTGTGCGGCTATGCCGGAAACACTCCTAGAAACCGAACTTTTCGGCTACGAAGAAGGCTCTTTTACTGGTGCGAAACGAGGTGGGGCAATCGGTAAGTTTGAACAAGCTACAGGCGGAACCCTTTTTTTAGATGAAATTGCCGATATGTCACAAGCGATGCAAGCCAAACTCCTGCGTGCACTGGAAACAAGAGAAATCACCAAAGTAGGTGGAAGTCAAACACATCAAGTAGATATTCGTTTGATTGCTGCAACGAATCATGACCTTGAACAAAAGGTTGAACAAGAGACATTCCGAAAAGACCTATATTACAGAATTCACGTCATTCATTTAAAATTACCGTCATTAAAAGAACGGAAAGAAGACATTCCTAGTTTACTTCGACACTATCTTGATTTTTTTGCTCATGATTACCAAGTTGAACAAAAAGAATTTCAGGAAGAGGCCATCCAAACCTTGCTCGCCTATGATTGGCCTGGTAATATTCGCGAACTTGTGAATGTCGTTGATTATGTCATGACGATTTGTGACCATCGGAAGGTGTATCGTGAAGACCTTCCAGAATCAATTCGTCTGGCTCATGAACCTCTATTTACACACATCACGCTTAATCAAGAACAAAAACGTATTAAAGAAGCACTGATTCAAGCGAACGGAAGTAAAACAAAAGCAGCTCAATTGTTAGGGATTCACCGTGCCACCCTCTATCGTAAGATGAAAGAATATGCCATCTCATGATGTCGCTTTCCATTCAACGGAAAGCGATTTTTTATGCGACATATGTTGCATATTTGCAACACATCGAAATGTAAGCGCTTTATTTGAAAGCTTTTTACTATGGCATAGATTTTGCAAGTCGGTAAGTAGGAGGGATTAAACATGAATATGAGAGTCAATCATTTACCATCAACCATCGTTTACGGTGAAGATAGTTTCAAACAGTTAGGTGCTGAAGCTGCGAAAGCGGGCACTCATGCACTAATTATTAGTGATCCGATTATGGAACAATTAGGGAATATCGAGAAAGCAATACGACTTCTACTGGAACACGGAATTCATGCATCGGTCTATACAGGCGTGAACGCTGAACCAGAAGATACATACGTTTATCAGGCTCTAGAACTACTTACGCACAACCAATGTGACCATATCATTGCGATTGGAGGCGGAAGTTGCATTGATACAGCAAAAGCCGTTGCCGTCGTTTCAACAAATGGTGGTGATATCAGTGACTACATGAATAACCAATCGATTGCACGAAAAAAAGCACTCCCTTTACTTGTTGTTCCTACAACAGGTGGCACAGGTTCAGAAGCAACAGATGCGACAGTCATTACGAATACAACGACAGCTGTGAAGATGATGATTAAGCAAGAAGCCTTTATGCCTCAAGTAGCCATTGTGGATCCAGTCTTAACCGTTTCCTCACCGCCTAATATTACAGCAGCAACTGGTGTCGATGCCTTCACCCATGCGTTAGAAGCGTACCTCAGTAAAAAAGCACACCCATTTACAGATACACTTGCGTTGTCCGCAATCGAAAAACTGTACCATCATGTTCTCATTGCTTATAAAGATGGAAAAAACCTCCAAGCGCGGCACGAAATGATCTATGGATCCATGCTTGCAGGAATGGCTTTTTCAAATTCTTCTGTTTGTCTCGTACACGGGATGTCTCGGCCAATTGGCGCACTTTTTCATGTCCCCCATGGCATTTCAAACGCTATGCTGTTGCCTGTCGTTCTGAGGTATACACAAAATCATTGTACGAAACGGTTAGCAGAAATTGGGCGTGTGTTGTTTCCTGAAGAGAAAACCACACAAGAGGAACAGCTTGCGGAAATCGTTGTGGAACGAATTGTATCATTATGTCAGCAGCTCGCTATCCCTACCTTATCTGAATGGGGTGTTGACCAAGATGCCTTTCATCGCGTACTAGACAAAATGGCGGATGATGCACTAATGAGCGGCAGCCCGCAAAACAATCCAAGAGTTCCCTCTAAGGAAGACATCATGACGTTATATAAAGAGTTAATAAATCGAAAATCGACTGTTTCCCACTAAGGAGGCAAGGCATATGGTAAGTATGATTGGATTGATTGTCTCTCTCGCCATGCTCATTATCATGACACTGCGTGGAATTAACATCATTATAGCCGCAATTGCTTCATCTGTTGTGCTCGCTCTTACAGGCGGATTAAATCTCAATACAGCAATGAGCGGTTATTATATGGACGGATTCACCAACTATTTTGCTTCTTGGTTTCTCATTTTTTTACTAGGGGCGATTTTCGGTAAAGTGATGCAAGATACGAAGGCGGCTGAGTCAATTGCAGACTGGGTGAGACGTAGACTCGGTGCAAAATGGGCACTGTTCGCTGTTATTGCAGCCTGTGCGATTATGACGTACGGCGGCGTCAGTTTATTTGTGGTCGGTTTTACCGTCTATCCCATTGCAGTGTCTTTATTCCGTCTCGCAGATTACCCGCATCGATTTATACCAGTAGCCATTGTGTTTGGAGCGATCTCGTTCACCATGACTTCTCCCGGCTCACCTGAGATTCAAAACATTATCCCAACTGAATTTTTCGGTACGACACCATTAGCTGGTGGCTGGGTTGGTGCCGCAATGGGAATATTTATTATGGTCGTCGGTGGTTTGTGGATTCGATTCATGCTACAACGTGCTGTAAAAAATGGTGAACGCTTTGACATGCCAAAGGAAAGTCCTATGTTCCAAGCAGGGAAAGAATCATTAGAAGAATTAGCAGCAACAAAAGAAACGATTCTACCAAAACCTATTTTTGCTCTACTTCCACTCGTTCTCGTCATTGTCTCTCTTAACATTTTAGCGCTGTATATTGACGCCAAAACAGCGGTGTTAGTGGCGCTTGTTTTAGGTGTGTTTTCAACATGGTTACTCAATCTCTCATTCGTGAAGCAGGTTTGGGGTTCTCTCGGAATTGGTGCACAAAATTCCATTGTTGCCATTGCTAACACATGTGCCGTTGTCGGCTTTGGAACAGTCGCTGCACAGGTACCTGCATTTGATGTCTTTTTGACTGCCCTTTCGGAAATGCCAGGACCGCCTCTGCTTAGCTTAGCGATTTTCGTAACCGTTATCTGTGGCATTACAGGCTCTGCATCAGGAGGACTTGGGATTGCACTTCCACTGATTGCTCCAGATTATATGGAGCGAGGCGTTGACCCAGGAGCAATGCACCGTGTTTCCGCTTTGGCGTCTGGTGGGTTAGACTCCCTTCCCCATAACGGCTTTGTCGTCACGACTGTTCGCGCCATCTGTGGGGAAACACACAAGCGCGCATATGGGCCAATTTTTCTTGTCTGTACCATCGTTCCAACGGTCGCTTTGGGGATTGCTGTGCTGCTTTATACCGTGCTGTAGTATTTTGCAAACATTAAAAAGACTTTTTGAGTGATGACGATCACTCAAAAAGTCTTTATTTCGATTACATCTTATTTAAAGAGAAATCCTGTAACACTCGCCCATAATGATGTAAACCAGTTGCCTGATTGTGCACCACCCATACCTGTTTGAGGCATATCAGTTGGCATGTTCGCTTCTTCCATTGCAGCATCCTGTGCATTTTTATCAAGCTGTCCACGAATCTCACCATCTGGATATTCTTCCGTATGAAGGTTTGCATAGACATCACCAGCTACAAGAGCCATTGAAAACTCTTCCCACGATAAATCTCCAACAAGATCATCCGCAGTTAACGTTCCTGATGCCACCTCACCGTTATAATCCATTGGCTCATCATTATGGAATAAGAACAATTCTACCGGACCATCTTCTCCTGCAGGACCACTATGCAAGTGACCTGCTGTTGCATCCTCTAGATGTTCAGCATGAATCCAATACTCAAGCGTATCTCCATCTTCACTTACTTCAAAGTGCGCTTTTCCCATTGCATCGCTTTCAACATCCATGACTTCATTATCTGGACTAAGCTCAACTAAAAACTCACGACCCTCGTGATCGGCAGATGCCGTACCTGCAAAAGTTGTGACAGCCAATACTGCCGCTAATGGAAACATCATTGCTTTTTTCATAGAAAAATCGCTCCCTTATGATTAATGAAATCACACTTAGCTGTTTTCATGCCTCCTTTATCGAAAAATCTCAACGCTTATACCTAGCTAATATGTAACCTCTTACAAAGAGAACGAATACTTTGTCAAAATGGATCACCTTTTTGTGGAAGAATGTGATTTTTTAAGTAAAAAGTGATATAAGATGAAAAATAGAAGACAGCATTGGCAGATGATCATCATAGAAATCAATTACAGCATTAATAAACACTCGTTCACACGGTAGCACTGCAAGTAAATCGTTTACGATCTTGCCCACACAACTGTATACATAGTCTTGATATAAATCATTGCGTTTTGTTTGCCCGATATCATGATAACGAATGGTACCCTGTTTTGTTACTTTCTCGATCCTAGCTGGTATAATGGAGTCTATTGAATGAATAAATACACTACATTCTACTGTATGCGTATCATATACGTATAAGCTATATGTGGATGAAGAGTGTGTTTGGAGATGAAGTGAGTAATAACCTGGATCAATCTATAAATCAAGAGAAAAGAGCTGTGTAATATTCTGATTAAAGTTAATTTTTTAATTTTATACTTAGCAATTCCTCAAAAAAGAAAAATCAAGATTGAAACAAGCTTCATGAATGATTTATAAAGAGGATATCTTTAGAAAAAGGGAAATAATGGGGGAGTTATTATTGACTTTATATCTCAGTTTGAAAAAGGCATTGAAATCAAAAGGTGCAAGACCTTTTTTGATTTCTGGTTTTTTAACTAGTTTAGGAGATTGGATTTATTTTGTAGCGATGTCGGCTTTTTTATTTAATCAATTCGGGCCGATCGCCATAGGTTTATTGTCAGTCATTAGACAGACATCAGGGATGTTCTTTGCACCTGTTGCAGGGTTTTTGGCTGATAAATATTCAAAGAAGAAACTGGTGTTACTATCAAATCTCTCAAGTGCCTTTTTAATGGCCGTCCTTTTAATATTGACCTCTGCAGAAAACCAATCTTTACTTACATATTTAATAATAGGTACCTTATTAGTTTTATCAGCAACTTTAGATAGGATTTGTAAGCTTTCATTAGTACCTAATCTAGTTGATAAAGAAGATCGATTAGCTTTAAACTCTTTATTAAATACAATTGGGACTTTTTCTTTGATGATAGCACCTATTTTTGGTGGTTTTTTAGTAGGCACAGGCGTGTTAACTTGGAATTTCTTATTTAATACGATCGCTTATATTTTAAGCTTTTGTCTTTTATCTTTTTTACCTAAGAACATTGGGAGTAACACCCTTATAAAACATAATGAATCTATAACAATTAAATCCACTTATAAAGAGTGGGTCGTTGGTGTGAAAGCCATCTTTAAAAAGAGGGATATGAGAAGTTTAACAATCTTAATGTTTTTGAACCATGTGATTGTTGGTTCTACGTTTGTTTTTATCCCAATGTTATCGCAATTAATTGGTTTAGGTGATCAAGGAATAGGATATTTATTAACGGCAATTGGTGTTGGCTCAATTATTGGAGCACTCATAGGAGCTATGATTGGAAGTCAGTCTTTAAACATTGCAATCAGTATAGGTGTGATTGGTTTGCCTCTAACTCTAGCATTATCAGGTTTTCATGAATATATGATCCTTTCTTTTTTATTTGTTTCACTCTTAGGGATTTTTGCAAATATCGGCGATGGCCCAATGTGGACCTATTTACAACGAATCACGCCAAGTGAACAGAGTGGTCGCGTCTTTTCGACAGTAGATGTTATTACAGTAGGTGGTATGTCTCTTGGATCGTTAATAACTGGCTTTTTAATCAGCTATCTTTCATTAAAATTATCTCTCATTATTTTTGCTAGTGTCATTATTCTTGTTAGTGCTTATTCATTGCTTGAGCTGATTACGAAGTATAAAGGAAAAATTATAGATAATAAGGAGAATGCGCAATAAAGTATTTCTTGACGACATTTTTATTAAATTCCTGAAGCAAGTTGTTCATCCTCTTGTTCGGTTCGTCATCAATCTCAGATTAAGGGGAGTAGTTATAACTCTCCCCTTTAACATAGACTTTTCTACTACACTATTTAAAAACTTCACTCACTTATGGTACGGTTCACCGTAACTAATATAAGTGAGGTTTTTAAGTATCGAAATAGTTACAAGGAACGAAACTAAAAATAATATATTTAAAAATCTATCTTTTCTCTAACGATGTTTTTCCTCTTTATCTAGACAAGAAGTTCAAAATGTTGCTTATTTCAGTAACTGATCCTGTTGCAGAGTACCCATTTTTTGTTTTTTCAATTCCTCGTATGAATGATGAAGATAAAAATTCTAATGCACCTTCAATCTGATTTACTGTAGGAGATTGACTAAGATTTTGATTCGTTTTTAACATGATATATATGTCACGAGCAGACAATTCCCCTTTAGTGACTGTGTCCTCTCTTTCTTCCGTCAGTACATCTAGAACTGAATATACTAATTTTTTTTGATAAATTAGTTCAGCTCTATCTTCTTCCAAACTATTTAAATTTACAATTCCACCTTTAGAAAATATCTTTTCATATTCTTTATATCCTAAAGGAACTTCTCTGTGATTTTTTAATAAGCCAGATAACGCATCGACGTCTAACAAAGCTACCCCATGCTCATTAGCTCTTTTAACTACTCTTCCATGACCAAACTTTATTCCTACAATG
Source organism: Shouchella sp. JSM 1781072 (assembly GCF_041949915.1). NCBI lineage: Bacteria > Bacillati > Bacillota > Bacilli > Caryophanales > Bacillaceae > Shouchella > Shouchella sp. JSM 1781072. The sequence continues at coordinate 771,098 of NZ_JBHFQE010000003.1, forward strand.
ACAATATAGTCAGCTTTGTACTTCTGTTTGTGTTCTTTTAAAGTATCAAAGTCTATTAGTGAATCACTGACAGTAGGTGATGAGGTGGATTTTGCATCAATAATTATTTTATACTGTGAAACGGGAGCTGTTTTAGTTTGTGCTAGCACGTCTGTTTCACCTGATTTTCCTAACCATTTACTATCATAGCCTAAGTTGATAAAGCACTCATTTATAACCTTTTCAAATCGTGAAGGCAGAGTGGAGTCTGAAGCTGCCTGCCTAAGCTCTATAACTAATGAATCAATTGAGCTTTTTGGAGTAAAACTATCTATGTCAATATTATTTTCATTAACTTTTGCATTATTACTAGTAAGGGACGATTCAATATTAAAGTAAGATACCACTGATTGTCCTAAAGCAGAGGTTGCATATGTATAGTAATCAACTTTATATATTAATTTAGCTTTTTCTAAAAAGTACAATCTTTTACTCATACTGTCTTTGTTAATAGAATACTTCTCTTTAGGTATTGCTGTTAACTCTTTTAAAGTCTGTGGTTTTTTATTTAAGTACAGTAGAATTTCTATAACAAATGTAAAAATGTTATCAAGGTAAAATACAAACTGAAAGTCATTTAAAGATAGAACCTTCGCTCCAATAGGTGTTACTTTGTAAGTAGTTAATGACTGACGTTCAATTAAATCCATATCTGTTAATGTTTTAATGTGGTGCTTTATACTATTTTCTTTCAGACCTGAAAAGACTGAGCTCCCTGTAAAGTTCGAAAGATCATTTTGTTCTTTCTGTATCAGCTGTATAGTTTCTTTAATAGTAATTAAGAATTTTTCTTTTCTTCCTGCAATATATCCTAAATTGTCTATGTTTCTCTTTTTATTTTCAACTATCCAGTTTGGGATGCTATTCATAATTTCAGTATGTTCAGTAGAATTATTTTTTTTGTATGTATCAAGATTATCAATAATTGATTCTAAATAATTCTGACCTATATTATTTATTTTATAAAGATTTTCAAAATCGGAATATTCCACTACTCCCAAATCTCTAAGCCACTGCAGTCGGGTATAAATCTGATTTTTCTTCTTCCAATTTACTATTAAGTACTCCTCATTAGCAATTTTCAATAGGCTGCCTATACTCATACTATTTTGATTTAATAAGTATAGTATCTCTCCAAAAAAGACTACCGTATTACTTAAGTGTTTAAATAATATCTCATTTTTTCTTGTGTTTAAAATTTCCTTTGAGATATCAGTAAGTTTCCAATTATTTTCTTCATCTTTAATTAAAAATCCATTTGTTCTCAATCTTAAAGCTATCTTTTCATCTAGACTTTCATTTTTAAACAGTTCTAAATGGGTGTATATAGATTCAACAAAATTATCATCTCTGGTAATTTCCGGCATTGAGTAAATCTTGTTGCTCCAATTTTTTAAACGTGAGTAATCCATTCTTTACTTCCTTTCAACTATTTTGTGTTTAATTAAGACTACTTTTCATTTTATATTTCAATACACCATTGCAGGAAATTACCGTTCAAAAAGAGAAAAGTATTATTAATATCTTACATTAATCATTATAAAAATTATTATTCAGCAATAAACCCACTATAAATTTCCTTAAGCTCAACTACTTATGATAAGGTTCACCTCTATTAATTCGAAAACTTCGATATACCTGCTCCAATAAAACAAGCTTCATTAACTGATGAGGAAATGTCATTTTAGAAAAAGAGAGCAGTTCATCTGCACGAGCATAAACATCATCAGAAAGTCCGAGTGACCCTCCTATCACAAAAGCGATTTTGCTTTTTCCGTACGTACCTAGCTGTTCAATCGATTTTGCTAGCTGCTCACTCGTTTTCATTTTTCCTTCGATTGCTAGCGCAATAACATAGGTATCTGCACTTATCTTTGCCAGGATTCGCTCGCCTTCTTTGTTCTTTACGATGTTCATGTCTTCTTCGCTCAAATTTTCAGGTGCTTTTTCGTCTGCCACTTCAATCTCTTGAATCTTCGCATAGGCGCCTAGTCGCTTCTTATATTCATCTATTCCTGCTCGTAAGTATTTTTCTTTTAGTTTCCCTACAGTAATAATACTAATGTTCACTTGTGAATAACGTCCTTCCGCTTTCGGTTTATCCGCATGTGTATAACTGTTTTTGCAACAAGAATCACCTTATCCACATAAGTTATCCACATATCAACAGTGTGAGTATCTGATTATTTCGTAACTGTGTATGTTGCTTGTTGCTCACAGAATTGGCAAGTGACTACCTCTTTTGCTTTTTCAACGATTGGAGCGGCTTCCCATTCATCCACAGCCACGTCTAACGCTAATTCTATATGTTCTTCACACGCTGCTATCATCATGCACGTCCTTCCATTTCTCATTTTCCAAGTATACCATTATGTTATCCACAGACCAAAGGCTTCTCACAAAAAAAAAGAACCTCTTTCTTGTTGAAAGAGATCCTTTCGATACTTAAAGGTCTGGTTGTTCGTTTAATGTTACATCTACCGTTTCTTCCGCTCCACCTCGATACAGCGTAACAGAAATTGTATCGCCAATTGAATTTTCACGGTACAGCATATGTCTTAAATCTTGCGCATTTGTAATGTCTTCACCATCGATGCCAACAATAACGTCTTGCTCTTGAATGCCTGCATTTGCAGCTGGGCTTCCTCCAGCAACGTTCACTACGAGAATCCCTTCTGTTACATCTTCAGGTAGTCCGAGCGATTCTTGTAAGGCGGCTGTTGGTAGCTCATTCAAATTACGTAAGGTAATGCCTAGTGATGGTCTACGAACTTCTCCTGTTGTTTCTAGTTCTTCAATTACAGGCTGAACAATTGCCGCTGGAATCGCAAAACCTAACCCCTCTGCAATTCCAGAGATCTTCATTGAGTTAATGCCAATGACTTCACCATTTATATTAATTAATGCGCCACCGCTGTTACCAGGGTTAATGGCTGCATCTGTTTGCAATACTTCTGCGTTCCAATCTGCTTGACCGTTTCCAGTTGTATCAATTGGAATGCTTCTTTCTGTTGCACTTATAATTCCTTGTGTCACGCTACCAGCAAATTCAAGTCCTAATGGATTTCCAATTGCAATGGCAGGCTCTCCCACACTAAGTGAATCAGAATCTCCGAATGATGCAACGGTATCGACATGCTCCGAGCTAATGCGTAGTACGGCTAAATCCGTTAGTTCATCTTCTCCAACCACTTCAGCTTCCACTCTAGTACCATCTGTTAACGCTACTTCAACTTCTGATGCACCGTCAATCACGTGTTGGTTCGTTACGATGTGAGCTGAGTCACCCTCAGATTTATAAATAACACCAGAGCCTGTTCCACTCTCGCTTGCATCGCCCTCACCAAACAAATCGGTTTGCTGTAAGTTAATCACGCCCACTACGGCGTCAGAAACTTCATTAACAATATCTGTTGTGGCCGAATTAACATCTAAATTAATGACGTTAGAATCCGCTTGCTCTGTTTGCGGTTCAGCAGCTGTTGTTTCTCCTGGTTCTTCCACACGATCATCAAATAAAGCTAGATTAGACAATAACGGAGATGCAACTAATACAAGTACTGCACCAATAATTGCTCCACCAAAAGCAGAAAAACCAGCGACTTTTCCATTACTCGCTCCTTGCTTAGGTTCTTTATAACGAGAATCATTTCCATCGTAATAGCCCATTACCTTAACCCCTTCCATGTCTCTACTCATTTTCCTACATTATACCCATTTAGATTCATTGTTCTAGGTTAAAGCAATGATTTAAATGATTTTTGTAGTTCTTTAAACAATTATTTAGAAAGAGAGACCAATCATGAGAAAAAAACAAATTTTAAAGGTCTACTACCTATTTATTTACGTTTTTCTCAGCTTTTAAACCACAGATAGTGCGGTCGGGTAATAAGGGTCGGTATCATGAAGATGGATCGAACTTCCGACTTGATGCCCTTCTTGCTCCAATACTTGTTTCACCGTCATTCGCGCCAGATCCTTCATGTTATTATCTAAGCTTAGATGTGCAAGGTAAACATGGCTTTGTGTATCGCCGACCACATCATGAAGTGCAAGTGCTGCATCCTCATTGGAGACATGACCCATATCACTTAAAATTCGTCTTTTTACGTTCCAAGGATATCTACCAACACGTAGCATGTTTAAATCGTGATTTGATTCGAATACATAGGCATTTGCACCGACAATCGTTTTTTTAATCCGTTCGCTAACATAGCCCATGTCGGTTGCGATCACAAGCTTTCTTCCCTCATGTCGGAAACAATAAAACATGGGGTCAACGGCATCATGCGACACACCAAACGATTCAATTTCAAGGTCCCCAAATTGTTTGACCGTTTCTTGATTAAAGTGGAATTTCTGATCGATCGTTAACTGACCAAGCTGTTTTTCCATGACGTTCCACGTTTTTTCATTGGCGTAAATGGGGAGATTGTGCTTACGAGCAAAAATCCCCACACCTTTTATATGATCGCTATGTTCATGGGTCACAAGTAAGGCATCAATTTGCTTAGGGTCACGGTCAATTTTCTTAAAAAGCTCGTCCATTTTTTTGCCAGTTAAACCTGCATCAACTAAAATTCTTTGCGATGGTGTTTCTACATACATCGCATTTCCGGTACTTCCGCTCGCAAGTACACTGAAACGCATAGCCATCTTCAGTCCTCCTTGATTTATCCACTCCCTCATCATGAGGATCGTTCATTTACTCATCTGTACTTAACTCATCATCAATCTCATCATCTGATTGTGATTCGTCTGGGTACCATTGATGTTGCTCCAGCAGCAACGCATTTACAAGGTAGACACGCATATCTTTCTCTTCTGCATCTGCACTTGATCGATCAACTGTCACAGCCCACATCGGTGAAAAAAAGCGTGGCGTTTGATCTGATAGGCTATAGTAGCCAAACTCAATTTTTTCAACACTATTATTCATAGATAGATAATGGTTATCTAATAGCACTCTTAACGCATCCATATAGGGAATGATATCTCGCTCATCTCGGTTTTCATCAAAGCTATAGCGCTGTTGCTCATAGGCAACCACTTCGTCATCATCATTTAATTCTAATGTGAGTGCTTCGTCATTATCTATGAATGTATCAACCTGATTATACGTTTGATTGAAGTGAAGCAAATCATCCTCTCTTTTTGAGAACACATATTGATCACTATATAAAATGTTCTCTGCTAGAAAAGGAGCGAACCCTTCATCTGTACTCGTACTTAATGCTGAGCGAATATCTATTGGCTCATTTAGTTCAACTCGAATTTCATTAGGCGTTTGCCCTTGTGCTTCTACGGTGTGTCCTTCATCTTCAAGTTGTTCAATTTCATCGCTTGTAAAGCTGATTCTAGAGCCCTCTAACACAACGCCTCGCGCATCTGACGTATTTACATTCCCATCAGGTAACGTGATATTGTTGTCATTTAATCGTTCAACGATTTCCGGGGCTTGCTCAATACTTTGAAGCTGACCTTCCATTACACGATCAACAAACTGCCAACCTAAAAACACATTCAACAGGAGAAAAACGACAATAAAAATCGATTTTGTTCGATTCCAATTCATCCTGGTAACTCCTCGTCCGGTTTTTCAATTGGTTTCCAATCTCCATTTGCTTTATAAAACCATGCCGGGCTTAGCTCAGCACGATTTCGGCTGGTCATCGTTGCTTTATAGCCTAAACGAACATCTTTCACGTCTTCCCAAAGAACCGATGAGCTACTTTTCAACAATTCCACTGCATCTACACCTGAAGCGACTTCTCGCTCTTGATGGGTATATGAATCTTGAAGTTGAAATAAAGGTCGACCCATGCTTATCACTTGTGTCCCTGCACGGGTAATGTACATTTTCATTCGATCTTGATCGCTACTTGCCGTCGTTAAACGATACTCGTGAACAGGAAGATGATTCACATGTAAACGAAATTCAATTTGGCCAGTCGAATCTTTTTTATTTACTTGATCGACTGCATATTGATCCGTCCATCCACCTGTTGCGTTAATAAATTCTTGTCCGACTTCTAAAATATGACGACTGCTCTCTTCTTGGCTATCTGTAGAATATGGATACGAGTAATTTAAATACGAGATCGTGCTATCGTGCGTCACTGTTCGACTGCCATCTGTAAACAAATATTCTCCATTTAATTGATTGGCTCTCGGTACATCCGTTCCACTAAATAATCGCTGATTAATCAGCATGGGCATGTCACTATCCATATTTAGCGTATAGTCATATAAACGTACAACTTGCTTCTCTACTGGCACGTAAATATCATTTCGTAGCAACAAATAATCAGAGTCATTTTCTTTAACGACTTCCGTTTCTAGCTCTGCTTCTGTGTCATTCGCGTAAATTAAATTTTTCAGTTCACTCGCTGGCATTGACGAACGCATCGACATGAAATCTTCTTTTTCCGCTGACGCAAAGGTTAAATTCACATGCTCATCCTCCGCTACATAAATAAGCAGACGATCGACTTCACGATTCGTATTCATTTGATCATAATCTTCATCAAAAAAAGCGAGAAGCGATTGAAGCGGTATTTCATCAGGGAAACGTAACTCAATACCTTGTGCACTTGTCTGGACAGGATCGGCTGATATGGCATGCTCTAATCCGTGACTTCTTAAGCTCCCCAGCGTTTCTTCAAATCGATTATCTACACGGTTCATTAACGCGTATCCTTGATCATCTTTGTGTAGAATCATTGAGCTTGGCTGAATAAGCTCTGTCACTGCTCGCTCTTCACCTATCATGGAATTCGCATAACTTTCACTTACATCCGATTCACTTTCTAGTGCTTGCATACTTGGTTGATACGTCCATAATTGATAAGTAAAAAACAAACTTAAGCAAATTAAAGCAACTAAAGTGACAGTTTTAAACTGTTCGTATTTCACACTTTACCTCCTTTAAACGTTGAATAAGGCAATGTTATATAGATCGTTGTTCCTTCATTGTATTCACTATTAACCCAGATTTCTCCTTCGTGGGCAAGCACATATTCTTTTGCGATCGCTAGACCAAGTCCAGTCCCACCAACATTACGTGCTCTTGCTTTATCTACTCGATAGAAACGTTCAAAAATCTTATCCTGCGATTCAGTCGGAATCCCCATTCCTTCATCAGAAATGCTTATTCTTGCTTTATTTCCTTGATGCAGAAGCGTAATCGTCACATTTCCGCCTTCTGGAGAATACTTAATCGCATTAGACACAATATTATCTAGAACTTGTGTCAACTTATCTTCATCGATTTTAGCGAACGTAGGCTGCTTCACAATATGACGATGAAATTCAATATCTTTATCTTTCACAATCATTTCAAATCGTTCGATGATACTGTGTAAAAAGGAGCCTAATTCAACCCATTGTAAATCCATCTCGTAATCTTGTGAATCAATTCGTGATAGTTGTAGCAGATCATTCACTAAACGAATCATTCGATCTGTTTCTTTTTGAGTGACGTTTAGGAAATGCGGCGCAATTTCTTTGTCTTCTATTGCTCCATCCGCTAACGCTTCAAGATAACTTTTCATCGTAGTCAAAGGCGTTCTTAGCTCGTGGGATACATTCGCAACAAACTCACGACGCTCCCCTTCAATTTTCTCTTTTTCCGTAACATCATGAAGAACCGTAATTAGACCGTTCATAGGACCTTCATCTTCTTGAATCGCAGAAAAATTTGCCTCCAATAACACGAGCTTATCGCCATAACTAAAGTCTAGCAATACCGATTCATTTTTTTCGTAAAGATCATAGATGCTTTGTGTTTCATCCATATTCAACACTTCAATAATCGGTTTCCTAAGTACGTGTTTGAGCGAAATGCCTAGCAATTCTTCGGCGCGACGGTTCATCAGAATAATTAATCCACTTTGATCAGTCGCTACTACCCCATCCGTCATGTGTGCAAGAACAGAACGAAGTCGCTTCTGCTCCCGGTCTCTCATTAAAGTTGTATCGTGAAGCTTATTCGTTAACTCATTAAATGACATCGCTAGCTGACCAAGCTCATCAGATCCATACACTTTTACTTGTCTAGAAAAGTCCCCATGACCCATACGTAAAGCTTGTCTTCTCATATCAAGGATTGGTGCCGTAATCGTCCTCGCTACTAAAATAATGACGAAAAACGTAATTAACAAAGCAATCGTCGATGCGACAATAAAAATTTGGTTAATAGACTGCGCTTGATCTGTCACTTCTTCTATTGACGCTTCTACATAGACAGCGCCTTGAATTTCACTTGCTTCAGGGCTTTCTCCATCAATAGAAGCACTCGAAAAATCCTCATTCGGTCGAATCGGCTGTGCTTTAACAAAATAGCGCTCCTGGTTCTGTTCGTTAATCCGTTGATCGCTTAGAGAAGAACCACCGGTAATGGCTCTTCTTACAATGGTTTGTTCTGTTAATTGACCAATTCTACTTTGGTCACTTGGATCAGAGCTAGCTAGCAACACAAAATCATTTCCGATAATTTGTGCTTTCCCAAACCGAATATTATCGTCTGTTTGCGGAAATGTTTCGTTTAGAAGTGTATTTAAATTTTCCTGTGTGTCTGAATCCTCGTCAATTAATTCTCTTGCCGCGCTCACGGTCAATAAATTTACCCGGTCACTAATTACCGTTTCATAGTTATCCATTAAGCTTCTCTCAAGTGAATTCGAGAAATAAAAGCCAACAATTTGCATGGCCAGGACAATAAGAAGCATATAAATAATAATGAGTTTAAACCGTATTGATTTGAAGAAACCTACGTTTCGATCCATCTACACCATTACTCCTGATTATCCTGCGACGCTAGGAAGTACCCGACACCTCGGCGGGTCATAATCCACGTAGGATAGCTTGGATTATCTTCAACTTTCTCTCTTAACCGTCTTACTGTTACATCGACTGTTCGCACGTCACCAAAGTAATCATAGCCCCATACTGCTTGTAATAAATGCTCACGGGTCATGACTTGTCCAAGGTGCTTTCCAAGATAGTGAATCAACTCAAACTCTCTATGTGTTAAGTCAACCGCTTCTCCACGTTTTCGCACTTGATAAGCGTCTGGGTGAATCGATAGATCGCCAATATGCATTTCTTTTGAAGACGAGCCTGTGTCGTCTGTTGCAGCTTGCTGCCTTCTTAGATTGGCTTTTACTCGTGCTAATAGTTCGCGTGTACTAAACGGTTTCGTTACATAGTCGTCCGCGCCTAGCTCTAAGCCTAGAACTTTATCAATTTCTGAGTCTTTTGCAGTGAGCATAATAATCGGTAAGTCGTATTGCTTCCGCACTTCGCGACAAACTTCCATTCCATCCTTAAAGGGCAGCATAATATCCAGTAACATTAAATCTGGTTTTCGCTCGCTCACTTTTTCCAATGCTTCATTTCCATCATATGCACAATCAACACTAAAGCCTTCTTTTTCCAAATTAAATTTCAATATATCTGCAATTGGTTTTTCATCATCTACAACTAATATATATTTATCCATTATTTTTTCCTCCTGAAACGTAAATCAATCTTAAATCATCACGTATAAGAACCGTTTACTTAAACAAAACACCAGCGCCTGCTGATGTTTATCCACAAAAAAATTGCCTGGGGAATAATTTGTCCCTCATTCTAGTTTAACATATCTACCAAAAACAAAAAGAACTTTATGCATACACATAAAGTTCTTTCGATGCCGGCCAGAGGACTTGAACCCCCAACCTACTGATTACAAGTCAGTTGCTCTACCAATTGAGCTAGACCGGCAAGTGGTGGCTCAGGACGGAATCGAACCGCCGACACACGGATTTTCAGTCCGTTGCTCTACCAACTGAGCTACTGAGCCTTGCTATAACATCATGATTATTTTAAAAATTACTAAGAAAAAATGGCGGTCCGGACGGGACTCGAACCCGCGACCTCCTGCGTGACAGGCAGGCATTCTAACCAACTGAACTACCGGACCATTTTGTGTATGTATTTATATAAAAGTGACCCGTACGGGATTCGAACCCGTGTTACCGCCGTGAAAGGGCGGTGTCTTAACCGCTTGACCAACGGGCCACTGTAGAAATGGTGAGCCATGAAGGATTCGAACCTTCGACCCTCTGATTAAAAGTCAGATGCTCTACCAACTGAGCTAATGGCTCAAATATTAAAACTGAGCAGACGGTGCAATAAGCAAGCCGTGTTTCGTCATATCCTCTCGACGACAAGATTTATAATATCATACATAAATCATCTGCGCAACACTTTTTAAAAACTTTTTTTACAAAAACTTTTTTTACCACGAAAGCCAGTCTTAAGCATACTGAAAGTAAAGGGAAAACGCAAGCTTTTCCTTACGTTTTCCACACGTTCAATTATGCAAATACACCACGAACCGTATTCGTTTGATTTCGATCTGGGCCAACAGAAAAAACGGTTAATGGAATTCCTGTTAATTGACTTACACGCTCAATATAATGACGTGCATTTTCAGGCAAGTCTTCCAATGTTTTTGCACCGGTAATATCTTCTTCCCAACCAGGAAGTTCTTCATAGACCGGTTCGCATTCTGCTAAAACATTTAAACTTGCAGGGAACTCTTCCATCACTTCACCCTTGTACTGATAGCTTGTACAAATTTTCAACGTTTTAATCCCTGTTAATACGTCAATTGAATTTAATGAAAGATCTGTAATGCCACTTACACGTCTTGCATGACGTACAACAACACTGTCAAACCAGCCAACACGTCTCGCACGACCGGTAGTCGTTCCGTATTCTCTTCCAACTTCACGGATTTGGTCACCAATTTCATCATGAAGCTCTGTAGGGAATGGTCCATCGCCTACTCGAGTCGTGTACGCTTTAGAAACACCTACTACATGATGAATTTTAGAAGGGCCTACGCCAGAACCGATTGTGACACCACCAGCAATCGGATTTGAAGACGTAACAAACGGATAGGTTCCTTGATCGATATCAAGCATAACGCCTTGTGCACCTTCAAACAGAACGCGACGTCCTTCGTCAAGAGCGTCATTTAAAACAACCGATGTATCAACAACGTACTTCGCAATTTGCTGTCCATATTCAAAGTATTCTTCAACGATCTCATCAACCGAAAATCCTTCTGTTTCATAATACTTTTCAAATAAACGATTTTTCTCTTTAAGAACAGATGCAACTTTGCTTGCAAATGTATCTTTTTCGAGCAAATCAGCAATACGAATCCCAATACGTGCTGCTTTATCCATATAAGCTGGACCGATTCCTTTTTTGGTGGTCCCGATCTTATTTGCACCTTTGCGCTCTTCTTCTACTACATCTAATTTTATATGATAAGGTAAAATCACATGCGCACGATTTGAAATACGTAAGTTACTCGTATCGACATCTCGCTCATGCAAATAAGCAAGTTCCTCTACAAGTGCCTTTGGATCAATCACCATGCCATTTCCAATTACACATGTTTTATCTTTATAAAAAATACCTGAAGGAATTAAGTGAAGCTTATACTTCTTTCCACCGAAAACAATTGTATGTCCTGCATTGTTCCCACCTTGATAACGAGCAACAACCTCGGCTTTTTCGGATAAATAATCCGTAATTTTCCCTTTACCTTCATCGCCCCATTGTGTTCCTACAACAACAACTGAAGACATGTTAACACCTCCGCGCTCATTAAAAACCATTGTAAGTATAGCAGTTCCATCCATGAGCGTCAATAAAATCCGAACGTTTATAGATTTAATATTACTATCATTCGTTTAAAACTCTTATTACATTGGTGGCATATCGCTTTCATCGTGTCTTCGATCTAGATTCACGAATTTGTTGTATTCTTTAACGAATGCAAGCTCAACCGTTCCCACTGGACCATTTCGTTGTTTAGCGATGATAATTTCTATTGTATTCTTATTTTCCGTTTCTTTATCGTAGTAATCATCACGATAGAGGAATGCAACAATATCTGCATCCTGCTCAATACTCCCTGATTCACGAATATCGGACATCATTGGTCGCTTATCTTGTCGTGACTCTACACCTCGAGAAAGCTGTGACAGAGCAATAACGGGTACTTCAAGCTCACGTGCAATTGCTTTTAAAGTCCGTGAAATCTCCGATACTTCCTGTTGGCGGTTTTCACCACCTCTACCGTTTCCTTGAATCAGCTGTAAATAGTCAATCAGAATCATGCCAAGACCACTCTCTTGCTTCAACCGGCGACATTTAGCACGGATTTCACCGACTTTCACTCCCGGTGTATCATCAATATAAATTCCTGCTTTTGATAAAGAACCCATGGCCATGGATAGTTTATGCCAATCCTCTTCTTCTAACGCACCTGTTCGCATTCGCTGGGCGTCAATATTGCCTTCTGCACACAACATTCGTGTGACAAGCTGACTTGCGCCCATCTCCAATGAAAAGATAGCCACATTCTCTTCTGTCTTGGTTGCTACATTCTGTGCGATGTTTAATGCAAATGCGGTTTTTCCGACAGAAGGACGTGCTGCAACGATAATTAAATCATTTCGCTGAAATCCAGCTGTCATTGTATCTAGTTCAGAGAATCCTGTTGCAATCCCTGTAATATCTCCGCGTGATTGTTGCAACACTTCTATTTGATCGTACGTTTCAAGTAAAACGTCTTTAATTTGCACGAAGTTTGTAGAGTTTTTCTGTTGAGCCACTTCCAGAATCGTTTTTTCTGCATGGTCCAGTATGGCGCCTACTTCATCTTCATTTGCATAGCCATCTTTGACAATATCAGAGGCTGCACGAATCAAACGTCGAAGCAGCGATTTCTCCTCGACAATTCGGCTGTAATAATCAACGTTGGTCGCTGTCGGCACGGTTTCAGCAATATCTGTTAAATAAGGAACACCGCCAACATCATCCAGCCATTGCCTTCCTTGGAGCTCAGCAGTCAATGTCACTAAATCAACAGGATCACCTTTTTCACTAATATCCAGCATCGCTTCATAAATTCGCTGATGACTCGCTCGATAAAAGTCTTGAGGAAGGAGCCGTTCGCTCGCCGTAGTTAGCGCATTTACTTCTATTAAAATAGAGCCTAGAACGGCTTGTTCGGCTTCAATATTCTGCGGTGGTGTCCGATCATTTAGAAGATCACTCATAGTGTCTACCCCTTCTATAGTAGTAACGGAAATGAAGCTGACTCGCTTTGAGTCAGCTTCTACCTTTCCTTATACTTCCTTTACATGAACATTTAAAACAGCTGTTACTTCTGGATGAATCTTAATTGGTACTTTCGTGTAGCCGAGAGTACGAATAGGATCATCTAATTGAATTTTTCGCTTATCAATTTTCTTGACTTCTTTTTGAAGAGCTTCAGCAATTTGTTTTGTCGAGACAGCTCCAAATAAGCGACCACCTTCACCTGCTTTTGCAGGAATGGTAATCGTTAATTCTTCAAGTTTCTGTTTAAATGCCTGCGCTTCTTCTAATTCAGCTTGAACTTTCTTTTCTTGACTCTTCTGTTGCGCTTCAAGATCTTTCATATTACCAGTAGTTGCTTCTTTGGCTAAGTGGTTTGGTAGCAAATAGTTACGTGCATAACCTTCTGCAACATCCTTTGTTTCACCTTTTTTTCCTTTTCCTTTAACATCTTTTAAGAAAATAACTTTCATCGTTCGGTACCTCCTTCAAATCCCTCATCAATCGCTTGTTCTAGCCTATCTTTAACTTCTTCACGTGTGGTCTCTTCTAATTGCGTTGCCGCATTAGAAAGATGCCCGCCACCACCGAGCCGCTCCATAATGACTTGAACATTAATATCACCTAACGAGCGAGCGCTAATTCCGACACGACCATCGCCTCGCTTACAAACAACGAAGGATGCGCGCACACCGCTCATCGTCAACAGTGTATCTGCGGCTTGAGCAATAATAATTTGATCGTATGGTTCATCATCTTTTGCCATCGCAATCGCATACCCGTCGCGATAAACATATGCATTTTCCATTAGCTTTGCACGACGTACGTAGCTTCCTAGATCTTCTTTTAACAACTTCTGAACCAGTGCCGTATCAGCTCCATTAGCCCTTAAAAAGGAGGCTGCATCAAACGTTCTTGCACCTGTCCGCACAGCAAAACTTTTCGTATCTACCGTAATGCCTGCCAAAAGGGCCGTTGCTTCTAATCGATCCATTTTAAACTGCATCGGTTGGTATTCAAGCAACTCTGTTACAAGCTCTGCTGTTGAAGACGCATAGGGTTCCATATAAACAAGAACGGGATCATGAACAAAATCTTCACTTCTTCTATGGTGATCAAGAACAATGATGCGATCAACCATCTGTAGCAGCTTTGGTTCGATAACCATAGAAGGTTTATGCGTATCTACGATGATGAGCAACGTTTCTTTGTCTGCAATCTGAATCGCTTCTTCTGGAGAAACAAATTGATTCCATAAATGATCTTGTTGCTTCACTTCATCAAGCAAGCGCTGAACATCTGCATTTGTATCTTCCTCATCTAAGACGATAAAGCCCTCACGATCATTTAAATCCGCTAACTTTAATACGCCTATAGACGCACCAATCGCATCCATATCAGGACGATTATGCCCCATCACAATGACTTTCTCGCTTTCTTTAACGAAATCACGCAAAGCATGGGAAATCACTCTTGCACGGACCCGCGTTCGTTTCTCAACGGCGTTTGTTTTCCCTCCGTAAAAGCGAACACGACCATTTTTCTTTTTAATCGCGACTTGATCTCCTCCTCGACCTAATGCAAGGTCCAGGCTGGATTGCGCTAAAACACCAAGCTGCTTCAGTGATGCTTCTTCCGTACCGACACCGATACTTAATGTGATAGGCGCCTTTTCTTTTGCGGTAATCTCACGAATCTCATCAAGAAGTTCAAACCGATTTTCTTCTAACAGCAACAATGTCTTGTGATTCATCACAGCTAAAAAGCGATCTGAAGACGTTCGGCGCAAATAAATGTCATAGTCATTCGCCCAATTGTTTAGCGCTGTAGTGACTTGGGCCAATAAGCGGCTTCGAATTTGGTCGTCCATGCTTTGTGTTACTTCATCATAGTTATCCAAATAGATATGAGCGATTAACGGTAGCATGTGGTCATACCGCTTCTGCGTCGTCTCTTTCTCTGTTACATCAACAACATAAATAAGTCGTTCGTTTTGTTCAAAGGTGAAATGGTAATAACCTGAATCAAACTGAATGGTTTCTTCCGTCGTTTCACCTTGAATAAATTGCTGTAAATCCTCGTGAATAACCGTTACATCCAGTCCATTTAACCCTGTACCAAATCGTTCTTGAATAAATGGATTTGTCCATTGAATCGTTCCACTCTCATTATAAAGCACAATCCCGACTGGAAGCTTGGTTATTGCTTCATCACTTGCTTTATTTACTCGATACGATAAAGTCGAGATATACGTATCAAGATAATGATCGTCTTTTTTCTTTGCACGAAAATAGAAAAACAACCACACAAGCAACAGCACCGTTACGAGTAAACCAGCCTCCCAACGATTAAACATAAGCCACGTCGTTAAAAACAAAACAAGGACAAACAATGTGATGACATACGTGTGCTGCCACCACGGCTTGTTCCAATTAGGCATGAATGTCATCTCCTACTCATTACTACCAAATAATTATTCCTTAAATCGATCTCTTATACGAAGCATCATATCAAACATTCCGATAATCCTTACAAAAAACACAGCTAGCGAGATCAACAGCATACATAAAACAATTCCAATTGTCACCATGATCATCGAAGCTTTGGATGCCTTTTTATAATACATATAGGTTTGAATAAAAGAAAGCCCTTGTAAGACAAGGAAGATACTAAAAATATTAAACCCTATGAGTGAGACGCTCGCCATAAAAGATCCCTGTTCAAAAGGAAATAATCCTAAGACTAGAAAGATAAAGTAGAAAACAATAAAGTACCTAGGAAATTCCCAATCTCTAAATGGAGGCAGTTTATTATAAGTGATGCCTACACGCTTAAACATCAGCGTAGATAGACCATAAACAATAAAGCCGTATATGGCACCAAAAACAAGCAATAGAAATGGCATCATATCACGTAACATTTGAATATACGCGTCAATAAAGGCATCATCATAAACATCCACTGCAAACGTTTCTGCAAGATTTTGCGTTTCATACATTGTATCGCGAACAGCTCCTAAAATGGAAATGCCATATAAGCCTTCGATCACAACATAGATAATCGCTGAAAATAGAAAGGGAGCAATGATGAACATACTAAGCCTTTCGACAGCTGATTTTTTCATGTATTGGTAATAACCACCAAGTACACCTATCAACGCAAATCCAATTGGTAGCAGAATAATGCTTGAAAAGATAAGCGATATGAGTATAGCAACGATACTCGACAGACTTCCTGTAAGAATTCCCGTTTTCAAGCCATATACAGAAGTCATATAGAGAAGCGGTAATGGAAGTGCAATAAATGCAAGTATATTTATTAATGGAATGCCCGTAACAAGCAAACTATATAACAGCACAAAAAGTAAGCCGTTCATAATCCCTCTCGTTACTACTTTCTTGTCTTCCAATTCGTCACCTCTTTTAACGTACATGCTGTAATCCATTCACAGCCTTTATCTATTTTATCGTACTTACTTCCAAAGTAAAAGCGACGAAATTTGAAATTAAAAAAAGAGAGCAATCAAGTTGGCTTTCAAAAAACCAGCTTAATCCACCCTCTTTTATAGCAAAATTAATTTACTTCGTTTACATATGGAAGTAAAGCAATTTGACGACTGCGCTTAATAGCAACAGTTAATTTACGTTGATATTTTGCAGATGTTCCAGTTACGCGACGTGGAAGAATTTTCCCACGCTCAGAAATGAAACGTTTAAGCAAATCAACATCTTTATAGTCAATATGCGTGATTTTGTTTGCTGTAAAGAAACAAACCTTTCTACGCTTTGGACGACCGCGACGTGCCATAATACATTCTCCTTTCTATCAACCATTAAAATGGTAAGTCATCATCGGAAATATCGATTGAGCCATCATTTGAAAACGGATCGTTGTCGTAACCGTTTGAACGGTTTCCACCTGAACCTGAATTTCCTGATCCTGAACCATAGTTTCCTTGAGAACCACCAGCGTTTTGGTTTTGATTATTTTGGCTATTACGAGGTTCAAGGAATTGAACGCTCTCTGCCACTATTTCAGTTACAAATACCCGTTTGCCTTCGTTATTATCATAACTACGCGTTTGAACTCGTCCATCAACGCCTGCTAAACTTCCTTTTTTTAAGAAGTTTGCTACGTTTTCGGCTGGTTTTCTCCAAACAACGCAGTTAATGAAGTCCGCTTCTCTCTCCCCTTGTTGGTTTGAGAATGGTCGGTTGACTGCAAGCGTAAAGTTCGCAACAGCCACACCATTTGGTGTAAAACGAAGCTCAGGGTCACGGGTTAGTCGGCCTACAAGAACAACACGGTTTAACAATGCGATCCCTCCAGCCTAGCTCGTTTATTTTTTATCGTAATTATTGTTCGTCTTTTGTAACAAGCACACGGATAACATTATCATTAATTTTAATCAGACGATTAAATTCATTGATTGCTTCAGTGTTTGCTTGTACGCTAATAAGAACGTAGTAGCCGTCTTTGAAATCATTGATTTCATAAGCTAAACGTTTTTTACCGATCTCGTCTACCTTTAAGATTTCAGCACCATTATCAGTGAGCACTTTGCTGTAGCGCTCAACGATTTCTTTGTTTGCTGCCTCTTCTAGGTTTGGAGCGATAATGTACATAATTTCGTACTTACGCATTCCATTCACCTCCTCTTGGTCTAAACGGCTCTGTTTCGACACAGAGCAAGGAGCAAAAATCAATTCACTCACATTTCACGATTATAGCATTTCATCTATAATTGAGCAAGCTTCAAATAAAAATCACCTGCCTTTAAATAATAATTTTGAAAGATAGGGAAATATAGGTGTTGGAGTGTTGCGATGTGTTCTAAGGGGTTACCTACTTATTACGTCATTTTCCTTCGTTTTCCTTCCATGGAAAAAAGATATTTTTCGACATATAGGTTTTGCATAGTAAAAAGGCCCGGATTTCTCCGCACCTTTAAAAATTCTTTTATACATTAAAGCGGAAGTGAATGACATCTCCGTCTTTAACAACATAATCTTTCCCTTCAAGACGCACTTTCCCACGTTCCTTCGCTACGCCCATATTCCCAGCATCAACTAAATCATCATAGGATACGGTTTCCGCACGAATAAAGCCACGTTCGAAGTCTGTATGAATAATTCCTGCGGCTTGAGGCGCTTTAGTTCCATTGCGGAAAGTCCACGCTCTTACCTCTTGTTCTCCTGCTGTGAAGTAGGTCTCAAGACCAAGTAAAGAATAAGCTGCACGAATGAGCTGATCTAAACCAGACTCTTCAATGCCTAACTCTTCAAGAAACATTTCCTTCTCTTCGCCTTCAAGCTCTGCAATTTCAGATTCAATCTTCGCACATACGACAATCACATTGCTGTTTTCTTGGGAAGCGAATTCTTTTACTTGTTTCACATACTCATTGTCTTCATCTGCTACTAAATCTTCTTCAGAGACATTTGCCACGTATAAAACTGGCTTGCTTGTTAACAAATGAAGCTGTTTCACAATTTTTTGCTGATCTTCATCAAATTCAATACTACGAGCAGGCTTTTCATCCTCAAAGGCTTCTTTCAACATTTCCAGCACAGCAAGCTCTGCAACTGCCTCTTTATCTTTTGTTCTCGCTAATTTCGCTACACGCGTTAATCGTTTATCAACAGACTCTAGATCAGCCAAAATTAATTCTAAATTGATGACTTCAATATCTCTTAGCGGGTTGACCCCACCTGATACGTGCGTAATATTCTCATCAGCAAAGCAACGTACAACGTGGGAAATCGCGTCTACTTGACGAATATGTGATAGGAACTTGTTTCCTAATCCTTCTCCCTTGCTTGCCCCTTCAACAATCCCTGCAATATCTGTAAATTCAAATGCAGTTGGAATGGTTTTTTTCGGTTTAACAAGCTCCGTCAGTTTATTTAAACGATCGTCCGGTACTTCAACAATTCCCACATTCGGGTCAATTGTACAAAACGGATAGTTTGCTGATTCAGCACCAGCTTGAGTAATTGCATTAAATAACGTTGATTTCCCAACATTTGGTAGACCAACAATTCCTGTCGTTAAAGCCACTTCCGTCACGTCCTTTTTATTTATCGATTCTCAAATCCGAATAGTAATAGTTACTCTTTCTCAGATTCAATCACTTTTTTTAGTTTTTTTGAGAAATCCCGACGTGGTAGCATGACACTATGTTGACAACCTAAGCATTTTATACGCACATCCATCCCCATGCGAATGATCTTCCATCGATTCTCTCCACAAGGATGCTGTTTTTTCATCTCTACGACATCATGTAACGCAAATTCCTTATCTGCCACTGTTCTTTCCTCCTCCGGGTATTTCTGCTTGTATTATACACGAAGGAATGCTCCCTTTGTAGTATCAGCGTTTCTTTTTTGTAGCCGGGTGCCTTAAAATTGGATATAACAAGAGTGCAGCAAGGATATACAAATTCAAAATTCCGTATAAAGGATATAAAATTGATATTAATGTTGAGAATCCAAAAAGAGTTAACGGTGCCATCATCGCCACTAGTAACATCGCAATTAACCATGGTTCCCCTTGTACTCTTACTTGCAATCGAGAAATTAAACCTAACACACCCGAAGTAGCCGTTGTGTAGATCGCTAACCATAGAACAAGAGATATGGCTAGAACCATAACAGATGGATAATGTTTCAAAATAACAAATAACGGAATCTCATAAAAAATGATTTCTTGTGCAACAGTTAATAACGATTCATTATAAATGTAAGAAACAGAACCTAGAATTAACCCACTCCCAATACTGGCGATGTAAATTTCTCCCCGATGCTTCACTTGATGCCCTACTGCCCCAAGTACCGCAATAATAGGTAAAATATTTAATGAAGTGAACGTTAACGCAGATGGCCAATTCCGCTGCTCATTTAATTGAAACGAGAATGAAAACCCTACTGATTCTTGATAAACAATTAAAACCGCCATTAGACAAGCAATTAAAATAGGAATTAAAATAGCGTTTATTTTTGTCATCCCACTTGTCCCTTTTATGAACATAAGAACTACTAGAACACTATTTAATACAATCCCGAGCCAAAAAGGAATATGATACACTTCAAGCGTTGCCCCTGCCCCAGCCAGCATAATAACCGTTACCGAAAACAAATACAGCACAATCATGACATCGTAAGCTTTCGCTAATCGCTTCCCTAAAATTTTTTCAAGAACAGGTAAATAATGTGTCGTCTTTTCTCTTTTTGAGACGGTTAATATGACCGCACAACTTATGGAAAAAAGGATTGAAAATAGGATGATAGCTAGTCCGCTTTCAGCTCCAAAAAACTCCCATAATTCTCTGCCTGATGCATAGCCTGCACCAATGATTGTCCCTACTATTAAAAACATCCATTTTAGTCCATTGCCCCACAAAGCTCTCACCCTCGCCATATTTCAATGTATAGATTTTTTACAAATCTACTATACTGTTACTAGTATGGCGAAGGAGTTAAAAATATGAGTACAAACCTCTGGCCTTTTAAAAAAAGAGTATTTTCCCAACGAATGCATATAGATGAACAAGATTTTACAGAAGAATTAGGAAATGCGCTCTTATCCCAATGTCAACGATCATCTTCAAAAGAGCTCGTTGTCGCTTGTATTGGAACAGATCGATCCACAGGAGATGCACTAGGGCCCATATTAGGATCAATGCTTATCGAGCAAAACTTACACCATTTTACCGTGTATGGTACACTCGCTGAACCGCTGCATGCTGTTAATTTAGAAACCCGTTTAGGTATCATTCACCTCGCGCACCCAAATGCATTTTTAATTGCCGTTGATGCGTGCTTAGGAAGACAAGTTAACGTCGGCTCCATCACTCTCTCAAATCGAACGTTGAAGCCGGGCGCTGCAATGGGAAAGACTTTGCCTGAAGTTGGAGATTGCTCTCTGACAGGTGTTGTGAACGTGGCTGGTCTAATGGATTTTCACACATTACAAAGCACAAGGCTGCATGAAGTTATGTGTATGGCCGAAAAAATGAGTACGCTTTTTACATTTGCTGATCGACATCTTCAACAGGAACAAGTCCCTTTAAAAAAACACACCTCTCTTTTTAAAAAGAAAGGCATGTCATTTTGAATTTACATGGCCTCTGAAATATCTTGAATGGCTTGTAAGAGCAAATCAACCTCATCTTTGGTCGTGTAAGGTCCAAAACTTACACGTACAAGCCCCTCATCAATTGAGCCATACCATTCATGTAGCTTAGGGGCACAGTGAAGGCCAGCGCGAACTGCAATTTGATAGTGTTGGTCTAAAATAATTGCGATTTCCTGACTGCTCATACTTGGTAAGCCGAAGGAGACAACAGCTAAACGTCCTTCTGTTGAATCGGTACCCACTAGTGTCACATTCGTGTTCTTTAATCCAGTAAGCAATTGGTCTAATCGATCCATTTCATGTTTGTAGATTGCTTCGGTACCGCCTAAATGCTCGATTTCATCTAAGCCGGCGCCAAGTCCAGCAAGTGCAGGCGTATTTAATGTTCCTGCCTCATATCGTTCCGGCCATGTGCGTGGTTGGTCTTTGCTTTCAGATGTATGACCTGTCCCACCGTACGTTAACGGCTTTAGCTGATAATCTTTTTTTGACACAAGCATCCCTGTCCCTTGAGGACCAAGTAAGCCTTTATGACCTGGGCAAGCTAGTAAATCAATTCCGTCTCTATCCATATCAATATCTATGACTCCAGCCGTTTGTGATGCATCTACACACAGTATAGCACCTACTGCATGTGCTTTTTGTGCAATCGTCGACAGGGGGACAATATCTCCAGTCACGTTTGAAGCATGATTAATGACAACAAATCTCGTTCGCTCAGTAATTGACTCAACGATGGCATCAGCCGTCTCTTCCCCTGTTTTCCCTCCTGCAAAATTCAACTTAATTCCCTTACTTTCGAGTGTGTAAAGAGGCCTCAGAACAGAATTATGTTCAAAATAAGAAGTAACTACTTCATCACCTTCATCAAATGGAAACCCTAAGATCGCTTGATTAAGCGCATACGTAGCATTAGCATAAAACCAAACATGTTCTGCTGCCGGAGCATGAAAAAAAGATGCTACTTTTTCCCTCGTCTCTTGAACAATTTCAGCAGCTTGCCTAGATAGTAAATGCCCACTTCTTCCTGGGTTTGCCCCGTAGTGCTCCATTGTGTTTGCAACTGCCTCAATAACTGATTTAGGTTTCGGAAACGATGTTGCTGCTTGATCAAAATAATACATTCCTTGCTCCTTTCAAAAAAGAAGCTGCCTAATACAGGCTAGCTTCTTATTCTTTCGTTTGAATGAGAATCTCTAATATTCTTTCTAGATCGTCTTCTGAAAAATAGTCAATCTCAATTTTTCCTTTTTTCTTACCAGGTTTAATCATAACCGATGTACCTAGTGAATCTCGTAACCGCTCCTGATGATCTTTAAGAAACGGCGACAATTTCACTTTCACTTCCTTCGTTTCACGTGGAACATGCTCATTTATTTGTTGAACAAGTTTTTCCACTTCACGCACGCTTAATTTCTCCTGTAAAACACTTTCGAGTACTTGCGACAATTTGTCTTTATTTTGTAGGCCTAAAAGAGCTCGTCCATGCCCCATACTCAATTTACCAACCGAGATAAACTCTTGAACGACTTTTGGTAACTGCAATAAACGCATATGATTTGCAATATGTGGTCTACTTTTCCCTAAACGCTTTGCCACTTGCTCTTGCGTACTTTTTGTATGAGTCATTAGTTTTTCATATGCAATGGCTTCTTCAATCGGGTTTAAATCTTCTCGCTGTAAATTTTCAATCAGCGCAATTTCCATCATTTTATTTTCATCTAAATCTTGAATGATTACAGGAATTTGCTCCAAGCCGGCTTGTTTTGCTGCACGAACACGACGCTCTCCCATTACAATCTCATAATCTTTTATTGATTTTCTTACTGTGATTGGTTGTAAAATTCCATGTTCTTTAATGGAATCACTTAATTCTTTCAATGATTCTTCAGAAAAAGTCTTTCTCGGCTGGTATGGATTTGGTCTAACTTCAGACACAGAAATAAGTGTAACCTGCTCCTGAGTGTTGTCCTTCTCGTTTGGGAAAAAAGCTTCTAATCCTTTACCTAGTCCCTTCTTTCCAACCGATTTAACCATTCGCAACCACTTCCTTTGCTAAGTCTATGTACACTTCTGCTCCACGTGACTTGGCATCGTATTCAATAATTGGCTTGCCATGACTCGGGGCTTCACCTAAGCGAATTGTTCTTGGAATAATGGTATCGAATACTTTATCGCGAAAATACTTTTTCACTTCTTCAATGACTTGAATACCGAGATTTGTACGCGCATCCAGCATTGTTAAAAGTACTCCTTCAATCGCCAAGGACGTATTCAAATGCTTTTGTACTAAACGGACCGTATTTAAAAGTTGGCTTAACCCTTCTAACGCGTAATATTCACATTGTACGGGAATAATAACTGAATCTGAAGCAGTTAAAGCATTGATCGTAAGCAACCCAAGTGAAGGTGGACAATCAATAAAGATATAATCGTACGTCTCTCTTAAAGGCGTTAATGCTTTTTTCAACCGAACTTCTCTTGAAATCGTTGGAACAAGTTCAATTTCCGCTCCAGATAATTGAATTGTTGCCGGAATCACATCTAAATTGATTACATCCGTGGAAAAAATGACGTTTTCTGCTGGTACATCTTCAATAAGGACATCGTAAATACATTCATCAACATCCCCTTTTTCAACACCAACACCACTTGTTGCATTCCCCTGCGGATCTATATCGACTAACAGAACTCTTTTGCCTAAATGTGCTAAACATGCTGCTAAATTCACTGAAGAAGTTGTTTTTCCTACGCCGCCTTTTTGGTTTGCGACAGCGATTATCTTTGACACTTGGACACCTACTTTCCTTCGTTGCAAAAACTTTCTATACGTAAAACAAATAGATTATCTTTATTTTAGCATAGATTCTTCATAATCCTATTAAAAAAAAGACCTATCTTTTGTAATAGATAGATCACTTTTTAGGTATTCTAATGGTAAATTGATAGAAATCATCGTTATCTTCTTCGTCTGTATCGACCTTCAAGCCTGTCTTCATCACCATATCAACAGATTGACGAATCGTATTCATCGCAATACGCATATCTTTTGGATATGACTTTCGTGTCGATTTTTTCTTCTTAACTTCTTCCTGTTCTTCTACTTCAGGATATAAAAAACGTTGAACAAGTTCCTCAGTTTGTTTCACATTAAGTTGATTTTCAACGATTTGTTCTAAAATCATCTCTTGTGCTTCATGGTTATCTTTCAATCCAATAAGTGCTCGTGCATGTCTTTCAGAAATGGAGCGGTTTAAAATGGCGTCCTGTACTTTTTCTGGCAAATTCAATAAACGCAATTTATTTGCAATCGTTGACTGACCTTTACCTAATCGTTGCGCAAGGCTTTCTTGTGTTAATTGATGAATTTCAATTAATTTCGCATAAGCGACTGCTTCTTCTATCGCAGTTAAGCCTTCTCGTTGTAAATTTTCTATTAAAGCGATCGATGCTGTTTGTGAATCATTAAACTCTTTTATAATTGCAGGTATGGTTTCCCATCCTAAAGAAGAAACAGCTCTAAACCGACGCTCCCCTGCAATGATTTCATATTTTTCTTCTCTAATTCGGACAACAATTGGTTGAATGACACCATGTGTACGAATTGTTTGTGCTAATTCTGTGATTCGCTCTTCATCAAAAACCGTTCTTGGCTGAAAGCGATTTGGTACAATGTCTTGAATTGGAATTTGTTTTACTTCCTCATTCTCAATTAGATCAGCATCGTCATTTTTATCATTAAAGCCAAATAGGCGTGAAAACGATTGCTTCATCGCCTCAGACACCACCTTTTATTAAATAACCATCATTTGTATTTCGACACCTTTAAAAGTCATTCCTCTGTTGAAACGAATGTGTTCCACGTGAAACAGCTGTATCGTACATTTGCCTGCTTAAACAATTGGCTGCTTATTAGGCGTTCCAGGCTTTCTAGGATACTTTTTCGGCGTTGATTTTATTTTTTTTATCGTTACGATATGACGGTCACTTTTTTCAACTGGTAAAGAAAAGAAATGATTATGTTCAATTTGTCCACCTAATAGTTTAATTGCTTTTTCCCCATCATTAAGCTCTTGATTCGTACCTGCTGCTTTTAAAGCAATAAAAGAACCATCCACTTTCGTAAAAGGTAAACATAGTTCTGCAAGAACTGACATTCGTGCAACGGCTCTAGCTGTCACAATATCATATTTTTCTCTATGCAAGCTGCTTTTACCTGCTAATTCTGCACGATCGTGGTAAAAAGACACATTTGTGAGGCCTAACTCATCTGCTAAAAACGTCAAAAATCCTATTCTTTTATTTAAAGAATCAATAATGGATACCTGTAAATCAGGATAAAGAATTTTTAATGGAAGACTTGGAAAACCAGCTCCTGCGCCAATATCTAAAATAGACTGATTCGTAAACGGGAAATAAAAACTCGGTGTAATGGAGTCATAAAAATGCTTCAAATACACGTCATCTTTAGCAACAATTGCCGTTAAATTAATATTTTCATTCCACTCAACGAGCAGTTCGAAGTAACGGTTGAACTGCTCTTTTTGAGTAGAAGAAAGGATAATATTTTTTTCTGCAAGTAATTCTGGAAACTTCTCGTAACTCATATAAACAACCTCACGATGATGTTTTGGCAAGACGGCCTTGCTCTAAATACACGAGCAAAATCGATACATCTGCAGGATTTACACCAGAGACACGAGAAGCCTGTCCTACAGATAATGGTCTAACCAGTTGTAATTTTTGCCGAGCTTCCGTCGCTAGGCCTTGTATGGCATCATAATCAAGGTCTTCAGGAATTTGTTTACGTTCCATTTTCTTTAATCGCTCAACTTGCTGCCATTGTTTTTCGATATACCCTTCATACTTGACTTGAATTTCTACTTGTTCACATACTTCGTCATCAAGTTCCTGTTCCGGCTGAGGGATCACTTTTAATAAGTCCTTATAAGTCATCTCTGGACGTTTTAACATGGCTTCTGCTTTTAATGCTTCGTTCATTTTCTTGGAGCCTACTTGTTCCAACAGCTCATTAACGTCTGCTGATGGCTTAACAATTAGACTTTTAATGCGTCCAATTTCTTCTTCAACAGCTTGTTTCTTACGCAAAAATTGTGCATAGCGTGCTTCAGAAATCAAGCCAAGCTCATAGCCTTTTTCGGTCAAACGCAAATCTGCATTATCGTGACGCAAGATTAAGCGAAATTCTGCTCTTGATGTTAATAAACGATATGGTTCATTCGTCCCTTTTGTTACTAAATCATCAATCATGACGCCAATATAAGCATCTGATCGGTCTAAAATAAGCGGTTCTTTGCCTGAAACTTTTCTAGCAGCATTAATACCTGCAATGACACCTTGACCAGCTGCTTCTTCATATCCAGACGTTCCGTTAATTTGACCAGCTGTAAAAAGACCTGGAACTGCTTTTGTTTCTAATGTTGGCCATAGCTGAGTTGGAACAATCGCATCGTATTCAATCGCGTAACCAGGACGCATCATTTTTACCGCTTCAAGTCCAGGAATTGTTTTCAGCATCGATAATTGAACATCTTCAGGTAAACTAGTAGAAAGTCCTTGCACATATACCTCTGTCGTATTTCGGCCTTCTGGCTCAAGAAAAATTTGATGTCGTGGCTTGTCGTTAAAGCGGACAATCTTGTCTTCAATAGATGGGCAATACCTTGGTCCTGTTCCTTCTATCATACCTGAATACATCGGGGAACGTCCAAGATTTTCACCGATTACTTCATGTGTTTCTGAGCCAGTGTACGTTAGCCAGCAAGGTAGCTGATCCGTAATATACTTTGTAGTCTCATACGAAAAGGCTCTTGGCGTCTCATCACCAGGCTGAATTTCTGTTTTTGTATAATCAATCGTATTTCCGTTCACTCGTGGTGGCGTGCCGGTTTTAAACCGAACGATATCAAAACCTAGCTCTTTTAAATGGTCGGATAATTTAATAGAAGGCTGCATATTATTTGGACCAGACTCATAAGAAAGTTCACCTAAAATGATCTTTCCTTTTAAATAGGTTCCAGTTGTAATCACAACAGCTTTTGACCGGTATTCAGCGCCAGTGTTCGTAATCACACCACGACACTCACCCTCTTCAATGATCAGGCGGTCAACCATTCCTTGACGTACTAAGAGATTTTCTTGTTCTTCAAGCGTTTTTTTCATCTCATGTTGGTACTGAAATTTATCTGCTTGCGCGCGTAACGCGCGGACTGCAGGACCTTTTCCCGTATTCAACATACGCATTTGAATATGCGTTTTATCAATATTACGAGCCATTTCGCCGCCTAGTGCATCAACCTCTCGGACAACGATTCCTTTGGCAGGACCACCTACTGATGGATTACATGGCATATACGCAATGGCGTCCAAATTTAGCGTAAGCATAAGGGTATTTGAACCCATTCTTGCGGCAGCAAGTCCGGCTTCTACGCCTGCATGACCAGCGCCAATGACGATTACGTCAAATGAATCGGCTTGGTAATTCATGTTTGTTTCGACTAGATTTATCCTAGTCTCCCTTCCTTTCATAAGCGATTTATTTTCCTAAGCAAAACTGAGAAAACAATTGATCAATTAAGCTATCTTGTATATCTTCTCCAATAATTTCACCTAATAATTCCCATGTGCGCGTGACATCAATTTGAATCAAATCAACCGGTACATCGGCCTCTGTCGCTTGTAAAGCTTCTTCCGCTCGACGTTTGGCTTCATTTAAAAGACCAATATGCCTTGCATTCGACACATACGTAAGATCTTGTCCTTCAATGTCGCCAGCAAAGAATAATTGATTAATGGCTTCTTCCAATTGATCAACGCCTTCGTCATGAATTAAAGAAGTTGTCACGACAGGGCGACCGTTAGCATATTGATAGACTTTTTCTAAATCAATTGCTTGTTTTTGATCTGTTTTATTTACAATGATCACAACATCCATATCCATAACAGCTTCAAAAAGTGCTTCATCTTCAATCGTTAATGCTTCACTATTATTTAATACAAGCAAGATTAATTCAGCTTCTTTTAATGCTTTTCTGGATCGTTCAACACCTATTTTTTCAACAATGTCTTCCGTTTCACGTATGCCTGCTGTATCAATTAGCCTAAGGGGCACACCACGTACATTGACATACTCTTCTAGTGTGTCTCGCGTAGTTCCTGGTATATCTGTCACAATCGCTTTTGATTCATGAACAAGGCTATTCATTAACGATGATTTCCCCACGTTTGGCCTGCCAATGATCGCCGTAGCCAGTCCTTCACGTAAGACTTTTCCCTGTTTAGCTGTGACAAGCAATTTATTTATTTCCTCTATGACAGGCACCATCTTTTCTTGAATAATGGCTTGAGTCATTGTTTCCGCATCATATTCGGGGTAATCAATGTTTACTTCCACCGCAGCAACTGTTTCAAGTAATTGCTGTCGAAGTTGCTGGATTTTTCCCGATAATCGCCCTTCCACTTGGCGCATTGCTACGTTCATGGCTTGATCCGATTTAGATCGAATTAAATCCATAACACCCTCTGCTTGCGACAAATCAATTCTACCATTTAAGAAGGCACGTTTTGTGAATTCTCCCGGCTCAGCCAATCGAGCTCCATGTGCTAACGCTGCTTGCAAAACACGGTTAACCGAAACCAACCCACCATGACAGTTGATCTCAACAATGTTTTCACGTGTATAGGTCTTAGGTCCATGCATCACCGTAACCATGGCCTCTTCTATTACGTCATTTCCTTCTACTAAATGTCCATAAGTAATGGTGTGTGTGTTCACTTCATTTAGTTTTGATGTGCCTTTAAAAAGTTTATCACTAATATCTATAGCTTGATCTCCGCTGAGCCGGACAATCCCGATTGCTCCTTCACCAAGTGCTGTTGATATTGCTGCGATTGTATCCACATTAATCACCTCCGTAAATTACAGCTTCAACTAATAAGAATAGCATACGCATAGTCGAAAAGCCATTGCTTGACAGTGAACTTTCTTTTCCAGATTTTTTAGTTCGAAAAAAATAAGAAGTGCATCGAGTTGCACTCCTTATTTCTTAGGTTCAATGACAACGTGCCGCTTCGATCCGTTGCCTTGTGATTCAGTTGTAACGTCCTTGCTATTCGCTAGCGTTGTATGAATAACCTTCCGCTCTCTAGCAGGCATTGGTTCTAACACAACTTTTTCGTTCGTAGACGTTGCCTTTTTACTTACACGCAGCGCCAGTTGTTTAAGCGTCTCTTCCCGCTTTTCACGATAGCCTCCAGCATTCAAGCGAATACGTGAACCATCAGCTGTTTGTTTAGTTGAAACAACGAGGTTTGTCAGGTGTTCCAAAGAATCTAAGGTTTGCCCCTTTTTTCCAATTAACTTTCCTTGGCCCTCGGTTTCTATCGCCTCTAAATTAACAGATAGATGTTTTCCATCCTTTTGATGAGTGACCTTCACATTGATCCCCATCAGTTCCGTTGTTTTTAATAGAAAGGACTCAGCAACATCCACGGTCTTTGGTTTTAAACGAACTTCAATCACTGCTGGCTTTCCACCAAATAATCCTAAGAACCCTTTTTGCGGTTCTTCAACAACGTCATAAATTAA
This sequence comes from Shouchella sp. JSM 1781072, assembly GCF_041949915.1. Lineage (NCBI taxonomy): Bacteria > Bacillati > Bacillota > Bacilli > Caryophanales > Bacillaceae > Shouchella > Shouchella sp. JSM 1781072. Next base: position 801,051 of record NZ_JBHFQE010000003.1, read on the forward strand.
TTGATCTTTTTCTGCATTCAATTCTACTAACGCTCTTTGAACAGCTTCGTCTACAGTTCGACCTTTCACCGTTTTTGTTGCCATCATATGCCCCTTTCCTATTTCCGTTTTTTCTTTTTACTTTTCTTCTTCTTCGTTGAACTCTTAGATTGATTACTTGATGACTTCTTACCCTTTTGAGCGCCTTGATTAACCCCTACAGTCGATTCTAGTCCTCTTTTTCCTGCATTCGGACCTGTCACAAAGTAGGTTTGCAGGATCATAAAGATATTCCCGACTACCCAGTATAAAATAACTGCGGCTGGCAAAAAGACCCCAATGATTAAAATCATAAATGGCATTAAGTATAGTAAGATCTTAGCTTGTGGATTATTTTGCACCATCATCATACGTTGCTGAACAAACGTTAAGACAAACGCTAAAAGCGGCAAAATGAAGAATGGATCGGGATCACTTAATTGAAACCATGCAAATGACTCTCCTTGAAAATTCTCAGTTCGCATAATCGCATGATAAATTGCCAGGAAGATTGGCATTTGAATCAAAATTGGTAAACACCCTGCAAAAGGATTCACTTTATGATCCGCAAATAACTTTTGCATCTCTTCATTCAGCTTTAACCGCGTGTTTTGATCTTTTGCACTATAGCTCTCTCTTAATTTCTGCATTTCCGGCTGTAGCTGCTGCATTGCCTTCATGCTTCTTGTTTGTTTTAACATTAATGGCAATAAGATCAAACGAAAGAGAATTGTTACAAGTATAATCGCAAAACCATAGCTGCTTACCCATTCTGCAATCAGAATAATGAGCTGTGATAACGGATACACAAAGAACGAATTCCAAATCCCCGAACTTTCAGAGGTAATCGGTTGGTCGATACTAAAACAACCAGATAATAAAAGGAGCATGCTCGCCATAATTACGAGCCAGCTAAATCGTTTCACTTTCTTTGCTTCCTCCTAGCTGTTACTTTTCTTTATTTTTTTGTGAACGTACGATCATTTTTGATTTCTTTAATACGTGTTCCAGACTGCTTTTAATTTCATGATAGTTCATATCTTTAGCAGGATTACGTGCAATGACTACATAATCATAATTTTGCTTTATTTCTCCTTGGATCTGCGTAAACACTTCACGAACAAATCGTTTAATACGATTCCGACAGACAGCATTCCCTACTCGTTTTGAAACCGATAATCCGAGACGTAATGAATCTTGTCCCTCTTTTGGGAGAATATAAAGAACAAATTGTCGATTGGCCATTGAAGATCCTTTATTGAAGACCGCCGAAAACTCTTCATTTTTTTTTATTCGTTGCTCTTTTTTCATACGTCACACGACCCTCTTGGCTCATTTGATGTATATACCTGAAAAAGACCACTGATGTCAGTGGTCTATGCAGACAATACTTTTCTTCCTTTTTGACGACGACGAGAAAGTACTTTACGTCCGTTCTTCGTTGCCATTCTAGCGCGGAAGCCGTGATTTTTTTTACGTTTACGGTTATTTGGTTGGAACGTTGGTTTACCCATGTATTCCACCTCCTTCGAGGATTTAAATCTTCAGGCACTCCCAAAAATTATATAGAGATTTAACCGTTTATGTCAAGCCTTATTAAAAACTTTCTTTTTTTCTTATAGAAATCTTCTTTTCCTTCTTTTTAACAGCTCCCTCTTTTTAATTGTGGACATTATTTTTGCCTCTAATACATTATCTACACGTTATCGACAACGATTTACACATATCTTGTATTGTGGACAACCAAAAACCACTACATCCTGTATTTTGTGGATAAGTTCATTCATCCATTGCGACTACAGCTTCTTTTTGATATGATATAAGAGATTTCTTTCGTGGACAATGTGACTACTAAAAGAACCTGTCCACAGCCTGTGGGTAAGGTTGTGGACAGGTTCTTTGTTTCTGTTTACTTGTTATCCACAATTTGTTGAAGACATTGATTTTCTCCTCAACATCCTATATTATGAAAACTTCGCCATATTTATTCGTACGTATATTTATACCTTAACTTATACAAAAGTTGTACAGTGCAGGAATGTCGCAAAAGGAGGGGCTTTTTTGGAAAATATCCATGACCTTTGGAATAAGGTTCTTGAAGAAATGAAACAAAGAGTGAGCAAACCAAGTTACGAAACATGGTTAAAGTCGACAACCGCAACAGCTCTTCAAAATGATGTCATCACCATAACAGCACCAAATGAGTTTGCAAGAGATTGGCTTGAAGATCATTATTCTAGCTTGGCAGCAGATATTATTGAACATTTAACTGGAGCAAGATTAAATCCAAAGTTTGTTATCCCGCAGCATGAGCAAGAGGAAGAAGTCATTCAAGAACAACCTACTCCAGCTGCGACAGACGTTAATTTAGCTGCTCAAAACGACACAAATCGTTCGATGTTGAACGACAAATATACGTTTAACACATTTGTTATCGGATCCGGGAACCGATTTGCTCACGCTGCATCACTTGCTGTAGCTGAAGCTCCGGCAAGAGCGTATAACCCTCTCTTTATTTATGGTGGTGTTGGATTAGGGAAAACCCACTTAATGCATGCGATTGGCCATTATGTAATGGAACATAATCCAAACGCGAAGGTCGTTTATCTTTCATCAGAAAAATTCACGAATGAATTTATTAATGCGATTCGCGACAATAAAGCTGTTCATTTTCGCAATAAGTACCGCAACGTAGACGTTCTCTTAATCGATGATATTCAATTTATTGCTGGTAAAATTCAAACACAGGAAGAGTTTTTCCATACATTTAATGCCTTACATGAAGAATCCAAGCAAATTGTTATCTCTAGTGATCGTCCTCCTAAAGAGATACCGACTTTAGAAGACCGTCTTCGTTCGAGATTTGAATGGGGCTTAATTACAGATATTACGCCACCGGATCTAGAGACACGAATTGCGATCCTAAGAAAAAAAGCAAAAGCAGAGAATCTTGATATTCCAAATGAAGTTATGCTCTACATTGCGAACCAAATTGATACGAATATTCGTGAATTAGAAGGTGCGTTAATTCGTGTCGTTGCGTATTCTTCTCTTATTAATCAAGATATGAATGCTGACTTGGCTGCGGAAGCACTAAAAGATATTATTCCAAACGCGCTACCAAAGACACTTAGCATTTTAGATATTCAAAAGCTTGTTGGCGATCACTACCAAGTAAAGCTAGAAGATTTCAAAGCTAAAAAACGAACAAAATCTGTCGCGTTTCCAAGGCAAATCGCCATGTATTTGTCTCGAGAAATGACAGATGCTTCACTACCGAAAATCGGAAGTGAATTTGGTGGACGTGATCATACGACCGTTATTCACGCTCACGAAAAAATTTCAAAATTACTCGTTACAGATCAAGAATTACAACAAAAAGTTCAAATGATTACAGAACAGCTTCGACAATAGCTGTGAATAATGTGTATAATTGGAACAAGCCTATCCACAATTTACCCACATGTGAATAGGCTGTCTATTTACGCATTTTTTTAGTTATCCACAAACTCACAAGCCCTATTACTATTACTACTACTTTTTTTAATAAAAAAAAGAATAATATATATGTTTATGAAAAGGAGTATCAATGTATGCATGTCATTATTGATCGGAATCGAATGGTTCACGATGTCCAACACGTAGCAAAAGCTGTTTCTTCTAGAACAACTATCCCTATACTTACAGGAATAAAAATCGTCGCCACAAAAAATGGCTTAACGTTAACCGGTAGCGATTCTGATTTATCAATCGAAGCCTTTATTCCAACTGTTGAAAATGAACAAGAACTTGTTGAAATTGAACAAGAAGGTAGCATCGTTCTTCAATCAAAATACTTTACTGAAATAGTAAAAAAATTACCTGGTGAATCGATTGATATTACGGTTCACGATCAATTTGCAGCAACAATTCGATCCGGTTCGTCTGTCTTCACCCTCAATGGACTTGATCCGGACGAATACCCGCGTCTTCCACAACTAAAAGAAGATTTGATTTTCAGTATGCCGCAAGACATGCTTCGAAACGTCATTCGCCAAACTGTATTTGCAGTGTCCACTCAGGAAACACGTCCGGTGTTGACAGGTGTAAACATCGAGACGGAAGAAGATGGGTTAATCTGTACTGCAACAGACAGTCATCGATTAGCGATGCGCCGTGCGAAAGTGGAAGCGGAGAATCAAGAATTACGTTTTCAAAATGTTGTAATTCCGGGAAAAAGCTTGCAAGAATTAAGTAAAATTATTGAGGATACGTCAGACGCCGTTGATATTGTAGTAACGGAAAACCAAATTCTGTTCAAATTGGGTAATATTTTATTTTTCTCTAGGTTGTTAGAAGGGAAGTATCCTGTTACATCAAGTATGATTCCGAATCAATCAAGAACGAGCTTTATTTTAAAAACAAAACCACTTCTTCAAACGTTAGAGAGAGCCTTGCTTTTATCTCGAGAAGCTAAAAATAATGTGATTAACATGAAGACGCTTGGAGAAGAAGAGATTGAAATTTCATCGACTTCACAAGAAGTAGGGAAAGTAACGGAGCAAATGGCTGTTGAAAGATTCGAAGGAGAAGAATTAAGAATTTCGTTTAACGGTAAAAATATCATTGATGCGCTTAAAGTCATTGATAGTGAAGAAATTCATCTGATGTTCACTGGTGCGATGAGCCCATTTGTTATTCGTCCGATTGAATCAGATCGTTATTTACACCTCTTTTCACCGGTAAGGACATATTAATACCGATATATGAAAAAAGGTTGGCTAGATTCAATTCGTTTAGTACAATAGAGAAAGAGATTATTTTAGAGCGAACAATCCGATACAGCTAACAAATTTAGAGACAGCATTCATTTGACGTGTGCTGTCTTCCCTTCGTCTAGCAGATGGTGAGGTGCACGGAATGGAACAAATAGAAATTCAATCAGAGTTTATTACGCTTGGTCAATTATTAAAAGAGACAGGCGCTATTGATACAGGTGGCATGGCTAAATGGTATTTAAGTGAATATGTCGTATACGTAAATGGTGAACCGGAAAATCGTCGTGGGAAAAAGTTGCGCCATGATGATCAAATTGATTTAGAGGACGGGCAAACCTTTTTAATCGTTTCTAAGGTGTAAAGATGTTAATTAGAAAAATTGAATTAACATCGTACCGAAATTACGAACATACGGCATTATCGTTCGGCGAAAAAGTGAATGTTTTTATTGGTGAAAATGCGCAAGGGAAAACTAATTTACTTGAGGCAATTTACGTAATAGCACTTGCAAAGTCACATCGTTCGAGTAAAGACAAAGAGCTGATTCGTTTTGATAAAGACTTTTCACGGGTCCATGTAGAAGCTGAAAACCGAACGGGACAAGTTGAACTTGATTTCATTATTTCGCAAAAAGGAAAGCGCGGAAAAATTAATGGACTTGAACAAAAGCGACTAAGTGATTATGTAGGGACGATTAATGTTGTCATGTTTGCACCAGAAGATCTTGAGCTTGTGAAAGGCAGTCCTCAAATAAGACGACGGTTTATTGATATTGAACTTGGACAAATTAGCCCAGTTTATCTTTATGAACTTTCTCACTATGGGAAAATTATTAAGCAACGAAATGTCTTGCTCAAAGATATGCAGATAAAGAGGTCAACAGATTTTACGATGCTCGATATTCTTACGGATCAAATGATTGAGCGGGCCGCGTTTATTACAAAAAAGCGAGCCGAGTTTACGACACAGCTCGAAAAGTGGGCTGTTCCGATCCATCAATCAATAAGTCGAGGGAAAGAGGCGCTCCGCCTGGAATATATCCCGTCTTTAGAGGTATCAGACAAAGGAAATCTGTCGAAAATAAAAGTAGACATGCAAACGAGGTACGAAGCGAAAAAAACAGAAGAGGTTAGAAGAGGAACGACTTTGTTCGGCCCGCACCGAGATGACTTGGCTTTTACGATAAACGATCTTGATGTGCAGAAGTATGGGTCACAAGGACAGCAACGAACAACGGCGTTATCTCTTAAATTAGCAGAGATCGACTTAATCCATGATGAAGTAGGCGAATTCCCTATTCTTTTACTGGATGACGTGCTATCAGAACTAGATGATTATCGACAGTCCCATTTACTAGAAACCATTCAAAATCGAGTACAGACGTTTGTAACAACAACGTCAATTAGTGGACTACATGAACGTGTACGTGAAGAAGCGTGCATTTTTACTGTAAATCAAGGCGAAGTCAAACGAATGGAGTAAGCGATGTATATTCATGTAGGTGGAGATATTATTTTACCAATTAACCGTGTTGTTGGTATTTTTCCATATGAAGAAGAAGCGTTACCGAAAGATACGCTCGCTTTTCTTGAAAATCAAACCATACAGAAAACATGCATTGGAAATGTTACAGACGCCATTAAGAGTGTAGTTGTGACAAATCATCATGTGTATTATTCCCCAGTTTCCACTCAAACCCTCTATAAACGCTCGAATGAGAATGTGTTAGATCGTTTAGCTGAGGATGAAGAAGGATCAATTGGTTAAGGACCCCTAATGAGAAGGTGAAAAATTTTGGAAAATGAACAAAATCAAACGTATGATGAAAGTCAGATACAAGTACTTGAAGGATTAGAAGCTGTAAGAAAGCGTCCGGGTATGTATATCGGCTCAACAAGTCAAAAAGGACTACACCACCTTGTGTGGGAAATTGTTGACAATAGTATTGATGAGGCGATGGCCGGTTACTGTGATACGATTTCTTTAACGATTGAGAAAGATAACTCAATAACGGTTGAAGACAATGGTCGTGGTATACCTGTTGGGATCCAAGAAAAGATGGGTCGACCTGCAGTAGAAGTTATTATGACTGTGCTTCACGCTGGCGGAAAATTTGGTGGAGGCGGATATAAAGTCTCTGGTGGACTGCACGGCGTAGGAGCTTCAGTTGTTAATGCGTTATCTACGTACTTGGAAGTAAACGTCCATTTAGACGGTAAAATTCATAAACAATCTTACTCTAGAGGGGTTCCACAAGAAGATCTTAACGTAATTGGTGAAACAGAAAAGACTGGTACAGTCATCATGTTTAAACCCGATGGTGAAATTTTTAAGGAAACGCTAGAGTTTGATTTCGACACGCTCTCGACCCGAGTGCGAGAACTTGCCTTTTTAAATAAAGGCCTAACGATTCAAATAGCAGATAAACGAGCTGAGGAAGAAAAACAAGCGACATTCTATTACGAAGGCGGAATTTCTTCTTTTGTCACGCATTTAAACCGTACGAAAGAAGCACTACATGAAGAACCAATTCATGTAGAAGGAGAGAAAGAAGGCCTTACTGTGGAAGTAGCCGTTCAGTATAACGATGGCTATACAAGTAGTATTTATTCATTTGCAAACAACATTAATACCCACGAAGGTGGAACCCATGAATCTGGCTTTAAAACCGGTCTAACAAGGGTGATTAATGATTATGCAAGAAAAAACAGCTTGTTTAAAGAAAATGACCCGAACCTTAGTGGTGAAGATGTCCGTGAAGGGTTAACAGCGATTATTTCTGTTAAAATTCCAGAGCCACAATTTGAAGGTCAAACAAAAACGAAGCTTGGAAATAGTGAAGCAAGAACGATTACCGACTCTCTTTTTTCCGAAAGTTTTTCTCGTTTTATGGCAGAAAATCCTACTGTTGCAAGAAAAATTGTCGATAAAGGGTTAATGGCTTCAAGAGCGCGAGAAGCAGCGAAGAAAGCGAGAGAGCTAACACGTCGAAAAAGTGCGTTAGAAGTAAGCTCACTTCCTGGAAAATTAACCGACTGTTCATCAAAGGATGCTTCCATAAGCGAATTGTTTATTGTTGAGGGGGACTCTGCCGGTGGTTCTGCTAAAGGTGGACGAGATCCACATATTCAAGCAATCCTGCCACTGCGAGGGAAGATCTTAAATGTGGAGAAAGCACGTCTTGATAAAATTCTAGCAAATAATGAAATTCGAATGATTATTACCGCGATTGGTACCGGAATTGGTGAAGAGTTTGATATCAAAAAAGCTCGTTATCACAAGGTTGTTATTATGACCGATGCGGACGTAGATGGTGCGCACATCCGGACACTGATCCTTACGTTTTTCTATCGCTATATGCGTGAGCTTCTTGAGCAAGGCTATGTATACATTGCGCAGCCACCGCTATACAAGATTGAACAAGGTAGGAATAACGTAACGTATGTGTATTCTGATCGTGAATTAGACGCACATCTTTCAACAATTGAAGATCGATCTAAGATTGGAATTCAGCGTTATAAAGGACTTGGAGAAATGGACGCGACGCAATTATGGGAAACGACCATGGATCCTGACACGAGAAATATGCTACAGGTGACGCTTGCTGACGCAATCAAAGCAGATGAGATTTTTGAAATATTAATGGGCGATCGAGTAGAGCCGAGAAGAGATTTCATTCAAGAAAATGCGCAGTACGTTAAGAACTTGGATGTTTAAGAGGAAGACTAAGTGTTTCGCTTAGTTTAATGCGGAGGTTTTTATATGGCTGAAGAAGATGTATCTAGACTTAGAGAACGATTGATTGATGAAGAAATGAGAGAATCATTCATGGACTATGCCATGAGTGTTATTGTAAGTCGTGCTTTACCTGATGCACGAGATGGAATGAAGCCTGTGCACCGCCGTATTTTATATGCGATGTTTGAATTAGGGATGACCCCGGATAAACCATTCAAAAAATCGGCAAGGATTGTAGGGGAAGTTTTAGGTAAGTACCATCCACATGGTGACTCTTCCGTATACGATACAATGGTGCGGATGGCACAAGATTTTAGCTATCGCTATATGCTCGTTAATGGACATGGAAACTTTGGGTCTATTGACGGTGACTCGGCTGCGGCCATGCGTTATACCGAATCAAAAATGTCTAAGATCTCAATGGAACTTGTTCGCGATTTAAATAAAGATACAGTTGATTTTGATGACAACTATGATGGCACCGAAAGAGAGCCAAAAGTATTACCGTCAAGGTTTCCAAATCTTTTAGTCAATGGAACATCAGGGATTGCGGTTGGTATGGCAACGAATATTCCGCCCCATCAATTAGGGGAAGTGATTGATGGTGTCTTAGCACTATCGCGGGACCCAGAAATTACGATTCCTGATTTAATGGAACACATTCCTGGACCAGATTTTCCCACTGGAGGGGAAATCCTAGGTCGCTCGGGTATTCGGAAGGCTTACACTACAGGGCGCGGCTCTATAATGGTTCGAGCAAAGACGGATATTGAAGAAAACAAAGGCAAGCAGTCCATCATTGTGACAGAATTGCCTTACCAGGTGAATAAAGCACGTTTAATCGAGAAAATTGCTGAACTTGTTCGAGACAAAAAGATTGATGGGATCAGTGAGTTAAGAGACTCTTCCGATCGAAACGGGATGAGAATCGTCATTGATCTTCGTCGTGATGCGAATGCAAATGTCATTTTAAACAATCTTTATAAACAAACAGCGTTACAAACTAGCTTTGGTATCAATATGCTAGCACTTGTAAATGGCAAGCCTGAAGTATTAAACATTAAACAAGCATTAGAACATTATTTAAAACACCAAGTAGAAGTTATTCGCAGACGTACTCAATTTGATTTAAATAAAGCTGAAGCGCGTGCTCATATTTTAGAGGGTTTACGAATTGCACTTGATCACATTGATGAAATTATTGCTTTAATACGTGGTTCGGAAACAGCAGAAATCGCTCGAAACAGTTTAATTGAGCGCTTTGAGCTTAGCTACGATCAAGCACAAGCCATTTTAGATATGCGTTTACAGCGACTAACTGGACTTGAGCGCGATAAGCTAGAGCAAGAGTATCAAGAAATTATGGCTCGTATTGCTGAACTTAAGGCAATTTTAGCAAGCGAAGAACGAGTATTAGAAGTGATTCGTGAAGAGCTAGAATTAGTAAAGCAAAAATTTAATGATGAACGTAGAACCATCATTTCAATGAGTGAAGAGCACCTTGAAGATGAGGATCTGATCCCTCGTCAAAACATTGTTATTACGATTACACATAATGGCTACGTCAAACGACTTCCAGTGTCTACGTACCGTGCACAGAAGCGGGGCGGTAAAGGGATTCAAGGAATGGGCACAAATGATGATGATTTCGTCCAACATCTATTTGTAACGAATACGCACCATACCATTCTTTTCTTTACGAACAAAGGGAAAGTATATCGCTTAAAAGGATACGAAATTCCTGAGCTTGGACGTACGGCAAAAGGAATTCCAGCTATTAACTTACTTCAAATCGATCCTGGTGAAACCATAAGTACAGTTATTCCTATTGAAGAATTCGTCGATAATTCTTATTTATTCTTCCTGACTGAACATGGAATTGCGAAGCGTACAAAGCTATCGGCATTTGCGAATATCCGTAAAGGTGGTTTGTTCGCCATTAATTTACGAGAAGATGATTCCTTGCACGGAGTCCGCCTTACAGATGGAAACCGTGAGATGATGATTGGCACGAGACAAGGTATGGCGATTCGTTTTTCTGAGAGTGATGTTCGAGACATGGGAAGAACAGCCGGTGGCGTAAAAGGGATTTCCCTTTCAACGAACGACGGTGTTGTTGGTATGGATGTTATTAATGAAGATCAAAAAGTTCTTGTCGTAACAGAAAAAGGGTATGGAAAACGAACGGAACTTGAAGAATACCGTGTTCAAAGTAGAGGCGGTAAAGGAATTAAGACCTGTAACGTAACGGATAAAAATGGTCCACTTGTGTCTCTTAAGATGGTAGGAGAAGACGATGATATTATGATCGTTACTGCGAATGGCATTATTATTCGTACGACTGTCGAAGGAATTTCAACAACCGGAAGAAACACCCAGGGGGTAACATTAATTCGTGTTAAAGAAGGCGAAGAGGTTGCGACTGTAGCTCGAGTCAATATTAACGATGAAGATATGGAAGACCTTGAAGACATGGAAGACCTTGAAGACATGGAAGACGGTGACGAAGCAGCAGAAGTTGTTGAAGAAACAAACGAGCAGACCGAAGAATAAGAAAAACTGTCCTTCAAGGACAGTTTTTTTCTTTATACAAGCGGATAATGAGGTTCAATCCGAGGATGTGCATAATATGGAGGTCGAGGTCCGATCTTTGGGACAAGCCAAGAGTCTCCTAAGTAATACATTCGTTCTTTGTGTGATTCGTCATTTGATGGTAGTAAAGTAATTTCAGGATAAAACGTAAAGTTCATTTTTCATTCCTCCTTGGTATACTACCTTACGCAATTGACGTCGTGATGAGCTTGTCTTTAATTAAAAAGACGTGCACTTAGGTAATTGCCTATTCATACAATAGGCGTATTGAGGTGATGAATGAAATGAGCAATGAACACGAGAAAACACAAGAAATGAAACAGTTACAGAAATGGTACGAAGACAATAGAAAGGAAGGCTCCTACCCCCTCTATCCCTTCTATGGAAAAATTACTCGTTACGAAGACGTAAACGTAACGGCACCAGAGCAAAGACAGCTAGACCATCCAGGTGTAGAATCATTAATGGTACCAAAACCCATTATTGAGAATGAAAATTATAAAGGAAGCGGTAAGTTAAAGGGAAAAGTCGCCATTATTTCTGGTGGAGATAGTGGAATAGGTGCTGCCGCGGCGATTGCTTTTGCAAAAGAAGGAGCGGATTGTGTCATTAGTTACTTAAATGAACATGAAGATGCTTATCGAACGAAAGCGAGAATCGAAGAATTAGGGACTAGATGTGTTCTGGTATCTGGAGATGTCTCAAAGCGAGAAAAGAACGAAGAAATTGTGCAACAAGCCATTCATACATTCGGAAAAATAGACATTCTCGTAAACAATGTAGGTGTTCAATTTCCACAGCATTCAATTATGGATATTACTGACGAACAATTTGATCACACATTTAAAGTGAATGTTTACGCACACTTTTACTTAACGAGAGCAACAATGCCGTATTTACAACCTGGAAGCTCTATTATTATGACTTCTTCAGTTGTTACGTATGTGGGTGAGCCGCAATTAGTAGACTATACAGCGACAAAGGGAGCAAATGTAGGTTGGACCAGAGCATTAGCAAAACAAGTAGGTGAAAAAGGCATTCGTGTTAACGCGGTTGCTCCAGGGAAAATCTGGACGCCTCTCATTCCTGCTAGTTTTCCTGCTGATGACAACGCGCTTCCTGTTGATAATATGTATGGAAGAGTTGGGCAGCCGTTTGAACTCGCTCCTACTTATGTATATTTGGCTTCTGACGATTCGAGATTCGTTACCGGTCAAGTCCTCCACGTTGATGGAGGTCAATCGACAAATAGTTGAGTTAAAGAGCGGTTTGCACATGGATGCAAATCGCTCTTTGTTTTAATGGGACAATTTTAAAATAGGAATCTATAAAAAAAAGTTTAATAAAGATGTTGACGATTTATGAATGCCATGATATATTATTACATGTCCTCTTGAGAGACGGATAAGCAATTAAAACTTTTTCTTTTAAAAAAAGTTGTTGACTTTATACGAGAGAAAATGGTATATTAATTGAGTCGCCAAGAGAGATTGAGGCGCAAACGAGTTCTTTGAAAACTGAACAAAAGCCAAGCGTAAAAGAGATACAAGGTATCTCGTCAATGAAGTTAGACACAGCTTTAAATTGTGCAACAGCTTAGGATCTTCGACTACGATCGCAACATCCGTGTTGCAACGTCGAAGTCAACACATCCGTGTGTAAGTAAACACTTTTAACGGAGAGTTTGATCCTGGCTCAGGACGAACGCTGGC
>NZ_JBHFQE010000004.1:0-286511 GCF_041949915.1 Shouchella sp. JSM 1781072
CGTGTTACTCACCCGTCCGCCGCTAACTTCCGGGAGCAAGCTCCCTTCTGTCCGCTCGACTTGCATGTATTAGGCACGCCGCCAGCGTTCGTCCTGAGCCAGGATCAAACTCTCCGTTAAAAGTGTTCATCCTAAGCTGTTGCACATTTTTTAAAAGCTGTGTCTAACTTCATTGACGAGATACCTTGTATCTCTTTTACGCTTGGCTTTTGTTCAGTTTTCAAAGAACTCGTTTTGCGACTTCATGATCTTACCATATTAGCAATCATTTGGTCAACATCTTATTTTTCAACGTCGTCGTTAGCGTGTTGCCTCGGCGACATGTAATAATATATCACGGTGACAATATGCCGTCAACACTTTTTATAAACTTTTTTTAAAACTATATTTTCATTAATCGTCCTTACGCTAATACTGTATGATAAAGATATGTTAAATTACGAAGAAATCGTTATAACTAGGTAAAATATCGTGCAAATATATATAGGAGCAATCCAACTTCCTACTTATTTCTATGTTATACTATAAACAAGTTTTTCAATAGAATAAACCTTCTAGATTATATTGGAGGAAAAGAGATGGGTTTAAAGTATTCGAACAAAATAAATAAGATTCGTACCTTTGCTTTAAGTCTTGTTTTCATTGGCATATTAATTATGTATATTGGGATATTCTTTAGAGATTATCCAGTTGTGATGATTATTGCCATGATTCTTGGCTTACTCGCTGTTATCGGGAGTACCGTTGTTTATTTCTTTATCGGGATGCTTTCTACAAGAGCCGTTCCTGTTGTTTGTCCTTCTTGCGAGAAGCCAACAAAAGTTCTAGGCCGGGTCGATGCTTGCATGCATTGCGATCAGCCTTTAACAATGGATCGTTCTTTAGAAGGACAAGACTTTGATGAATCTTATAATTCTAAGAAAGCTAGTCACCATGAAGCATAAACGAAAAAAATGTCACTTCAATATTGAAGTGACATTTTTTAATGAGATGTTTTGCACGTCGTGCACGTTCCGTAAATTTCCATCCTGTGATTTTCAATTTCAAATCCAGTTACATGCTCAGCTAACGTCTCTACTTCGTCTAAGCCTGGATAATGGAAATCAACGATCTTTCCACAGTTCTTGCAAATAACATGATAATGATTTGTTGTCACGCAATCAAAACGGCTCGATGAATCACCATAGGATAACTCTTTAACAATGCCGACTTCCTTAAAAACTCGTAAATTATTATAAACAGTCGCTACACTCATATTCGGGAATCGACCTTCTAAAGCTTTATAAATTTCATCTGCAGTGGGATGCGCTTTTGTTTCATATAAAAATTCAAGTATTGCGTGACGCTGTGGTGTCATACGCACACGAGTGCTTTTTAGCGCATCAATTGCTTCAACTAAGCTTTGACTAGCCATAGAATGCACCCTCACTTTCAATAAAAACTATTCTTTCTTTAGACTTATTATAAGTTGTAACAGTTATTTTAGCAAGCAACGATTATTTAAGATCGTATTAAAAAGCTACTCTGCATTGAGAGTAGCTCGAACATTATTACAGTTGATCTTGTAGTAAGAGTGGCGTTGCGTTTGCTGCTGGTAATAGAAACGATGTAAAGCGATGCGTTTTTTTATCTTTACGTTGCTTACGCTTCTCCACCTCTAAACAAGCGTCTTTTAAAGATTGTTGAAGTTGCTCAACATCGGTTTCGTGAACACCAAAGAGAAAGGTTGTACTTCCCTTTTTTAGAAATCCACCTGAACTAGATAATTCCGTCATCCGATATCCTTGGTCTCTTAATTCTCTCTCGACATGGTCTGCATAGAAATCTTCTATAATACAAACGAGTAACTTCATCGTCGCTCCTCCTTCAGTACCCTTTTCCTATATGTACTTCATTAACATAGTTCTCTTTTCCTTCTATAAAAAGAGAAAGATTTTCTTCAAAAATCCTAAGTGCCCTTTGCATATAGAAAGAAGTTGATGCTGAAATGTGGGGTGTGATCGTTATTGATTCATGATTCCACAAAGGGGACTCCTTCGGCAAAGGTTCTTCATTGAATACATCTAAGTATGCGTGTTCTAGATCTTCTGATTCTAACGCATTTACTAAGTCTTTTTCAATAACCGCATTTCCTCTGCCTAAATTGATTAATACGGCTCCAGATTTTACAGCATGAAAAGCGTTTTGATTTAAAATGCCTTCTGTACTGGATGTAGCAGGCAAGACGTTTATTAAAAAGTCAGCTTGACGTAGCGCTTTCTCCCATTCATTCATTGGGTAGACGGAATCAAAATAATCAACAGCCCTTCCGTCTGTATTTACGCCGATCCTTTTCATCCCGAAAATTTCTGCTCGTTCAGCAATTTTGCTTGCAATTGCGCCAGTCCCTAGCAAAACAACCGTTAAGTCCGTTAGTTCTGTTGGCTTGATCTTTCTTGCCCACTTTTGCTCTACTTGTGCTTTGTGATACGTTTTTGCTTGTTTCACATAATCAAGCATCATCCATATGGCATGTTCAGACATAGGAATAGCATGAATGCCGCGGCTGTTCGTTACGCGTATTCCTCTCTCTTTAATTTGTTCAAAAGGCAGTCTCTCCACTCCAGCGGATAACACATGAATCCACTTTAACTGCGGCGCTTGCTCCAGTATGGCATCCGTCAGATCCTCTCCAAACGTCACTAAAACCGTAACCTCCTTAAAAGAAGGTACCTCTTCTATAGAAGAAACGAAGGAAAAGGTCGTATCTTGATAAGTTTCTCTTAATTTAGTTTGTCGGTCTTCCTTTTGATTGACGACAAATAGTACATGTTCGTTCATGATGACATGCCTTTCACGTAGTCTAATACTTCGCTAACATGATCTTTCACTCGAACACCACGCCACTCTTTTACCACATTAAATTGTTCATCGATGACAAACGTTGAACGAACAACCCCCATATACTCTTTTCCAAAATTCTTTTTCAACTGCCATACGCCGTATGCGTTTGCTGCAGTTAATTCTTCATCTGCAAGTAAAGGAAACGATAAACCATGCTTTTCGGTAAACTTCTCATGACGATGTACTGGGTCTGGACTGATTCCAATTACAACGGCATTGTGTTCTTTAAATTGTTCTGCTTGATCTCTAAAATCGCACGCTTGCGTTGTACAACCAGGCGTCATATCTTTTGGATAAAAATATAAAACAATCTTTGATCCTTTATAATCAGATAACGTGATCGTTTGATCCTCAGAAATTGGTAATGTAACATCTGGCGCTTGTTTTTTCACTAAATCCATCTTATAAACCCCGCTTTGTATTTTTTATTAGCGTAGCCGATTTTTACGCTTTCTTCAATCAAGAACCCCTGCCACATTTCATCTGACTAAATCTCGAACATATGCTATCATAGTTGAGTACAAAATATGTGCGAACTACAATGGAGGGTTTTATGAATCGCGACACATCCGAAATACACTATAAAGAAGCACAAGACTTAATCGTAGGCGGTGTGAACAGCCCATCCCGAGCATATAAAGGGGTCGGGGGCGGAACACCAGTGTTCATGGAGCGTGGAGAAGGCGCTCATCTTTATGATGTTGATGGAAACAAATATATCGATTATTTGGCTGCATATGGGCCGATTATTACAGGGCATGCTCATCAAGAAATTACACAAGCGATCCAAGATCAAGCTGCTAAAGGCGTTCTTTACGGTGCCCCTACAAGGCTTGAAAATGAATTTGCCCAAATTTTAACTGAAGCCATGCCTTCATTAGAGAAAGTGCGCTTTGTCAATTCAGGTACTGAAGCCGTGATGACAACGATTCGAGTAGCTCGTGCTTATACAGGTAGAGAAAAAATTATTAAATTTGCTGGTTGTTACCACGGTCATTCAGATCTTGTCCTTGTTGCTGCCGGTTCCGGACCGTCCACATTAGGGACACCTGATTCAGCAGGTGTAACACAAGGAACAGCAAAAGAAGTCATTACGGTTCCATTTAACAATAGTGATGCCCTTAAAGAAGCCTTAAATAAATGGGGCGATGAAACAGCAGCGGTTCTCGTGGAACCAATTGTTGGGAACTTCGGAATCGTCGAGCCAGAGCCGGGGTTTTTAGAAAAAGTAAATGAATTAACTCATGCGGCTGGTGCGCTTGTCATTTATGATGAAGTCATTACCGCTTTCCGCTTTATGTTTGGAGGCGCGCAAGACCTACTACATGTTAAACCAGATATGACGGCACTCGGAAAAATCATCGGCGGCGGTCTTCCGATTGGCGCTTACGGTGGCCGAATGGATATTATGGAAACCGTCGCACCACTCGGACCTGCTTATCAAGCTGGAACGATGGCTGGAAATCCAGCATCTATGACTGCCGGGATTGCTTGCTTGAATATCCTAAAAAGAGAAGGCACGTATGATAAACTTGATGAATTGGGCATGGAGTTAGAAGAAGGGCTACACCTTGCAGCCGCGAAAACGAATGTGCCCATTACAATTAATCGTCTAAAAGGTGCGTTAACAGTCTTTTTTACGGAAGATCCTATTTTTGATTATGAGGGCGCATCCAATACAAATGGCGAGCAATTCAGCATGTTCTTTAAAGCGATGCTTGATCAAGGTGTTCATTTAGCTCCTTCAAAATACGAGGCTTGGTTCCTCACAACTGCTCACACAAAGAAAGATATTGAAGAAACCATTGCTGCGGCTGAAAAAGCATTTAGTATCGTTGCCGACTCTTTTTATAATTAAATTGTTTTTTTGTGCGTAAAAGGTCATCATTTTGCATAAGAGTAAAGAATACGTCTAAAAAGGATGACTAAAAGAAAGGAAACATCCGTACATGAGACTTGGAGCACGGATATTAAAAACAGGCTTAGCTGTTGTACTAGCTCTTTATTTAGCCAGATGGCTTGGCATTAACCCGCCAACGTTTGCAGCAATTGCAGCAGCTTTCGCCATTCAACCATCGTTATTTCGGACTTTAAGAACATTTAGCCACCAAGTTCAGGCGAATCTAATTGGAGCAACGATTGGTGTCTTATTCGTAATGACTTTTGGCCACGAGCCGTTTGTTGTCGGGGTTGTGGTCACACTTTCGATTGCGATCTTTATTAAGCTTAAATTAGAAGCTGCAATTATTCCGACAGCGATTGTGACGATTATTATTATTATGGAAAGTCCTTCTGATAATTTTCTTCAATTTGCATTAGAGCGATTTTCTGCTGTATTAATTGGAATTGTCGCTGCTTTCCTTGTTAATCTAGCTTTCATTCCACCAAGATATGAAAAGAAAGTATTTGACAAGGTGACTACAGTGACGGACTCCATTCAAGAATGGCTGACGCTACTTGCCCGACATGACGCAGACACAATCGCATTACGTGAAGATATTAAAAACCAACGCACGGAACTTGATAAAGCAAATCAACTTTTTTCTCTTTATCGGGAGGAACGTAATTATTTCCGTGCAAAAACGTTTACCCAAAGAAGAAAAGTCGTTGTCTTTAGGCAAATGATTCAAGCAACTGAAAAAGCGTACCAAGCACTTGAAGCGATTGAAAAACGGTCGGAAGACTATTTACAACTGCCTGATAATGTCCAAAGCCGAATAGAAGAACAGATTCTAACCTTAACCGATTACCATCACCGAATTATTCTTCGGTACAACGGGAAAGTCAACACCCATGCAACTGACGAATATGTTGACGAGATTGAAAAAGGCCAATCAACGATGACGAATTTATTTGTCACGTTGTATGAAGAAGAACAATTTGATTTATCTCAATGGCACAGTTTCTTACCAGCAATCTCTGCACTAATTGAGTATCAACAAGAGCTAGAACATTTAGATACACTTGTAGAGAATCATCATACTCATGCACCAGATGACGAAAACGATTAAAAATCCAGGAGGAAGCCCTCCTGGATTTTTACATTTCTTGAACGCTATAAAGTTTATAGTATGCTCCCTGTTTCTTCATTAATTCCTGATGGGTTCCTTGTTCTTTTACGGTTCCTTCTTCAATTACAACAATTTGGTCTGCATTTGTAATTGTTGATAGACGGTGTGCGACAATGAAGGTTGTTCGATCTCTTGCTAAATCTTCTAAAGCCTCTTGAATATAGTGCTCACTTTCGAGGTCTAGCGCAGATGTCGCTTCATCAAAAACAAGAATCGGTGGATTTTTTAAAAATACACGTGCAATTGCAATTCGCTGCTTTTGACCACCTGAGAGCTTAACGCCTCTCTCCCCTACTTCCGTATCATAGCCTTCTTCAAGCCCCATAATAAAATCGTGTGCATTCGCTGCTTTTGCCGCCACCATCACTTCTTCATCAGAGGCATCCGGATTTCCAATCTTAATGTTCATTTTCACACTATCGCTAAATAAAATATTGTCTTGTAGAACCATGCCAATATTGTCACGCAACGTTCTTACTTGAAGATCGCGGATATCTTTCCCATCAAGTAAGATCCGACCTGATGTCACATCATAAAACCGCGGAATTAAGCTAACTAACGTACTTTTTCCACCCCCGCTCATTCCAACGAATGCAACAGTTTGTCCGGCAGGTATATCCAAACGAATATCTTTAAGGATCGCATGGTCATCGGTACTATACGAAAACGAGACACGGTCAAACGTTACTTTTCCATCAACTTGAGTTAATGGTGTAGCGCTTGGTTTATCCGTTATATCATATTTCTCATCAATGAATTCAAACACTCGGTCCATTGATGCAATCGACTGGGTTAACGTTGTGGATGAATTGACTAATCGTCTTAGTGGCCCATATAAACGTTCCATATAAAGAACAAACGCACTCATCACACCTATTTCTAGATTGCCTTGCAGCACAAATAAAGCCGAAACAAATAAAACTAACAACGGTGCAACATCGGTTACCGTATTAACAACTGCAAACGTTTTTGCGTTCCACTTCGTATGATCCAATGCTTTTGTTAAAAAGTTTCTGTTGCGATGCGAAAATTGATCCTGCTCATAGTCTTCATTTGCGAAACTACGAATAACGTTCATTCCTTGCACGCGCTCATGCAAATGCCCTTGAACATCCGCCAGCGCCTGCGAGCGCACTCGAGTAAGCTTTCGTAAATGTTGATAAAAATATTTAATGGAAAACCCGTAGAACGGAAACATGGAAATTGCTACAAGGGTGAGCCAAACATTCAAATTCAACATAATAATAATGGCAATAATAATCGTCGCTAAATCTAACCACACATTCATTAAACCAGTGATAACAAAGTTCTTCGTCTGCTCCACATCATGAATGACGCGGGAAATAATTTCGCCTACTTTACGATTTGAGTAAAAACGCAAGCTTAATTTCTGTATGTGCGTAAACAAGTGGTCGCGAATGTCGAATAAAATTTTATTCCCAATCCATTGTGCAAAGTATTGTCGGTAATATTCAATCGGCGGACGTAATACGATGAAAAGAATAGCCATGCCACCAATAATCCAATAAATTTGTGAATATTGGTCACTTGAAGCCATTTCTTCGTTCAATAAAATGTCGTCAATGATATACATCATTGCTAATGGAAACAGCAACGGAATACCAAATTTCATAATGCCGATGATAATTGTAAAACCAATTTGTTTTTTATACGGTTTTACAAAGAACATATAGCGCTTAATCGTATTCAACATAAACCTCTTTTCTAAGTAAAAGGAAGCTCGTTCTCACAAGCTTCTTTTACCGATACTGCAAGTACCGCTCATACCAACTTTCTACAAATTGTGGCGCAAACGGACCTTTTCTTTGGTGAATCCAAGATATTAATTCGTCCACACTTCTTCTAAGTATGCCATCTAACTCTGGCGGATAATTCATCAATTTACTGTGTAACTCATATTCATCTTCGTCTAGCAGCTTCATCGTCATATCAGGATACACTTTAATATCCAAGTCATAATCAATGTATTTCAGCGCTTCTTCATCCCACGTGAACGGTGTGCCAATATTACAGTAGTAATAAATGCCGTCCGCACGAATCATTCCAATCGTGTTAAACCATTGGTCCGCATCAAAGTAGCAAATTGCTGGTTCCCGTGTTCGCCAATGTCTTCCGTCTGATTCGCGGACAATGATTCGGTCATTTCCCGCGATCACAACTTTAGAAGAACCTTTCAAAATCGTGGTATCTTCCCAGATCCGATGAAGTGTACCATTATGTTTATAACTTTGTATTTGGATGGTGCTGCCTTCCTTAGGAAAGCTCATACGAAACTCCTTTCGTCTTTATTTTTCACGAAAAAATTTCTATTCAACTCTACTCTACATATACATTATACAATGTTCATTCTTTATTTAAAACGTAAACACTCTATAACGCAAATATAGAAGAAATATGACATAAAAAAACACCTTTTTTCCGAATGGAAAAAGGTGTTCTTTTGCGCCGAAACGCTACAGCAATTACTGTTGGTTTTTCTTAGAAGCAGATTGAGCGTTTTGCTCTTTTACTTCTTGTACATCAGTTTCAGATGCGAATTCAGTGTTGTACCCTTGTTCAGAAGCTTGGTTTTGCTTCTTCACTTGGTTTTTGTTTGTTTTAGATGCTTTGTTGTTCATGGTTATCACCTCCACGCTAATTAAGATGTCCCGTAGAGGTAATGTTTATGCAAACTTTTTTTAAGCTAAAAGAGAAATTCCACCATCGACTATAATCGTTTGCCCACGAATCATGCTGGAGTCGTCCGATAATAAAAACATCACCGCTTTTGCTAAGTCATCTGGTTCAACCATTCTTCCTGCCGGAGTTCGTTCCGCAGCGTCTTTTAATAATTGTTCTCGGTTTGGAAAATGGGTTAAGGCATCTGTATCCACCGCTCCACCAGAAACCGCATTAACAATGATTCCTTTTGGCGCCAATTCAACCGCAAGATAACGCGTTAACGATTCAACTGCTGCTTTGGAGACACCAACGGTCGTGTAATTTTCTAAATAACGAATCGAACCAAGTGAACTTAAGCTAACAATTTTCCCTCCGCCAGATACTTCCATGCGCTTTGCTGCCTCTTGCGCACAGAAAAGCAGTGCTTTTGCGTTAATGTCCATAGTCCAGTTCCAATGACTTTCTTCCAGTTCCATTAAAGGACGTAGTACGCCAGATGCCGCATTGTTCACAAACACATCTAGACGTCCAAAATGTTCATCAATTTGTGTAAACATCTCTTTTATTTTATCTTGCTTGCCAACGTTTGCTTTTATCGTTAATACTTCAACACCTAATGCACGAATTTCTTCTGCAGTTGCCTCTGCTTGCGAGCGGCTTCTTGCAAAATTAATGACGATATTATGACCTTGCTTAGCAAGTTTAATGGCAATTTTCTTTCCAATTCCTCGGCTACTTCCAGTCACTAATGCTACTTTTCTTTCCATATGTAATCCTCCCAGTATTTACTGTCTATTCAGCTCATTATAACGTATAGCAAAAGTTTAGAACAGCCAATCTAAGAAGAACAGGAGGGATCATTCATGTACGTAGGTCGTGACTTAAGTGAATTAGAAAACATTCAACCATCTGACTGGACGGACAAAGAATTAGCGTTTTTCCATCATGGTATGCAGCAAATGACCGCTTATTTAAATGTTCAAGGAAACTCAAAACACCGGGCAATTATTGAAGAAATTGAAAACCGTGGCGGGTTACATCATACGGCAACTTGGACGAGCGGGACGGAAGTTCATTACGATTAAGGAGAATAACAATGGATAATCAAAAACAACTTTATTACGTGAACTTAAATCCAATTAGCATGGATAATATTAGCTTAACGGAAGTGGATGATGGGCAATTAATTGAATATGAAATTTCAGCTACAGAAGCAGAAAAAGAGCAGCTTGAGCGCTTAATTCGTGAAGTGCATAAACACGATGTAGAGCTTGGGAATCTGTTGAGCTTTAAACATTTTGATGATTTAACGGCTGATGCAGATAAAGATGAGTTTCAAACAGGTATGAACGATATTTATGAGGAAATCTATCGACTTGGCACAGACGAAACAAAGCAAAAAGTATCTGAAATTCATTTGCAAAATGAAGATGACAACACGCCAGGGTTATAACCTTAAAAAATCGACGGATGCTAATTAGCCCCGTCGATTTGCTCTGTTCTACATATTCATTTTTGATTGACCGCCGTCTACTTGTAAGCTTGATCCAGTCACCCAGCTTGCTTTTGAAGACGCCATAAACACGACAACATCAGCAATTTCTTCTGGCGTACCGAATCGGCCTGCTGGAATATTTGCTTCAACAAAATCATTGATTTTCTCAGGATTCTCGTCTAATCGTTTTTGCCAATTCCCAGTTGGGTGCAAAATACTTCCTGGCGCCACACTATTTACACGAATGCCTTCCTTCATTACTTCATCAGCGAGCGCTTTTGTAAAGCTAATCAACGCTGCTTTTGCATTGTTGTAAGTCGCCTTTCCTCCAGATTCCCGTCCAAATATAGAGCTCACTTGAATAATCGCCCCTTCTTTGTTCGCTTTCATTCCTGGAAGTACTAGTTTCGAAAAATGAACAGCAGAAAAATAATTTAATTCAAAGGCTTGATGAAAATCATCAAGCGTCGTTTTTTCAATTTCTGCTCCGTTGCTTCCACCTGCGTTATTAATTAAAATATCAATTGGTCCAATGCTAGCCGTCACTTCTTTAAAAATGCGTTCCCGTTCTTCAAATTTAGTAATATCACCTAAAATAATAGGAATGTCTTCAGAAAAGTTATCGACCTCATGTCTCGCACATACCGCAACTTTACAGCCTTCTGCTGCGAAAGACTCTGCAATTGCTTTTCCAATTCCTTTCGTGCCACCAGTGACAAAAACCGCTTTTCCATTCAATTGTAAGTTCATAGTAACTCCTCCTCTAAACAATAACTCAATAGCTTTTGCTGTGACACAGGAAAAGCAAACTGCTCAAGTTCATGTTTCATTACCGCTTTCCACTCTCGCGGCATTTCTGCTTGTTTAACGTGTCCGATATACAAATCAATTTCCCAAATAATATGGCTGAAAACATGTTTCACGTGAAAGTCTAATGGCTTAAGGCTTGAATTCATTCCATAAGTTTTTGAAATAGCTGCTTGTCCGTCTTTAGTTGATTGAGATTTAGGCAACATTGGCAGTTGCCACAATCCTGCTAATAATCCTTCTGCAGGACGTTTTTCAATATATAATTGCTTGTTTTCATCTAATAAGACAAAAGCATCTAAATCAACCGTTTTTGCTTTTTTCTTTTTACTTTTGACTGGAAGATCCGCTTGGGTGCCTAAATAAAATGCATCGCACTGTTCGCGTACAGGACATAATAAGCAGCCAGGTGATGTAGGCGTACATACAAGTGCACCCAACTCCATTAATCCTTGATTAAAACTAGAAGGATCATCGGCATAGATAGCTTCATAAAGAATGGCTTCATGTTTTTTTCTCGTGCTTGGTTTGGCAATATCATCGCTCAAATTAAAAACTCGAGACAGTACACGCATCACGTTGCCGTCTACAGCTGGTTCTGGTAAGTCATAGGCAATACTTAGCACCGCTCCTGCGGTGTAAGGACCAACGCCTTTTAACGATTCAATTTCTTTTCGATTTTTAGGAACTTCGCCACCATAGTGTTCCACCACTTCTCGCACGCCTTTTTGAAGATTGCGAACCCGTGAGTAATACCCTAATCCTTCCCATACTTTTAAAATCTCTTCTTCTGAAGCGTATGCTAGGTCTTCCATTTCCGGAAACAAACGCATAAAACGTTCATAATATGGGATGACAGTATCGACTCTCGTTTGTTGGAGCATCACTTCTGAGACCCAAACTCGATACGGATCTTGTGAGGTTCTCCATGGTAAATCTCGTTTATGTTCATTGTACCAACTAACTAAATTGGTTTGAAACGCATTAATTTTAGCTTGATTTTGTTCTAGCAAAGAATCACCTGCTTATCTTGACTTGTTGCTTTGTTACGTTCATCATGAAAAGATGCTTAGTTTACTTCATGACGGGTATAACTATAGCATAACTAAAATGAATCTGTAACAAACAATGCGACGGTTTTGTTTTTAACTTCTAAAGGAGGATGTTTAAGAGAATGGATACATCCACACATATTGTTATGGGTGTAGGATTGGCTGGACTTGCGACGTTAGATCCAAACGTCTCATCATCTCCTTATATGGCAACAGCCGTTTTAGCTACCACTTTAGTGGCTTCAAACGCTCCAGATTTTGATACGATACTTAAATTACGAAACAACGCTGTTTACATTCGCCATCATCGAGGACTCACCCATTCCTTACCCGCTCTACTCCTTTGGCCTTTTATTGTATCAGGAGGATTAATGCTTTTCTTCCAAGATGCGTATTGGCCAACAATGCTTTTATGGGCAGCAATTTCTGTCTTTCTGCATGTGTTTGTTGATATTTTTAACGCATACGGCACACAGGCTTTAAGACCTGTTACGAATAGGTGGATTGCTCTTGGCGTAATTAACATATTTGACCCTGTAATATTCGGAGCTCATATTGCAGGTATTCTGCTATGGATATTTGGCGTACCACCTGGCCCTACATTCGCTGTCATTTACTTTTTGCTTATCTTTTATTACCTATGGAGGTATTCTCAAAAGCAACAAGTCGTTCGTCAAGCGAGGAATATTCATCCAACAGCTTCACATATTTTTGTTTCACCGACGATTCGCTGGCATAAATGGCATCTCGTTATTCGTACACCTGACATGCTTTACGTGGCGCAATCAAAAGATCGTGTGATTCACTTTTTTGAAAGCTATACGTTTGACCCCATTCCGACTGATCCAGTGATGCAAGCAGCTCGATCTGACAAGAATTTAGCCGCCTTTCTTTCCTTCTCGCCAACGTATCGATGGGAAATGGAAGCAACAGATGAAGGAGGTTATGAAGTTCGTTTCGTTGACTTGCGCTATCGCAGCAACGGGTATTATCCATTTGTCGCTATCGTAAAAATGGATGCACAATTGAACATTATGACGTCTTATACAGGTTGGGTATATAGTGAAGAAACACTCAGAAAAAAATTGAAGATTATCACGTAGTATGGGTAATATTCCCTTCAATAACTTCAACATTTTTTGGTCATATTAGTAGTAAGCCGATATGGCGAGGGGGTTTCACGAGTGCGAAACAAAGCGAAAAACTTTCCAAATCCGATTTCGTTTGATGGCAATAAAGCCAACAACGCTGATGCACACGCATCAAAGCGTCCGGATGGCTCGATTAACGACCGTCCAAAAGAACGAATGAGTTCGTCCAACCACTTTAAAACGTTTTAATACTGGGAGGAATGATTCATGGGTAAGGAACAAAATAAATCGCATTTTAACAGTTTGTACCGAGATCCGTTCATGTCACCGCGTGCCAATTCTAAGCACGCTTTCCACCAAGTGAATGGTGAAACTCAACAAAGCCAACACAATATCGTGCTTGAAGCGCAGATGCGTAAGCGTACCTAGCGCTAAAAAAGAGGCTTTCTAAGAAAGCCTCTTTTTCTATGCATCCATTGTAATTTTATCCGCTAACAATGAGATTGGCACTCCTGCAAGCTCTCGCTCACCTGAACGATAGCCCCAGGCAAAACGGCCATTCATATAAGAGACTTCAAAAATCGTGACCCCGTCCTTCATACGATATGCGTGTCCAGGCTCAATTGAATCTGGATTTATCAAATATGACTGAGCTAATGTTTTTCTTCTTTCATAAACTGCAAACTCATTCATATTTCCTAGCTGTTCCGCTTTTTTCGCTTTTTCATTTAACATTGAAATCTCTAACTTTAATTCGTACTCATCCATATCGCTAAAACGCTTTTCCATTACTCTGACATCCCCTTTAATTTATCATCGACAAAAGCTTTTGCATCTTCAAACGAAAAACCTTTGCGGTAAAGCGCTTGAATCATTTTTTGTTTTAATTCAAAGGAATCACTGTATTTTCTTTCATACGTACGAAATAACTTTTCCCCTTGATAATCAAGCGCTGCTCGCTCTTCTTCTATATCCTTTTCATCATCCAATGACTTCAGAAACTGAGTAATCGCTTCAAGCGTAAACCCTTTTGAAATTAATTGCGTTTTCCATTTGTTTATTTGTTGCTGCTTAGAAAATTTAGATTGTCCACTCTTTCGGTCTTGCTTTTCCTTCCACAATAGAAGTTGTTCCACTTCCCATGTGACATCATATTCACTTATTGCCTCATCACTATGCTGATCACTAACACCTTTTACATAAAGCTGTTGCTTTAATTTTGTTGGTCCGATAAAACCTTGATTCGCTTTAGAACGAACAAAAGCGTGCGCAAAAGCTAAATCGTCGATCAGTCGCTCTTCTTTCAAACGTAAAACAGCTTGTTTTATATGCTCTTCTTCACGGTCTTTCGACCTTAAATAGTCAACAATCTCTTTTTCCGAACGCATTCGATAAGATAAGTAGTGAACAGCTAAATGAAACGTCTTTTTTGCTTCATCCGCATCAACAATTGTTTTCATAAATGCTTCATCAAGTTCAATTCCTTTACGAAGTCCATATTTAATTAAAACAGCTTCATCAACACTAAAGGAATAACGCTCTACTTCGTTCTCCAAAACAAAGATATTGTAGCGCTGCTTTGCTTTTTTTTGCACAGTAATTTTAGAAATAGTCGTCAAACGCTCACCCCCTCTTTTTAAAAAGCATCCTGATATGACGTGTATTTGTTCCTATAAAGGGTATAAGTAGTAATAAATGAACACCAAAGGAGCCGTAAAATGAACATTGCTATTACTGGAGGTACGGGATTAGTTGGTCAAAAATTAACGAACTTCTTAGTCGAACAAGGACATTCCGTCACTATTTTAACTCGAAATGTGTCAAATAAGCAAAACAAAGAAAACGTAAACTATGTCGAATGGTTAAATCCGAACGCTTCTCCTGCAGACCAGTTAGAAGGGACTGATGCGATCGTCAATTTGGCTGGTGAGTCCATTATGGGGAGATGGACCAAGCTAAAAAAAGAACGAATTTTATCCAGTCGATTAGAAGCAACCACGGAACTGCTTTCAATCATTAAACAATTAAAGAAAAAACCAAAAGTTTTAGTGAATGGATCCGCTATGGGCTATTACGGACATTCAGATTCTAGGCAGTTTACCGAGGAAGACCGACCAGCAAACACCCCTTTCTTAGGCGACGTTACGCAAAAATGGGAAAAATCCGCTTCACAAGCTACAGAGCTAGGCATACGTACCGTTTATGCTCGAATTGGCATTGTGCTCGATGCAGATGGAGGAGCCCTTCCGAAAATGCTGCTTCCTTACAAGCTCTATGTAGGTGGAAAAGTAGGTACAGGAAAGCAATGGATGTCCTGGATTCATATCGATGATTTAATTCGACTGTTTACATTTGCAATCGAAAATGAACAGCTTTCAGGTCCATTAAACTTAACGGCGCCCCATCCTGTTCGCATGCAACAACTGAATCGAACTATTGCAAAAGTCACCGGCCGACCTCACTGGATCCCAGCTCCTTCTTTTGCAATCAAAACAGCACTCGGTCAAATGAGCACCCTTATCCTTGATGGCGCCTATATCTTTCCGCGAAAAGCAATTCAACACGGGTTTGAATTTCACTATGACGATCCGGAAAAAGCACTTCAGCAGTTGTTAAATTAAACAAAAAAAACGCATGGAATCAGGAATGTGCTGAGACCATGCATTTTCTTAATGAAGAAGCACTTTCTGAAATTTAATACTTTGTTCTTCAATCCCTAATTTTTTCAGAAATTGTTCCGCTTGTTTAAGCGTATCGAGCGGATACTGTGTTTGACAAAGTTGCGTTGCTCGTCGAAGACTTTCCTGGAATTGTTTATTTAACGCTAAATCACGCTTCACGTTATAAATCGCTTTCAAAACTTTTTCATCACGCTCAAAGCTAACAAATCCCTCTGACTGATTATAGTAAACAATCAAAGGCACATGGGTATGGGGATGAATAATATGTGTCTTAAATAACTGCATGGCTCCTCACACTCCGTGGTCATTTTCTTTTATCTTATGTAACGATTGTACCACGGTTAAAGCAAATGCCTAGGTTAAACAATTTTTTACTGTACCCCGCTTTCAATTAGCGAAAAGCGTTGATTAATCGGATCAAGCTTGGCTCGTACACCAATCGGCATAACGCACTTTGGTTCGTTATGACCAAAACTTGCATTATAAAGAACCGGCAGGGATTCTAAGTTGTTTTCCTTTAGTACTTTTAAAATCGGCGTTTTATACGCTTCATAATGCACTTCGCCTTTAGGTTTTGCGAATACTAATCCATTAAGGCGCTGCAAAATACCTCTTACAGCATAATTTCGGAAAATATCCTCTATTAACCATGGTGGTGCTTGTACTTCTGATGTTTCTAAGAACAAGATTGCGTCATCAAAACACTCGTCTTCCGGAAACAAACTCGTACCTCTCGCTATTTCTAACACATCTAAACAACCACCAATTAACGGACCAGTTACAGCTTGGCCTCCTTGCAAAAACTCATAAAATTTATTCGGATACATCGTTCTCGGTTGATTTTTACAATCCGGATCAAACCAATCCAATCTCTCTGATGTCCAATGAGAAGAAGGCTTCACTTCACCGACTGGCACATTGGAAAATAAGCTCTGTTCAACACTTTCTTTTGTATACGTCATTAATCCACCTGTCTCCGCAAAATCGGTTAATATTGCAGGACCATAGAAGCTACCGATACCAGCTTTCAAGCAAATCAAATGCGTAATTGTTGAATCAGAAAAGCCAATAAAAATCTTAGGGTTTTTCTTGATGAGCTCATAATCGATATAAGGAAGCATTCGAATACTATCGTTTCCACCGATGTTACTAAAAATTGCTTTAATTTCTGGATCAGAGAAAGCGTCCATTAAATCTTGTGCTCTTTTTTCTGGATGCTCATACACTTCATTTGGAGAAGCAAGCGTATGCGGCATTTCTATAACCTCTAGCCCGAAAACCGACTCTAATACATGTTTTCCTCTTTCATATCGGTAGCCGAGTCCAGGTTCACCTGCACCTCCCCAACTCAAACTAACTGTTGCAACTCGATTTCCCCTTTTTAACGCATGAGGTTTCATTAAATTTAACATGACCGTCCCCTTTCTTTTTATTAGATAAGTGATCGTAATTGAATAATCGTTTGAATTCCAAATACACCAGTAATAAAACCGAATGGTTTCTTTCCATACTTCCGTCAAACAGGTAAAATAAGTGTGATATATATTTTAGTGAAAATTCTTTAATTAGGTAGGTACACACTCGATGAATCGAAAAGACTTTATGATGTTCGTTCTTTTTCTTATCGGCCCGACCATAGCTTTATCTTCTGTACTATTCCCGATAGAATGGATCGCAAGAACGTGTTCAAGTCTAGGAAACACAATGTTTATATTGACTATTATTTTCTATAGAGAGATTCGAACTTCACTTCATAAAAAGCTCAAACAAAAACAATAGGTGCCTTCACGATTGTTTCTCATCAAAATGCTTCACAAGCTTCAAAATGCCGATCACGATTGTCACTATAAAAAGAATGCTTATCACGAGTGTTATGGGGTGAAACATCCATGATAAAGTTGGAATCTGTAAATCGAATTGATCCATTATTCCCCCTCCAACATTTGTCTTTTATTTCAGCCTATTATAAACAGAAAAATAGATCAATAGTAACTCTCGTTTTAAAAACATATGAAATTAATACAAGCTGGAATTTTTTCAATGTCTTAATTTGTCGATTCACTATGAATGATCACCTAGTTCCTTTATACTTAATGCATCATACATAAAAGGGGAATTTCTTTTGAAAAAACAACATCTATTGCTTTCACTTGGGCTTGTTAGCGCTATCACACTTGCAGCTTGTGGAGATACTGACAACACTGAAGACCCAGCGAATGATACTGAAGGTTCAACTACAGAAACAAACACTGAAGCAACGGACGACGAAAATGACAACACTGAAGAAGAAAACACTACCGACGAAGATACAGAAGCAAACGATGGTGATTGGGAAACAGCTGTAGGTGAAACGATTGAAAATGATGGCGGGTCATTTACGCTAGTTGCAAGAGAAGACAATATTGATACAGTCGAAACAGGTCCTATGACTTTAGACATCCCACAATTAAATGTTCAGGACGTAAATTTATCAGGCGACCTTTTAGACTTTATTGAGTTTGAGCCAACTGGAATCATTCAAATCGATATGGAAGTGAGTAATACATCCGACGATGACATCAACTTCTATCCAGATCAAGCAACCATTACAACAAATACTGGTGAGCAACTCGAAGCGGATCTATGGTTTTCAGATCACATTGGCGGAGAATATTTAGGTGCAGTTAATAAAAGCGGCTCTGTCTATTACCTCTTAGAAAATTCAAATCCTGAAGACATTGACACAATCCGAATTACGATGAGTGCGCCTCATACTTTAGAAGATTGGGAAGATGTTGGAGAAGCGGTTGATTTTGAAGTAAGCATTAATTAAAAAAAGAGCCCTTTGCGGCTCTTTTTTTTGTACTCCTTTAAGCGGGTCATTCATAAGATAAAAAGAGCAAAAACCCGGTATCTACAGGGTTAGCTCGGTCACACTTTCAACTTGTGCCGTCCATGGGAACATGTCCACAGGCTGAATGTTTTTGATTTTGTATCCTTTTTTCATCAAGTCTTGCACATCTTTCGCAAGCGTAGATGGATTACAGGAGACATACACAATTCGCTTTGGTTTTGCTTTTAGAATGGATTGGATGAGCTTTTGATCACAACCGCTACGTGGCGGGTCAACGATGACCACATCTGGTTTAAAGCCCTCTTTTAACCAGATCGGCATCCATTTTTCAGCTGTTCCGACTTCATAGGTTGCGTTCAGATCATGCTGCTTAGCATTTTTTCGTGCATCTGTGATCGCTTCTTTTGTCGTATCCATTCCTCTTATTTCTTTTGCGTCACTGCCGACCCATTGTCCAATCGTCCCTACCCCACAATACGCATCGACTACCTTTTCTTTCCCTGTTAATCGCGCCGCTTTTTTTGCTTCATTATATAGATTCACCGTTTGAGTAGGATTTAACTGGAAGAATGCGCGTGCGGATAAATCAAATGCAAAGTCACCTAACCGCTCATTAATCGTCTCTTCACCATCAAGATGAATCGTTTGCTCACCAAAAATGAGAGATGTCCGTTCATGGTTAATGTTCTGCATAAACGACGTTACTTGTGGCAGCTTTTCACGTACATGTTTAACGAGTAAATCTTTTTTTGTTAACTCTTTTGTGCGAGTTACGAGTACAAGCTGTACTTGTCCAGTTTCAAATCCAACTCTTGTTACGATCGTTCGAACTTGACCAGCATGTTTCTTTTCATCATAAATCGCGATATTTAAATCTTGTAAGATGGTTTTCACAACTTGAGTGACGTGATTTAATTCTTTATGCTGAACGAGACACTCAGATAAATCGATTAATTCGTGTGTACCTTCTTTGTATAATCCAGCAGCTACGCGCCCGTTCATTTTTCGCGTCTGCAGCTGACTCTTATTCCGATAATACCATGGATTTTCCATACCGATTGTTTCTTTTAACGGTAACTGATCATCGGGAATTTTTGTGTAGCGATAAAAAGCTTGCGCCACAATGTCTTTCTTTCCTTTTAACGACGCTTGATAATCCATATGTTGGAGCTGACATCCACCACATTCATCATAAATCGGACAAGGAGGCGTTTGGCGATCTTTCGAAGGGACTCTTAGCTTACGAATTTTCGCTTCTGTAAATCGTTCATTTGCTTTTGTCACTTCCACGACGGCTTCTTCTCCTGGCAAAGCGCCTTTAACGAACACGACTTTTTTCTTGAAATAGCCGACGCCTTCCCCATTAATGCCTAATCGTTTAATTGTAAGTGGAAAGCGTTGACCCGGTTTTATTTGAATACTGCTTGTCTTCTTTTCATTCATAAATATTAAATTTTTTCCTCCTAATAAAAAACCCTAGTGTATTGCGCTTTTCTTTTATCTAGTATAACAAATTTTTGGCGCCTTCCTAAACTTTCTAATTCATGTTGTGCGAACTTCTGATAGAATGTAGAAATAATTGTGTTCGGAGGTGGTGATAAGTTGTCTATTCCTACGGATATAGCTTCTCTAAAAATAATGGCTCATGTATACAAAAAACAAGACACAGATTATGTATTTGAAAAAACGGTGGAGAGTTTAGTTGACACGGTTCCTTACATTGATTGGGTTGGCATTTATATGTATGAAGATTTAAACCACAATCTTGTAGCTGCATCTTGCTTTGAGAATGATTTGCGCTGGGAATGCAATGGAGAGTTAAAATTTCCAGTAAAGAACGCTTCTAGCACGGAAATTGGCATGATGGTTGTACGCACAAAAGAAACAATTGCATTTGATGTGACCGACCTATCGACACTTGAAACGATTGCAAGCGCAATTGCTTACGATAGCCAAATGAATTAAAAGGAGTTGCGATTTCTCGCAGCTCCTTTTTTTTAAAATAGTGTCTGATGCATAGCTAAGTCATCTAAGCTTTTAAACGTGTACCCCTGCTCCTCACAAGCATCGATAATATCTCCTAAGGCGGCTGCATTATCAGGTGAAACAGAGTGAATAAGCATAATCGCACCAGGATGTATCCGTTTCATCACTTGCTCAAAAGCATAATTCTTCCCTTTTGGCTTGTCTACTTCCCAATCTTTGTAAGCAAGGGACCAAAATACATTTGTATAGCCAAGTTCTTTTGATAGCATGAGCGTCCGTTCACTAAATTCTCCTCTAGGTGGACGCAAATAGTGCATATTTTCTTCGCCTGTAATTTCCGTAAACATGGCTTTAACCGATTCAAGTTCTTCTTTTAATTTATTGTCATTAGTCGATGGTAAACTCGGATGATGATACGAGTGATTTCCGACAATATGGCCTTCTTCTACCATACGTTTTACTAAGTGGTCAGCTGTTTTTAAATAATGACCTGTAACAAAAAAAGCACCAGGGACGTTTTTTTCTTTTAATACATCTAATACGGTTTCTGTATATCCATTCTCATAGCCGTTATCAAATGTTAAATATAATGTCTTTTCGTTCGTATTGCCAATAAAATAGCCTTCTGACTGTTGTAATAATGCTTTATAGTTTTCTTCTGTATCGGCAGGTGTATGTGTCGGTGCAGGTTTGTAACTCCAGTTGAATGTTTTGTTATCGTATGCGAATGCAGGCGAAACGGCAGTTACAATGATTGACACAACGATAAAAAATAACGCCATTTTATGTTTCATCTACGTCTCTCCTTCAATTGAGATTCCTTTTTACTTAGTATGAGAAGGCAAAGGAATTTCTATGCGATTTACATATCTTTCGTTTTTTTTCGACTTGCAAGTTAAGTTGGGCTATGGTTTGATTGAATGTGGTGTATGATTTGATATTGGAGGCACATGAATGTTTAAATGGACAAATTTTTTTCGCGGCTTTGCTATGGGAATTACTGAAACTGTACCTGGCGTAAGCGCGAGTACAATTGCGATGTTAATGGGTATTTATGAACGATTGCTTAGCTCATTAAGTGATTTAACGAAAGGTAATATTAAGCGTGCTCTGGGCTTCTTAATCCCATTAGGAATTGGCATGGTATTAGCTCTTCTTATTACCGCAAATATCATTGAATTTTTACTAAGTGAACATCCGATTCCAACAATGTTTTTATTTGTAGGACTTGTCATGGGTATCCTTCCTTTTTTATGGCGATCGGCTCACTCAGAGACAAACAAATCGTTTAAACCATACCATTACGGGTTAATTGTACTTGCATTTATATTAATTGGTTTAACGAACTTCATTGGCGAACCTGTAGAAACGGTTATTACTACTTTTAACGCGACAACGTATGCTTACTTATTTTTCTCAGGTGTGATCGCCAGCATGGCACTCGTTTTACCTGGCATTAGTGGTGCGTTAGTGTTAATGATTCTCGGAGCGTATCATACGGCAATCGCTGCACTCGGGTCATTGAATCTGCCGGTTATTGCAGCAATCGGTCTTGGTGTTGTTGTGGGGGTTTTATTTACGAGTAGAATCATTCGTTATTTCTTAAAAACGTACACGCAAGCTACCTATTCGATTATGCTTGGCTTAGTGGCAGGATCGCTTCTCGTTATTGCACCATCAGCGTTACCCGATACCTTTATGTATGGACTCGTTTCTTTCTTTACATTTTTAGCTGGACTCGTCACCGCTTTAACATTCGGACGAGCTGAACGAACATAGGAGAAACAACTGATTCTATAAAACTTTTTTGAATTGTTAATCATTTTCAAGAAATTGTTTGACGCCATTATGATCTTGCCATAAAATATAAGTACTTAATGATGAGAGCGGGGTGATTCGATGGTGGAGAGTATAAAGTAGATAGAAAAACGGTTAAAGCGTGCAACAACCGTTTGGAACTTCTCGTTTGCTTTCCTA
This sequence comes from Shouchella sp. JSM 1781072, assembly GCF_041949915.1. Lineage (NCBI taxonomy): Bacteria > Bacillati > Bacillota > Bacilli > Caryophanales > Bacillaceae > Shouchella > Shouchella sp. JSM 1781072. The sequence goes on from NZ_JBHFQE010000004.1 coordinate 22,559, forward strand.
TCGAGTCGGGCTTCCGCTATTCTTGCGAAACCATCTACTACACATAATCACATTGTCAATGTACGCACTTCGTAACCGTTGTAAGTATAGAATACGCGTAAGCCTGTGGTTCCAAACTAGGAAAACGATAAACAATCCTATTTTTTGAACAATACAGGAGGTGACTCCCTCTTAACGAGGGGAATATTTGGACATACAACAGGGACTTAGCCTTATCGCCGTGGCGATATTAATTGGATTAACCGCTTTTTTTGTGGCATCAGAATTTGCAATTGTAAAGATTCGCAGTACGCAACTTGAACCTCATTTGGAAGCTGGAAAAGCATCAGCGAAGCATGCAAAGAAAGTAACCACTCATTTAGATGAGTATTTATCTGCTTGTCAACTTGGAATTACAATTACAGCATTAGGGATTGGGCGCTTAGCTGAACCAACATTTGAACAAATGCTGCACCCGTTTTTTGAAGGTGTTGTTCCACCAGCAATGGTAACCACAATCGCTGTTATTGTTTCGTTTAGTTTTGCGACCTTTTTACACGTTGTTATAGGTGAGCTAGCTCCTAAGACGATTGCCATTCAACGAGCAGAACAAGTTACTCTTTTGATTGCCCGTCCACTTGTTTGGTTTTACCGTTTACTTTATCCTTTTATCTGGGTTTTAAACGGTTCGGCCCGAATCTTAATTAAACTTTTAGGGTTTAAACCAATGTCAGAGCATGAAGTTACCCACTCTGAAGAGGAATTGCGTTTGATTATTTCTGATAGCTACAAAGGTGGCGAAATTAATCAGTCTGAGTTTAAGTATGTTAGCAAAATATTTGACTTTGATAACAGGCTGGCAAAAGAAATTATGGTTCCGCGAACCGAAATTTCAGCCATTTCCATTGAAGATACTTTAGACGATAGCCTTGCAATTATGCGTGAAGAGAAGTTTACACGCTACCCTGTCGTAAACGGTGACAAAGATAATATTTTAGGGATCGTCAATGTTCGAGAAGTGTTAACCGACATTGTGTCACCTGAAGTAACAAAAGAAGTAAAATTAGAACATTACATTCGCCCGGTGATTAGCGTTATTGAATCCATTCCGGTGAATGATCTGCTCGTTGAAATGCAAAAGAAGCAGACGCACATGGCCATTCTGTTTGATGAGTACGGCGGTACAGCTGGATTAATTACAGCTGAAGACATTATTGAAGAAATCGTTGGAGAAATTCGGGATGAATTTGATGTTGAAGAAGATCCTCTTATCCGTACCATTGATGAAGACCATTACTTGTTAGATGGAAAGACGTTGATTTCTGATGTGAATAAGTTGCTACACGTTGAATTAAATGAAGACGAAGTTGATACAATTGGTGGTTGGGTCTTAACAGAAAAGTACGATATTGAGGTTGGAGAAACGATGACATTTGACGATTATGCTTTTACGGTCAAAGCCTTCGACGGTCACCAAATCAAGCTGGTTGAAGTCATAAAACATTCTGATGATAAAGATGTGGAAGATCAATACCAAGCGTACGGCACATCCTAAAAATACTAAAAAAGGACGTTCATCAAATGATGAACGTCCTTTTTCCGTTAAAGAATGCCTTTTTTTGCTTGATGGTCAGCTTTTATCGTCTCAAGGTGGGCAGTACGGTTTGTATATTCAATATAAAAACGATCTGCCTCGACATCCCACTCAACGAGCGTGACACTCGTGTTTCCAATCACAAACGGACGATTAACGTCTCCCCAATTCGCCCCCGCAATCAGATACGTAAGCAGCGTGCTTATAAATCCTCCGTGAGAGACAAGTAAGATCGCTTCGTCTTGTTGATGATGCTCTTTTAACATGTGCAAAAGCTGTTCACAGCGAAGACTTAACGCTTCTGTTGTTTCAGCACCTTCTGCATCAGAGCCAACGAGAGGTTTTCCTTTCAAATGAGGGTATTGCTCAAAAATTTCTTCTCTGGTTTTTCCTTGTAAAACGCCTAAATGCACTTCTCGTAATAAAGCGGTTTGTGTTAATCGATGATTTAATGGATTTGCAATAGTTTCAGCTGTATGAAGCGCTCTTGATAAATCAGATGTGTACACGTCATCTATAGGAAGGGTTTGACAAAATTCAGCTACTGCTTTTGCTTGAATATGCCCTAATTCACTTAAGGGAAAATCCATACTTCCTTGAATTTTTCCTTGTTTATTCCCTTCTGATTCCCCATGACGAATAAAATATAGTTTCATCGTTCCTGTTCTCCTTTAGGCGTTTGGCCAATCTCTACGAAACTGCTTGATCTTCACTTCGATATCATCAATCATTTTTAAAATGGAGTCCAACTCTTCTACATTTGCCGACTCTGCATCCATTCCATCAATAACGGAAGCCAGAAGCTCAAATCGTTTCTGCAAATAATCAAGTTGTTCATTCTTTGTTGATATGGTTCCGCCCATTTTATCTCTCTCCTCTGTTTAACTAGCAATGGATTAAGTGTAACAAAGTATGCATATACTCTCAAACAGTCTTTTGTTTCTTCGCAAGATACGATAAGATAGACGATGTAGTAAAGGAGCATGATTGTTATGAGCATAAAATATTCTACAACGATTACACCCGAAAATGATCCATGGGAAGCTTATCATGATATGCACGAAACCGGTGAACTTTCTCTAACGAATATAGAAATTACCACGACAACGTTATGCAACATGAGATGTGAGCATTGCGCTGTTGGCTATACGCTTTCGCCAAAAGACCCTGATCCTCTGCCGTTAGAGCTAGTGATTAAGCGTCTTGATGAGATCCCAAACCTTCGAGCATTTAGTATCACTGGTGGAGAACCGATGATGTCGATGAAGTCCGTTCGAGAATACGTCGTTCCACTCCTTAAATATGCCCATGAAAGAGGAGCAAAGACGCAAATTAATTCTAATTTAACGATGCCTTTAGAGCGCTATGATTACATTATCCCTTATTTGGATGTGCTACATATTTCTCATAACTATGGAAGTGTTGAGGATTTTCATTTGATTGGCTTCGCTCACGCTGAGCGTAAACCAGGCGAGAAACAACGAGAAGCAATGTTTCAACGTATGATTGATAATGCGAAGGCGCTAACAGCGAGAGGCGTCTTAGTCTCCGCCGAAACGATGATTAACCGTCGCACCTTGCCACACTTAGATGCGATCCATAAACAAATTGTCGAGATGGGCTGTCAGCGACATGAAGTCCATCCAATGTACCCAAGTGACTTTGCTTCCGCTTTAGAAACAGCTTCTCTTGAAGATATTCGCACAGGGATTCATCGTCTGTTAGATGTTCGTGACCCTGATGTTTGGATGTTATTTGGTACACTACCGTTCTATCCGTGCTTAGATAACCAAGACGATTTGGCTTTACAGAAACGTTTATATGCAGAAAAGAATGTGACCGTTCGAAATGATCCAGATGGTCGCTCTAGACTCAATATTAATTTGTTTTCTGGGGATATCATCGTAACGGACTTCGGTGATGCTCCTGACCTCGGAAATATTCAAACGTCGTCTTTACCAGACGCTTATTTAAAATGGAAAACGTCGTCATTAAACGCTGAGATTTCCTGTCATTGTCCTGCTGTTAAATGTCTAGGACCGAACTTACTCGTTCGAGATGCTTATTATCAAGACATTGATTTCACTACAAGACACTCAAAAATTTGATGGTCACATTCGATTAGCTCAACAAAAAGAATCTTCATGGCTCTTCATGAAGATTCTTTTTTCCTATTATCTTGGTTTTGTAGAAGCCATAAATGTAAACGAAATATTATCTTGAACCGGAATCCAAGCGCCTATTCCTTGTTCAGTGACGTTTTTCACTTCTAGCTTTGGCTTTCCTCCACGTAACGTTAAAAATACTTCTCCGTACGTCACGTCTCCTTTTTCATGAACAGCCGGTACATAGCCATATAAATAACCGACTTGATTCGAGGGTACATTGTATTGATTGTTTTTCGTCGTACTTTGGCCAACGACTGTATCAAACGCTAAAGGAAGGTTTGTTTTCTCAGCGGCAGAGATCATCATCATCTTCTCAACAGCTTCTGCATTTGGAATTTTCGCTGTTAATCCTCCAGTAATTTTCTTTTGTTGTTCTTGGAAATAAGACATAGTTTTTGGCGCGTTCCCACCACGATTATCAATATAATTTGTATTCACTTTTTGGTATTCCCAATTCACTTCAGTGCCTCTTGATTGATAAGCAAGTGGCCACTCGCCTAAGTAAATAGACGCTTTCATCGCAAACCCAAGCTTGGCAAACTGGATCGTTGATTCATTCATAATTCGAATAAGATCTGGATTTTCAATGTTTTCACCAGTTGACTCTAGTAATTGTTCAGCAAGTTCACTTGGCTGTAAATAAGGGAGATCTTGAGTAGCATTTTTATACGTATTTTCTTTTGAAATTGAAAGAACGGATTGCGGAATCATAAATGTATGTTCTTCTTTATTTTCTTCTTTCTGATCTTCCGCAAAAGCTTGTGCAGGATTTAATAACAAAAAGAGTAAGGCCACTATAAAGATTTTTTTCATTATATGTTCTCCTTTATTAAATTTATGTCCTTATTCTTTAACAACAACTATGCTTTTATCCAGATCGTGTATGGAAATTTTTATAAAAATACACAAAAAACAACAGCAGCGCTGGGCTGCTGTTGTTGCCTTAATCATATGCTTCTAGGGCAGAGTCGATCTTTGTCTTTTGGAAACACCTTCCTTCATCATGTATGGTCTTACATGATTAAAAAGACATTTACATTGCTCAACGCAACCACCTCTTCTAATAGAAAACGTGTGACAATCAAAACTCTTACGAATGCAATTGATTTAAGGAAGAACTGTAGCATCGCTACCGTCCTTACCTATAGCATGATCCAATCTCTTTTACTTTATTCAAGTTCTCGCTGTTTTTTTAATGCTTTTATTTCATCTGCAGCTTCTTTTGCAGCATGAATCGCTTCTTCAGAAGTATTACGAATGTGCGCAGCCTTTTCAGTTATGGCACGCACATCATTTGATACATCTTTCCAAAGAAGATTGACGCCTTCAATGGTTTCTTTTGCTTGGGTGACCATTTCTTCACGATTGTCACGTAAAAAGATATATGCGTCTTCTGCTTGCTTTCTTGCTAACTGCGCTTCTACACATACTCGCTCACGCCATTCTTTCTTTGAAGCTACTGCAACAACGACTGCTGCTGCAAGTACAAAACCCCATTTACGTTTTCCCATTTCTTCATCCTCCTAAGCACTAACTCGTTCTATCTTTTATTTTAGTACAATTTTCGACGTTTTTGCAAAGAAGAATGAAAAAACTGCCAACAAATCTTGTCGGCAGTCTTAATTATATGTCTGTACAAGTGATTGATCGGTTTCTAATTGCTCAAACTCATCGTAAGATTTTTGTTTTAATTCATTAACTTCTTTTGAAAGAGCATTGATTTTCGCTTCTAGATTTTCCATTTTACGTCGATCTTTTTCTGTCATATAGCTTCCCTCCATTTTGTATATCTTTCACTCAGCAACATTTATATATGCAGAATATTTTACCAATGTTCTTCTTCAGTGTAAAGTGTATTACTGAAAAAAACATATGCATTTTTTAATGACTTTTTTCGACATAAATCTTCTTTATCGAAAATTTGTAACAAATTAACCTTGCATATGCAAATATAGGTGATATACTAATGTTAGGAAATATTCAGAAAAAAGGTGATGGATTTGCGCAGAAGACATTCTGTACGATATGAAGATTTAATGGCTCGAAATCGAGATGAGCTAATGAAAGATGATGAAGCACTATCAAAAATAGACGATAAGTTATATGAACGTGCCGTTAAGAAGAATAAACGTTCTTTAGATAATACAACTACAAAGACTCGGCGCTTTTAATATAGACTCTCTTCAACCTGATCGCGATCAAACGTGAATGGGGTTGAAGGGAGTTTTTTTTGTATAAATTTGTTTTACTTGCACAAATTACCTCTTAAACAATACGAAAAGAGGATTTGCATGGATAATGTACTACTATCAAGAATGCTTTTTGGTACTTCAATGGCTTTTCACATCATCTTTGCTACCTTAACCGTTGGCATTTCCCTTATGATTTTCTTTGGTGAAATTATGCGTGTGATTCGCAAGGATAACGATTATGCGGTTCTAGCAAAACGGCTAACAAAAGGATTAGCCATTCTACTTGGTGTTGCGATTCCAACTGGAACGATCGTAGCAGTCATGCTTTCTCTGCTATGGCCAGGGTTCATGGAGATCGTTGGCCAGGTTATCGCACTACCGTTTCAGATTGAAATATTCGCTTTCTTTTTAGAATCACTTTTTCTCGCTATTTACGTTTATGCGGCTGACCGTTTAACTACGACAATGCGAATCATTAGTTCTTTCTTCATCGCATTTGGAGCTGTGGCTTCAGCCGTCCTCATCACAAGTGCCCACGCCTGGATGAACACACCTGAAGGATTTGACATTGTTAACGGGACAATTACAAATGTGAATCCACTGTCCGCTGCTTTATCAACGAGCTTTTGGGCAACCTCTCTACACGTAGTTAGTACAGCTTATATGACTGGTGCATTTGTTTTAGTTGCAGTTGCGGCTTACAAGCTAATGAAACCTTCTATTACAGAAGCTGAACGTCGCTACCATCATAAAGGGATGCTGATGGCACTTATTTTCGGATTAGGCATGTCTTTATGGACAGGATTAACGGGACATGACACAACCGTTATGCTCTATGAGGAAATTCCGATTAAACTCGCCGCTGCAGAAGGACTGTTTGAAACACAATCAAACGCACCTTTGACACTCTTTGGTGTTCCAAGTCCTGAAGAAAATGAAGTGATCGGTGGGTTAGAAATTCCTGGTTTGTTAAGCTGGCTTGCCACATACTCTACTGACGGTATTATTCAAGGTCTAAACGATTTTCCACAAGAAAATTGGCCACCGCTTATTGTACATACTCTGTTTAATGTCATGGTTTTTATTGGAGGTGGGTTAATTGCCATTTCAGGTGGGGGCTTGCTTTACTGGTTTATGAAGCGGAAGAAAGAGAACTTCGCCTTTCCTAAATGGATTTTAGCTGCGTTTGTCGCTTCCGGTCCACTTGCTATGATCGGAATTGAAACTGGCTGGATCTTTAGCTGTACAGGCAGACAGCCTTGGACGATTTTTGACATTCAACGTACATCTGAAGCAGCAACGACATCAGGAAACTTAGGGATCATCTTTTTCTTCTTTGCTGTGCTGTATGCGGTGCTACTCGTCATTACAAGTCTTGTGCTGTACTTTTATTTTAAGCGAAACCCACTTACGCAAGATATGAATGCAATTGGATCATAAGGAGGGAGAAAGATGGAACCCGTTTATTTAGCCATTTTGTTAATATGGGTCATGTTATTCATTTATGCTGTTGCGGGCTCAATTGACTTTGGAACTGGTTTTTGGGCCATGTATTATGAGCGTAGAAATAACGTACAAGCTTCACGGATTGCGAACAACTTCCTATCTCCTGCATGGAAAGTAACTAACGTCTTTCTCGTTTTATTAGTTGTAGCGTTTGTTGCATTATTTCCTGGTGCTGCACCTACACTTGGTACATTAATGATTGTTCCGTTCTGTTTAGTCCTATTGCTGCTAACGATTCGAAGTGCCTTTATGGTCTATGCTTTCAGTACGGAAAAATATTCTCGTGTGCTCACTCTCGTATCTGGTACGTGCGGATTAATTATTCCAGCGATTTTAATCAGCATTCTTCCAGCTGCCATTGGTGGATTTGTTACAGTAGCAGACGAACGACAATACATTCTGTTAGACGGACTTTTGCAAAGTCCCGCATTTTATACTCATATTAGCTTCGGATTAATGACAGAGTTGTTTATCTCGTCACTCTTTATGGCAGATTACTCAAAAGAAGCTGGCGATATGAGTACAGCCCATACGTACCGAAGAAACGCGCTTATTCTCGGTCCAATTACGCTTGTAGTTGCCATTGCGGCGATCTTCACATTAATTCCAGAGGCGCCTTGGATGTTCGAAAATTTTATGGACTTATGGGGATGGTACACAGCTTCTCTCCTTGCGTTTGGCATTGGCTATAGCGCATTGTGGTGGCCATCTAAAAATAAAGAATTAGGGCAACCGCGGGTCGCATTAATTTTCACCGTCATCCAATTCGGTCTCGCCAGTTTAGCTTATGGAATGGCTCATTTGCCTTATCTCCTATACCCTGACGTCACGATTTATGATGCATTTACAAATGAAACCATGTTTCGTTATCTAATGATTGGCTTCATCATCGGTTTAGCCGTGCTAATTCCTGTATTTATTTGGTTTTGGCGGTTATTTTTTAAAGATAAAGCTTACTTACAAAGTGATGGACACGATTACTAAAGGAAAAAAAAGAAGCTTCCTTTTATGGAAAAGCTTCTTTTTTCTTATCGTTCATCAATAATCGAATATTGACTAACATGACTAATTTGGAAATCGGCATCCGTTAATTCAGCCTCTGGATCAAACATCGTTAAGCGTGAAACCGTACCATCATAACCCGCAAAAAACTGATTTTGTCTAACTTGGATACCGGTCTCAGTGTCAAACCACAGATTAATTTCCGTGTTTTCATTATCGGATACGGCAAATAGATGGTGTGCTCTGAAGCCTTCTGTTTCAAAGATCCCTCTATATTCTATGTCATAAACAGAATAATCACCGATAAATTCATTTAACTTTACTTGAGAAATCGTTGGTACCTGTTCATCATTTGCACGAAGCAAAGTGACATGATCGTCTCCCTCTATATACATTGACCGAGCTTCAGGGGTTTGCGCTTCATAGACCGTTCCCCCTTCTTCTTCAGCCAACTCCGTACCAGAAGTCTCACGATAGTAATAATCAGGACCATTTGGATTCGCCATATATTTTAACACGGTATACCCTTTGGCTTCCCTTACGGCACCATCTTCTGCCACATCATGATGCTGCCATTCAAGTGAATACTGCTCAAACTGCTCTTCTGCGGCAATCGCATTGGCAATGATTTCTTCAGGATTCAATGACACTTCACCATCACTGCTCTGCTCTTCTTCTGGAGATTCATTCGTTTCTTCAGCTTGCTCATCATCACTTGCTTGTGGTTCATCGTCTTCACGATCCTCTGTGGTCGCATCATCTGATTCTTCACTACTGCGCTCTTCTGTATCATTAACCTCGTTGTCTTCATCTGTTGATTCGGTTTGGCTTTCACTAGTAGTTCCATTCACTTCAGGTGATTCGGCACGCTCTTCATCTGGCGAGCATGCCGCCAACATCAATGCACTGCCAAAAATTATCCATGTTGCTCTATTCATCTTCACCTCTCCTTAATCGGTACTTAATAATATGCGTGCTTCCTATTCTTTTCCGTTAATTAAGCGATTTCTATTATTTTATCATTATTCTATTTTACTCATAAAGGGATTTGCAAATAGATATGTTTAAGCGCATACAAAATGGCATATGAAAAGGAAGCGCCCCTTAAAACACTTCTTATCTTTATATGAGTTCATGCGTTCGTTACCTCACTATAAGATACAACGAAAGTCTTCACACTGTCTTATGTTCCAGCCTTTTTAGATTGTTTTACAAAACCATTCCACATTTATACGCTTCTATCTAGAGTAGCTTTCGAAAAACGACCCAAAAATAACTCTTACTTTCCATTATGAAATTCATTCGGTTAATAAAAAACACATAGCGTATTGGTTGCCCAACAAACTATGTGTTCACGAATGTATTAAAATTGTCGAATGTCTTCTAAAATAACATCAATGGCTTCTTGCCAAAAATCAGGCTTCGTTAGATCCACGTCTAAATGTTTTTTTGCTAAAGCTTCAGCGGACATCCGACCGCTATCTTGCAACAATGCAATATACGCATCTTCAAAAGAAGATTCTGATTTTAACGCTCTTGCATAAATCCCCATACTAAACAAGTAACCGAATGTATACGGGAAGTTATAAAATGGTTGTCCTGTAATGTGAAAATGTAGCTTTGATGCCCAAAAATATGGATCATAGGATGAAACTTTTTCACCGTATGCTTCTTTTTGCGCTTCAATCATAAGCTCATTCAATCGTTCTGTAGGAACCATTCCTTGTTTCCGCTCTTCGTAAAAACGTGTTTCAAACAAAAAGCGAGAATGAATGTTCATAAAAAATGCTAGAGATCGAGACAGTTTGTTTTCAATCAACATCTTTTTCACATCTTCACTGTCTGCTTCGTCAACTAACGCATCTGCCACAATCATCTCCGCAAACGTAGAAGCTGTTTCCGCGATACTCATTGGGTATTGCTTTTGTGACTGAACATCATTGTCTTTTAAGCACCAGCTATGATAAGCATGACCTAATTCATGTGCAAGAGTCGCAACGTTTGACATAGAACCATCATACGTCATAAAAATTCGAGATTCTTGCTCCATTGGGAAGCCTGTACAGAATCCACCAGGACGTTTACCAGACCGATTTTCTGCTTCTACCCATCCCTCTCTCAATGCCATTTCTGCAAAATCTGCCATTTTAGGGCTGAACCGTTTGAAATGTTTGATAATGAGCTGGCATGCATCTTCGTATGAAATAGAATTCTTTGACTCATCTTCTAAAGGTAACGGTGCCCCTACATCGTGTAAAGCTAAGGTTTCGACCCCTAGTAGAGCTGCTTTTTTATCCATATATGCATAAAATTCAGGCTTGTTCTTTGTAATCGTATCCCACATTGTAGTGAGGGTTTCCTCTGTCATTAAATTTAATTCTAGAGGTTCTTTCAGCACATTTTCCCAGCCACGCTCTTCATAGAGCTTTAATCGAAATCCAGCCAAGCGATTCAATGATTGAGTGAATAATGGAGCTTGCTCTTCCCACGCATTTAAAGATGCTGCTGAGGCACGCTCTCTTACTTCACGATTCGTACTTCCTAAGCGATTATGTAATTGTCCTGCCGACAACATTTTTGTTTCGCCATCTTCTTCAAAAGGAATCACCATTCTGCCAACAGCCTCGTTATACACGGACCCCCAGGCATGATAACCATCTTTAGCAAGCTTTGAAGCAAGTTCTTCCTTCTCTGAACTCATTTTATCCATTGCGCGACTCCGCGTTTTTTCAAGTAAAAAAGCAGATGGCGCTACTTTCTCATTTGAAAGAAGCTCACAAAACGCCTCGTCTGATAAATCTCGTAGTTCATCTTCTAGACGAAGCACTAGCTTCTGCGTTTTCACTTGTTGTTCTTGTACATTTTCAAGCAAGAGAAGCGCTTTTTTATCTTTAACATTTTGAGCCGATAAACACGATACAAATGCACCAGTTTGGCGAAGTCTCGGCGTAATCGTCTCTATCGCTTGGACCAAGTCCACCACGTTAAGATCTTCTTTTGCTAACAAAAAATCTAATTGCTTGTCCGTTTCGTTGAAGAATTCTGTAAATTCTTTCGAATCACTTCCACCTTTAAAGATCGAATCCAAATCCCATGTAATCGGAAAATTCACTGTTTCGTTCATATGTATCCTCCTCAAAGAACGGCTTATTTCGAAACCCGTAATAATCGTATCATTTATTTTGAAGATTTGCACGTTAAATGTTAGAAAAGCAAACTTGAAACCATAAATAGAACGGTGCAAAAACTACATCCTAGCAATATTTTTTCTTCTTTCTTATAGCTCGTCCATTGTCTATACATCAAAACGCCCCCTCTGATCTCATTTAAACCTATGAAATCAGACAGGAGCTTATGCTTAAATTAATGCATTTAGTTTTGGAAACACATGCAGGGCAGTATCGTGGAAAAACATTTGGTGATGTTTTTCCGGTATAATTCCCGTAAGCCACTCCATGTATGGTTTGACGCCAACCAGCGGCCAGTCCGTTCCAAACATGTAGCGATCATAGGCATCACCATAAATTAACGCGTGCTTAAAATGATCAAAATAAGGGTTATCTTTTTCCTTGTGCCGATTCACTTTCTCGTCTGTGCCTACGATGAGACCAGATAAATCTGCATATACATTTCGATTTTTATACATCACTTCAGCAGCAGTTAGGCACCATGGATCGCCTAAATGTGCCATAACGAACGTGACATCTCGATGCTTTACAGCTACCTCATCAATTGTTAAGGGGTGTGCATACTTTAAAATGGCTGTTTCTGCATAGGTATCGCCTGTATGAAACACTACAGGAACTTGATGTTTTTTTGCCATCTCATAAACTGGTTGATATACATCATCAAAAGCATAGTAAGGATAGTAACCTAAGTAAATTTTGATACCAACATACTCTTTAAATTCTAACAACGAATCTAGCCTCTCAATTGAATGTGCTGTTAGTAAAAAGGGATTAATCCCAATACAAATCCCCATCGATGGTGGACGATTTGGTAAATCAAGACCCATTAAATCTGGAGCCGATTGATCTGGAAACGCACCTAGTTTGCTTTCTTCCACGCCCATTCCAACCGATGCGATTACATTGGCGTCTTTGAATTCACGCTCAATTCCCTTGTGATCATAATGAAGCAAACTATCGTTCATTGCGGTTTCTTGAAATGTGTGAATCCTAGAAAAGTGAACATGTGCATCAATAATTTTCAACGTCGTTCTATTCCTCCTTAAATTGCAGTGAACGTAACCATTCCCAACCTGTACCCTTTGATAAACCTGAAGTGAAAATAAAGGAATGAGGACGAGACTGTACAATTCCATCACCTGGAAAGCGTTCAATTGCTTCTCTTGTCATGTATGAAAAGACATCTTTATTCTCATAAAACTCCGCATCATGCTGCTGATCTGGTCGAACAACAATAAGCGTTTCGTCTACCTCTTTTTTATATAACCTAGCGACTTGTGCTAAATTTGTTCCTCCAAACGCTTGTGAACCTCCAGATAAAACAAATGCAACATCGTCTGCTTCAGTAGGATAGAAAACGCCATCTTTCCGATTGAAAAAGGCTCCTGTCAAAAAGGATTGATCCAACACACAGTTTGCTCCATTTTCTAACTCCGTATAATGGACTAGTAGACTTGATTGTGGAATCGTTAAAAAATACTGATGAACAGTCGCATTTTGCCATTGCTTATGATCGTTAAATGTAAAAGAAATTTTTATTCCTGTCCAGACCTGTCCCCATTGATCCTTACGAGTAACAAAAGTGGTTTTTCTTTTTTGTTCAGCAATTGTCCGTAGCTGCAACCCTGCAGGAATCGTCATGATTCCCCCACCCCATGGATTCCACCAACTTTTTGCACCTGACTGCGGAAAAGAATGATCAAACCATTCTTCTTCTGTGTAGACAGAATAAACCGCTGGATAGTAATCATTTGCAACTTTAAAAGTGAGCAGCCCGTTATGAATAACATGGACGTCTAGGCCTTCTTTTTTCTCTACCTTTGAGACAACTGGCTCACTACCTACACGCAATGCCTGTAGCATACTTATTGCTTGCATCGATTTTCCCTTATAGTGAATCGTTAATGGTGTAACCCCATTCTCTTTGTTTGCCAAAACAGTATGGTTAAGATCGGTTTGTCCATCTTGCGTGTCAAAGCTATAGGTCGTTTCTGTTTGATCGCTGACCATCACTTCTCCTTGATCAGCTTGTTGGATACCTGTATTAAATTGCAGCTTAAGCGCTTGATTATCTCGATAAAATCCGTGCTCTCTAAATGACACAAGCTTTTGTTTTTGAATGGTTTGTTTTGCTTTTTTTCTCTTCATAAACAACTCAATATTTCCGTCTACATTTGGAAATAAAGTTACTTTCATAGGGCCGGATGTTTCTCCAGATTCAAGCGGTTCCAGCGTCCATCGAAAACATAAATCATCATCAATTTCCAAGCACTGTGCCCCGTTATCCGCTTCCAAACCAAGAGTGCCATCTTCCCATTCTAAAAACACCCATTCAACATCCCACTCTTCCAAGGGGACGTCATCAATCCAATATTGTTGAATTTGTGAGAAATGTTTAATTTCTTGATTAGTAGAGAGGTAGAAATCATTTGGTTTAAAATAAAAAGGCACAATCATTTGCTTTAAATCGATTGGCTGACTACTTTTATTGGTTATGAAGTATTCAGCTTCCAGGATGTGATGATGCGTCCATTTATATTGAATCGTACACTCTGCATTCCCTTGATTGAGGGGATAGGTTACCATAACCGTTTGGAAACGTTCTTTCACATCTGAATGAATGGACTGCCAGCCAACGTTTGCCAACTCATTCGTTAATGGATCATTAAAACTCGGATGAAGCATGGTCCATGGCTGCTCAATACCCGCTTGAATAAACGTGGTTAAAGCTGTATCTTGATGAAAAACAAGCTGCTGCTTTCCATTTACAACCACAAACGTTTGATCTTGTTGAAAGGACCCAGTGCTATTCTCACCATCAATATAAAACGGGACACGCTCTTCATAAAGAGAAGGCGTATGCTCTTTTTTATCTTGTAATGCAATAGTGAAATGAAGAGGTTCAACACCTTCTTGTTTTTGTTTACAGGAGAATGGAAGGGTTTTCGTTTGATTAGGCGCAACTTCAATGGTCCCTTCCCTATCTATCCACTCAAGTAACGGATGTTCTTTTCCTTGAACCTTCACTATTTGATGCGTTGGTAGCTGATTTCGAACATGTAAAAATAGCTGCTCCCGTTGATGGCTCGTAAAATCGCTAGCGCTTACATGTAATGGTTTTTTCACCACATATCCACAAGATAGAGGAACATTTATGTCATGTATGTGTGCAGTCAAAGTCGCATAAGGGTATGTTTTCCATTCAGAAATGGCTTCATCTTCCGCTTTTACTTCATCTATATTAAATGGAAAGGTATAGATTCTCTCGCCCTTCGCTGGTATTTCGTCGTCAATTTTCACATGCAAATTCAGACGTTCATCTTCATCCTGTACACGTACAGGCATTGACTGATTTCGCTTGTTCACCAATTTGAGTGAGGCTTTGTAAGAAATAGTTGGGAAAAGTTGTTTATGCGGAAGAAGCCATTCTAGATTGAACTCATTTGTTTCAACCTTATAAATTTTCCTGCTAGAATGCTCGATTCCTACCGTAATAAGCTCTCCGTCTATTTCAAATTCATATGTAAAAATGGAGAATTCTCCCTGTTTCTCACGATCAGGCTTCACCGACAAGTCCCGTTTTAATGCAGCATACCAGTTAGATTCATTCAAATATTGTTTTAAAAAGGGGTGCTGTAAAACTAATGGGATAAAGTTCATTAAATGAGTTGTTTCTTCTCGATCCTCCCAAAAAAATCCGCAGCGTTTATAGAGAGGAACAGCTTTTGTATTTCCAGGCCATGTATGCAGATCAAGCCGAGACCAACCTGCTTTGAAGGTACGCTGAATGGCTTCAAGAACAAGAGCTTTTCCAATTCCTTTCCCGATATACTTTGGATGAGCATTCAATAACGGAATGTAAAGAGCATCTCGATCTGCATGAAATTCAGCAAGTCCACAGTACCCAACAACCTCTTCCTCTTTTATCGCCAACATAGTGGCGATATTCCCCGAGTTTCGCTCTTCTTTTTCGCGATCTTCGGCGGTTTCAACCGTATCACCACCGCCAAAATTTTCACGACTTTCGTTCCACATTTTTGCTGTCGCACGTGCGTATCCTTTTTCAAAGTCTATAATTTTCATAACTTTCCCCCTTTTTTAAATCATAAAGAAGAACCTCACCGAGCGCAAATAATTGTTTAAACAAAGAAGGCTCTCGAACCGAAAGCTATACCTTAAAAGCTTTAAGTTCTCATAAAAAAAGACAAACGACCAGATTGGATCGTTTGTCTTCTCTTTAGACTATATAACTACTTCGCATCAGAACCAGTTCTTATTTCTCCGCCTGCTGGACATACTCGGAAATATCAAGATTTAATTGATCTGCTAATCTCTGCCCTAATGATTCATCGGCACGGTAGAAATTACAAACTGCGCGTAGAGCAGTTTCTTGTTTGACTTGCTCTAAATCACCGACAATATTTTTCACGAGTGCTTGTTTCACACTTTCCTCGTAATTGCGGTAAATCTTACCAGCTTGTCCAAAGTGATTTTTCTTTTCAATTGCCATTCGACCGATTGTTCCTTGTATAGGAGCTCGGTAATCTTCATAGCCTTCTGCTTCGTCTGGCGTTTCTTGGTAACGATTTGGCTCATAATTAACTGGATTTGTTTGCTGGCCTACAGGCATGGCTCCATCACGTTGAAAATTCGCTTTTTGCGCAAATGGACAGTTTACAGGTAGGTTCAAATAGTTTGCGCCAACACGGTAACGCTGCGTATCAGAATAAGAGAAAATTCGTCCTTGCAACATTTTATCTTCAGAAGGCTCAATTCCTGGTATCAAGTTACCTGGATTAAATCCAACTTGTTCTGTTTCTGCAAACACATTGTCAGGATTACGATTTAACGTCATCGTACCTACATGTTGATATGGAATGTCTTCTTCTAGCCAATCTTTCGTTGCATCAAGAGGATGGAAGTCAAAGTTATCTAAATCAGCCGGGTCAAGGATTTGTACATAAAGATCCCATTCAGGAAAATCTTCATTTTCAATTGCTTCATAGAAATCCCTTGTTGCATGGTTGAAGTCTTGTCCTTGAATTTCCGCCGCTTCTTCGCCAGATAAATTACGAATGCCTTTCTTTGGAACCCAACGAAGCTTCGCGTAAACCATATTGCCATGCTCGTTTACAAATTTAAATGCATGGACACTTGAGCCACGCATTTCACGGTATGAAGCCGGAATGCCTTCGTCTGTAAATAAATGCACCATCATGTTTGTCGTTTCAGGTGAAAGCGACATAAAATCCCAATAGCGATCTGGATCTTGTATATTCGTCCGTGGATCAGGCTTTAAAGAATGAATCACGTCTGGAAATTTAATCGCATCTCGAATAAAGAAAACAGGTAAGTTGTTTCCAACAAAATCGTAGTTTCCTTCTTCTGTATAAAATTTAACTGAAAACCCACGTGGATCTCTTAACGTTTCTGGCGAAGTACCGCCATGAATTACCGTTGAAAACCGTACGAATAATGGTGTTTCTTTTCCATCTTCAGCAAATAAAGCTGCTTTTGTATAACGTTTCAAGTTGTTTTTCACTTTAAAAACGCCGTATGCACCTACACCTCTAGCGTGCACCACACGCTCAGGAATTCGTTCTCTATCAAAATGAGCTAACTTTTCTACTAGATGATAATCTTCCAACATCGTTGGTCCATGCTGACCAGCCGTTCTTGAATTTTGATTATCATAAATTGGATGCCCTTGATTGTCTGTTAACCGGGTCATATGTAATTCCTCCTCAAGAAAAACAAATTTAAAAGATTTCATTCTTGTGTCGTAGAAAACTATTCCCCACCCTAAAATCTTTCAAACCTAAATCAACAAGGATTCTTTTTTAAGAATTATTCTTATTGGTTAATCTTTGAGGTAGCGGATATTTACCCTTTATGAGAGAATTGTTGAAACACAGGTCCTGGGCTTTCTTTATACACTTTTTGATTCGCTAATTGATTAATAATCCGAACATTCCGCTCAACCGATAACCCTAAATTCGTGGCGCTCGTTCCTAATGCATGCTCTAAATTTGTAAGCGCGAATACACGATTTTCTCGTTGATCATGGAAGATCAATTCAGCATTACGAGTTACAGCAAATTCTGATTCTGACTCCATCTTGACATCTTTCATCATTGCGCTTAGCCAATCTGGGATATGCGGTTTATAGCCTGTTGCAAAGATTACTTTTTCAGACTGATGGGTAAACGACTGATCTTCTTGCCACTGCTTACCGGATAAAAGATAGTCACCGGAATTAGAGGTTTCCACTTGATTGATTTCGATGGCAGCTTGAATAAGTGCTGGCGATTGTTTAGTTTCAATGCTTCGATGGTACAGTTTATCGTAAATCTTATGCAATGTTTTTTGCTGCACACCGTTTCTTAAATTTCCAAGCAACGGTAGCGCTTCTTCTCTTTGTTCGTAGGTGAGATTATGAAAATAATCGACATAAGTAGGTGAAAACAACTCTTGTCCAAGTTTCGAATCTTCCAATTGAAAAAATCCTGGCGAACGAGTGAACCAGCTTAATTCATATTGTTCTTCTAATTGATCATCCAATAATTTGTAAAAAATCTCTGCTGCGCTTTGACCTGACCCAATAACCGTAATGGATTTCGCTTTTTTGATTTCTTTTTCGTAAAACCCATAGGAGCTTGAATGGATGATATCTTCATTTAAACCGCCCTCAACATTTGCAGGGACAATTGGTTCACTTCCAGTGCCAACGACAAGATGTTTGCAATAATAGTGCTCTGTCTTGTCACTATCTTCTACTGTTACTTGATAACAAGCATCGCTTTTTACGTATTGAACGTCCACAACCTTCTTGCCAAAGTGACAGTTATTTAGTTGTGTTACAACCCAGTGGCAGTATGCATTGTATTCTTTTCTCGGCACATCAAAGCGATTAAAAAAGAAAAATGACATTAAACGATCATGTACATGAGCATAATTTAAAAACGAATACTGACTCATAGGATTTGCAAATGAGACCAAATCAGCTAGAAAAGGGACCTGTAGATCGGTCCCATCTAACAGCATGCCAGGATGCCATTGAAAAACGTTTGTTTCATCGAAAAACGCACTTTTTAACGTAGTTTTTTCTTCTATTAGTGCCGCCAGCCCTAAATTAAATGGGCCGATTCCTACACCAATTACATCAAATGTTTCTTTCATATCAACACTCCTATTTGAACACACTTCGAATGATTTTATTGGCCATTTTTCCACTTTTATACCGTAGTGGCATATCAAATGACGTCGTTTGCTTTAGCATGCCCTTTTGATGCGAAAATGTGCGGAAACTTTCATATCCGTGATAAGCTCCTATGCCACTAGGTCCTTTGCCGCCAAACGGAAGATGAGGGTTTGCAACGTGCATAATGGTGTCGTTGATGCAGCCGCCTCCAAAAGAAAGCTGTTCCGAATAGAGCGCTTGCGTTTGTTCTTCTTCAGAAAACACATAAAGTGCTAAAGGATTTGGTAATGATCGAACGCGCACGATCACTTCTGTTGATGACTTATACGTGAAAACGGGTAATATCGGACCAAAAATTTCATCTTTCATAATTGGCGCATCCCAATCAACGTTCTTTAAGATGGTCGGTGCAATCAAACGATGTTCTTTTGAATGCTGACCACCTAAAACGGTGTCTCCATTATCCAAATATGCAGCTAAGCGATCAAAATGTTTTTCGTTAACAATTTGCGTATACGTGCCTTCTTTCGTTCTTTTCGAGAACAAGTTATACGTATGTTTCTCAAGTTTCTTAAGAAATGATTCATAGACATCTTCATGAACCATTACATAGTCAGGCGCAATACACGTTTGGCCTGCGTTTGTGAATTTCCCCCAAGCGATGCGTTTTGCAGCTAAATCAAGCTTCGCATTTTCCGCAACAATCGCAGGGCTTTTGCCACCTAGTTCTAATGTATGAGGCGTCAAATGTTCAGCCGCATGCTTCATCACAATTTTTCCTACAGCCACACTACCGGTAAAGAAAATATAGTCAAACCCTTGCTCTAGCAAAGCTTCTGATGTTTTGGCATCCCCTTCCACCACCGCTACAATTTCTTGTGCAAACGTGGAGCGGACGGCTCCTGCGATTGCGCTTGATGTGTGAGGCGTTAACTCAGATGGCTTAATAACCGCACTATTCCCTGCAGCAAGTGCACCAACGAGAGGCGAAAAGGTTAATTGAATAGGATAATTCCATGGCGCGATGATTAAGACACTTCCGTAAGCCTCATTTACCACATAGCTCGTTGAACCGGTATGGGTAACAGGTGATTTCACCTTAACAGGCTCCATCCACTCTTCTAGCGATTCCAAGGTATGATTAATTTCTGAATGAACGGTACCTAGCTCCATCATAAAGGCTTCCGCTTCTTGTTTATTTAAATCTTTATTTACAGCAGCTAACAGTTCGCTTTCGTGATTTTGTAGCATGTCTTTAAGCTTCAATAATTGCTGCTTTCGTGCTTGAAACGTTTTTAAAGCGCCAGAAAATACGTATTCTTGTTGGACACCTTTTAGCGTTTCGTACATAATCATCACTTCCTTTTCAGAGATTCCTAATGGTGGTTTACCCTAAATAGGCTGCTTTCACTCTTCTTAGCTTTTACGCCCATAATCCGCTTTAATTTCTCCATGCTGCTCGGTATTCCACTTCAGCACTTGATGATGATTCGGGTTCTCTTTTAACCATTGTTCAGCTCGGTTAACAAGGTCCCATATTTCGCGCGTTTTATCATTGCGTACTAACGTTGAATTCGCTTTTTTCTTTTTCACCCAACTAATCGCTGTTCTTGAATCCGAATAAACGGGCTTCGTTAATTGATTCTCCTTTAAATAAGCTAGACCATGTACAATCGCTAAAAATTCGCCCATATTATTCGTGCCTAACTGTATTGGCTCTTTTTCAAATAAAATGGCGCCGGTTTTTGTATCAACACCTTTATACTCTACTTTTCCAGGATTCCCGTGGCTTCCAACATCAACGCTAATGCTATCCCATATAACGTCTTCAGCCGTATTGCTGCTAACCTGTTTAACAGATTTAGCCGCCTTTTTGGTCCCAGTTGAAGTTGGCTTCCCTTCATAAGCACGCTCTGCTTCAGTTTGTGATTCATATGATTTAAATCTAGCACCCTTGTATCCTTTGACTTGTTTTTCACAGTCTGCCCACGTACGGTATATACCAGGCTTTCTTCCTGCCCAAACAACATAAAATTTTTGCTTTGCCATCCTGCTTTTTATCATTCCTTTCGCTTCCGAATCTACTACTCTTGTATCATAGTACCGTTTAACCTTTAAAAACGAAAGCAGTATTCTTATGAAATGAAAACGAGTTGAATAGAATTCCTTTTTCTTGACCATGATGATAAAAAGAGGAGGATCATAGATGGAAATCAATGTGGAGCGAAAACGTTCTGTAGAGGAAGTCGGGAATTTTGTTTGCACTGAAAATGAACAGATTTATGTTGTCGTTCTTGATAAAGACGAAAAGTACCCTTATCTCCTACTTTCATTACAAACTTTTCACATCATTCAAAACTATGATAGTATGCCAACTCGCAATGAGCTTGAAGAAGATATTGGTGAAAAAATAAAAGAGATTTACAACCAACATAACGCTTCTATTACGTTGAATTAAGTTTGTAGTTGGTGTAGATTTCTAACAGAACAAACAGAACGTGTCATCAAATCACGCTATAAAAAAACGCCTCAGAATATCTGAGGCGTTTTGCTTATCGTTTATTGCGCTGAATCTGCTGTTGATTGCTCATACCAGTTATCCAGTACTTTTGCATCAAGAATGCGCTTTTTAATATAAATGGTTTGTTTTTTTAGAAATAACTCTTCCCAATTCACGTTAAAGTCTGATGCCATCTGGACAAGTGTTAATAATTCCTGCCACGCAACGTATCGTTTGTACCAGAAAAATTGCGGTTGTTCTGAAATATAAGGATACAAGTCATCAAATTCTGTATGCTTGCAATCAATTGTGCGTTCAAATTGAGTCTTTGCCTTTTCCAACTTAGCCTTGAGATATGGTTGCAATTCAGTTTGTTCCACAATGATGCCCCCTCATGCTTTTTGTAATTATAGCACAATTCTCGATTTTTTTCACGCCTCAACTCTTAATAAACATTCAAACATTATGTTAAAAAGCGGCTTTGTTCTTCTTTTGTTGGCAATCGACACGACTCTTTTTTCCCAAATAAACGATACCGACTTTGAGAAATCCAGTCATAACATTTATTACGAATAGGTCGAGGAACAATTATTAGCACCCGAAAAAGTGGCCACAAACCTTTTAATTTAGGGAAAACTCTTAATGCAGCATCACTTTTTGTGTACGCTTGTTGATTTTCAATCACGACCATAGTATGTAAATCAAGACGTATATTGTGTTCTTTAAGCAACGCCATACCTTTTTCAGATTGAAGAGAAGCAAATTGATAACGACCTTTTACATCTCTTTTTATCACAAAGTCCACTAAATGGTTACATAAATTACACACACCATCAAACAAAATAATTCCACTCATTCCGCTCTCTCCTCTCGTACAAGAAGAGTAGCACAAATTTTATTGTAAAAAAAGTTTACGTAAGACGAAATAGGGTATATACCAAATAAGAGGGTGATTTCACTAAACGATCGATCGTTTTAGTAAAGTCCCTAATCCTTTCATACCCTCCCCCCCCCCACCTTTTGAGGCACCTTTATTTAGGTGCTTCTTTACATTTAAGTAACAAAACAGGAACTCCGACTTATTTCTTACAATCTAAATGCAACCTTTTTTCCATCCTTTTTCACTTTATCTCTCTCCACACAATTGTTACACTATCTTGTAGTCAAAGAATAAGGAAGAAATGTGGTGACTTATTATGTTTTCAACAGCACAAATTGGAATTGATTTAGGAACAGCAAACATACTTGTCTATAGCAAGGAAAAAGGAATTATTTTAAACGAACCATCTGTTGTTGCACTTAATATAGATACGAGAGACGTACTCGCGATCGGAATTGAAGCGAAAAAAATGGTTGGTAAAACCCCTTCCCATATTGTCGCTGTTCGTCCGTTACGTGATGGTGTCATTGCTGATTTTGATGTGACGGCTAGTTTACTTAAAGAAATTATGCGTAAAGCCAGCAAAAATATGGGTCTTGCGATGCGTAAACCTAACGTTGTTGTATGTGCGCCGACAGGGTCTACTTCTGTAGAACGTCGAGCTATTTTGGACGCTGTTCGAAGCTGTGGGGCGAAAAACGTACACATTATTGAAGAACCTGTTGCTGCTGCAATAGGCGCAGACCTACCTGTTGAAGAACCGACAGCAAATGTCGTTGTTGATATTGGCGGAGGTACAACCGAAGTAGCCATCATTTCTTACGGTGGCGTGGTGTCCTCTAACTCTGTGCGAGTTGGTGGGGACAAGCTAGACGAGGCCATTATTCAGTATGTTCGTAAATCCTATAACATTCTTATTGGTGAACGTACGGCAGAGCAAATCAAAATGGAAATTGGCTATGCACCCATCGAGCATGAAAAATTAACATTAGAAATACGTGGTCGTGACTTGGTGAATGGACTTCCAAAAACGATTGAGCTGCATTCGTTTGAAATTCAAGAAGCGATGAGCGAGCTATTGCTTCAACTATTAGAAGCGCTAAGAGCAACATTAGAAGATTGTCCACCAGAACTAAGTGGAGATATTGTCGACCAAGGTGTGCTTTTAACTGGCGGCGGCGCACTTTTAAATGGACTCCAAGAGTGGATTTCGGATGAGATTTTTGTGCCCGTTCATATTGCACCAAATCCACTGGAATCTGTGGCAATTGGAACAGGTCGTTCTCTATCCTTTATTGACAAACTTCAAAAAGCGTCTGTTTAAAGAAGAGACGAGCACGCTATTCAGCGTGCTCGTTTTTTACTATTAAAATGCACGTTTTCGACTTTCATAGAATTCCTGAAGTCCTAGTTCTTCGTTAATCATCCATTCCATTTCTTTTAAATCTTCACGTATGACCATTGGATCCAGCTCTGACCACTGAACAGAATAAATAAAGTAATAACGACTGACCATCCGAAACGTAACGATCGATGAAGGAAAGCGACTAAATACAGCCTTTATTTGATTCCTCTTCCAATATGAGTATGAAATCATTTCCATTCGTTTCCTCCACCTGCTCTCTTTTACTGTAGATGTTCACTTAAAGAAATCAACCGATCGGTTTGCACAATATGACCTTTACGTTTATTTTCATTCACACGTTGAAAATAAAACGGTACCGGATAGTCAGGTCTCTTTGCATAAACGGCCGCAACCAGCTTTTCCACTGGTACGGGCTTTTCAAGCTGGCGAAGTGCTTCTAATACTTCTGCGTCAAAAAAGTGCTCATCTCGGCCACTATAGGCAAACAGATTTTCACGCTCAATTAGTTTATGTTGTTCAATGCTTGAAAACGCTGGGATGAACTCCATCCACTCCTCCTTTTTTAATGGAGGTTGCTGTTCAAGTTCTTGAAATAGCTCAGGAGCACGCTCGTGAATATGCAAAGGACCTGGCACGATCCGCACGTACAAATTTTCCGTTCGATCAAACAGCTCTGCAATTTCCAAAAAAGCTAACTCTTCTCCAGCCGATGGACCTACCCAAGCGACGACGCTCCCTTTTATTAAAGCTGTTTGAATAGCCTCTCGCTGCTGCCGCTGTTGTTTCAAGACTTTCAGACGCTCCATTTCAAGGTGCTGTACCCCTAGTAGACGCTCTAATCGTTTCATACGTTCTTCTTCATTTGTCACAATGCCCATATGCCAAAAAGGCTCGTACATGAGTAATTCTTCCTTGCTGTGCGGTGCGTTTATGTTACTTGAGAAGAATAATTGTTTGTTCATTCAATCACCTAGCTTTTCCTATTTACATGTGGGTAACTCTTCTTAAGATCGTCGTGAAAGGATTATTCTTGCTCCCTATACCATTCTTCTGAATAATCCTTTCTGCTTTGCTCTGCTTTTGCTAACAATGCCTCTGGTCGATGCCATTTGCCACCTTTCACGATCCAGTCAATCGTCAAGGTCGCTTCAACGGTTTGAAGTGGGTTTTCCTTCACAATGACTAAATCCGCATGTTCACCAGGGTCACAATTGCTAGTAAATCCAAATAATTCACCTGGAATCGATGTTGCTGATTGAATCGCTTCAAACGGAGTTAATCCACATTCCACCAATAACTGTAGCTCACGATGCAGCAACTGACCTGGGTACGTATCTACGCCTGAAGGAGTATCGGTTCCTGCTAAAATCGTACCGCCAATCTGGTAATAAGCCGCTGTAATCTGTTTTGTCGCTTGGAATAATCGCTCTTGTTTTCGTGACTGTATATGTGGCCTGACTTGCTTCCACTGCTCCTCTAAGCTTAACATGGCATCTGTTTCGAAAGGTAGAGAAGATGACCAATGATGTTCATTAATAGATTGCGCAAACAGACTTAAAGTTGGTGTTAAGATGACACCAGCTGACTTCAGCTCTTCGCAAACTTTCGCGAGCGCTTCTTTTTCTAACCCCCCATCTAAGCATTCCTTGTCATCTGCTTCATCTAGTAATACATGCCAGCTTGGGATTAAGGATTGAATAATTCCCGAATTATGCTCCAGAAAGCGTACCCCTATTTTTGCAGCTGTCAATGCATCTACGTCCGTCGATGCTAACAGATCAGCCGCAACATCAAGGCGGTGTCGCTCCGCTTCGTTCACTACAGCTTCCATGACCTCTCTCTTCAAGCGACCATACACTTTAATAAACGAAGCACCTTGTTCAACTTGTCGTTGAACCTCTTCACGTGCCTCCTGCTTAGATGTTGTCGTGAATGAACCACTGCTTGTTCCTCCCCATAAACCAGGCACCCCATCAATCATGCGGTCTGCCCAATAAACGTGTGGCGTAAAGGGAGTTGGGCCATTTTTGATGAGGGGTGCAAGCATATATGCATTCCCAGCAGTATTGCGTACACTTGTTACGCCTGCGGCTGTAAAAAGCGATGCATAACCAGGCATGATATGGCAATGACTATCAATAAAACCTGGTAGTGCATACGTATTCAAGTGTTCATTTGGTGCATCAATTTTGTCTATTATACGCCCATTCTCAACAGTGATTGTTTTTCCTTCAAAGGTTGCTGTATCCATATTTAATAGATTGATTGTTTCTGTTTGCTTCATTTCTTGTCCTCCTGCAATTTACATCGACTCTTTCCTTTCCTATACCCGCTTTTCATAAATTCAAAAAAAGCCCGCCTTTTTCAGCGGACTTTGTTTTTATCGTTATGTTTATTTTTCAAGCGGGCGTTTCATAATGCCGTACAAGATTCCTGTAACGATCGCTCCTGTAAGAATCGCGACCGCATATAGTCCCATGTAGGACAGTGTTGAATCATTTACGAGCAACATCGTAAAAATGCCTCCGTGAGGAGCTGGTAACGAAATTTGGAATAAACCCGTTAACCCTCCAGCAATTGCTGCACCTACAACACTTGCAGAGATGACGCGAATTGGATCAGCTGCCGCAAACGGAATGGCACCTTCTGTGATAAAGGATGCGCCAAGCACATAGTTTGTTCGTCCAGATTCACGTTGTTGTTTTGTAAATTTATATTTCCAAAACGTTGTTGCAATCGCAATCCCGAGTGGTGGAACCATTCCTGCCGCCATAACCGCAGCTTGCGGACCCATGTTTCCAGCGTCGAGCATCGCAATTCCGAACGTATAAGCCGCTTTATTGATTGGACCACCCATATCAATGGCCATCATCGCACCAAGTACAATTCCAAGAATGACCATATTACCTGTACCTAAATCACCAAGCCAATTTTGTAAGCCTGTATTCACAGATGCAAGCGGCGCAATTAAGAAATACATAATCACACCGGTAAATAAGATATTTAAGACTGGTGTAAATAAAATCGTTCTAAGTCCATCTAGCGACTGCGGCATACCTGAAAGGATTTTTTTCACACCTAGGGCCATGTAACCAGCGAGGAAACCTGCTAGTAATCCTCCTAAGAATCCAGCATCACCGTTGAATGCCATATAACCAGCAATTAAACCAGGAGCAAAACCTGGACGGTCTGCAATACTCATGGCAATAAATGCAGCTAGAACAGGAATAAATAGCGCAAAAGCATTATCGCCACCAATTGTACCTAGGATAGTTGTTACAACATTGTCTTCCCCAAGTAAGCTTTCAATTTCAAATAAGAAACTAATGGCAAGTAGAATTCCCCCACCGATTACAAATGGGAGCATGTTTGAAACACCATTCATTAAGTGCTTGTAAATGCTTTTTCCAAATCCACCTGATGATACAGATTCGTCATTGTCGTTCTTCGCTCCGCCTTGAGCAGAATAAACCGCTTCTTTTCCAGCTAATGAACGTTCAATTAATTGGGAAGGTTTTCTTACACCATCAGCCACAGGTGCGATAACGATACGTTTGCCATCAAACCGATCCATTTCCACTTTTGTATCAGCTGCCACAATAATACCGTCAGCACGAGCAATATCTTCCTTCGTAAGGCGATTTTTTACACCGCCTGAGCCATTGGTTTCCACTTTTATCGAGTAGCCTCGTTCTTGCGCTTCTTTCTTTAACGCATCTGCCGCCATATACGTATGAGCAATCCCTGTAGGGCACCCAGTAACGCCAATGATATACGTATCTTCTTCTGCAGTAGGTTGAACATCCTCTTCTACTTCGTCAGCTTCTTCTGCTTCTTTCGTATCAATAATTGAAATAACCTCATCAATTGATTGAGCAGCGAGAAGTTGGTCGCGAAAAGCTGTATCCATTAGAAACGTTGAAAGCTTTGAGAGCGTTGCTAAATGTTCATTATTCGCCCCTTCAGAGGCCGCAATCATAAAGAACAACTGACTCGGTTGACCGTCCAACGCTTCATAATCAATACCTGAAATCGAACGTCCAAAAGCAATTGCAGGTGTCTTGACAGCCGCTGTTTTGGCATGTGGAATGGCAATCCCTTCACCTAGCCCAGTTGTGCTTTGTGCTTCTCTTGCAAGAATTGCTTCTTTGTATGTTTCTTTATCGTTTAGTCGACCCGCTTCATCTAGCTTAGCCACAAGTTCATCAATGACTGTCGCTTTTGAGGAAGCTTGTAGATCTAAAATGATCGTATCTTTTTTTAGTAAATCAGAGATCTTCATCTCCAGTCCCCCTTATATGGAATGCACGCTAATTTCTTTCGTTAAGCGCTCAACTTCAGCTGGCTCACCAAAACTTAGTGAAAATGCTGTGGCGCTTCCAGATGCCATTCCGTATTGAAATGCATCGATTAATTTTGCTCCACTATGATACGCGTGAAGAAATCCTGCAACTGTTGCGTCCCCTGCACCGACTGAATTTAGCAATTTACCCTTAGGCGCATTAGCGAAAAGGATGGTTTCCTTAGTAGCAAGAAGCGCCCCGTCCCCAGCAAATGTAACGAGGACATGCTCTACCCCTTGTTCAACTAACGCTTTTGCATGTGGAATGGCATCTTCTTTCGTTTCTATGACCGAGTTCGTAAGTTCTGCCAATTCATGTTGATTCGGTTTAATAAAGAATGGTTTTGCAGGAATGATTTGCTCAAGTGCTTTTCCACTCGTATCCACAAACACCTTCACGCCTTGGTTATTTAATCGCTCGACCCACTTTGCGTAAAGATTCGACGGTAAAGACGGCGGAATACTACCGGCTAACACAACTGTATCTTCAGCCGTTAACTGATTTAAATGCTCTTCTAAAGTACGAAGATCCACATCGCTAATTTCAGGAGAACAGCCATTTATTTCAGATTCATCTTCTGCTTTCACTTTCACATTGATGCGGGTATCTCCGTTAATTCTTACAAAGTCTGACTGAATGCCTTCTTCAGTGACCGTTGCATGAATATAGTCGCCGGTGAAACCACCAATAAACCCTAGTGCTGTTGATTGCGTCCCATATGCTTTTAAAACTCTTGAGACGTTTATCCCTTTTCCACCAGCTGCTTTTCGATCATTTGTTGAACGGTTTACATGACCAATTTCTAGAGTTGGTAACGAGACGTAATAGTCCATCGCCGGGTTTAAGGTCACTGTATAAATCATAATTTAACCACCTCTATTGCCGTACTTTTCACTAACTCTTGATAGAGTTGCTCTTTTTCTTCTTTTACATACGAACTCGTCAATATATGAACGTCTTCTATTGAAGCAAAAGGAGAAAACGTGACATCCTCAAATTTCGTATGATCCGCCAATACAATCGCTTGCTGAGCATATTGAATGGCTTTTGTCTTAATATAGGCTTCTTCCGGATCAGGTGTTGTACAGCCATCTTTGACGGTAATGCCGTTTGTTCCAAGAAACGCTTTATCAAATCGAAATCTAGCTATCGACTCAATTGCACCTCTGCCTACAAATGCATAGGTTCCTTTTTTCACATGGCCACCTAGTGAATGTGTGTCGATATCAGCTTCTACTAATGCTTGTATATTCATTACACCGTTTGTTACAACTTCAATGTTCTTTCCCTTTAAATGAGAAATCATTTCAAACGTTGTGCTTCCAGCATCTAAGAAAATACAATCACCCTCTTGAACGAGCTCCGCAGCTCGTTGCGCGATTTTCTTTTTCTCATGACTGTTTTTGGATGATTTTTGTGCCATCGTTGGTTCTTCTCGCATCGTTTGAAGAAGCGTAGCGCCTCCATGTATGCGCTTTAATTTCTTTCCTTGTTCAAGCTCAGTTAAATCTCTTCTAATTGTTGATTCTGAAGCCCCAGTTGCTTCGATTAAGTCCTGAATTTTCACAACTTCATTTTGCTGAACAAGCTGAATAATGATCTCTTGTCTTTCCACGGTTAACATGTGCACACCTCTTTACTGTCGAGACTTTTTTATTATACAACCAAAATCAATCATAATCAATCATTTTCATCCAGAAACATATTTACAAGTTTCTCCACTTTTCTTCCACGTAACACAAAAAAAAGACGGGATTTCCCCGCCTTTTACTCTTAAAAGCTCTACTCACTTAATTGCTCGACCTTCTCTGCTAGCTCTGCCCAGCGTTCAAGCAACTGATCCAATTCTGCATCTACTGCTTCCTTTTCTTTCATCGTATCTGCAATTTTACCGTAATCGCTTCCTGCTTCTTGAATTCCTACTTCTAACGTTGCTTGTTTTTCTTCAAGGGACGCAATCTTGTCATCGATTTGATCCCATTCACGTTGTTCGTTATACGACAACTTTTTTGGCGCCTTTTTCTTTTCAACAATCGGCGATTTGACCGTTTTTGGAGCTTTCTCTATCGTTTGCTCTTCCAAGTAATCGGTATAATCCCCTTGATATCGTCGAATCGAACCATTCTCAAATATAAGCATCGTTTCTACTACTCGATCGAGAAAATAACGATCGTGGGAAACGGTCACAACCGTTCCAGGAAACGTATCAATATAGTCTTCAAGCACAGCTAACGTCTCCACATCAAGATCATTCGTAGGCTCGTCTAAAAATAGCACGTTTGGCTCTCCCATTAGGATGCGCAGCAAATAAAGACGACGTTTTTCCCCACCAGATAGACGACGAATGTACGTCCATTGCTGTGAACGCGGGAACAAAAACCGTTCAAGCATTTGTTCAGCAGTGATTTGATCGCCTTTGTTTGTATAAACCACTTCAGCAACTTGCTTGATATAGTCAATAACAGTCAGCGTGCCATCTAGTTCGGCATCTTCTTGGGTGTAGTAACCAATTTTAACCGTCTCTCCGACTGTACAAGTTCCTTCATCAGGCTCCAGTCTATTCGCCATAATGTTTAACAGTGTCGTTTTTCCGCTACCATTCGCGCCAATAATGCCTAATCGCTCTTGGTTCGTCAGTAGATAGGAGAGATTCGAAAAAAGCTCTTTTCCATTTAGCGATTTCCTTACATTCTCTAGCTCAATGACTTGCTTTCCAAGTCGTTTGGACCCAATCGCCACATCTAAATGCTCTTTCGTTTTGACACCTTGCTGATTGTTTAATGCTTCAACCCGCTGAATTCGCGCTTTTTGTTTCGTTGTACGCGCTTTTGCGCCTCTTTTTAACCAAGCCATTTCTCGTCTGAGCAAATTCTGTCGTTTCGCTTCTGCTTGTTCAAGCTGCTCTTCACGTTCAGCACGCTTTTCTAAATAAGTTTCAAAATTTCCTTCATAGCGATAAAGCTGACCGTTCGTTAATTCAAAAATCGTCGTCGCGACTCGATTTAAGAAATAGCGATCATGGGTGATCACAATAAGTGCCCCACGGTATTGCTTTAAATAGCCCTCGAGCCATTCAACCGTTTCATGGTCAAGATGGTTAGTCGGTTCATCAAGTAAAAGCAAATCTACAGGCTGGATTAAAGATCGCGCAATCGCCACTCTCTTTTTCTGTCCTCCTGATAGTGTACGTAAACGCGCGGTAACATCAAAAACGCCTAATTTACTAAGGATTGTTTTCGCCTGAGTACTAGCTTCCCAACCGTCCACCTTATCCATTTCTGCTTGTAATTTTAACAATGTCGATTGGTATTGTTCATTCAAAGGGTCTTGTTCGAGCTTAGCGAGCCCTTCTTCATAGCGAGCAACTGTTCGTAATAGCTCTGAATCACTTTTGAAAATATAGTCAAGAACGGTTTCATTTTCTGGTAAGTCCGGTTGTTGCGCCAAATATTCGATCGTGAAATCATTGGCGTGATAAAAACTTCCTGCTTCTTTCCCTTCTATTCCTGCTAATGTTTTTAAAAGCGTTGATTTCCCTGTTCCGTTCACGCCAAGTAGTCCGATCCGATTTCCTGTTTCAATGGAAAAATCAATCGATTGAAACAGCGCTTTTTCCCCAAACGTCTTACTAAGTCCTTCGACTCTTAATACATTCATGAACATCTTCCTTTTTCCGATAAAGATTCGTTATTTATGCAGTATAGCACATTGACTTATTTATAAGGACTGTCCTCATAAAAGAAGTTCGGTGAATTCATTTCATCATGAAAGGATTGATGAAAGATCTTCGTTTGCGCTGGCGACATTGGCGGGATGAGCCACGTCCAGTCTCCTGTTACAGAACGATTTTCTTTCTCTTCGTTTTTTATAAATTGTTGAAACTGCTTTGCCGCTGTATGATGATCAACGATACTTACACCAGCTTGTTGAAAAGAATGCAGAACGGCACGATTCAGCTCTACCAATGCCTCATCTCGCCACAATGACGATTCCTTAGTTCGATTTATGCTGAGCTGATCTGCCACTTGTTCCAATCGATTATAGCGAAAATCGTCCGCTAAATTTCTCGCACCAATCTCTGTCCCCATATACCAGCCATTAAACGGAGCTGCATAGAAAGAAAGCCCGCCAATTTCTAAGCGCATATCTGAAATAATCGGTACAGCGTACCATTTCAGAGCTAGTTCTTTGAATGAATTAAAGGTTGGATGTTCAAGTTCAACTTCTTTCACTAAATTGTCAGGAATCGGATAGAAAACGGGTCTATTTTCACCAACGGAAAAAACAAACGGCAACAGATCAAAATCGCTTTCAGCTCCCGTCCATCCTAAAGATTGACAATATCTTGTAAATTCAAGTGATGCAGGGTCGCCGATGATGCGCCCGTTTTTTTCGTAACCAGCGTATCGAATAAGCTGGTGATTCCAAATACGCACACGCTCTCCTACCGGAAAAACCGTAATCGTTGGAATGATTTTCCCTTCATTCGTTGCGTAAGAGAGATGATGGCACAATGCCTTAAACACATCCTCTTCCGTTTCGGCTTCTCTTGCATCAATGACATGCATTCGCTCCCAAAACAATCGACCGATACAGCGATTGCTGTTTCGCCACGCTAGCTTTGCACCATACGTTAGCTCTTCGGTTGTTAATGTATAGGTACCTGATTTATTGATCTCAGCGAGAATAGCGGTCAGACGTGACGCCACGTTTGGTTGTCCTGTTTCTTCATAAAATTGCTTAATAAACGCACGCGCTTGTTGCGCAAGTTCAATTTCCATAAGCGATTGTAATCCTCCTAAAAAAACTGCGTAGCCGATTGCTACACAGTTTTTTGGCTATTGCTTTTTTTCGATTTCTGCTTTTATATCATCTTCAATTTGGCTAGGCTTCGTTTGCGGCGCATATCGTTTAACAACGGCTCCGTCACGATCAACAAGGAACTTTGTGAAATTCCATTTAATTTCATCTCCCATTGTTCCCTTTTTTTCACTTTTTAAATGCTTAAATAATGGATTGGCATCTTTTCCTTTTACATTCGTTTTCGCAAAAAGTGGAAACGTCACACCAAAATTAATTTTGCACACATCTTCCATCTCATCATCTGATGTCGGTTCTTGATTCATGAATTGATTACTTGGAAATCCTAATACACGCAAGCCATTATCTTGGTAGTTTTGATGAAGCTCTTCTAAACCATCAAATTGTGATGCAAAACCACATTTAGTCGCTGTATTGACGATTAGAAGAACATCCCCTTCATAGTTCGATAATGAAAAATCTTCTCCCTTACTTGTTTTTACCGTGTAGTCGAATACAGACATAAATGCCTCTCCTCCATCAATCGTTTGCACCAAGTATAAAGCTTCCTCTTTCACATGAAAACAAATATGCTCACGTTTTATACCTTCTTGCAAATTCAACAAACCTGAAGCGGTCAGGGCGGTGACGTGACTCTGTTATTTGAAGAAGCGTTGCATCTTCTAAATACGTCAAGCTGCGAACAACAACGATTTGACTTCCTGGCTCAACGTCTAGCAGCTGGAGCTCTTCATCTGTTGCAACCTCTACAACGATTTCTTTTTTAGCAAAACTAATGGTTAAGCCTAGAGTTTTCTCAATATACTCATAGATACTACCAGAACTAATGTCTTTTGTTAAACCTGGTACTAGCATCTTAGGAAACCAATCTTTATCTAGAATGATTCGCTCTCCATCAATTAACCGTACTCGAGCAATCTCTAAAACAATCGAATCATCTGGGAGCTGAAATTGCTTCGCTTGCTTAGGCGTAGCGCGACATTCTTTAAATGTGACCACTTCTGTCTCTGCCTTCATCCCAAGCTGTTGATTTAACTCTTGAAAGCTGGTTACACCCGAAACAGGAAAATCCA
Organism: Shouchella sp. JSM 1781072; assembly: GCF_041949915.1. Classification (NCBI taxonomy): domain Bacteria; kingdom Bacillati; phylum Bacillota; class Bacilli; order Caryophanales; family Bacillaceae; genus Shouchella; species Shouchella sp. JSM 1781072. The sequence goes on from NZ_JBHFQE010000004.1 coordinate 56,372, forward strand.
AGCGCTGTAAATCGAGTACAACGGATCCTTTTCCTTGTATCTTTTGAATGTAGCCATGTTCTGACAGCTGCTTTAGCGCTTTTCGAATCGTTTCTCTTGATGCCTGAAAAAACTCCGTAAGCTCATGCTCCGATGGGAGCGTATCACCAGCTTGATACTTTCCATTTTGCATATCTTTAATAAGATGTTGATAGATCGACTGAAATTTACTTTTCAAACATATCGCCCTACTTTTTCTATAATCACTCTGTTTTTAAGTGAGTCCATTTCATCATTCGAGTTCAATGCGAAATCTACTCTTATTATGACATTCATTCAAGTAATAACATTAACAAATAATTCCTTCTAACAATACCACAAACGATTCATTTTTGACCATGGTCGGTCAAGATCATATGGTGAAAAAAAGAGCTGCACGAGGCAGCTCTTTTTATTATTCATATAGGCTCTTCGGATTTCTAATCTTTCCGTAAAGAAGGGTTGCCACAAATGGGAGTGCAATAACGATTGCCATCCCGATCGCAAAGGCAAGCCAGCCACCAGACTGAATAACGAAAATACCTGGTATCCCACCTACACCAACGCTGTGCGCCAGTACATTTTGCATAGAAATGAACATTCCTGCAAGACCGGAGCTAATAATCGCTGCAAAAAACGGGAAGCGGAAACGAAGATTAACACCGAATAGTGCTGGTTCTGTAATCCCTAACCACGCAGACAGCCCTGATGTGCCTGCTAATCCTTTTAAGTTCTTATTCTTTAAGACAAAATACATCGCAAATGCAGCAGAACCTTGCGCAATGTTTGATAATGCTAGAATCGGCCATAAGAATGTGCCGCCACCTTCACTACCTGTTAGCTGTAAATCAACGGCAAGGAACGTATGGTGCATCCCTGTAATCACGAGCGGACCATAAATAATGCCATACAAGAATCCTGCAATCGCTGGAATCGTATCGAACAACCAAATGAAGCCATCTGCAATTCCGTTACCGATTGCAAACGTGATTGGTCCGACCGCAATAAACGTAATAAAACTCGTTACCAATAAAGCAATTGGAGCTACTGTTAACAAATGGAATGAATCGGAAATTCGCTTACGTAAAAATACTTCTATTTTCGCTAAAATAATGGATGCGACGAACACCGGCAGTACCTGTCCTTGATAACCAAGTTGCTGAATTTCTAAGCCAAACAAGTTCCAAGTAGGAATTTCACCAGCTTCACGAGCAGCTCCATAATCCCAAGCACTTAATAACGCTGGATTAACAAGAATTAATCCTAAGACAATACCAAGCAGCGGACTGCCTCCAAATCGCTTCACGGCTGACCACCCAATTAACGCTGGTAAGAAGGTAAAGGCGGTACTCGCAATGACATTAATAATATCGGCAAAATCCGCCCATTGAGGATGAACATCAATAATGGATGCACCATCATAAAAAATATCTGCGCCGGTTAAAATATTGTTTAAACCCATTAACAAACCAGCAGTCACAATCGCTGGCAAGATTGGGATAAATACGTCTGCTAAGACTTTAATCCCTCTTTGTAAGGGGTTTCCTTTTTTAGCAGCGTTTTCTTTCACGTCATCTTTTGACTCTTCTTCACGGCCCGTCAATGCCATCATTTCTTTATACACTTTATCGACGACACCGTTACCTAATATGATTTGAAACTGCCCGTTTGCAGAAAATGTTCCTTTTACTACATCAAGCGCTTCCAGTTTTTTCGTATCTACTTGACTTTCATCTTGTAAAACAAGTCGCAGTCTCGTCACGCAGTGTGTAGCTGAAGAAATGTTCTCTTCTCCACCAATGGCCTCTAAAATCTGTTCAGCAGATTTTTTGTAGTTAACAGCCATCCCCGTTCCTCCTTTGCTAACGTTTTCAAAAACGTCGCTTTAGTGCATTTATAATTTGTATATACAAATAATTGATTGCTTTGATCATACCTTGTATATACAAATTAGTCAACAAAAAAAGACATCTTTTTTATTTCTTGCTATTTCCATATGCTTGGCATGTTACACTAATAAAAAAGGAGGTTGAGAAATTGAAATTTGATTCACATAATCACCCATATCCTTCAAAACGAATGCCCGCTTATGCAAAGAATGGAATGGTGGCAACATCACAACCACTGGCAGCACAAGCAGGTAGAGATATTCTTAACCAAGGTGGCAATGCCGTCGATGCTGCGATTGCAACAGCCGCATGCTTAACGGTTGTAGAACCTTGTTCAAATGGAATTGGCGGGGATGCCTTTGCCATTGTTTGGCTCGACGGTGACCTATATGGACTTAATGGTAGTGGTCCTTCTCCAGCCTCAATGACTATTGATGCGGTAAAGCAACGTGGGTATGACACAATGCCTACAACTGGACTCATTCCCGTGACCGTACCAGGAGCACCTGCTTCATGGGCAAGCTTATCGAAACGATTCGGAAAATTACCTTTATTAGATGTTCTTCAACCTGCTATTACATTTGCTGAAGAAGGTTTTGCGGTAACGCCTACTATTTCTCGACAATGGAAAACAAGTTATAAACGGTTTCAAGCTGCTCATACAGGAGACGAATTTTCAGCTTGGTTTGAGACATTTTCGTTGAATCAACGTGCGCCGGAACCTGGGGAGATTTGGCGTTCTCCAAATCATGCACATACGTTACGGTTAATTGGCGAGACAAACGCAAAAGCGTTTTATTCCGGAGAATTAGCAGATCAAATTGACGCTTTTTTCAAAAAGCATCATGGTTTTTTGCGTAAAGAAGATCTTGCCGCTTTCGAACCTGAATGGGTTGATCCGATCCACACGAACTATAAAGGTTATGACGTATGGGAGATTCCTCCAAACGGACAAGGCTTAATTGCTTTAATGGCGTTGAATATTCTCGAAAACGTGGAGATTAATGAAAAAGAAAACGTCGATACGTATCATAAGCAAATCGAAGCGTTAAAACTTGCATTTACAGATGGTCAAGCGTACATTACAGACGAAAACCATATGAGCGTTCCCACCCAGTCGCTTCTCGATAAATCTTATGCAGCAAAACGGGCGCAAGAAATTGGCGAAACGGCGCAATTACCAACTGTCGGGAAACCAACTGCAAGTGGTACCGTCTATCTATGTACAGCTGACAGTGAAGGGAATATGGTATCGTTTATCCAGTCAAACTACATGGGCTTTGGCTCTGGTTTAGTCGTTCCGGGGACAGGCATCTCTCTACAAAATCGCGGTCATTCCTTTTCACTCGACCACAACCACGACAATGCACTTGCACCAAACAAACGCCCATATCATACGATTATTCCAGGCTTCCTCACAAAAGATCAACAAGCTGTTGGACCGTTTGGCGTTATGGGTGGGTTTATGCAGCCACAAGGTCATGTACAAGTCGTTATGAATACAGTTGACTTTCTTCTGCATCCACAAGCAGCATTGGATTCTCCACGCTGGCAATGGACAGAAGGAAACAAAATTTTATTAGAGCCATCCTTTCCTCGTCATATTGCAGAAGCGCTCGCACGCAAAGGTCATGACGTAACGATTGCAAATGACGTCATGTCTTTTGGAAGAGGCCAAATCATTTGGAAAGACGACGAAAAAGAGAGCTATGTTGGCGGTACAGAATCAAGAACAGATAGTCATATCGCTACGTTATAATAAAAACGTGCACCGGAGCATTTACTCCTGTGCACGTTTTATTCATCTGAACAACCAACTTTCCCCTGGTCGCATCAACATATTTAATTTTAATTTTTTGCAAATTGTAATGTAGTGAAGAACCGTTAACAACACCGCACTCATATTCATCCCGATAATAATGCCGTTCATTTGTAAACTTGGCATAGATCCAAGGGCGATCATTAAGCAAAAGGATACCACCGTTGCATAAAACGAGTGTAGAAACGCATCCTTCACTAACCCGATTCCAATTAAATACGCTTGCAGTGGCGTTGCACAATAATGAAACAAAAAATACGGAATTAAGAGCTTCAAGTAATCTGCTGCCGGTGACGGTCCAAAAAACAATGTCGTAATTGGTTCAGCAAAAAAGTAAAACATCAGTACGATGGGCATTCCATAAGCAAACGTCACAAGGAGCGATAAACGCAAATAGTAATGAAGCGTATCGTATTGTCGTTTTGCATAACTTTCTGAAACAATAGGAATTAACACAATTAGCAGAGCATGCGCTACAAAGGCTGGGAAAAAACCAATGGTAAATGCAATACCCGCTAGTTTTCCATACTGTACAAGTGCGACACTTTCTAGCACACCTGCATTCGTGAGAGCCAACGTAATTAAAAACGGTTTAACAGCAAATGTGATCGAATGAAAAATACGTAACCCAGTTGTAGGAATAGACACGGCTAATAATTTTTTCTGAATTTCTTTTTGGTTTACTTTTTTTTGCGTATGATCTTTCTTCGTTTGATAAATTTTACGAATAAACACCACCACTAAGTAAAACAACACCAAAAGTTCGCTTAATTTCAGCGCTAACAATGCCATAAAAATAGCAAGGTCACTTGTGAAAGAAAACATGTAAAAGACAATTAATAAGCCACCTAGCTGTGCAGTTCGTTTCAAAATATTTGCGATTGCTATTTTAGACGTTTGTTGTGCGCCCATTAAATACCCTTTTGCAACAGAGGAAAAGGTGATAACGGGAATCAGTAAAAATAACATCCACTGAACCCCAATATGATAATTGTCTAACACACTTAATTGAGGCAAAATCACTAGCGCCGCAACCATCACCGTTACCGCACAAACTGTAGCCAGCTTTAATGCTTGTAACAACACACCCCAATGATAATTCGGTTCTTTTTCTGCAACTAGTTTTGAGATCGAGACAGGTAGTTCTACACTTGCGAGCACCACGACAAATAACATTGTCGGTAAGATCGCCATGTATAAACCAAATGCTTCATCCCCTAGCTCTCTAGCCAAAACAATATTAATAATAAACTCCAAGCATTCTCCTATGAAGGCAGCTCCACTTAAAACTAGCACACCGCGGAAAAACGTACTCAACACTCATCTCTCCTTTTTCTCTCTCTATAAAGGTATGAGACAAGTCGCTAAATTAAAACAGAAAAAAACAAGCTGTTACGCTTGTTTTTTAATCATCCCATGTGTCAGCATTTTTTAAGCCAGGAATGTTCTTACTTTTAAATACTGGATCTTTCCCAACTTTCCGTTGTGCTACGTAATCGTTAATTACGGCAATCGCAATCTTACCAATTAAAACAATCGCAATTAAGTTGACAATGGTGGTAAACGCCATAAAGACATCTGCCATGTCCCATACAAGCGCCATACTTGCCATAGAACCAAATACAATCATCGCCATTACAGCGAGGCGGTACACTTGTAGCCAAATGGTTCCTTCTTTAATAAAAGCAAGATTTGTTTCGCCATAGTAATAATTCCCAATTAATGAAGAAAATGAGAAGAAGAAAATGGCAATCGCAATAAATGGCACAGCCCAATCTCCAACAAGGATTCCCAATGATTGTTGCGTCAACGCAACTCCATTAATACCGTCTGGAGCAAGGGTATAAACATCTGTTAATAAAATTACAAACGCAGTCGCTGAACAAATAATAATCGTGTCAAAAAATACACCTAATGATTGAACCAACCCTTGTTTTGCTGGGTGTGAAACGTCAGCAGTCGCAGCAGCATTTGGCACACTACCCATACCGGCTTCGTTCGAGAACAATCCACGCTGGGCCCCAACAAGTAAGCCGACAAAGATTCCAACTGTTGCTTCTTGGAAGCCAAACGCATTTCCAACAATTAATGAAAACACCGCTGGAACAGCTTCAAAATTTGTAACCACAACAAATCCCACAACCCCAACGTAAAGAACGGCCATGATCGGCACGACAATACTTGAGAAAACCGAAATCGAGCGAATTCCTCCAAAGATGATGACCCCTACTGCAAGTGCAATAACAATCCCTACTGTTAGTGGATTAAAATTAAAAGCGGTATCAAACGCGGCCGTGATTGTATTTGCTTGTAGCGAATTAAAAATAAAGCCAAAAGTTACAGCAATTAATAGCGCAAAGATAATTCCAAGCCAGCGCTGGCCTAATGCACGATCAATGTAATAAGCAGGTCCACCACGGAATTGGCCATCTTTTCGCACTTTATATACTTGTGCAAGCATACTTTCAACGAATCCTGTCGCCATCCCGATAATAGCAATGACCCACATCCAAAAAATAGCGCCAGGTCCGCCAGTTGTAATCGCTATCGCAACACCTGAGATATTCGCTGCGCCTACTCGAGACGCGGCACTAATACAAAACGCTTGGAATGCAGACACTTCGCCTTTTTTTGATTTCTTTTCTGTAATTGCACGAAACATTTCAGGAAAAAGACGAAATTGAACGAACTTAGTCCGAAACGTAAAATAAATACCTACACTGATGAGAGCAGCTACAAGTATGTATGATGTCACTCCATTAATACTTGTAATCATATTGTGAAAAACTTCCATTAAATTCCTCCGTTAGCTAGCATATAAGATCAAAACAATCTCATTATTATACCAAAATAAAGATTGATTGCAATTAAAAACGACTTGCTGGATATCTTGTCCAGCAAGCCTCCTTGTTCATTATTCGTTTAAATGAGCGAGTGTCAAGTAATGCAGCTGTTCTTCCAACTCATTTTGATGATCGGTTTTCTCATTTTCACTCCACTCTAATAGCGATCCCATTGCATCAATGACTTGATCCTTGTACGTCGTTACGGTTTGAACATCGAAAAGCAAATCTGACGTCCGTCGTAAGAAGAAATCAACAGGGGTTAGGGCCATTTCATGATGAATGCCGTACAGTAGCGATGCCCAAACATCCTTTGGCAATTGATACGTTTCTGCACGAGGATCATCTAAATAAGCAAAAACTTGTGGCACGTTTGACCCATAACGCTCGACGAGTTTTCGAGCCAGCTCTTCATTTAACCCAAGTTTCACGCCTGCTTCAATATGAACCTTCTGGAAATGGTCTAAGCGATCAGAACCACCAACTTTCCCTCCACTTAAAACAAGGTGCTTCGTTTTTGATTGAGGGTATGTATCCATCCCCTCTGCTTCAAGGGTTTCACAAACACGATCAACAATATCTGCTGCCATTTTCCGATAGCCTGTTAATTTTCCGCCAGCAATTGTAATCAATCCACTTTCAGAAAGGAATATTTCATCTTTTCGCGAGATATCTGACGGATCTTTTCCTTCTTCATGAATAAGTGGTCGCAAACCAGACCAGCTTGACTCGATGTCTTTTTTCGTAAGTTGAAAATCTGGAAAACGCGCATTGATCGCTCCGATAATATACTCCACATCTTCTTGAGTCACGCCAGGTTCATTCATTGAGCCCTTGTAATTTGTATCCGTTGTGCCAACATATACTTTCTCTCCACGAGGAATCGCAAACATCATTCGACCATCATCATAAGGGGTATCAAAATAGAGCGCTTGATTTAATGGAAGATGTCGTTTTGAGAAAACAAAGTGAACCCCTTTTGTTAAATGAATGGTTTTCCCTTTTTTTGAGCGATCTTGTTCTCTTAATGTATCCACCCATGGTCCTGTTGCATTGACAATATTTTTAGCATGAAGAACAATCGCATCTCTCGTCTGTAAATCTCTCGCAACAACGCCATTCACGCGATTATTCTCATATGTGAATGATTCAGCCTTTACATAATTTGCTAAGTGCGCACCATAGAGAGAAGCTGTCTTGGCAACTTCCATCGTTAAGCGAGCATCGTCGGTTCGATATTCTACATACATGCCTGCGCCTTTTAACTCATCAGGTGCTAAAATCGGCTCTCGCTTTATAGCTTGTTTTGAACGCATCATCGTTCGTCTTTCCCCTTTTTTTACGCCAGCTAATTTATCATAAACTCGTAAGCCAATTGAGGTTGTAAACGAGTTAAATGTTCCACCTTTATAAAAAGGCAACATCATCCTTAAAGGTGTCGTTACGTGCGGGGCATTTTCATAGACAATCTCTCGTTCCTTGCCAACTTCAGCCACAAGCTTAATTTCAAATTGCTTTAAATAGCGAAGGCCACCGTGAATCAATTTCGTTGAGCGGCTAGAGGTTCCAGCAGCAAAATCTTGCATGTCAATTAATCCAACTTTTAATCCTCTAGTAGCCGCATCAAGGGCTGTACCAACGCCAGTAATTCCACCGCCAATAATTAATAAGTCTAATTCGCTGTTCTGCATCTCTTGAATCGATGTTTTACGCGTTTTTGACGAAAAGGTCATTCAATCATTCCTCCATCGTATATACACATTCATATTCTCCATTGTATTATTCCACGTAATTCATCTTTCAAACACACATTCATTGCGGTCCAAATTCTTTTTAGGGTACACTTTTAAAAAAGGAGGCACGGTTATGAAAATTGCGATTGTCGTTGGCGTTTCGAAAGGGTTAGGTTCTGCGGTTGTTGAGCAACTTCTTGAACAAGAGTATGAGGTACTTGGTTTATCACGAAATGAACCAAAAACGTCGGTTCAAGATCACCCTTCCTTCACATATATTTATTATGATGCAGGCGCCACCCACGAACGAGGGAATAGATTTCAAGACATAGTAAAGGAAATAAGCGTTCAAGATCTATCGGACATTGTTTTCATTTACAATGCTGCTATTCTTGATCCAGTTGGTAAAATAGGAACTTTGAAAGACGCGGAGTTTAGCAAGCATATGGAAATCAACTTTGTTGCTCCATTAGAATTAAGTAATCAATTTTTAGCGTTTTTCCAAGACATACAAGCAAATAAACGGATGGTATTTATTACCTCAGGAGCAGCCTCTAACCCCGTGCCTTCATGGACGAGCTATTCAAGCTCCAAAGCAGCCCTTGATATGATGGTCAAGTCCATTGCAGCTGAACAGCAAGATACAGCCTCCCCTGTCTCCATTATTGGATTTAATCCAGGCATCATGGACACAGATATGCAGGCAACGATTAGAAGCTACGATGAAAATCAATTTCCTGCTGTTTCCCAGTTTAAACAGTACCATTCTTCCGGAAGACTACGCTCAGCTCAAGTTGTTGCCAAGGCTTTATTACAAGTTGTTGAAGACCCGTCTTTACGCTCTGGAGCGATTGTATCTGTAGAGAACTATGTCTAAAATGAACAAAAATAAAGCAGATCCCCTAAAGGGTTTGCTTTATTTTGATGGATTTGGATGTAACCCACCCTCATTTTATTGGGAGGTAAATAACCACTTTTGTTCCCTTGCCTAATTTACTCTTAAACGTCACGATCCCGTTCATCATTTCAACCATGCGAATGGATACCATCGTACCAATTCCATTTCCATCCTCTTTTGTAGTAAAATAAGCTGTTCCAAGTTGCTTTAACTGTTGGCGAGTCATACCGACACCGCCGTCAATAATTTCAATCACAGCTCGACCATTATGCAACATTAAATAAACGACGACATCACCATTTGAATTCGATGCTTCAATGGCATTTTTTATAAAATTGATTAAAGCTTGCTTTAATTTATTCTCGTTCCCCATCACTTCAGCGCTTTCTTTCGTCCGTGCAGAAAGAGTAATGGAACGTTCGTCTGCATATGGGGTCAACAACGCAACAACTTCTGATACTGTATTCTCTAGCTGAAACGATGCGTATTGTGGCGGTTTGGTTGAATGCAAATAATCATGAATAATGGATTCGGCTCGATCCAATTCACTTAAAATAAGTTTGTGATATTCAGCATGTTGTTTATCTTCTGACAATAATTGCACAAAACCTTTTACAACGGTTAACGGATTTCGAACTTCATGAGCAATTGAAGCCGCTAATTCTCCTTTTGTATGATCTTTTTCTGTTGCAACTAATTCCGCAACAATGCGTTCTCTCTCCAACAAGGTCTCAAAGAAATGTCCAATCAAAACGACGGTGGCTACAAGAAAAGCAATATACTCCAGGCCAACAATCCATAGGCCAAAATCTCCACTTGAATAATTGTAAATAAACAGAATCGTAATAAACGTTTGCAACAAAGCAGGAAAGAGTAAAAGCATTGCTGCATACTTTACTCTAGCCCATTTCGGCGGTAACGTAAAAAAGCGACTAACAAACACACCAAAAAACAAAGCCGTTAACAAGACAAGACCTATGCCTAATAACGCTAAGTCTCCCCCTTGAAAAAGTCTCACAATAACCGCTATAGCAGTAACGCCCCATCCTGCTCGTTTACCGCCATATAAAAATGCTAGTAAAACCGGTATATAACGTAAGTCCCATTGGACCCCTTCAAATTCAATTGAAAACAGCATGCAAAAAATAACCGCAACGCTCATAAACAAAAACATTGTTAACGAGCGTTGAATTTTCCAACTTCCTTCAGCACGCAAGCTATAAATAAGCACGGGGATTACAATGGCAAATACATTGATAATGAGTTTTTCGATAACCATGTCACGAAGCATCCCCTTTATTCACTTTGCTTAATACATTTCGACACCCTCTGCATCATTCCTCTACAGTTTAAAGAATTGCGTCCATATTTTTTGTACGCTGAAGGTCGTAATAAAACCCTTGTTTCTTCATTAACTTTTCATGTGAACCCATTTCTGTTAGTTCTCCATCTTGTAGAACAAGTATATTGTCTGCTGCTTCAATCGTATTTAAACGGTGCGCAATGACAAAACTGGTTCTTCCTTTCATTAATCGCTTTAACGCCTCTTGAATCTTCATTTCAGTGACCGTGTCAATACTCGACGTTGCTTCATCTAAAATTAAAATTTTCGGATCCGCTAATAGAGCCCGTGCAATGGATAACAATTGTCTCTGACCTTGACTGATCCCGCCACCATCTTGACTTAATTTCGTCTTATACCCTTGAGGCAATCGATCGATAAAGCCGTGAGCATTCGCTAACGTTGCTGCTTCAAGCACTTCTTCATCAGTTGCACTCAGTCGCCCGTAACGAATATTTTCCATAATCGTTCCTTGAAATAGAAAAGAATCTTGCAACACAACGCCCATCTGATTTCTTAAGTCGGCTCGCTTTACTTTTCTTAAATCAATTCCGTCCACTTCTATCGAACCATCATTTACATCGTAAAAACGAGTAAGCAAATTAATAATCGTTGTTTTCCCAGCCCCCGTTGGTCCTACAAACGCAACGGTTTCACCTGGCTCCACCTTAAAAGAGACATTTTTTAAAATGGGGGTTGTGTCATACGCAAAGCTTACTTTGTTAAATGAAACAGACCCGTTTAAGTTCTTTAAGGAAACCGACGAATCAGGATCTTCCTCTGGGTCTTCATCCATAATATCAAAGACCCTTTCAGCCCCTGCTAAAGCAGAAAGAAGTGTATTAAATTGGTTTGCCAAATCGTTTAACGGTCGCGTGAACTGCCGCGCATACTCCACGAAAATGACAATCATCCCCACCGTAATGCCTGCCACTTGGTTAACCGCCATGACACCACCAATAAACGCAATTACAGCAAAGCTTAAATTGTTCAATACATTCATGACTTTAGGAATGAAACCTGAATAGGTTTGTGCCCAAAACCCAGCTCCTCTTAAAGCTTGGTTTTTTTCAGTAAAGCCTTCAATCACAGCTCCTTCTCTTGAAAAAGTCTTAACCATTTGTTGACCTGCAATCGTTTCTTCAGAATAACCATTCAGTTGGCCGAGGGTGCGCTGTTGTTCTTTAAAGAAAATTTGCGTTCGTTTTGTAATCCACTTTAACCCATAAAACATAAGCGGGATAACGGTCATCGTAATGATTGTCAAAATAGGCGATAACCACAGCATCACTGCCAAAATACCAACAAACGTCACAACACTTGAAAGGATTTGCACAATAGAAGAATTTAACGTTGCCGATATATTTTCAATATCATTTGTCACTCGGCTCATAATGTCCCCATGCTGTCTTTTATCAAAAAAGCGAATAGGCAAACGCTGGATATGTTGAAATAGATCTTCTCTTATTTCAAATACAGTTGCTTGAGCAATTCGAACCATAATGAAATTTTGGAAAAATGTAGCAATCGATAACGCGATATAGGACGCAAGCAAGCCAATTAAAATGACACCTAAGCCATCGAAATCAACGGGAATGATGTGATTATCAATCGCGTAACCAATCAAGAAAGGGCCTACTAGCGTGAGCAAAGAACTTAACACAACGAGGATCATCACAAGGTAAATGGACCCTTTACGTTTACTTAAGTAGGCAAGGATTCTTCGAGTAGCTTGTTTCCAATCTCTCGCTTTTTGGGCCTTCCCTGCTCGAGCAGCATGTGGGTGTACGGCTTTTCCAGGCTCGTTTTGCTTGTGATTCGATGTGTACCCTCGCCAATCAATTCTCTTATATTGAAAAGGCTCTTTTAAAATCGATTTTAAAGACATGTTATCCCTCCTTTCCGTATTGAGAATGGTAAATTTTACGGTAAAAAGTAGACTTCTCCATTAAATGTTCGTGGCTTCCGTAGCCTTCAATTTGTCCATACTCTAGCAGCAAAATTTTATCAGCTTTTCTCGCTGTTGATAATTTTTGTGTAATGATTAGCGTTGTACATGAATACTGTTCAAGCGCTTTTAAAAATCGTTCTTCCGTTTTTGTATCAAGGGCGCTAGTGCTATCATCTAAAAGCAAAATTTTCGGTTCTCGAAGTAAGGCTCTTGCAATGGAAATTCGCTGCTTCTGACCGCCTGATAAATTAACACCTTGTTGCCCAACCTTTGTATCATAGCCATCAGGAAGTTTTTCAATTGTTTCATGAATCTGCGCGACTTTCGCAGCAAAGTGAACATCCTCTATCGGAGCATCCGGAACACCCCATGAGATATTCTCTCGTATTGTGCCGGAGAATAAACGAATGGATTGCGGGACGTAACCTAACTGCTTTCGTACCATCTGAATATTCCACTCTTTAATTGAGGTGTTATCAATTTTAATTTCACCTTTATCTGCTTCATATAATTTAGGGATAAGCTGAAAAAGCGATGTTTTCCCTGATCCGGTTTCGCCTAAAACAGCAACGGTTTCTCCAGGTTTAACAGTGAACGAAATCTCTTTTAGCACGTCGGTTTTCTGACCTTCATATGAAAACGACACAGATTCAAATGTCAATTCACCTTTTAAGGTAGGAGGTGCAGGGTGGTTCACACTCTCACTAAGCTCATCATCAGGTTCAAGTAGAACCTCTTCAATTCGGAGTGCAGAAGCACGAGCTCGAGAAAACACCATAATAATCATCGCAAATACACCTAAAGCAGACGTAATTCTCGTTGCGTAATTAACAATTGCCACAACGTCGCCTACCTGAGCAGTCTCATTCTCGATTTGAAAACTACCAAACCATAAAACGAGTAAAATCGAGCCGTTCATTAAAAGTAAGAGAATTGGCATGGTTAATTCCATTAAGCGGAATGCTTGCACCATACGATGCCTTAATGCATCGCTTTCAGCAAAAAAGCGTTCAATTTCGTGCAACCGTCTTACAAATACCCGCACTAAACGGATGCCGGTTAAGTTTTCACGGACAACATGATTCACGCGGTCAACCTGACTTTGCACTAAGCTAAAAATATGTACACCTTTTTTTAAGATCCATAGAAGAAATAGAATCAAAATCGGAATCGTAATAATGAGAAAAAAAGCAAGACGCGCATTGATAATGAAAGCCATAATCGCACCACCGAGCACAAGTAATGGTGCGCGGGCCATAATGCGTAAACCCATAAAAATCGTGTTTTGTATTTGCGTAATATCATTCGTTAACCGTGTCATTAATGAAGATGTCGCAAATGGCTGGAGTTTATCCAAACTCGAACGCTGAATATTTTTAAACATGGCGTTTCGAAGATCAAATCCTGTACTTTGACCTGCATGACCTGCGTAAAATGAATTTAAAATCCCTGCTATAAAAGCAAGTAATGATAAACCGATCATGATACTTCCCCAAACCACAACCGTCGTTAAATCCTCTTGAAGAATGCCGTCATCTATAATTCGAGCCAATAAAAGAGGTTGAATTAATTCAACGGTCAGCTCTAACAACATGAAAATAAATGCAATCCCGGCAGCCCACTTATACGGCAACAAATATGAAAATACTGTCCTCAATTGAATCGACCCCTTCTACATCGTACATAACCCAAAAGATCTCTCTCTATCATAGCTTATTTTTCAAAGTACAAACACTAGGATGATTGTCTTCATTCAAAAACAATTCAAAAAAAATAAAACGATCTATCGATAACTAGTAATCCAATAAAAAAATTCTAAGTTCGACTTAGAATTTTTGTAACGTATTCATAGAATTATAAATGTATCGTGGACCGTTTAATATATCTATTAAATTTGTCCAGTAACAGCTAAAACAATCACACCAGCAACACAAACAAAAAAAGTAGCAGAAATTAATTTTACAAAGCGCGGGTTCACGTTCGATCCTCCTTCTCGAATGAACTGAATAAATTTCAACATTACATTGTTCGTAACATTCAGCTGCTGTCCACCTTCATTTGGCGAACGAAGTTACAAACGATATCGCTATGATCATTGCAAAGAATGACTATTACTACCTATTATGAAATTCATTCACTTATGAAAGTTATTCAACTCCTATTAGTATACAACTTTCACGCCTAATGTACTATGTAAAACATACAGAAAAATATATAAATCTAGTTAGAAGTACCTTGATAATAATGGGTTAATATGGTTTCTGCTATAAAGGAAGAAAGTTTAATACGATTGGCCCAATTTATAACGGAATCCTCTTCTAATGCGCGATTTCGTTCACGGTAACATAGTCCATTTACAAACTCTGCTTGAATGACCGCCTCTTTTACTTTGTTTTTCACGAGTAACGGCCATTCAGCATCTGTCATTTTGCCAATTGAATAGGGAAGTTCCGCAACAATGGCTTTCAGAGCTCGCGAGCTCATTATACAAGACCCCGCTGTAACATCTGCTTCAAAACCGATAGCAAGTGAAAATAAGTGATTCGTCCACTTTTCCGTTTCTTGCCATTCAAGTGGGTGGCTTTGAAACGCCTGCTTTGTGCGACCTAAAAGAAGGTAATCAACGTCAGGACATGTTTCTATCGTATGTTTTAGTTCCGCGGTGCCTACCTCTAACCACGTTAAAAGACGATCAAAGTCACAGTAGTGATACGTTGCTGCCTCCTCGAAATTTTCAAAGACCAAACGCAAAGCCTGTCTACGCGCAAACGCTGCTCCTTTTTTTGGGATACGGAACGTTTTTAGACCATTCTTTCTTGCTTCTGCTTCAACCGCGTCATTTGTTTCGTCGCTTATCACAATATACATCTTGTTATAAATAGAAGACGCCCGCTGTAAATAAGCTTTCATTGCTGGTAAAAGCGCTCCGTCTTGATCGTGAACAATTGTAAGTAAATGGACAATCACCGCCTCCTTTCATTTTCCCCGTTTAACCTAATTTAGGAACTTAAGTGTAAAGCCTTTTTTCGCTGCCTCTTCCGCCATTAACCGATAACCTTTGTCATTTGGATGAACATGGTCTTGATAGAGTAGAACACGCTCGTTTCCTTTAAAGACACGGTAAACGTCTACTACTTGTACATTTGGCAAGCGGGTAATAGATTGTAGCGCGCGATTAAATTCAGTTATAAACCGATTGGCAATCGGGATCGGACCAAATGGATTATAGCTGTTAAACACTAAAATCCGATAAGGGACGTTCGTCTGCTTTTTTATCTTTGTAATGTAGCCAACGGTTTGTTGTAAATAACATATTGCTTCCTTTATAGCATGGTCCATGAGTGTTGGCGTAACTGAACTCAATCCACCTTCCAAAACTGCTAATAAGTCGTTTCCGCCACCAGTAATTGTAATGAGATTCGCTTCGGCAATTGAGCTAGGGGATTGACTTCGTACAACACCATAAATTTGCTTGGCAGTAAAACCATCAACTCCTATATTCATCGTGCGCACGCGTGTGTTTAATGCTTGTTCAGCAAAGCTTTTATAAATAGGAACAAAGCCACCTTTATGGTAGGATGATCCGTAACCGACTGTTAACGAGTCACCAATGGCTAAGTATTTAACTACGCTTTCTCTCACCATAAATCCTCCTTTTTTTCTACATTATTCTCATAAAAAAGAAAGAGGAACGGCGTTCGTTCCTCTTTCTACTTATCATCTTGTATAATTTCTGAAGCTATTGTTGGATAAGACAGCGTTAGAGAATGAAGGGCTCTTGTGCAGCCAACATAGAGTAATTTGCAGTGCATATCATCATTTGGGTAAAACTCTGGCGTTACGTTTAGAATGTGCACAGCATCGAACTCAAATCCTTTAGCAAGATAAATCGGCAAAATCGAAACGCCTCCTTTGTATGTTTTATCATTTGCACGAATTAGCGTAACCTCGATAGGAGTGTCTACTAGTTGTTGATAGATTTTTTCGCTTTCGGCAATTGATCGACATAAAATCGCAGCCGATTCATAATCCTGAACACGCTCAAGCCATTTAATAAGTGCCTCGGACGTTTCCCTCATCACTTGAACAGGCTCTCCGCTACGAAATACAGGTTTCGCTGTCGGAGGATGATTGCTCACTTTTTGTAAAATGTGGTTACTGTAGTCGATAATCTCCATCGTTGAACGGTAACTTTTCTCCATTTGAACGTACGCAACTTTGTGATCTAATACTTCCACAAAAGAGTCCCAGGATAAAATCCCCTCTTCTCCATGAATGCCTTGAGCAAGGTCTCCAAGAATTGTCAATCCACCAGCTCGCGTATTGTCCTTTAAAATGGATAGCGTGAAAGGTGATAAGTCTTGCGCCTCATCCAAAACGAGATGATCAAAGCGCCTTTCTTTCTCAATTCCGTGCAATTCTTGATGGATAAAAAGAATTGGCGCCAAATCTTCATAGGCTAATAAACCGCTTTGCAAATCTTTTGATCTGTTCAGTCCCTGCTCTATGAGAAAACGTTCGTAAATCTTTAACACATTCGGTTTTTTCCACCCGTTCATATAGGCACGAACGGCTTTAAGTCCCTCTGCTTTATAGCTTTTGCGCTCTTTTTCATCTTCATAAGCCTTCACTTCAATTTCAACCCATCGTTTTAATCGAGCTTGTAAACGCTCACGTTGTTTTACTGGTGCTGAATTCGAAAAATCTTCTTGAATCCACTTTAAAATGGTCTTTTGCGGAATGCTTTTTGAGGACCAAGGAATAAAATCTTTATTCGGCAAGGTACTTACCAACACATGATCGAGATGGGTTTTCAATTGACGTCGAAATGAAAGAGATCCTTTTACTATGATCTCCTTTTGTTTCTCCTGAGATTCTGAACCTTCAAAACGAGTGAACATTCGGTCCGTCGTGGATTCAACACTATACGTATCGTTTAAAATCGTCATGCCCCAGCTTACATAAGTAGATTGACGTATATTCCCGACGCCAAGTTCAGGTAAAACTTGGGCGATATAATCGAGAAACATCGCATTTGGAGCAAAAATCATCATCCGCTCCGCTCGTAGCTTCTCTCGATATTCGTAAAGTAAGAATGCTAGACGATGAAGTGCTACTGTTGTTTTCCCACTTCCTGCCGCTCCTTGGATTACTAAAGCTTTTCGAACGTCAGCACGAATAATTGTATTTTGTTCTGTTTGAATGGTGGAGACAATATCTTTCAATTTATTATCTTTTTGCTCTCCTAATTTATAAAGAAGGAATTCATCTCCCCCACTGCCGTCTTGTCCCTCTACATAGCTATCAACTACTCGTTTTAATTCCCTTGAACGAATAACCACATTGCGTTTTAACTTAATTTCCCCTTCAACAATTCCTTCTGGTGAATCGTAATACACATCATCTTCACTTCCGTTAAAACTGTAAAAAAGAGAGGCTACTGGAGCACGCCAATCTATCACAAGCGGTTCATCTTCTTCCTCATCGTGAATACCGACTTTGCCAATATAGAGCACTTTTTTAGAAGGATCCTCAAAATCCAGAAAATCCAATCTCGCAAAATACGGTTCGACCTTTGCACTTTTCAAAGATTCCCTCAAAGAATGACGCTGACCTTCAAGTACTTGTTGAGTAAAATCATCGCCTCTGTAAATGGGAACCTTCGATAAACGCTCATACATCGAGTCAATTTTCGTAAGTGCGTGATGCAACACACGCTCCTCTTCATGTTCTCGGGTCATACACATCCCATCCTTTCTTATTACATACTCTTATTTTGCAGAAAAAAGTAAAAAAATAATAGACTTTTTCTTTTCAATTTGGTAAGCTTTATATAGTTCAATTGCCTGAAATATTTTTACCATATAATGGGATTATTCAAATAAAAAAGACTTACGCTTAAGCTATATTGCGTAAGTCTTTTTAAATCGACAAAGGGAGTGAAACATTATGCCATCCATTTTATTTATTGGCGCTGGAAGAATGGCTGAAGCTGTATTTAAAGGTGTACTATCGCAACCAGAACCCGCTTTCTCTCCAGTATATGTAAGTAACCATACGAATAAAGATCATCTGCACAAGCTAACGCAATCCTATCAAATTGAAATTGTCGAAAACTGGACTGACGTCGTTGCTAACGTCGATGTGATTTTAATTGCAGCCCCACCTTCTGCTCATACTGGCATATTAGAAGCATTACACTCACTTGTAGACCAACAACTTGTATTAACAGTAGCGGCTGGAATCGGTGCTTCTGACCTTGAAGCCCAATTACCTAAAGGAACCGCAACTGCATGGATTATGCCTAATACTGCTGCGCAAGCAGGCGCATCCATTAGTCTCTATACATACGGCTCTCACGTATCAGATATTCAAAAAGGATACGTTGAATCGCTTGTTTCTTCTATCGGAACTGGCGCTCAACTAAGCGAATCACTAATTCATGAACTAACAGCGATTACTGGCAGTGCACCTGCTTTTGTATATGAATTTGTGATTCAACTCGAAAAGATCGCTCAATCCTTTCAACTGGAACAAGCGCAAGCACGCGAGCTCGTTGTGCAAATGTTAGCTGGAAGTGCTGAAATGCTTAAGGCAGGTTTTACGCCAACAGATTTACGTGACCAAGTGACAACACCAGGTGGCGCAACTGAAGCTGGACTTAAGTCATTGCACCAAGATGATTTTGAAGGATCAGTAGCCCGAGCAGTTCAAGCCGTTACAGATCACGCAAAAAAGAAGCATAATTAATCGTAATAAGAACCTTTATGAGTGTGATCGTCTCATAAAGGTTCTTTTTTTCCTTTTAACTCAAACATAGTTTGGTAAAGACATGAAAAGGCGTAAAACCTTTCAACCTTAAAACATTCGCCGTTCTCCAAATTGAATTTTGCTTCTTTTTAAGTAGATAATAATTAGACAGAGTACAGCCACTTCAGCTAATGGAATCGCTAGCCATATAGCCTGAACTCCGAATAGAAAAGGAAGTGTAAGAAGAAAGACTAGCATGAAAACGATTTGCCTTCCTGCTGTAATCCACGTTGCAACCTTTACTTCTCCAATCGATTGGAAATACGTCATCAACACAAAGTTCACACCCATAACGAGATAAGCAATAAAAAATAAACGGATCCCTGTTACAGCTAATTCTTTCACCTCTTCTGGAAAATCGCCAAATATATTTACGATCGGTACCGCTGCCACTTGACCAATTACAAAAAAAACCGCTCCGACAATAAACCCTGTTCGAATTGCTAAACGCATGAGCTGTCTTTTCTTCTCGTGTTCGTTTGCCCCTTGAAAATAACTGACAATTGGTTGAACAGCCGCGCCCATACCAAGAAACATGAGCAACATCACTCCGTGCACATAGTTTAAAACAGAGAAAGCTGCCACACCGGCGGTTCCAGCTAGACGTGCAAACATAATATTATGTGAAACCGTAAAGACGGAAATACCTACTTCTGCTAAGAAGCTCGGAAAACCAAATGTTAACGCTTGTTTAGCTAAAGGAACTTCGAATTTCACTTTGACGAACTTTAACTGACTTCGTTTCGTAAAAAAGTGAGAAGATAAAACGAGCAATCCTAAAAAAGCAGCAATGATTGTACCGAACGCTATTTCACGCACACCTAAATCAAAGACATATAGAATCATATAGTTGATCCCAACATTTGAAAATGCTGTCGTTACTAGGGCAGCCATGGCTAATGTCGGATTCCCATCATTTCTAACAAAAATACTTGCTGCATTCTCTAAAGTGAACACAAATCCAAACAGCAAAAAAACGTTCATATATGCTGAAGCAAACGGCGCTGTTTCTTCATTTGCTCCTAACGCATAAACTAATGGTTCGTGGAAAAAGAGCGCCAATCCTCCAATTGCTAAAGTCCCTAAACCAATTAGTAAAATGGAATGGGTAAAGATAAATTGCGCCCGCTTCTTCTCTTTCCGTCCCATTGCTTGTGAATAAAGGGTCGCTCCACCTATACCAAGCCATAGCGATAACCCAACAAAGATTGTATAGACCGGACCCGCGATGTTCACTCCTGCTAGCGCTACAGGACCCAGTCGATTCCCTACCATAATTCCATCAACTGCTAAATTAACAGCCATTAACAGCATTCCAACTAACGATGGAATTAAGTATCGTAAAAATAATTTGCTAATTTTCTCGGTTTCTAAAGGGTTCTTTATTTCTTCTTTTCCCATTTTTCCACCTTCTCTTTCCCTTAATCAATGAAACCTTACGTATTATAACAAATCTTTTGTGTGAATCGTTACGCTTTTTTATTTTTGTTGAAACATCTCTCTTTCTTCCTAATTGGAAATTTTTGTTTCGTTTCTTTTAAAAACAGGTATAATGAAGTAGTCTTTTACACCTAAAGAAAGTGTGGTCATTTGTCAAATGAATCAAAACAAAAACAGAATAATGCTTGGTTTTAGTACTCTAGTCGTCCTCTTCTCTATCTTTGTCTATTTTTTACACGTTCATGTAGGTTGGTTCGACACATATTTACTTCTTTCAACGATCCACACAACTGAGCAACCTTACGAGACGCTTCGTACGATTCTCTTTGTGCTACCTATTCTCCTCCTGCTCCTATCCATCTATTTCGTTATGAAAAAACCTGCTTCAATCATCATTCCATACCTACTCATGCTGACATTGACGTTAGGCAGTATGTCCATTATTGCCATGGGAGACGGATTAGTGGAATATCATTTTTCCATATTCATGGTGCTTGCAAGCTTAGCGTACTTTAGCATGCCAATCCTTATCTATGTAAGTACTGCCATTTTTGCCGTTCAACATTTTCTTGGTTATTTTGCTTTTCCTGAGCTCATTTGCGGGACCGATAATTATCCATTTACACTTCTTCTCATTCATGCCTTTTTCTTAATCGCCACTAGTTCCATTATTCTCGTTCAACTATATGAGCGAAATCGAGTGACAATGCAAGCAGAAAAAGACCGTGAAAACCATGAAAAACTCGTCTCAAGTTTATTTGCTCGTGTCCAAAAAACGTCAACGGACGTACTACAAAGTTCGGACCAATTAGAAAATGATGTCCGTGATGCAAAACAAGCCACATCCACATTAACTGAAACGGTTACGTATGTATCCAATTCAGCAAAACAATATCAACAAGCAACAGACGACAACCGTAATATGCTCGCGACATTGCAATCAAAATTAATTGAAATTCTTGCTCAAACAAAGCAAACATTTGCAACTGTAGAAGAAAACCAGCAATCCATTTTTCAAGGTAAAGAAGGCGTCGAACATGCCATGACTAAAATGAATCAAATTCATCATACCGCCACTCAACTCGAAGCATCATTTTTCGAAGTGAATGATCAAAATAGCAAGATTTCTGAAGCACTCGGTCATATTCAAACGGTAGCGCAACAAACACATTTGCTCGCTTTAAATGCTTCAATAGAAGCAGCTCGTGCTGGTGATGCTGGAAAAGGGTTTTCGGTTATTGCAGATGAAATTCGAAAATTATCGATGCAAACCACGGATTATGCAAAACGGATTGAATTGATGACCGATTCCATTAATACGTGGACTACACAAGTGGATAAGGAATTAAAACGAAATTCAAGCGCTGTAAAAGAAGGCTCTACACAAATGATTGAGTTAAACAACATCTTTAAACAAATGAACGAATATACAACAACGACCCATGAAGAAAGTGCAAAATCAGCGCAGCTATCGACAGAAATTTCTAGTTACGGCACAACTTTTGAGCAGTCGCTTAATGAACTCGCTTCAATCGTACATTTATTAAATGAGCGAACCAGCTCAGTATCTCTTGCTGTAGCGAAGCAAGATCAAACTTGGGACACGCTTAATCAAATCTCTTCTAGTTTGCAACGAGCAACGAGGCATTTAACAGAGGATCTGCAAGAGTTGACAACAATAAAAACGGCTTAACTTTTCCAATCCAGTTTCTTTAGCGTGCTAGAACCGAGATGAAGATGATACACATCTGGATTTTTCATTTGCTTCCAAAGTTTAAACCCATCTATAAACACGATCGATTGGATGTATAGGGCTAATAGATTTCCATGACTTACAATAATCGTATTCTCTTTGATGCTATCTACTACAGATAGAATACGTGATTGAGCTTCTAACGAAGATTCTCCACCTTGAAGCTTATAAGAATCGTTTTTAAAACTTTTTTCTAAATGGATAAGCCAATTTTTCATTGGGTCGGGGCTCAAACATCGTTCTATTAATCTCTCGTCCTTTTCAATCGGTAAGGTTAGCATTTCTGCTGCTGGGTTAATCGTCGAGACAGCTCTTGAATAAGGGCTGGAAACAATTCTTGAAATGTTCTTATCGTGGAAATAATTTGCTAAAGCATGCGCATCCTCATGTCCTTTTTTCGTCAATCCTGCGTAACGTTCTTGCCCATTCGCCTGAGCGTGTCGAACAAAATATATTGATGGAAACATCACCTTGCCCCTTCCAGTTATATTTACGTCGTGCACATTAAACGGACATGAACCAAGTCCATGTCCGTTTTTCATTTAAAATTATCCTTGATCTTTCATTTTCGGATCGAGCGCGTCTCTTAAACCGTCCCCTAACATATTAAAACCTAATACAACAAGCATAATTGATAAGCCTGGAAATAAAACAGTCCAATAGGCACTTTGAATATAACCCCTTGAATCAGCGAGCATTCTCCCCCATTCTGGTGTTGGTGGACTAGCCCCCATGCCTAAAAAACCTAAGGCGGCTGCTTCAATGATGGCGATACCAAAGCCAAGTGTTGCTTGCACAATAATCGGTGCCATACTGTTCGGTAAGATATGATGGAACATAATTCGACCGTTTTTCATTCCTTGCGCTTTCGCAGCAAGAACAAACTCTTCCGCTCGTAAGCTAATGACTTTCGATCGAACAATCCGACCAAAGATTGGCACGTTAATAATCGCAATTGCAAGCATGGCATTTTGCAAGGATGGCCCTAAGATTGCCACTATGGCAATTGCAAGCAAGATGCTTGGAAATGCTAACATAATATCGAAAATTCTTGAGATGAGCATGTCAATCCAACGTCCATAAAAACCGGCAATTAACCCGAGACTTGTCCCAATAAGTAATGCGCCACTTATTGAAAATAAACCAATTAAAAGCGAAATTCTTGCTCCATGAGCTACACGAGTGAAGACGTCTCGCCCTAAATCATCGGTCCCCATCCAATGATCAGATGAAGGAGGCATTAAGCGCATTGCTGGTTCCGTTTTATCAATGGTATAAGGCGTTAAAACCGGCGCAAAAATCGCCAGTAAAATAAAGATAAATAAAATAATCGCTCCTACAAGCGCTAACTTATTTTTAAATAAATGATACAGTGTATCTCCCCAAAGCGACCTTGTCTTTTCTTCTTTTGAAGGAGGACGCTGATGTGGCTGAGTTGCCATTGGCCTTGATTCCATCTTTTGTTCCTCCTTAATATTTAATTCTAGGGTCGATAGCCGAATAGAGAAGATCGACAATGAGATTGATAAACACAAAAATGGTGGCAACAATTAAGATGCCTGACTGGATTACTGGATAATCGCGATAAGATATTCCCTCATAGATGTACCGTCCAACACCTGGCCAACTAAAAATGGTTTCGGTTAAAATAGCCCCACCAAGGAGGGCACCTGCTTGTAAACCTACAACAGTTAATACAGGGATAAACGCATTTTTAAGCGCATGCTTGTAAATCACGACCCCTTGACCAGATCCTTTCGCTTGAACGGTACGAATATAGTCAGACCGCAGTACTTCAAGCATACTCGAACGAGTCATTCGGGCAATAATTGCCATTGGAATGGTTCCAAGCGCAATGACCGGCAACACTAAATGGCGTATTGCAGTTAACGTTTGATCAAAATTACCTTGTATAAGCGTATCAACAATATAGAAATGGGTAATCGGTTCAATTGGGTTACGTGGATCACTTCGCCCTACTGTGGGCAACCAGCCTAACTCTTGAGCAAAAATCCATTGCTCCATCAAAGCAAGCCAAAAAACAGGCATCGATACCCCAACTAACGCAATCAGCATACATGCATAGTCAAAAAACGAATTCTGTTTCCAAGCGCTGACGATTCCTGCATTTACGCCAATAATAATGGCGAACAGCATGGCAAAAAAGGTAAGTTCCATTGTCGCCGCTAAGTAAGGCCAAATTTCCGAAATGATCTCGTTATTTGTTCGCATTGAAACGCCTAAATCACCTGTAAGTAAATCTCCTATGTATGATCCATATTGCACCCAAAATGGGTTATTTAATCCAAGCTGCTCTTCCAACTCTGCAATCGCTTGTGGTGAAGCTTGTTCACCTAAGATCGTTTGTGCTGGATTACCTGGAATGAGCCATATAATTGAAAACGTCACGACTGTCATGCCAATCAACACTGGAATTAATAGTGCAACCCTTCTTAACATATAGGAAAACACAGTTTCACCTCTCTTCTTTGGATAGAGAAGGCAGCAGCAAGATTGCTGCCGCCTCCTATCGATGTTATTCGTTTGTAAGCGAAACGTGTTTTAAGTTTTCACTTGTTGATGGGTGAGGGACATAGCCTGAAATAGAGCTAGAACCAGCTAATACAGGTCTAGAATGAACCAGAGGAACCATTGGTGCGTCTTCATGAATAAGTACTTGAGCTTCCTCATACAATGAAGCACGCTCATCTGGGTCAACTGTTCGTTTTGCCTCGTCTAATAGTGCATCGACTTCTTCATTGCTATAAAAGGTTTGGTTGCTTCCTGGAATACCATCTGTATGAAGGATCGTTCCTAAGAAGTAATCTGCATCACCATTTACCCCGGACCAGCCAAGCATAAAGACATCATGGTAGCCAAGCTCAATTTCTTCTAAATACACGGCCCACTCTTTTTCAACAATGTTTGCCGTGATCCCTAACTCACTTAATTCAGCTTGAATGAGTTCTGCAGCACGCATTGGATTTGGCATATACGGTCGAGGAACTGGCATTGTCCAAAGATCAAATTCAAACCCGTCTTCAAGACCCGCTTCCGCTAATAATTCTTGTGCTAAATCCAAATCATACTCATAGTCTTCTATCTCATCATTATGACCTAGGTAATCTTCTGGAATCGCATTCACTGCTGTAGTCGCTTGTCCACCATACACAGCGGTAATTAAGTCTTCTTTATTAATCGCATGATTAAACGCTTGTCGAACAAGCGGATCATCAAATGGCTCTACTTCGGTGTTAAAGCCGAGATAACCGACATTGTTCGGCACACGCTCAAACACTTCGTATCCATCTGCACCTTCAATTTGAGAAATATCATCCGGCGAAAGACCATCCATGATGTCAATGTCGCCTGACAAAAGTGAAGAAAGTCGAGCCGAGTTATCACCAATAACTGAGAACGTCACACCATTTAAATGAGGGAGCCCCTCTTCCCAATAATTTTCATTTTTTTCAAGAACGATACTAGAATCACGTTGCCAGCTTACAAATTCAAAAGGACCGGTGCCAACTGGGTTCTCATCAATATTCGCTCCATGTTCTTCTAACGCCGCTGGAGAAATAATTCCAAAATAACTAGCCGCAACATTTTGTAAAAAGGCTCCGAGTGGTTCATTAAGAACGAACTCAACTTCGTAATCATTTATGACGTTAATCTCGTCAATAACATGTTCATCACCTAGTCCAAATAATGTACCGTAGACACTGTATGTATAGCCGTCTTCTTTAAACGCATATTCGTGATTTTCATCAGCCCAACGTTCAAAGTTAAGCTTTACAGCGTCAGCATTAAACGGCGTTCCATCATGAAACGTTACGCCTTCTCTTAAGGTGAATACGTAGTTTAGGCCATCTTCACTTGGCTCCCAGCTTGTCGCAAGTCCTTCTGTTAGTTCAAACGAATCTTCATCAAACTCAATTAACGTTTCATAGATTTGTTTCGTTACGCGCGACGATTCACCATCTGTCACTGCACCTGGATCAAGACCTTGTGAGTCGCCTCCACGTGCAAAAATTAATGTGCCTCCGTCAGCCTGTTCTGTTCCATTTCCATTATCATTGGTATCCGAATTCCCATCACTTGATGTGTCTTCATCTCCTCCACATGCTGCTAACAGTAGTAGCCCTAAGCAAGACACTGAAATTAAATTCATCTTCGTTTTTTTCATTGAATACGCTCCTCTTTTGTTGAATCGTTAAATAAATGACATGCGACATGATGATCTGTAGCTACCTCTCTCCATGCCGGAATATCTGATTTACATACATCCATTACGTAAGGACATCTTGTGTGAAATGTACACCCACTTGGTGGATTCGAAGGACTCGGTACATCTCCCTTTAAAATCATTCGGTCAGATTTCTGATCAGGATCAGGAATTGGCACAGACGATAACAATGCTTTTGTATAAGGATGCATAGGCGTTTCGTATAGCGCATCACTGGATGCGAGTTCAACCATTTTACCTAAATACATTACTCCGACTCTGTCGCTTATATGTTTTACAACGCTTAAATCATGGGCAATAAATACATACGTTAATTTAAATTCGTCTTTTAAGGATTCCATAAGGTTAAGGATTTGCGATTGTACAGAAACATCTAGTGCCGATACCGGTTCATCACATATAATCAGCTTTGGGTGAACCGAAAGTGCTCGCGCAATGCCAATTCGCTGGCGCTGTCCGCCGCTGAATTGATGTGGGTAACGATTGGCGTGCTCCTTACGCAAGCCCACTTTTTCCAGCAATTCTTCCACTCTTTTTTTTCGTTCTGCTTTATTTCCAATACCGTGTATTAACATTGGTTCACCGATGATTTTCCCAACTTTATGGCGTGGGTTTAGCGATGCATACGGATCTTGAAAAATAATTTGCATGTCTCTTCTGATTTTTCGAACTTTTTCTCCGGAGAGTTCTAGAATATTTTCCCCATTAAAACGCACTTTTCCTGAAGTCGGTTCGATTAAACGCAGAATCGATTTTCCTGTTGTGGATTTTCCGCAACCAGACTCCCCAACAATCCCGACAATTTCTCCTTCCTTTACTGAAAACGATACGCCATCAACGGCTTTCACTTCACCTACTTTTTTAGACAAAGCACCGCCTTTAATATCAAAATACGTCTTTAAATCTTCTACTTCGAGTAATGGTTTAACCGACACTTTCTTGTTCCTCCTTGTATAGCAAACAGCGACAAGCGCGGCCCTCTTCTAGATCGAGTAAGGCTGGATCTTCGAAGAAACAAGCGTCAAAAGCAAATTCACAGCGGTCAGCAAATCGACACCCTTGCGTAACAGAACCCGGCTGTGGCACGGTTCCTGGAATGGAATAAAGCGTCTGCTGTTTTTCTGCCATATTAGGTAACGATCGTATTAACCCCTTTGTGTACGGATGCTTAGGATCTTTCAAAATCATACGAGCCGTACCTTCCTCAACGACTTGTCCAGCGTACATGACGACAACACGATGACAAATATCTGCAACTACTCCTAAATCATGAGTAATAAAAAGAATAGCTGTTCCTTTTTTCTCATTTAACTCTCTCATTAAATCCAAGATCTGCGCTTGAATGGTAACATCAAGAGCTGTAGTAGGTTCGTCCGCAATTAATACTTCCGGATCACAGGACATGGCCATCGCTATCATAATCCGTTGTCGCATCCCACCCGATAATTGATGGGGGTAATTATTTACAATTTCTCTTGGCCGAGGAATTCCCACCATATCGACTAAACCAATCGCTTTTTCCAACGCTTCTTTTTTTGACATAGTATGATGATTTCGAATCGCTTCAACAAGCTGATTTCCAATTGTAAATAAAGGATTTAATGAAGTCATCGGTTCCTGAAAAATCATTGAAATCTCTTTTCCTCGTACTTGCTTCATTCGTTTATTCGAGGCTTTCACAAGATTTTCACCGTTAAATAAGATTTCACCCTTACTTATTTTCCCAGGTGGACTCGGAATAAGCCGCATAATGGATAACGATGTTACGCTTTTCCCACACCCGGATTCGCCTACAATCCCTACAACCTCTCCCTTATTTAGATGAATACTGACACCATCTACAGCGGGTACTGATTTTCTACCAGATTGGAAAGTCGTTTGTAAATTTTTTATCTGAAGAACAGGATTATCCATTTCGTCCCCCCTTTTATGTAAAATTAAGAAAGCTTATGTATAACGATACAAAAAATCAAATCACAACACAATCATTATTTAATTTTTTTAATGATTTCATGTATTGAGAAATATTCATAGCTTCTTCTATAGTTCTCTAAACAAAACCATTTTCCCTTTAAATTTGTAAGATTATTTTTAATCATTTTTCAATACACTTCAAGAGCTTTCAATTCAAGTCCAGATCTCAGCGTACAATCACGACACACTGCTTTTATAATTTGAGTAGGTTTGTCCAAAAACGGTCACCTTTAATCCAAAAATGACATGATCAATTCAAATTATATTCATCATTTATCGCGCGGATGGAAGCTTTCATCACAGGCACAAGCGCTAATGAGTAAGACATAAGAGAAAAATAAGGTTTACATTCACCTTTAGAGCCGAGCGCCAATTTTCGTAGATGTTCATGAGCACTGCACCGAGTTGTGTCAATTAAGCTTCGTATCTCTTCATTCTGGTATATTTTAGTGGTGTAAAAACAGTGTATCGCATCGGGCTAGTCATAGGCATTCTTTACAAAATTATATGGACTCTATCAACTTTCACAAAAAAAACAAAAACACGCCATAAGGCGCGCTTCTGTTTGAACAGTTTATTCTTCCGACGTTTCTGGTTCAGATTCTTCACTTGATTCTTCTTCCGTTTCATCTTCTAGCTCAAAATCTTCAATTTCACCAAATTCATCATCGATCGTTACATTCTCAAACTCTAGGACAGGTAAGACACTTTCACCTGTATCATTGACCGTTGCTTCAATTTCATCCCCAGGTTGAATGAAGACCGCAGCTGCATTACCCGTAATATCAAACTCTAATACACGACTCTCACCATCAAGCAGGACTTGAATGTAGCGGGCATTGGACGCTTGACTAACACGATAGACCGTTCCTTGCATTTCTAGTTCTTCTAAAAGATTTGTTGGAATATAATCATCCGTGCCTAAATCATTTGCTAGCATCTGACGATAGTGATGGAACGCTTCCTCTCTCGACGTTCCTGTTGCTACGCTCGACGTCTCTGCATGGACCATCGCAATTTCTCTCATCAATCCGCTTTGGTCCACAACAGGTACTACCCATGTGTAGTTGTCATAAATGGAATATAAAACAGGTTGTGTACCTTCCCATTGTTCACGCTGGAACGAGCGATTCACTGCATCTCTAGCACCTCTGGCGTTAGTCATTCCAGAGGTTCCTGCATAATAAGTTGCATCACCGGTTTGAGCATTAACCATAGTAAAACCAACCATGGCATTACTCTCCTGATTCGGCCTCATATGATCAATCATCCAATACATATTACCATCTGGTCCAATAACACCAATCATTTCTTCTTCACTTGTTGGTTGATGCACACCTTCTTTTGCAAAAATTGAGTTTAGAAGACCGTTACTATATGTACCAAACCAATAAGCATAGTCAAGTGCGAGTGAGTAATGAATCGCATTATCTATAAATTCAGGTTGCTCACCCAAATCATACTGCTCCATTTCACCAGATACCGGATCAACTAAAATCACTCCATCGGCTTTTGGCGCACTTCGATAATGATCATAATATGCGTACGAATAGGCGTAGTACGGATTTCCTTCATCATCTGGTTCAAACGAATAATCAATTAAAATGACGTCGCCATAAACACTTCGTATGTGGCGCTCTAAATTGTCTCCTAAAAATGCACTTGGCACATACGTCATTTCATAGTCATCCACAAGTACAGCTTCCGCATTTGGATTTTCTGCACTGACCATTACATAACCAGGTGCACTATCGGCTCTAATCCATCTCCAAACACTTGAATATTCAATTGGCGAAACCCAAAAAAGTTCTCCATCGATTCGCTGAATGGCTGACTCTCCTAATTCATAGAACGAGTAGTTTTCAATGTTTCCAAAAACAATTTCAGATTTATACCGTGCATATGAATGTGGAACCGATCGAACACTTTCTTCCGTAACTGAATCAATCGAATCGGTTGACACTTCAATTTCACCTAGGTTCGCTAAATCTTGTGTAATCGTAAGTGGATACACGACATTCATAATAATCAAGCCAATAAATAGCGCAATTCCAATACCAGCTTGCGCCATAGGAATGTTTGCTTTTTTTAACTTCTGTACTTTTTTCTTTTTTGTCGCTGTTGACAGTCCTTTTGTTGCTTGAAAAAAGCCTGAAACAATTAGATTGATCGCTATGATAAATCCGAACGTATTTAAAAATCCAGTTAACGAACGATCCACAAGAAAAATATAAATAATAATAAAACTAAGTACAAGCCCAATCCCATATCGAAGAACTTGGCTTATTAACCATTGTTTTGGCATCTGTTTTAGTCCACGAATCCATTCTCGTGGGTTTAAATTCAAGCAAGACAGCGCCATAATTAAAATCCAAAAAAACATCAACTCTCCCCTTCCTACTCAAGTATACTACGAAAGCTTTTTAATTTGGTTTCAAAAACGTGCAATTTTAGGTTAGATATGAGAGAAATAAGGAAATACCTAATAAGAGAACATAGTGAGGTGTAAAAAATGAAACGTGCGATGATTATCATTAATCCAAGTTCAGGAAAAGAAGACGCCCTTTCCTACACGGAACAAGCGGCAAAATTATTAAAAGAACACGATTATACGGTAGAAGTACGGGAAACAAAAAAAGAGTTTGACGCAACAACCTATTGTATGGAGGCATGTGAAGAGAAGTACGACCTCGTTGTTTCTGCTGGCGGAGACGGTACACTACATGAAACGATAAATGGGTTTATGTCGAGTACTCATAAACCTAAGCTTGCTGTTATACCATTAGGAACCGTAAATGATTTTGCTCGAGCACTCAACATCCCTCTCCAACCTGAAAAAGCGATTCAAAGCTTACAATCGAGCACAACACGGAAGGCTGATTTAGGAAAAGTAAATGACCAATTATTTGTCAACGTCGTTGCAGCAGGCCGTTTAGCATCTTCTTTATCAGAAGTGCCGTCCAAAGAGAAATCAAAATTAGGATTTTTTGCATATGTGAAAGAAGGATTCAAAACGATTACAAGCGATGCGGCTAGCACAATACACATTCAGTACGACGATCAATCATGGGAAGGAAGCGCCCTTCTATTTATAGCTGCATTAACGAATTCGGTTGGTGGCTTTGAACAACTTGCCCCTTCAGCAGAAATTGACGATGGCTACTTACACTGTTTTATTATTCAAGATACAAATTTAGTGAATACGGCTGCAGTAGGCACCTCTCTTTTAACGGGGAATCTAGAGAATAGCAAGCATGTTCATGCGTTCAAAGCGAAACACCTTTCTATATCAGCAGAAGACCCACTTAGTACAAACATTGATGGAGAAACGGGCATTACTTTACCTGTTACAATAGACATATTGCCTAGTTTTATAGAAGTCTTAGTACCAGAAACAACATAAAAACAGGAGCCGTTTTAGCGGTTCCTGTTTTTATGTTCATATCCAGTTGCTTATGTATGTGACAGTATTGCTAGAGTCCACTAACTAATTGCCAAATAAGAAAAATGACTGCTGCAACGGCCGCTAAACTAAATACAATACGTAAAATTGCCTTAGTAACGCCCGCTAATATCGCAAACACCACGATTGCTATAATAATCCAAATAACTGTATCCACATTCCATCATCCTTTCTCTTAGAAAACTAGTGATTCCGACTTTCCTCCAGTGATTTAATGCACTTTCTACAAAAACTAACAAAACCTTCGCGTTTTTTCAGAAAATTAGTAATGAATTTCTCGGTTTGATATGTCATACTAACAAGTAAGAACAAGAGGAAAGGAGCCATTTGCATGTACGCAGTTACCCGTATTGTTGATGGTCATACGCAATCATTAAAAAATACTTCCACACCTTTTGATAAACTATTCTCCTCTTATGAACATGCAGATCTTTTTGCTTCAAAACTCAACTCTAATACATTTCCGGAAATGCATTGGCACGTAAATAAAGTCTATCGTTCTTAATAATCCTCGTCGTTTGACGAGTTTTTTATTGTATTCCCAAACTCCTTCTTTTAAAAACCTACCTATGCATAAAAGATGATTCCTATGAAACAATATGGTATGGTAGAAATTGCGTTTAATTTAGAAGGAGGACTTACAAACATGAAGAAACTGCAACTTTTCGCAATTCCTCTAGCAGCTGTAACGGTTTTAAGCGCTTGTGGAAGCGATAACAATGATGGTGAATCATCTGGTTCAATCGAAATCGGTTATAACTTGTATGCTGAAGCCATTGCATTCTCTCACGTGTGGGAACAATTACTGGAAGAACAGGGGTACGATGTTGAATTAGCTTCCGTTGAGAAAGCATTTTTATTTACTGGTACAGAACAAGGGGATTTTGATATTGGTTTCAATGCATGGCTACCTTTTACAGATCAAAATTATATTGATGAAGAAACCGAAGATATTGATGTGCAAGAAGATGGTGTTCTGTATGAGGGTGCGACTTT
The DNA here is from genome assembly GCF_041949915.1 of Shouchella sp. JSM 1781072. Taxonomy (NCBI): domain Bacteria; kingdom Bacillati; phylum Bacillota; class Bacilli; order Caryophanales; family Bacillaceae; genus Shouchella; species Shouchella sp. JSM 1781072. Next base: position 89,547 of record NZ_JBHFQE010000004.1, read on the forward strand.
AGGACTTGCTGTTCCTACATATATGGAAGACGTGAACTCAATAGAGGACTTACCCGATGCATATGATGACGTAAATGGTGAAATTATGGGGATTGATCCAGGTTCTGCTTTAATGAGCGTGACGGAAGATGACGTCATTCCTCACTATGGCTTGGAAGACTTTACTCTTGCAGCATCTTCTGAACAAGCAATGGTTGCTGAACTTGAAAGTGCCTATCAAAATGAAGAGCCTATTGTCGTTACACTTTGGAGCCCCCACTGGACTCTAGGTGAGTACGACATGAAGTTTCTTGACGATCCAGACGGTATCTATGGTGAGCCAGACGATATTTACTACATTGCACGAGATGGCTTAGCCGATGATCATGCTGAAATCATTACGTGGTTAAATAATGCCCAGTTCGATGATGACAATCTTGGCGAACTTCTTCAGTTACAATCAGAACTTGATGATGATGTGGAAGCCGCTAGACAATGGATTGAAGACAATCGCGAGCTTGTTGACAGCTGGTTAGAAAATTAATCGATATACCAAGGCCACTTGCCTTGGTATTTTTTTTCACTAAATCATGAATGGTTTTTGACTAATAACAAATCTTATTTATAACGAGTTCATTTTTAACAAGATGAGACAATCTTTTACAGGAAGTTTTTGTCTTGACACACTCGTTTGTTTTGTCTAAGATTAAAAAATCCTTTTCGGATAAATTTAATAGGGTAAGGTGATGAAGTGGCTACTGTTGCGCAACAAGAAGAAACAAAACCTTTAAATCCACCACAACGTCTTTTAGTGATCATTGGTATACTTGTTTCTGTTATTTTAACGGTCTTTTTAGCGATTACTCAACATATTGTTCAACCCTTGTTAGCCGTGATCGGCATAGGGCTTGGCTTCACATTATTTCATGCACGTTTTGGCTTTACGTCGGCGTTCAGAAGATTAGCATCTGTCGGGAATGGACAATCCCTTCGCGCACATATGCTGATGCTTGCGGTCGCTTGCTTGCTTTTTGCACCAATACTTGCGGTTGGGACTACGTTCTTTGGCGCAGATGCCAATGGCTATGTATCTCCTGTAGGTGTTAGTTTACTCGTAGGTGCGTTCATATTTGGTATCGGTATGCAGCTTGGAGGCGGCTGTGCGTCTGGCACACTTTATGCTGTAGGTGGCGGTCGTTCCGTCATGTTTATTACGTTGCTATTTTTTATTATTGGTTCCACCATTGGCGCCGCTCACTTTAATTTTTGGATGGAAGATATGCCCTCCGCAGAACCTTTTTCATTAGCCACATCAACAGGACTTGGCTATGGCGGTGCACTGGTTGTGTCCCTTCTTATCTTTGCGGTTATTGCTTGGATTACAATTCTAATTGAAAAGAAAAAGAACCCGCCCAAAATGGCTGCAGTCCCTTCAGCAATTGGTTGGAAACGTATTTTTAGAGGCTCATGGCCTTTATTTACAGCAGCAATTGTCCTAGCCGTACTGAATGCGTTAACGTTACTCACCCGTGGAACACCATGGGGCGTCACGTCAGCATTTACGTTATGGGGTTCAAAAGCAGCAGAAGCGATTGGCTTTGATGTAGAAAGCTGGGGTTACTGGCAAGGAAGCACGGAAGCCTTGCAGGCATCTATTTTTGCAGATACAACAACGGTTTTAAACTTTGGCGTTATTTTAGGAGCGTTTATTGCATCCGCCGCTGGTGGATTGTTTACTCTTACTAAAATTACAGCCAAAAACGCTGCGGCCTCTGTGATCGGAGGATTATTAATGGGGTATGGCGCACGACTTGCTTTTGGTTGCAACGTTGGGGCTTACTTTGGTGGTATAGCATCGTTTAGTGCACATGGCTACATATGGGGCGTTATGGCAATTGCTGGGACGTTTCTAGCTCTTAAGCTTCGACCCATGTTCGGACTATCCGTCCCCAAACCGCGGGACAGTTTCTGTTAGCAAACATCAAGCAGTAGACATTCGTCTACTGCTTCTTTTTATTAAGAATAAGTAAGTCTTGATAAGTTGTATACGTTGTTCGTCCACACCAGTTTCCAAGCTTTACTTCTTTGATTTGTAAATTGGTTTCATTTATTAATCCTTCCATTTGGGGGTAATCATACCCTACCGCCGCATTCGGATACGTTTCATTTTCAATAAACGCTTCTCCTACTCGGAACGGAAACTGAATGGTGCTCTTACCAGCTTGAATACAATCTTTTGCTTCTTTATTGACAATAAACATTGTAAATAAACAGGTACCATCCTCTTTTAGAACGCGATCAATTTCACTTAAATAATGTGCAATCTCCTCTTCCATTAAATGCGTGAAAATTGATGTTAAAAAAACAAAATCAAATGACTGGTCCGGATATGGAAACGTAAAGCTTGTTGACGTTAAGGTGCCATTTGGATTGTACAAGTGATTGTAAATGTCGACATGATCAAATTGAAAGTTCGTATGCGTTGCAGCAATATTGTTTTTTGCCCATTCCACTCCTTCTTTCGATATATCAAACCCTTTATACGACCCTTTGTCTGATAAGTAAGTCGAAAGCGGTAGCGCCATCCTTCCAACCCCGCTTCCAACGTCTAAAACATGATCATTTGGTTTTAAATGACCATATTGTTGAAAAAGCTGTAAAAACTCTTTTCCAACACTTTCAAAATTGCCACCGACAAATTGCTGCAAATGCTCTGGCGGTAGTTGACTACTCATTGCATTTCCCCTCTCTTCTTACGATTTGTCGTAAAAAGTCGACAAAAATTGACAGACTTCTTCAAATGCGGTTGTCTTTCTGCTTAAGAGCAGGTACTCTTATTTCGATAGGTTGGATAAAGGTGGACGCTGGGATGAAATCAAAAAGAAAAATTATTGCTTTATTTGTTGTCGTTAGTCTTATTTGGGTGATTGGAACTGACTACTTATTACTAAGATGGGAACCTGAATTATATTCCTTTTATCAAAAAATAAAAGGCATCGTATTTATCATTGCGACAAGTGTGTTTATCTATTTTTTATTGAACAAATCAGAAAAAATTAATATTTTAACCGAAGAAAAAGAAAAAGTAGAAACCCTCATAAACTCGATTCCAGACTTTATTACGTTTAAAGATGGTGACGGCCGCTGGATTCAATCAAATCAATTTGCTCTTCAGCTCTACCAACTGCATCACATTGATTATGTGGGCAAAACCAATAGTCAATTAGCTGAAGAACAGCCTTTTTATGAAGACGAACTTCTTTGTGCTAATGAATCAGATGAACGAACGTGGACACGGGGACATACTACAAGAAGTGAAGAGACAATCCCTCTCCAAAACGGAAAAACAAAAGTGTTTGATACGATTAAAACACCTCTATTTACAGAAGCGGGTGATCGGAAAGCCCTGATTGTTGTAGGACGAGACATAACAGAGCGCATTTCCGCTAAACAAAAATTAGCAGAAAGCGAATTACGTTATAAAGCATTGTTTGAACATAGTCCCGAACTTGTCTATATGATTGACCTTTCTGGAAAAATCACAAATTTGAACCAACATTTTAAGCATGTCACTGGTTATAACGAGGACGAAGGAATTGGCAAGTCATTAATTGATTTTGTTGATGAAAAAGATCATGTTCGTCTTAAATTAAAATTTCACCGTGTTTTAACGAATCGTGAAGTCGTTCAGTGTAATGAAATTAAAATTAAGCATCGAACAGGAAAAAAAGTAATTGTAAATTGCGCCTCTGTCCCTATTATCATTAACGATGAACTCGTAGGCATTACAGGGTATGCTAATAATATTACCCCAATTATTGAAGCAGAAGAGAAACTACGAACCACAGAAAAACTTGCGGTGGTTGGTGAGCTCGCAGCCGGTATTGCACATGAAATCCGCAATCCACTTACATCACTACGAGGGTTTGTCCAACTGTTTCAATCTCAAAGTAAGGAAGAAAATCCAATTCATCGAATCATGCTTGATGAATTAGAACGGATCAATATGATCGCAAGCGAGCTACTCGTTCTTTCACGTCCACAGGAGATTATTTTTACACAAACAGATGTCTCACAAGTGTTATCTGATGTTGTACAACTCCTTTCTTCTGAAGCGAAAGCACATGGTGCAACCCTCCATTTTAAGGAGCAATCATCACCAATGTATGTGTACGGAGATAAAAATCAGCTTAAACAGTTATTTATTAACGTCATTAAAAATGCTACAGAAGCGAGTGCCTGTCAAATCACTGCCTCCATCGATCTTGACGAAACCAATCAAGCGATTATCATAAACATTGCAGACGATGGTCATGGAATGACAGAAGAACGAGTCGAGCGCTTAGGAGAGCCTTTCTTTTCTCAAAAAGAAAAAGGGACTGGGTTAGGATTAACTGTTAGTCATAAAATTGTTGAACAGCATAAAGGTACGATTCATTATGATAGTGCATTAGGAAAAGGTACGTTTGTACACGTTACCTTTCCTATATACGAAGAGCACCAGGGGCATTAGCCCTAGGTGCTTCTTTCACATACGCCAGTCTTTTCTGTAAATGCCTCTTATTCCTACAACGATAAAGAAACTAACAAGAACGATGGTGGCAAGAATGGGTTTTATCGAGAAATCGGTTTTAAGTATAATGTCTTCAACTAGAACGATTAGGCCTGCTGGTGTCCACATCGCTCCCTCCCCAAGTAGAATGGGGAAAAACGTCACGAAAAAGGCACTTAAAATACTTACAACGCTCACTACAGCGGCACTCTTTACAAAAGTTCCAATCATTAGTGTTCCAGTCACTATAAACGTTAACCATAAACTATACAGCATCAAGGTAAGTCCCAATGTTGAATAAGAAATCGGATCAAATAAAAGGAAAATGTAATAGTTCGCTGTAATAAATCCTACAACAAAACTTTTATTAACCAACATGATGGCGACTAACCATTTTGATAGCCAATAGGACCATAGGGGTATTGGTTTAACGAAAACAAGCATTGCTTCACCTGATTTTCGCTCATAGGCAAACACCCCCATTATGGATAACACAACAGCTATCATGCCTATTTGAGAGAATTGATTGAGCGTATCCATCAAAACTTGCTCTCCAGTTAAAGTAGGAAATGATAGGTTTGCTCCTTCTGGCAAACCTCCAAGTAATGATAACAACTCTTCCATATAGTAGTACGTTAGAGGTTGCATCGCACCTAGGATAATAAATAAAGCCGGTAGCCATAACAACTTATAGTGACGCCATGCCTCTAATCCTTCCTTGGCCACTAATGTCCACAAACTGTTCATCCTCTCACCGCTTCCCCAAATACATCAACCAACGTTTTTTTCCGCTTACGAATTGCTTGGAACTTATAGTGACCGTCTGTTAGGAGCGTTAGCACAGCTAAATCAGCACGTTCATTTTCATTCTTCGGTATTATTTCAAGAACATTCAAATTTTTATGGACAATCCACTGTGGATAACACTGGGCAATTCGTTTACTTAACTGCTCGTGGTCAACTGTTTCAATTTCTAAAATAGACTCATTCTGATTAGTGAACGATGTTATGGTCTCGGCACTGATCAACTCGCCTTTATGCATCAGCACATACGCATCACTAATTTGTTCAGCGTCGTGAAGTATATGGGTTGAGTAGAGGATAGATCGACCTTTTTTCAGTTGTAAAAGAAGTTCCATTACCTCTGTCCTTCCAATTGGGTCTAGTGCTGATACAGGCTCATCTAGCAATAAAATGCCTGGGTCTCCAATCAATGCTTGGGCAATCCCTAATCGTTGTTTCATCCCTCCAGAATACGTTTCAATCCGTTGTCTGTCATTTGCGTTTAAACGAACAATCTGTAACAATGTCAAAGCCTTTTCATAAGCTTGTTTTTTTGTAAAACCAAATAATCTTCCAATATAAGTTAAATACTCAAGTCCAGTCATCCAAAGGGGAAAAGCAGGAAATTGCGGAAGAAAGCCAATCGTAGAACGAATATCTTTCTCCAGATATCCGCTAAATTGAACGCTTCCCGATGAGGGTTGTAAATTCCCAGCGATTAAATGGAGCAGCGTTGTCTTCCCAGCACCATTTTCCCCAATCAATGCCGTAATTTGATTTGTAGCAATTTGAAACGTTATGTCTTTAATTCTCCCCTCTTTGGTAAGGGCGTTAACTTCAATCGTCACGTTTTTTCTCCCTCCCAAATAAAAAATATAGAATCGGACCAAATAAATTAATAAACGCAATGACGAGCGCCCAAATCCATTTTGGACCTCTCGTGTGTGCACGGCGATACAAATCAATAAAAGCCACGATCATTAGCAATACTTGAACAAGGATAAGCGGTAAAAACAATTGGATGATTTCAATGACTTCATTCATGTCTTGTACCCCCTCGTTGTTTGAATTTAGACTTTAACCAATAGGTCCAAATAAAATAGGTGACCAACGGCATTGGAAAGTGTGTCACACCCCAGATCCCCCAAAACCATTTCCATTGTCCACGTTGTCGACTTTTAAAAAATAAATAGATGCTTTGTGATAAAAGGACGATCCCAAGGATGATCCATGCCCAGATCGGTATTTCTGACAATTGCTCAATGTCGTTGTTCATGTTTTTCCCTCCAACCGCCTATGATTGCCAATACGCCGATAGCTGGAATTATTGCCAGCATCGCGATATTGATGCTTAAAAAGACAATCGGCACGTTGGCCAGTAAAAAGACCATCCCGTTTACTAATAAAAGCGTTACAACGATGAATAGAAAGGCTTCTCGTCGCTGCTTTCGTTTCGTTTCTTTAACAAGATGCAGCATCTCAGCCATTGATGGTTCCTTATAAGCAATTCGGTTTAGTTGATCTAGACCGTCTTTAAATCGTTTATTCTCTTGGCTCATTTCCTGATAACTCCTTTCTCACGAGTTCGAGACCACTATTTACTCTCGACTTCGCTGTACCAACACGGATTTGACAAATTTGACTAATCTCTTCGTAACTATAGCCATAATAATGTTTTAAAAGTAGTGGAATCCGCTTCTTTTCATCTAATTTTGCTAAGACTTGTTGCACATCCATCCAGTCGTCATTTGCTTCTTGCTTCATGGACCATTGCAACTTTTGCATTTGCACATATTGGTCTTCATGCTTTTTCTTTCGTTTTTTATCTAAAAATAGATTTGTAGCAATTTGAAACAGCCACGTTGAAAACTTCGCCTTTTTTCTATTGTAACTTTGGATGCCTACAATGGCTTTTGTCATCGTATCCTGAGTTAAGTCTTGGGCATACTCAGGATTAAGCGTGATTTTCACTAAAAACCGATAGACGCTTTCATAATGAGTCTTCAATAATAAGGCCAAAGCGTCATCATCACCCTTTTGCGCTTTCTTGATCGTGCTCTCTTGTGATTCTTCCATGACACCACCCCTACAAGTTGTACATCTGTTATACGTTTGAACGACGGAATCGTTCATTTTTTTCTTGAGCAATTAAATTTGGTTTTTAAAGCTTCTATGTTATAGTGCTCTACAGTGAAAACGAAAGGAAGTCATTTCTTATGAAATTAAGCATTCTTGACCAAGCGCCTATTCCTAAAGGCTCAACTTCAACAGACGCCTTACAGTTCACAAAAGATCTTGCAAAACTAGGTGATGAGCTAGGTTACCATCGTTTATGGATGGCCGAACACCATAGTGCAACATCTCTTTCCAGTTCAGCTCCTGAAGTGACAATTGCCCATCTCGCTGCGCTTACAAACCGCATTCGACTTGGCACAGGAGGAGTCATGATGATGCACTATTCCCCTTTAAAAATGGCGGAAGTTTTTAAAACGTTAAGTGCTCTTGCACCAGATCGAATTGACTTTGGCGTTGGTCGTGCACCTGGCGGCGACCATCTTTCTATACAAGCATTAGCACAAGGTCGTGCCTCTATACCAGACGATCAATATGATAAATTAGCAACAACACTTCAATTATTAAACGATCAAAAAACAAATGATCCACTATACAATCAAGTCATTGCTACACCTCATGAAGTAAAGCTACCAGAGGCTTGGTTGTTAGGTTCAAGTGGAAATAGTGCTAGGCAGGCGGGAAAACAAGGGGTTGGCTACTCATTTGCGCAGTTTTTTAATGGGGAAATGTCAAAAGAAATATTTGATACGTATCGACACTATTTTGAACCATCTTATTTTATGCCGAAGCCTGAGATCAATGTCTCATACGCTGTAACCGTTGCAGAAACAAAAGATGAAGCAGAGTATTTTGCTTTGCCCATTGACTTATCACGTTTATTTTTAATGCGTGGTCAAATGCCGCAAACATTTAGTCCCGAAGACGCTCAAGCCTATCCACTAACAGAAATGGATAAAGCGATCTTAGCAAAAAATCGCGCGCTACATCTTGTCGGTACACCAAAAGAGGTAAGTAAACAACTCCTAAAAGAAAAGGAAGAATTTGGTTTCGACGAGGTCATGGTTAATAGCAATCAGTACTCATTTGAAGCTCGTTTAAATGTGTATCGCTTACTTGCAAAAGAACTTTTATCATGACGTTTAACCAGAGATTGTTCTAGCGAACAATACTCTGGTTATTTATTTTAATCATTTCCCAAGAAATAATAGGCTGTTTAGCTTTTTTGCATAATATATGCATCGTGCCATTTTCCTTCATGCCACTCATTCTTTTCTAGTCGCTTGACGATCGTAAACCCACACTTTTTATAACAAGCAATAGCCCGCTCATTTTCAACTCGTGGATCGACAGTGACAATCGTTTTAGGATCTTCCCCTATTATATTTTCGGTCAGCATGTTGACTAGAGTAGTTCCATAACCTTTGTTCCAAAAAGACACTTCTCCGATAAATAAATCCATACCCATTGCTGTTTTAGATGGTGGATAACCGTACTTCTTCTTTTCGTTCGTTGTTAATCGATAGGATTGAAGATAGGCCATTGATGCTCCATCCACTTCCCCTATCCAGCGATCTCTTTCCTTTTCATTAAAAAACTTTTTTCGATCTTCTCCAATGTAAATGATTGATCTCTTCCTTCATAAAAAGCAAGAACATCTGCTGTCGTCAACCATTTTAACAGGAGCTGACGATCTGTAGACTGAATTGGACGGATAGTCACGCTTCCCTTCCTCATATCAACCCTCCATTTATTCATTATTCAGACATTAACTAAAGAAAAAGTACGCCGCCTTATTCGACGACGCATTTTAGTTACAGCTATGATTATAGAATGGTTTTACCGTACATATATTTTTGCAAGGCTTTTGGTACTTTAATCGATCCATCCTCTTGCTGATGGTTTTCAAGCAATGGAATAAGGATTCGAGGTGTTGCAACAGCTGTGTTATTTAATGTGTAGCAATATTGCAGCTTGCCATCTTCATCACGGTAACGGATGTTTGAACGTCTTGCTTGAAAATCCGTTACGTTTGAAGATGAATGGGTTTCGCTATAGCTTTCGCGACTTGGCATCCACGTTTCAATATCAAACTGTTTATGGTTTTTCTGCGACATATCTCCTGTACACACGGCAACAACGCGATATGGCAACTCTAATAAATTCAAAATTTCTTTGGCAATCTCCGTAATTTCCGATAACAGACGATCTGCTAATTCAGGATCATTTTTGCAAATAATGACTTGCTCTACTTTCGCAAACTGATGGACACGATACAAGCCACGAACATCTCTCCCAGCAGATCCCGCTTCACGACGGAAACAGTTTGATACTGCGCCTAACTTAATCGGTTCTTCAACATCGACAATTTCATTGCCAAAAAAACCAACGAGCGGGACTTCTGCTGTTCCGACTAAATATTTATTATCTTTTTCAAGATGATACGTTTGTTCTTTTCCATCGGGGAAGAAACCTGTACTATACAGCACTTCTTCATTAGCCATTAAAGGCACATCCATAATGGAAAAACCACGCTCGTGTAGCAAATCAACAGCTAATTGCTGAACCGCTCTATGTAAAAATAAGCCTTGATTCTTTAACACATAATTACGGGTACCAGCAATTTTCACACCGCGCTCAACATCAAACATTTCATGTGCTTGTCCGAGTTCCATGTGGTCTTTTGGTGTGAAAGAGAATTGAGGAATCTCACCAATTTTTTCTAACTCGACATTGTCTTCATCTGAGTCACCTACAGGCGTGTCGTCTGAAACAACGTTTGGTATAAGATTCATAATGTGTAAATAAGACGCTTCAACCTCTTGATATTCAGCTTCAAGATCTTTTATAGATTGGTTGAGAAGACGGACTTCTTCTTTTTTCGCATCCATTTCATCTTTCTTTTTCTCTCTTGCTAATTCACCAATCGCTTTTGTTTGTTGATTACGCTCTGTACGAAATCCTTCAATCTTTTGAATAAGCTCACGGCGCTTTTGATCAACATCAATAAGTTCATCTACTGGGACGTTTAATTTTTTTTGTTGAGCTGTTTGTTTAATTTTCTCAGCATGTTCCCTAATAAATTGAATATCTAACATGTGTAAACCTCTCTCATTCTAATTTCTCACTTCGTATACATTGTAAACGACTAGTAATCATTATGTACATTTTAGCACACCCCTATAGCTTACACACGTAAAAAAATGCTTTTTCAATACAGAAGAAGCCTTGTAGGACGATATGTTTAATTTTTTCCAAAAAGGGTATAGGGTTGTGCTTTACACTGTGTTAAGGTATCTACTAACCTAGGTATATGGATAATTCCTTGTTTTCGAAAGGATGTTATGATGGAAATTCGTTATTTAGAGGCGTTTTTAACAATTGCAGAGGAAGGCAGTATTTCAAAAGCTGCGACTCGCCTTCACCTTACCCAACCTGCCGTCAGTCGCCAATTAAAGCAAATGGAAACCTCCTTACAAGGTCGCTTATTTACTCGTTCCCATGAAGGAATGGCCCTTACTGATAAAGGGCAAAAGTTGTACGCTGACGTAAGGCCGTTATGGAGTTCTCTTCGCAGCAGGCTACTCGCTTACATGCCATCACCTGTTGTTCGACTAGGTCTTACACCTTTTTTATCACCTTTATATTTACCAGATTCGATTACATACGCTACATCAACAGTTGCTGTTGAGTGTCACCAAACCCGCTTAAACTGTCTTGAATTTATACCAATGCTTGAAAAAGGGGAAATTGACGCTGCAGTCATTGAAGACCTTCCACATCACCAAGGCTTGTACTCCACTTTAATCAAGCACGATCATTATAAAGTAGCCATGTCGGATGATCACCCCCTTGCTATTTACAATGAACTTTCGCTTGAACAATGTATCGATTACCCGCAAATTGTTCCGCCGAAAAAAAGTCGCTTTTATCAATTTTGGGTTGCATTACGTGATCAAAACAATTGGACAAAGCATGACGTATTCAGCGTTCCTTATCAATCCTTACTTTACTCTGTCAAACAAAAAAACGGCGTTGCCTTTATTCCGCAGCTAATGCTTGAACCAGTTTGGCACAGTGGGATTGTGTATAAACCGATTAAAGATCCAAATTTTGCTCGTCATTTATATCTTTACACATCAGATAAGCATTATTTAAAACCTTTACAGCAAAGCTTTGCGAACGTGATCATCCAATAATGGAACTAAAAAGAATCCTTATGAATGACTGCTTATCACTCATAAAGATTCTTTTTTCATTAGAATTATCGTTTTGAAGAAGGGAACATCCGATTAACCATGTCCATAAATTCGTCTGCAAAACCACTAACTGGTTCACCATTTTCAATTCGATCTCCATATCCGCTCATTCGCTCTACGAAATCTGGGTTAGAGGATACATGTACATTATTAAGATTATGATCGACTTCCATTGCTTTATCAGCGACTTTTTGTTTCATATCATCAGATACATCATGAGATTCATCGTCCATTGTGACCGCTACATATGCTTGACCACCCATGACAATCGCTGCAGCATGGTTTACACCATCTAATTCACGGACACTGTCTGCTACTTCGCCGGAAACAGTCATATGGTTATGGTCTCCATGTTCGTTCATACCGTAACGCTGGTTCTCAACATTTCCTTCGCCTGGTTCATTCATCTCCGTGTCATCTTCCGGTGGGTTCATATCATTATTATTATCGTTTCCACCACAGGCGACTAAAGCTGTAGCAACAAAAGTTAAGGCTAAAGAATGTAGAAGATATTTCTTCATAATTATTCAACTCCATTACGTATATTTTTGTTTCATCATTAGCTTGGTTCATTCATAAAACAATTATGTATTTCTTGGAGATTTTTCTAATTTTTTTTGATTTTATTTCTTACACTCCACATTAATGGAAAAGGAACACTTTTCTCTTCAGTCATTCATAGAATAAAGTAGACAAGTATTCTTTTAGCGATTCTTGTCAATGGGAAAGGAGGATGTTTATGAAAATCGATGCGGTTTTTGAAGGAGGGGGAATTCGCGGGGTTGCCTTTGCAGGCGCAATAACGGCGATGGAAGAACATGGTGTCGAGTGGCAAAAACTAGCTGGAACGTCTGTAGGCTCGATTCTTGCAGCCTTACTTGCTGCTGGCTATACAAGCACTGAAATTAACGATCATCTGCAAGAACTCAATTTCAAAGATTTAAGAGGGAAGAACTGGATTAACCATATTCCCTTTGCAGGAAATTTAGTTAACGTCCTTCTGTATTTAGGGATGTACAAAAATGATTACATTGAAAAATGGCTTGGAAGCTTATTACAAAAAAAGCAGATCCGAACATTCGCGGATCTACCTGACGATAAACTGAAGATTATTGCATCTGATATTAGTAGTGGGCAAATGATTATTTTTCCTGACGACCTTAATCGCTACGGGATGAAACCAAGTGATGTAACAATCGCTCAGGCTGTTCGCATGAGCACGTCTATTCCTTTTTTCTATCGCCCAGCTCGATGGAAATTAGCTAATAAAAGTAAGGCCTATATTGTTGACGGAGGCTTGCTTAGTAATTTTCCAATTTGGCTGTTTGATGTAGAAAATCCGCGACACCCAACGTTTGGCTTTCGGTTTCTAAAAGATACAATTGAAGCGGATGCTGTGATCCCAACTCCAATACACTTAGCGCAAAATATTATAAAAACGATGATGCAAGCCCACGATATGCGTCATCTTAGCGATGAGACGCGAGATCGAACGATTCAAATTTATACAGACTCCATCACAGCAACAGACTTTTTATTAACAGAAGAACAAAGCGACTTTTTATTTCAATCAGGTTATCAAGCTGCCCAACTTTTTTTATCGACATGGGACTTTGAAGCCCACAAACGACTTCGAAACCGCAAAAATATGACTAAATAAGTGGACAAGTACCCCACTTGCTTATCGACAACTTGACTCGATAAGCTTTTTTTATGTGGATTGCAATGCTTTTCCTTTTTCATAATCCGCGCTCATAATCGCATCCGGTACCATACTTCCCCCGGTTGCCCACGATAGATGAATGCCGTTTCTGTTCACTGTTTTTGCTTTTACTGGTCCAACCAAGCTTGTCACAGCTGATGGCTCTAGCGCGGTATCCTCTTTATCAATGAGTGTCGCGAGGAGTTGATACATGGTATCATCGCTTACTGTATAAATGCCGCTTAGAATTGGCTCCATCACCTTCCCTACAAATCCTGATGGGCGACCCACTGCTAAACCATCAGCAATCGTGCGGTTATCAATTCCTAGATCTTGTACATGAATCTGGTCATGTAATCTTGTCATCATCCCAATGAGCATGCATGGTGCGTGTGTTGGTTCTGCGAAATAGCAATGCACATGTGGCCCAAACACTTGATAAAGTCCGTAGGCAATGCCGCCAGGTCCACCGCCCACACCACACGGTAAATAAACAAAAAGAGGTTGGTTGGCGTTAATGCTTATTCCAGCTTGATCCAACTGTTTTTTTAACCTTAAAGCCGCTACCGCATACCCTAAAAACAATGTTTTCGATTGTTCATCGTCAATAAAAAAACTCATTTCGTCTTGTTCTGCCTGTTTACGTCCTTCTTCCACAGCAAGGCTATAGTCTTGCTGATGCTCAACAACGACCGCTCCTCTTTGTTTAAGCAACTCTTTTTTCCATGATTTTGCGTCATTTGACATATGCACAACAACATGAAACCCTAACTTTTTCGCCATAACCCCAATGCTTAATCCTAAATTACCAGTCGAACCAACGACAATGGTATATGAGGACAATAAATCGTGGATGCTCGAATCAGCAATTTTTTCATAATTCTCGTCGGTTTTAAGTACTTCATGTTTAAGTAAAATTGACTCAGCAAGGGTTAAGACTTCATAGATCCCGCCCCTTGCTTTAATGGATCCTGAAATAGGTAATACATGGTCACATTTCAAGAAAAGCTTTCCTACTATTTGTTCATTGTAGACATGTTCCAGCTCCTCTTTAAAATCATCAATCTGCTTAAGCGGTGATTCTAATAATCCATTCGTTGCTTCAGTCTCGGGAAAAACCTTTTTTAAGTAAGGCGCAAATCGTTGCAAGCGCGCTTCTGCTGCCTCAATCGCTTGCATATTGATGTCTTCATCTTTTAGTTCCGCTTGACCATTCTTTAATGGATTTTCCCAAAACGTTTCTTTTAAACTGACAACCTCATGTAACGCTGGAAACGTTTCGATTAATTCCTGCTTATTCATTAAATTACTCCTTCTGTAATGAAGACGTTAACACCTCGATCGATGCTTTGTTCGGTTTGCTTATGGATATCTCGAACTTTCATGGACAGTTTTGATGCTGGTAAAAGATCGTTGTCAATTACCACAATCGGATCGATGTAGCGATGTTTAATGGTGACATGCTTCTCGATCCATCTGTACGCTCCTTTATCAACCGAGTCATTAAAAACTGCTAGCAATGTTTTAATTGTCAGGTCTTCACTTTGCCTCAACTGCTCCATTACTTCGTGATCCGTTTTCATTAGATCTTCCAATGACAGCACATTTCGCTGTAAACCAATCGAAATAAGATGCGCTACCTGTTGATTGGCGTACACATTTGTTGGGTGATGGAAAAATTCAACCGTTTCTTTAAAAAAGAGCTGGACGAACCACTCGGCCCATTTTAATTGTGTACACACAATTTGCTGATCAACCACGATGAGTTGTTCCAAAAATGCATGCGCTTCATGTAACGGGACCTTGCCATATTCATACATATCGCGCAACGTATAATCAATTCGATCGCCACAAAGATGAGGCAACGATTTCTCTAACAAGTACCCATTCTGCTTACTTGATAAGAGTTCTTTCCACGCGTATCCTTCCTCTTCCAGTATCACTGGAATATCTGAGCATTCTATCAACGTCTCATAAATCGTTTCGTGGTAATTTTCTTCTTTGTTGTCCATTACATAATCAATGAGATGAGAAAAGGCAGTATGAGACACATCATGAAGCAATGCAACGATCTGCTCTTCAAGAGAACCGCCTAGTTTGCGAACGAAAAGCATCGTTCCGATCGAATGGTCATAACGGGTAACATTCCAACTAGGTTGAACAAGGAAGCACGCCCCTGCTTGATGCACCCCTTTTAACCGTTGTACATTGGCGCTACGCACTAACTTTTCTAGAACGGGCTCTACTCTCGCTGATCCATAAAGTACATCTTCTATTAACATGCTAGACCTCCCCTTTATCCGCTTTCTCCTTCCATTATGGCATAAAAAAAGAAAGTCCTATGACTTTCTTTTTTACAGATTACGACCGTCTGCTGAATAAAGCATCCACATAACTTGAAACGTTTAAATCGCCGTCCACCCATTTTCCGATTAAGAACCCAATCGTTACAAATATACCAATCGCAACGGTATACCAGAAACCAATGGTTAAAAAGAGAACACTAAAAATGAGAGCCGCTAGTAAGCCAATGATTCGTCCACGATACCGTTTTACTGTTTCTTGTTTCACCTTAGCACCTCCTTACACAACTCGTTGCTTCTTGCTTGCTGATGTTGTTTGTGGTCTCACAAAGACACGAACTTCTGCGACATGGACTTCTAGCCAAGATTCTAAGTCATGTTTCACAACATCTTGCAATGCGGTTGCATTTTTTTGTACAGGCTTTGTTCCAAATGGAGAGTAGGTTAAATCAACGAGCACGCTCTTGCCATCATTTTTCATGCGAGAATGGACTTCTAGAGATCGAATTCCATCGAGTTTTCGTGCACTTTTTAAAATAGTGGCTTCGATAGTCTCTTGAGAGATGGCGATCTCCCCAAGTTCAGTTGCCGATCGAAACAACCCAACATGACCTCGACTTATAACACTCGCAACGAACAAAATAAACGACAATAAGATTAAAAACGAAAAAACACCAATTAGTACCCAGAAAAAATCTTGACCTTGGGCGATTATTTCTTCAAAAACTGGATATGTGTTTGTAATTGTTAGGATTGCCCCCGTCGAAACGAGAAGAGTCACAAACGCAAAGACTCCCATAAAAAATCGTAATAAACCATTCATGTGTCATGACCCAAGAAATTGATGCTTTACGCAGGAATTCACGTGTAGCTTCAATCTTTGGAAGTCACCTCCTTATATGCTTCATCGTGTATACCTCTTTATACCCATGAAAGAGGATTTTGAAAAGCGGCGTCTTAAAAAAGATACTTAATCACAATTCTTTTCATTCCAAACCACATCTTTAAAATCAACTTGCCTTCTAATTGTTCCAGACTGTACAATGAATTCAAAATAATTTAGTCACTTTAGTTAGATTGGAGTAAGACGTATGATCATTCGTGAAATACAAAAACAAGACAACCCTGATGTAGAACAGTTAATTCGAACATGCTTAATTGAGTTTGGCGCAAATAAACCTGGAACGGCTTGGTCCGATCCGGATTTAGGCCGATTTTATGAGCTTTACCAGAAAGAACAAACAAACTACTGGGTCGCAATTGAAGACAATAAGCTTGTAGCAGGTTGCGGGATCGGTGATATACCGGGTCGTCCAGATGTGTGTGAATTGCAAAAGATGTACGCCGCTCCGTCTGCAAGAGGAAGCGGTGTTGCGGAACGCTTGCTACAAACGAGTCTTACTTTTGCAAAGCAACATTATAACGCATGTTACTTAGAGACCATCCACACCATGCATGCCGCGAACCGCTTTTATCAAAAACATGGTTTCAAAAAACTAGATGCGCCGTTACTTGAAACAGAGCATTTCTCTTGCGACGCTTGGTATATCAAAACGTTACAGGAAGAATAACGTTCCTCTTGCCCCATTGGCTTCGGGCTAACGGGGTTTTATTTTCTCCTTGTCCGCTAGAAATTTCAGTTACAAACTGTTCGTAAGGGAAGAAAGTGAGGAATAGAACTGTCATGTTAAAGATCGATCAATTACACGGTGGCTATGTGAACCAAAAAATCATTCACGACATCTCGTTTGATGTAAATCAAGGTGAAATTGTTGGACTTTTAGGTTTAAACGGTGCTGGTAAAAGTACAACACTTCAACATATTATTGGTTCTTTGAAACCAATGAATGGTATGATTACGATAAATGGGAAATCGCTGTTAACTGAACGCCATTTACTCAGTTATATTCCAGACACACCGACCCTTTATCCGCACCTTACAGTTCAAGAACACTTTTCATTTATTCGTGCTTTGTATAAAGAACAACTGTCAGACTATCAACAAGAGCTGATTACGCGCTATGAACTAACAGAGCATTTACATAAATACCCCTTTGCCCTTTCAAAGGGAAACAAACAGAAAGTATCAATCGTTAATGCTCTTCTAGCTAAGCCAAAGTATTTAATTATTGATGAGCCTTTTATGGGGCTAGATCCCATCGGTTTATCACGTTTTCTAACCGATTTAAAAAAACTGCGTGCAAATCAAACAGCGATTTTACTCTCGACGCATCTATTAACCATTGCAGAGTCCTTATGTGATCGAGTGGTCGTGATTCATAAAGGACATCAAGTAACCCCAGCAGAAGGAAAAATGGTTTCAACCGAAAAACAAGGCACATTAGAAGATTTCTTTTTTCACTTAGTTGGTGTTAACGATGAATGATTTATTCAAAACGCGCTTAAAGGCCTATCATCAATTGCGAAAAAAGCAAGTAGGAAAAGTGTTTCTAAATAGTGGAGTCCTGTTACTTGTACCACTTATCATGGTTGGGTTGTTTTTCTTGCTTCATTATTTAAACCACTTTGCTTCACCTGTTGTTCAAGCATTTTTATTAAGTCTGTTATACGTTCTTTTCGGGTTGAAATCGAGATTAACCACCTTACTAACAGAGCCTGATACACTTTATTTGTCTCCCCATAAAAAGGTTGTTCAAACTTATTTTAATCAAACATTTCGCTATAATGTTGGGGTGCAAGCGGTTCACACAAGCTTGTTTATCCTGTTTCTCTCACAAATTCAAAATCTGCCTTTATTGCAATTGTTGTATGTAGCATTGCTACTTTTTTTACTTTCCATCTTACATCTGTCTGTAATCTATTTGCTTACAACACTGAGATCCCTGAATCGCGTACGGGTCTTAGCAAGGTTATGGATGCTCGTCATGATTTTCTTTTTATTTATGGAGTCAATGATCTTTGTCTTAATGATGATAGCAACTGTGGCTGCCTACGCTTTATTTATCTATACGTTCAAACGATTCGAGGTACATACATGGGTTGCTTTTATTAAAATGGATACGGTTTCTGAACGCTACTGGCAACTATTCTTAAGCCAATTTATCCAAGTCCCTACTAATGATAGGTTTGTTCAAAATCGATTCTCGATTCTAACGATCTTAAAAAGGCGCTCAGACTCTTTTCAAGTAGACTTTCTCTTAAAAAGAGCACATCGAACCCAAGAACAAGCAAATCTGTTCCAGAGAGTTGTGATTCTCACTATTGGATTGATTCTTTTCTCTCCATCGATCGTTTTTTCAATTTTTGTTGCGCTACTGTCGATAGGAATCAATACAAAACAGCTCAAATCAGCAGTTCATTTACCAAAAAAATATTTCTCAGCACATTACCCGATTGACCAGACCCAACTTCAGTTTGCCTATCAATCGATCACTAGAAGAGCAATGATGCTTCAAGCTAGCACGTATGGCTTCATTCTTTTATTCTCTAGGTTTTAAGATCATGAAAACAGCATGCTGCGGCATGCTGTTATAAAAAGATCCATATGAATACTGGTATTAAAAATGAAGCCACAATCGCACTTAATGTCATCGCAATCGAGCTCATTGATAACGGAACATTACCATATTCAGCGGCTTTTGAAATGCCTAAAGCATGTGAGGCTCCACCCAAAGCAATGCTTTTTCCATGAAGACTCTTAATCCCTACTTTCTTCATAAGAAAAGGACCGAACAAAATACCGCTAAAGCCAGCTACAAGAACAAATGCCGCAGTTAATGTTGGTAATCCGTGTAGAGCGGCCGAGATTTCAACAGCAACCGGTGCTGTTATAGATTTCGGTAATAAAGAAGCCGTAAGAATGTCATCAAATCCAAATAAAACTGCAAAACCATAAACCGTACTAAATCCTAAAAACACACCAATCAATACAGCTCCTCCAATCATGACACTAAAGCGGAGAACGAGTACACGCTGTTTATATAAAGGAAAAGCTAATGCGACAATCGCTGGACCCATTAAGCGACTCAACCATTCTCCGCCAATTAAATAGTCTTCATATGAAACATTAAACAACAGCAAGAGGATTAAAATGAATGCGGTTGTTGTCACAACTGGCAAAAGAAATGGATAAGGATACTTTAAGTAAAGCAGTCGAAAAAGAAAATAGAAGGTTACGGTTCCAGCGACAATGCCTATGGCTAGTAATGCATGAATCATTGTTCGAAGTCACCTCGCTTTCGCTCATACCATTGGCAGAAGTGCCCAATGCCGACCATTGATAAAAGCGTACTGACTGAAACGGAAAGCAGTAACAGCACTCCTGTAGTTGATAAAAGTTCTGGGTATTGCATGACCCCTAAATTAAAAGGAATGAATAATAGTGGGAGCACAAATAATAGTGCGGTCGCTCCCTTTTCTACCCAGTTTTCTGGGATCATTTTTGTACTTAGCAGTAAGAGTAACAATAGAAATCCAATAATCGATCCTGGGATCGGCAAGTGTAACCAAACCGATAAAAAATCTCCAAAAACGGAAAGGCCATATAAAAATAGAACCTGCAGTAGTAGTTGTATTACATTCATAACGCCCTGTTCGTTTGACAGGTTCCCTCCTTAAATTAGCAAAAACAATATGGTAAGCTTTATTATAATCAATCTATTCATGACATTGGTGGTTTTTAAAGAAAAAGGAGCTTATTATCATGGTTAACGTTTTACTTATTGCGGCAATTATTTGTATTGGCGGCCTCATTGTAACAATCATCGCAATGAGTGGCTCCGATACAAAATACAGTAGTGATCGTAGCATAAAAACATTTTCTTGGCTTTATTTTTTACTCGTGCCAATTGCTTTAGCTTTTGTTGTCATCATCGCTTTTCTTTTGTAAGCTGCTATTGTTTTCGCGTCACCATACCTAAAGATAAAATGTGAAAGCGAGAATGTCGTTGTTGACATTCCCGCTCTTTTTTAATGGTTAGACGCTTTTGGTAGTTGGCTTACTGACTCAAGTAGCTGACTACTTTCTTTGTTTATCCCTATTATTTGAACATCTACTTTATTCGTGACGAACTTTGCTTCGACCCTGTCTAATGCCCCAACAGCAGAATCGTCCCAAACATGCGAGTGTGATAAATCAAATACAACGTAGTCCAGCTTTTCCTCTGTATCAATTTTTGCTAAAAAGTCTGTTACTGATGCAAAAAATAGCGGTCCAACAACTGTATATGTCCGTTTATTTTCTGCCTTATCGAAGTGCGAATCAACACGAACCTGCGACAGTTTTGCCGCAAAGAACACCATACTTAGCAATACACCTGCAAGGACACCATAAGCCAGATTATGTGTCAGTAAAACGATTGCCACCGTCACAACTAACACAATGGCGTCCGTACGTGGTAAACGGTGCAACGTTCGTACCGATTGCCAATCAAACGTACTAATCGACACCATAATCATGACACCAGCTAAAGCGGCCATTGGAATTTGGACAACAACATTTCCGAGTACTAAAATGAGGAACATTAAGAATAGACCCGCAACGAGCGTTGATAGTCGACCTCTTCCTCCTGATTTTACATTAATTACAGATTGCCCGATCATTGCACATCCTGCCATTCCGCCAAAAAAACCAGTAACAATATTGGCAATTCCTTGGCCACGACTCTCTCGATCCTTATTACTCTTCGTATCCGTCATATCATCCACAATATTCGCTGTCAAAAGGGATTCTAGTAATCCGACAATCGCAAGTGCCAATGCATAAGGCAAGATTATCCATAACGTTTCAAGATTAAACGGAATGTTTGGCAGCGCAAATACTGGTAACGTCTGACTTAATTCACCCATATCCCCTACGTTCCTTACACCAATATTCATTGTCAATACAATCACCGTCACAACAATAATTGCGACTAATGTCGAAGGAATCGCTTTTGTCACATAGGGAAAAAGATAAATGATAGCCAGTGTTAACGCAACTAGTGCGTACATGATCCACGTTTCTCCAACAAAATGATCAATTTGTGCAAGAAAAATTAAAATGGCTAATGAATTAACAAATCCTGTCATTACCGTTCGTGGTACAAACTTCATGTAACGCGCAAGTTTAAAAACCCCAAAAATTATTTGAATGATTCCCGTCAAAATCGTTGCCGCAAGCAAATATTGTAATCCATGATTTGCCACAAGCGTCACCATAACCAATGCCATTGCTCCAGTTGCTGCGGAAATCATTCCGGGACGTCCACCAACAAAAGCAATCACAATCGCTATACAAAATGAAGCATACAAACCAACCATTGGGTCTACACCAGCAATAATTGAAAACGCAATTGCTTCTGGAATTAAAGCAAGTGCAACAACAATTCCCGCGAGAACATCTCCTCGAATATTTCCAAACCACTGTTCTTTTACTGTTTCCATTCTTTACCCTCTCTCTTTTAATCAAAAGTGATGACCCCCGAGTCTCACGAAAGTCACTCTTTTATCAAAGGAGAGTTCGCTCAATAAAATCCTCTACTAGGTTAAAGGAATTTCCTTATGATTACAACAAGTATTTTTCGCCTTCAAACGACTTACACAAAAAAGACAGAAGGTTAACAACCCTTCCGTCTTACATATTTTGATTAGCCTTGGGGCGGACGATACCAGCGATTTAGCTGATCTTGCATTCTCTTCATCTCACTATGAACACGATTGAGCTCTCCTTGCATTTGCCTCATTTGTGTGTACAAATACATAGAGTATTCCTCTTGATTGTCAACTGGACCTCGCACGCCGCCTGTTTCAGTTACTTCTGCTGAAAAAAATGTTGCAGCCGTTTCTGCCTCAGCCTCCACATCATTTGATGCCTCTCGTTGTCGCGAAATATCACGTGCGATCGTTACGCCGATAAAACCAAGCGCAGATGAAATGGTGCTTAAAATTGTACCAACGTAAATCATATCTTCAGAGAATTCTAGTAGATCTTCTAAATATTGTTGATGGGGATCTTGGTGTTTGTTTTTACCTGTCCCCTTATTTTTCGCCATGACACACCCCTCCCATTAAGAGTGTTGTATCACTATCCTATGTATCAATTTGAAAAAAATTGCTTAGGATGTCTAGTTATTCTGTTCCTTTTAACGATACACACCGACTCTGCCATCGATAAAATCTTGAAGACAGTCTTGGTGCTGTTGATTAAACAGACTAGGGACTTCATTTGGGTGCATGTACTTGAGTGCTAATGTTTCTTCTCCATCTACATCCAACTCTCCACCAATAGGATGTCCTTTAAAAAAGTGTAAAACCGTTTGTGCTTGATCACCATTTGGGTAGACATCAAAATACTTGGAATACACACCAACAAGGTGGTCAATTGACACTTCTATTCCTGTTTCTTCAAACACTTCTCTTTTCGCACATGCTTCGACCGATTCCCCTAGCTCTAGTGCTCCTCCCGGAAACCCCCATTGGTTGCGATCTCCTCTTTTTTGTAACAAGATACGCCCTTTCGAATTTACAACACATACCCCCGCAAAGTTTAGAATGATTTGTTCCTTTCCTACTTTTCTTCGCATAGTCTGAATGTAGTCCAAGCTAGCCTCTCCTTTCAACTCGCCCTTCTTCCGCAGGCGTTACCGCCGTTTTAAACTGTTCATCTAATTTCTTTCATTAATACTTCAGCTTTAACAACATGTCTCTTACTTCATCATCGTTCATGATTAAATCATGGTGACGCTGCGTGATTTTTGTTAAGACCACATCATGATAGAAGAACTCTGTAAAAAAAGTAACAAGAGGTTTCGAATGTGTCCGAATGGCTTGCCATCCATGCTCCTCAATGCCAGCAAAGATCATTTCTTTTTCATCAATAATTAAAATTCGACTTCGTTCCAACGTATCATGACCTTGAGTTGGAATAAGAACGGACGTTTCAGGAATGTTCGTCTTAATTTCACCAATCGCGTGGATGTGTATGTCCTTGCCATTTTGATGCATCTCTTCAAGCAAAGGTAGAAATTGATTCATTTCATCAGCCCAAAGTGACAGATGCACGGATTTTTTTGCTCCAGCTATTAACTCTTTCATAATCGATTGGATCGATTGATCGTCACGCAATGTCCATACGCGGTCGTCAACTTCCATTTCTTCAACTTCAATTTTTTTTAACTCTTCAATGTTTGCTTCAAAGTTTGATGTTAGTTTTTCAACTAACGCCTCCATCGGTAGTGCTGTATACTGACGTTTTTTTTCTATAAACGATTCCAGCACAATTCCTTTTTCAATTAATTTCGTAATCACTTCATATACTTTTGAACGAGGTACACCAGAACGTTTAACAATCGCCGTCGCGTCTAAAGGCTGATTAATCGTGATTAGCGATGTATAGACCTGGCTTTCGTATTGGGTAAATCCAAATTGTTGTAGCACATGAACCACCTTTCTCCCATTATCCTTCCTTTAGGATAGACCAACTCCCGTAAAAATTTCCACTTGTAGCATGAATTTATTTTATGTTACTCTTCTAGTGGTAACAAAATAAACAGAGGTGTTTTATGGATAAACGAGTTTACTTATTAACCATCGTCTCTTTTGTCGTTGGTCTTGTAGAATTAATCTTAGGTGGTATTTTACATTTAGTCGCATCCGATTTAAACGTGACATTAGGACAAGTTGGCATGTTAATCTCAATTTTTTCTTTTGTATTTGCATTGTCTGGTCCAATTCTATTGTCCGCTACCGCAAAAGTCGAACGTAAGAAGCTAACGTTAATAACCTTGGTTGTTTTCTTCTTCGCGAATGTTCTTGCGGTCTTCAGCCCTGGCTATGCAGTTTTATTAATCGCTCGTATCATTTCTGCAATGAGTGCTGCACTATTAATTTCACTCTGTGTGACAATCGCCTCAAATATTGTGAGTGCACCTTATCGTGCTCGGGCGATTGGGATTGTCTTTATGGGTGTAAGTGCTTCGCTTGTTCTTGGTGTGCCTGTTGGCTTAATGCTCGGTAATGCCTTTGGTTGGCGTGCACCATTTGTCCTTATTGTTCTATTAACGGGATTGTCTATCTTATTTGTTTCTATCTTTATGGAAAAAATCGCACCAAAACCGGGAATATCGTTACTCCAGCAATTAAAGTCATTAAAGAGTATTAAGATTGTCTTAATTCAAATGACTTCGTTCTTATTCCTTGCTGGACACTTAACGTTATATGCATATTTAACACCTTTTCTCCAATCGACGATGGGCATCGAAGGAAATTGGATTAGC
Source organism: Shouchella sp. JSM 1781072 (assembly GCF_041949915.1). Lineage (NCBI taxonomy): Bacteria > Bacillati > Bacillota > Bacilli > Caryophanales > Bacillaceae > Shouchella > Shouchella sp. JSM 1781072. The sequence continues at coordinate 114,413 of NZ_JBHFQE010000004.1, forward strand.
ATCATGTATTTAATTTTCGGGATAGCCGCGATTATTGGTGGGGGTGTTGGTGGTCTGCTTTCCGATCGCTTCGGTCCGCAAAAAACGATTATTGGCGTGATCTCTGTATTTGCGGTATCCATCTTTGCCATACCGTTTACAACGACATTTATGCCGCTTTTTATTGTCGTGATGATGATTTGGAGCTTGTTAAGCTGGGCCATTACACCAGCCATGCAAAGCTATTTAATTGCGTCAGCTCCTGAGACATCCGATATTCAACAGAGCCTCAATAACTCTGCTTTACACTTCGGTATTGCATTTGGCTCCATGATTGGCGGCGTTGTGATTGAGCGAAGTACGGTAGAAATGAACGCGCTCGTCGGCAGTGTATTGGCGGTACTCGCTTTAATTGTCGTAGCTCTGTCAATGAAAAAATCTCTGCAACCAAAAGAAGAAAATTCGTCATTAAAAAAAGCCAATTGATGATCAATTGGCTTTTTTGCTATCATTTTTCACGCTGGTTTCTCTATCATATCTGCTTTCTTCAGACTTAATTCAGGATGAGCCGTCACCATCACTTTTTTCCGCAGTAAGTATAGGGAAGTAGATAATAACAGGATACTGGATGGCAAAAGTGTTCCAATTGGTCCGATGAACTCATAAACAAATCCGTAGATTATAAGGCTTAGCGGCATGAGAGCGGAAGCACCGGTTTCTAAAATGCCGAACACTCTGCCTTTATATTGATCGCTCACTCGCTTCTGTAGCAGAACGCCAATTGGTGTATTCACATAAGTAAGAGAAAATCCAATAAGCATCATTACAGTTCCGTAAAAACCGACGATCGCATTATAAGGAAAAACAACCAATACAGGTATTGTGAAAAGTGTCATTAAAACCGATATCCCGAGCAAACCATGCTTCACATTCATTAATGGAAACACTACATCTTTTTTAAGTGAAAAATACAAACCGCCAAGCAGTGCTCCTCCAGCAAAGATGCCCTCGATTATACCAAAATGCTGCGCCTCTACTTGCAAAATTTCAACAATGATAAATGGCATGCCCACGATAAGCGCTCCCATAAACACATTCACAACTAAAGCCATTCCTATAATGGTACGGATCACAGGCTGCTGCTGGATAAATGAAAAACCCGCCTTCATCCCTTGCCACATTGTTTCTTCTTTCTCTTCTTCTGTTCGTTCAACCCCATACAATTTAAAATTCATTGTTGCTTCCACACAAACCGCAATACTAAACGCAGTGATGAAAATGATTAAAAACGTTTCGATTGGCGCAAATGCGAATAACATCCCGCCAATGATTGGGCCACCAATTGTTGAAAACGATACAACCATTTGGTTGATCGCTGTTGCCTTTTGGATGCGCGTTGCGTCAACTAGGCGTGTAATAGAAGAAGTAAACGCGACGCCTGTAACCATTTGTGAGATCGTCAGCAATGTTGTTGTCACATAAATAGCGAGAACCGATAAGCCGTTATTTGCAGTATAGACTAGTAAACCAGAAACAATGAAAAGAGAAATAATCTGCGACGACAGCACGACCACTTTTTTTGGAAATCGATCGGCTACATAGCCAGCAAGAGGAGCTAGAAGCGTTCTCGGTAAAATGTTGCAGATCATATTAATTGCAAAATTCATCGCAGACCCGGTCACCGTTAAGATAAACAAACTCATAGCAAACGCATAAATACTATTACCAAAAGATGAAATAAATTTACTTACAGCAAAAGTCCATAAATGATACGTTGCTCGCTTTACTCTTCCATCCATTTCAAACACCTCAACATTTGTTTAATTTAATTAAACTTATTATAGACAGAGTTATCGGACAATGGCAACCCTAAAGTTTAATTTTATTAAACTTTTATTTTTTCGTACATTCTCTTATAATAAACATAAGACGTAAACAGAAAGGCGAGACGGTATGAGCACACTAGGAGAACGAATTCGTCAATTGCGCAAACAACGCGGAAAAACCCTCGCTGAAGTAGCTGAAGGCCGTTTAACAAAAGGCATGTTAAGTTTAATTGAAAATAATAAGGCTCAACCTTCTGTGGAGAGCCTCACCCATATTGCCGAATCACTCGGTACAGACATGCACTCCCTATTAGCGGATGTGAACATGATTACGCAAGAGGAGCTTAGACAATTAGCCGACCAATTAAAAGCATTATTAAAAGAATATCGATATGAAGATCTTTCACCTTTACTTACGCCGTTTGCGGGTATGACCTTACCGAAAACTTATGAGGCAGCCCGCTTCGTGCGGGATTTAGCAGAAGCGTATTATTTTCATAGTCAATCATTGCAACGTACGGAAACATCCATATTACTAAGTAAAAAAGAGATTAATACGGATGTAGATCATGAAAACTGGCGCAGTTATTTTGAAAATGCTGAAGAGAGATTTACGCAACTATCCTTTTTTGACGAAGCTGCCAATACAGCCCTTGAATATATCCAATATCTGACGTATGAGCTAGAGTACGAAGAGGCACTCGCTTTATTTAATGAAAAACAAGCGACTTACTCAGAACAACTAAAAGACCTTGATCCCTTTACCTTAGCAAAATGGAATTTTCAAGAAGTGGCATTGCTTATGATAACGGGCCAAAAACAAATCGGGTCCGCTCGTTTAAAAGAAGCACTTTCCTTTGCTATTGAAAAACGACAATTTTACAAAGTGGATGAATATTACCGCTTTGCCATACATTTTGCGATGATCGATAAGAATGAACAAGACGTGGCGCACTATTTACACAAACATCAGCTTCTAAGCGAGTTGCTAGAAGATGATTACTTAAAAAGTGTTCATGCTATTAATAAAGCAGAAGTAGCCATTTGGTTTGAACATGACCCTGCTAAAGCAATTGACGTCATTAATGAAAGCGAAACGTATGTGTCGAAAGATAGTCCTTTAAAGATTTTATTTCACTATATTCGAGGACAAGCTTTATATGAGTTAAATCGTTTTAAAGAAGCACTTACATATTTGCCCTCTATGGAAGATATCTCTTTTCGCGTTCATGCACCAGATTTGTCAATGATCACAACAACAAACGCGTATAAAGCTCTATGCTATAAACACTTAGGTGATGAGAAGAAAGCGAAATTGTACGTGCAAACAGCGAAGGAAAGCATTTTGTCACAACCTTATGCGATTGACTACCACAAAACCTTTATTTTGCAGGCTTATGCAGACATTTTCGAGGAAACGTAAACTGAGAACATCTAACTTGTGAACGACTAGTTGCTTTTTGTAACCAGTCGTTTCTTTCTTCTTAGATTCAACAAGATTATCCTTAGAGAGAGGTGACCGATATGACAACACTTGGTGAAAAAATGAAACAACTGCGGCAACAGCAGCAACTGTCGCAAGAGGAATTAGCGCAACAGCTACATGTCACAAGACAGGCTGTTTGGAAATGGGAACACAATCAATCAATGCCAGACCTTGATAATCTTGTCCGGCTGAGCGAACTTTTTGATGTGACAACAGATTATTTGTTAAAAGATAAGCCGATACATGCTGTCGTAGAACCAATTGATTACGTGAGTCAAACAAACAATGAAAGAAGCAAATTGTTTGATCCTGGTTTCTATATTGGATTATTGTTCATCCTCATTGGCATCTTCTTTTTTGATGGCAGTGCCTCCGCTGGTTTCATTATGATTGGGCTCGTTCTTATGTTCTTTATTGATGAAGGGCTGCAATTCGTTCGCTCCACCGTCTCTTCCAAAAGTAAGCAATAAAAAAGAAGCCTAGCTTGATACAACTAGGCTTCCAACTCGGCATATTCTTCTACCATTTGGATAAACAACTGATGCATGCTTGGGTCGTCTGTCAGTTCAGGGTGAAACGAGCAAGCAAGGAACGGTCCTTGCCGTACTGCCACGATTTCATCATCGTACACACTAACAACGTCAACCTCTTCTCCCACTTCCTGCACAAGTGGTGCTCGAATAAACACGGCTTCCACATATTCTGGAATACCCATCACAGACAAATGCGCTTCAAAACTTTCTCTTTGTCTGCCGAATGCATTTCGTTCCACGACCACATTCATAAACCCAAGGTTTCCTTCTCGTTTGTCCGTCAAAGCGCCTGCCATAAGAATCATCCCTGCACACGTTCCAAAAACAGGTTTTCCTGCTTGACCAAATGCTTTTAACGGTTCAAAAAAATGGTATTTATCAATGAGGCGGCGCATCGTCGTTGACTCACCACCTGGGATAATCAGGCCATCAATGGCGTCTAACTGATTAATTTTCTTCACCGTAACCCCTTTTGCGCCATTGTCTTGAATCATCTTAATATGCTCACTCACTGCTCCTTGAAGAGCGAGTACACCGATGGTTACCATGTTACCAGCCACGGTCCTGCATACGCTCTCCAGGCGCGATCGTTGAAATGTCTAGTCCTTTCATTGCTGTACCTAAGTTCTTCGAAAGCTTGGCGATTAGCTCATAGTCTTTGTAATGCGTGGTTGCTTCCACGATTGCCCGGGCAAATTTTTCTGGTGACTCGGATTTAAAAATGCCTGATCCAACAAACACACCATCTGCACCAAGCTCCATCATTAATGCTGCATCAGCAGGTGTTGCTACGCCACCAGCGGCAAAGTTAACGACCGGAAACTTCCCTGCTTCTTTAATTTGCAATAAGATTTCGTAAGGAGCACCAATGTTTTTCGCTTCTGTCATGAGCTCGTCCGTTGACATATGCATCACTTGTTTTACTTGTGCCTGCATTTTTCGCATATGGCGAACGGCTTCAACAATGTTCCCTGTACCTGGCTCACCTTTTGTACGAATCATGGATGCTCCTTCACCAATTCGGCGCGCCGCTTCGCCTAAGTCACGAGCTCCACATACAAACGGAACCGTAAAATCGCGCTTGTTTAAGTGATACACTTCATCTGCGGGTGTTAAAACTTCACTCTCATCAATATAATCCACACCCATTGCTTCAAGAACACGAGCTTCCACAATATGGCCAATTCTTGCTTTTGCCATAACAGGAATGGAGACAGCTTTCAAAACATCCTCTGTAATCGTTGGGTCTGCCATACGTGCTACGCCACCGGCCGCACGAATATCTGAAGGCACACGCTCAAGCGCCATAACAGCTACTGCTCCTGCTTCTTCTGCAATTTTAGCTTGCTCCGCATTCACAACGTCCATAATGACGCCACCTTTTTGCATTTGCGCCATTCCTTGCTTCACTCGGTCCGTTCCTAACATACGTTCCATCTTCGCCACTCCTTTTTGATTGCATTTTTCAGATTTATTTCATAGTATAAAAAGAAACTGACTGTATTGTAAGTGTCAGTTTTCATAAAAATAATGGGTTCAGATCAAAAAAGGATTGGTGTTATGGATTTATTATGGGTTCACTTAGATCGAGAGGCACAGTCCCCTCTCTACGAACAACTTTACACACATTTAAAAAATGACATTATCGCTGGACGTATCGCATTCGGCACGAAATTGCCTTCGAAGCGGAAGCTAGCGGAGTTTTTGAAAGTCAGTCAAAACACAGTCGAAGCCACGTACAACCAGCTCGTAGCAGAAGGTTATGTGGAAGTGTTACCGCGAAAAGGGTTCTTTGTTCAAGCCTATGAACAGCTTGATTATGTGCCCACCACATCTCAGCTATCGACTGAAAATCAAGAAAACAAACCGGATATTCGTTTTAATTTTCATCCTACACACATTGATACAAGCCATTTTCCGTTTGATAAATGGCGCAAATATGTTAGACAAGTGGTGGATGAAAGCAATAAGGAGTTGTTGCTTTTAGGTCATTCCATGGGGGATGACGTTTTCCGTAAAGAAATTGCCCATTATTTGTACCACTCTCGTGGGGTTCAATGCTCGTGGGAACAAATTGTAGTTGGAGCAGGGATGGAAACGTTGCTACAGCAGCTGTTTCTTCTTTTAGGAAAAGACAGCATTTATGGGATTGAAGATCCAGGCTATCAGCTCATGCGAAAGTTGCTGCATCATCATCCCCACGATTATTACCCGTTTCAAGTTGATGACGAAGGGGTTGACGTTCACGCCATTACCCAATCACCTGTAAATGTGATGTATACAACGCCCTCTCATCATTTTCCGTACGGGGCGGTTTTATCGATTAACCGTCGTCAGCAATTATTAAAATGGGCTGAGGCTCAACCAGAGCGATTTATCATTGAAGATGATTACGATAGTGAATTTCGCTATACTGGAAAAACGATTCCGTCCTTACAAAGTATGGACCAGCACCACAAAGTTATTTATGTAGGCAGTTTTTCAAAATCATTGATTCCGTCTGCACGACTAAGCTTTATGGTATTGCCGAAAACACTTGTCCCTCGTTTTAACGACATGTTTTCGTTTTACCACTCCACGGTGTCGCGAATTGACCAGCACGTGCTTACGTCCTTTATGCGCTCTGGTGATTTTGAAAAACATGTCAATCGAATGCGGAAAATTTATCGCCGAAAACGCGACATCGTCTTACCGTTAATGAGACCCTATGAACATCAATTGCGAATTATTGGGGAACGTTCTGGCTTACACATCGTTGTAGTTGTTAAAAATGGGATGAGTGAGGAAGAGCTTGTGCAAGCTGCTGCAAAAGCTCAAACAAAAGTATACCCTCTATCGCAATATGCTATTGAAAACAATCCTCAGGACTACCCCCGTATCGTTCTAGGATTTGCAAGCATCCCTGAAGAACAATTAGAACAGGCTGTTCGTACGGTTCTCCAAGCTTGGGGATATGAGGAAGAATAAGCAAAATCGGCAACCGCTAAGCAGTTGCCGTTGGGTTTTTACTATATCTCCTCGCTAAAAGCCATATGCATCCTCAGCTTCTTCTCGTATCGCTTTAAACGTCTTTGTTAGAAGATGGGTATCTTCTACTAATCGCCCAACGCGAAAGAGCACATCGTCATTAACAAGTTTTTTCTGGTGAAAGTCTTTTTCTTCCGCAAAAACAAACGTCTGCACAAGCTGAGCTTTCATATAGTTTAATATAGGCTTCAGCTGCTGTTCAGCAACAAGATAATGCTTCGGACTTCCTGCTGTCACGACAATACTTACTACCTTATTTTCAAACGCGTTCACTGGTAGAAGATCAAATACATTCTTTAATGTCCCCGGAATCGATGCTTGAAAAACAGGTGTACCAATTATAAGCGCATCTGCATCCATGATTGTTTGTGCGACATAACCAGTGTCGCCCGTGTACTCAAAAAACTGTCGGCCATCGCTAAATTGTACCTCATGTTCCGCAAGATCGATCACGGTTACGTTCGTCTGTTCATCATAATCATTGATTTGCTTCACAACTTCATTCATCATCGTTTTTGTTTTTGAACCAACAATGGAGCCAGATAAGACGACTACGTTCACTTTACATCCTCCTTCGTATATTTTCGGATCGCTGGAAGAATTTCTGTAGCGATTAACTCTATATTTTTCTTTAATTCATCAAACGGCACACCGCCAAAATCTAATTGCGCAATGTAACGCTGATGCCCAAATAGCTCGTATTGATAGAGAATTTTCTCAATGATTTGCTGTGGGCTCCCTACATTTAACACATCTCGTACGTCTTCCCCTTGCGCAAATGCTCGTTTTGAGAATCCAGATCCATTTGTTAATTTAATTCCTTCGTTTACACATGGGTAATAGGCTTGTTGAGCCGCTTGCGTTGTGTCAGCCGCATAGAAGAGCCCTGCCGTTGCAATTGGAAAATCAGCTGGGTCATATCCACTTTCGGTTAGCGCTCCTCGATAGGCATCGATGGAACGTTTAAACGCTTCCGTCGGCCCTGCCAAATGAGCTAAGAACATTGGCACACCCGCGATTCCAGCTTTTATTGCACTTGCTGGTGTTCCTCCTACCGCGCGCCAAATCGGCATATGCCCTTCCACTGGTCGAGGGATTACCTCTGCATCTCTTAAAGGTGCACGAAACTCACCTGTCCAGTTTACACGCTCTTCTTCATTTATTTTTCTTAGCAAATCAAACTTTTCTTCAAATAATTCCTCATAATTTCGTAAATCATATCCAAGCAATTCATACAAGCCAACACGAGAGGCACGTCCGGCAATGATTTCTGCACGCCCATTAGAAATTAAGTCTATCGTTGAAAAATCTTCATAAACGCGAACAGGGTCTGACGTACTAATAATGGTAGAGGAACTCCCAATCTTAATATTCTTAGTTGCTTGTGCAATCGCAGATAAGACAACCGCATGTGCTTGAGTGGCAAAGAATGGTTGGTGGCTTTCCCCAACACTAAAAAAATCTAAACCTGCTTCATCTGCCAGCTTTGCAAATTCGATAATTTCGTGGACACGTTCCTGCGCCGAAATTCGTTTTCCTGTATGTGGATTAGGAAGGTGGTCTCCTAATGTATAAATTCCAAATTCTAACCCATTTTCCTTCTTCATTCGATTCATTCGAACCCCTCCTAAAAACCTTTAAGTCACAATCATTGTATCTTCTTATATTTTGCCTTATGATGAACACATTTAAAAGTACGTACCTTAAAGATAGATGGTATACAAAAGTATACTAAAGGAGTGAAGATTATGAAGATCGTACCCGATCAATGCCAAGTAAGTCAGGCGTTGGATATTATCGTCGGCAAGTGGAAGCTACTTATTTTACTGCATTTGTTAGCGAATGGTACGACTCGTTTTGGTGAATTCCAACGCGCCATCCCTAGTATTACCCCTAAAGTCTTGACGCAACAATTAAGGGAGTTAGAAGAAGAAGAAATTATTGAACGGCACATATATCCGCAAATTCCACCAAAAGTCGAATATACAATCAGCGCTTATGGCACAACGTTAGAGCCTATTCTAAATGCGATGCATACGTGGGGTCTAAATCACTTAAATCATAAACAATCAAAACATGAAGGTTTAGCGGGTAGATAAACGAGCTCTGGACATAATAAAAGAATCTTTATGACCGCTCTTTCATTCGTCATAAAGATTCTTTTTTTCCTGTTTTAAACTTGATTTATTGTTGACTTGCTTCAATAACATTCAGTACTTTTTCTACCTCAGCAATTTCAATTTGACCTGGTGCAGATGCAGATTGACCAACCGCAAAACTTACAGCTGATCCGAAGGCACCACCCATTAATCGTGAAAGTGCTCCTTTTGGCCCCATGGACATCGTAATAATAGGAATCGTTAATGTACGATTTGCTTCTTCGGTCACCTGTGCAACTGTTAAAACATCTTCGAGAGATTGCGGCATTAATGCAATTTTGCCTACATCAGCGCCTTCTTTTTGCGCTTGTTCCAAAATAGACAAAAGCGCATCTTTCGTTGGTGTTTCTTTAAAATTATGAAAAGACATCACAGTTTGGATTTGTTTTTCTTTTGCTAGCGCTAAGATGCTCTGCTTTGCTTCAGCTGGACAACTTAATTCAACATCAACTGCATCAACGACATCTGCTTTTAATACTTCGGTATACAAGTCTGTCACTTGAGCTTCTGTTAAAGAGATGGTCTCTCCACCTTCTCGAATAGAGCGTCTTGTGAACAAAATTGGTATACCATCAGCCTGTTCTTTTATCCATTTTCCGATTTTAATTACTTCATCTGTCTGATCCAATTGCTCAAAAAAGTCTACCCGCCATTCAATTAATCCCGGTTTTTTTTGAACAATGGCTGAAAGTTCCTCTTTAAGAGCTTGACTTGTTCGTCCTACAAGAGGTGTACAAATCATTGGACGCTGAATTTCATTCGCTTTCATTTTCTTAATCACTGTTCCCATACACGTCACCTGCTTCCCACAATTATTGAAACCGCTTACGTTACTAAAGCCTTTTTTCACCGTTCACTTGTCTAAGTGCCTTCGTTAGTATTTGTTGATAGTCAGAAAGTTTTTCTTCAGAAAATCTTTGCATGAGACCGGATAGTGAAATACAGTGGGTCACACTACCGTCTTCATTAAACACAGCAGCAGCTATTGCGGCTAATCCAAGTTCTCGTTCTTCTCTACTTACGGCTATTCCTGTCTCTCTAATTTGCCCCAATTCTAAAATCCGCTCTTCTAGAGTCGTAGGGTCAAGATCGGCTAGGACTTTATCTTGTATATGCTTCGGCTGATAAGCAAGTAATAGCTTTCCACCTGCTCCACTGGACAGGGGCAACATCTCACCAATTCGAACCGCATGACGAAGCGGCTGGTATCCTTCAAATTGATGAATACATATTCGCTTCCCTTGATCAAGAGTATACAAGTTCACCGTTTCGAGTGTCTCATCACGAAGTTTTTCCATTAACTTCGACACCCTACCTTTAAGGGGATACGAATCTTTTGCAATCTGACCTAAAGAGATGAGTTTGATACCAAGCTTATATTTTCCCGTTTGTTCATCTCGATGGATTAGATGTTCCGTTTCTAAACTCGACAACAACCGTGTTGTCGTTGATTTTGCCAAATCAATTTGATTGGCAATTTGAGTTAACGAAAGCTCTTGTTGCTGAATTGAAAAACAATCAAGTATGGATAATGCTCGTCGAACGGTTCGCAATGAATCACGTTTTTCCATTACTAATCGTACCACCTTTTTAACTTCAGCTAATGAAACCATGTCGCTAAAAAGAGTGTACCATACCCTGTTCGCCATACGAACGTTCTTTCACAATAGTTTGTTAAAACACTAGTATACAAGTTAAGTCGTTAAAGGATTCTTATTACACTGTTCAACAAATGCTCGCGCTGATTCTAGACATTGCTTTATATAGCCATAAGTTCCTAGCTCTTTTGTTCGCTGTAAATGAGGCATCTCTAACGAGAATACGATATCATCCGGTAGATGACTGATCATTTCTTTTAATGGCAATCCTCCTTCACCAATATAAAGCCTTTCCTCCCGTAAAATCCTTGTCATTTCTGCTTGCTCTTGAGGAATATGTCCTTGGGCATCACATAAATGAAAATAATTTAACCATTCTTTTGGAATTGATTGAATTTCCTCTGGTCGATCGTGTGCACGATGAAAATGGTGCGCGTCAATCATTAAACCTGCATTTGGTTTATTAACGTCTTCCAATACGTGTACCGCACCTTTTAGTGTTTTCACTGATGCAATTGGAACAGACTCTAAATTAATTGTTAGGCCGTACGGTTTTGCGACGTCGCATAGTTTAGCGAATTTTTCACGACCACGTTCTGTGTGATCGGTCCAGATACTGCTAAGCACGTGCTTTGCTCCCAATTCTGCTGCAACTTCAAAAGCTGGCTCATACGTTGTTGGATCTATCTCATCATTAACCCGTGCTAATTCAATGTCAAACACCTTTAAACCAGTTGTTTCTAAAGCCTGCTTTGTTTCTTTAAACATGGCCTTGTTGTTTGCTAAATCATAATTCGGTTCGTTGGGAAGCCCCATATAAATAGGGCGTATGCTTACAAAATCATAACCAGCTTGTGCTGCTAAATAAGTCAGTTCTGGTGGCGCACACTCTAATGCTGTCAAATGAGCTAATGAAAATTGATGTTTCATTGTTTCTCCTCCTTTTGTATACGCTTTATATTTATTTTATACTAGTATACAAGATATTCACTTCAAATAGTATCGATACCGCTAAAGGTTTGTCAACCACTTTCTACTTTCTTAAATAACAAGTCCACTTCTATACATCTATTTCATCCTCCTTACAACGTCTCGTAAAAACTAACTCTTATAAATTGATTCACATAAATAATTTTCGCATAATTTTAAAAAAAGAATGACAACGGAATTGAGGTTTGCTACAATTCAGTTATATTTCCATTAAACAAGATCCAAGTTCCACTAAACGGAACTTTTTGAAACCGCTTTCTAAATGATTTGGAGTTGATTAACCAATGAAGAAACGCTTCCTCTTATTTGTTTCCTGTACCCTTTTTCTTTCGTCATGTACTTCTTCTGCAACATCGGGCGAACTTGGTCATGATTATCCAAACCGTTCCATAACAGGTGTTATTCCTTTTGGACCTGGTGGCGGGGCCGACTCAATTGCTCGGGTAGTCAGTCAATATACTGAACCAGTTCTTGATGAGACAATTATTTTGCAAAACGTTGAAGGTGGTGCTGGATCAATTGCCACTCACGACGTTTATACCGACCCAGCTAATGGGTACAAAATTTTATTTGGTGCTGAGAATCCAAACTTATATCGAACAACAGGCATTTCCGATTTAAGTTACCATGATTTTGAACCGTTGATGCTTTTTGCAAGAACCGTTCCTGTGATTATTGTTCACCCTGACTCTCAATTTGAAACGCTGGATCAGTTACTCACCCATGCGGAAGATCACCCTGGCGATACTTTGATGGCAACGACTGGGCCAGTGGGCACATCTGGTGTTGTATCGAGCATGCTCGGCCTTGATTTTGCCATGGTTCCCTATAAAGGAGAGGGCGCCTCTATTACTGGATTAATGGGGAAACAAATTGATGCATCCATTGTCTCCCTTCCATCTGCTTACAACTACATTGTTGCAGAAGAAGTTCGTGTTCTAGGAATTGTAAACGATACGCGTCTTGAAGAATTTGGTGAATGGCCGGCGCTTGGTGAAGTGGCTCCAGAATACTTAGATTATCTTCCATGGGGAGCTTATTACGGAGCTTATGTGACAAAAGGGACACCTGAGCCTGTTATTGATACATTGGTTGAAAGCTTTGAGTACGCTTTCGAAGACGCTGATTTTCAACAATTTTTAGAGAACAATCGTATGATTCCACTAGGATTAACAGGATCAGAGGCGCTTGATTATCAAACTGAATGGGAATCACGCACTAACTGGTTTCTCTATCAATCTGGTTTTGCTGAACATCCAGAAAACTATGATATTCCCATCCCTAACTTTTAACTTGCACGAGAAAGGAAGAAACCCATTGATTAAGTCCCCTGCTTTTTATTTTTATATTGGCTTGATTACAATTAGTGTGATCTTTGTTACCCAAGCGTTAAGGATTCCTGTTTATGATGAATTTTTATCTTCAGGACGTTTTCTCCCTCTCGTCCTGTCTTTTTTCATGGTTTTATTCTCTTGTATACTAGCGTATCAGCAGTTTCAATCTTCTGAAGGAACGACCCATAAAATTGAACATCGATTTCATTTTTTTGGCTTTCTCTCTCTCGTTGTTGCTTACGTCATTCTTATTCCTGTCTTTCCATTTAGTCTTGTAACGTTCTTTTTTTTACTCGCTAGTTTTCTATTTTTTCGGACGCTCTCCTTTTGGAAAAGTATTTTATTAGCCGTCATTCTCGTTGTTGTGATCGTATTTATTTTTCAAACTGTTTTTCAAATTGTATTCCCTTAACATGAATTCGTTTAGAAATGAGGAGCGTTATGGAACAATTTCTTATGCCATTATTAGACTACCAATTGCTTCTTCTCGTTGCGTTAGGGACGTTCGCAGGCATTTATGTCGGTGCCATTCCCGGTCTTTCAGTAACAATGGCGACCGTATTATTGCTATCGTTAACCTACTCGTGGGACACGCTTTCGGCTCTTGCACTGATCGTAGGTGTCTATGTAGGTGGTGTCTATGGTGGCGCTAGACCTGCAATTTTATTAAACATGCCTGGTGGCCCTGCTCAGATTGCTACATCTTTTGATGGGTACCCTCTCGCTCAAAGAGGGGAAGCAGGCTTAGCAATTGGACTTTCTACTATTTTATCGATTGTTGGGGGAATGGTGGGCCTTCTTCTCCTTGTTTTTGCCACACCTGTTTTATCCGACATCGCTTTATTTTTTGCTCATCGCGATTACTTACTCCTAGCATTACTTGGCTTACTATTAGTCGGTACGATGAGCAGTGGCGCTTTTATAAAATCGATGTTTCTTGCGTGTTTCGGGGTTGTCATTGGTTTAATTGGACTTGATATGATTTCAGCGGCACCGCGATTAACCTTTGGTGTGCTCGAATTGCAAAGTGGCATTAACGTTATCATTGCGATTTTAGGGTTGTTCGGTTTTGCAGAAGTGCTCTTTCAGCTCTCACAAAAAGCGCAAAGTCAAAAAGACAGTGTTGTAGGAAAAATCATCCCACCGCTTGCCATGTTAATCAAATTTTTGCCATTAACGCTTCGTACATCTGTCATTGGTGCATTAGCCGGTGTCTTACCAGGTGTGGGTGGAGAGATTGCAGCCTTACTTGGGTACGATCATGCAAAGCGAAGCACGAAAAAGCCAAGTCGCCCGTTTGGTGAAGGGGCTTATGAAGGGGTTATTGCTCCCGAAACAGCGAACAACGCTGCAATTGGTGGTGCTTTTGTTCCGATGTTAACTCTAGGAATACCAGGAGACGCTGTTACGGCCGTCATAATCGGCGCACTTATTGTTCACGGGCTAGACCCTGGTCCATTACTCATTGTCAATTCCCCTGATCTTTTTTGGGTCATTTGTGGTTCATTATTTTTAGCCAACCTTTTTTTATTACTTTTTGGGATGAGCGGCATTCACCTGTTCAAAAAAGTTATTTCTATCCCAAAAGGGGTTTTAATGCCCATCATCCTCGTATTAATTGTTGTCGGAGCCTACTCCATTAACAATACAATGATTGATGTATATTGGATGATCGGTTTCGGTGTATTAGGGTTCATTTTGCGCTTATTTGGTTTTCCACTGGCTCCCCTCGTTTTAGGTATTGTTCTAGGACCATTAATTGATCAGTCTTTTCGAGCTGCTATGATTACGGCTCATCATGACATTGGTGACTTCTTTTTAGGATATGTCACCTCACCGATAAGCCTAGTTTTAAGTTTATTATTTGTTGTTATGCTCATTTCCACCATCAAAGGATTCCGTAAACAAACATAATTATGCACATAGAAAATAAGCCGCTTTAATGCCGGCTTATTTTTTTATAATTTTTTATAGGAACGAATTGCTTCCTTGATTAGTTCAATTTGACTATCAATTTCAGTTTGAAAACAAGCATAGAGTTGAGGGTTTTGTCTTTGGTTCTTTAATGTCGTCAGCTCTCGTTCGAATAGATCGATCTCCCTTACTTTCATTGTAAAACCTTCTTTCTCACTCTCTACTACTCTTTAATACCTGCCTTCGATTCTCTTTAAACCATTAATTACGAGAAATGTATCGACAGTCGCACCATATCAACAGCTTGTATACCATTTTCCCAGATCTCTTCATCATAATGTCGTAAAAAGAAATCACGGTCAATGTAATCCATGCGAAACCCGTATTTTTGATAAAACGCTAGTTGATTAATGCTTGAATTTGATGTACCAATTTCAATCGTTTGATAACCAGCTTCTTTGCTCGTTTCAACTGCATGCGTAAGCAGCGCCTTTCCATAACCTCGTCCATGCATCTGTTCCGTAACAGCAATATTAATAATTTCAATCGTCTGTGGACGCGTCTTTAGCAGCACATAACACCCTACAATTTGCTTGTTTGTTTCAAGCACATAGCAATCACCTTGTTTCAAGTATGCATCAACGAGCGCTTGATTAGGGTCTGCTAGTAGTAAAAGATCATAAGGCACATCTTCATTTTTTTGTAGCTGTCGAATTTCCATCGTATACATTTCTCCTGTTTTCTTTAATTTAGACGATGCTTTGTAAACGCTCTCACATATTTGCAAAAAAAGAAGGATGAAGCGGATGGTCTTCATCTCCTCAATTATTCATACTCACTCGCTGGTTTCGCCACTTTTTTCTTTAGAAAAATCGCTAAAAACAAAATTCCAACGCCAGGTAACAAGAGCCATTCCATCCCACCAGCAATAAACCCTTCCATTAACAAGAATAGTGCAAGTAAATAAAGACTATTTCCAATCAACGTTGACAGAAAGAACGTTGGCAGTGTGATTTGACTACTCCCTGCTGCTAAATTGATTAAACTAGACGGCATGACAGGGATAAGCCGACTTGTTAGTACCACCCAAAACCCATTTCGTTCAATTGCTTGTACCCAATCTTTTCTGACCTTCTGTTGAAACAACTGTTGCAACCAATAGCGATATAAATAAAATGCAAGCACACTCGCAAACAAACTTGTTCCAAGGCTCCAGGCATAACCCGACCAAAAATCTAGTAACATGTAATTAAAGATTAAGATTAGAGCCAAAGGAACAACGGTTAAAATGCTTTGTACAATTAATAAGACTAGCGACAACACCAGTAAAAAGGGAAGAGATTGTTGAAACAACTCACTTGCTTCTCCCGCCTCACCAGTTCTTAATTCAGTCACCCAGTCAGACTGGGCTACAAGTAAGATCGCAACAATTACAAGGACGGCGCTGACAACTTTTACAATCATCGCTTTCTCTACTCTCTATCAAAAATTTCAATTCTTTTCTTAACTCCATAGCTCAAACGATCTGACCATTATGGTTTATAAGATTAAACTAAACACCGTTGCGACACCTACAATAAACAGCAAATAACTAAAGGCAAACACTAAATTCTTTTGAATAATCGCGTAAGGGTTCGCTTGAAGCTGCATCGCTAAAATCGTCGGTGTAATGTTAAACGGACCAATCATAACCGTACTTAATCCTACACCGATTAATAACACACTGACCCCATAAGGATGAGCAATCATCGCATCGGCTAAAAAAGGCGAGAAGATCGCAATTGAGATTAACGGATGGAAACCAATTAAAGCAAAGCTAAAAATACATACAGCAATTAATAAATAGAATAAAAGAATCGGTCCACTCTCATAGACATAGGAGAAAAACGTGTCCATATGGCCAAATAATGTCGTATATGGAAACACTTCCACAAAAAAGCCAGCTGCTAAAAATAAAAAGAATAAGCCATGTAGCTGCGTTGTATTTCCTTTCACATAAGCTGTACTTAAAATTGAGAAACGTTTTCCTTTTTTAATAAAGAAAGCCCACATAAACGTAAAAGGAATAATGAGCACAGTGACTGAAAACAAGAACGACTGTGGTATGAAGGCATTTAGACTTAACAGCAACACGATAAAACAGGTTATCGCAAAGCCTAGCTCCAACAGTTTCTTTCTTAGTTGAACCGGGTTATGGGCGACTTCAACAGCTGCCTTCAAATCAACGTGCTTTAATTGTCGATTATGTATAAACCAATCTAGTGATATAAATAAAACACTAATCGTAAATAATGTTGGAAATAAAAGCAAATAATTTGTGCCTGTCATATCAATCGTTGAAGCGACAAGCACTTCAGTAGGACTCCAGAGTAAGACAAGTCCATATGCTCTCAATATACTATGTGCAAAAAACCGCTGAATGAAAGCATTTTTTAACTGCGAAACTTGCGCTTTTACAGTGGACACTACGACTGGAACCGTTGCCACATTTAAAAATAATGTCAACATGTACGTCATCATCGAGGTACGTCGGTAAAGCCGAACCATTGTTAACTGTGGTGGTTTGCGAATCATTTGACCAAGGGCTCGATCATATTTACCAACTGCAATAATCGTGCTCATGTATGGCAAAACAAACAGCAATGCTAATAAACTTGTCATTGAACCAAATAATGATAAGAACGGTCTTTCTGCAGGCACGTAAAGAAACGCGCAAACAAGCCCTACACTAAAAAAAGCTGTACCCGCCCAAAAATACAGTCGTTTCACTTTAAAGAAATTAATGCTAATAATGATAAGAGCAAGTACGCCCATTGCGCTTTGAATACTTGTATGGTCAACAAATTCACTTGCGATATACAGTAAGATCAAACTTAAATATAAATAAAAAATGGCACTCTCCTACTTTCGCTAGATGAATTTACGTAAAAGTATACCATTTTTCAAGCATATATACGGAACATTTGCTTATTTATACAGAAGGTTGAATGGCTAGAAATAAAAAAAGAAGAGAATGGGTGCAGTCATCCTCCTCTCTTACATAGGGTTTCTACATGGATGATCAAAATCCTTTTTTGTTTATCATTCAGCCTACATGAACGTTTGAGAGCTTCAAGTGATCCCCTTGTAGAACACGAATGGCACCAGTTGCTTTACTATACTGGATCGTTTTTTGAAGTCGCTTCTTTTTTATTTTTTGATAAATCGAAAAATAAATCGCGTGGGTATCATCTTTCAAATATTCCACACCATGTGGATAGCGTTTTAATAGGGATAAAATCAGCTGAGACCATTTCGTTTCATCAACATGTAGCGACAATAACACAACTAGACGACCTTGGCAGTAAGTGGCTCCATCTAATTTACGAATACGATATTGTTTAAAACAATTCGTCTGAAACACCCAATCAGCTTCAGTCTCCTCCGCTAGCGTTGTTTTCGCTTGTAAATACCCTTCCAAACTTTGCTGTGCTTCATAGGTTAACTGAACGTTCACGACTCACATCACCCCTTCAAAATATGCTTCTATACAGGCATATTCCATTTCAAACGGGAATCTCCTTCTCGGTCGACGAAACCTCTAATAACCAGTCACCATTCTCTATTTTTTACGCTCATCCATTCATCAATATTAGGCTAAACGTAACCGCTAAAAAAACTGTCACTACTAAAATACATGCCGACAGACCCCAGATCACGTAGAAATTTCGGTGCGTTCCTTTTTTATACGTATAGACAAGTCCTAGCCACCCTGCAAAAAGAGGCACGGTGATGAGTAAAGGCGTAAAAAAAAGCGTTGACATGAACATAGCAAATACAACCCCAACACCTGTTACACTCAATATACTATAGTTGATCACATCCATTTTTTATCCTCCTTTATTAAGGCGCTAATATGAACCACGTTGGAAGTCCCACGATCACACACAATAAACTAACATATTGAATGGAGCGGTCTTTTGTAAACAAAAACGTCATATAACCAGCGACCCATATTACACTAAACCCGAAAACGTTAAAAACGGTCGATAGCGTAATACCAAACTCTCCTGCAAAACCTGCACCAAATAAGACGAAAAAAGACAAAAAACACGACAAGACTAGTACGATAAAATAACCGATATGTAGTGCAATGTGCATTCGCATACACCCTTTCCATTTATGAAATGACTACTTTTTTTGTAAACCATGTTTTACATACGTCTATTCTGTGTATGTAGAAACTATACGGTTTTCTAAGAGGGGGTTTGTTATGGATGTCAAAACAGAATCAAAAAGCGAGCAATGGTGGCGTATAGAGGTTTTAGCCTGGATTCCTTTCATGATGATGGTCATCCTCTTATTTCTCATTACCCAAAATATAAGTGAACCCTATTCCTATGCCAGAGTAATAAGCCTAGTTTTAAACGGAACACTCGTACTTGCACTCATTCCTAAAGCCATTAAATGCCATTATCTCGGTTTAAAACGTTCTTTTTTTTATGGTGGACTCTGTTTGCTTCTTATCATTAATTTGATCGTGATTGCTATCGCATGAACGCCTACACACTGGACTAGGATGGGACGATTGACATTTTATAAAAAAGCGACACACAACAATACGTTATGTGCCGCAATACGTGATGTAAGGTTTGACGTTTGTTGAAACTGCTGTAAACTCTTTCCCTTCATCTGTTTCTGTAAACGGATTGCTTAGCGCAGACAAAAATTTCTTCAGCAAGGTGGCATCATTTTTTTCTACGGCATCATTAAGCACGCGCTCCATATGTTCATTTCTTGGAATAACATAAGGATTCGTTGCTAACATGGTTTGTACCGCTTCTTCTCGCTTAAAGGGTTGCTCGTCCAAACGACGTTGCCACTCTTTCTTCCACTCTTGATAATGACCATCGTCTTCTACAGTTGAAGCTAGCTTCTCTCCAGTACTTAACTGTCGAAACGTATTCGTGTAGTCAAGTTTATACTCGCTCATAATAGCGAGGAGTTGGTTAACAAATGCTCCGTCTTCCTCTCCCTCTTGTAACAATCCTAATTTTGTCCGCATTCCTTCTAGCCAGTACTGTTTATAAAGAGGCGTAAATGCTTCAATGGCTTGTTGCGCTATTGCTACAGCTTGCTCTTGATTTTCTGACAGCAAAGGTAAGAGCGCT
The DNA here is from genome assembly GCF_041949915.1 of Shouchella sp. JSM 1781072. NCBI lineage: Bacteria > Bacillati > Bacillota > Bacilli > Caryophanales > Bacillaceae > Shouchella > Shouchella sp. JSM 1781072. The sequence goes on from NZ_JBHFQE010000004.1 coordinate 134,409, forward strand.
TCAGCAAATCGGGCTACATTCCAGTTCGCGCTATAAGGTTGATTGCCATATGCATAGCGTCCTTGCGTGTCAATTGAACTAAATACTGCTGATGGATCATACGCATCTAGAAATGCACACGGGCCATAGTCAATGGTTTCACCACTGATTGCCATATTATCTGTATTCATGACACCATGAACAAAACCGACAAGCTGCCATTGCGCGATTAAGTGCGCTTGTTTTTCTATCACTCGATAAAGGAACGACAGATATGGTTGTTGCTCCCCCTGCAAATCTGGTTCATGGCGCTCAATTGCATAATCTGCTAATGCTTTAAGATCATCTACTTCTCCTCGTGCAGCTGCGAATTGAAACGTCCCAACGCGAATGTGGCTCTTTGCGATACGCGTGAGAACGGCACCAGGCAACCGTTCCTCTCGCCTCACGTATTGGCCTGTTTTCATAACAGCTAGGCTTCTTGTAGTAGGAATGCCTAACCCATGCATGCCTTCACTCATAATATATTCTCTAAGCATTGGACCGAGTGCGGCCCTTCCATCGCCACCACGTGAAAACACCGTTCGTCCTGACCCTTTTAATTGAACGTCCACACGCTCTCCCTCAGGCGTTATGTGTTCACCTAAAAGAAGCGCTCTCCCATCGCCAAGCATCGTAAAATGTCCGAATTGATGTCCTGCATAAGCTTGCGCCAGTCCTTCTCGTCCAGCCGGCAACTGATTTCCTGCTAGCAGTTCTTGACCTTCGTTTGTTTTCAGAAAATCTAGAGGCATTGATAAGTGCTCTGCTAATGGATCATTAAAAATAACAACTTCTGGGTTTGGCACTTTATTAAACGATTGCTTACTATAAAAGGCTTCAGGTAGTTGTTTATAACTAGTATCTAAACGCCAATTTGTTTCGTTATTCGAACTGTCCATTTCTTTGCTCACCTCAATCGAAAAGTCCTTAGTTGCCATCTAATCATATCGTGAGAAGCAACGCAAGGAATCATGGTACAATCCTTGTTAGGATAATTTATTCCTTTTCCCACTTATTACTACGCTCAAACATCTTTTAAAAAAAAGTGATCCAAACGAACGTTTGATACGTTTAATAAGAGAGCGAACCACTTACCTTTTTATTTGGCTTTTCTCGACAAATACATGTAAAATCAGCAAAGAGCTATTATTCCGATTTTTTATGTCCGTAAATCGAGATCAGATTAAAAAGGAGATTATGATGCCCGAACATGATGTAGAGCTCTATAAGAAGCTCAGGCGTGGAGAAAAAGAGGCGCTCGAACAAATGTATGATAAATACAGTAAGCTTCTCTTTTCTTTCACCTTTAAGATGACGGAAGAAAAACAATTGGCCGAAGAAATTGTTCAGGAAGTTTTTATAAAAGTGTGGACACAAAAAAGTTCATACGATGAAACAAAAGGAAAATTTTCTAGCTGGTTATTGACGATGACACGAAATACTGTCATTGACCATATTCGTAAGAAACGGGAAACCGCTTCTGAAATCGCGACAAAAGAAATGACAGAAGATCCTGATCCGAGCGTGGAAGATCAGGTGGAATGGAAAGAAAAACGGGCTGTCGTCAGAAGAGCGATTAGCCAGTTAAAACCAGAACAACAAAAGGTCATTACCTTATTTTATTATCAAGGCTTGTCCCAGCAAAAGATTGCTGATTCGTGCGACCTCCCCTTAGGTACGGTTAAAGGAAGGATTCGACTTGCATTAAAACATCTGAAAGAAACTATCCAAGACATTGAACAGAATGGAGGGATCATTCATGAGTGAACGTTGTAACCATTTAATTGACTACATTAACGGACAATTAACCAACACAGAACGAAAAGAATTTGAAGCGCATCTAGAAACATGTTCGACATGCCAAGAAGAATTAAATGAAATCAAAGAGCTTACGGATGACTTAGGGTTTGATGTTGATCCAGTTGAACCTCCATCAGCAATGAAAGACCGAGTTCTTGCAGCTGCGTTTGCTGAAAAAGCACCGGTAGATTCTCAGTCTACTGATGATCAAGATAAAACTGTTACTCCTATAAAAGAAAAACAAGAGTTACCAAAACGTAAAAAGAAAAGAAATTGGCTCATTCCGACAATGGCTGCCGCCTTATTACTGTCGCTAATTGGAAATGTCTATACCGTCAACCAATTAAGCGGTCCAGGAGATACGGTTGTGGAACCAAGCGTCACCGTAGATTCACTTGTACAGCGTTTGAGTCTCCAGCCGGCTGAAGAGACGATTCCATTTGAAGCGACTGCCTCTTTTGTTAATAAAGATCAATACCAACAGTTAATTGTTGAGGCAGACCAACTATCGCAAACAGAAGATACGCAAGTGTATCAAGTATGGTTGTTAAAAGATGGCGACCCATACCGGGCGGGTACATTCACACCTGCTGAAGATGGAAGTGGCATGTCTACATTCGACATCGACCCATCAATGGGCTTTGATACGATAGCGATTACGATTGAACCTGACGAAACAAGTGAAACCCCAGAAGGCGAGATTGTGTTATTAGAAGAACTTTAAACACATCTTGTCACGACATAAAGAACTGCGCTTATTGAGTGCAGTTCTTTTTTTATAAAAGACGTTCTTCCCCCCTTCTCTCTATCGATTCTTTTAATTCACTTTAATTTTTTTAAAAAACTTTTTATAAAAAGTGATCCATTCTGACATCCTTTGCGTTAGCTTAGTGAAATCAAAACACAAAGGAGTGTTTCAAAATGAAAATGAGAAAAGCTTTAATCCCAGTATTAGGTGCTTCACTAATTGCACCATCATTTATTCAAGGCGCTCAAGCACAAGAAGGGATGTCGCAAGTAACAACACCAGCAGTTGAACTTAGAGGAACACTCGACCACCTTTTATCAGAACACTTTGCGTTAGCTGTTCTATCTATGCAAAAACAATATGATGGCGATGAAGGCGCAGAAGCTGCACAAGAAGCACTAATGCAAAATGCTGCAGATATGAAACCGGCCATTGCATCACTTTATGGAGATGAAGGCGCAGAAGAATTTGACCGTATCTTCTCTGGACATAACGAACTAACGGCTGAATACGTTCAAGCTGTAAAAGATGAGGACATGGAAGCACAAGAAGAAGCATCTGATATGCTTGATGCCTTCTACGTAGAATTTGGTGAATTTCTTGCAGGTGCGACAGAGGGAGCTCTTCCAAGCGACGCTGCCATTGAAGTACTAGATATTCATGAACAACAAGTAGAAGATGCCTTTAATGCTTATGTAGATGGTGACTACGAGGCAGCTTACATGACGTATCGTGAAGGTCTTTCACATATGTTTGATATTAGTGCCGCTCTATCAAATGCCATCGTTGAGCAAAATCCAGATATGTTTGAAGGAACAGCACCTCTAACAGACGCTGGGAACTTAAGATCAGACCTAAGCAATCTTGTTGCCGAACACTTTGCTTTAGCAACACTATCTATGTCAAAAGAATTCAAAGATAGCGAAGACTTTGATTTTGTTAGCTGGGCAGAAGATGAAAACACAGCTGACTTAAAAGCTACCATTGCTTCTGTTTACGGTGAAGAAGGCGGAGAACAATTTGAGCAGATTTGGCAGGGCAATCACATTTTAGCACAAAGTGAATATGTCAATGCTGTTAAAAATGAAGATGATGAAGCGAAAGACGCTGCAAAAAGTAAATTAAGTACATTTGCTGATGAGTTTGGAATGTTTTTAGACACAGCAACTGAGGGTATTTTGCCAGCTGCTGACGCTACTGAACTTGTAAATGTACATGAAGACCAAGTATTTACAACATTTGATCGTTACATGGAAGGCGATTATGCCGGTTCATTCGAAACGTTTAGAGAAGGATATGCCTTCACATTCGACATTGGTTCAGGTTTAGCTGGTGCCATTGTTGAACAAAATCCAGACATGTTTGAAGAAGAAGCTGCAATGCCTGATATGCCACAAACAGGTATGGGTGGAAGTCAGCAAGGAATCTCTCTTCAATGGATGGCATGGATTCTAGCAGGTGCTACAGTTACTTTCGCTGGCTATTTCGGCGTACGTAAATTACGCACAAACGCGTAAAAATAAGCATAGCATTGATTCGACTATCAAGACTAACATTCTCAATGTATATGTGAATTGAAGTGCATCAGGCGGTCACTCCTGCGGGGTCTTGCAAAAGCTTACGTTAGCTGAGACATTACTCGCGGAAAGTGTCCGTCGATCGCACTTTTTTATCATTCAAAAGGAGGTTGATCTGTTGTGCAAATAAGACCACTCGTTGTAGTCATCTTATCTTTTTTGACGCTCATAGGATGTAGTACATCTGCAGAAGAACCACCCACCTCCCAATCTTCAGCACAAAATGAAATTGAACCACCCGTTGAAATTGAAGCGGAACAAACCATTGCGGAGGAATTTACGATTGATCAAGAGACATTGGATGCCGCTCATGCTGAACTAAACAAACAAAGCGAACTGTTCCCTTCTGAATTAAGAATTCCCGCACTCGATGTTGCAGCGCCAATTACAGAAGTGGGACTCTTAGAAAATGGACAAATGGGTGTTCCTGATAACGGAACCGATGTTGGTTGGTATGAACCAGGAACAAAACCTGGTGGCCATGGAAATGCTGTTTTGGCAGGACATGTTGATGATAATAATGGTCCAGCAGTATTTTTTTATTTAGGTGATTTAGAAGAAGATCAATCCGTGTTCGTAACCGATGGAGATGGGGAAGAATTAGAATTTACGGTTGATAAAATTGAAAGCTATCCGTATGATGACGCACCACTAACAGAGATATTCGGATCAACAGATAACAAACAACTCAATTTAATTACGTGTACAGGTACATTTGATCGGCAAACAGGCAATCACGATGAACGCCTTGTTGTTTATACTTCATTAGTGGAAGATACAAATAGTGAAGAAGTCCCTACCGAGCCTACGGAACTAGCTATTCAAGGAAATCTATTATCATGGTATGCCGTTCGTGATGACTACATCGCAGGCTATCGGATTTATGAAGTCAGCGAAAATGGGAAAGAAACCTATGTTGCTAGTGTATCTCAGCAAGAAAGAAAATCTTTTCTCATCGATAACGACGATGTTGACTATACAGTAAAAACCGTTGATTATTTTGGAAATGAATCCAAACAAGCACAAGAAAAAGGAGAGGCTTAAGACCATCTCCTTTTTTAACATTTATAATGCAGCTCGTTCTTCCTCTGTAAATACTCTTGACCGAGTTAAAAAACGTTTCCCCTCTGGTCCTTCTATTGAAAACATCCCTCCACGTCCATCGACGACATCAACAATAATTTGTGTATGCTTCCAATATTCATATTGAACTTTACTCATGTAAAAAGGAGTGTCTGCAATCTTTCCAAGTAGAATATCACTGTCTCCGACAAGAAATTCACCTGCTTGATAACACATGGGAGAGCTCCCATCACAACATCCACCTGATTGATGGAACATAAGCGGACCATGTTTATCTTTTAATACTTCCAAGAAGGCGATCGCTGTTTCTGTTGCTGTTACTTTGTCAACCACACGCTCATCTCCTCTTTATCTAGCTAATTAGAAAAGCCCCATCGGACTAGTACCATAACTGACTAATAAGTTCTTCGTTTGCTGATAATGATCCAACATCATCTTATGATTTTCCCGACCAATACCTGAGTTTTTATAGCCGCCAAATGCAGCATGGGCGGGATACGCATGGTAGCAATTCGTCCAAACTCGACCAGCTTCAATACTGCGTCCAAAGCGATAAGCTTGGTTCATATTACGCGTCCAAACGCCAGCACCTAAGCCATATAATGTATCATTAGCAATTTCTAGCGCTTCGTCTGCCGTTTTAAATGTCGTAACGGAGACAACAGGACCAAAAATTTCTTCTTGGAAAATACGCATTTGATTTGTTCCTTTAAAAACGGTTGGCTGAATATAATAGCCATTTTCATTTCCTTCAAGCTTATTTTGCGCTCCTCCAGTTAGAATTTCAGCACCTTCTTGTTTCCCGATGTCTATATAAGAAAGAATCTTCTCCATTTGTTCAGAAGATGCCTGTGCCCCCATCATGGTTTCTGTATCAAGTGGATTCCCAATCTTAATTTCCTTCACTCGTTTAAGGGCCCGTTCCATAAACGCATCATAAATAGATTCATCAATTAAGGCTCGAGATGGACATGTACAAACTTCACCTTGATTAAGCGCAAACATCACAAACCCTTCTACTGCTTTATCTAAGAAATCATCGTCTTCATCCATAATATCTTTAAAAAAGATATTTGGTGACTTCCCACCTAATTCGAGCGTAACCGGGATAATATTTTGTGACGCATATTGCATAATTAATCGACCTGTTGTCGTTTCTCCAGTAAATGCAATTTTTGCGATTCTTGGATTTGACGCAAGTGGCTTTCCAGCTTCTACACCAAAACCATTCACAACGTTAACTACACCTTTAGGTAAAAGGTCTCCAATTAACTCAAGCAACACCATAATTGATGCTGGCGTTTGTTCTGCTGGTTTTAAAACGACACAATTACCGGCAGCCAGAGCTGGAGCAAGTTTCCACGTCGCCATTAGCAATGGAAAATTCCACGGAATAATTTGTCCAACAACGCCTAATGGCTCATGAAAATGGTAAGCTACCGTATCCTCATCTAGCTGACTTAAACTCCCTTCTTGTGCACGAATCGTCGCAGCAAAATAGCGGAAGTGATCGACCATTAACGGTACATCTGCCGCTAACGTTTCTCGAACCGCTTTTCCATTGTCCCAAGTCTCTGCTACAGCAAGCATTTCACTATTGTCTTCAATTCGATCCGCTATCCTGTTTAACACGTTGGCGCGCTCCGCTGGCGAGGTTTTCCCCCAACTCACCTTTGCCTCATGCGCTGCATCTAGCGCTAATTCAATGTCTTCTGACGTTGAGCGGGCTAATTCACAAAACACTTCCCCTGTAACGGGCGAGATGTTTTCAAAGTATTGACCTCTAACAGGCGCCGTCCATTCACCATTAATATAGTTATCATATTTCTGTTTAAATGAAACGAGTGATCCTTCTTGATTCGGATTTGCATAAATCATATTCATTCCTCCTTTGTTAAGTTAAAGTAAGCGCTTACAATATATGTTGACTTTATTCTAACGCTTGTAATGAAAGGAGTCAAAGAATTTAAAAGGGAAAAAACAAGATTGACAGAATACACTTACGAAGGGCATATCTATAAATGGAGGGGTTCTTTGAAAATACTGTGGATGATTATTGCCATGTTCCCAGGTTCGTTCTTCTTTCACTTTTATGAAACAACCATGCGCAATCAAGAAGCTGATATTAATTATTCGTTCATCTACGGCGCTCTCATTACTTGGTCCATTGTGGCTGGCGCTTTGTCGACTCAAGTTCGCATTCACCAATTTCTTTTGATGAACGCGTTTATGATTCTCTTATCGATGCTATTGGCAGAGCTGTTTATTACGCCTCCAAACCAAAGCTGGTTTAACCCATTTACCATGAATGTTGTCATCGTACTATCCGGCTTACTTATTGTGATTGGCCAATCAATGGCTAGACTACTAACCAAAGCCATACTTAATTCTATAAAAAAAGAGGCGAACACATAAATTTCGCATCGATTACATGATTTTTTCATATACGTAACTACGCTAAAGCAGTATAATAGATATATCCTAATCATTTGAGGAGGAACGCTCATGTATCATCTTAAAAGGCTCGTAGATGGGCAGACTTTCATTTTGAAAAATATCCATTCTGTGACAGACCGTGTATTTATTGAATTTGAAAATGCACTAGAGTATGCGAAAAAGCTCAACACGCTCAATCCAAAAAACCCTTGGTCGGTTGCAAAAATTAACGAACAATAAAAAACCGCTATGTTTCATACATACGTTAACTTTCAACTAGAATGGTGTGCATTCTAGTTTTTTCTTTCTTTTAAAAATAACAGCCCTACCAATATTTGAGTGATTTTGAGGAACAAAGCCAGCTTATTTACGTTCGCTATCTAGATAAGACATAACCCGTTCAGCTAGTAATGTAGGTGTGTAGCGAAAGGCATCGACTGTACTACCCGCTAAATGAGCCGTTAAAGTGACATTATTTAGTGAGAGAAAACGACTGTCTTTCTTTAAAGGTTCATAGTCGAACGTATCTAGCGCTGCACCAGCTATTATATTTTCTTGCAAAGCTCTGACTAACGCTTCTTCTTTTACTAGACCTGACCGGGCGGTATTAATCAGAATCGCCGTTTGTTTCATCCTTTGAAATTGTTCATAGCCCATCATTCCTTTTGTTTCAGCGGTTAACCGCCCATGTAAACTCACGACATCAGACGCTTCTAACAATTCATCTAACTCAACCTGAATACATCCTGTTTCCCCTTTAAAATACGGATCATAAAAAAGAATCTTCGTTCCAAATCCGCTTAAGCATTTTGCAACAAGTTGACCAATATGACCAAATCCAATTAAACCAACCGTTCGCCGACCTAATTCTGGGATAGAATCATGATTAGTAAAGTCTTTTTGCCAACTTCCTTTCATGATGGAAGCATGAGAACGCCCTATGTTTCGCATCTCTGCAATCATCATTCCAACTGTGTATTCAGCTACGCTTCGTGCATTTCGCCCTGGCGTATTTATGACTGTAATTCCTCTTGTTTCAGCTGCTTCCACATCAATATTCTCTACTCCTCCACGAAGCACACCGATGACGGATACATTGCGGGCTGCCGCAAGAACAGCACGATTTAAAGGCGCAAATTGAGTCAAAATAAGGTCATACTGATCGATGTCACGGGTAAGGGTTTCAGGTAACATTACCGCATCTGCACCATATTGTTCAATGCGTAAATTATCCTTTTGTAAATCTTCCACCTGTTCATGGTGCCATTCTCGAATCGTTACTTCAATCCCTTTTTCTTCAAGAGTTGCAAGTCCTTGTTTCAACATATCTTGAGAGATTAATAAGTCAGCGATCGCCAAACATTTCATATTCCCACTCCTTAGACCGTTTTAACGCATTAACATTCCACCTGTTGCGTCAAAGGTGGAGCCAGTTAAGTAGTTCGCTTTTTCTGATACTAAAAACGTTGCGATGTCTGCTATTTCTTTTGGTTGCGCGACTCGCCCAAGAGGAATCCGGCTTAAATAATAATCTTCTTTTTCCTGCAACGATGACCGAATCATATCCGTTTCGACAATGCCTAATGCAAGATTATTGATCGTAATCCCGTCTGACGCATGTTCTCGAGCGAGTGACCGTGCAAACCCTAGAATCCCTGATTTGCTTGCAGCATAATGAGCATGCCCAGTCGTGGCACCATGAAAAGCTGCCTGCGACGTGATATTTAAAACTTTCCCTCTTTTTTCATGTTGAAGACAATGCTGGACAAACAACTGGCTTAACAGGAAAACACTCGTTAAATTCTTATTGATCGTATCCGTCCAGTCTGACAATGTCAGATCTTTCACATATCCTTTTGGCCATACCCCCGCATTATTAATGAGAATGTCAACCGAGCCTACATGTCTAGTTGCCTGTTGGAATAATGCCTGTATATTCGTCGAATCAGCAAGATCCATCTTCACAGCATACGCACTTCCACCGTTTGCTTGAATTTCCCCTACAACTTTATCTGCCTTTTCACGCTGACCTTGATACGTCAGCGTAACTTGTGCGCCTTCTTCTGCTAAAGATAAAGCGATTTCTTTGCCGACGCCCCTTGATCCCCCTGTCACAATTGCATGCTTTCCACTTAATCCTAAGTCCATTGCCTCGCTCCTAACGCCCATACTTGTTCCATTTTCTCGACAGTCTGCTGATAAAGCTTGAATTTTTGCTGATAGACATTCGCTTTTCCTAGATTTGGTTCAATTCGTCGTGCCACATTAACCATTGAAGTAGATGCCTCTTCTATTGATTCATACGCCCCTACCATTACAGCTGCACACATCGCAGTCCCTAACGTTCCATGTTCCTGTACATCAACAATTTCTAATGGAAGCTGTAGCGCATCGGCAAACATTTGCACCCAAACATCTGACTTTGTTACACCACCTGCGACACGAACGGAAGTTGGCGCTTTTCGATACTGCAAAAGTTGTTTGACATGAGCTAAGTGGCTAAACACAACACCTTCATAAATTGCGCGCAATATATACGCTTTTGTATGCCAGCTTGAAAGACCAATAAAGCACGAACTCGCATTTGCCACTGTATTTGATCCGAAAAGGAACGGTAAAAACAATAACTGACTATCTTCAGCCTTAGTTTTCGCCACAAGCTCGTTACACTCGTCATAAATAGAGCGCCCTTGTCGCTCTGTCTCAACCTTTTCTTGCGTCATCCATTCGTCAATATACCACTCCAAATTACTCGCTGACGTTGGGCTCGCTTCCGTTGTTAACCAGTATCCTTCCATACAGTAAATGGATGTCATAAATAAATGTTTATCAATAACAGGTTTTGTTGTGATGTATTCATTAATACTCCATGTACCGGCTACGATGCACAATTGATCTTCTCGTACTAAGCCTGAAGCAATCGCTGATGCGGAAATGTCAAAAATCCCTCCTGCCACCGGCGTACCTGCTTTTAAACCAGTTAATTGTGCGACGGTTTCCGTGATATGGCCACAACATTCGGTTGACCTTTTTAATGGGGGAAGTTTTTCATATACCTCCTCAATCTCAAAAAATGATAGCAATTCACGATCATAACAACGATCTCGTACGTTAAGTAAACTTGTCCCGGATGCATCTGTTTCTTCAAAATATGCTTCTCCTGTTAACTTAAATCGAATATAATCTTTCACCATGAAAATATACGCCGTTTCCTTAAGTACATCCGGTTGGTGATCTTTTAACCAAGCAAGTAATGATACAGGTTGCCCTGCCCAAACCGATTGCATCGTTTTCGGTAAAACCTCTCGTTCAAATCGTCCATCTTGCTTCCACTGTTCCACGTAAGTCATTGCTCTCTGATCAGTAGAAATAATTCCGTTGTATGTCGGTTCTCCTCGTTCATTTGCTACATACAAACCGTTTCCATGCCCTGTAATGGAAATCCCAATAATGTCCTCTGTATTGATGTTCGCTGAAGCTAGGACTTCACGAATAACCATCAGGTTTGCTTGCCATAGCTCTTCGCAATCTCGTTCTGTATGATAAGGCTGTGTGGTGATCATTCGCGTCTTTTTCATTGCGATTTGAATTTCTTTCCCTGATAAATCGTAGAGAGCTGCTTTTGTCAACGTTCCACCATTATCAATCCCTAACACATAGCGCATCATCATCCTCCTTGATTACTGGCCTTTAATGATTTCTATACAACTGGTACGCGTAGTCAATCTCTCCATCTTCATGAATTAAGCAATTCAATGCAGCAACAAGTCCTGCTGGATTTTCGCTTTGAATAATATTCCGACCTACAGCAACCCCTTTTGCGCCATTATCCATACAGTGCTTCACAAACGATAAGTAGGCCTTTACATCTTTTGTCTTTGGTCCACCTAATGCTAAAACAGGGACTTGCGCTTGTTCGGCAATGACCCCATCATCCACCCCACCAGAGTAACGGGTCTTAACAATATCAGCCCCTAACTCAACAGCAATTCGTGCAGCTGATGCAATGACATAGGGATCATTGGAATTTTTATCGGTAACGGCGTAACCATTCGGCAAAGATTCACAAATAAACGGAAGATTCCACTGATCTGCATCCTTAGCTAATGCCCATGCTGCTTGATGTGTGTCTGCTTCATTATGGGCACCTGGAAACGTCATGGCTATGATGCCATCTGCTCCAAGTCGCAACGCATCTTCTACCGTTAATAGAGAGGCTGTGTTTGGAACGGATGAATCATAAACACTTGTTGATATGTCTGCCCGAACCACCAATCCAACGTCATGAAACCACTCCGAATAACGTTTTGCCAGCCCGTACGTGACTAAAACCGCATCCAATCCATTTTCAATAAGTTGGGGCATTTGCTTGATAACTGTATCAATCCCGTTTGTATTCGTTGAAAAATAATAGCCATCCAACGCTAACGTTAACGACTTTCCATCTTTTGCAAAGATTTGATGTAATCGACGCGCTTTTGTCATCGCAACCTCCTTTTGTCAAAATACTAAGAATTCAAAGCATGTTGTGACGATCATAATCAAACGGACAAGACCGTGTCAAGGATCGTTAAGAAGACCAGCAGTCCATTCACTTTTCATCTATCTTCGTGCTCTATAAAGCTTCTTCATATGAAGAGATTACTTGTGCAGGTTTATTACCATTATGTTAAACTATGCACAATGTTAATAGCGAGAAAGGATTTACGCCTTGTTTAAAAAATACTCTCTAACAATTATTTTAGTATTGTATCGGCTATCGATTATGTTCGGCTTAAACGGGTACCTCTACTATAAGCAAAAAAGCCAAAACGACAAAGCATTACGCGCCCTTCAAGGCCTTGATGAAACCATGTATGACCTGAAAACAATGACCGTTAAACGTCAACAGGATGGTTACAAGCTCGAAAGCGATAAACAGCGTGAACTAACTCAGATCGCATTGCAGTATGAGGGGCTTGAAATAAATGAAAAAACCATAGTGAGCTTAGCAAAAGAATGGTCTGAGACACTTTATCATAAGGTTCATAAAGCCTTAGTGATCCTACTTATACTCCTTCCTGTGCTTACATTTTATCTCGTGCGAACGAACTTTTCATTCTTCTTATTAATTGCTACAATTATAACGATGTTAACCGCTATTATTCTAACTATTGCAGCAAGGAGACCTTCTTTTTTCAGAGTCATCTCATTTCGGAACTTGCTTTCATAATCATTTTCATCGTCTTGACTTTTTAAGAGATAAGAATGCTCTCTCATTACTTCATATGCACGAAAAGAAAAGGGACTGCTAGTTTGGTGCACCACTTAAAGTATTAGAATAAAATCTAGCACATCGGGGTGCACCTAAGCAAAAGCCTTTCTATCTAACTTTTCTCTTTCTAATATCCTCATAGTTAGCTCATCTTTACTAATGTAAAACTCTAAATTTCATAATTCACTAATATTGCTATTAACTCTTACTATACTTATTCTTTCTTTAAAAATAAAGAATGCTGAAATGAAATAAGTAAGAAGGATGTGCTTCCCATAAACCTTTTCGATTATCCACTGCTCACCGTAATTGTGGCTATTATACTTATTACATTAGTATCTATACATACAAGAAGATTAGTGAATAAAGATAAAGATTCAATTAAAAATACTGGTCCTAAGAAACGCAAAATGACCAATACAGAAAAATACATTATCTTACCCACGAGTTTATTAGCAATTTTCGCCGTAGCGATATTTAATCACATTTATCGACCAATTTTAATGGATGGTCCTTTTACTGACTGGATACAATCACTATTTAGTCTATAAACAGTTCATACAGTCTTACAACAAAAAAACACTGCTCAACCTATCGAAAGATCTGAGCAGTGTAACAACTTATTCGTTTAGTCATTCAATTCTAAAACCGCCACACATTCCACATGATTTGTTTGTGGAAACATATCTACAGGCGTTACTTCTTTTGTGCGGTAATCGCCATCCTCTAAAACACGCAAGTCTCGAGCAAGGGTAGCCGGGTTACAAGAGACGTACACAATTCGGCTTGGCTTCATTTGCAGCATCGTTTTCAGAAGTGCTTCATCGCACCCTTTTCTTGGTGGATCAACGACAATGACGTCAGCCGAAATTCCCTGCGCGTGCCACCATGGAATGACTTTTTCAGCTTCTCCAACGGCAAACGTTGCGTTGTCGATGTGATTCAGTTTTGCATTTCGTTTTGCGTCCGTAATCGCTTCTGGGACAATTTCCACACCGTATACATGCTTCGCTTTTTGCGCAAGAAAAAGAGAAATAGTCCCAATTCCACAGTATGCATCAATAACAGTCTCATCCCCTGTTAGATCCGCATAATCTAGCGCTTTTTGATAAAGACGATTGGTTTGATCAGGGTTCACTTGATAAAACGATCGCGCTGAAATGGCAAATCGAATGCCGTTAATTTCATCGTATAAGTACGTTTCTCCCCACAAGATATCTGTTTGCTTCCCAAAAATCACGTTTGTTCGTTCATTATTAATGTTTTGGACAATCGACACAACCCCAGGGATTGCTTCTTGAATACTAGCAATGAGCGCTTCTTTCCCCGGTATTTTTTTCCCTTTTGTGACGAGGACAACCATTACTTGACCTGTGGTTTTTCCGTAACGAGCAACAATATGTCGGAGAACGCCGTTATGTTTTTCTTCATTATACGCTGGGATTCGTAGCTCTTTCGCTAATCGCTTAACAGTTTGCACAACATGGTCATTCTCTTTGTGCTGGATGATGCATTCATCCATATCGACAATGTGATGGCTTCGTTTTGCATAAAAACCTGCGACGAGCTCACCCCGTTGAAACGCGACTGGTACTTGCGACTTGTTGCGGTAGCGCCATGGTTCGTCCATCCCAACAACGGCATGAACAGGGACATCCGGTAGCTTCCCGATTCGCTCCATCACATCTTTCACTTGTTTTTGCTTCATATGAAGCTGTGCGTCATAATCCATATGTTGAATTTGGCATCCTCCACATTGGTGAAAAATCGGGCATGGCGGTTCCACACGATGTGGGCTCTCTTTAACAAGATTCATTAAACGTCCAAATCCGTAACCTTTTTTCGTTTTTACGACTTTTATTTCTGCCTTTTCACCTGGAAGGGCTTGAGGGATAAATAAGGCATAGCCATCCACTTTGGCAACGCCTGAACCATCGTGAGTTAAATCTTCAATCGTAACAGTAAGGGTTTCATTTTTTTGCACAGGTGCTTGTTGTTTCATCTTTATATACGTCCTTTATTCACAAATGTCATCCATCCATTGTATCACGGGCACGTTCGATAAAAAAGCGCGTCTTCCGCAAAAAAAGAGGCCTGTACACGTGTACAGCACCTCTAGTTGGATTAATATTTTCCTTTTTGATAGAAGTTCTCGAAATAATCGTTTGTTTCTGCTACAACAACTTTCCAAAGTAGCAACAATGCAATTAAGTTTGGAATCATCATTAATGCATTGGCTACGTCCGCAAATGCCCATACCGTCGCAAGGTTAGCAATTGTACCGATAAAACACGCACCAACATATGTGAGTCGATACGCCGTAATTCCTTTTGTTCCGACAAGGTACTCAAAACATTTTTCCCCATATACATACCAACCAACAATAGTCGAGAAACCGAAAAATACAACAGATAAAGAAACGATATATTCACCAACAACACCAAGAACCGAACCAAATGCTGCGGTTGTTAAAGCTCCCCCTTCTAACGATGCATCATGCGCAACATTAGAAATCAATCCACCTGTTTGATCCCAGAAGCCTGTAATAAGTAAGACGAGCCCTGTCATTGTACACACAATAATTGTGACAATGAACGTTCCAGTCATGGCAACGAGCGCTTGTTTAACGGGGTGATCCGCACGTGCACTTCCAGCAATCAGTGCTGCCGTACCAAGACCTGCTTCGTTTGAGAAGATTCCGCGTGCTACTCCATTACGGATCGCTTCAGCAACAACGATTCCGACAAAGCCACCGACAGCAGCGACTGGATTAAACGCATAATAGAAAATCATTTCAAATGCAGGAATAATTAAGTTGTAGTTTAAAATTAAAATTAAAATCGCGCCGCCCATATACAAGATCGCCATAATTGGCACAAAGAAACTTGCAACGGTACTAATGCGTTGGATACCTCCAAAGATAATAAAACTTACAAGTATTACTAAGATAACACCTGTTACCCAACCTGGAACACCAAAACTAGTTGATGCAACGTCGGCAATGGTGTTTGATTGCACACTATTTCCAATTCCTAACGCAGCGATCGCACCAAATAAAGCAAACCCAATCGCTAAGAACTTAAATTTCTTTCCTAATCCTTTTTCAATATAATACATTGGTCCACTTGAATATTCACCGCGATCATTTTTGACCCGGAATTTTACTGCAAGTAATGCCTCAGCATATTTTGTTGCCATTCCTAATAAACCAACAATCCACATCCAAAAGATCGCACCAGGTCCACCGAGGGTAACCGCTGTTGCGACGCCGGCAATGTTACCGATTCCAATTGTAGCTGATAACGTTGTCATTAATGTTTTAAAATGACTAATATCGCCTTCAGCAGCGGAGTCTGACTTATCTTCCTTCCCGAAACCTAATTTGAAGGCATGACCGAGACGACGGAATTGTAACCCCTTTAAGGCTATCGTTAAAAATAAACCGGTTCCAAATAATAATATTAGACTGGGTGGCCCCCATAAAATATCGCTGATACTCTCGAGTATATCTTTTATACTCATGTTGTTCACTCCTCAGGACACACTATTGTATGATAGTATTAGTAGTCGATAGTTATTCTATCATGCACGTTCATACTTGTATTTGTGAAACCATACAATCTGAAAACGTTTCCTTTGTGTTTTCATACAATTACTTTTCTTAACTAATAAGGAGCTCTAGCTATGTCTAATGAAATATACAAGCTTTTTAATCAGTCATTCGACTCTTTAGAAGCTTTTGCCGATACGATTAGCGAACATCTTAAATGCCCTGTTACGATTGAAGACGCCAATCATCATCTTCTTGCCTACAGTTCTCACGATGATGAAACCGATCAAGCACGTGTTTCGACCATTATTGGGCGTCGTGTACCAGAGCGTGTGATTAACCGATTTTGGAAAGACGGGGTTATTCCAAAATTAAATCACAGCGACGAGCCACTAGTCATTCCAACGATTGATGAAATTGGCTTACGTAATCGAGTTGCGATTTCAATAAGAAAAAATGAAGAAGTGCTCGGTTACATTTGGGTTGTGGATGTAAACGGAACGCTAACCACTGAACACTTAGATCTTTTGAAATTAGCAGCACAAAAAGCGCGCAATCAGCTCTTGCAACTCAATCTGCAAAACAAGAAAAAAGAACGCAACGAACAAGAATTTCTGTGGCAAATGATTACAGGCGATGTCGTTGATCACGATTCTATTGAAAAAGAACTAATTCGAATCGGGCTAAAAAAAGGCCAACCTGTTGCCATCCTTGTCTTTTCTTTTAAACAAATGTCTAAAGAACTTTATAATCAACTCACATACATCTCAAAAACAACGCAAAAGATGAAAATCCTTATTCACACACTGGATGAAAATCATTGGATTACGTTAGTAGCACCTAAAAATAGTACCACTTTTATTGAGGAAACTGAACAATTTATTCAATCTTTTCGTGAGCAGATTAAAGAGCGGTTTGAAACGAAGGTTGAAGCGGTTGGCTGTGGCTACCCAAAAGAAACGTTTCCTATTATAAATGAAAGCTATAATGAAGCGAATGCAGTGCTTCGACTGAAGAAATTATTTCCGCGTGAATTGGAAAAAGTTCACTTCTATCACGAACTAGGAGCTTTTCGCTATATTGATTTATTAAAGCGCACACCTGAACTACAGAAGCTCACTTCTAACCCAGCCTTGGAAAAACTGGCTGCTTATGATCAGGAAAACCAAACCAATTTAATGGAGACACTGGAAACGGTGCTTGATTATGAAGATCGTCTAACCGAAGCCGCTAAAAAGCTTCATTGTCATATTAATACATTGAACTACCGTTTAAAACGGATTAAGGAAATCACAATGATTGACATTAAAGATCCTGTTCAAAAAATTGGCCTTTATTTCGACATTAAACTTTTTAGACAGTCGATATAAGACCATTTGTTGATTTTCACAAATAACCGCTTCCATTTTGTTTTTTTGTAACAATGCGTTCCTTCATTTGTGGATTTATACTAAACGTATCACATTCACACTACCCTGTTTGGAGGAATTATAGATGATTATTGGTATCCCTAGAGAAATTAAAAATAACGAAAACCGTGTAGCGATTACGCCAGCTGGTGTTGTTGCGTTAACAAAAGCTGGTCACCAAATTCTTGTAGAACAAAATGCAGGTGTTGGCTCTAGCTTTGAAGATGTTGATTACACAGCAGCTGGTGCGACAATTATTCCAGAAGCAAAAGACGTATGGGCTCAGTCAGATATGATTATGAAAGTAAAAGAGCCGCTTTCAAGCGAGTATGGCTACTTCCGTGAAGGATTAATCCTTTTCACATACCTTCACCTTGCAGCTGAAGCAGAACTTGCTCAAGCATTAGTTGATAGTGGTGTCATTGCCATTGCTTATGAAACAGTTGAAGTAAACCGCACACTTCCACTTCTTACACCAATGAGTGAAGTTGCTGGTCGTATGGCTTCTCAAATTGGTGCTCAATTTCTTGAGAAATTAAAAGGCGGAAAAGGAATTCTTCTTTCAGGTGTACCAGGCGTAAAACGCGGAAAAGTAACGGTTATCGGTGGCGGAGTTGTTGGAACGAACGCAGCGAAAATTGCGGTCGGTCTAGGTGCTGACGTAACGTTAATCGACTTGAGTGCGGATCGTCTTCGTCAAATCGATGACCAGTTCGGAAATGACATCCAAACATTAATGTCCAATCCTTTAAATATCGCTGAAGCAGTAAAAGATTCTGATCTTGTGATTGGCGCTGTTTTAATTCCAGGAGCAAAAGCCCCTAAACTTGTAACAGAAGAAATGATTAAATCAATGAATCCAGGATCTGTTGTCGTTGACGTTGCTATTGACCAAGGTGGTATCATTGAAACTGTAGATAAAATTACAACTCATGATAACCCAACATACACGAAGCATGGTGTAGTTCATTACGCTGTAGCGAACATGCCTGGTGCTGTGCCTCGTACATCAACACTTGGACTTACCAACGTAACGATTCCTTATGCGCTTCAAATCGCAAACAAAGGAGTTCAACAAGCATTAGCAGACAATCCAGCTCTTGCTCTTGGACTAAACGTTGCAAACGGTGATGTTACGTATAGTGCTGTTGCACGTGACCTTGGATATGAGCTTGTTTCCGTAGCAGATGCATTAGCAAAAACTCCGGTAAAAGCATAAATCCTCTATAGCACGCTAAAGCCCCTGCATCGTATGATGAGGGGCTTTCTTGTATACGAAAGGAAGATCGAGAATGAAGACATCAAGCTACCGTGACACCTATGCCGAAATCAATCTTGATGCCATTGCGCACAACACACGAACATTTAAGCAATCGCTTTCTGAAGATTGTCAACTCATGGCTGTTGTTAAAGGAAATGGCTACGGCCACGGCGCTGTTCCTGTCGCAAAAAAAGCCCTTGAGAACGGTGCAACTTATTTAGGTGTCGCTATCATTGATGAAGCATTTGAATTACGTGAAGCTGGAATTAAAGCACCTATACTCGTGCTTGGTTACACGCCCCCTCAAGCGTTTCAGCAAGCAATTCTTGAAAACATCACAATTACATTGTTTGACGATCAGCTCGTTCAATCGTTAGCAAAAACTGCGTCAGATTTGCAGAAACAAGTGAAGGTTCATGTCAAAGTAGACACCGGTATGGGGCGGATTGGTATTCAAACGTCAGCCGAACTGATTGATACGATCCAAGCCATTCAGGCGAAACCATTTGTGGAACTAGAAGGTTTATTTACTCATTTTGCAGAAGCAGATAACTTAGAATCAACGTACACAGATGAGCAATTTCAACGTTTCTGCACATTTATTGATTCGCTTCAATCAGCGGGTATCACCATTCCGATTACCCATTGCTGCAATAGCGCGGGTACGCTCTATCATCCAGATAAACATTTGGATATGGTGCGTGTAGGGATTAGTTTGTATGGTCTCAGACCAGATACTGCCCTCCAATTTCCCATCCCACTTCAACAAGCAATGCGTTTATATGCTACAGTCGCATCTGTTCGGTCTGTAAAAAAAGGCGAAAGCATTAGCTACGGTCGCACGCACATGCTTCAGGAAGACCGAAACGTAGCGACGCTCGCGATTGGCTATGCTGATGGCTTGTCCCGTGCCCTTTCCAATAAAGGACACACGTTTTACGCCGATAAACAAGCGCCTATTCTCGGCCGCGTTTGTATGGATCAAACAATGATTGACGTCACCGACATTAAAGGGATTCAACGTGGCGATGTTGTAGAGTTTCCAATCGACCATATGGCAGATATCACAAATACCATCAATTATGAAATCGTTTGTGCTCTAACAAAACGTGTCCCTCGTTATTATGTAGAAAACGCCCAGTAATGGTTGGGCGTTTTTTCTACTTTATACGAAAAGAAACAGTCCGACGAACAAGATGACCCAAAACAAGGCAATTGCTAAGAAAGCTTTCAAACTTCCCCCTTTCAACTTAAAGCCAATAGGCTCCCCTTCATCACCACGATCCATTTTTCTAGCCGTCACGATGTACACAATATTCCCAATCACGATAAGAGCAAAGAAAAAAAGTAGATACATACGAAGCTCATTTCTCATTAAATCCATTGGCGGTTGATTAAACGGTGGTGTATGGTTGACGATGAGTATCAGCCCGATAAAAAGAAATACGATTAACAGCACAACCCTAGGCCATTCATGTTCTTCTTTCTCCGCTTTGTAAGCCATTAACTCCCTATGCCACTTCCAAAACGACCACTTCTTCTTTTGCACAAAAAATCCTAAAATAGCTAGAAAAATAAGGACAAAACCTAAGCTAAAGTTAATGGCATCGGCAAAAAGATTTGTTGATAAGAGCCATCCGGCTGAAAAAATTATTCCAAAAAGAGTGCCGTTCAATAATACAAGTTCTCTAATTCGGTATCGTTCCAACTTTTCAAAAAGCATCTTGCCCTCCTTCCGTTATAAGAGCGCGAGTAGTGCATAACCAACTGCAAAAATCACAATCCATGCACACAGGATGGCAATGAAAATTTTTAATGAATGACCCTTAAATTCAAACCCTCGCTCTGTCTCAAAATTCCATGTATCGATCGTTCTTCCTTTTGAGATGACGCTAAAATTTATAAGAGGTACGAGAACGACAATACTAAGAATAAATGCACCATAAATGATTGTTTCACTTGCAACGAGTGGTGTTGTCGTTACTAAGAAAAGTAAAGCAGCTGCGCCTATTAAGAGAAAAACACCGTCGGTTCTCTGCTTGCTGCCCCACGCCGCATCTCCATACTGTTTTCTTTCGTGATTCATTAACGTCTGCTGCCATTGCACTGGCAAAAGAGGTTTTTTAACAGCGAAAACCTTCCATAACCCGGTAACGGTATTCATTACCAGCCCTAGCCATAATAGCCATGACAATGGAAGGTTTATTAGCGACATTAACATTAGTAATACAACTAAGATTGCTACATACACATTATTCCAAATCACTTCTTGTTGCCGTGCTTTGCGTATTTCTTCAGTCAAATCCAAATCATTCCTTTACATTCTTTATATACAACGTTAAAAAAGATAAAAGACCACTAACCAAAACAGTGTCCAAAACAGAATAATACCAAAGAAAACGACAAGCGTCCTTCCTTTTAATTCAAACCCTTTTACATTCTTTCCATAAAAGGAGTCCATCCATTTCGATCGGACGATATAGCCAGTATTGGCTGCGATGGAAATCAGAAGAAATTGCAAATTAAACGGTGTTTCTATTTCCGCTTGTGACAGTGGGGTGTCCGAATGAGTAAGAATGTGAGAAACGATAAAGTTCCCTATCACAAGAATGACTATAATTAATAAAATACTTGCTATACGATTTCTCTTACGCCAATCCTTATAGCCATAAAAATGAATCTCATGATCCCGTAACGTTCTCTTCCATTTAAATAGAGGCTTAGGGAATCCAGGCTTAACCACACTCATAATAGAAACGATAAGTAAACTTGTTAGCAAAACCATAAAAACGATTTCTAGAAATTCAAAATGGAAACTCACGTACATTAAAAGGAATAAGCCCAAAATAAGTCCATTATTAAAGATCCATTCAGCTCTACGTTCCTTACGTATATCTAGCAAGCAGACACCTCCTCCTTAGTACTTATAACTAAACTATAACAAATTTTACCTGTTCATATGAAATGGATTTCTAAAGAAAAGACTCTATTTCCTATCGAAATAGAGTCTTCATGTACTAATCAAAAAATTTCTCTGCCTTTTTCATTTGATGGAGCTCTTCTTTTGGTAAATCGTCTTCGGCTACAATGGCTTGTACAGGACAGGCAGCCACACATGCACCACAATCAATGCATAAATTCGGATCAATGTAATATTGATCATCTCCTTCTTCTATGCAATCAACTGGACAAATATCAACACATTCCGCTGCTTTCTCCTGTTGACAACCACTCATGATGACGTAAGCCATTTATAAACCTCCTTAAATTTCTATAGAAAATCCTCTTTATTGAGCCCCAGAAATTGTAATGCATGTAAACCATGTATTCCTTCTTTTTCTTTTTCAGTTAGATCATCCAACTCATCCACTACTTTTCCAGAGGGAACTTCCCTTAATAAAAACGGATAGTCCGATCCCGCAATGATCCGATTTGCCCCTAATCGATTAATCATAAACCTTAAGTTATCACGGTCATAAACGAGGGCATCGTAAAAAAGCTTGTTGATATATTCGCTCGGTCTTTTAGTTGTTTTTCTTATTTGTGGCCAGACTTCATATCCTTGGTCCATCCTAGGTATAAGATACGGTAGTGCTCCTCCACCATGTGCAAAACAAATCTTTAAATTCTTATACCGATCCAACATGCCACTCATAATTATACTCCCTGCAGCGAGAGCTGTTTCTGAAGGCATACCGATCATATACATGAAATTATGGCGAGGAAATCGCTCCTTTCCTAATGTATCCCATGGATGAACAAACAATGGAACACCAAGATCATTGGCGGCTTCAAAAAAGGGGTCTAGAAATGGATCATCTAGATTCATTCCGTTTACATTTGTACCTATTTCAATGCCAGCCAATCCTAACGTCTCATATAAACGCTTCATCTCACGAATCGCTAATTGAGGATTTTGTAATGGCACTGTTCCAAGACCTACAAAACGCTTTGGCTCACGTGAAACGATTGATGCGATAAAATCATTTTGTGATTGTGCTAATTCAAGTCCTTTTCCTGCATCTGCCCAATAACTAAAGGTAACAGGGATAGGTGAAAGAACTTGCACATCAATTCCTTCGTTATCCATGTCCTCTATTCGTTTGTCGAACGCCCAAGCTTGATTCGTAACGTCTCTAAAATTCTTTCCATTGATCATAATCTTGGCGCCACAGTGACACGTTTTTTCCAAGACTGGCCAGCGGTCATCACTATATTTTTTCGCTAAATTTATAAAATCTTCAGATATAACATGAGTATGGAAATCAACTCGTAGTGTTCGTTCCATGATTGAACGCCTCTTTCTACTCTATCGATTATTTTCCTAATTGGACGCCATAGGTGAAATATGATTCAGGCGGTTTACTTCCCCACATTTCTAGACCTAATTCCCCGACGTCAGATGTCCATTGGATCGGCTCCCAATCTGGCGAAAAAATTAGCATGCCACCTGTCCAGATCTCAACTCGATGACCGGATGGTTCAAACACATAAATAAATTGTGCTCCGCTCGTTCCGTGCTTTCCAGGTCCCCACTCAATTTTCAGTCCATTCTCTGCCATTAAATTGGCTGCCCGAATTAATTCATCTGGAGAATCAAGGTAATAGGCTAAATGATGGAATTTCCCTCCATCTTGATTTGCGTTACGCATAAAAGCAATTTCATGAGCGATATTCGTTCGGCTCAACCATGATCCTAAACGAGTTTGTTCTGAATTTTCGATATAATAACGATGATGTACTCCTAAAAATTTTGTCCACCACTCCTGCTCTTTTTTCACATCGTTCACCATAATATTTACGTGGTCAAATCGCCTTGGTGATACACCATATGATCGATACTTACTTGGATGACTAGGTAACTTTGAAGTCAATTCAGGATTATTTGTCACAAACAATTCTTTTTCCCAATAAAGCTCAATAGGTACGCCTGCTGGAGAATGAAAATGAACAGCTTCTCCAATTGCTTTTTTAGATCCCTTGTCCACCCATTGAAATTCCATATTCATTTCTTTCAGGACTCGTTCAAATAGATAAAGAGATTCTTTCGCACTTACACGCCAACCAATTCGATTTACTTTTGATTCATGTCCTTCTTCCAACACAAGCGTGTGGTGATCATAATCTTGCCATGCTCGTAAGAAAGCACGATTTCCTTCTTGTTCCGTAACAACAAGGCCCATTACCTCTGTAAAAAACCAAAGTGACTGTTCCATCTTGTTCACAGTAATGTCAACATGACCAAGGTGTGCAACTGTTCGCAAATAAGCCTCGAGCCTTTCTTGTGCTTCGTCCTTATTAATGATATCGTTCATGATATTTGTCATTCGTTAGCCTCCTTATTCCTTTTCTTCAACTAGTTTTTTCAACTACTTTTTCCATTAAGCTCGTACTATGAGCTCCATGCAAAGATGAGCTTGGATCAATAAATACCTTTGCATGACTGACGGCAATCGGCGCTTCACCAAATCCAGCTGCCATTAATTTCACTTTCCCTCTATATGTTGCGACGTCCCCAACTGCGTAAATACCAGGGATGTTCGTTTCTCCAATTTCATTAACAAGAATTGAATTTTTTTCAATATCGAGTCCCCAATCATTAATTGGACCGAGATTTGAAATAAATCCATAGTTCACGATAAAATCGTCGGCTTCCACTAATACATGCTTCTCGCCCTTAACTTCTTTAACAAGGACGCTCTCAATTTGCTCATCCCCTCGAATCTCTATTGGAACATAGGGTGTTAAAACGGATGCGCTTGATTCTTTTAAACATTTAACACTATAATCATGGGCCCGAAAACGGTCTCTTCTATGCACAACTGTCACCTTTAAACAGATCTCTTCAAGCATAAGTGCCCAATCAACAGCAGAATCCCCGCCGCCAAATACGACAACCTCTCGTCCTTTAAAACGCTCAAGGTTTGTGATTTCATAATGGATATTTTTCCCTTTAAATAAATCTTCATTCGAAAGTTTTAGTGTTCTTGGCTTAAATGCCCCGTTCCCAGCAGTAATAATGATGGTCTTTGAATAATGGTTTCCGTGATTTGTTCTGATTACAAAACAATGTTCTTCTTTTGTCACCTCAAGTACTTCTTCGTTTAAACAGACTTGGGTATCAAACTGAGCCATCTGTGCTTTTAGACCCGAAACAAGATCGCGCGCTCGCACTTTTGGAAAACCAGCAACATCATAAACAAATTTTTCTGGATATAATGCTTGTAGTTGCCCTCCAAGTTCTGGCAAGCTTTCAATTAATTTTACGCTTGCTTGCCGCATCCCTGCATAAAAAGCTGTAAACATCCCTACAGGTCCGCCACCAACAATGGTTATGTCATATACTTTCCTATCCAACATTTAGAAACACTCCCTTAGTCTCTCTAACCGTCTATAAAATTAGACTAATTTTCCCTTGGGGGCGCAAGCTATCAAGTTGTAAGATCACTTTTTTGCTATTAATTGCGAGCCCGCCTGTTGTTTGTTCTAACGTAAAAGACGCTGTTCCAATAAATGTGTCCATTACTTCTCGCTTTGTTCGGTAAGTCGTAAAGTTACATTCGACTTGAATCGTTTCCTGATTCCCTTCCTTGATAAGAATGTTGTGGTAATTTCGCACGGTTGTAGAATGTGGATATTCCACATGAGCTTCTTTTTTTAGCAACCTTTCCGCCCGCTCTTGTAACCGTGAACGACTATCATGAATGTAATACAATGACTTATACGGATCAGCATCCGGTTCACCAATTGGCGGAACATAATAGCTTCCGTCCTCTGTAAATAGATTCGCCCACTCCAGTAGTTTCCACTGATCTAAAAGTCGTGCTTCTTCATACAAGAAATCCACTACATCTTGTCTTACATCAGTAGTTACTGTCATTTTAACGACGCCTCCTGATTCATTATTGAAGCTTGAATTACTTTATTATACTGACGCCAAAAACTTCTCATTTGTAACTCATCTGTAGCCAACGTATTTTCTTCACCACGAACCATGCCTTTGGAGATATCGTTCCACTCCACCTCTGTATTATTGGTATACGCTTCTTGACAGAGCTCTAATGCTTCATTGTCATCCGGCGTGGCAAACCCACCTGGACCAAGGAACTCTAAGAAGTTATTATTACGAGCGAGTCGATGATCCGCTGGTTCACCAACTGGTGCGAGAGAATAGCCCGATACCTCTAAATAGTCTGGTGACGTTGGATAGAACGTACGTGCAGTGATTGCCATGATGTCGTTGATGACTAGGTTCGGAAATATAATAATGTTTCGATTATAATTCGCAATTCGATCAGCTCGTTCCTCGCCAAAGCGCTCTACTAATCGCTCTTTCATTTTTTCCATATCGGCTTTTAACGCTTCACTCCATATTGCCGTCCACTGAGCAATCGGTCTCCCCCAAGGTGCCATGTATTCCATCACTGCATGACCATTCCCTAAATCCTTCCCTCTCCCTTCTAACTTCACTTTTTTAATCTCAGGGTCTTGGGCAAGCTTTATATCAAAATACGTTTTATGTGTTGGCATACCGTGATAAAGGTCCACACTATTTTCAGCAAGTAATTTCCAATTTGCTCGAACACTATATTGCTGGACCCCACCTAAAGCTTCTAAACCATGTTCGGACTGATCTACTGCTAAATCTATATACTCTTTCGCTCCAGCTAGGTACTCATCTAACGACATTGCATCATCGTCAAAGTTGACAAAGATAAACCCACGATACTGCTCTACTCTATTAACCGCTTTCATATCTTTCGTTCCACAATCATTAAAGTCTTCTGGAAAGCCATCTTTCCCCGGCATACCTTGTAATTTTCCATCATTCGTAAAACTCCACGCATGATAGAAACAGCGAAATACACGAGAATTCCCTTCATTTTCTCTACAAACAAGTGCTCCTCGATGTGGACAAGTATTATAAAGTGCACGAATTTCACCATCATGACTATGAACAAGAACGAGATTTCGTCCACCCACTTTTTTTCTTTTATAATCACCAGCATTCGGCACTTCTGTTTCGTGCCCGATAAACAGCCAGCACTTACTAAAAATCTCTGCGCGCTCGTGAGCTAATATTTCTTTATCCGTGAATACACTTCGATGAACAAGGAACTCATTCTTATCAATATTGTCTCGTAAAATCTCTTTCATTTTAATTCCCTCCTCTATCGTTTAAAGCATGTTACTACCACCGTTGACACTAATTACTTGTCCTGTAATAAAAGATGCTCCCTTTGTTGAAACATACCACACTGCATCCGCAACCTCTTCCATTTTTGCTGCCCGCCCTTTAGGGATAATCTCAATATATTTATCTACAAGAGCTGAATCTCGTTCACGGATACGATCGAGTGCCTCACAATCAACTGCAGGAGGTGCAATCGTATTTACCGTAATATCATAGCGAGCAAACTCTCGAGCTAATCCAGTAGTCATCGCATGCATACCGCCTTTTGCGGCGTTATATGCTGCATGATCCCATAATCCATTGCGAACAGAGTCAGCTCCTACATTCACAATTCTCCCGTATTTTCTTTCGACCATGTGAGGTAACACTTTGTAACAGCACCAAACTGCTGTCCACAAATTGCGATCAATTGTCTGTTTTAATGTTTCTGGTGTCTGTTCTAAAAACGGTAAGATGACCCCTCCACCAGCATTATTAACTAAAACATCAATTTTCCCCCAAATTTGAATGGTCTTAGTGACCATTTGATCAACTTGCTTCTCATCGCTTAAGTCACCGATAAAATCTTGGACTTCACCATTTGTCAACGCTTTCAATTCATCAACTGCTTTTTTCGTTCGTTCTTCTTCCGTTCCACATACAAGAACTTTTGCACCAGACCGTAACAATTTTAACGCAATCTCTTTCCCTATACCTCGTGCAGACCCTGTGACAATCGCAACTTGATCCGATAGCGTTTCGCTTAAAAGCTGATCACTCAATTTTTCCGCCTCCCTTTTGTGTTTTTTCCTTCCTAACCTCTCCTTTCAGTATATTTTTTATAGGTTTCAAATTCCAATTGAACATTTTTTATATTTCTATCGTTTCCAAAAAAATTTTCATCGATGCCATATTTTGTTGCATATAAAAGAACACAGTTCTATTCACTGAGCATCGTTCTACTATAATAAAAGAAGAAAACCTCCGGTTATTGAATGCGCTTACAATTAAGATGAATTATAATAGAAGGAAAGAATGACATAAGGAGGAGATGGAATTGAATGAGTACCAACTTATTACGTTTTTAGCCATCGTTGATTACAAAAGCTACTCGAAAGCCGCCAAATATTTAAATGTCACACAACCAACTGTTACATCACGTATAAAAGCACTTGAAGACATCTTATGTTGTGAGCTTTTTCAAAGAAATGGCCACGAAGTTTTCTTAACTCGGCAAGGAGATTTGTTTAAAGACTATGCTAAAAATATACTAATCTATATGAAACAATCCAAAGAGATTACAAACTTGACAAAAGATCCTGTAATTCGTGTTGGATTCTCTCCCGGTTATTCATACTCTTTTATTGTTGAACTGCTAAAAACGATTAAATCAATTGGAAAGATTGATATTCAAGTGATTGAAGGCTATGATTCTGTTAACCTTAATGAACGAGTTCTTGCTGGGGAGATTGATTTAATTTTTGCTCGAAATGTTTTATCGGAAAATTCGGATATAGAGTCAGAATTTTTATTTTCCAATGAACTGGTCCTTGTTCTTCCAACTACTCATCCTTTAACAAGCTATGACCAGTTGTCATTACACCATTTGCATAAAGAAACGATTATTAGTTTTAGAAGAAATACTGCGCTTTGGCAATTAATTGACCAAAAACTATTATCTGTAAATGAACTCACTCGTATTGATGTTGATAATAACGAAATGCTGTTAAAAGCTGTTTCGCATAATATCGGAATAGGTATCATTCCTAAATTGGGGATTGATGAAAACTATCATCTAAAAACTACAACACGGAAAGTCGCAGAACTAACGGCTATACCGAACTCCGTTTACGTGCAATATCGCAAAACCCCTCAAATTAAACACCTAGCAAAAAAAATTATTTATTCGATTATTAACCACAAATATTCACAAATATAAGCTAAATAAAAAGAAGCAAGTCAGTTGACGACTTGCTTCTTTTTGCAAAAAATCTTAATTATTTCTCATGGCCTATCGGGACTTATCCTCTCTTAACTCTCGTACACTATGACCACCGATTGACCAATGTGTATGCGGAATTTCATGAACAATGACACGAATATTTTCTTTAGGGGAATCAAGTGTGCGATGGATTGTTGCCGTTACTTCCTCCATCATGATTTCAATCACATCTGAATTTCTACCTTCTAGTATTTCAACTCGTACAAGCGGCATCATTTTCTCCTTTCATTTACGAAGTAACACGAAACGATAACTGACCTAACTCACCGTAATCAACATGCACAATATCACCACTATTTAAGTGAAGAGCTTCCGTGATCCCACCAGTTAAGATCGGTTGATCTTTCTTTACGCCCTTGCCACTTTTACTTAACATTCTTGCAAGTCTAGCAACAGACTCAGCAGGATGACCAAGTACAGCCGCTCCTGTTCCAAAAGCTTGTGTCTGTCCATTTATTTTTACCGTTACCCCAAGAACATCTAACTCAAGTGCTGTAGGTAGGCTCATTTTATACCCGAAAATAACTCCAGCTGCGGAAGTGTTATCAGCAATTACGTCTGGTAATGTGAAATTAAAATTCTCATAGCGACTATCAATAACCTCCACCGCTGGAAAGATATAGCGAGTGTGTTCAATGACTTGCTCAGCTGTTACATCCGATCCATACAAATCTTTTTCTAAGATAAAACCAATTTCAGGCTCCATCTTTGGATGAATGAAATTCGACATGGACACTGGCTCGTCTTCATCAATAAGCATATTATCAAAAACATACCCAAAAATTGGATCTTCTACATTCATTTGCTCCATTTTCGCTTTACTTGTTAGCCCCATCTTCGGACCAATTACAGACAACCCTTCTCCCACCTTTTGTTCTATTAGATGTTCTTGAATGAGATACGCCTGTTCAATTTGTAAATTTGGATAGAGTGAAGACGTAATTTTTGTTATTTCTTGTTTGTTTTTTTCAGCCTGATAAACGTAGTCAACTAACTGTTTCAATTGAGTGGCTTCCATTTTCCCTCTCCTTAAATGTCGTTTATAAACTCTACACTTACATGACCGATTGAAGAAAATTTCGCTGTAACCTTATCACCGGGATTTACTTCAATTGCTCCAGAGAGTGCACCGGATAGGATCACTTCTCCTTCTTCAAGAGTTAAGTGATAGTTTGCTAATTTATTTGCAAGCCAAGCAACACATTTTGCTGGATGATTTAAAACAGCAACTCCCACACCTGTGTTTTCAATTTGATCATTTTTGTACAGCGAAACCCCTATTTGACGTAAATCTATGCCTGTAAGGGAAATTTTCTGATCACCTAATACGTATAGCCCGGATGAAGCATTATCCGCAATCGTGTCTCTTAACGTCAACTTCCAATCTTCAATCCGACTATCTATTATCTCGATAGCAGGAACAATATATTCGGTCGCTTGGATTACATCAAATGCACTTATATTTGGTCCTTTTAATGTTTTCTTTAACTTGAACGCAATCTCTGCCTCTACCTTAGGCTGTAACAATTCCGATTGTTTTACTTTTCCTTGATGACGGACGAGCATATTATTAAAAAGATGTCCATAGTCTGGTTCGTTTACTCCAAGTTGCACTTGCATCGCTTTGGAGGTTAAGCCAATTTTTTTCCCTGTAATGACTTGACCCTCATCTAGAAAACGCTGCACTTGTGCTAATTGAATTTGATAGGCATCTTCAACAGTCAGTTCAGGTGCCAAAACCGTTACTGGTTTTACACCAGTATTTTTCCTCCACGCACTTTGCAGATGTTCGCTTAACATTTTATAATCTACTGGAGTTTGAGATCTCATAACTTACCTCCTTTACAGCTTCAATGTGACGTTCGTTAACTCTGTGTAAAAATCAAAGCTATGAACACCACCTTCTCTGCCAATTCCACTGTGCTTCATTCCGCCAAAAGGTGTCCTTAAATCTCTTAAAAACCACGTGTTTATCCAAACAATGCCTGCTTCAATTTGTGCACTCACTCGTGTTGCTCGCTTTATATTTGTTGTCCATAAACTAGCACTCAATCCATAATGGGAGTCATTAACTTGCTTCAATACTTCTTCTTCTGTTTTAAAAGGAATAACGGTTACAACTGGTCCAAAGATCTCTTCTCTAACACAACGAGCGTCTTTATCCAATCCAGTTATAATCGTTGGATTTACATAATATCCCTTTTTATGTTCATTTGCGATTGTTCCTCCCGTTTCAAATTGCCCTCCTTCTTTTTTAGCGATATCTAAATAACGCAATACTTTCTCATAGTGCTCTTTACTTACGAGCGCACCAACATACGTATCTTCATTAAATGGATCTCCAACTTTTAACGTCTTTGTACGTTCAACAAACCGTTCAATAAATCGCTCGTAAAGATCCTCTTCAACATAGATTCGAGACCCACATAGACAAACCTCACCTTGATTAATAAAACTTGAACGAATCGTTGTGTCAATCACATCATCCAAGTCAGCATCTGCAAAAATGATATTCGGATTCTTGCCTCCTAATTCAAATGATAACTTTTTTAGCGTAGGGGCTGCTGCCTTCATGATTGCCGTTCCTGTCACCGTCTCTCCTGTGAAAGCAATTGCGTCTACATCAGGGTGTGATGATAAAGCAGCTCCTGTTTCGCCAAGACCATGTACAAGGTTAACAACACCGTCAGGAATACCAGCTTGTTGACAAATATCAACTAATACCGTTGCCGTCATCGGAGTAATTTCGGATGGCTTCATGACTACTGTATTTCCGGCAGCTAATGCGGGAGCAAGTTTCCAGGTCATTAGAAATAGAGGCAAATTCCACGGATTGATAAGACCAACTACACCTACTGGTTTCCTTATTGCATAATGAATCGCTACATCATCTTGTTGGTAGGCCTCAGTCCCCATAGATGTCATATAATCTGCAAAGAAATAAAAATTATTGGCCGCTCGATCAATATCAACTTTCTTTGATAGCCATAAAGGCTTTCCAGTATCTAACGTTTCTAACATGGCTAACTCATCTTTACGCTCTAAAATTAAATCGCCAATTTTTCGAATCGTGTTTGATCGCTCTTTTAACGTCATTACTTTCCATTTTCCTGATGAAGCTGCTTTAGCCGATTGAACTGCTCTGTCTACATCCTCTTTTTGACCTAATGCAACATCTCCTAGCTTTTCTTCTGTAGCAGGATTCATGTTCTCAAAAGTTTGATTCTTCTCTGATTGCACATAAGCTCCATTGATAAAGTGTGAACAATTCATTGTCTTCTTCACATGACTCATAGTTGTCATAATAGATCCTCCTCTTATTCAAACATTGTGTTTATTATAGGAAAGACCTCTAGCATGCAAAACAAATAAATTCTTCTATACGCAACAAAATTAAATAAATATTTCATTATCTACACTAAACCCTTTATAATAAGAGATAATTATCAATATTCTTGTTCCTCTATAAGAAAAAGGAAGGAAGTAAATATGAAAAAAAAGTCTGAATTGCCACAACTGTTATCTTCAGTCGGGAGTGCTTTGAGAATTTTAAAAAGCTTTTCAACTTATGAACCTGTAAAAAAAATTACTGAATTAGCAGATGAACTTCAG
Source organism: Shouchella sp. JSM 1781072 (assembly GCF_041949915.1). NCBI lineage: Bacteria > Bacillati > Bacillota > Bacilli > Caryophanales > Bacillaceae > Shouchella > Shouchella sp. JSM 1781072. Next base: position 167,335 of record NZ_JBHFQE010000004.1, read on the forward strand.
CTAGCTAAAAGTACAATTAGTCGCTTAGTAGCAACCTTAGTGAGCGAGGGGTTTTTGGTGAAAGATGAACATTCACGAGGATATCGATTAGGTTTATCTGTGCTCACTCTTGGCGGGATTGTGACTAATAATTTAGAAATTCATAAAGAAGCTGCACCCGTTCTTGGTAAACTAGTAAATAAAACTGGGGAAACCGCTCATTTAGCCATATTAGATGGCATTAATACTATCTATATTCATAAAGAAGAATGCCATCATCCTGTAAGAATCCTTACACATATCGGTCGCAAAAACCCATCTTATTGTACAAGTTCTGGCAAAATTCTTCTGGCTTATAATGATGAAAGCCTTATTGAACAAACAATTCAAAATGGGTTGCAACCCTACACGAAGTATAGTATTACCGACCCCGATCAATTAAAAGCTGAATTAGCACTTGTTAAAAGACAACAATATGCTGTTAGTACAGAAGAATTAACTGTGGGAACAAAGTCACTAGCCGCACCAATTCGAGATCATACTGGTCAAGTTGTTTGCGCAATCACTATAGTTGGTCCCATCCAGCGAATGAACGATTACAATCTACCTGAAATGGCAAAGCGTGTAATCGAGGCTGGGAAAGAAGCTTCTCAACGTCTTGGTTATGATGAACGATACTTCCGACATTTCCCTAAACGCTGAATTTTTTCAAATATCCCGAACAAAAAAAGAATCTTTCTCGCTCAGAAAGATTCTTTTCGCTTCTACAGATAAGGATGAGTTGTTTGTTCAATCCTACGATATTTTTTTCTTTTCGTCTTCCGACTCTTGTTGTTTAGGTCCGTCTTGTTTCTGTCTAGATCGCTGAATCAAAAAGTATAAAAGAATCCCGACGACAAGTCCTGGCGCAGCACCATAAATCGCAAGAACAATCGCCATAACACCTGCTACACCCATCTCGGTTTCAGTTTTTATTTGTTGCATGCCTACTGTAATACATAAGTAGCCGGTGAGGATGAGCGTTAACGCTAGTGCAATTGGTAAGAACGGTTGAAAAAATGTGACTACTGGTAATAAGAATATGCCTATTGAAAAAGCAATTGATAACGAATTCATACCTGAGAAAATCGAATCCATCGACGTTCGTCCGTTTGTGTATCGTTCAGCAACCGTGGCTGTTCCTGCCGTGAAAATCGGACCCGCCATACCTGGATGTGGAACAAACAATGCATTTAAAACACTTCGAAAAAATGTCACCATATGCACTTGTTTAAAAGTGTATTCAATTTTTTCATCTGGACGGAACTGTTTCACCCGCTCAATTAATTTGTCTCCAACGATAATATCGCCATATGCAATTACGTACGCTAAAATGGCAATCGGAATCGCGCCGATAAACATTTCAATTGTTGGAAAGCCAATGACGAATGGCGTAATATCCCACACTGCCCCAAAAGATGGCGTTGTAATTCCCCATTCCACGTTTGGTGTGGGATATTCCCCAACAGCCCAACCGATAAAAATGGCAATAAAGATCGCCGGTATAATCCCAAAACTCGCGATCCTTCCAACGAGCTTTTTCCGTTTCGACAACGCTTTAAAAGAAAGCGAGAACATCATATAAAAACATAGTAAGGTTCCTATTGTTATTGCGACAGGTGTCTCTGTTAATCTGCCCCCAGGCTGGATTTCTGCCATAATAGCCGTAATTCCAGCTCCAATTAGAATTCCAGCTTTAAGTGAGGCTGGTAATGTTTTGACTAGGATTTCACCAAGACCTGTTTTTCCAAACAATAAAAAGATAACGGCAAGCATGATTTGCACCGCAATGACAGCTTGGATCGCTTCTGTTCCTGGTTCATATCCTTCCAAAAACAAAATTAGGACGGGAATTAAAGCTGTTATAAATCCACCAACAAACGGGACGCCCATTATAGACGGGAGCAGCATTAAAAATTGATTTAAGATGGTAATGGTCAAGGCTGCTTCATAAGAAATCCCCATTACACTTGTCATAATCTCAATCATACTTAACCCAACTGTAAACAGTACAATCCCTTGAATGATTTCTGGTAGTTCAAGCTTAAAGTGGACAAAAGGGATACGAATTTTATATTGACCTAAAGCCCAGTAAGGTTGTTCATGACCAGGCTTTCGTTTATACATGGACACGGGCTTGTTCACCTCTTTTCTTCTGAAATCGCTTACAAATAGATGCGAAAAGAGAATGAAAAGCGTGTTGCTCGCTTTCCATTCTAAGAATTACGCTTTAAAAGTGGCCTCGACTGTTCCTAATGTCGAAAATGCACAATGAATCGTATCATCATTTCCTACTTCAACAGCAGCGGAAAGCGCTCCTGAAAGAATGACTTCTCCAGCGTGTAGCCCTATGCCATGTTCAGAAAGTGCATTGGCGAGCCAGGCGACACATGTTGCTGGATTTCCTAATACATCTTTGCCAGACCCTTCATTGATTAGCATTCCATTTTTATATAGGTTCATCTCAATTTCTGCTAAATCGATTTCTTGCGTCAGTTCTAGTTTCTTTTTCCCTAATACGTACCGTCCGCAAGAGGCATTATCGGCAATCGTATCTGGCAATGTGATTTCCCAATCTTTAATTCGACTATCGACAATCTCAATTGCTGGTGCAATATAATCGGTCGCTTCCATAACATCAGCCGTTGTTACATTTGGGCCTTTTAGATCTTTCTTTAAGACAAAAGCAATTTCACCTTCTGCCTTTGGTTGGAATAACGCATCCAACGATACCGGTGTCTCTTCTATTTCTTCCATCGACTTGAGAAGATGACCATAATCAGGCTGATCGACTCCCAGAAGTTGTTGCATAGCTAATGATGTTAGGCCGATTTTTTTCCCAACAATCGTTCCTCCATGACTTTCCCAGTTCTGAATCGTTTTAAGTTGGACTTGATACGCCTCGTGAATATCAAGGTTTGGAAACGTACGTGTTAAAGGAGCGATCGACTGCTTGTTTGTGTAAGCAGAGTCTAAACGGCGGTATGCTTCATCTATTGTTGTTTGATTCATGGCATCATCCACTTTAGACATGCGCTTTCTCAGTTAAATAGTCAATCGTGACTTGATTGAAGGCTTCTACTTGCTCCCATTGTGGCCAGTGACCTGCATCTTTAATAACCGTTAACTCGCTTCCAGGAATCATCTCTTGAATCGGTTTTGCTTGTTCAACCGTTGAAGTTGGATCATGATCGGTCCAGGCAAGTAACGTTGGTGCTTTGATTTTGCTGCACCATGACGGATCCCAAATATACTGCTTTCTCGGCTCTACTTCTTGTAAATGAACAATATTGTACACCGCACGTTGGTAAGAGGGCTGCGTGTAAATTTTATACCTTGCTTCAATAAGCTCTTCGGTTACTTGGCTTTTATCGTACATGAGCCACTCTAATCGCGTTTTTACATTTTCATAGCTCGCTTCGACAACTGCTTTAATCGTTGATGCTTTTAATTTTGCCATAATCTCTGGATCACTGTTCACGTTTCCAGGTGTGTTCAAAACCATTCTCTTTACATACTGCGGATGATGTGCAGCAAACCAAGCAGCTACCCAGCCACCAAGTGATTCTCCTGATAAAAGCACTTCTTTTAAATCAAGCGCTTTGATAACCGCGAGTAAATGATCGCTGTATAAGTCAATTCCATATGGCTTATCAGGCTTATCTGTATACCCATGGCCTAGCATATCAATACAAATGACGCGGAATTTCTCGCTCAACCCTTTCATGTTCCGTCCGTACGCTTCGATATGTCCGCCTGTACCATGTAGTAAGATTAGCGGTTCCCCTGATCCTGCTTCAAGCACGCGAGTTCGAATGCCATCTGCATCAAGATAATAGAGGCTATATTGCAAGTCTTGCATATCTGTCCAAAGTGTCATAATTGTTCCTCCAAAATAATTAGTTTGTTATTTTTGGCTTGACCCAATCTTTTGTGATTGGCGTTGTTTCTACGAAGCTTTCTGGAACAGAAGGTCCCCACCATAATCTACCTTTTTCCATATACTGCTCTTTTGTCCAGCCAATAGGTGGTAAGTCTTGATCGCGGTTATAATCTCCAGAGTAAATTTCAATCCGGTGACCATCGGGATCTTTAATATATAGGAAAAATGCATTTGTTACGCCGTGTCTTCCTGGTCCATACTCGACTGCATCACGGTAGCCAGCATCGGCAAGTAAATCTGCTGTACGAACAACGGCTGCCACACCATCGACAACATATGCGATGTGATGCAACGATGCTTCTTTATGCTTTACAAGCGCGACATCATGAGTCGATGTTTTCGCTCTTGTCCAAGCTGCATATTTTTCATCGCCATCTTGCACGTATTCAGAAATACTAAAGCCAATTTCCTGCCAATAGTCCAGCGCATTATCTACACTGGGAACACGAATATTCATATGGTCAATTCGTACTGGTGGAATGCCGTTTTGTAAATGCGTATGTCGCATAGGTAACGCATCGACGCCAAGAACACCTTGCCCTACCTTGATTTGTTCCATATCATGATAAAACTCAACCGGGTGTCCGTCCGGCTCTGCTACACGTAAAATCGATCCTCTTCCCGGATGAGGGCTGTCGTGTACCCACTCTGTCTCGATGCCCATTTCTTGATGCTTTTTCTCTAAGAATTCCAGATGCTCGGGGCTGGATACACGTAAGCCAAAGCTTCCTAGTGCTGCTTCTTTTTTCTCTGTTAACACGAGCGTGTAACGATCGAATTCATCAACAGCTTTTAAATATAAACTTTGTGCAGTACGTTCAACTTCAGTAAAGCCGAGTACATCTACATAAAAATGTTTTGAGGCATCGAGATTTGTTACAAACAATTCAATTTGACCTAAACGTAAAATCATATTTTTCATCCCTTTTTTAGTTTCTTATAAGTTCAACTTGCTCGTTCCATTCAATGAAAAGTGGTTCTTGGTTCGGTTCAAAGTTGGGCTTTCCTGACTCCAACGTGACGCGTCCTTCTCTGCAAACCGTGGCAACATCGATATAGCTTTTTTCACCTTGAATCATACGAATATGATAGCGTCCAGGTGTTGGCACCGTATAATAAGGCTTCACGACTACCGAACCATTCACTCGCTCACACTCCGTTTGATAAGATTCACCTAGCAAGGTTTTCATTTTGGCTACGTTGCCTTGATGCAGGCATTGTCGGATTAATGTTGAACTGATTTTCTCTCCATCCCACTCGACTTTGTCTACTTCAATCACTTCAAGATCCGATTGTCTTTGTTTTAAAGACGCTAAATTTCCTTCTCCTTTATAGCCATACGCATAGTCAAATCCTGCAACCACTGCTTTCGCACCTAAGTGGAGCAAATAGTTTGTTTCAAAACTCTCCGGTGATAAGCGAGCAAACGCTCGATTAAATTCGACGATATAAAAGAGGTCTACCCCCATCATCGCAAGCCGTCGCTCTTTTTCTTTGATCGGCATTAAATGATTGAACGCCTGTATATCTTTTCCTAAAACGGTTTTAGGATGAGGAGAAAAACTCATGACCGCTAACGAGAGCTTTTTTCGATCGGCTATTTGTTTAGCCTTATCGATCACAGCCGAGTGCCCGAGATGAAGCCCATCAAAATTCCCTAGAGCCAGCACGCTTTGTTCTGTTGAATGGTGTTCTTGAATCGTGTCTTTGTCTAAATAGATGGTCTTCACCTTACAACCACTCCTTTACTTTAGTAGTACGGCCTCTTCTCCTTGTAGTGCGCGGTATTTCCCACTATAAAATACTAGTGGTTCCTCATCTTCAAGTTGAATGTCGAGGACTTTGCCGACAAATAATGTATGATCGCCCTCGAGATACTCTGAAGATACTTCACACGCAATCGAAGCAACGGCTTTTGGAATAATCGGGGTTCCTTCAAGGTAAGCAAAATCGATTTCTTTTTTTTCTTTGATTTGTCCTGCAAACAACATAGAAAGTTCTTGTTGGTTATCTGCTAGAATGTTAACGGAAAATTTACCACTCTCTTGAATTCTTCCTTTTAGCTTCGCCTTCTCACCTACAGAAATGACGATCATTTGTGGATCCAGTGATAGCGACATAAACGCGTTGGCTGTCATGCCGTATACGTTTTTTTCTGTTTCCGTTGCAATAACCGTTACGCCTGTTGTAAATTTCCCCATTGCTTGGCGAAATTTTTGACTATCCATCATTCTTTCCTCCCCTTTCAATTAACCTCTAACGCCACTTTCAAAGCCAAATAACTCTTGTCCATATGCTGCCACTGAATCTTCATAAAGTGATGTTTTATGTGTAGCGACGGCAAGAATATCTCTAAAAAATAATTCGATTAGTCCGCCTTTATAAAGCGCGCCGCCCCCTAATGTAAGCAAAACGCGTAACGCAATTTCACTACATGTTTTAATGATCTTTGTACGAATAGCAAAAAATTCAGCTGCTGTTGTTTGTTCGCCATCACTCTCGTAATTCTCGAGTAAATCAATATATTTATCCATTAATGCTTCAGCTGCTTTAAATTCAGTTGTGATTTCTGCTAGCACACGTTGGCTTCGTGGAGACTCACTTTCTGTAACACCATCCATTAAACGTACACGCTTTTCTGTCATTCTTTTAAATTCTGAGATGATGCGCTCTGTTCCACCAAGCGCAATCTCTGGAAACCCAAAGTAAAATGCAGGGAACATTGGGACATGATAAAGGGGATAACTCGCATCATAATTCGACTCAACCGGTCGTCTTGTTTTTTGTGACTGTTCTACACGGAAAATGCGTTCCATCGGGACATACACATCTTCGAGAACAATTTGGTTGCTTCCGCTTCCTCTTAATCCAAACGTGTCCCAGTTTTCAACAATTTTCACTTCAGATGTTCGTACAAGAGGCAAACACATCTCTGGTCGATCACCGTCTGGCATTTGAATTTTCACACCGATCCCAACCCAGTCACTATGATTAACGCCACTTACAAAATTCCACGTACCACTTACTCGGTAGCCATCGCCATCTTTTTTTGCTGTACCGACAGCGGCAAAGATGTCGCTAATCAACCCGCCTTGGTTAATGATTTCTTCCTGTCCTTCTTTTGGTAAGTAAGCTGGTAGCATATTATGAAGTGGATATAAGTAAGCAAGCCATGCTGCTGAGATGTTATACGTTGCAATCGTTCGTACCACTTTACCAAATGTACGTATGCTAACTTTTGGACCTTCGTACTCTTGAGGAAGCATCATTCTCGTCAATCCTGTTTCTTTCATGAGATCAATGACTTTTGCAGAAACATTTGCTTCTTTTTCAGCATATTGTGCCTCTTCTTCTGCTAATTTCCCAACTCGATGTGCTAAGTCCAACATTTCTTTTTCTGAAGTTGTTTTTGGTTCTACAGCAAGATTACTCATCTTTCGCACCCTCTCTATTTCAATAATTTGTTTACGCTTTCATTTTTCTTAATTCTTAATTTATCGCAAGTAAGCGTTTTCTCATAGAACACTAACTGTCTAAGTTTTTCTTTTTCTCTGGCTGTTTTTGTTGGTTTTACAGCAACATTCCTTAAAAGAAAACAGTCACGCTAAAAAAGCGCCACGATAACGGGCGCTCTGTCGCTGTCTTTACGTTAATGCCAATTCTTCTAAAACCACAAGTGCTTTTAATAATAAAAACAGTGAATGAGCTTCACTAGGCTTACGTAAATCACGATCAAGTAATTCTTCTAACCGTTGAATTCGATGACGTAATCCGCTCATTGATAACGCTAAGTCATCCTTCGTTCTCTCTAAATTCCCGCCGTTCTCAAGAAAATAATAAAGAGTCTTTAAAAGTTCGGCACGTTTTTCTTCTTTTAGTTGGTAGATCTCTTTCAGCTCTTTTTTTGCCATAACGTGGAATTCATCTAGATGGCGCGTATTTAGTAAAAGACCGACAATCCCAAGGGTTTCATAAGAAACGATTGCTTTTTTTATTGCAAGTCTTAGCGCAATCGTCGCTTCATGATAACGATCCTTGATCTCCACAATCCCTTCACCGTTTTGGCTAAGACCTATCTTCACATAGGTTTGTGGAAATTCTTCTGAAAGATGCTGTAAATACTTATTTAACACGTTTTCAATTTGTCTTTCAGTTAGATCAGGCAAATAAAGAATGACATTCGTTTCTCGCAACGTAGACAACACCGCTAACCGTTCTTTATTAAAAAATTGAAAAGTAGCTTCCATTATATGTTCGTTAAATGCAAACTCTTCTTCTATTGAGTCAACATCATTTACATATTCCACAACAGCAATATAAAAAGGTTTGTTTAAATTAAAACCGATATATTTTGCTTTATTTAACAGTTCCGATGTAGAACTCTTGTTTTCAAGCACCTGTTCAAAAAAATTGCCTTTCATTCGCTCATAGGAATCAAACCTCGTTTTTTCATTTAGCAAAATTAAAGCTACTGCATTGGCAAAATGCTCAAGAAAGAGAAATTCTTCCTTCGTTTGTTGTTCCTTTTGTTCTTTTATTAATAGAGAGCAATAGCCATAGATTTCGTTTTCAACCATAACTGGGACGATGCACCGTAAGTAGCCGTCTAGCTCCATTATTTTTTTTCGAAATGGTACAGCATAGCGTTTCCGATTTTTCACTACATGCCCAGGTAACTTTTGTTTACTTTCTGCATCAATGACTTTAATTCTTTCTTCGGAAATGCCCGCAAACGAGAGGGGATCTAACTTTAAATCGTCAATAATGAGCGGGCGTTTAATAATTTCATAGGCCCGATTTGTTAAAGTTTGTAAGTCGCTTCCATCTACAATTTCTTTTGTTAATAAGTTTTGGAAAGTAGATAATTTTGTAACTAAATTCGTTTGATCGAATAATTGGTCGTATGTGTATTCTAGCTCCTGCACGATAGGCGATGAATGTTGATTATAAATATCTTCATGGGCATCTTGCTCCCACTCTTCTTTTAAACGAATCACCCAACGACATTCCGCATGTCCTGCCCCTGTACATGTTAGTTCACGCGCAATGAGTTCCCGTTCAAAAATGGTTGACATAAAACCACTTGAATAGCCAAGCAACGTGTAACAAACTGGGGTATCCGCTATACCTAATCGCTTTTTGTGCTCATATGCTTCATAAGAGCCAATCCATGTTCCTTTTCCCGTTACCGATTTTAATTGGTCCCCATCGTATTCAACCTGACATTTATGTTCAAAACCTTGAATATGCCCACTTTTCATGTGAAGTTTTGGTCCTTCTATAATTAATTCTTCAATGGTTTTGTCGGTTTTCTTTGCTTCTTTTGCATCGTGAACGCCCATTTCGTAGCCATAATGAAATAAAAAGCTATCAATTCGTTGAATGCCCAAATTTTCAACGAGTTTTTCTCTTAAAATACCTAGTGCGGAAGTGGATGATGCAAGTTTTCGCTCTTCATTAATAATGTGCGGCTCTTCTCGATGACTCTTTTCTTTGATCATAAAGCTCATCTAACGTCCCCCTACTAAACAATTGGCTTCCTTAACTGTAATTGAAAGCGCATCCATTTACAATTAAAAAGAGACATTGCATGATTTAACAATGTCTCCTACTTATTTAGCTCACTTTTTCTTTTGCGAGTTCTTGTGCCACGCCAATAATCCAGTCTTCTTGTCCACCGACTGCACCCATTTCACTCACTCGAGTTAAAATATCTCTAGGATCGACCCCGTATTCTTTACCTGCTCGTTCAGCAAATAGTAAAAAGCTAGAGTACACGCCTGTATAACCAAGCGTTAAGCTCAAATTATCAATTTGTACAGGTCGCTTCATCATCGGTTTCATTATATTTTCAGCTGCATCCATCGTTTGATATAAATCAACATTGTGGGAAATTCCCATTTTGTTCATAACAGCGACAAGTTGCTCTGTTGCCGTATTACCAGCGCCTGCTCCCATACCGGCTAAACTTGTATCAATTCTTTTTGCACCTGCTTCAATGGCGACAATTGAGTTTGCCACACCTAACGATAAATTATTATGACCATGGAAACCAATCTCAACAGAAAGATGTTCGTTAAACAATGAAATACGTTCTTTGACTTCGTTCATTGTTAAAGCACCTGCTGAATCAGTCACGTAAATCGTGTCAGCGCCGTAAGCCTCCATTTTTTTTGCTTCTTCTAGCAAATGCTCAGGTGAGGTACGATGAGCCATCATCAAAAAACCAACCGTATCCATACCAAGCTCTTTTGCTGCTCGGATATGTTGTTCAGACACATCTGCTTCCGTACAGTGCGTAGCAACCCGAACAACGCTAGCACCATAATCATGCGCACGCTTTAAATGATCAATTGTGCCTACTCCTGGTAAGAGTAGGACAGCAATTTTTGCTTGTTTCGCATTCGCAACAGCAGTGCGAATAATCGTCTCTTCGGTTTCTTTGGCGAAACCATATTGGATCGAGCTCCCACCAAGACCATCTCCGTGAGTTGCTTCAATAATGTCTACACCTGTTTGATCGAGAAGCTGCGTTAATTGTGCAATTTGCTCTTTTGAATATTGGTGTGATAGTGCATGCATTCCATCACGTAACGTCACATCATTAATTGTAATACGATTCATTTCTCCTCACCCTTTCACTGTCATTTGTTCAGCCATTAGTTCACCTGTTTTCACTGCTGCAGATGTGATGATATCAAGATTTCCCGCATACGTCGGTAAGAAATCTCCATTCCCTTCAACTTCAATTGAAACGGTTACAATTTTGTCTTTTATCACAGGATCTGCTTTATAGCGATAACCTGGTACATATGCCTGAACGTTTTCAAGAGTCGTTTGTAACGATTGAAGTATGTTCTGGCGATGTACAGATGAATCCTCTGAAAGTTGGATATGAATCGTGTTTCTCATTAGTACAGGTGGATCAGCTGGGTTTAAGATAATAATTGCTTTTCCTTGTTTCGCCTTCCCAACTTGTTCAATTGCTCGAGCCGTCGTAACTGTAAATTCATCAATGTTTTGTCGGGTTCCAATACCTGCACTTTTACTTGAAATGGACGCGACAATTTCCCCATACTCAATAGGAACGACGTCAGATACAGCTTTAATCATTGGAATTGTTGCTTGTCCCCCACATGTCACCATATTTACGTTATCATAATGAGTAATGTCGCTTTCTTTATCTTGGACAGCAGGAACAAAGAATGGTCCAACAGCAGCGGGGGTTAAATCAATCACTTTCTTACCCATTTCCTTTAAAAGCGGTGCATGATGTAAGTGTGCTTTAGCAGATGTAGCCTCAAACACTATTTCAGCAAGGTCTGGCTCAGCTTGTAACCCTTCAATACTTGTATAGATAGGTTTTAACCCATACTCCTTCGCTAGAGCCAAACCTTTTGAGTGACGGTCGACTCCTATCATTGCGGTAGGCTGTAGCGTTTCGCTTCTCAATAATTTATACATTAAGTCCGTTCCAATATTCCCTGAACCAATAATGGCACATGTTGTTTTTGTCATTTTTTCATCTCCTTCACTTGATTCACACCAATAATGCAGTAATTTCGCGCTTCAATTAAATGTTTCTCCAACAATTGTTGTGCAAAATGAAGATCTTGATTAGCCATCGCCTCTACCATTTCTTTATGTAATTCAATGACCTCTCGTTGGTCACTAAACGACACTTCACTCGTAATATCGATCAACGTTGTAAACATCGCTTTTAAAGACTTCCATAATTGAAGCAACGTCTTATTATTCGCAGTGCTAACAATTAGTTGATGAAACCTTAAATCTGCAGAGACATTGCGTTGATTAAGTTCAAACGACTGCTCCATATCATGAATGCACGCTGTTAATTTCTGCACCGCTTCTTGTATATGTTCCGCCGATGAAGTGGCGATTGCATGTTTTTCTATCAGTATTCGGCTATCGTATAAATTTGCTATATCGACTTCAGTAAAGCGATTTACAATCGTTCTTCCGTTCGTGCGTTTGGTGACAAGATTTTCAGACTCTAGCTGATGAAACGCCTCTCGAATCGGACCTCTACTAACACCTAACGCTTTTGATAACTCGCTTTCTACTAATGGATCACCCTCTTGGTATTCTTGCAAGACAATTGCTTTTCTTAAAGAAGCGACAATTTGTTCACTTATTGTTTGTTTTTCGTATCTCATGATTTACCTCTTTAATTTTCTGAAATGTTAACAATTAACTGTTAACTATGTTATCGGTTTCATTTTAATTTGTCAATAAAAAAAGAGCCTCTTCAGCTCTTGAATGTTCGATGAATGAATGTCATAACTTAAAACTCATCCGTAAAGACATATAATTGTTTAAAATGGCGACCACGGATCATTTTGAAATTGACTCAAATAAACCAATCTACTATGGTTAAAAGACCGCTGTAGCTTCCTAAATAGATGAAACCGATAAACATCGGCATGATTATCACAAATAAAAGCGGGATTTTAGTACTTTCTCTCCCTAGCTGACGGATGATTGATTGGAATTCTAGAAACATAACGACATTAATAAGAACAGCCCAAAACATTGTAAAAATAGGAAATGAAAACACATAGATTATACTTAAACGAGGTGAATCAACAAATAGAGGAAAACTATAGTACAATAAAGCGCTTATACCAATGATCGCCATCAATAATCCTTGAACCATAAGCCACTGCATCCATCTCTTGCCAAGCACTTGTACATTAAATTCATGAAGCTTCTGCAGAAAGGGAAATAAGTGGAGCACATGCGTTCGCTTTACAAGCGTCAACAAACCTGCACTGAGCAGCACCAAACTTCCTATACAATACATAATAATAAAATAAGAGCCGTCTACAGGTCCCAAGCTTAGAACAGCGAGAACATACACCAAATAAATACTTCCATTCATCAAAAGCCAATGGATTAAACTAATCTTCTTCCTTTCATTGAAAGAGTTCATCATATCTTCCCTATATATACGCTGCCGCTTACAAAAAAGAGCCATTCTATTAGAAAAGCTCTTCATCCGTTTTATTTAGCTAAGAGAGAGAGAATCTCGTCACAAGTCTTGTTTACGCCAACGCCTGATAAAAATGACAATCCATGAAGAGTAGGTACACTGTATACACGATATGGATGTGTTGTAGTTATAATCAAGTCTGCTTGGTGTTGTTTTTCATTAACTTCACTAAGACGACATTGTGAAATGACGGCGCTAATCTTATGTTCTTTTAAAAGGGTATCCACTTTTCGCGCTACAACCATCGAAGTAGCTAAGGCTCCGGAACAAGCAACAATAACAGTTTTCACTTTAACTCCTCCTCCTGTTCGAGTAACCATTTGTTTAACAATTGAACCGCTTCTTTTGATGACGAAAGCGAACAAAGTGTTAGTAAAAAGGCATGATCCTGTAGTTTCGTTAGTAACTGATAAACAGCTTCTTTTGCTAATTGTTCATTTTTTATTCCAAGCAAACAGACAATTGATACGGGTATACCTTTATTTGGCGCGCCCATTTGTTTAAAAGGGACTGGATTCGTTAAAGTTAGTACCCCAATTTTACTTGTCGTAACGTACGCATCATGGATGTGTGGAAGAGCTACACCACGTGAATGAAACGATAACGCTGTTGGAGCTATTTTTTCTCTCTTTAGTAATTCGTCTGTGTAACCTGCCTTCGCACATTGGAACGTCTCCATAGAGGAGCCGAGCCTCCTGATGATCTCGTCTTTATTTTTATAAGTTTGATTTAAAAAGACAAATCGTTCGTCAAATAAAGAGCTTGTCATCACTTGTTACACTTCACTTGTTGCGACTAACACGTTTTTGGTTTTTGTCTTAATCGTCTCAAGCATCGCTGGGTCTGCTTTCTCATCTGTCACTAACCATTCAATCTCTTCGGTCTTACTAATACGATTCATGTGCACCGTTCCGTATTTCGAGTAATCAATCATCATAATTTGCTTTTGTGAATGACTTAGCATTAATCGCGAAACCTCGGCTTCCCCTAAATGAATACTCGTATAACCGTGATCAGGATGTACGGCACCAGCACTGAAAAAGCCAATATCGACAAAAAGCTCGTTCATTGTTCGTGTTGCAATCGGACCAAATGTTGAGCGTTCGTTCCTTCTAACATGGCCTCCGATCATAATTAATTCAAATTCAGATCCATCGACCACTTCATTGGCAATGGCTAAAGAATTTGTTACGATCGTCAGTTTTTTGTGGAGAAGAATGAGTTCTTGGGTAAGATAAAGAGCTGTCGTCCCATAGTCAATATAAACGATGTCATTTTCTTCAACAAACGTAGCGGCTTTTCTGGCAATGGCTCGTTTTTCTGGTTCATTTACCGCTTTTCGACTAACGTATTTGGTTTCAAAATTTGCTTTATTTAACACAGCGCCACCGTGAACTTTTCGGATGACATTCTTTTTTTCAAGGTCGTATAAATCTTTACGAATGGTTTCTCTTGTCACTTGTAAACGTTCAATAAGGTCAGCAATTTTTACAGATTGATGCTCATATAATTCTTGCATAATCCGTTTTTGTCGTTCCTCAGCAAGCATCCAATCCCTCCCTCATCTTTACTATAATTTATAAAGACAAAAAAAGCAAACTTATATATTATTTTATTTTTGCTTTTATGGAATTAAACTATGTAAAAAAGATGAAAATCAATAAAAAGCAAAAAAAAAAAAGAGAGATGAGACATGCACTCGCATTTGACTCAACCTCTCATTATTTATTTTGTTTTTCCTTATCGACGTTTGCGGTTCTTTGGCATCAGCAAGTTAAAATGATGATACATATTCACAAACTCTGCAGGGAGCACGCCGCCGCGTTCACCATCAAGATTTAGCTGCATTTCATGATCCTCAAGTAATTCAACCTTAATTCGATTGGCTTTTACATATAAAAGCTTTGAATGATTAATGTGTTCACCTCTTAACGCGAGGGAAGCTAAATGAACAAACTCTGGAAACGATGTTTTTTTCACGACGAGAAAATCAAACATGCCATCCTGTAATGATGCGCTCGGAGCCAATTTTTCAAATCCACCAACGGAATTCGTGTTCGCCACCAAAAACATCATAATTTCGCCTTCAAAAAGTTTGCCGTCGTATTCAATACGCACAGCTGTTGGCTTTACTTGCGGGAGTTTTTCAATGCCTTTTATGTAGTAAGCCATTTGTCCGACCATCGTTTTTAATTTTGCCGGCACTTCATACGTTAATTCTGTTAGTGTTCCCGCTGCTGCAATATTTGTAAAGTACTTATTATTCATCCGGCCAATATCAATCGGCTCATGATGACCGCTACAAATGACGTCCATAGCTTGTTCAATATCCCGAGAAATCTCGAGCGCCCGGGCAAAATCATTTGTTGTACCAGCTGGAATGATGCCGAGCATCGGTCGTTTTTGTAAATCAGCAAGACCATTTACTACTTCAAAGATTGTTCCATCGCCACCAGCAGCAATCACTAAATCAAACCCACGCTCACCTGCTTGTTTTGCTGCGCGTGTCGCACAACCTTCTTCAGGTGTAGTAGCGTGAGTCGATGCCTCATAACCGGCGTGCTCAAGTCGATTTAGTATGTATGCCAAATTCTTTTTCAATTGCTCTCTGCCAGAGCTCGGATTATAAATTAATCGTGCTCGTTTCATTGCAATCCCTACTTTTCCATTTCACTTTATCTCATTCTCATTGTACCTTATTTTTTGTACGGTTCGTATGCAAGAATGACTGATAAGTTGTAAAAACAAGTAAACATCTTCCTTATTTTCCCCTAATGGTTCATAGAATAAACGCATAAGTCATAAAAAACAAGAGAACGCGTGCGCTCTCTTGTTTTCAAAGCGGATTTTTATCGCTTATCCATTTCTTCGATCAATAATTTATTTACCATTGGTGGATTTGCTTTTCCTTTTGACGCCTTCATAATTTGGCCGACAAGGAAACCAAGTGCACGGTCTTTTCCATTTTTGTAATCAATAATGGATTGTTCATTTGCATCAAGGACGTCGGTCACCATTTTTCGAAGTTCGCCTTCATCAGAAATTTGCACAAGCCCTTTATCTTTTACAATTTGTTCTGCGTCACCACCGTTTTCAATTAGCTCTTTAAAAACTTTCTTGGCAATTTTAGAAGAAATCGTGCCTTCAGAAATTAATTTAATCATCCCGGCAAGACCTGCTGGTGTTAATGCAACATCATTCAGCTCTTTTTGTTCTGAATTGAGATAAGCCAAGACATCTCCCATTAAATAGTTTGAAGTCGGCTTCGCATCTGCACCTTGTTTTAATGTCTCTTCAAAGAAGTCGGACATTTCTTTTGTAAGTGTTAAAACATGAGCGTCATAAGCTGGTAAACCAAGATCTCTTACATAACGCTCTTTTCGAGCATCTGGTAGCTCGGGAATTTCCGCACGCACACGTTCTTTCCACGTTTCATCAATGTACAAGTTAAGTAAATCCGGTTCAGGGAAGTAACGGTAGTCGTCTGAGCCTTCCTTTACACGCATAAGAATCGTCTTATTTCCGGCTTCGTCAAAGCGACGTGTCTCTTGTTCAATTACGCCACCAGATAATAACACTTGTTCTTGACGTTTTTCTTCGTACTCTAAACCTTTGCGAACAAAGTTAAACGAGTTTAAGTTTTTCAATTCTGCTTTCGTTCCGAATTCTTCTTGGCCAATCGGACGAAGAGAGATGTTCGCGTCACATCGTAAAGAACCCTCTTCCATTTTACAATCGGATACGCCTGTATATTGAATAATCGCTTTTAATTTTTCCAAATAAGCATATGCTTCTTCAGGCGTGCGAATATCAGGCTCAGACACGATCTCCACGAGCGGAGTGCCTTGACGATTAAAGTCTACAAGAGAATAACCATCTTCTCCGTGGGTAAGCTTTCCTGCATCCTCTTCCATATGAAGACGAGTGATGCCAATTTTTTTCTTTTTGCCATCTACTTCGATTTCAATCCAACCGTTTTCACCAATCGGCTTATCGAACTGAGAGATCTGATACGCTTTTGGATTATCTGGGTAAAAATAGTTTTTTCGATCAAACTTCGTGTTCGTAGCGATATCACAATTTAGCGCCAGCGCAGCTTTCATAGCGAAATCAACGGCACGCTCGTTTAAGACTGGTAAAACGCCTGGATAACCTAAATCAATAACACTTGTATTTGCATTTGGATCAGCACCGAAGTGGTTAGGGCTCGGAGAGAAAATTTTAGAGTCTGTCTTCAATTCAACGTGCACTTCTAATCCAATGATTGTTTCAAAATTCATCACGATTTCCCTCCCTTACAATGCTGGTCTTTCTTTAGAAAATGTTGTTGCTTTTTCATAAGCATCTGCAACTCGATAAATGGTTGCTTCATCAAAATGTTTCCCGATGATCTGTAGCCCAAGTGGCAATCCATCTTTAAAACCACAAGGAACCGATAGAGCTGGTACACCGGATAAGTTAACAGGAATTGTTAAAATATCATTGGCATACATCGTCATCGGATCATCCAGTTGGTCGCCAATTTTAAATGCAGGTGTTGGGGTTGTCGGCCCAATTACAACATCGTACGCAGCAAATACATCATCGAAATCTTTTTTAATCAGTGTTCGAACTTGCTGTGCTTTTTTGTAATACGCATCATAGTAACCAGAGCTAAGGGCAAAAGTTCCTAGCATAATACGACGTTTCACTTCATCCCCAAAGCCTTCAGAGCGTGTTTTCATATAAAGCTCGAGTAAATCCTTTGCTCCTTCCGCGCGGTAACCATAGCGAACACCGTCAAAACGTGCAAGGTTAGCCGATGCCTCTGATGACGCAATGACATAATAAGCGGCAAGCGCATACTTCGAATGTGGAAGCGACACTTCTTCCCATACCGCACCCTGTTTTTCTAATACAGCAAGGGCATCGAGCACCGATTGGCGAACTTCTGGGTCGACACCTTCACCTAAATATTCTGAAGGGACAGCAATACGTAGACCTTTAATTTCTCCAGTCAATGATTCGCTAAATGGAGGAACTGGTAATTGTGCAGATGTTGAATCGGAAGGGCAGTGGCCAGCAATCGCTTCAAAAAGATAGGCATTGTCTTCAACAGAACGGGTTATTGGTCCAATTTGATCAAGAGACGAAGCAAATGCTACGAGTCCGAAACGGGAAACTCGCCCATATGTAGGTTTTAAGCCAACAACGCCACAATAAGCAGCTGGTTGACGAATGGAACCACCTGTATCCGAACCAAGAGAGAATGGTACTTCTCCAGCAGCAACAGCAGCAGCTGAACCACCACTAGACCCTCCAGGTACATAATCTGTATTCCACGGATTCGTCGTTGTTTGAAATGCAGAGTTCTCATTCGATGAACCCATAGCAAATTCATCCATATTAATTTTTCCGATTGTAATGGTTTCTGCCGCTCTTAATTTGTTCATTACCGTAGCGTCATAAATCGGTATAAAGTTCTCTAACATTTTACTTGAGCATGTTGTGCGAAGATCTTTCGTCACAATATTATCTTTAATCCCTATTGGCATCCCGAATAAAACATCTTTCGCAGAAGCATCTACTTCATCTAATTGCTTCGCTAAAGTACGTGCTCGTTCTTCATCGAGCGTTAAAAACGCCTTTACTTTACTGTCAACTTCATTAATACGCTTGTATGACGTATCAACAAGATCGCTAACATTAATTTCTTTTGCTGCGAGCTTTTCGTGCAGCTCTTTTATTGAATGGTCAAATAATGACATGCTTGTCCTCCTCGTAAACAACCATTAAAATACAGATGGAACACGAATTTGTCCGCCTTCGTGATCGGGTGCATTTTTTAATACTTTTTCTACTTTTAACCCTTCAACAGGTTTATCTTCGCGCATTACATTTTGCATCGTCAATACGTGGGTCGTTGGAATGATCCCTTCCGTATTTACTTCATTTAATTGTTCTGCAGACGTAATAATTTCTTCCAATTGTCCGCGAAAACGCTCCGCTTCTTCATCCGTAATAGAAAGACGAGCGAGATGAGCGACGTGCTTTACTTGATCCTGTGAAATTCTTGACATTGTTGCACCTCCAGTACGTTTGACAATATTATTAATGATACCAAATTCACTCCTTGCAAGCAACAAACCACCTTTTTCTCGCATCGAGTACAGATCGAAATGGGTGAAAAAAAGATATCTTTTTGTTTGAATATTTGAGATACTTTTTCTATAAAACCTTAAAGGGGACAAAACCATGTATCGATTAGAGCGAACATCAAACGGTGTCGTCACGATTCTCCTAAAATCAAGCAGCCAACAACCGCTTATCTTTGATTCCTATGAAACAGCCAAAGCATTTGCCTCAAAAATGAATTCACACCTACTTAAACATTCATCACGCTGGGAAGTCATCCCGTATCATTAGTCATCTTGGTTAACACATTTTCCCCAATCTTCAAGCTTAACCCGCGTCTTCACTTGAATGACCTTCTTTTCAAAAGGCATAAGTAAGTCGATGATTTTTTCTCGGTCTGTCTGTTCATACTGGCGATTCCAGCGGTACATGTTTCTTAATAGTGCTAGATTCGGCTTATAGTTTGATTTTTCAATATGTAAAACTTGCTTTATATAGCGAATTGAAATCGCCTTAACCCGCGCATGATAGGATAAATCTAACCATATAATTGTATCTGCTTTATGAAGACTAGCTTCAACAAAGCGATGCACTCCTTCCAAAACCCATTCATCTTGCTGCACCACTTGTTGAAGCAGTTGATCTCTAGCTTCTACCGTTCGTCTGCGATCCCCTAATTCATTTCGTTCCCAGACAATATTGTCAATTTCATAGTGTGGCAGTTTATACATACTTCCTAATTGACGTGCTAACGTTGTTTTCCCACACCCTACTGGACCGATAATATGAATGCGTTTCAAACCTCAAGCCCTCTTCCAATGACATTTGCAGAAATTGGCTCTAGTTGAAGGTCACGAGCCCACACAGAAAGTTGTCCAATGTGATGAATTTCATGCGCTACGATATGCCTCATCACAATGCCCCACGTATCAAAAGGAGGTTGGCCCTCTTTGTACACGTCATTTTTAAAAGATGGCTGCCATCTATCAACAAAATACTCTACTTCTTTGTGGTAGGAGCAATTTAACTTTCTTAAATCTGCTAGTGATTGAATCGATGAAAAAGGGACTTCTTGATCACTTTTCCCTTGTAACCTTCTAATCCAACTCCATTCTACGTCAATAATGTGATGGAGTGTTTTAGCGATACTTCCCACCCCTCCTACTCGTTCCTCAAATAGCGCTTTTTGACTTAATTGCTCACACCAGTCAAACCACTGCTGACGCACCTGCCAGTTATAACGAAAAAATATTTGCATCGAACTCCCCCTATTTTTTTGTTTTGGCATAAATTGCTGTATCCGTTAATGTTGTCCCATCCACAGACCACTCGTCATGTTTCAAAATTCCTTCAAGTTGAAATCCTGCTCGCTCAGCAACTAAACTACTTTTCAGATTCATTGGGTCACAGCGAATATACACTCTTTTTGCTTTTATATGTTCAAATGCATAGCCTGCAAGCCCATTCACTGCTTCTGTTATATACCCTTGTCCACTTTTTCGTGAATCAATCCAATAACCGACTTCGCATTTAGGAACGGTCCAATCTAATTGATGTAAGCCCGAAGTACCAACAAATTCGCTACTTCTTTTCTCAAAAAGAAGCATCCGGATATCTTCTCGTAATAAAAATTTTGCGTAGGACTCTCGTAAATCTTGCTCAACCTCTTCTACCGTTCGTTCTTTGCGAGCAAACGGAAGCCACGCTTTTAACTCGTGTCTTGATGCTTCAATTGCTTGATGTACGAATTCGCCGTCGCCAGGCTTTGGAACGCGTATTTGCAGTCGTGCAGTTTCAAATTGTTCCGGTAAATCGATCAATATCGGATTCATTTGCACTCCTCCAAGTTATGGAAATTAAATATTGACTTTATTATGAACTTCATTCAGTTAATAGAAATATTCTGATTATAGACCGTTAGACAAAAGCCAGACGAAACTGGCTTTTGTCTAATCGGTTATATAAATAAACGGATCTGCGTTTGGGTGATGGGAGACAATTCCTTCAATCACGCCTGACATCGAAGCAATTTCTATATCCACAGGCACATCGTCAAAATATTCTTCTGCTTTTGAAGCAGCGTACTGGGTTAATGCAACGACCTCAGCTTGCCCTTTATATTGAATGTTAATATCGACCACAACTTTTGCTAACTGATTTTCTTCATAGCGAGCTCGTCCAACAACCCCGACATGATTTTCAAAAAAATCTTGAATGTCTGATTGAAATTGCGAAAACCGATCTGCATCGTATTGATGTTCGTTATTTGCTTCAGAAGACGGAAAATGAATATGTTTTTGATTGATGTTTGACCAGTCTCCACCTTGTCCAGGTTCAAATACACCTTTCATAAAGAAATGACCCGCATTTAATTCATTGCTCGGTTTATCGCTGAATAAGGCTACAATAATCGGTACATCGCTTAAATCTTCATCAAGCGCGCTTGCGCCATTACGAATTCGTTCCACAATTTGTTCAGCAGCATCTACACCGACCGACTCTTGTTGATTGGCAGATACCTCTTGTGAAGCTGGATTACCTTCATACGTAAAGGAATAAACGCTGTTTAACGCTAATCCAATAACAATTCCCTCTGTCTCATACGTGCCATTATCACTCGCCTGCATGTAGTTATGCTCTAGAATATTACGCAGGACAATCGGATTGTCTTTTCTTGCATCAATGGACTCTTGTAAATCTGCATCGTCGTCATCGATTCCCAAAGCTGGATTAAAGCCATCTGGATTCTGTTCTTCATCATAACGATTAATCCAGCTCCCTACCGTTTCTCTTGTTAAATGTTGCCCTTCTTGAAAATAGTAGGACCCAGGATCAAATGTATCTTTTGCTACTTCTTCTAGCCCTAATTCAAACCAATCTAAATTGCTTCGATTCATGCCGGTGTCGACACCATACCCTCTTGTCTCTCCATGAAGATAAGTTCCATCTTTCAACACACTTGAATAATGATTTTCTTCAGAAGGAACAGAAGGTATTACACTAAGAGACTCATCCGTTATCTCCACTTCTGGTTCTTCTTCTGAATCGTCATTCCCTCCAAATACATTACACCCTGCTAACAACATGGTGCTTAGCCCAATGATCCCCCAACGTTTCATTGAACGTACCCCTCTCTCAATCTAAATCTTCCATCGTCTGAACAAACTGCTCTTCTGTCCAAATATCAATGCCAAGACTCTCCGCCTTTTTTTGCTTGGAGCCAGCATCTTCACCTGCAATCACTAAGTCTGTTTTTTTACTAACACTTCCTGTAACCGTTCCACCTAGTGCTTCAATTTTCTCTTGTGCTTCTTTACGATTCCAATGATGGAGTTTTCCTGTTAATACGATCGTCTTTCCGGAAAATGGCGAATTCACTTTTACATCATTTTCAGTAGGCTTTACACCTGTATAATGCATGTTTACGTTCGCTTTTTTCAGCTTCCCTAAAAGCTCATCAACTTCAGGCTTTTCAAAATAGGATGCGATGGAATCAGCCATTTTTTCGCCAATTTCATTCACATTTATTAATTCATTAGCTGACGCTTGACGCAGCTTGTCCATTGTATCAAATTCGATCGCCAATGTCTTTGCGGCTTTTGCCCCAACAAAACGAATGCCTAAACCGAATAACAAGCGCTCAAGAGAGTTTTCCTTTGATGTTTGAAGCGCATCAAGCAAATTGTCGACGGACTTTTCACCCATACGCTCTAACTGGAGTAGTTCATCCCGATTCAATGTATATAAATCAGCAACATCGGCAATTAATTCATGGCTAAATAGCTGACTAATTACTTTTTCGCCTAATCCATCAATATTCATGGCGTTACGCGAGACAAAATGAATTAAGCCTTCACGAATCTGCGCTGGACATTTTGGATTCAAACAGCGAAGCGCCACCTCTCCCTCAATTCGATCCAGCTGACTGGAACACTCCGGGCACTCAGTTGGCATGTGAAAATCAATTTCGTCACCTGTTCGTTTTTCAGTCAGAACACCAACAATTTCAGGAATAATATCGCCCGCTTTTTTCACAATGACGGTATCCCCTAACTTCACATCTTTTTCACGTATTAAGTCTTCATTGTGTAAAGATGCGCGTTTCACCGTTGTTCCTGCCACTACTACAGGCTCAAGAATTGCGGTTGGTGTGACCACACCCGTACGACCAACATTTAGTTCTATGTCGTGCAAAGTTGTCACCACTTCTTCAGCCGGAAATTTAAATGCTGTTGCCCAGCGTGGGCTCTTAGCTGTAAATCCTAATGCTTCGTGCTGTTCTAAGCTGTTTACTTTAATGACAATCCCGTCAATTTCATATGGGAGCTCATGTCGGTTTTCAACCCATTTTTCGGTAAATGAAATGACTTCGTCGATCGTTTGACATGTTGTCGCTTCCTTACTTACTTTAAAACCAAGCTCATCTAAAAAAGATAGGCCTTGATAATGGGTTGTTAAAGTTTTCCCACTTAATTCCCCAATTGAATAAGCGAACATTGCCAGGTTTCGTTTCGCAGCGATTTTCGGATCAAGCTGTCTTAACGAGCCAGCAGCGGCATTTCGCGGGTTGGCAAACTTTTCTTCCCCCGCTTCTTCTCGCACTTCATTAAGCTTTTCAAATGATTGTTTCGGCATATACGCCTCTCCACGAACTTCAATCGAAACTGGCTTTTTTAGTCGGAGCGGAATCGACGGAACGGTGCGGAGGTTACCTGTAATCTCTTCACCGGTTGTTCCGTCCCCTCTCGTTGCACCACGGACTAACAGCCCATTTTCATATGTTAAGGAGACAGCTAGTCCGTCAAACTTTAACTCGCACACATACGAGACATCATCACCGACTGCTTGACGTACACGGCGATCAAAACTTCTTAAATCGTCAGCTGAAAAGGCATTAGACAAGCTCATCATCGGAACACGATGGGCAACTTTTTTAAATGCCGAAGCAGGAGCTCCACCAATACGCATGGTTGGAGAATCTTCTGATGCGAGTTCAGGAAATTGTTCTTCGAGTTGAACAAGATCCTGAAGCAATCGATCGTACTCTGCGTCCGGTACTTTCGGTTGATCAAGGACGTAATAATGATACCCATAATCCTCTAACTGCTGTTTCAATTCATTGATCTTGCCCTCAGCTTGTTGCTTGTCCATTCATGTATCTCCTTTACCTTATCTTAGACTTTAGAAATAGGAGCAAATTTCGCAAACAGTCGTTTAATTCCTGTTGGTGGCGTAAATGCAATATCCAATTCTACTGAATCGCCATCCCCTTTTATACTAACGACTGTCCCAACGCCCCATTTTTTGTGCGAGGCTTTGTCGCCTACAGCCCATTCAAATCCTTCTCCACCTGTGTTTGTCATTCTTGATGACATTGGGCTAGTACTCGTTCGTTTTGCAGCTAAGGAAGCCGCGCTACCCACCGACGCTCTTTGTGACCCCCAAGCAGGTACGCCGTGTTCAATCGTACAATCATCTGGAATTTCTGCAATAAATCGCGATGGAGCATTTGTATTCGTTCTTCCATATAAGGTTCGCATCTTTGCACTTGTTAAATACAACTCTTTTTCAGCTCTAGTAATGCCTACATATGCTAACCGACGTTCTTCTTCCATTTCATCGTCATCAAATAATGAGCGATTATGTGGAAAGATCCCTTCTTCCATTCCGATTAAGAAGACGTAAGGAAATTCTAATCCTTTTGCAGAATGAAGAGTCATTAGCGTAATCGCTTCTTTAGGCGCTTCTGCTTGATCATCATCCAGTTGATCAATGTCAGCAACAAGAGCGAGATCGGTGAGAAATGACACTAAATCTTTTTCTTCACTTCTTTTTTCAAATTCTTGCGTAACCGATATAAATTCATCGATATTCTCTAGTCGAGACTGGGCCTCGATCGATTGCTCCGCTTTTAACATTTCACGATAGCCAACTTTTTCTAAAAGTTCCTCAACTAATTCTGTCACGGATAAATAATCTTGTTGTTGGACCCAGTTACTCACTTGATCACGGAATTCAACAAGCTTTGTTTTCGCTCTTGCCGTTACCCCAATATGGTCAATCTCAGACAATGCCCGATACATCGAGAGGCCATTTTGCGTCGCATATGCAGCAATTTTGTCGACTGTCGTTGCCCCTATTCCACGTTTTGGCACATTGACGATTCGAGCCAAACTAATGTCGTCTTCAGGGTTAGACACGAGTCGCAAATAAGCAAGAACATCTTTAATTTCTTTTCGATCATAGAACTTTGTTCCGCCGACGATGTTGTATTCCAGATTAGACTTTATGAAAAATTCCTCAATAATACGAGACTGCGCGTTTGTTCGATACAAAACTGCCACATCCGAATAGGA
Source organism: Shouchella sp. JSM 1781072 (assembly GCF_041949915.1). NCBI lineage: Bacteria > Bacillati > Bacillota > Bacilli > Caryophanales > Bacillaceae > Shouchella > Shouchella sp. JSM 1781072. Next base: position 192,779 of record NZ_JBHFQE010000004.1, read on the forward strand.
AAAACTTGAGTCCTTCACTGCTGTCTCTTTAATTTTTTCAACAACAAACTGAGCTTCTGCATGTTCGGATGCCGCTTCGTATACAGCAATTTTTTCGCCTTGATCGTTTTCCGTCCATAAATTTTTAGGTTTACGGTTGCCGTTATTGCCAATGACTTGGTTTGCGGCTTGTAAGATCGTCTTTGTTGAGCGGTAGTTCTGCTCAAGCATAATAACGGTTGCATCCGGGTAATCTTTTTCAAACGAGAGGATATTTTGGATATCTGCGCCACGCCATTTGTAAATAGATTGATCTGAATCCCCAACTACACAAATGTTTTGCAGACGATCGCCCATCAACTTAATCAATTTATACTGTGCTTTGTTCGTATCTTGATACTCATCAACATGAATATATTGGAATTTACGTTGGTAAAATTCGAGGACTTCCGGCACATCATTAAATAATTCAATTGTCTTCATAATTAAATCATCAAAGTCTAACGCATTGTTTACTTTTAACCGTTTTTCAAATTCCATGTATACGTCGGCTGCGACTTGATCAAACATTCCTTCAGCCGTCTTCGCAAATGCTTTTGCCGACTTTAATTCGTTTTTTGCGCTTGAAATGATACCAAGAATGGCTTTCGGATCAAACTTTTTTGAATCGATGTTTTGTGCTTTCAAGATTTGTTTAATAACGGATAACTGATCGCCTGAATCGAGAATCGAAAAATTACGACTGTATCCTATGCGGTCAATATCTCGACGTAAGATACGTACACACATAGAGTGAAACGTTGAGATCCAAATATCTTCAGCGATTGGCCCTACTAATTGAGCAACTCGGTCTTTCATTTCTCGAGCAGCTTTATTTGTAAATGTAAGTGCTAGGACTGCCCAAGGAGGCGTTTGGTTGTGTCGTAATAAATAACTAATGCGGTGGGTCAACACTCGGGTTTTTCCACTACCAGCTCCTGCCATGAGTAAGACTGGACCATCTGTATGAACAACCGCTTTTCGCTGTTCCGGATTCAATCCTTCTAACATTCGTTCAATAATCGTGTCTTGCATCTATGACGCACCACCTTTTACTGCTTCTACTGTTTTTAACGCTTCTTTAAAATGTGTGTATATAGCATTCCCAACGACTACCACATCTGAATATGCAGCGTATTCTTTTGCCTCTTCCGCCGTTTGAATGCCACCACCATAAATAAGTTTCGTGGAAGATAAGACTCTGCTCACTTCTTTTACCACATCAAGTGAACCTTTTGTCCCGCTGTACTCTAAATAAAAGAAAGGTAAGTGTAACATCTTTTCAGCCAGTCTTGCATAGGCACTTATATCATCTATCGACAGCGATGTTTTTGCGTTTGTAAGCTCGGCCACTTTTGCTTCCGCATTTAACACGCAATACCCTTCAGGGATAAAGGTGTCCCAATCTATAAGTTCTCCGTATTCTTTCATCGCTTGGTGATGCTGCCCGATCACCCATTCTGTTTGTTGACTATTTAACACCGTTGGAATGAGGTAATAATCAAAGCCTGGTGTAATTGATTCAAGGTTTGACACTTCAAGAGCCACTGTAATGGGAAAGCGTCTAATTTGTACTAAGAGCGCTAATGTATTATCTAACGTCACACCATCTGTTCCACCAATAATAACCGCATCAGTCCCCGATTCACATAAACGTTCCAGTTCCTCAGCGGTTAATTCTTTATTTGGATCAATCTTAAATACATGCGACCATTCATTTATATTTTTCATCATCGTTACTTACGTGTGCCTCCCTTTAACGAGCACGAATACGCACGTTCGTTCTGCAAGTTATTATAACAAAGTTCGCCACACATGTCGTGTATCCTTTGCGTGAAATTAACGGAAATCCTCACAAAAAAAGCACTACCTTTTTTCATCTGCATAAATAGAGCCCTTCATATCTTTATCCCGTTATCATCCACAATTAGTCCGTTTGTTCACCATAGATCACGCTTTGCAAAAGTTCAATTTGTTCATTAATAAATGTTTTATATTTTTCATTTAATTGCGCACTTTGTTTTTCTCTTTCTAATTGCTCAAGTTCCCGTTCAAATATGTATCGTTCATCTTCTGTAATCATAGACAAGCGGCTCCTTTTTGTTTACCTATCTTTAGGATTTCCAACTTTTCCAATGTCCATGTACAGAAACAAAAAACCCCTACATAGGCAGTGTAGGGGTCCAAAAGGGGTCTAATAACTAGACGTGTATGTGTCACGTTCTTTCTAAATGATAACGAATATCATTCTCAATGTCAACAACATTCTCACAATCCTATGTTTTTTAATAAAAAAAAGCTCGTCTATCAGGTCGACGAGCCTTTACGTGTTTATGCATATGCAGGAATTCGTTCGCTCTCTTCCTGTCGAAGTAAATCGTATGTTAAGCAAACCGGCTTTCCTGTTCGTGGATCTGTTACGATACTCGCATCAATTTGAAAGACATCACGTAACACTTCTGCATTCATCACATCTTCAGGAGCACCTTCTTTTACAATTTTGCCTGCTCGAATACTCACCATATAATCAGCAAAACGCGCAGCATGGTTCAAATCATGAATGACCATCACGATGGTACGTTTCTGTTCTTGGTTCAAGCGCTCGAGCACTTGCAACACTTCTAGCTGGTGAGCAAGATCCAAATAAGTCGTCGGTTCATCTAACAGTAAAATATCCGTTTCTTGTGCTAGTGCCATCGCAATCCAAACTCGTTGGCGTTGACCACCTGAGAGAGCATCGATGGATCGGTCAGCAAATTCAGCCATATTCGTTTGTTCTAATGCCCACTCGATGATTTCCCGATCATAACCGGTTAACTGACCAAATCCCTTTTGATGTGGATATCGACCATAGGCAACCAATTCTTCGACAGTTAACCCGCTTGGCGCTTCAGGTGACTGTGGCAAAACAGCCATCTTTTTCGCAATTTCTTTAGTCGATTGTTTATGAATCGATTTTCCGTCTAAATACACGGCACCTTTTGAAGCTTGTAAAATCCGAGCAATCGTTTTTAAAATCGTAGACTTCCCGCATCCATTCGGTCCAATAATGGTTGTGATTTGACCATCTGGTATATGAAGATGTAAATCATGAACAATCTCTCTTTTTTCGTAACCAATGGATAGCTGCTTTGTTGATAAACGTGACAAGAGCTTTTCCCTCCTACGGTGTTCTCATTAATAAGTACAAGAAATAAGGTGCACCTAAAATGGCAATGACAATTCCAACCGGAATTTCTGATGGTGCGAGTATATTTCGCCCAACCATATCTGCTGCCAACATAATACATGCACCGACGAGCGTTGCTGTTGGAATCATCACTTGATGTTTCGGTCCAACTAGTCTTCGCGCAATATGCGGAGCAACTAACCCTAAAAAGGCAATACCGCCAGCCACAGCCACCGAAATAGCAGCTAGTGCTACAGCAAGAACGAGAAGAACGCGTCTTTCTTTTTCCATTGCTACGCCTAAAGAGATTGAAGACTCCGTGCCAATCTGCATAACATTTAGTGTTCGTGCCTTATACAAGGCGAGCGGAACAAGAATAAGCACCCAAGGTAGAATTGTTAATACATAGGCCCACGTTGTTCCCCATATGTTTCCTGTTAACCAAATCGTCGCCTGCATAAAATCATTCGGCTCCATCCGAAGCTGAACCACGATTAACAATGCACTAAACGCAGCATTTATTGCAATCCCAACTAAAATGAGTCGAACAGGTGTAACGCCTTTTTTCCAAGCAAATAAATAAATTAAAAACGCTGCAAATGCCGCGCCGATAAAGGCAAAAACAGGCATGATAAAAATCGACAATTGACTAACGCCAGTTAAAGAACCTTGGAAAAAATAAATAAACACGACGACTGCTAACCCAGCCCCTGTATTAATACCTAAAATTCCAGGATCCGCTAGCTCGTTTTGAGAGATACTCTGTAAAATCGCTCCTGACACAGCTAGCGCTGCTCCTACAAGCAGAGCGATAACCATTCGCGGCAAACGAAATTCAAATAATACTAACGCATCTCGCTCCGACCCTGCCCCAAATAACGTTCGCAGCACATCTAAAGGTTGAATTTGAATCGTCCCCGTTTGTAAACTTACTAGAAACGTAAAGCCAATAATGATTAATAAAAGAATCATAATCGATGAAGGTTTTTTCATAATCGCTTTCATTATAGCTTCCTCCCATCACGTCGAGCGAGATAAAGGAAGAATGGTACCCCAATTAATGCTGTCATTGCTCCTACAGGCGTTTCAAATGGTGCATTTACGAGTCTAGCAGCTAAATCTGCTAAAACTAAAAGTAATGCGCCGAGTACTGCTGAACAAGGGATTATATATCGATAGTCGACTCCGACAAGCCCTCTTGTTATGTGTGGAATCACTAAGCCGATAAAACCAATCGCACCTGCGACAGCTACACCTGCCCCTGTTAACAAAAGCACAACGATAATGCCTAAAATTTTTATTAAAAGTATACGCTGTCCTAATCCTTTGGCAACGTCTTCACCTAGACTTAAAACGGTCACAGATCTTGAAAGAACGAAAGCTAATAACAAGCCACCTACTGCCACAGGGAGAATCATTCGAATGTTCGTCCATGACATACCAGCTAATCCGCCTGCGAACCAAAAGCTAATATCTTGCGCCACATTAAAATGGATCGCAATTCCTGAAGAGATCGCACTTAAAAACGCACCAACCGTAACGCCTGCTAAAGCAAGTTTTGCAGGCGTTAGCCCGCCTCTCGCAAAGGAGCCAATTAAAAAAACAAAGGAAGCTCCTACACCAGCTCCTATAAAGGCCGCCGTCATTAATCCAGTTCCTGACACACTCGCGCTAAAAGCAAATGTAATCGCAATAGCGAGGGCAGCACCATCCATGACCCCCATTATCGACGGTTCACCTAACGGGTTACGCGTCATACCTTGCATAATTGCACCAGCAACAGCTAAAAAACTGCCAACAATTGCAGCGCCTAACGCTCTTGGGATTCGAATATCATGAATAATCTGGTGTTCTGTAATCGTTGGATCAAACTCCGTAATCGCTGACCAAATTGTCCCAATCTCGATTTGAGCAGCCCCAAAAGAAACGGATAGAATCAGTGCAGCAGTTAGAACAACAAGACCAATACCTAGCACTAAAAAAGCGTAAACTGGCTTTGATCGTACTTTTGCTTTCTCTAAAGTTGATGCCGCTGATTGTCTCCCCATAAAGTCATTTTCCTTTTCCACTTACATAATACTATTGATAATCATTATCATACAACATTATGAGAAAAGGGTAAACAAAAAACAAGGAATCTCGTTTTTGTTTACCCTTTACGGTATGATAAAGTTAGATTTTTCCCAAGTAGCAAAGTCGTCCATTATCCAAACGAAAGAAAAAGCTTATAACTGAAGTAAGCAACCCCCATCCATATTGGCAAACTAATGAGCAAAGCCCATAATGCCCCAACGACTAAGTTTTCGCCTGTTTCATTTTGCATTTTTTCTTCCATTGTTTAACCCTCCCTTACTTTTTCTACTTTTAGTATATGAGGCAAACGTTTTGTTCATTTAAAAAAAAGATTAAGATTATGTAAGGTTTTCTATAATGGATTCAAGTGAATCAATTTCATCATTCGAATTAGATGCGAAAATGACGTAAAATCTATTTAAAATGGCGACCGCTTTCCCCGGGCACGGCCTCAGCCATTTCCGCAAAAAAACGCTCCATTGTCTTCGGACACGTGCTGTTCCCGCAGGAGTCGTCGCCATTTAATAAGAAAGATGTTACAAATAATATCACTGTTATCATTCGTTAAAATGACTACTGCGACTTATTATAAAATTCATTCAAGTGTAAGCATTGAAAGAAAACTAAATGAAAAACAAGTCAACACTCAGTTAGAATATGACTAAACATCTTCCTCATCCTTCATTTATTTCTATATTAAAAATGGGCATTAAAAGGGCAGCATATGCTACACTTGGATTATAAGCAAGAACCCATTATCAAGCGCTCGTTTCACTAATACTTTCGCTCCAGGTCTTGCGTTATCCTTTAACCATTTTCAATTCAATAGGGTTTGGTAAAAGCTGGATCACTTTTGAAAGAGGTGCACGTTTTAATGGCATGACCAATTTTGAATATGGGGTTCAAAACAATTATTTGAAACAACTGATACAAAGGAGAATTTCCATGGCAAAGAAACAAAAAAAAGAAAGACCTTCTTTAATTATTATGATTTACATGTGGTTATTTATCGTTGTCGCTCTCGTTAATCTTGTAGGGATCGCTTCTCAGAATTTGTACCAAAGCATCTTTCCTTTCTTTATCGTGTCCGTCTTAAATATGGTGCTCGCAGCTTTACTCATCCTGCACACGTTAAAAACAACCGATGCACGAGAACGTCGTTTAGCGATTATTTATTTAATAGGTGTGGCGCTCATTGCCGCTGTTACTTTTTTTCGCTACTTATCTTTACAAGCGTAAGTATTCACACAAAGTTTCGCTGCAGGCGGGTGTTTTCCGCCTGTAGCATCTTTTAAAAATGCATAAGGAGCTGATTAAGTTGATACATATTGTCGAAGTTGGTGCACGCGACGGATTACAAAACGAAAAAACAGTTATTTCAACCGAGCAAAAGATTCAGATGTTAGAAGGTTTTGTTCAAGCTGGATTAACAAAATTGGAAGCGGTTTCATTTGTGCATCCTAAGTTCGTTCCCGCAATGGCTGACGCTGAAGAAATTTTAATCCACTGGAAACGACCAGCTGCGATTGAGGTAGCCGGACTCGCTCTTAATAGTCGTGGCGTTGACCGCGCCATGCAAACATCGATTACGCATTTACACCTATCAATGGCGGTTAGCGACGCTTTCAACTTGAAAAATTCGAAACGCTCTGTTCAAGATGGATTAGCTGATTTACTTCCTAGTGTACGCGAAGCACATTCGATTAAACCTGTTACAGCTATCTTATCAACCTCGTTTGGTTGTCCATTTAGTGGATCTGTTTCAGAATTAGAAGTCATGAGAATGGTTGATGCTTTTTTACAAGCTGGCGCATCAAAAATTGTTTTAGGAGACACAACAGGAATGGCTCACCCATCTCAAGTAAAAGAACGAGTCTCTGCATTATTTACTGAGTTTGGCAAAGATTTGGAACTTGGTCTTCATTTTCATAATACAAGAGGGTTAGCATTAGCCAATACGTTGGCAGGTTATGAATCCGGCGTACGGCATTTTGATGCTTCTATCGCTGGCTTAGGTGGATGTCCTTACGCACCACTTGCTGTCGGGAATGTCTGTACGGAAGATATGGTGCATATGTTTGAAGAAATGGGTGTTGATACTGGCGTTAACCTTGATTCATTAATTGGATTAGCCCAAACCATTCAAGAATGGTTCCCTAAACCGTTAGCAGGAATGGTTATGAAAGCAGGAAAAGCAAGTGAACTGACTAAACAAAGCGAATAAAAAATGGATTAGGTCAAAGTTGACACTGTTGCACCTTGACCTAATCCGCTACAAAATCTCTTCACCCAAGAAACTGTTTCTGCGCTTCTTTTTCGATTTTTCGGGAACAATCGGGACACATCGTTCTCTCATTCGGATGTTCCTTATACCATCTGTATAAAGCTGTTCCTTCTATCGCTTTGTATAGCTGTTTACACGTGATGCACTCAATTTCGTAGTAAATCATCTAATCAGCTCCTCTCGTCTCTATATCTATTCAACAAGAGCAAGCTTGAACCTTCGCACCATGTGTTACAATTTTCAGAACTTAATTGTGTAACCGCCTGTAAACTGTTCACCTACAGCAAGTTTTTGAATTCCTTTTTTCTCTTCTAATGAACCGCTCGTCTCGGTTGTATCCGCTAAGCCGTACCAAGGTTCAATGCAAATAAAAGCTAGCTCGTCCTCACCTTCTCTATATGGAGACCAAACGCCAACATATGGTGCATCTTGCACATCTAGTTCAAGCATAATCGACTGATCGATAGTGACTGAGACTTTATCAACACCTTCATATACAAGCGCGTCACGCTTAAACCGCTCAGGCGAAAGAGAAAAAGATGAGGAAATAGCTTGATCCTTCACTTCTTCCAACAGATTGTCCACTAACTGGTACTGCTTTAACTGCTGGCTCGATTGTAACTCGATGACATGATCAGCCGTTTTTCTTCCTTCTCTCATAGGTAAAGCGAAGCCAGGATGTCCGCCGATGGAGAAATACATGGGTCCGTCTGTATCATTTTTTACTTCCCACGTTACTTTTAGCGATCGCTCAACTAATTCGTAGTTTACATGAATCGTAAATTCAAACGGATACACATCTGTAAACTGACCAGAAGATTCAAAATGAAAGCGAACCTTTGATCGTTCTAGATGATTGGTCACAAACATTTGATCTCTAAGAAAGCCATGTCGAGGAAGTGTATACATCTGGTTTTCATACCGATACGTTCCTCCTTTTAAAGCGCCAACAATTGGAAATAAAATTGGTGAAACCCTTCCCCAGTATTCTGGGTCCCCACTCCACATTTTATTTTTCCCTGTATGTTTATCAATCACTTTTTGAACCTCTGCACCACTATTCATTAGTTCTACTTGAAGATCGTCATTTTCAATAATAATCATGCGTATCCCTCTCTTTTCAAGCATATCGTATCTTTAGAATGCATGAGTGGTTAAAAAACGCAATTGATTTGCAGGAGTTTGTTTATCCTTTTCGAATACTAGATTCGAAAGCGTTTTCTTTTTTGAAGGGGAGGATTATATGGAAACAGCTAAATTAAAACAGAAAAAACGTGTTCCGTGGAAAAAAATTTTTATTATTTCAATCGGCGTCTTCTTCCTTTTATTAATAAGTATTGGCATTTGGGCATATCTACAGCTCCAAAAGCCAATGCCACAAGTGCGCGGGGAGCTAGAGGTTGCAGGGTTAGCTGATGAAGTGTCAGTTTACCGAGATGAGCAAGGTGTTCCTCATATTGAAGCGGAAAATGATGTCGATCTTTATTTTGCGCAAGGGTTCGTGACAGCCCAAGATCGCTTATTTCAAATGGATTTAAGTCGGCGACAAGCTTCAGGTCAGCTAGCTGAAGTAATCGGTGAAGGCATGCTGGACCAAGATCGGTTTTTTCGAACATTTGGATTACGTCGTGCCGCCGAAGCATCAGAAGCAGCTTATGACGAAGAAACGTACGGATACTTAGAGGCGTATGCGGAAGGTGTCAATGCCTTTATGACACAAGCCATTGAAAATGGAGAGCTGCCGATTGAATTTCGACTTGCCGGTTATGAACCAACACCGTGGGAGCCTTTAGATTCATTGACGATTGGAAAGTATATGGCCTATGATTTAAATGGAAACTGGCAAGGGCAAGCGTTTCGTCACTGGCTTGCTCAACACGTTACAGAAGAAGAAGCTCTTGATTTAATGCCTGTTTATCCAGAAGATGGTCCCGTTATTTTAGAATTAGCGCAAAACATTCCAGTCGATATTAAAAGCGCTTTCTCAAAGACTGGTGACTATTTGCCACATCCTTTCGCTGGTAGCAATAACTGGGTTCTTTCAGGAGAGCGGACAGCATCAGGTGAACCATTGCTTGCTGATGATCCTCATCTCGGGCTAGCTACACCAAGTATATGGTATGAAACCCATTTAACTTCCCCTACTGTCAACGTAACAGGGGTCATTTTTGCAGGGGTTCCCGGGATCATTTTAGGATCAAATGAAGAAATTGCTTGGGGCGTAACAAACGTAGGGCCTGATGTCCAACAGCTTTATTTTGAGCAACGACATCCTGAAGAACCATCAACCTTTTTATACGATGACGAGTGGTATGAAGCTGAAGTGATTACAGAAGAAATTCTTGTTGCAGACCAAGAGCCTTATGAACATGAGATTACGCTAACGAGAAACGGTCCTCTTTTATCAGAATATGCGTCCTTTGATGAACAAGCTGAATATGCCCTTTCTATGCGCTGGACAGCTCATGAAGCGACAACAGAGCTTCAAGCCGTGCTCGACTTTAACCGCGCAGATGACTGGGATTCCTTTTCTGAAGCGTTAACGTCTTTTCAAGCACCAGCGCAAAATTTTGTGTTTGCAAGCCAAAATGGCACGATTGCGTATCGTGCCAATGGATTGATCCCCATTCGCCCAGAAGAGGATGACGCTCTGCTTCCTGTACCTGGCTGGGATCCCGCCTATCAATGGGAAGGCTACATTCCTTGGGATGAGCTGCCTACAATTATAAATCCAGATTCAGGCATCATTTCAACTGCCAATAATCAAATCGTTGATGATGACTACCCTTATCACCTTACACACACTTGGGCACAACCTTATCGTCATCAGCGTATTATTGATGTTCTCTATGCAGCATCCGACCACACTGCCGAAGACATGATGGACTTGCAAATGGACGTGGTTAATTTACAGGCAGAAGAGTTTGTGCCGATTCTTACACGTGCACTAGGTGATCGTGAACAATCTGATATTGAAGAACAAGCACTAGCGATGCTACAAGATTGGCAGTACGAGGACTTACGGGATGAAGCTGGCCCATTATTGTTTCATTTATGGATGGATGAAATCTCATCACAATTGTTTAAAGAAGCGCTCCCTAAAGAAATTTATGACTTGTTTGAAGGAAGAGCCAATATTGTTGATGAAATGCTGCGGGATGCAGATGAAGGGCAAACCGGACCTTGGATTGAAAAAGCAGGTGGCTTTGAAACACTCGTTTCTACTAGTTTCCAACAAGCGGTTGCTCGGGCAACCGAGTTACAAGGAGAAATTCCCAACGATTGGAAATGGGGAGAGTTTCACCAAGTTGTTTTCAATCATCCTCTTGCAGCGATTACACCGTTGAACTATTTGTTTAATGGCTCTCCATTGCCTGCCGACGGAAGTCGTATTACTGTAAAAGCCGCCAGTTATCAAACAGAAACGGGAATCGTCACAAATGGCGCTGGTTGGCGTGGTGTGATGGATTTAGCCGACCTTGAAAATACGCATCACCTTGTGGGACCTGGACAATCCGGTCATGTTTTTAGCGACACTTACCATAGCCAGCGAGAGGCTTGGGTCAATGGTGACTATCACATTACCTCCCTTCAATCAGAACAGTATCAACCATTAAGCGACCATCTTCAGCTAATACCGAAGTAAAAGCTACAAAAGTGGGATACACGTTCGAGCACCTGTACTAATTATTTTTAAGAGTTAGACTCGTGAAGCGAGGCACAAAGAGTATGCCACCTGCAAAGTCAGAGCGACTTGCGAATGTCGTGCTACTTACAGGAACCCGTAAAACAAAAAGCTGTGGTAAAATCCTTTAATAGATTTTGCCACAGCTCTCTTTTTTACTGCTCGATAAATGAAAATGCTTCAACATCAAATAATCCTTTTGACGTTAATTTAATAGAAGGAATGACTGGCAGCGCTAGAAAAGCGAGGGTTAAAAACGGATCTACATGTTCGTCATAACCAAGTTCTTGGAGCGCTTTTTGTAACTGATTTAATTGACGTTTTACTTGATCAACCGAGTGTACGGACATTAAGCCACCAATCGTTAAAGGTAGCGTCGCCAATACGTTAGGGCCATTGACAACGGCCATTCCACCACCACACTCAGCAATATGCTTAATCGCATGCTCAATGCTTTCATCATCTGTACCACATGCGATAATATTGTGCGAATCGTGTGCCACCGTTGACACAATCGCACCTCGTTTAATTGGGATTCCTTTACATATCCCGACACCAATATGACCTTTTCTATGATGACGCTCCATCACAACAAGTTTTAAATGGTTGCTGCTTGGTTTAAAACACCCATCTTCTGTCTCAACCGCTTCTGTTACTTTCCTCGTTACGATTGACGTTAATGAAGCTTCAATGATTGTCGCACTTCCGCTGTTCTTTAACGGTAGCTTCAAGTCCTTTTTTGTAAAAGGTTTTATGTGGACACTGTCTAGAAGTTGAGACGGCACATCCACATAATCACGAAATGATGAAAGCACCCTTCCTTGTTCTGCTACTTTTTTCCCTTTTACAAATACATCCTCAACTTCAAATGCGTCCAAATCACTCAAAATTAAAAAGGTCGCTTCTTTTCCAGGCGCAATGGCTCCTTTAGTATGAAGCTGAAAACATTCCGCAGCATTTAAGCTTCCCATTTGAATCGCTTGTAAAGGGTCCATACCAAGCCGAATGGCTTTGCGAATATGAAAATCAATGCTTCCCTCTTCTACTAAGTCATCTAAATGCTTATCATCTGTCGCAAAGGCAAATCTTCTGCTGTTGTGAGCCGTTACAACTGGAAGAATGGCTTCTAGATCTCTTGTTGCCGTGCCTTCTCGCATTAAAACGTAAAAACCTTTTCTTATTCTTTCTAATGCTTCTTCCTCTTTAATAGCTTCATGGTCATTCTCAATCCCTACCACTCTATAGGCATTAAGTGCTTTTTCATCTAGACCCGAACCGTGACCGTCAATGGTTTGTCCGTACTTTTTCGCTAGCTCAATCTTCTCAAGCATCTCATCATCACCAGTGACTACCGCTGGAAAATCCATCACTTCACCTAAACCATGCATCTCTCCTTCGAGAAAAAGAGCTTCTATGTCCTTGCTCGTAAGAGAAGCACCGTTTTCTTCAAACGACGCCGCTGGAACACTTGAAGGAGCCATCATTTTAATATCCATTGGGATGTCTTTCGCAGCTTCGATCATATACCGAACCGCATCAGCGCCACCAACGTTTGCAATCTCATGTGGATCTGCAACAATTGTCGTTACCCCTCTAGGAAGGAGAACTCGTGCTAAATCCTCTGGACGAACCATCGCAGATTCAATATGTACGTGCCCATCGATCAAGCCAGGGCAAATCCATTTCCCTTCTAAGTCAATCGTTTGATCTCCCTTTTTGTAGTCACCAATCCCCACAATCATTCCATCTGTTATCGCAATCGTACTTTTGTACGTGGAGCATGTATACACATCTACAATCGTTGCGTTCGTTAGTAAAAGGTCGCATGATTCTTCACCGCTAGCTGCTCGCAGCTGTTTCTTTATTGACGTTCGATCGGTCATAAACGGGCTCCTTTTGTTTTTAACGTTTATTGTAGCGAATCTTGCCCGCTAGTACCATTGTTTTTCGAAAATCTTACTAGCAAGAATATTCACGTCTAGTTTACCTCACTCTCTCCTCAGTTTCATGTTGAACGTTAAAAAAGCTCGCAGAAAACATTCTGCGAGCTACTCCTCTTACCTTATGCATCTTGTGTTTTTTCGAGCTCTTGCGCATCAATCCGATCTAGCGTAAGTCGATACCCATCATTGCCATAGTTTAAACAGCGCTTCACGCGTGAAATCGTCGCTGTACTTGCTCCTGTCTCTGTTTCAATCTTATGATACGTGTAGCCATCACGTAACATTCGCGCAACTTCAAGGCGCTGAGCAAGAGACTGGATTTCGTTAATTGTGCATAGGTCATCAAAGAATTCATACGCTTCTTCCACATCTTTTAAAGAAAGGATGGCTTGAAACAACTGATCCAATTCTTTTCCTCTTAATTTATTTATTTGCAACACATGTCACACCTTTCGAGTTAAGTGCTTCTCTTATGATGCGCTTATTTTTTAAAGTGGTAAAGCACCAAAGTAATTTTATTTTACCTCATTATTGCTGGAAATAAAATTCTTTTCTTGCGAACATCATAGATCCCTTTTTGTGTAACACGAATATAAGGAAGGTGAGTAGACGAAAAGAATTGCAAACTATACATTGGATCCTCGTGCGTATAACCTCGATCTCTTAACTTTTTCGTAAAGCTGCGTTCCTGCTCCATAATGACTTCCATCGGTTCATCAGACATCATTCCGAGTAACGGTAGCTTGATGCGATCAATCACTTCTCCATCTTCAATGAGAATTAATCCGCCACCTTGTTTCTTTAACTCATTAAATGCTTGCACCATCGCTTTTAATGACTTTCCGATCAAAATAACGTCCCCAGTGTATGAATAGGAACTAGCTAAACCCATCACAGACGTTGCAAATCCTCTGAGCGTTGTGGTAACGAGCCATTTTCCTTTTTTATCAATCATTGCAAAAAACGATTCGTCATGATCTGTTGATAGCGCGGTAGCTGACGTTTCAAGCATGGTTTGATAAGGTTTTAAAATAACCGCATTCGTCATTTCAATACCCATTGGCATTGAAAAATGAAGCTCATCTTCAGACAGTTCCCAATTAAATTCAATCGGATTTATTCCATAATCAGACCAATTAAACGTTTGTTCCTGTCTAATATCTTTTCCATCGCGACGAACCCACTGTCCTTTAGCAAGAACACTTACTGGCGTAGGTGCATCTTTCGCTGATAAGAAATTCAAATGAGCAATTCGACCAGGTCCAATCATACCTAGCTTATGATCAACATTGTAATAACGAGCAACATAGTACGTTGCCATTCCATAAGCATCAATTGGGTTAATCCCTGCATCAATGGCAATTTGAATACACGTATTCATAATCCCTTCTTCATAAAAAGATGGTGGCGATCCGTCCGTTGTCATTAAGCAACGCCCGAAATAGTCTACACCTAGTTCTTTTAACTCTTCAAATAAACGCGGTAAATCTGGTCGAATGGAAGAATGACGTAAAGAAGCCGTATACCCTACATCCAACCTACGGATGACTTCTTCACCTGTTATCGCTTCATGGTCGCAAGTCACTCCTAACAATGCCATCTGAGATAACGTCTTCTCCGATGCACCTGGCATATGACCCTCAATTGGCTTTCGGAGTCGTGTCGTTTCTTGCATCCAGTGCAAGATCGTATCATCACCTTGTAACACTGCTGGCCACGATGTTAATTCTCCACCTTGAACGACAAGATGATGCTCAAGCCAAGATTTAATTTTGGAATTAGAAAACATCTCATCCTTTAATAATTCTGATTGGGAATCATATCTCGTCCACCAATACATTGTTGTCGGCAGTTCTTCAAGCTTTTCTATTAAAGAAAGCGCTTTCTTTTTTTCTAAGTTTAAAAAATATACTAGATTGTCATTAATCAACGTTGTTGTCCCGCGTTCAGATGCATATTGAGCCAAGCTATGGGGATTATATAATTGAAATGGATGGGCGTGATGTTCAATGTAACCTGGAACAATAAATTGTCCGGTACAGTCAACCACTTCAGCATCTCCTAACATTTCAGGGAGATCTTGACCAACGTAGACGATTTGATCATCTGCTATCCATATATTGGCTTCAACCCATTTTCTTCTTGCAAAATTCAAGTAAGTGGCATGTCTGAGAACTAAGGTAGGCGGGCGTTCTCCTCGAATAACACTTAAATGTTCCCTTAGTCTCGTCTTGGTCCATCGCTGTATTCGCTCAGTCGTCATTTTATCACTCATTTCATCTGTTCAATCTTTCACCCATCTTACCATAGATCAGGGTGAGAATGATGTTGAATTGTGACATTTCATCACAACTTTTTTTGGAGGGATCACCATGATCAAACGCTTAGATAACCCTTTTGTCATCCTGTCATTTGTTTTAACGGTTATCTTTTATTTATTATCGGCAAAACCAATCAAACAATTAACGATTATTCAATATATCCTTGTTTTTTTCGGCACGATTAAATGGTTAGAATTATGCTTAGAGAAAAAACAAAAGCAAGCACATCAACAGCCAGATGTCATCAATCCATCATGACTTTACTGTACCAAAGAAAAAGTAATAATACAAATGAAAATACTCGGAAAAATCTCTTCTCGTATCTATTTCGGTCGTCATACAACATAAGCTATTCCGAGTCATGTCCACGTCTTTATGTAAAATCACGATACACTTCTTTTATAGTTTGATTAAGTCTGTTTAAAGACTGTCGTCCTTTATCCAAAAATGTGAACGTTCAATTCAAATGATCGTCATCACTTATCGCGCGGATGGACGCTTCCACCACAGGCACAAACGCGACATCCGTTTGCGCTACGTTATCACTTGCACTCACTGTGTCTTCTTTGCCGCGGGCAGCGCCTTAACTCCTTCGATAAGATCACTCTTGGATTTTCAGACTGTTTCTTATCCTATCGGAGTCTCCATCGGCGTTAATGAGTAAGACAGATGTGTCAATTAAGCTTTGTATCTCTCCATTCTTCATGGACTCTATCCTATTCCGCTCACACCATGGTTATTTAACTATGGAGCGGTTTTTTTGATAAAAAGAGTTATTGTTTATACATATTTGAACCTACGGAACGCCCATAAACATATGCCTCAAACACGTTACTACCATCGCAATAAATCATCCAACAATCGATACGCCAAAAAAAATAGTAAATAGCCACCTGATACTAAAAAAAATGGTTCAAGGAACACGGCATGGATCGAAGTCATAAACACGGTTTGGTTATCTAAAATTTGATATACAGCTGACATAGTTATTGATCCGAATGTAAATACGCTTATAACGGCAACAAGCGAAAAGATTTTTTCAATGAAAAAGGATTGTCTTGCTAATAACAACAAAATCGTTGGAATGATTAAAAACAACACAATAAAAATAAACATAAAATCTTCCCTCTACTTTTCCTACAGTCTCCTCCATTATTTTCTACATATAAACGGTTAGTTATACCGTCTTTCTACACAAAATCATATTTGTCGAAAATAATTGTAAGATTTTTTCAAAAAAAGCATTGACGTTCTCTCACCCTCTGTAATAGTATAGTTATTAAATAATTAAATTGTTATATAACAGTTAGAGGAGAGATGAAAATGAATCGTGCAAAAGCAGCCGAGCAATTACAACAACAATGGGAAACAGAAACAAGGTGGGAAGGCGTGACTCGAGGTTATTCTGCAGAAGATGTGATCAGTTTAAGAGGATCAATGCCAATCCAGTATACGTTTGCAGAAAAAGGAGCTGAACGCTTATGGGACCTTATCCATACTGATCCATTTGTTCGCGCCCTTGGAGCACTAACGGGGAACCAAGCAGTTCAACAAGTAAAAGCGGGTTTAAAAGCCATCTATCTTAGCGGCTGGCAAGTTGCTGCAGACGCCAATTTATCAGGGCAAATGTATCCGGATCAAAGCTTATATCCTGCTAATAGTGTTCCTAAAATTGTAAAAAATATTAATCAAGCTTTGCAACGCGCCGATCAAATTGAATTTGTCGAAGGAGATTCATCTACACATTGGTTTGCCCCGATTGTCGCAGATGGAGAAGCCGGTTTTGGTGGACGCTTAAATGTATACGAACTAACGAAATCAATGATTGAAGCTGGGGCTGCTGGTGTTCACTTTGAAGATCAACTTGCATCTGAAAAGAAATGTGGCCATTTAGGTGGAAAGGTGCTTATCCCTACACGTACTGCTGTACAGAACTTGATTGCCGCTCGACTAGCCGCTGATGTTCTAGGTGTTCCAACACTTATCATCGCTCGGACAGATGCGAATGCTGCTGACTTGCTTACAAGCGACATTGATCCATATGATCACCACTTTATCGCTAGTCATAATCGGACAGAAGAAGGGTTTTTCCGTACAAATGCTGGCTTAGATCAAGCCATTGCTCGAGGGCTGGCTTATGCCCCTTATGCCGATTTAATTTGGTGTGAAACATCCGAGCCTAATTTAGAAGAGGCACAAGCGTTTGCTGATGCCATTCATGAGAAGTTTCCTGGAAAACTACTTGCTTATAACTGCTCTCCTTCATTTAACTGGAAAGCAAAATTATCGGACGATGAAATTGAAACATTCCAAGAACGTCTGGGAGAAATGGGCTATAAATTCCAGTTTGTCACGCTAGCTGGCTTCCATGCTTTAAATAACAGCATGTTTGAACTTGCAAACGGTTACTCAACTCGAGGAATGGGTGCTTACTCGGAACTTCAGCAACAAGAATTTTCAAATGAACAAAAAGGCTATACTGCAACAAGACATCAGCGCGAAGTCGGCACAGGTTATTTTGATGAAGTAGTATCTGTTATTTCCGGAGGGACCTCTTCTACTAGAGCAATGAGTGGCTCTACTGAAACTGAACAATTCTCATAAATCACTGAAATTTGGACTAATCAGGAAAGGAGTGGTCAACGTGCAGGAGACAACAACGGTTTGTACAGATTGCGGAAAGAAGATCTCAATGAAAGAACCAAGCTTTACTCAATGCGACTACTGCTTAAGCAAAACAGAAGAATAGATTTCTCGCAAACCTCTAGGGTACTTTTGAACCTAGAGGTTTTTGCTGCGAAAAAAAGAGGACGATGTTCTTGCTATCGCCCTCTTCCCTCTTACGCTTTTAACATCATATGTTTTGCTTCTTGTCGGCGTTTATGCAAAATTGGTTCTGTGTAGCCAGATGGCTGAGTTTTTCCTGAATAAATGAGCTCTTTTGCTGCTTGAAATGCAATCGATTCTTCACTTACTAACGATTGATAGAGAGAATCGTGCTCATTTTGTTTATCCACGACACGAGCCATTTTTTTAAATGATTGTTCGAGTTGTTCCTTTGTACAAACGCCATGATACAGCCAATTTGCTAATAATTGACTTGAAATTCGAAGTGTTGCTCGATCTTCCATTAGCGCCATGTGATGAATATCTGGGACTTTTGAACAACCAATTCCTTGATCAATCCATCTAACCACGTATCCTAAGATACTTTGAATATTATTATCAAGCTCCTCTTCAATTTCTTCCTGCTCATATGAACGACTAGCAAGGGGGACCTCTAATAAATCTTTCCGATAATCAACTTTACTGACCCTTAACTGTGTTTGCGTATCAATCACATTGATTTTATGATAGTGCAACGCATGAAGTGTCGCTGCTGTTGGTGATGGAACCCAGGCCGTGGAAGCCCCTGCCTTGAGCTGGCTTCCTTTTTCTTTGACTAATGCAGCCATTTCATCAGGCATCGCCCACATGCCTTTGCCAATTTGTGCTTTTCCTTGAAATTGCGCATTTAAGCCAGTTTGAACATTTGCTTTTTCGTAAGACTGAATCCACTTCGTTTCTTTCATTTCATGCTTTCGAACAACAGGACCTGCTTCCATTGACGTGTGGATTTCATCTCCTGTTCGGTCTAAGAAACCTGTATTAATAAAAAAGATGCGCTCTTTCACTTCATAAATACAAGCTGATAAATTTAACGAGGTTCGACGTTCTTCATCCATCACACCGATTTTTATTGTGTAACGTTCTAACCCGAGTAAATCTTCAATTTTGTTAAACAATGTATGGGCAAAAGCAACTTCTTTCGCACCGTGCATTTTTGGTTTTACGATATATATGGATTGCTTTGATGAATTTTGGACGGATGAATGCCCTGCTAAATCATGCATCGCAATAAGCGTTGTAATAACGCCATCCATTATTCCTTCTGGTATAGAACGACCGGATGCATCTTTAATAGCGTCTGTTTTCATTAGATGGCCAACATTTCGAATTAACATTAACGAGCGACCTTTCACAAGTAGTGGAGCCCCTGTTGGGGAACGGTAATAATCATCTTCATTTAAGGAGCGCTGCGTCTTCTGACCATTTTTCATAAATGAAGCACTACTTTTCCCTGTCATTAAATGAAACCAGTTCCGATAGACGTCTACTTTATCTTCTGCATCAACTGCTGTAACTGAGTCTTCGCAGTCCATAATGGTTGTTAAAGCTGACTCGAGTATAATGTCGCTAATACCAGCACGATCAGTCCCTCCTATTGCATGCGAACGGTCAATTTGCAAGACGATTCGCATATGGTGATGCTCAAACAAGACGGCTGATAATGCTCGTTCATCTCCTTGGAAACCAATAAAGGCTTTTTCATTTGCTAAACCAGTTTCAGTCCCATCCTCTAGTGTAGCAATGAGGTTCTCCTGAACAACTTTATACTCAACCACGTTCTGGTGAGAATCCTTTTCTAACGGGACCGTTTCATCTAAAAATTGTTTGGCGTACCGAATGACTTCATTTCCTCTACCTTCATCATACCCCTCTACCTTCGTTGCTTCGACCTTAATGACATCGCTTCCATAAAGTGCATCATATAAGCTTCCCCACCTCGCATTAGCTGCGTTTATGGCGAATCTGCTATTGTTGATTGGAACAACTAACTGCGGGCCCGCCTGTGTAGCAATTTCGTCATCAATCCCACTCGTGGTAATCGTAAAAGGCTCTGGCTCCGGCTGCAAATAACCGATTTCTGTTAAAAATTGATAATAATCGTCATTTTGAAATGAATGAGTTTGATGCCACTGATTGATCTGCTCTTGAAACCATTCTCGCTCCTTCAGTAACTGTTGATTAATGGGGGCTAGATCATGAATGATTTGCTCAAATCCGTTCCAAAATAAATCCGATTTCACATCAATCCCTTTTAGTACCTCTTGTTCAATAAATTGATGGAGTGTAGTTGCAATTTGAAGGTTTCCAATCTGTTTATAAGCCATCCTTTCAACACCTTTCTTTCAATCGTTCATTCAATTGTACTATAACAGATAACCTTTAACAACAACTGTTATATATTATAACAGAGAAAGTTTTCGACAAAAAAAGTGGTTGAAGGCATACTTGCCTTCAACCACTTTTTACGCTTATTCTGCTGTTGGTAATTGATCAATTGAATCAATATCCATATATTCAGGCACAACTAAACCAATCACTGCACCTTCAAGATTTGGTCCAAGATCATCAAGGTCACTTTCATAATCCTCTAGGAAATGACCATGTGTTAATGGTAACCAAGCTGCTACACTCGCATCAGAAGAACCATCGGCAAGAGATTGCCACATGTATGGTGCTTCCATATCCATCAATTCAGGATTGTAACCCATATCTTCTAAAACTGCACCAATAACGTTCGTTGACGCAATTTCAGTGTCCCAATTCACTAGAGATAGGATAATTTCGTCTCCATCAACAGTGTCTACACCAGCAGTCCATTCATCAACTGTATCTTGATTTTCATCAACCCAGTTACGCGCTGCTTCTTCTGGAGTAGAACCTTCTTCAATCTCTAACATAACAGCTTCCATGTCTTCTGTTGTCCAGAAAAAATTATCAAGGATTTGATACGCTTCAGGCATATCATCCATTAAACCATCACGAGCTATTGTGTGAATATTCTCACCATCACCGTAAACATTTTGCGGATCGTCAAGATATTTCAAATCAAATGCTTCAAATTTCCAGTGTGGTGACCAGCCGGTTACAACCACCGGCTCGTGGTTATTTATATGTTCGGCAAGTTGCTGTGTCATGACTGCACTACTAGATACATCTAAATCTAAGTCAAGATTGTATTCCTCGATTGCTGTTTCTGTTGTTGTCATAACGCCTGCACCAGGTTCAATCCCTGTAATAGCAGTTAAATTTTCTGCAATGTCTTCTTGAGACAACATATCTGCTTCATCTTCTACAGATCCAGTGTTCTCTCCACTGTCATCACCATTTCCACATGCCGCTAGTGTTACCACAAGGGCTAAACCTGACGTTGTACCAATTTGTTTCCAATTCATACGTAATTGACCTCCTATAAGATGTTTTCTTTGTTTATTTAAAGGGGGAATGACCCCCTAGTTCCTAAGATTAAGCTTCTTGTTTTTTATTAAAACTTTGTGTTAAACGGTCTAAAATAATGGCGAGTATAACGATTGCTATACCAGATTCAAAACCTGCTCCAATATCATTTTGTCCAACTGCTCGATACACATCACGGCCAATTCCGGATGCACCGATCATTGCAGCAATAACGACCATTGATAGGGCAAGCATAACCGTCTGGTTAATACCAGCCATCATCGTTCCTTTTGCTAAAGGTAACTGTACTTTAAATAATTTTTGCGAACTAGTAGAACCGAATGCTTCTGACGCTTCAATCAGTTCTGTTGATACTTGTCGAATGCCGAGATTTGTCATACGAACCGTTGGTGGCATCGCAAAGATAACAGATGCAACCACACCTGGAACCATCCCAACACCAAAAAATGTAACAGCTGGGATTAAGTAAACGAATGCAGGCATCGTCTGCATAAAGTCAAGAACAGGCTTGAAGAACGCCTCGACGCCATCTTTTTTTGCCATCCAGATGCCAAGTGGCACACCGAAAATAACAGAAATAATTCCTGCTGCAAGAACGATTGATAATGTATCAAGCATACCGTTCCAAAAATTCAAACTATCTATAAAAACTAAACCAATCGTAACAAAAGCAACTAAACCCCATTTTCCGCGGTTTAACATGTACGTTCCTACTGCTACTAGAATAATAAACAGCCAGCTTGGCGGCAGGGAAATGACCCAATAAATGCCATCTATTAAGAGAGCAATTAAAAATACAATTGCGTCGAAGAACCACTCAACGTTCTCCTTCAGCCAATCTGCTGCGGTTTCGACCCATTCACCTACTTCCAGACGGGGTAGAAAATCCATTAAAATCAACCTCACTTCCTGATAACGCACCTAAGACTGCGCTACGAACAATAATGCCTTGTAATCGATTCTCCTCTTTTACGACTAGCGGTACTGAACTAACGGCTAATCGATCCATTAACTCATTTAAAGGTGTATTCTTTTCTACACTAGGTACATCTTCAATAATGATGGATTCTACACTGTTTATATTTTGCCTAATAAGCTCTGAAACATCTGTAGCGTGAATAATCCCTACAAGTTCACGGTTTCGTTTCGTGACATAAATACTTGAGATTCCAGCATCTTTCATACGTTGTAATGCAACACGAGGACCGTCTTTTTCAAAATTAACCGTTTCCGGGCGGATCATAACATTTTCTGCTGTAAAGACTTTTGAACGGTCAACATCTTCTACGAATCGTTCTACATACTCATTTTCAGGCTGCGTCAGAATTTCTTCTGGTGTTCCAATCTGAACAACCGAACCGTCTTTCATGATCATTATTCGATCACCTATTCTCAGCGCCTCATCCAAATCATGCGTAATAAAAATAATCGTACGATTCATTTTCTCTTGTAAATCAAGCAACTCATCTTGCATATCTTTACGAATAAGTGGATCAAGTGCCGAGAACGCCTCATCCATTAATAGAATATCTGGATCATTGGCAAGCGCTCGTGCTAGTCCAACCCGCTGCTGCATACCACCTGATAGTTGATCAGGGTAACTTGATTCATAACCCTTTAAACCAACAAGTTCTAATGAAGTCTGAGCTGTTTCTCTTCTTTTTTCGCGTGGAATCCCTTGAATTTCAAGTCCATATTCGACGTTGCTCATAATTGTACGGTTTGGGAACAAACCAAATTTCTGAAACACCATACTCATTTTTTTACGACGTACTTCTCGTAAATCTTTTTGATCCATCTTCGCTAAGTCTTTGCCATCAACCAATACGCTACCTACAGTAGGATTAATTAAACGGTTTAGTAAGCGGACAAGTGTGGATTTCCCACTACCAGATAGTCCCATTATTACAAAGATTTCGCCATCTTGAACTTCAAAACTTGCGCGATCAACACCAACCGTTAATCCCGTTTTTTCTAAGATCTCGGGTTTTTTCTTACCCTCTTTCAACATATCTAAGGCTCGTTTAGGTTTTTTGCCAAACACTTTAGTTAAGCCTTCAACCTTAATTTTCGACAAGTTTTCCACCTCTTTATACAATTCCTGCGTCTTTGTGACTATGTAACTATACCGTATAAATGAAAAATCAATCAAACGGAATAAATCATTCTATCCGTTTATATTGTTTGTACAGTTTTTATTAAACAAACTTAACGATGTCTTTCCTCAAAAATACTCCCTAATGCTAATGATTGCTCCTGTTTCTCTTAGTGTTCACTTTTTTGGGATTTTGTTACACTTTATTTATCAAGAATGTGGAGGAATATTATGGAGACAACAAATTATGAGTCATCTTCTGATACGAAACAACTCCAGAAAATTCGGGAGAAATTTATACATGAATTATCCACTAATCTTCATTTATACGGAATGAATGAGTCAACTGGACGTCTTTATGGTGCCCTATTATTCGAAGAACAACCCTTAACACTTGATCAGATGAGTGAACAGTTAGGAATGAGTAAAACAAGTATGAGTACGAGCATTCGTCAGTTAACAGAAGCTCATATGGCACGAAAAGTATGGCAAAAAGGGGTAAGAAAGGATCTTTATAGTTCCGAAGATGACTGGTATAGTTCTTTCATTGCGATATTCACAAAGCAGTGGCGCACAGCGATTGATCGTAACCGTAAAGCAAGTGATGAAATGAAGGAAGAGTTGCTTGCGATGCAGGAAAACGCGCCACATTTGTCGGATACCATTAAGGTTGATCTAAAAAAACTGAATCATGCAAACGGCTATTATGATTGGCTCGATGAATTTGTCGCCTTATTAGAGTCAGGGGAAATTTTTAAAACGCTACCAAAAAAATAATCGTCACACACGTGAGGCGAATACATGAGCATACAAACTATCCGTGTCTTCGCCTCGCTTTGTGTGCATGATGATGAGGAGGTATACAGGAGTGAAGATTGAACCTTGTCCGTCCATTTTGGCTCATTGGACACGTACTTACGTTCCGCATAGAGAATATTTTTTTCTAAAAAAAGACAATCTTTCCCGCGTTTCTTCCCATTTAACTAAGACAATTGTAATGGATCGAAAAAGCTTTTTTAGCCATCCAAGCTATACACAAATAGGTCTCACTAGTGCATTAGAAACATGGCAGCTGTCGAATGAAGTCGACACCGTTATTATTGCTGAACCAAATTGGCTTGAACAGATGTGTGAAATAAAGCGGAAATGGATAATAAAACTGCAGATCTGTTATAATCGTGGGCTAATTATACCTGCTCATTACTTTCCAGAACAAAGAGTTGAAACTTCTTATCTAAGCGGATCTAAAGTCGCCGTCCAATCGAGAATGTGGTATACCCTTCCACTTGATCAAAGAAAGAGCATCTTACGTCAATATGCACAAGACTGGGATACTTGGATAACAGAGCCTTCCTCCACTTATTTACCGCGCCACATTGAAAAAACCGTCAATCATTTTCCTGCTACAAGTGGTCCGAACTGTCTTTCTGCGACGCTTTATGCCATTACAGCTATAGAGTGGCATAAAAATGAATGGCTCCACGAAGAGCCATTTCAAACTGCTTTAGCGATAAATCATTATAAACAGCACCTTCATAATGAAATAAAGCCAACTGATGTGCTCATTTGGAACAATGAGGAGGGGGCTATTATTCACGCTTCTTATTGTGTGAGCCATCAACTCTTTTTTAATAAAAATGGGCAAACTTTATTTCACCCTTGGAAACTTGTCTCACTTTCTTCCTTAGAAAAACTCTGGGGACAACATTATGTCGTATATCGTAAAGAGAATCTTTAATTTGAGCCTCCTCCAACGTATCACTTGAGAAAAGAAACGTTGGAAGAAGGTTTTTTCTTTAAATCGCCTTTCTTTCCATTAAGCGAATCCCAATCCCCGTAAATGCCAAACCCATAAAGATTAATATTGCGCTTGGTAGGAAGAAGTCAGCAAGATTCCATCCTCCATAAGTAGCGCCTGCCATCATTTCAAGACCGTAACGTAATGGACTCATATACGACAGTGCGAGCATAATATCTGATTCTACAACGTCTAATGGCCAGAATGTTCCTCCAAGCATGGCAAAACTTGTGGCAAAGAGGGGAATAACAGCAGATAACTGTTGAGATGACGTAACGATACCACTCATAAAAATGCCAAACGCCATGGTCGCAAATAAATAGGGCACAATGACAAGAAACAAATTCCAGAAACCACCATAGAAGTCAACGTCAAAGAAGAGCGCAAAGATCGAAAGCACAATGGCAATTTGGGTAAAGGAAAGGACAAATGCCACGAGCAAATTACTAACATACAATTGGGTTTTTGACGTAGGCGTTAACAGAAGTCGATTCCATACCCCATTTTCTTTTAATTCAATGATGGTTAAAATCGTAAAGCCCATTGTAAAAAAGGAAAAGAATAGTGTAAATCCAAATAAGCTGTGTAGATTATAATCCACCCCCTGCTCCTCTTCCATTACAGATGATTCAAATGCAAATAACTCTTGATTGACCGTTGCACGATCTCCTCTTTCCTCTACTTGAGCCATCATATAGTGAGAGCGAATAGCAGGCTCAATCATATAAACGATTGGCGCTTCTTCATACGCAGCATGAATTGTATACGTATCAGTCTCTAATTGAACAATCGCTTCTTCTTGTTGGGCTGTTAAACGTCGCTCGGCCTCTGTTTTGTCTAAAACTTCAAACGAAAAACGCGGATGCTCGTCATGAAGTTCTGTTACTTTTTCGTTTATCTGTTCGTTAGATAGTTCAGTAGAGTAAACGCTAACGTCCAGTTGCGAGGAGCTTGAACTACTCATAATAACCGAGAATAAGACCGTCATGCCTATCATTAATAAGAGGGTCAACGGTGCGCGAATAATTTCTTTCCAATATTGATAAAAAATAGCGTTCATTTTACTGTGCCTCCTTTACTAGGAAACACGATCCAAGCAATCACAAATAACATGACGGCAAAACCTGATAAATAGAAAAGGGATCCTGTTACATCGCCTATTGTCGCACCTTGACCAGATTGAATAAGGGCTTGTAAAGCATGACCATTAGGTGTAAAACGACCAATCTCAGCAAGTACTGGTGATAAATCCGACGTTGGAAAGAAACTTCCACCTAAAAAAGCGAGAACCGAAACGATCAAAAGCATAAATACGTTTGCTGCCTTTTCAGAATTCGCTCTAAATGTAACGGCGACCAGAAGTGAAGCCACACTCGCAACAGATAAACACAAAACAACAATGACCGCTAAAAAACTTCCCCACTGACTAACCGTAAGTTGAAAAATAAGCATGGATAGAGCAAATAACACCATTAATTGTAAAAGGACAATGAAAAAAGACGTTACAAATTTTGCGAATAAATAACTTACTGGCTGAATATTGGCTAAAAGCAATCGACCATATACCTTTTTCTTCTTTTCAGAGAACGCAAAGTTCGCCATTAAGCCTGCTGTAAAAAATACATACACTACACCCATTCCATACGTGTAATATTCAAATGACGTGATTGGCGATTCGCCCTGAACAACGACCTCACCGAAATTCTGAGATCGTTCTTCCTCCTCGTCAAGAACTGCGTGTACATAAACTTGTTCTAAATAACTGTTTAGCATGGTTTCAACAATGATCGCCTCTCGCGGTTGCTCTGAATTCAGCAAAACATCAAACGGCTCAGCCTCTCGCTCGCTCTCAATGCCAAATTGCTCAAGCCATACGTTATACCTATACGCAGCAGGAATAGCAATCACCGCTGTATAATCTTCCTCGATAAACTCTTCACTATCTGAAAAATAGTCAACACCGATTTCTTCATCTATATTGGCGAAAAGCGAGTCCGGTACAGCGGTTTGCCGCAACAGCTCTTCATCCACTGCAAGTTCATCGAGTGCCACGGAAATGTCTTCATCTAATCCACTCGATTCAACAATTGCGATCGACACATTGTCTAGTTCAGCTTGTGACCCGAAAGTATTTGCTAACGCGAATCCTAAAATCATTGTAGAAATGAATGGCAGTAAAAGTGTCGATAACAAAGCAGCTTTATCATTGAGGAGCTGTTTTAATTCTTTTCTCAAGATACTCATGTCATCACCTCGTTAATCGCGCAAAGAACGACCAGTCAAATGTAAAAACACATCTTCTAAAGTCGGCTCTTCTACTTTTATCCCTTGAACTTCAACCCCTGCCGATTCTGTTACTTGCAAAAGCGAATGGAATAAACCTTCTTCTTGTGAAACGACCCGGTAGCCTCGCTCCAATTGGTTCACAGATTTCACTGCTTCCAATGAATGAAGCGCATCTTCTAATTGCTCATCCTTTTCATTTACCAAAAGCTCATAGGTCCATTCTTGGTTCAAAATTTGTTTAATTTCTTCATTTGTCCCTGAAGCGATGATTGAGCCTCGGTCCAGAATATAAATGCGATCACAGAGGTATTCCACTTCTTCCATATAGTGACTTGTATACAAAATGGTTTTGCCTTCTTCACGTTGCAAGGTTCGAATTAAATCGAGCAAATATCTTCTTGAGTGCGGATCAATACCTACAGTTGGCTCATCTAGTATTAAAAAGTCTGGTTTGTGAATTAACGCAATCGCCAAATTCAATCGACGCTTCATTCCACCAGAGTACGTCTTTACTTGATCATTTTTACGCTCTTCTAACTCAACCATTTTTAATAGCTCGCTGACCCGATCATGCAAGAGACCCCCCTTTAATTTATACGCTTTTCCGAAAAACAGTAAGTTCTCTTTTGCAGTCAATTCTTCATATAAGGCAAGATCTTGGGGAACCACACCGATTTTTTCTCGAAACGCTTTCAGTTGTGAAAAAATTGGTTTACCATTAAAAAAGATTCTTCCTTTAGTAGGCTTGCTTAAGCTCGATAACATGTCAATGAGCGTGGATTTTCCAGCTCCGTTCGGTCCAAGTAGCCCAACAGACTCACCACTTTTTAGATAAAGTCCTACATCTTTTACCGCTTGTATAGACTTAAATGATTTACTTATTTGTTCAGTTTCAATCAAACCACTCACCTCCATTTGTATCGTTTATAGTGTAATGGACTTAGTAGGCTGTGAGGATTTACTTAAGTCACTCATTTCTTGTTTTTTTATGACTTAAGTCATATCTGGTTTTTAATAGAATAAATCGCTAACTGTGTTCGATCGCGAACATGTAGTTTTAAAAACAGCTGGCTAATATAGTTTTTCACTGTCCCAACTGTTAAAAAAAGTGCCTCTGCAATCTCTGCGTTGCTTAATCCCTCTCCAACCATACGAACAATGTCTCTTTCTCGCTCTGTTAAGTCTGGAGTTGCCCGTTGCACCACCTGGTTTTGTTCAAGTAATGTAGGAATGATTTTCGACGCGACTTGTCCATCTAAAATCATCTCGCCATCTAGTGCTTTTTTAATTGAAAGCATTAAACTGTCTCGGTCGGCATGCTTTAACATGTATCCGTTTGCTCCTAGCTTTAACGATTGAAGTGCATAATCTTCATCCGCAAACGTTGTCAACATCACGATTTTCACTTGTTTCTTTAGTCTCCGAATTTCTTTCACTGCATGGATACCGTCCATATTTGGCATGCGCACATCCATTAAAATTAAATCCAGGTGGTGTGAAAGTGCGATTTTCACCGCTTCTAGACCGTCACTTGCTTCCTGCACGTCGTACTCTCCACCGAATTCAATCATCATTTTTAACCCCTGTCTAACAATCGGTTGATCTTCAACGATCAGGATTTGTTTTTGGCTCAAGTGGAAACACCCCTTTCATATAAAAATCCTTCTCTTTAAATCGAGCCAAAAATTGTCCCTCTAAAGCCTCAAATCGATTCCGAAGTTGCGAAAGACCAAACCCCTCTTTCAACGCTGTTGGTGTGGCTTCATTTTTAACAATTGCAACATAAGATGTTTCTGCATATACCGAAAGCGTCACGTCCACTTTTTTGGCATACGCATGCCGCATCGCGTTTGTTAACCCTTCTTGCACAAAACGGTAGAGTGCAATACTTTGCTCATTGGATAATTGCTTGGAAAGTGCGCCATTTTCAGTTGTTAACGATACACGAACTTGGCTTTCCATCTCTAACTTTCGAATTAATCGTACAATCATGGCAACACCACGAACTTCTTCTTTTTCGAGTGCCTGAACAGCATTTCTCATTTCATCTAATGCTTGACGAGCGGTTTGTCTAGCACCTAAAAGATAGTGATTTTCTTCCTTACCATGTAGTTCAGCCATTTGCAACTGCATACCGAGAGCGGTTAACTGATGCCCAACTGAATCATGAACATCTCGAGCAATTCGGGTACGCTCTGCTTGCTTCACCAAGTCTTCTTCCTCGATTAACTGTCTTTTAAGTAAGCGATTTTCATAGACCAGTGTTTCACTTTTTATTTCACTCTCATTGGTAAGCTGTCGTTGCTGATTTGCAGACCACGCACAATAAAGACTAATCGAGGAAATGAATAATGCGACCGACATACTGGCCCCATTCGAGGTTGTACCTGCGATAGCGAAAAGAAGGAAAACTAGTACTGCGAAAGAATAGCTCCTATTATCGATTCGTGTATAAAAAGATAGGAAAACAAAGCTCCATATGATCAGCCAACCATGATCAACACGATAGAAATTTATGAACATCGTCACGATGAAGATTAATATGATGTAGAGATAGATCGGTTTTGGCCATAAAGGTTCAGAACAAATACCCGCTATCATTAAACCGAGAATGATCCAAAAAAAAGGGTTTTCCATTAATTCTGGAGTTGAATTTGCTACAATGCCGTTTGCCAGTCCGATAAATAGCAAGCTTAGCCAGACGTTCATAAAGAGCCAACTTGTTTGTAGTAGAAATTTGTTGCTTTGATTTTATGGGATAAAGCAGATTGAGCAAAATGTGGGATCGATCCTGCAAATGTGTAACCTAAATGCTGATACAGTGCATTTGCAGACGAACCCTTTTCTGTATCTAAGGTTAGCAGGTGAATGCCTTTGGACACTGCTAGTTGCTCTGCTTGGTTCATTAGTTGTGAAGCAATTCCTTTCCCCCTAAAATTTGAATGAACCATTAATTTAGCGATTTCTGCACGATGCCGACCATTTTCCTTTTCACTACAAAGTAGCTGAACCGTGCCAACAGCCTTTCCCTCATCTATCGCGATTAAGCAACTATGTGTGTCTGAAAGCACAACAGAATCCCAATAGTCATGTGCTTTTTTGAGCGTCAAAGGGGCTAAAAAATTTATTGAAGCGCCATCATTCACACAGTCCACTAATAAATGGCTCAATGAATGGTTCCAATCATGGGTACAACTAATTTGTTTAATCATTCCGTCTCCTTTTTTTACTTCCTTTTGCTTTTATATTCATTGGCGGAAGCTTGCCGCAGAGGAACGGTTGAGCCTGCGCAGCCTTCGATCTGCTCTGTCTCAACTCGCCCTTTTTCCGCAGGCGTCACCGCAAATCAAATTTGCAATCAACTACTTTTCAATCATTAATCTTACAAACACATCAACTATGTAAAACGGGAGTTGTACCACTTATCCAAACACCGCGTCTCTTGTAAGCAGGTGTTTCATGACGTTAACAAGAAGGTTTGATCGTTCTTCTAAAGAAGGAACGAATAAAAACTCTTCAACACTGTGAAACCCTCCTCCTATTGGACCCATCCCATCAATGGTTGGTACACCTAATGCGGATGTATAGGAAGCATCGGAACCGCCTCCTGATGCGGTCTCTTTTACTTCAATCCCTAATTGCGCTCCACAAGCTTTTACCAGGTGATAGAGCTGGATCGTTTCTTCTGTACGAACCATTGGTGGTCTCGTACTACCACCTTCTACTGTTGTTTTTGTTTGTGCCACATGGTTTCGTTTAGCAATGTCATGTATTACATGTTCAAGTTCACTAGCTTGCTCTATCGTAGAAATTCGAATATCAATATCTGCTTCTGCATAATCGGCCACGGTATTGACAGAGGTCCCACCTTTTATTACGCCCACATTTACATGTATTCCAGCTTCTTGATCAGACAACTGGTGAAGTGCAATAATTTTATGCGCCAATTCTTCAATAGCACTTGCTCCTTTTTCTGGATCGTTCCCGGAATGAGCGGCTATCCCCTCTACTTTCATTGTGTAACGACCACCTCCGCGTCGAAACGTTACGACCGAACCGTCTTTTCGAGCTGGTTCCATGACTAAGACCGCTTTTTTTCTTTGTGCATGTTGTTCGATGTAAGGACGAGCCGAGACTGCGCCAATTTCCTCATCACTCGTTAACAGCACGTCAATATGCCGCAATAAATCTGGATGCGTTTCATAGAGTTCTCTTAGCGCAAAAAACGTTGTCACATGACTTCCTTTCATATCTGCTACTCCTGGTCCATATGCATAATCGCCATCAATCGTGAACGGACGAGAAATAGCTGTGCCAACAGGAAAAACGGTATCCATATGCGCTAACAGTAGAATGCTAGACTCTTGCGTGTTCGTTTTTTGACGTAATAAAATATGATCGCCATAGACATCTTGCTTATAAACGGTTTCTTCATAACCAATGGAACGATAGGTATCAATTAAAAGGGAACCTAATCGATCTACTCCTGATTTATCATAGGAGCCACTATCTATCATCACGAAGGTTTCTAACATTTGAATCATTTGCTCTTTTTTCGTCATTTGACATTCCTTCTTTCCTTGCACGTAATTGAACACTTGTAAGTGGCAAATTTTCACCACTTACAAACATTATTGCATCAGCAACAATACACCTATGGCTAACGCTGCAAATAGAATCGCGAAAGGTAAATTGGTTAGCATGATGCGGTAAGGATTTTGCTCTGTATGACGAGCTGTCATTGTCACCACAATGCCGTATGGCGAAATGGTAAAGGTTGCGAGTGCGCTCACGATGTACATAACCGTTAATGCGATTGGCATCGTCGGTAGTAAGATCGGACCAATGACTTCATGCACAAGTACCATCGTGGCAATGGGATGAATCCCTACCATCGCTAACAGATAAAAACTTATTGGAATAATCGCAAGCAGAATGGCTGGCTGGTCACCTAATTGAAAGAGCGGCTCCTGCACATAGCTTAATAGCTCTGTGTGATTCAAAATACCTGTAAACCAACCTAATGAAACAAACAAGACAATAAAAGGGTGAATACCTGTACGTAGCTGTTTATCTAGTGAGGACAGGCCATTTTTTATGAATTCATTTCCTTTTCCAAAAAAGATTGTCCAGATAAAAGAAAACAATGGAATTAATAGCACAACGGTTAAAATAAAGGATAAATTCAACCATTCTCCAATACCAATGACAAGAAGGAGAAAAACGATAATAGCTAAAACAAGAGACCATTTTGACCGACCTGCCGTTTCTTCGTAGTGAACGGATAGCGAATCACTATGCCAGAGTCGATTTTTTCCGATTTCAATAACTGTCATCAGAATCGATAAAAGCAATAAATAAGGAACAAGTGATACATAGCTTTGCCCTGTTAAGCCGATTGCGGTTACAACCATAATTTCCATTGGCATCCAAACAAGCGCAAGCGCATAACCACGCAACGTTGTTTTGCTTATAAGAGCATTAAGATCTTTCTTGTTTACGTTCGTTACATGTTGATGGAGCGTATTTTGTAAAAGTGGCAAGACGGATAGGTTCATAAACGGTACAAAACCGTACGTAGTAACGAGCGATTTTGTCTGAAGTTTCCCTGTTGAATGCGCACCTTTGAACAACCACGTTTGCACTTGTTTATCATAGTGTAACGTCTCAATCGCCGCCTGCATCAACGGCACAACCGCTACAAAAACGACAAGCGTTAAGTTGTTTGAGAAGAGTGGTGGTAGTCCCTGTATCGCCATATCGCTAAACGGTAGTAAGATTGCACCACCCGTTAAAAAAGCGATTCCCATGCTTTTAAACAAGCGGTTTGATTTTGTAAACGAATAGATGAGCATCGGTAGCGTTAATAGCCCACCTATCCACAATATGGCATTGGCATCAAACGCTAGCCCAATAAAAACAAGAAATAACGTAAAACCGTAGTAAACATGTTGCACCGACATTCCTCCGATAATTATAAATCAGACATAACAATTCTATTTATTTTACCAGATTCATTAGCCAGAGAACATATCCTCAGCTCTTATTTTACCGCGCCTCGATTATTTACTTGGAAACGAACATGAACGTTAACAGGCGTAGTTGAATATTGCTCTTCCTTCCACTTGCCAATATCAATTCCACGCACATGGTGCCTGACAATTTCAGTGATACCGATTGGATCTAACTTTTCCTCCTGTAAAAATGAAATCATTTTCGTGAACTCCGCTTCAAAATGCTCCTTCGATCGTTGTTCAAGATCCCCCGTAGTTATTTCACCAACTGCGACATCTTTTTTCTGCCTCAATGTACCTTCCATTTTAAGGGTAACATCTATGGCAATCGATCCATCTTGATTTTTCGAGACATCCCATGAAGGTTCGGACTTAATATAGCGGTAAACAATGCCTTTATCATCACCTAGTGCAACATAAGCATTTCCATGGGTCGTTTTTTCAAATAACTTTCTGAAATAACTGCTCTGTTCTAAATTAATTTCTGTCCGATATTTATCCCCTTGAAATAAAGCAAGCCCCGTTATTTTCGCATGATCGCCGATTCGATCTACCACTGGAATAAAAGCGTCCGTTCCCGTTGCATAATACCGATATAAAAACTCATGCATACTTGATTTAGGAAGTTGTTCAATTTCATTTTTTTCAATTAAGTCCAGTAAATGACGCTGTGCGGTTGAATGAAACGGGTATTTTGCATCAAATAGATCACTGGCGCTGCCTCTGCTTATTAATAATTTTAAGTTTTGTTCAATAGACGGATTCCTCTGGATAGCGTCTAATGTATCAAATAGACCCTCTTCTTTTGCAAAGGTTTCGCTAAAAATATGAAGCCTCGTTCGACTGGAATCGATTAGTCGGGGCGACTCTGCTTGTAATCCCTCGTACAAACTCGCTAAGTTCGGATTTAATGTTGTAATTAATTCGCTCTCAGGTACTTGTTCATCCGCCGGCATGATGATCGTCGTTATACCAGTTGTCTCCACTTCCCCTTTATCGTTTAAATCATGAGCTAACGCTTGTAAGTATTGAATATCTTCATTTAATTGTAGTTGCGGTGTGCATGCTGATATAAAAAGTAGGGAAAATACGCTCAGATTACGCACGCTCTTTTTTACCATTTCGCATCACCTTCTTCTTGAAAATTAATTTTAACAATGCAAGAAAAGGGATATACACATAGAGTGTATAAAACCCGAGCCGGTTAATGATCTGTTGTGCTTCACTTAAGCTATAATACCGTCTTAACAGGAGCGCCAAACCATACACAACGACTATGAGAACGACAAGCCAATATTTCTGTTTCCATTTAAAGGACCGCTTCCCTATGTAGCTTGCTGCCCATAAATAAAGACAGATATTGGGTAGCAATATTAATAACCAAATGGAAATGCCTAAATACTCCATTCTCCAAACCGATAAAGTCGGCCAAATAATATTGATTAAATGATTCTCTGTAAAAACCAAATACACAAGAATATACGTAAACACATACATGCAAGTACTAATTCCTAAACCGATTTGCGACCACAGAAGCGATTTTTTTGCATGTTTAAAAAAAGGAAACGCAACAAGTAAAATTTCAACCCCTAAATATTGAAACGTCATTTGCTTTGTTGCAGAAGCTAACTCACTAAACGAATGATTCCATATAGGATATAAATTGTTCATTTGTAATAACCCACTTGGATAATGGGAGAAGAACAATAATGGGATCGTCATAAAAATGGTGATGACGCTCAACCCCATAAGGCTCCGAAACCCAGATTGTGTGAAGAGAAAAGCCAACACGATAACAATAAAGATGAGAACACCATGATATAAATCTGGAAAAATCCAGATAATGACCATATCAACGTAAATCACTAAAATTGTGCAAGCAAATAAACAAAAATAGCCAATAAAATAAAGATCCAATAGGCGTCCAATAAACCGTCCAAACATTCTTTTATGAAGATCTACGATGGTCCATCCTTCTTCTAAAATATAGTAGATGAGGCCGATTACCACCATAATACTTACAGCAGACAATAAAATTGCAATCCATCCATCATTCCCAATAATCTCTGCCAAGTTTCGCTGAAATGTAAAAATCCCAACCCCTATTTGCATAACAATTACTAAGAACAGCGTAAAGAAAGGTGAGACTTGCTTTGTAGCCATTTTCATATTGGACTCCTACATCGATTGAAATCTCCCTTACTCTTCAATATCGTAAGAGGCTCTCTTTTTCGGTTTGCTTTTAAACCGTTCTTGTTTTTTTGGACGCAAAATACTTGGTCTTTTTTCTTGAAAATTCATTGGCATATGAAAGAAAGAATCTTTAAAATCGCCAACACGTAACGGATAAATAGGAGCTAAATAAGGATAGCCATAGGATTTCAACGTTAATAAGTGACGTAAACAAAGCAATAAACAAATCGAAATTCCAATAAATCCATATAGCTGCGCAAAGAAAATAAATGGAAACCGAAGCATACGAACAGCATTCCCCATTTGGTAAATTGGCGTTGTAAATGAAGCAAGCGCTGTTAATGCAACAATAATTAAAAGTACACTACTCGCTAAAGAAGCTTCTACAACGGCCGTCCCGATTACGATACCACCAACAATCCCAATGGTTTGACCAATTCTTTCTGGTAGCCTTGCTCCAGCCTCTCGCAAAAGTTCAATAGTCAATTCTAAAATAAGCACTTCAATGATAGGTGGATACGGAACCTCCATCCTTGATGAAACCATCGTAATTAATAAATCATCCGGGATAAGTTCATGGTGGAACGTCGTAATAGCTATGTAAAAGGACGTCGCAACGACGGAAAACACGACGGCACATATTCGCATCATTCGAATAAACATCCCCACTGGCCATTGATCGTAATAATCATCAGGTGATGCAAAAAACTCAATCAAAGTTGTCGGACCAATTAAAGCAAGTGGTGAACCATCTAATAAAAGCGTTACTTTTCCTTCTGTTACGCTTGTTGCGACTCGATCAGGACGTTCTGTTTCTAATAATTGCGCAAAGGGAGAATTTGGGCTATCCGTTATTAACTGACTTACTTGTGCAATATCAGTAAATTCATCGAAATCGAGATCCTTTAGACGTTGACGGACCGTTTGAAGCAATTGATCGTTCACAACACCATCGAGATAAAGTATGGCCAGTCTACTTTTGCTCACACTCCCTAACGTCATTTCGTCTACAACTAATTCAGGAACTGCTATTCGCTTTCGTATGAGGTTGATGTTGACATCTAAATCTTCAATGAAACCTTCTTTTGGTCCAGATACGGAATATTCGTTTTCAGATACAGTAATTTCTCTGCTTTCAATTTTCCTAAACGGAAGCACTAAGAAGGGACTAGACACCTTGCTTGCGCCGATTAATAACGACCCTCGCATGATATGGGTACTAAATTCATCTGCTGATTGGGCGGTTTCAATGCGTTCAATGGGTAAAGAATCATGTAATTCTTCAATCGATAAATGCGGATTCATTTTTATGTAAGCAATAACTCGATGAAAAGATTGCTTATCGCCCATGACCGAATCAAGGTAATAGTAGCTGATTGAATGATCTGAATGGGCATCTTCCACGACAAAGTCCGTTGACTTCGACAAGGTTGCAATCGTTGCTTCGATTGACTCTTTCCTCAATGAACACCTTCTCCTTTCTATGTGCGACCCCGCATACTTTCAATTAGGAATGCCACAATGAGGGTTTTTTTATGTTCTATTCCAATAAAAAAACTAGCGCCTCCTATCAAGCACACTAGTTTCATCATTTATTCAACTTACCAAAATGTTGATTCATAATAGTGCATCAATACATCAACATCATCTGTTCTTAACAAGACGCCTGTTTCATCAAATAAAATGAACAGGGGTAATGCTTCTGAAACAATTCCGACATCAGCAAGCTCAAATTCAGGCTGATGATGCGAACAAATGTTAATCATTTCAGTACGACCTTCCACTAGCTCATTTTCTTCTCTGAGCGGTAAAAACGAACGCTCATATTCATCCATTACCTCTTGATAGAACGCTTCACCCTCCGCCGTGGTATCATCATAAAACAAATACAAATCATGATGCCCTCGGTCGTTAGCGCGATACGCATGTAAGAATTCCATATAGGCTTCGTCTTCTTCTGACACAACAGGTGTACAAGCAAAAAGAACGAAAAGCAGACCAATTAAAGGAGCATATGTTTTTTTCATTTTTTCACATCCCTACATTTATTCAGAAAATTATATATATATATTACTACAAAAAACCGACGCCATTCATCCCCAAATAGCGTCGGTTCCCTTTTATAGTTGTTGCAATGCTTTCCTTGCGATATCTTTCCGATAAAACAACCCATCACTTGTAATCTGGCTACTCGTTTGATAAGCCTGCTCTTGCGCGACTTCAATGGTACTTCCTGTTCCTGCAACTAAAAGAACTCTCCCACCATTGGTTTGCCACTCTGTTGCTTTCTTCGTTCCTGCATGGAAGATTAGCTGGTTTTGTGCAGCTTCTTCAATGCCGTGAATCGGTACACCTTTTGCATACGCTTCTGGATAACCGACGCTGGCATGAACCACACCTACAACCGCTTCTTCTTTCCATTTCAATTCTATTGGTTCACCGTTTAGCACATTAAGTATGACTTCAATAAGATCGGTCTCAAGGCGTGGCAAAACGACTTGTGTCTCAGGATCACCAAAGCGCGCATTATATTCGATTACTTTTGGGCCATGAGTTGTCATCATTAAGCCTGCATAAAGGACCCCAGTAAAAGAACGTCCTTCCTCCACCATCGCATTTGCTGTTGGTTGAAGAATCGTTCTTACAGCTTCTTCAACATCATCGTCAGAAAACTGAGGTACTGGTGAATATGCGCCCATGCCACCTGTGTTTGGACCTTTGTCTCCATCATATGCGCGCTTATGATCTTGCGCCGGAACCATCGGAATGACCGTTGTTCCATTAACGAATGCCATTAATGATAGTTCTTCCCCTTCAAGGTATTCTTCAATGACGACTTTGGCACCAGCTTCGCCAAACCCATGATCGACTAAAATATGTTGAAGTGCACCGATGGCTTCCTCTTCAGTTAATGCAACCGTTACACCTTTCCCAGCCGCAAGACCATCTGCTTTAATGACAATTGGCGCTCCCTCCGCTCGTACATAGCTCGCTGCAGCTTCAAATTCAGTAAATGTTTTTGATGCTGCTGTGGGTATCCTATACTGGTGCATGAATTCTTTTGCAAACGACTTAGAGCCTTCAAGTATGGCGGCCTCTTTTCTTGGGCCGAATACAGGTATTTCTTCAAATTCAAATCGGTCAACTAACCCTTCTAATAAAGGAATCTCAGGTCCGACAATGACTAAACCAATGTCACTTTGTATAGCAAACTGTACAAGTGCATCGTGATCGGAAGCTTCCAACCCAAGGCAAATCCCGAGATCAGCCATGCCATCATTACCTGGCGCTATATAGACTGTCTCAACAAGCTTGCTGTTTGAGGCACTCCAGGCAATCGCATGCTCTCTTCCACCGTTTCCAATGATTAATACATTCATGAATCGTGTCCCCCTTAATGTTTAAAATGACGTAATCCAGTAAACACCATCGCAATGCCATATTCATCTGCCTTTTGGATCGATTCATCATCTCGAACAGATCCTCCTGGTTGAATGATCGCTGTTACTCCAGCTTTCGCTGCTGTTTCTACTGTATCACCGTAAGGGAAAAACGCATCAGATGCAAGCACCGCCCCTTTTGCTCGCTCGCCTGCTTGTTCAATCGCGATTGCCGCAGAACCAACACGATTCATTTGTCCTGCACCAACGCCAACTGTCATCTCACCATTTGCTAGTACAATAGCATTTGATTTTACATGCTTGACGACTTTCCAACCTAAAGATAATGCTGTCCACTCTTCTTCAGTCGGTTCGCGCTTAGTCACAACACTGAGTTCCGCATCATCCAGTCCTAGGGAATCTTCTTCTTGCAACAGTAAGCCACCGTGAATGGACGTTAGCTTATCTTCTGTTTTTCCTTTATCCACTGCTACTTCTAATAAGCGAATGTTCTTTTTCTTCATCAACATTTCTTTTGC
This sequence comes from Shouchella sp. JSM 1781072, assembly GCF_041949915.1. Classification (NCBI taxonomy): domain Bacteria; kingdom Bacillati; phylum Bacillota; class Bacilli; order Caryophanales; family Bacillaceae; genus Shouchella; species Shouchella sp. JSM 1781072. Next base: position 232,661 of record NZ_JBHFQE010000004.1, read on the forward strand.
TTCCGGGCTAAAATGTGGAGCAAGGATAACTTCTAAGAAAATCTCGCTCATTGTCTGTGCGGTTTCTTGATCCACTTCACGATTAAGGGCAACAATGCCACCAAATATTGATTTTGAATCGGCTTCATAGGCGCGATTAAAAGCGGTAGCAATTGATTCGCCTGTTCCTACACCACATGGATTCATATGCTTGATCGCAACTGCAGCTGGTTCGGTGAATTCTTTTATCACTTCAAGAGCCGCATTCGCATCATTAATATTATTGTAAGAAAGCTCTTTTCCATGTAGCTGTTTTGCTTTTGCGATAGAAGAGGCTGATCCGTTGCTTTTCTCGTAAAATGCCGCTTTTTGGTGCGGATTTTCACCGTAACGTAATGCTTGCTTATGCGTATATGTAACCGTTAATGTTTCAGGATGGCGCTCATCTACTGCTTCTGTTAAATAAGAGGCAATGAGTGCATCGTAAGCCGCGGTATGACGAAATACTTTAGCGGCTAGCTTTTGACGAAGAGACTGTTGGTGATCATCACTTTGTTCTAAACTAGCAAGGACTGCTTCGTAATCATTCGGATCAACGACAACGGTTACGTCTGCATGATTTTTCGCTGCAGAACGCAACATACTTGGTCCACCAATATCAATGTTTTCAATCGCATCTTCAAAAGTAGCATCTGGTTTTGCAATTGTTTCAGCAAACGGGTAAAGATTTACGACGACAAAGTCAATTGGCGTAATGTCTAATTCTGCAATTTGGTTCATGTGGTCATTTTTATCTCGTCTCGCGAGTAATCCACCATGAATGGCTGGATGAAGGGTCTTGACCCGACCATCTAAAATTTCTGGAAACGCCGTCACGTCTGAAACATTTTTTACCGGGATTCCTGCTTCTTCTAATGAGCGCTTCGTTCCACCCGTTGAAAGAATTTCGATATCCTGTTCTACTAGTCCATTAACAAATGGAATGAGTCCCTCTTTATTTGATACGCTTACGAGTGCACGTTTCTTCATTCATTTTCTCCCCTAGTCTTTTCTGCCACAATCTGATTGACAACCTGTGGATACAGTTGATGCTCGACTGCTTGAATTTTAGTTGTTAGTGAAGCATGATCATCATCTAGTGCAATGGCTACTTTTTCCTGTGCAATCACCGGTCCTGTATCCATACCTGCATCGACGTAGTGAATCGTGACACCTGTTTCCTTTGCTTTGGCTTCAAGTGCTTGGCCAACTGCATCAAGACCTGGAAAAAGCGGCAACAATGAAGGATGGATGTTTACAATTCTCCCTTCAAACGCTTCTAAAAGCGTCGGTCCAATTAAACGCATATAGCCAGCCAGTACGATCAACTCTACTTTAGCTGCATGTAATTGTTCAATGAGATATGCTTCATAAGCTCGTTTATCAATAAAGTCGCTTGGCAAAACTTCAGCAGTCTCTACGCCTAATTGACTTGCTTTTTTAAGAACGGGTGCCTGTCGTTTATCGCTTACAACGAGCACCACATTTCCTTTAGCTGATCCATTTTTCGTTCTTTGAATCAGATTCTCCGCATTTGTACCAGAGCCAGAGGCAAAGATCGCTAGCCTCATGGCTCAATACTTCCAATTGTAATACCTGATTGGCTAGTCACTCTACCAATAATAGAAGCGCTCTCTCCAGCGTCTTCTAGACAGCGGATGGCTTCATGCAGGTGTTCTTCGCTTACTGTCAGCACCATACCAATTCCCATATTAAACGTTGAAAATAGATCGTTGTCAGATAAACCTCCTTGCTCCTTAAGCAATGAGAATATAGCTGGAATCGGCCATGATCCATAATCAATTTCTGCGCCTAATCCTTCTGGAAGCATTCTTGGGATGTTTTCATAAAACCCGCCACCTGTAATGTGTGCGGCCCCTTTTACAAACTGTGAGCGAACAGCTTTTAGAACGGGTTTGACGTAAATTTTAGTCGGGGTCAGCAGTTCCTCTCCAAGCGGCTTCCCTAACGCTTTAGGAACACTGTCCAACGAAAGACCAGCCTGTTCAAGCAACAGCTTACGAACAAGCGAAAAACCGTTTGAATGGAGTCCGCTTGAAGCTAAGCCAATCAGTACATCTCCAGCTTCAATTGATTCTCCAGTAATCATTTGGCTTTTCTCAACGGCGCCAACAGAAAACCCGGCTAAATCATATTCTTCGTCACTGTACATGCCCGGCATTTCCGCCGTTTCCCCGCCGATCAGCGCACAACCTGCCTGCTCGCAACCGTCTGCTACACCTTTAACAATCGCTTCAATCTTTGCTGGATCCGCTTTCCCGAGCGCTAAGTAATCTAAAAAATACAACGGCTCTGCTCCTTGCACAACAATGTCGTTTACGCACATGGCAACGGCATCTTGCCCGATTGTATCATGTTGATCCGCCATAAAGGCAAGCATTAGCTTCGTTCCGACACCGTCTGTCCCTGAAACAAGTACCGGCTCTTTTAAACCTAATTGCGAAAGATCAAAGTTGCCCCCAAACCCACCTAAGCTTCCAAGCACACCTTGTCGTTTCGTTCGCTCGACATGCGTTTTCATCCGTTTCACTGCTTCGTATCCTGCTTCTATATCGACCCCTGCTTGCTTATATGCTTGTGACATGACAAGTTCCTCCGCTTCATCTTAAAGTTTTGCGTGTGGATGGAGCGTATCCGCATAGATTTCTGTTGGGTATTCTCCAGTAAAACATGCTAAACATTGGCCACAATTGTGCATCGCGTCTGAGCGACCAATTCCGGCTTTTAGCCCCTCGGTTGATAAAAACGCCAAGCTATCTGCACCCATCATCTCTCTCATTTCTTCTATTGAATGAGAGGAAGCGATGAGCTCTTCCGTTGTAGAAGTATCGATCCCATAAAAGCACGGGTTCTTTATCGGTGGTGATGAAATGCGTACATGCACTTCAGCTGCTCCTGCATCTCGTAACATGTTGACAATTCGTCTACTCGTCGTGCCACGAACAATTGAATCATCAATCATGACAACACGCTTCCCTTCAACCACGCCACGAACAGGAGAAAGTTTCATTTTTACGCCTTGCTCTCTTAACTCTTGTGATGGCTGAATGAACGTCCTTCCGACATACCGATTTTTAATCATGCCGAGTTCATAAGGAATGCCAGCTTGTTCTGCATAGCCAATCGCTGCCGAAATACTTGAATCCGGTACACCCGTCACAACATCCGCTTCGACTGGCGATTCCATTGCAAGCTGCTTTCCTAAACTTTTTCGCGCTGTATGGACATTTATTAGATCTACATTTGAGTCAGGTCTTGCAAAGTACACATATTCCATGCTACAAATCGCGCGGTTTCCAGGAGAGACAAATCGCTCACTTCTCATGCCCGTATCATCAATGATTAACAGTTCACCAGGCATAACCTCACGTTCAAACGTGGCACCGACAATATCAAATGCACACGTTTCTGAGGCCACAACATAGGCATCCCCTAAACGACCAATCGATAATGGACGCAAGCCATTCGGATCTAGGGCTACCATTAATTGACGTTCATTTAAAACAGCAAACGCATAGGCTCCTTTTAACGAAGAAAGAGCATTTTTCATTTGATCTTCTAAACTGTAGTAGCCACTACGTTTTATTAAGTGAGCGAGAACTTCTGTATCCGACGTGGATTGAAAAATCGATCCTTGCGCTTCAAGCTGGTGCTTAAGATGATTGGCGTTAACCAAATTTCCGTTATGCGCAATTGCGAGTCCGCCTTTTTGTGAGTTGAAAAACAATGGCTGAACGTTGGCATAACCACCACCACCTGCTGTTGCATAGCGCACGTGTCCAATTGCCGCTTTTCCGTGTAAACCCGCTAAAATATCTGGATTAAAGACATCATTTACAAGTCCAAGTCCTTTATGAGCCGAGAGCTTCTCGCCATCAGACACGACAATCCCAGCGCCCTCCTGCCCACGATGCTGTAAGCTATGCAAACCATAGTACGTTATTTGTGCAGCGTCTTTATGACCAAATACGGCAAACACGCCACACTCTTCATTTAACCCTTTGATTTCAGCAAACATGGAATAGCCCCTTTCCAAGCTGACTCAAGTTCTTCCGATTGAACAGATAAGATCGTTTCTCCATCTTTTTCTATTTCAAGAATGGGTTCTTTTGTCACTATGCCAATTGCTCTCGCGTCTTGCACAAGTTCTTCAAAATGCGGTTTATTCTCTTCTTTCACGGTCACAATAAAGCGGGACTGACTCTCAGCAAATAAATCTACCGCGTCATTCGACCAGTTTACTTGCGCCCCTAATGATGTTCCAAACAATTTCTCAGCAAGAGCGACAGCAAATCCACCTTCAGCCACGTCATGGGCAGAAGATACGATTCCAGCTTGGATTGCAGACAAAAGTTGCTGTTGACGATTTTTTTCCACATCTAAATCAATGGTTGGTGCTTGACCAGAAAGTTCGCCCTGCAACAATTTTTGAATTTCGCTTCCGCTAAACTCTGGTTTTGTCTCACCAATTACGTAAAGATAATCTCCAGCTTCTTTTACCGTTTGCGTTGTAATCCAATCCACATTCTCAATTAAGCCGACCATCCCAATAACTGGTGTTGGATAAACAGCACCACCAGAGCGCTCATTATAGAGCGAGACATTTCCTCCGATTACTGGTGTCTTCAATACTCGACACGCTTCGCTTAAACCGTCTGTTGATTTTTCGAGCTGCCAAAAAATTTCTGGTCGTTCTGGATTTCCATAGTTTAAGCAATCGGTTACACCAAGTGGAGTCGCCCCTGAACAGACAAGGTTCCTAGCTGCCTCAGCAATCGCAATTTTCCCACCGACTTCTGGATCTAAATACAAGTACCGAGAATTACAATCCGTTGTCATCGCTAAGGCTTTTTTTGTTCCTCGGATTCGGACAACTGCTGCATCTGAACCAGGTGCAACAACCGTATTGGTTTGCACCATATGATCATACTGCTGATAGACCCACTCTTTGCTTGCTATTGTCGGTTGAGAAAGTAGATTGACGACCATTTCCTTTATATCTCCCACAACCGGTACAAATGGCGCTTCTGCCTGGAACTTTTCATAATACGCTGGTACTTTAGACGGTTTATGGTAAACAGGCGCATCTTCCGCTAGTGCATCTACTGGTACGTCTGCTACAATCTCACCCTTATGTAAGAGACGCAAACGTTGATCGTCTGTCACAACCCCAACTTCAACAGCGTGTAAGTTCCAGTGTTCAAAAATCGCTTTAATTTCGTCTTCTCGACCTTTTTCAACAACTAACAACATGCGTTCTTGTGATTCTGACAGCATCATTTCATATGGCGTCATGCCTAATTCACGTTGAGGAACAAGGTCCAAATTCATTTCAATTCCAGAGCCTGCTTTACTCGCCATCTCTGCTGAAGATGACGTTAATCCAGCTGCTCCCATATCTTGGATTCCAATTAACGCATCAGATTTCACGACTTCAAGGCATGCTTCAAGGAGTAGCTTTTCCATAAAAGGATCACCTACTTGAACAGCTGGACGCTTTTCATCGGATGCGTCACTTAATTCCTCTGATGCAAACGTTGCGCCATGAATCCCATCACGCCCTGTACTTGCGCCGACATACATGACCGTATTTCCGACTCCCTTTGCCTGCCCTTTTTGAATATCTTTGTGATCAATTAAGCCGACGCACATCGCATTCACAAGCGGATTTGCTTCATAACAAGGATCAAACTGTACTTCCCCACCAATTGTTGGGACACCGATACAGTTCCCATAACCGGCAATGCCCGCTACTACTTCTTCAAACAAGTACTTCACTTTTGGTGACTGTAATTCGCCAAAGCGTAAAGAGTTTAAGAGTGCAATTGGACGAGCACCCATTGAAAACACGTCTCGTAAAATTCCTCCTACACCTGTTGCCGCACCTTGATAAGGTTCAATTGCAGATGGGTGATTGTGGCTCTCGATTTTAAAAACAACCGCTTGCTCGTCTTCAATATCAATAATGCCAGCACCTTCACCTGGACCTTGTAGTACTTTTTCACCATCAACAGGAAATTTTTTTAATAACACTTTTGAATTTTTGTAGCTACAATGTTCCGACCACATCACAGAGAACAAACCTGTTTCCGTGAAATTAAGCGGACGACCGACAATCGTTTCGGCTAATGTAAATTCTGCGTCTGTTAAACCCATTTCCTGATAAAGTTTTTTCTCTTTAATCGCTTCTGCACTTGGCTCAAGAAGTAGTGACATAAGATTCCCTCCAGTTGGATAAAATCGATGTAAATAGCGTCAAACCTTGTTCATTTCCGAGTAATGAATCAACCGCTCGTTCAGGATGAGGCATCATTCCAAGCACGTTTCCCTGTTCATTGACAATTCCAGCAATTTGCGCTTTTGATCCGTTCACATGTTCATTGTAACGAAACGCAATTTGATTATGTGCACGCAATGATTCGTAAGTCTTATCGTCGCATTCATAGTTTCCTTCGCCATGCGCAACTGGAATGCGAATTGTTTGTCCCTGATCGTAACCTGATGTGAATAGCGTTTCGTTGTTTTCAACCTTTAATTCGACCGTTCGGCACACAAATTTCAGATCGATATTACGCTTCATTGCACCTGGCAACAAGCCTGATTCAAGCAATACTTGAAACCCATTACAGACACCTAATACTGGTTTTCCTTCATGAGCCGCTTGAATGACGGCGGGCATAATCGGTGCAAAACGAGCGATCGCGCCAGAACGTAGGTAATCTCCATGTGAAAATCCACCTGGCAACAGGATGGCGTCATACTCATCTAGTGAGGTTTCAGTATGAAACACGTATTCAACCTCTTCTTTTAATCCATCTTTAATTGCGTGATACATATCAGCATCACAGTTTGATCCAGGGAATACAATTACTGCAAACTTCATGATGGGACAACCTCCTCCACATCAAAGCGGTAATCTTCAATAACTGTGTTAGCTAAGAGTTTTTCACACATTTCCTTCACTCGTTGTTCGATGTTTGCGACATCCTCAATGTGAAGCTCTAAGTATTTTCCGATCCGAACATCTGCCACCTCTTCGTAGTTCATTGTGTGAAGCGCATCTTTTACTGCAACTCCTTGTGGATCTAACACACTCTCGCGTAAAGTGACATACACTTTGACTTTATACATGACGTAACCCCCGTTAATAGAATAGTAGATCGTTCACTTAGAATTAAGGTGATTCTTTTAGTAGCTTTCTTCATTTCTGTTTTTCATTTAAACGAACTCTAAAAACGTTCATCATTAGACGACAACGTTAATAATCGAGTTAAAATCTCTTGATAACCTTCTTGAAGATTACCAATATTCCGTCTAAACAGATCTTTGTCAAAGCGTTGATCGGAGTCTTTATCCCATAAACGACATGTATCAGGTGATATTTCGTCTGCCAAAAGAATCATTCCGTCGTCAGTTCGACCAAACTCTAGTTTAAAATCGATTAAACGAACGTTAATCCCGTCAAACAATTCAATCAATTGCTCGTTCGCTTCTAATGACATCCGTTTTAATCGATCCACTTCCTCAAGGCTTGCCGCATTCAATAGACCAATGTGGTCCTCAGTGATCAAAGGATCACCGAGGGCATCATCTTTATAATAAAATTCTACAATCGGTCTTTGAAGGGCCGTTCCTTCCTCAATACCAAGCCGCTTCGACATGCTACCAGCAACAACATTTCGAACGACCACTTCAAGAGGAATGATTGCTACTGGTTTTACTAATTGCTCTGTGTCAGATAATCTCCGTATAAAATGGGACGGAATCCCCTTATCAGCAAGACGCATAAAGATCTGCGCAGAAATTTCGTTGTTTAACTTCGCCTTCCCGACCAGCGTATCTTTCTTTTTACCGTTAAAAGCAGTCGCTTCATCTTTATATTCAATCCACAGTGTGTCTGCTTCTTCCGTCTGATAGATTCGTTTTGCTTTTCCTTCATAGAGCAAGTCTTGTTTTTTCACCATGCATCAGCCCTTCGTTAAGAAAATTTACTCGTTTATTCCTAAGCGATTAAAGATCGTATCCACATGCTTCATATGGTGCTCGTAGTTAAAGCACTCATCCAGCTCTTCATTCGAAAGGACCGCTGTAATTTTCGGCTCTTTTTCAATTAACTCACGGAACTGGATACCTTCTTCCCACGCTTGTGTCGCTTTTGGTTGCACTAAGTCATAGGCTTCTTCACGAACCATGCCTTTATCAATCAAGCTAAGCAACACGCGCTGTGAATAAATTAATCCGTACGTGCGCGTCATGTTGCGCTTCATATTCTCTGGGAACACGGTCAAATTTTTCACAATGTTACTGAAGCGATTTAACATATAGTTCACAGTAATCGTTGCATCAGGTAATATAACGCGCTCTGCTGATGAATGAGAGATGTCACGCTCATGCCATAACACCACATTGTCATAAGCCGTGTTCATATATCCGCGCACAAGTCGAGCCAAGCCTGTCATATTTTCTGAACCAATAGGATTCCGTTTGTGCGGCATTGCCGATGACCCTTTTTGACCTTTTGCAAAAAATTCTTCTACTTCTCTTAGTTCACTTTTTTGCAAGCCACGAATTTCAACGGCGAACTTTTCAACCGATGTCGCAATAAGTGCCAAACTTGCCATATACTCCGCATGGCGATCACGCTGTAAAGTTTGTGTAGAAATAGGGGCTGGATTTAACCCAAGCTTGGCACAGACAATTTCTTCAACGCGCGGATCGATGTTTGCATACGTTCCAACTGCTCCAGATAGTTTTCCGAAACGAACCCCTTCAGCAGCGTGTTCAAAACGTTCAATGTTACGCTTCATTTCTTCATACCATAACGCCAGTTTCAAACCAAACGTCGTTGGTTCTGCATGAACCCCATGAGTACGTCCCATCATAATGGTAAATTTATGTTCAACAGCTTTTTGCTTAATCACTTCTAAGAATCGATTAAGGTCAGCTGCTAGAAGATCGTTCGCTTGTTTAAGTAAGTACGAGAGTGCCGTATCCACTACATCTGTAGACGTTAAACCGTAGTGCACCCACTTACGTTCTTCTCCTAATGTTTCAGAAACCGCTCGTGTAAATGCGACTACATCGTGGCGGGTTTCCTCTTCGATTTCCAAAATTCGATTCACATCGAAGCTGGCGTTCTCACGAATTTTCTTTACATCTTCTTCAGGAATTTCGCCAAGTTCTGCCCATGCTTCACATGCGACAATTTCTACTTCTAGCCACGCTTGATAGCGGTTTTCATCGGTCCAAATCGCTCCCATTTCAGGACGCGTATAACGTTCAATCATTCCATTTCCTCCAAGACTTTCGTTTTTTTCTCCCAAAACGCATCAAGGGCTTGTATGCATGTTGCTGTATCTTGTTCAAGTACAGTTAGGTGACCCATTTTCCGCTTCTCTTTTGCTTCCTTTTTTCCGTAGAGATGAAGCGATACCTGTTGAAGTTCATCTAAACGTTCCATTAAAGGCGACACCTGCTCACCAAGCACGTTTTCCATTACACAAGGCGATAAAAGCGTTGGTTTGCGTAAAGGCAAGCCACATACAGCTCGAATATGTTGCTCAAATTGAGAGACCTTACAAGCCTCTATTGTATAATGCCCTGAATTGTGTGGTCTAGGGGCAAGTTCATTTACAAGTATTGTCCCCTCTTTTGTCACAAACATTTCAACGGCTAATGTTCCGACCACGTTAAGTCCTTCCACAATGCGCAACGCTATCCGTTTCGCTTCTTCTTCGATGGATGTATCTATACGCGCAGGCACAATCGTACGATGTAACACGCTTTCTTTGTGTTCATTTTCAGCAACTGGAAAAATTTCTACGTCGCCGTGACGAGATTTTGTTGCAAGAACGGAAATTTCACATTCAAATGGAATAAGCCTCTCTAATACGAGTTCCCCGTGGTTAAGTAACGCTTTACAAGATGCCTCAACGTCTTCAGTGGTTTTTACCACCGCTTGACCTTTTCCGTCATATCCTCCTCGACACGTTTTCAAAATAGCTGGTAACCCTGTTACGACAATCGCATCCGCAATGTCTGCTAGCTTAGAAATCGGTGCAAAAGGGGCAACGGGTATACTAAGCTGTTCCAGCGCTTGCTTTTCTTTTAATCGATGCTGTGTCGTCGCAAGCACTTCGTATCCTTGTGGAAAATCACTCATTTCAGAAAGTTGAGCAGCGGCGTGTTCATCAATATTTTCAAACTCATATGTAAGCACATCGCTCATTAATGCAAGTTGTTTACATGCTTCATAGTCATCGTACGGGGCTGTGATCACTTGATCAGCCACTTGCCCACATGGTGCATCTGGAGTTGGGTCTAGAACCGCAATGCGATACCCCATCGCTTTTGCGGAAAGAGCCATCATTCTCCCTAACTGCCCACCACCAATAATGCCAATCGTACTTCCAGGCTTGACGATATTCACTGAAGATCACCTCGATGATCCATGACATGCTGCTCCATTTTTTTTCGTCTATCCAACAAGCGTTGTTGAAGAGCTTGGTCTTCCACTCCAATCATTTGCGCTGCCAATAATCCAGCATTTGTAGCGCCTGCTTGGCCGATCGCCACTGTTGCAACCGGAACGCCACCTGGCATTTGCACAATCGATAACAGCGAATCAAGACCATTTAACGCTTTTGATTGAATAGGCACACCGATAACAGGCAAAATTGTTTTCGCTGCCACCATTCCTGGCAAATGAGCCGCGCCACCAGCTCCCGCAATAATGACAGTTAACCCTCTAGCTTGAGCACGCTCCGCATACTCAAACATAAGATCTGGCGTTCGATGAGCAGAAATGACATCTTTCTCATATGGAACTTCCAATTCATCTAACACATCACACGCATGCTTCATTGTTGGCCAATCTGACGTACTTCCCATAATAATGCCAATACGTGGTTGATTCATTGCGATCCTCCGATTTCATTTAATTCAAACATAAAAACACAGCATGTCATTCATCTTTTTAGAAAAGAGAAAAGACGACTACTGTGTCGTGAAAGCCGGTTACCCGCTTTGTCTTTCCTCATAGTCTAACAATTTACGGTCGTTAGGTAGAGACGTTCAGGCCATATTCCTGAGATTATATGAGGGGATATATTCGTTTTCGTTCCAATTCGCACTTTCAGTTTACGCAGGAAACCATCTATTGTCAACACATAGTCGAACATTTATACAATTGTCTTTCTGGAACGTTCGTTTTTTAAGATAAGTCCTTAAAGACTCACTTTCTTTCCATTTTCGCATAAGCTATGGTAAATGCCCAAGATAGGAGGAAGCGCTGTGCGTTCCTTTGATCAACGAATTAAACGTTCGTTTCTTTTTATAACTTTTGGATTGGCTTGGAGTATGGCGGCACTATTACTGGCTAGACCTGATCTTCCCTCTCCATACTTTTTATTTTTTGCCTGTCTAGCTCCAGTCGCTGCTGCTTATATTGTTCATGAATCAACAACGAATCGCTCACTCGTACAATCCGTTTTCTTGAAGGCAAAACCAAATAGCTGGTGGTTGCTGAGTGTGATCATACCGATTTTGTTTGCGGTCACGTTTATCTTCTCTTACCCAATTGAATGGTTTACGTTTCACTCATGGTGGTTCTTATTAGTAGGCATTTCATTTTTTTTAGAAGTTGGCTGGCGTGGCTTTTTTCAAAAAGAGCTTGAGCTGAAATCTTTTTGGCTTTCGTCATTAACGACTGGCATACTCATGGCTTGTTGGACGACACCTCTTTTGCTTGTTTTTTTCGGGTTAGATGATGCACATCTACTTCCCTTCATTCTATATTTTCTGTTTATCGCTGCTCCAAGTACTTTGTTTATCTCATTAACAAAGTCGCTCATTCCGCCAATCATTTTAAATGGTCTTCTACTTTACTTATTAACAGTTCTTCTTCCAAGCTTTCCTATGCTTGTTGTTTACTTTTCGCTGCTTCTGTTTCTTAACGGCCTGACGATGCTTGCAAACAGTGTGTTTCCTGAATATTTTTATCGTTCTTTCGTGAAACATGAACACTGATCCGTTACGTAAAACAAACCCCACTGCACATTCGTGCAATGGGGTTTATTGATCTTACGTATTTTTATTTTCATTTTCTGCAAGAATTCCTTCAAACATAATTTGTTGTTTAATCCACACAGGCTCTTTCTGTTTGTCTTCTGCAAAAACAGGCTTTTCCATTCGTTTTGTCGGCATATAGCCTAATTGATGCATCCTTTGTAAACACGCATCAATCGTTTCTCCTTCTTGTACTTCAAACCGTTGTTTTTTTGGCTTCATGTGTACCCCTACCTTTAGTTCTTTACTTCCCTTTAGTGTAACATAAGTGGTTTCGGAGCATGGGAGATCACAGTCAAGTCCACATCTCTGTGTAAAATCACGATACACCGCTTTTATCATTTAAGTAGGTCTGTCTAAACTGAAGAGAGTCGCCATCAGCGCGAATGAGTAAGACATGAGAGAAAAATTTGGACACCCTTCTTCAATGCTCAGACATTATTTCATCCATCCAATCCTTCTCTTGTTTCAAACATTTGTATTACGGGAATAAAGTCCTATCACAGCAGAGAAAGGAAGACGCTATGAAAAGTGTTTTTAAAATTGCATCCGCTTTTGTTGGCGTCCTAGTCGGAGCAGGTTTTGCTTCTGGACAAGAATTATCTCAGTATTTCGCAAGTTTTGGCCATTTAGGTACTTTAGGGGGAATTGTCTCTATCGTAATCTTTGGCTATATGGGGTTACTCTTGCTACGATTAGGAAGTCGAACAAAAGCCGAATCACACCAAGACGTGATTCACCGTATAAGCGGAAAAGTTATTGGCACCATTATTGATTACATATTAATTGCCATTTTAGTTGGGATTGGAGTCGTCATGATTGCCGGATCAGGCGCAATTTTTCACCAACAATTTGGCATGCCAGAACTGTTTGGAACGATTTTAATGACTGTACTTGTTACGATTACTGTTTTATCAAATGTCGATCGAGTGGTGAAAGTTATTGCTGCAATAACCCCACTGTTAATCCTTTTTGTCTTATTTTTATTTGGCTATAGCCTATTTACAATGGATACGAGTTTTGCAGAAATGGAGACGATTGCTCTAGAACAACCTTCCTCTACAAGTCACTGGTTCGTGTCTGCTATAAACTACGTCGCATTAGCTGTTGCTACGTGTGCACCGATGGCCATCGTAATGGGTGGAGATGAGTCGAGTTCAAAACGAGCATCGTTAGGTGGACTTATTGGCGGTTTAACCGTCGGCGTATTAGTCATTATTTGTCATTTCACCCTTTTTGCAAGCATGGATATTGTTGCTGGACTTGAAATGCCGTTTCTCGGTTTAGCGAATTCCGTCTCCGGCTCATTAGGTATATTTTACTCTATCATCTTGTTTTTAATGATTTACAGCTCCGCTATTAGCATGTTTTTTTCATTCGGAACCCGCTTTTTCGAGCCGAAGACGAAGAAATTTAACATTCTTGTTGTTGCATTCATACTTGGCGGTTTTGCAACGAGCTTTGTCGGTTTTACTGAACTTGTCTCGTTGTTCTATCCGATCTTTGGTTATTTAGGCATGTTGCTCATTGTCGTTTTAGTGATTGCTCCATTCCGCTTAAAAATTGCAAAAGCATAAGAAGAAGCTTCGTGAGGGCACATTCCCTCATGAAGCTTTTTTAACTGAGTCAATTTTATCATTCCTTTTTAAGGAGAATGCAACGAACGATCGTTGATAAAGGAATAGTAAAAGCTTGTGATTGTGGTAAAAGCGTTCGCCAAATAAAAGGATCGTTCGTTTTTATGACACGATGGAAGGGTGATGAAATTGATTCGACTATCTAATTATACAAACCAAAATCGTTTTTTTCGCTCAAAACGCTCTGTATAATCATCTGTTTCGTCATGAAGTGCTTCTTCCTCTACACGAATTCGAACGCTGAGCATCCACGCATTTAAGAGCGTAAACACAATTGCTGTCCAATACGCTTGAAAAAGGAGCGGAATAAATGCAATTTCCAGCATGACAACCGTATAATTTGGATGTCGCAAGTAGCGATACGGTCCTTTTTCCACTACTGGCGCTTCTGGTAGCACAATAATTTTTGTATTCCAATAGCGTCCAAGTGATGTGAGTGCCCAAATACGAATCACTTGAGCAACAGCAACAACGATGAGCGCGGTGAAGCTAATCGTTGTGAAGACTGGTTCGTTTATGGATACTTCCACTAACAAGCTACTAAAAAAACCGATATGTAGGGCAACCATCCACGGATAATGGTCTTTCCCTGCTTCCACGCCGCCAATTCCTTTTAACCATCGTTCATTACGTTTGGCAATAATGACTTCAATAAGCCGTTGAGCGATGATGAGTCCAATAAGGCTATACACCCAGATCAAGCTAACTCACCCTTCCACTCAACAAGAAGCATTTCTGAACAAAAACCTGGCCCTAGCGCCGCAATCAGCCCTTTTTCACCAGGGTCATGCGCTTCCTCCATGCACGCTTTTAGCACATACAAAACGGTTGGCGACGACATATTGCCATGCTCCCGTAACACTTGTCGAGATAGTTCCGTTTTCTCTGAAGAAAATTTTAGCGCTTTTTCATAGGCTTCTAATACTTTTTTTCCGCCTGGATGCGCAATAAACGCATCAATCTCTTCTAAAGCAACTTGTTCTTTTTCCAAATAGGCTGTCACGACCGGTTCTAACCAGTTCGCAACGATGGAAGGAATGCTTCTTGAAAATACGACATTTAAACCATTGTCCTGCACATCCCAACCCATTACATCTTCCGAATCCGGCATTAGCGTGGATTGAGAGGATTGAATGGATACATAGTTCGGTTGTTTTCTCTCTTTGATTAATGCGGATTGATCGCCTGACAGCAACGCACACGCCACACCATCAGCGAATAAGGATGTCCCAATGAGATTGCTTTTAGAATGATCGTCTTTTTGAAACGTAAGCCCGCATAACTCTACACACACAACTAGAACAGACGATTCAGGATAAGCTAAACAATATTCATAGCCTCTACTTAAACCAGCTGCTCCTCCTGCGCATCCTAATCCCCATAAAGGAATTCTCTTCGTATCTGCTCGAAACGGGAGCTTATTCATAATACGCGCATCTAACGAAGGAGTCGACATCCCCGTACTTGATACAAAGATAATAGCATCTACTTCACTTGGGTGAATCGTTCGCTTTAAAAACGTCTCACTTGCTAAGCAACTTTCAATTCCTTTGACACTATAAGTAGTCGCGTTTTCAATATAACGTTCATTTCGATCTCCAAATGTATGATCATCTTTGAACCATTCCATTGGTTCTGAGAAATTCCGCTTACGAATGTCTCCATTTGCAAACACTTTTAACAATCGCTCAATGTCATCAAAACTCTCTGAGAACAGCTCTTTTGCAAACTCCATTGTTTGATCTTGAGGCAATTCATATGGCAAGTCTGAGGTTTCAACAGATAGAATAGCAGGCATGTAGCATCTCTCCTCAATAGTATGCCGTTAGCATTCCCAGTCAATGACAAATTATAAGAAAGATCTTTCCTCAACCCACATTTTTTTAATTTTCAGTTGTATTTCTAATACCCTTGTAATACGATGTATCTATACCTAGTGTTACGATGTAAAAAAGGAGATCGATCTATATGGATAAGGAAATGATGAAAGGAAGTATTGATTTTCTACTATTGTCACTAATTGAAGATCGAGACTTATACGGCTATGAGATGACGAAAAAATTAAAGTTATTAAGTGAAGAAACGTACTCAATGAGTGAGGGCACACTGTATCCTGCTTTAAAGCGAATGGAAAAAAAGCTATGGGTATCTTCTTATTGGAGTAATGAAGCTGGCGCACGCAGGAAATATTACACCATTACAGACAGTGGAAAGAAAGAATTGGTACGGAAGAAAAAAGATTGGGCGACGTTAAATCAATTGATTCAACGTACAGGAGAGTCGTATGAGCTCTAAAATGGATAGCTACCTACGAAGGATTGTCAATCAAACAGACTGTTCAAAAGAGGAACGGCAGGATATGTTTGAAGAGATGCGTGATCACTTACTTTTAGTCCGTCAAGACTATATGGAAGAAGGTTATTCAAAAATAGAAGCGGAGGCGATCGCGATGAAGGAGTTTGGCCATGAAGCGACCATTGGAGATGGACTGCAACAAGCCATGTTTCCATATCGGAGAGAATTTTTGCTTTTCTTAGCCATTGGCTCTTATTTGTTTGTTTGTGTTCAATATTTCTATGTTCTTTTTACTGAAAATGTCGCGATACACTCATTTTTTGTCCCTGCTATCGCGCACGCACTATTACTTTTTTTTGCATTAAATCAAACGTATGCAGTGAATCGAAAGCTTTGGCTAAACCTTTCCCTTGTGTTGAACATCCTGTTAATGGTCTTATTTGCTTTCCCCGATTTTACAACCACTCTTACATGGGACATGATTTTCTATAGTTTCCTTGCATTATCTATTTTCTTAATTTACAGAACTGCCTTAACATACCCACAAGGGGGAGAAAACATTAGTCGAAAACGATTCATTCACATTGTCAACATTACAACTGGATTTCTGTTACTCGTTTTTACAGGATTTTTCTTTGTTTCTTTCGCTATTTTTGCTGGGTTTCAACTACAGATCTTGCTGAATTTTTTAATTCCGCATATCATCTGGTTTCTCATCTACCTGATACAAATTCGCTTAACTAATGTTAATTCAAAATGGACGAAAAGAAGCTACATCTTATGGCTTTTCCCAGTATTCTATGCGACTTCTTTTATCGTTGTATTTTATTTGCCATCCGACATGTTCGGTAGTGGTTTCCACCAAGTGTTGTGGTGGGTCATTTTTCCTTTACAATCATCTTTTTAATAATGGAGGTTTTACTTATGAGCAATAAAAAAACGCTCGTACTCTCATTAGGAACTCTAACCGTATCATGCATTCTATTCATCACAGTTGGTTCATTCGTCACGGCCACTCAAGATGCACAACCCGCTTTTACTGGAGAGTACGATGTGAACGATTTGGAAGACGTGTTAGTTGTCGTAAAAGAACATGAACACGAGTCACTGTTCCTTTTAGCAAATGAAGAAGATGACACCACTCTATTTGAATCGGATGAAAATACTCAAATAACTAGCCCTGTTTTTATGGAAGACCATACTGCTGCTTTCATTCAGACAACAGGGTATGAAGATGGTAATGATCCTTATGAAACCTCTTCTGAATTGGCTTATAGTACGATCTATTTCATTGATTTAGTAACAAACGAAGTGGTCAATGTTGCGGATGCTCGTGGGGTTCTTCAAGATTTAGCCTATGTTCCTTCTAGCAAACAACTCATCGCAACTGGCGAGAATATTACTCAACAATCAGAACCAGAAGAACAGGAAGGGAATCAAACCGCTATCTACCGTGTAAACAATGGGGATCTTGAGGAAATCTATCAAGGTTCATACGCCGCTCCCGGTTCTATGCAAGCAACTGAAGACGGAAAACTCATGATGATTTTGCCAGATGATCAGGGAAATTGGACAGCTGAATCCATGTTTGAGTCAACTGAACGAATTTACATGGCCGATCCTACAGAACAACAACTTGATCTAGAGCTTGTCTCAGATCCAGAAAAATCAGAACCCATCACCAGTTTTGTGCAAGTTGAAGACGGCCTCATTTATCAAACGATTTTAAATTACCACGATGGGGATGACATGTATGACTATGACCTTGTTCTGTATTCTTATAAAAATGAAGAAGAAGGAGACAGAATGGGCGTCAGCGGCAATGAAATTGAATCCCTTCACCTTACATCAACTAACATGCTTTACTACGTCAAACGCTCAAGCGCCTATCGTGATGGGAATGCATTCAGTTTACACAAACGCGATCTTAAAGATGACGAACACATTGAGGATAACGTGTTTCCGCATAACGATGAGTAGCCAAACTGCATAACAGTTTGGTTTTTTTGGTACATTACATGTTGACATTGACGTTACGTAAACCTTTAGAGTGATGATGAGAGGAGAAATGGACGATGGAATATACCGTTCAGCAATTAGCCAATCTTGCTGGAGTTAGTTCTCGCACATTGCGCTATTATGATCAGATTGATTTACTGAAACCTGGAAGAGCGAGTTCATCTGGTTATCGTGTGTATGGGCAGCATGAAGTGGATCGTTTACAGCATATTCTTTTTTATCGTGAACTTGACATTGGCTTAGAACAAATAAAATCATTGTTACAAGACGCGAACATGAATGATGAAGACATGCTTGTACAGCATCGAGCAAATTTAAAGAAAAAGCGAGATCGATTGGATCATCTTATTGAAACACTTGATCAAACATTGGCGGCAAAACAAGGGGGAAGCAAGATGTCAAATGAACAAAGATTCTCTGCTTTTAAACAACAGCGTGTTCATGATAATGAACGGATATATGGCAAAGAGATTCGCCACCATTACGGAGACCAAATCGTCGACGAAGCAAACCGTAAACAGCTACAACTAACGGAAGATCAATATTCAATGATGTTGAAAATAGAAGAAGATTTAAAGAAGCAACTGCAAGAAGCGTCGCTTGCTTCTGCCATAACTCAGGATCACCAAGAGCGGATCGCGAACCTGCACAAACAATGGCTTCAATATTCCTGGCCAACATACAGCCCACAAGCGCATGTTGGCTTAGCTCAACTTTATATAGAAGATGAGCGATTTAAAACGTATTACGATCAATTTGCAAAAAACGGCGCACGACTACTAAGAGATGCCGTTACAAACGTTTTTTCATCGACTTGATAAGCGTTCAAGCGCGTTCATAAGCCAAGTTCTACGTTGCATATGCATAAGGACGATGAACTTACTGGGGGCGAATGCCAATGAACATGTATTCCCCGTCCTTACCTTCTTTTCATACAAATCGTTTGTTAATTAGACCTCCTCTGAAAGGAGATGGGGAAAAGCTATTTGAATCAGTCCAGTTTTCAAAAGCGGATTTATCCCCATGGCTACCATGGGTGAACCAAATAACAACTGTATCGCAAGCCGAAGAGGCCGTTCAATTTGCCTATCAACAATTTATTGATTTGCATGATTTACGCTTTCATTTATTCGAGCGACATTCCCTTGCTTTTATTGGGTCGGTCGGGTTTCACGAAATTAAATGGAGTGTTCCGCGAATGGAAATTGGCTACTGGCTTGATTCACGGTATCAAGGAAAAGGGTATATGATCGAAGCAATTAAACCTTTACTCCCATTTGCTTTTAATCAATTAAGCGTTCACCGCTTAGAATTACGATGTGATCCTTTAAACAAAAAAAGCCGAACCGTAGCTGAAAAGTTAGACTTTAAGCTTGAAGCGATCTTAAAGGAAAATGAACGCGCCACGTTATCTAACGGATACGCCGATACATGTGTCTATGCAATGCTTCGTTCTGCGTTTCATAAAAAAACCATCGACACGTAAGTATAATGTCGATGGTTTTACGCGTTATAGCAAAGGAACAACAATTCCCCCATATGCAAAAGCCATAAGAATAACAAGAGCGGGATGAACCTTTACTTTTGATAATAGAATGAATGCAACCCCTGCGATAACAATTGATTGAATCCAGCCAATTGATTCAAGGGCGTCACTAAAAATAGTGACAGTTAGTAGAAGCATTAACATGCAAATGACAGGTTGTACGGCAAGTGAAAGTCCTTTTACAACTGGTGAATGACGATGTTTTTGCAAAACATTCATTAATAAGATAATCGCAACTCCTGAAGGAATAATCGTGGCAGCAAGTGCAATGGCCGCACCTCCCCATCCCGTTACGCTAAACCCTACATACGCAGCAATTTTCGTTGCAATTGGCCCCGGCAACGCATTTCCTAGAGCTAGTACATTATTAAACTCTTCGCTTGATAACCAGCCAAATCGATTGACCACTTCTTCAAACATCAGCGGAATCGAAGCAGGTCCACCACCATAACCTAGTAAATTCGCAATAAAAAAGGCATAAAATAAGTAAAAAATCGTCATTCCGATTCTCCTTTTTGCCGTCTGCGCCATTTATCGACTAATCGATAATGAAACAGGCCATAAATAATGAATCCGATAATGACAAAACCTGGATGAAGGTTAAACCCTTGTAACAAAACAAACGCAAGTATAAATGTACCAATCCCCATTACCCATCCAAACCCTTGTACGGCTTTCTTGCCAAAATCATACGCCATCTGCCCTAACAAGACGGCAATGACAGGGGTCACCGCACCGATCATTCCTGCAATAACGGCAGAGCCACTAATCAAATCAACCACTGAAAATAAGAGAATCATGGCAAGGCTTGTAGGCAGGATATGCCAAAGCGTCGCCCAAACTGCACCGAACCATCCTTTTTGTTGATAGCCTAAATAAGCGGACATTTTTGTCGCAATCGGTCCCGGTAGCGTATTTGCAATTGCTAACGTTTCACCAAAGTCATCGTGACTCATCCATTTATATGTATTCACAGCTTCATGTCGGAAGAGCGGCATAACCGAAGGGCCGCCGCCAAATCCAAAAATCCCTGTTCGAAGCATCGCTAATGCCAGTTGTTTATACGCCACTTCGATTCTCCTTTTTAATTTCTAATTTTTGTTAAATCAAAAGAGGGAACAAGCCCTTGTTTCATTGCCCGTCCTAGTAAATTTTCGATCGCTTCATAGCCTTGTTCACCGAGTTGTTTCGTAAACTCATTTACATACAAATCAATGTGCTGTGCCGCCACATCTCTAGAAAGTTCTTGCGCATGATCCATCACGTAGCTCGTTGTTTCTTCTTGTGCGTTCCACGCATATTCCACAGATGCTGTCGCCCAGTCTGTTAACTGCTGTTTATTTAAAGAGCGTTTCGCAATAATAGCCCCTAATGGAATCGGTGCACCTGTGTCTTGTTCCCACCATTCTCCAAGATCTTGCAAAAGATGAAGATTGTATTCATGGTACGTAAATCTCGCTTCATGGATAACTAAGCCTGCATCAACTTGCCCTTCTTTAACAGCTGGCATGATCTTTTCAAATGGCATCACCTTAATTGTTATCTCATTATTTGTTAATTGTTGTTCCGTCCACAGACGAAACAGAAGATAGGCCGTTGAGCGATCACTAGGGACCGCGACGGTTTTTCCTTCTAACGATTCAACGGATTGCGCTTCTTTCGTTAACACTAGAGGCCCACAACCTCGACCTAATGCGCCTCCACTTGGGATGAGCTGATAGTGGTCTAATACATACGGAAGCGCGGCGTAAGAAATTTTCATCACTTCAGGACCTGATTGTTCAATCGCCCAATAATTTGTCTTGTCAATATCTGCATAGGTGACGTTTAATGGTGGGGCTCCTTCAATTTTTCCGTGAACCCAAGCATAAAATACAAATGTATCATTGGGACATGGAGAAAATGCGATATTCATGCTGTTCAACCTCCTTTATCGTACGACCAATCTGTTTAATTCCAGCAAATGCTAGTGGGAAATTCCATTTCGACTTATCTCGTATGCCGACTTCATTTGAAATGGTTCTTATCTCTGAAAATGATAGATTAAAAGACTTCGCAGCAGCCGCTACACCATAGCCTTCCATCGCTTCTGCTATCGCACCTAATGTTAATCGTCTACGGTACGTTTCCTCTGTTCCAGTTGCAGTTAAGACAGAGAGAATGACACCCTTTTGCACAGTATGTGTTTCACTAAGTTTCCCAACGAAAAAATCATCAACAATCGCTTCTTCCTTTTGTGTTCCAAAACCAAGTTCATCAATGGTGAGGAAACCGTCTGGTGACTCTGCACCTATTTCTGGAGCAATGATTTCAGTTGCGACAACAATTGACCCCATTGCCGTTTTTTCCGGAAAACCGCCAGCTATCCCTACGTTTATTACGCCACGGTATGGTTTTAACGCTAACTGTTTCGCTGTGTTTGCTGCAGCAGCCGCAAATCCTACTCCACATACAATTACATCAACATCTTGATCATTTCCCAACCCTTGTTGGAGCGCTTCTTTTTCTTGCTCTACTGAAACAGCGACCAACAGCGGATGCTTATCCATCATGAGTCATCATGCCTTTCTAACGATTCTAACAAATTAGTATAGCATAAAATTCTTTGCTACGCTGAAGGAATGCATTGTAAGAAAATCAGACATGTCAAGCCTCTTTACGCATACCTTTTAGTAAATCTTGAAAAAGAGGTGAGCCTATTGATAAAAAAATTAAGTGTACTAAGTTTAACACTGATTCTTGTCATGTTCTTTATTCAACCTAATCTATCATATGGGTTTAGTAAAGGAAAACCTGATCCATCCGCCCCTCCAGGTACATGGTATATTGGCGACGCTCCTCAAGTGAAAACGGGTAGCCCAATTTTATTTGTCCACGGTCTAACCGGATCTGCATCAACGTGGTTTGAGCCAAATGACATGTACAAAAAAGCACAAGATGCCGGTCACCCTACCGCTTTTATCAATTTATACCCTGACCAGTCTTACTGGGATAATGGTGAGATGTTAGCAAACAAATTAAAAGAAATGTATGACCATTTTGGCGAAAAAATTGTGATTGTTGGACATAGTAAAGGCGGCGTTGACACACAAACTGCGCTACTCCATTACGATGCGGAACAATATGTAGAGGAAGTGTTTACGCTTGGGACGCCCCATCATGGAAGTCAATTAGCAAACTTAGCTTATAGCAATTGGGCTGGATGGCTTGCTGGCATTATCGGCATGCGTTCACCAGGAACCGATTCCCTCCGTACAGGAACAATGGCCCATTTTCGTAATCAAACCGATCAATTAGTCTCAGCCAATTCTGTTCCGTTCCAAACATTATCAGGACGCTCATGGGGATCATTTGGGACGTCTCTTTATTTTGGTGGTCTCTACTTAAGTGGCTATGGAACGAATGATGGAGCCGTTACTGTAGATAGCTCAAGACTATCTTATGCAAATGAATTTGCTTCTTTATCTCTCGATCATTATGCCATTGCAGAGGGACATCGTGTTTTTCATTATTTACAGCCACAATTAGCAAACGAAATAGAAAAAGCGGATTCATCTTCTAGCGATACAGGGATGATTGTACGTGGTGGAGAACTAGCAGGAGAAACGGTTCAATCTTTTCAACTAGAAAAGGATATTGATAAAGTCACGTTCTCTGTATTAGCCCATGAAAAAATGCCTGCTATGCAGCTTGTCTCGCCTGATGGAGTAGAAACCTCCATTCAAGCAACTGAAAAAGAGCACGCGCAAAGCATGTTTGCAGGCGCTTATAGTCATTTTATTGAGCTCGATCAACCTGAAAGCGGGACATGGACTTTAGAAATGAACAGCGCTACTGAAGGTGGGTTCGTAGCGATTGCTACAATTGAAGGTGGATTATCAGCCGACTATCAAACCGAAGATGATGTCGCACAAGCTTTTGACGCAGATCCGAGCGATGTCATGTATTCCATTCACATAAACGACCAGCTACAAATAGAGAACGAATCAGTAGATTCTGTTCACTCATTCCAACTACCAGCTGCGAAAAACGCTTCCCAAACGATTACGACTGATTATGAAGGTGTAACGGAAGACGGTACGCCATTTGAACGAACGGTTATTGAGCATATCTATGTAGACAATAAAGGAAACATTTTTGACTAACGAGCGAATTTTACGAGAAATCCATTTTTAAAAATAAATGAATGAATGTTATTACTCGAGATTATTTCAAAGAGACAAACGATTTAGCTGAATTGGCGAACGCTTTCCACGGGCACGGCCTCAGCCATTCCGCAAAAAACGCTTCATTGTCTTCGGACACGTGCTGTTCCCGTTGGAGTCGTCGCCAATTAGCAAGACGAATGGTACAAACAAGATTTATGCGATCATTCGTTTAATTGACGATTACTACCTGTTATTATTTCTTGTTAAAATGTATTCAATTGGCGGGCGCTTGCCTTGGGGGTTCAGTTGAGCCCCTTATTTCACAGGCACTGCCAATTCCTTAGAAATTTTGGTGGCGGGCTTGCTTATATTTGTGGTGAAAGCGTCCATTCATTGTAGTCATATCACGCTCTTTGTTCTTACTTGTGTTACTCACATAAGTCCATATAAATATGTTCAATTCCATCTTCTATAAAAATGTCTGACACTTGAACGAAGCCATACTGTTCGTATAAACCACGAATATAATATTCCGCTTGTAATCGGATGGCAGTTTCTCCTTTATCTTCCTGCAAAAACGCCATGGCACGACGCATAATAACATGACCTAATCCTCTGCCTCTTCCTTTATCTCTCGTCAAAATTCTTCCAATCGTCGCTTGTTCATAGATGATTCCACTTTCGAGCATTCGCGCATACGCTTGTATCGAACCGTCTTCATCTTGAAGAAACAAGTGCGTTGCATGTACATCATATCCATCTAAATCCTGGTACATGCTTTGTTGTTCCACCACAAACACCTCTACTCGAGCATGTATAATGGCATATAATTCATTTGCTGATAATTCTTGAAATGCTTTCACTTTCCACTCCATTGTGCCGCTCCATTCTTTTCTCGTTTGCAAAATAAGGCGCAGCCCCACACATTTGTGGACACGACGCCTTGATATTAAGATTGTCTATCATCATGAAGCAAGATTTGCTCAACTTTCACGAGATGGTCCATCATGGCTTGGTTCGCGGCACTTGCATCTTTCGCTTTTATTGCTTTATAAATTTGCTCATGCTCATGATGCAGTCGTTTTAATGATTGAACTTCACTAAATAAGCTTTTCTTCCTGCTTTCATACATCGTTAATGAAAATGTATCCGATAGCTTTGTCATCATATCATAAAGAATATCATTTGAAGCTGCGGCGGCAATCGCTAAATGGAAATCAACATCTGCTTTTTCCCCTAAGTCTAAACCTTCTTCGGCTACTTCCATCCGATCCAAGGCATCTTTTATGTGCTGCAACTGTTCGGACGTTCTTGATTCAGCTGCTAATGAAGCTGCACCCACTTCAATAATTTTCCGAACTTGAAAAAGCTCTAGTTTTTCTTTATTGGATAAGATTCTCCGCTTACCGACTGGGTCAACCATACTGGAGAAATCATATTTATTTACAAACGTTCCTTCACCTTGTCGAATTGTTACAAGTCCAATCGCACGAAGCGCACTTAGTGCTTCTCGAACGGCAGAACGACTGACTTCAAAGCTTGCTGAGAGTTTCTCAACAGAATCTAGTTTTTCACCTGGTTGAAGTGCACCACTGCGAATCATTTCTTCTAGCTGATCCCGAATGACTTCAGAGATTTTCTTTGTTTTCACTTGTTTAAATGCCAACTGAAGACACCTCATTTGCTTCATCTACTGCTAGTATAGCATACAGAAGAAAAGCTAGTGCATGTGCACCAGCCTTATTTATCATCTACTAGAATGTAGCACGCTCTTAAAGGACCATGCACACCGACAACGAGACTCATTTCAATATCGGCACTATTACTTGGCCCTGAAATGAAATTAATACACGAAGGAACCCTACCTTGTTGGGACATCTCGTGAATTTGTTGTGTGGCTTGCGTCATCCTCGGCACTAAACTACTTTTTGGGATAATTGCGATGTAATAACGAGGAAGTAGCGATACGGATCGCCCTTTTCCTTTTCCACTTAAAAGTGTAACTGTTCCTGATTCCGCTAATGTACAATCACTAAACGTAATCCCTACATCTGCTTGTTCAGCAAGCTCGATGGATCGATTATCCGCATGGGTTTCCCAAACATTCACATGTGGCTGATTGATAAAATCGCTTAACCCATATTCATGAAACCGAGGATCCTCCCACGTCATCACCGACGAAGCAGCATATTCTTCCATCACTTCTTGAATAGTATGCCCTAATTCACTCATCGATGTCTCTTTAAAATCAGTATGAATCGCAAGACATTGGTCTTTTAAAACAGCTACTAGTTCATCTTGCGAGTAGGAAGCCATCACATTTTTTTGCGGAGCGTGCTTGTATGTTGGGCGGACCACACCTTCTGTTTTCCGTGGTCGACCAAGTTGAGCCGCTACATGATCTAAGAAAGATTCACGCTGTTGAATCATGCTTGACCTCCTCCTTTTTTGCGTGTTGCGTACCAATCTCTGAATCGCTCTTTTGACGGCGCTGGCATATCACGGACGTCTGTCCAACCTTTTAAAGGACCTGGTCCTTTAACGATGGCCCCATCTTTAACAAACGGGAACATCATCATTGGCGCCATTTTTGTGCCCATTTTATAAAGGGTAGGTGAGCTCACGCCAACCCCGAATCCTTTCATCGCAAGCGCTTCTGATTTCGGCGTGCGTTTTTCTTCTGCAATAATACGTCGATGCTGAATCAACATTTCATGCAGCGGAATTTTAACAGGACATGCATCTGTACATGCTGCGCAAAGGCTAGAGGCATATGGTAAATCTTTATGGTCGTCGTACCCTTCTAACAGCGGTGTAAGCACTGCGCCGATTGGTCCTGGATAAATCGATCCATACGAATGACCACCAACGTGACGGTAAATTGGACAAACATTTATACATGCCGCACAACGAATGCAATGAAGCGCAGCTTGGAACTCTGTGCCTAGAATTTTCGACCGGCCATTGTCGACAATGACAAGGTGGAATTCTTCTGGTCCATCAACGTCCCCTTCTTCACGGATTCCTGTTAATCCCGTTACATAGCTTGTTAATTTTTGTCCTACCGCACTCCGGCACAACATGCTCACTAAAATGTCGAGTTCTTCCCACGTCGGAACAACACGCTCCATCCCCATCACCGTAATTTGTGTTTTCGGCAATGCTGTTGCAAGCCGTGCATTCCCTTCGTTCGTTACAAGAGAAATACTTCCTGATTCTGCAACCGCGAAATTACAGCCTGTGATACCAAGATCAGCAGAAAGAAATTCCTTTCGCAACTGTTCGCGAGCAAATAGCGTCAGTTCTTGCGGATTTTCTGTATTCGTATAGCCCTTTTTTTCTTTAAAGGTGTCGCGAATTTGTTCTTTGTTTTTGTGCAACGCTGGCGCAACAATGTGAGAGGGTGGGTCATGATCGTCGATTTGTAAAATGTACTCCCCGAGGTCAGTCTCGACGACGTCACAGCCAATACTTTCTAGCGCATCGTTCATACTAATCTCTTCGGTCACCATCGACTTTGATTTCACGACTTTCTTCGCTTGCTTGTCTTCAGCCACTTTCTTAATATACGCATTCGCCTCTTCCGCTGTTTGCGCAAAAAAGACGTGTCCTCCGTGTTTCGTCACGTTTTCACTTAACTGATGCAAGTAATAATCGATGTTTTCAAGTGTATGCGTACGAATCTCTTCCGATAAATTACGCCATTCTTCCCAATCACCGAGCTCTACCTCAGCCTTTGATTTTGATGTTTTTAACCGTTCTTGCGCTCCTGTGACAGCTTGACGCATAAATGAATTGCCTAATCCTTCTTCGACTCGCTTGGAAAACGCCGGATTTCCAATTTTAATCCCCATGCTCGTCACTCCTTGCTATTTAGAATTTGTGCGATATGCTTTACTTTTATTTGTTGACCATTGCGTTCGATTCGCCCACCAATATTCATAAGACAGCCACAGTCTGCACCAATCAACACGTCTGCTCCTGTTTCTTCAATATGCTGCACTTTTTCTTCTACCATTTGCTCTGATATCGTCGGCATCTTCACAGAAAACGTTCCACCAAACCCACAGCACGTTTCTTTGTTTGGTAATTCGTTTAATTCCAGCCCATCGACCTCTTCAAGTAACGCCATCGGTGCTTCTTTTTCTTTTAATAAGCGTGTCATATGACAAGAAGTATGGTACGTCGCCGTTCCTTGATAGCATGCTCCTACATCTCTAACATTCAACACACGCACAAGAAACTGCGTAAACTCATACGTTTTTTCAGACAAGGCGTGTGCTTTTTGTTGCCACTTGGGCTCGTCATGGAACAAGCCTTCATATTCATGGACCATTGCCGCGCACGACCCTGACGGCAGTACGACATAGTCGGAATGCGCAAATGTTTCAATTGTATGCTTTGCCGCTTTTTTTGTATCTTCGTGATAGCCACTATTAAATGCTGGTTGTCCACAACACGTTTGCGCTTCAGGAAAATCAACTTCACATCCAAGTCGTTCAAGAACTTCAACCGTATCCTTCCCAACCCCTGGATAAAACACATCCGCAAGACATGTTACAAATAATGAGACTTTCATAAACATCCTCTCCTACATGTTCGAACTCTTTTTGTTTTCTTTTTTATACGTTAGTGACCCTTTGCTTTGTCCAAATTTTAAAATTAATATAGTGAATGTCACGAGCACAGCGAGTACGATAAACGTTCCACTATTAAAGCCCAATCCGTGGATCGCTACATACCCTAACCCACCTGCAAAAATTAAATAATACGTGAGTGGAATCATGACTTTACGAATCAATACGCCTTCTTTTCCAACAATTCCTGCCGCTGCAGATGCAGCAACGACGTTATGTACACAAATCATATTTCCAGCGGCGCCCCCAACAGCTTGTAAAGCCACCACTGTTCCAGGAGTAATGCCTACGTTTTCTGCTGTGCCAAATTGAAAAAGCGAAAACATCATATTACTAATCGTATTGCTTCCTGCTACGAATGCGCCAAGCGCACCAATTGCGGGCGCTATAAGAGGCCAACTTTCACCTGTTAGTGAAGAAACAGTTGCCGCGAGCAGTAATGGCATGCTTTCATAGCCAAGTGCATTTACATCTGAGTTTATAAATACTTGTACAAGTGGTACAGAGAATAACAAAGCAGGCGCAGCACTAATAATCATTTTTGTTGATTGTGAGAGCGCTGATTGATACTGTGTTTTATTCATTTGATATAGAAAGATACTCATCAGAGATACACAGATCATAATAAAGCCAGGTAAAAAGAGCGGCGTGCTTTCCACAGAAATGTCTGTTCCAAACAGGTGATTCACTTGGATCGACACTTGTTTTAACCAATTTCCAAATGGAAACAGATCCATTCTTGTTAATACAAGTAAAAAGCCAATCACAATGTACGGGAGCCATGCTTTAAAAGGAGAAATCGTTGGTTGAACCAATCGATCTGCTGTTAATTTTCCCATCCATTCCGGATCCCACTTTGATGTATGAGCGAAATCCCATGTTTCTTTTGGCATAAACCAACCCTTTTTTGCTGCTGGAATGACAATCGCTAACCCAATCAATCCACCAAATAATGCTGGGAATTCTGGTCCCAACAAGTTTGCGACAAGCGCATAAGGAACTGTAAATGCTACGCCTGCAAAGAGGGCAAACTTCCATACTTGCAGTCCAGAACGAATGGATTTTTTCTCACCAAAAAACAAAGTCAGCATCATCACCATCATCAGCGGAATGAACAGTCCAATAATTCCATGAAAAATGGCCACTTGCCCACCAATCGATTGAATATATGTAGTAAATGACATTCCTAACGAAGAAGCGGTTTCTTCCACATTCGATTGACTAGATAAACCGTTGCCTACACCGACCAATATCGGTGTACCAACTGCACCAAATGAAACAGGCGTTGATTGAATAATCAATGCAACCATCACTGCCGCCATAGCTGGAAAACCAACAGCCACGAGTAAAGGCGCGAGAATGGCAGCAGGTGTCCCCCACCCAGAAGCACCTTCAATGAAAGAACCAAATAACCAACAAATAACAATGGCTTGGATTCGGCGATCGGGAGAGATGTTCATAAATCCTTGTCGGATCGTATGAATGGCACCACTTTCTCGCAACGTATTTAGCATTAATACAGCACCAAAAACAATAAACAATACTTCTAAAGCCGTCACAACACCATTCATACTTGCAGCTGCAATTTGATTTGTCGGCACTTGCCAAACCACGAAAGCTACAAAAACGGTAATGATAAACGCTAGTGGCATTGCCCTTTTAGCAGGCCATTTTAAAATAACTAAAAATAATAGAACAGATAGAATTGGCGTAAGTGCAATCAAAGAAAGCCAACCTGTATCCATGTTCTTTCCTCCTCTTACTCATCCATTATATCATAAGGTCATCAGATGACCTTATGTAAGCACTTACAATATACAGGAGTTTTTTTCCTTTGGCAAGGAGTTTTTTGAACAAATTAAAAAGCGCATGCAAAGAAGCATGCGCTTGACCAGCTTTATTCAACGCCTTCTAACCATCCATCGACGACGTCTTGATTGTCTTCAACCCAAAGTTGAGCTGCTTCTTCTGCTTCCATTCCATCTTCTGCGATATAAAGCATGACTTCATTCATATCATCAGCTGTCCAGTAAAATTGATCTAAAATGCGAAAAGCATCTGGATCGTCTTCTTCTAATCCTTCACGAACAATCGTACGAATTTCCCCATCTTCTGCATAAATTCCTTGGGGATCTTCTAGAAAACGTAAGTCATACGAATTAAATTTCCAGTGCGGTTCCCAGGCTGTAACAACAATCGGTTCTTCGTTTTCATAAGCATCGCCAAGTTGTTGCGTCATAAATGCATCAGTACTGAGCGTCTGTTCTAAATCCAAATCATAAGCCTCAATTGCTTCTTCCGTAGCAATGGCTACTCCCGCACCTGCATCAATACCTGTAATTTCTGAAACAACATCTGTGCTTAACTCTTCAATACTCGTTACATCCATATAGGTTGGCACAGCAAGACCTGTTTGCGCGCCTTCTAGATTCGGACCTAAATCAACAATCTCATCTTGATAACGTTCATAGTCAGCACGCATATCATCCGGTAGCCAGCCAGCAACATGTCCATCGACGCTTCCGTCTGCGACACTTTGCCACATAATCGCTTGCTCGACTACTGTTAACGTTACATCATACCCCGCCTGCTCAAATGCTTCTTTTAAGACGTAGTTTGATGCAAGTTCTGAATCCCACGCCACATACGTGAGTTCAATTTCTTTATTTGACTCAGCTTCACCGTTATTATCTCCACATGCCGCCAAAGTAAATGGTACAATAGCAACGATTGGCCAAAATTTCTTTTTCAACTTGCATCTCTCCGTTTCTTTTTGTAAAATTTGTTTAGAATGAATTAAATGAATTAGATATATCGTAACATAGCAAATTGATCTGTCAAACAAAAACGCTTACACTATAAAAAGCCGTTATTTTGTTATCCGTAACTGTTAAAAACGAAGGAGACATGTGCATGGACAAGGAACAAGCTCGAGATGATCTTGATCGCATTCACGCAATTATAAAAGATAGTATTGCAGACACGATGGATATATATGGAGTAAATCGTTCGATTGGACAACTTTACGCTACCCTTTATTTAAGTGATGAGCCAATGAATTTAAATGAACTGCGTGATGAACTAGGAATGAGTAAAGGTAGTATGAGCATCGGTGTTCGAAAACTGCTGGAAGAAAATATTATTCACCGTGTGTACCGAAAGGGAGAACGAAAAGATCTCTATGAAGCCGAGCAGGATTTCTTTAATTTCTTTACTTCTTTTTTCACACGACGCTGGGAACGAGAGCGGGACGTGAATATGGGTGCAATTAAAGAAGCGGTCCCACATTATGAAGCCGTAATTAAAGATGAGACCTATCCTGAGGAAATTCGAAATGAAGCTGCTTTTACACTAGACAAAATCCACTCTTCTATTGCGTACTATGAATTCTTGGATTTACTCGTCACTCAATTTCGAACTGGAAATTTAGCAGCCGAGCTAATCGAAAAATATAAAAAAGACAATAACTAAAAGACCGCTGCGCTTATCAACTTCTTGTTGGTAAGCTTTTTTTACCTTACCTTTTCCTTTGACAACAAAAAATACGGATGGTAAAGTGTATTTTGTATAAATCGTTTAATATATTTTAAACAAAGTGAAAGGCGGTTATGTTTCATGCATATTCAAATGTTTATAAACGGTAAATGGATTGATGCAGAAAAACAGCAAACTCGGTCCATTATTAATCCTTTTAATCAAGAAGAGATTGCCACAGCGGCAGAAGGATCAAAAGCAGATGCAGCATGGGCAATTAAAGCAGCTAGAAAAGCGTTTGACGAAGGAAACTGGTCGCAAATGCCAGCAAGTGAGCGCGGCGAAATGGTTCGCCTCGTTGGTCAAAAAATTAAAGATGAACGCGAGGAGCTTGCTCGCTTAGAAACGCTAGATACTGGTAAGACAATCGAGGAAAGCCTTGGGGATATGGATGATATCGCAAATGTGTTTTTCTACTTTGCGGGTCTAGCCGATAAAGATGGCGGCGAAGTGATTGAAAGCCCAATCCCAGACTCTACTAGTAAAGTCGTTCGCGAACCTATTGGAGTTTGTGCACAAATTACACCTTGGAATTATCCTTTACTACAAGCAGCTTGGAAATTAGCCCCTGCTTTAGCGGCAGGAAATACACTTGTGATTAAGCCAAGTGAAATTACGCCTCTTACAACAGCAAAGGTCTTTGAATTCTTTGAAGAAGTAGGTTTCCCTGAGGGTGTTGTGAACCTTGTTTTAGGTACAGGCGCGGAAGTCGGCTCTGAATTAGCAGAAAGTCATGATGTTGATTTAGTCTCATTTACTGGTGGAATTGAAACAGGTAAAAAAATCATGCAAGTAGCAAGCGGCAACGTCAAAAAAATAGCGCTAGAACTTGGTGGAAAAAACCCAAATATCGTGTTTGCTGATGCAGATTTTGAAACGGCTGTTGATCAAGCATTAAATGCAGTCTTCTTCCATGCCGGACAAGTATGTTCCGCCGGTTCAAGATTACTTGTCGAAGAATCCATTCACGATGTATTTGTTGAAAAATTAATTGCTCGTGCGAAACGAATTAAATTAGGGAACGGCTTTGATGAAGCAACCGAATCAGGTCCACTTATCTCTGCAGAGCACCGTGAAAAAGTAGAAAACTACATCCAAA
Organism: Shouchella sp. JSM 1781072; assembly: GCF_041949915.1. Classification (NCBI taxonomy): domain Bacteria; kingdom Bacillati; phylum Bacillota; class Bacilli; order Caryophanales; family Bacillaceae; genus Shouchella; species Shouchella sp. JSM 1781072. The sequence continues at coordinate 265,681 of NZ_JBHFQE010000004.1, forward strand.
TTGGCTTAGATGAAGGTGCTACACTCGCTGTAGGTGGGAAACGCCCTGAAAACGACGAACTACAAAACGGCTTTTTCTTAGAGCCGACCATCTTTACAAACTGCACAAATGAAATGCGCATAGTTCAAGAAGAAGTATTTGGTCCAGTCTTGACCGTCGAAACATTCTCTACGAAAGAGGATGCGATTGCAAAAGCAAACGATACAATTTACGGATTAGCTGGCGCTGTCTTTTCTTCCGATATTGATAAAGCCGAAGATGTCGCAAGCAAGCTACGAATGGGAACTGTATGGATCAACGATTTCCACCCTTACTTTGCCCAAGCACCTTGGGGCGGGTATAAGCAATCAGGCTTCGGTCGTGAATTGGGGAAAATTGGATTAGAAGAGTATACAGAAGTAAAGCATGTATTCCGCAACAAAAACCCGCAACCAGTTAACTGGTTTCAGTCTTAAAAATCATAAATAGAAAAAAGGAGCGATTTTCATATGAGTATGCACATGAAAGTAGAATCAATGTTAGGCTATCACACATTTGAGGTACCAACTGCAATTAAACACGGGATTGGTGCGATTAAAAACCTTGGAGAAGAAATGAAAGCGTACGGTTCAAAGAAAGTTCTTCTCGTGACAGACCCAGGAATCTATAAAGCTGGCGTTACAAAACCTGTTGAAGAGAGTTTAAAAGAATCAGGTGTGGAAGTTGTCCTCTTTAATGAAGTAGAACCAAACCCGCCGACAAAACTAATTGCTCGTGGTTCTGCCTTTTATCTAGAAAATGATTGTGATGGGCTTGTCGCTGTTGGGGGAGGATCTTCCATGGATACGGCAAAAGCCATCGGGGTTGAAGTATCTCACGAAGGTTCTGTTCTTGATTATGAAGCAGCTGATGGTAAAAAACCATTAGAGAACCGTATTCCTACTCTAGCTACCATTCCAACAACTGCAGGAACTGGTTCTGAAGTGACTCAGTGGGCCGTGATTACAGATGAAAAGAGAGAATACAAGTTTAATACTGGCGGGCCGTTAATTGCAGCTCACTTAACGATTATTGATCCAGAATTGCATACGTCCATGCCTCCACACGTAACAGCAATGACAGGTATTGATGCGATTGCTCACGCTGTAGAGTGTTATACAATGAAGTATGCACAACCTGTAACAGATGCGGTTGCTCTTCTTGCAATCGAGTATGCTGCTACGTACATTCGTCGCGCGTTTTCCGATGGCGATGACTTAGAAGCGCGTTACGGCATGTCTCAAGCTGCGATGCTAGCTGGATTATCTTACGGAAGCGAGTCTGCTGGTGCTGCCCACGCTATGAGTCAGTCATTAGGCGGCATTGTTCCAGTCGCACACGGTCAATGTGTTGCAGCGATGATGGGACCTGTTATGGAATTTAACTGGAAAGGCGCGCCAGGACGTTTTGCTCGTATTGCCCAAGCATTCGGCATTAACACAGCGAACATGACAACCGAGGAAGCCGCAAAAGCAGCGGTTCAGTACATGTATGATCTTGTAGAAGAACTAGAAGTCCCAACACTTGAAGCTCAAGGTGTAGATCCAAACAAAGTTGATCGCTGGGCTGAAGAGGCATTAAAAGATCCACAAACGATCGGAAACCCTCGTGATTTAACGAAAAAAGATTATGTTTGGATTTATGATCGTTGCTTCAACAAAGTACCTAGCACAGTACGCTAGTCTTCCTATCAATCGTCTATAACCAACCCCCCCTCTCAAAAGGTTGAGAGGGGCTTTTTTTGGATGGCAATCCATTCATTGACTCTTCAGAAAGATTACTATAACGTATAAGAAAGCGCATACATTTAAATAAAGAGTAGAAAGGTGGTTTTGCTGTGTTTGGAGCGATCATTCGTTTTTTTGACCGGATTGTCCAACGTTATTTACCCGATGCATTTATTTTTGCTATTTTATTAACGATTATTGTGTTCATACTAGGGGTTGGCTTGACTAGTAGCACTCCTATGGATATGGTTCAATATTGGGGAGGCGGATTTTGGGATTTACTTGCTTTCACAATGCAGATGACTTTAATTGTCGTAACAGGATATATCCTCGCTAGTACAAAGGTAATGGCAACACTAATGAAGCGACTCGCTTTACTAGCGAACACCCCTGGTCAAGCTGTCGTTCTCGTTACTCTCGTTGCTTCAATTGCCTGTCTTATTAATTACGGTTTCGGTCTTGTCATTGGCGCCCTTTTTGCTAAACATGTAGTCAAGCGTGTGCCGACTGTTGACTATCGCATTCTAATTGCAGCTGCATATAGTGGATTTCTTGTGTGGCACGGGGGTTTATCGGCATCGATTCCACTAACCATTGCCAGTTCCGACCATTTTTTAATTGATTCCTTAGGGGTTATTCCTGTTACACAAACCCTCTTAACCCCCTATAATCTGTTTATCGTAAGTACACTTATTGCTACTTTACCAGTTCTCAACTATCTTTCGCTGAAATCAATTAAACAAAAGACGTACATAGACCCCCTCTTTCTAGAAACTGAACCACAAGACGAACTTGCAGTTACGAAAGATGCTACTTTAACACCTGCAGAACGGTTGGAAAATAGTTCACTGCTTTCATTGCTTATTGGCGGTGCTGGACTACTATTTGTTGTAACTCACTTTATCAATAATGGGCTCGATTTAACGATCAATATCGTCAATTTCACGATGCTCTTCCTCGGTATTTTGTTTCACCGAACGCCTAGACGCTTGCTTAATTCTGTAACAGAAGGCGTAAAAAATGCAGGTGGCATTATTATTCAGTTTCCTTTTTATGCTGGAATAATGGGCATGATGGTTGCTTCTGGCCTATCTGATCAAATTGCCCTATGGTTTGTGCAAATTTCAACTGAACAAACCTTGCCTTTTTTAACGTTCATCAGTGCCGGTATTATTAATTTCTTCGTTCCATCTGGCGGAGGACAATGGGCGGTACAAGGACCGATTATGATCCCTGCTGCTATTGAGCTTGGCGCCGATACAGCCCGTGTGGCTATGGCTGTGGCATGGGGAGATGCGTGGACAAATATGATTCAACCGTTTTGGGCATTACCTGTATTAGCGATTGCAGGATTAAAAGTTCGAGATATCATGGGTTTTTGCTTGGTCTTATTAATTTGGTCGTTTATTCCCATCTCGATTGGGTTATTGTTTCTTTAACAAACATAAGGGTTAAACGTCTACGAAAAGCTTTGGCTTATGCCTTGAATCGTTAAATTAGAGATGTTAAGGAGTTGATGATTATGCACAAAGAGGCTTTAATTATTGTCGATATGAGCAATGATTTTATCGCTGATGAAGGACCATTAACAGTGGGGACAGCAGGACAAATGATTGTCCCTTATATTAGGGATTTAGCAGACGCCTTTTTAAAAGAAGAGAACTTTGTCGTTGTAGCGATGGATGCGCACATGCCTAATGATTCACATTTTGACTTGTGGCCACCGCACAATGTGATTGGAACGAAAGGACAACAATTGTACGGTGAGCTTTACGACTGGTATCAAGCAAATAAACAGAATAAAAAAGTCATAGATTGCCCGAAAACAAATTATAACGCCTTCTTTCAGACACATTTAAGTGAAACCTTAAGAAATGCTAATGTTCGTACCGTCCATGTTGTTGGAGTCGCTACTGACATCTGCGTATTTTCAACCGTTTCCGGTGCTGATGCTGAAGGGTTTCATACCGTTACCTATAAACAAGGAACCGCTACTTTTACAGACCTTGGGGAAATGATGATGGATCATATGAAACGTTGTTTTCATACCGACGTCATTGAATGAATGACTTAAGCCATTAGTTGGCACAACGGCAACTGCTTGATTGCGGTTGCCGTGTTTTGTTTTCATAAGTACGATTATAAAACCTTAACCGGAAGTTCCTTTAATCCCCGAATAACAAAGCTTTGTCGCCATTCCAAATCCGATAAAGAGGCATCTAGCGACATGTTTGGAAAAGCTTGCAGCAATGTCTGGATCGCAATTTTCCCTTCTAAACGTGCGAGAGGCGCACCTAGACAATAGTGAATGCCTTTTCCGAAAGCAAGATGTGGACTTTTTTTACGTGTGATGTCAAATGATTCAGGTTCTGTAAATACCGCTGAATCATGATCTGCTGAAGCAAGGGAAACGAGGACATGATCTCCTTTTTGCAGTTGTTTTCCCATAAACGTGAACGATTCGCTTGCATAACGATCTGTACTAAATTCCACTGGACCGTTATAACGCAAAATTTCTTCGATCGCACCGTCAATTAAAGTGAAATCTCCTTTTAACTTTGTCATCTGCTCAGGATTTGTAAACAATGCGAGCATACCGTTGGCGATTAAATTAACCGTCGTTTCATGACCAGCAACAATCATTAGCATGATTGCTCCATACAACTCTTTAATAGAAAGACGCTCCCCATCTTCTTCAGCACGAATGAGTTCAGACAGCAGATCCTCTTCAGGCTGTCTTCGTTTCTCAACTAATAATTGCTCGATATACTGCTGGAACTCAATCATTTGCTCTTGAACTTGCTGTGAAAACGCCGGGTCTTCATTTAACTCAACCATTGTATTCGACCAACGCTGGAAATCTAGCCGATCTTCTGCCGGCACACCGAGCAATTCACAAATGACTATGATTGGGATCGGAAACGCATAATGAGCAATTAAATCCACTCGACCTTTTCCCTTGATTTGTTCCACTTGCTCCTGTGCAATTTTCTCAATGCGAGTTTGTAAACGGTGAATCATTTTAGGAGTGAATGCCCGCTGCACAAGCCCGCGTAATCGTTTATGATCAGGAGGATCAGCAAACAGCATACTGTGCGAAATAGGTAACAGCTCTGACTCATGTAAATCTGGAAAAACATTTCTTGGGTCTTTCACAAACCGATTGTCTTTTAATACAGCTTCTGCCGCTTCATAGGAAAAAGCGACCCATGAATCTGCTAACCCGCTTACCAGCTTTACTTTGGCAAATTCGTCATGGTTTCGAATTTCTTTATACGTTTCATAAGGAGATTGATGAAACGCTTTGTTATTTAGTGAAATAGACATCCAGAGCTTACCCCTTCCAAATAAAAGTCTCTATGCTCCTTTCGCACTTTGTTCTCTTTTTTCCTGCATAAAAAAGAGGATCAACAAATTGACCCTCTTTCCTTCATACATACTTTATACCATTACTTTACACATATCTTTTGTAAACTCAACAGGATCTTCTAATGGAAGACCTTCAATCAGTAACGCTTGACTATATAAAAGGTTCGTGTAAAGCGCAAATTTCTCTTCATCTTGACCATATGCCTGCTTCAGAGAAGCAAAGACGTCATGGTTGCCGTTTAACTCCAACACTTTTTCTGCTTTCACGTGCTGATTGTCCGGCATCGCTTGAAGTACCTTTTCCATCTCGATCGTAATTTCACCATCTGCAGCCAAAAAGACCGGGTGCGTTTTTAAACGCTTAGAAGTACGAACGTCTTTTACTTTTCCTGCCAGAATGTCTTTCATCTTACTAAACATATCTGCGTCTTCTTGACTTGTTTCCTCTTGCTCTTTCTCATCTTCATCCATTTTTAAGTCAGCGCTTGAAACGGAAACGAACTCTTTCCCGTCGTATTCACGTAACATTTTGATCGCGAATTCATCAACATCTTCCGTAAAGTAAAGAATTTCGTATCCTTTATCTGCTACCATTTCCGTTTGTGGTAATTTTGCAATTCGCTCAACCGAGTCTCCTGTCGCATAGTAAATCTGAGTCTGGTCTTCTTTCATACGCGACACATAATCAGTTAGGGAGACGAGCTTCTTCTCAGTTGATGAATAGAACATGAGTAAGTCTTGCAAGTCCTCTTTATTTGCACCAAAGTCATTATAAACACCAAATTTTAATTGACGACCAAATGCTTTGTAAAAAGTATCATACTTCTCAGGGTCTTTTTTCAACATAGTTTTTAACTGACTCTTAATTTTAGACTTAATGTTTTTTGCGATTAGTTGAAGCTGACGATCATGCTGGAGCATCTCACGAGAAATGTTAAGTGATAAGTCCTCCGAATCGACCATCCCTTTAACGAAGCTAAAATAATCTGGTACGAGCTCTGCGCTCTTCTCCATAATTAAGACGCCGTTCGCATAAAGTTCTAGCCCTTTTTCAAATTCCTTTGAATAGTAATCAAACGGTGTGTTTTCAGGAATAAATAGAATCGCATTGTAGCGAACTGCGCCGTCCACAGCCACATGAATATGCTCAAGCGGCTTGTCAAACCCATAGCGCTTGTCTTGATAAAACTGAACATAATCTTCATCAGTTAGTTCGCTTTTATTTTTACGCCAAATAGGAATCATGCTGTTAATCGTTTGTTCTTCTTCAAACTCTGTGTACTCTTCTTCATTGTCTTCCTGCGGCTTGCTTACAGTCACAGTCATTTTAATTGGATAGCGAATAAAATCAGAGTATTTTTTAATGATTTGCTTCAAGCGATATTCTTCTAAATACTCATCAAATGATTCTTCTTCTCCATTTTCTTTTAAGTAAAGCGTAATGGAAGTTCCAACCTCTTCTTTTTCGGACGGTTCAATGGTATAGCCGTCTGTCCCGTCTGATTGCCACAAGTATGCTTGCTCACTATCAACGGAACGACTCACGACAGCGACTTGATCGGCTACCATAAATGCCGCATAGAAACCGACGCCGAACTGACCGATGATATCATGGCCATCTTTAATTTCGTTTTCTTTTTTAAATGCGAGTGATCCACTTTTAGCGATCGTGCCTAAATTCGCTTCAAGCTCTTCTTTCGTCATGCCAATACCTGTATCATGGAGCGTTAACGTTCTCGCATCTTTATCCGCTTCAATATAAATCGCATACTTGTCCTGCTCAAATGCTAGACTTTCATCAGTAAGCGAGCGATAGTACATTTTATCAATGGCATCACTTGCATTGGAAATCAGTTCGCGTAAGAAAATTTCTTTTTGAGAGTAAATTGAATTGACCATCATCTCGAGCAAACGTTTCGATTCTGCTTGAAATTGTTTCTTTTCCATTTTGTACACTCCTTCTCAATATCCACCTTTTTAGCACTCCGCGACCTCGAGTGCTAACTCCATTCTTATTTTACCGAATTTACCAATCACGTCAATAGCTTATCAAAAGATCGTTTAAGATTAACTTTAAAAAACCCGATTGACGATTACGCCAATCGGGTTGAGTACGTCTTATTCAACATGCTTATTAATGAACGACCAAACTCTTTCCTCATAGTCTTCCGGTTCTTCGAATTTCGCCCCAACATGGTCGGCACCTTCTACAATCCAGATTTCTTTTTCATCAGTTTCCGCTCGTTCATACAAATCATCTGACATGTGAGTCGGAACAAGATCGTCATCTAGCCCATGAATAAAAAATAACGGTGGTGTCCCACTCTCTACTTGCTTCAAAGCAGATGCTTCTCCAAATGTGTAGCCGGCCGCAATATTCGTTATCGCGCTCCCCATCTGGAGTAAAGGAAAGCTCGGAATATTAAATAATTGTTCCATTTGATGCGACAGTTCTTCATCCACAGACGTATAGGGACTATCCGCAATCACAGCCTTGACCTGTTGTGGCAAATCATCTTCCCCAGCTATCATGAGTGCTGTTGCTGCTCCCATTGATTCACCATGAATAACGATCTGATCTGCACCTTTTTCTTCAATAATTTTATTAAGCCAGTTTAATTGATCGATTCGTTCTGGCCACCCAAAACCGATATACTGTCCCTCGCTTTCACCATGGGCACGTGCATCTGGCAAAAATAAATCGTAGCCCTCTTCATAGTACATCGCTCCAGCTAACCCCATTTGATCACTTTCGCCTCGATAACCATGTAAAAGTAAAGCTAATTTCCCGGTTTGTTCTTCATTCGCAATATATCGTCCGTATAACGTTAATCCGTCATCTGTTATTTGTTCCAGCACTTCAGCATCTTGAGTGGAAAGCCACTCTTCCCCACGTTCCATTAACTCAGCGATATTTTCAACTTCATCTTCCGCTTCTTCCTCTTCTTCTTCACCTGCGTAAATGTCAAAGTTATTCGTGTCTCTTGCGACAGCCATATCAAATAAATAATAGCTTGCTGCCACGAGAGCGCCACCAATAAGAACCACCACTCCTCCAACACTCCATAAAGTAATCTTTGTCTTTTTTTTCATCGTACGTTTCCTCCTGCACTCATCGGTCTAAAGCTGTCGTTTACTCGTTCTATTCCCGATTATTTATGTTTCTAGACCGAGTAAACGACTTTTTTTCTGTGCATAAGGTTGATGATTTTGGAAATGATCAACGACTAAGTCTCTTACATGCTTATGCCGTACTGCCGCCTGTATCTTTGGATAACCATCTCCCCCATTTATAATAAAGTCAGTCGTCGCTAACGTATAGTAGGTAGAATCGTCCACTGCTTTATTATTTATGAGTAATGATGACAATCTCCGTGTTGTTCCATGCCAGTGAAATGTGGCCGACATCCCACTAATATGTGGAAATTTTCCACTCTCAGCCGGATACGCATCGACACCAAATTCAATCATCTGTTTTAGCTGTTTACCCGTTACGTTAGCTGTTACAACCTGTCCATCAAACGGGAGAGCAGACTGTAAATCTCCTTGCGTAATCTGTCCTTTTTCGATTGAAGCACGAATTGCTCCTCCGTTAATGAGTGCAGCATCCGCTTCTGTTTGTTCGCGCATTGCATCACTAATAAATTGTGTAAAATTGGTTTCATCTGTACGAACGTTTTTTCGTTCACCATCTAAATGAACGTGTGTGAACGCAACCATTTTCTTCCCAGCATCATTTATGTCTGACAGTAACGTCTGTAGTTTTTCTTGAATTCCACTATGCGCTTGAAGAGTCGGTCTATCTTTTAACAGAGAGGCGTTTTTCTTAGATGATTCATGTGTTGGAAACGTCAAGGTGACGAGTCCTAAAGCATGTAAATGTGCTCCTGTACTAGAAATTAATGTCCCGTGATCAGCAATGAGCCCTTTCTCTAGCGTCGTGTGGCTATGTCCATCGACAATAATGTCAATACCTTCAACATTTTTCGCAAGTTCCTGACTTGTCTCAGGGCTTCCTTCAACGCCTAAATGAACGAGAGCAACAATGATATCAACTTGCTCGTCTTTTAATTGCTTTATCATCTCTCTCGCCTGCGCGTAAGGATCGCTAATTTCCAACTTATTTACATAAATGGGGTTTGTTTTCGTAAAAGCCTCCGTCGTTGTTAAGCCAAACACACCCACTCTTTTGTTTGCTACTGTTTTAATCATATAAGGCGTAAATACGTGCTGATTCGTTGATTGATAAAAAATATTTCCATTTAGAAACGTAAAGTGCGCTTGCTTTTGTAAAGTTAGTAACCGTTTCAAGCCATAATTAAAATCATGATTTCCCGGTACAAAAGCATCGTAATGTAAATCATTCATTAAAGATACAACCGCTGCCCCTTTTGACGCTTGTACAAAAGGCGTTCCATGAAACATATCTCCTGCATCGAGCAATAAACAGTCTTCTTGACAGTACTGATCAATAAGTGTTTTTAATTTTGAAAAACCCATCCCTTCGCCAGGAACGATTCTTCCATGAATGTCATTTGTATGTAAAATACGAACTGTCTCCAATTGACTTGCATTCGCTTGAAATGGAACAGCGGTCAATAATAATATAGTGATTAATGGAACAGCAAAAAGCTTCATTTTTCACACCCTTTCTTCCATATAGGATGTGCTAAATGAAGCAATGTCACTCACTTGCTCTTACCTAAACCAATCCGCTGGATCATCCATATGTAGAAACGGTACATCCGTATCAATCATTCCAGTTAGTTGCTGATAAGGAAGATCATTTCCACGTAACCACTCTTCAAAATGAATCACCGTTGGATCTTGATCAGGTCCAAGTGTGAACCAAGCGTGTAACGATTTTGGAAAATAAACAGATGTATGAATCGTACCAGCCCAGCTATCGTACAAATCTGAGAAAAGACCTTGATCCGCCGCATTAAACAACGTATAAGCTTGTTTTGCAGGCAATCGTTCTTTCTGATGTTGCGCTAGTACGTCCATTCTTCGTGATGAGTCCACTAAATGATGACGGTTTTCAGATACAAGTTGCTCAAAATGATTCGTACAGCGGATGCTTGAGCGCACCGCAACTTCCCTGGGGGTCGCTTCAATGATTGCTGTTTTTCCTGAGCGATCATAAACAATATAACTAAAGGAATGTCGATGCGGGATACGCTTTACAAGAGCCACTGCATCCTCAACCGTCTCACACGTTTCCAATATTAAGCGACCTATCATACAGCAAATAAAGCCAGGACCTGGTTTCTTTCGATTCATGAAATTATAGCCCATTGCGAGACCTGCTTCATTTATGCCATCCATCCTCCCTGTAATCCGTTGACTTGGCGCAGCAGCAGCCAGCCCACCATCACTCGGTTGAAAGAGCGTATAGCGACCCTCGTAGGTTTTTGGATGATAATCATAGTTACGAATCAAATAATCTTCACCTGTTGCGATCGAACAACCTGAACGTAAATATGGAACCCGATAGCCGCCAAATTCTTTTAATGTGTCTTCTAACGACCATTCTAATGCTTGCTGCAAGCCTAATAACTCCCGCCAAACCCCTGGAGAAATTGCCGTAATCTCCCTTTTTGCTTCATCTGTATTAATTGAAAACCGCTGTTTGCGTACTTTCCATTGATTTGCTCGGTTTTTAGTCATAATCGATTTTTTTATTTCTACACCTTGCTCATAGCCGAATGATTCATGGTCGCCTCTATACTGAATGACCTTACTATAAATCTCTTTCATCCTTAGGCTCCTTGTTTTTTATTTCTTCAACGATTTGTTTTGCAAAATGCCCTAAATCATCACGTGCATACGCACTCATCACCCCAGCACAAACATTTTCTACTAAAATTTGTTTGATTTCTGGGGAAAGGTTTTTATCTCTTACCTGCTGGTCTAATTGAACAGCGGCTTTAATCCCTACCTCTGTTGCGACTTTATTTAACTCTTCAACGAGAGCTGGATCATCAAACACCACTTCTGCCAAAGGGGAAAGAATATCAGTTACGTTATCTCGTACATCTTCGTCTGCCTCTGCTATAACATACGCTCGCTGCCCTGCTTTAATGGAACCTGCATGACCAATAATCTTTGCTTCCACATAATGAAGCTCGTGATGTTCTTTTTTCACTTCTTCTTTAATCCATGCTTTAGTCGAGCAATTTATGATGATTGTTCCTTTTGAAGCATAGCGGCTTGCTTTTCTTATAACTTCATCCGTCATTCCTTGAGGTACACAACATAGGATGACGTCTACTTGATTTAAAACGCTAAAATCCGTTGAATAGTGCGCGTGTAATGTTCGGGCCAACTCTTTTCCCTGCTTGGACCCACTATTTAAAAGCGTTAACTCAACATCTGAATAGATGTGTGTAGCAATCGCCTCACCCATTCTACCAGTTCCAACAATCGCAACTTCCTTCACTTCAGCTTCCCCCTTTTCCTAAAAAAAGTATACCGTTTTTTTCCTTTGTCTCACAATCCAAAATACTTGGCATACTTCTTGCATTAAATATTGTGATACTGATTTTGGAGGAGGATTTATATGTTACAACCTTACACACATGAACCATTTACTGATTTCACTGTTGAAGAAAATAAAAAAGAACTATTAGCTGCGATTGAGCAAGTCGAAGCACAATTAGGGGGACATTACCCACTGCTCATTAACGGAGAGCGCGTAGATACAACTGACAAACTTACGTCTTATAACCCTTCGAATAAATCTGAAGTGATTGGAACAACAGGCAAAGCGACAAAAGAACATGCAGAGCAAGCAATTGAAGCAGCTAGTGTAGCATTCGAATCGTGGAGAAAAGTCACACCTCAAGAACGGGCAAATGTTCTTGTACGCGCAGCAGCCATTGTTCGCCGTCGCAAACACGAATTCACAGCTATGCTCGTAAAAGAAGGCGGAAAACCTTGGAAAGAGGCTGACGGCGATACAGCGGAAGGAATCGATTTTCTTGAATATTATGCGCGCCAAATGATTGAATTGGCAAACGGTAAACCTGTTAACAGCCGTGTTGGCGAGCAAAATAACTACATCTATACACCAACAGGCGTAACGGTTGTCATTTCACCATGGAATTTCGCTTTTGCGATTATGGCAGGAACAACGGTAGCGCCCCTCGTTACTGGAAACACGGTTTTACTTAAGCCAGCAAGTACAACGCCTGTTATTGCAGCGAAATTTGTTGAAGTGCTTGAAGAAGCAGGAATTCCAAAAGGAGTCATTAACTTCGTCCCAGGTAGCGGAAGTGAAATTGGGGATTACTTAATTGAGCATCCAAAAACATCACTCATTTCGTTCACTGGTTCTCGTGATGTTGGGGTACGTTTATATGAAAAAGCAGCGATTGTCCAAAAACAACAAAATCATTTAAAGCGAGTCATCGTTGAAATGGGCGGAAAAGACACTGTTGTTGTTGATAATGAAGCAGATATTGAGACAGCAGTTGAAGCAATTGTCGTGTCTGCATTTGGTTTCTCTGGACAAAAATGTTCAGCAGGCTCCCGTGCCGTCATTCACGAAGACGTTTATGATGAAGTTGTTGAAAAAATTGTCGCTCGTACGAATGAGCTAACTGTTGGAAACCCAGCGGAATCAACAAATAACTACATGGGACCTGTTATTGATCAAGCAGCTTTTGACAAGATTACAAACTACATTGAAATTGGTAAAGAAGAAGGAAAACTTGCTGCAGGTGGCCAAAGTGACGACGCTACAGGTTACTTTATTCACCCGACCATTTTTATCGATGTTGATCCTCAAGCCCGCATCATGCAAGAAGAGATCTTTGGACCGGTTCTTGCGATTAGCAAAGCCTCTTCCTATGATGAAGCGTTAGAGATTGCGAATAATACCGAGTATGGGTTAACAGGTGCAGTCATTACAAATAACCGTGAAAAGATCGAACAAGCAAAATACGATTTCCACGTTGGAAACCTTTATTTCAACAGAAACTGTACAGGAGCAATCGTCGGCTATCACCCATTCGGCGGCTTCAAAATGTCAGGTACCGACTCAAAAGCAGGCGGACCAGACTACTTAGTTTTACACATGCAAGCAAAGACTATTTCTGAAATGTACTAAACGATCGAACAGGAAAAGACACGCCGAAAAGCGTGTCTTTTTTTGTCTAGACAAAACTGTCTAACTAGACAGTCGATTTTACAGATTATAGTGCTTTAACTTGTTGTATAACGTTGCTCTCGACACACCTAACATTTTTGCTGCTGCCGACTTGTTTCCAAATGTCTTTTCTAACGCCGCCAAAATTTCGCTTCTTTCGTCGTTCCTAGAATGGGTAGAAGACGAAACATGATTAATTCGCTGCTGAAAGGACTCCGGCAAATGATACCAATGTACACGATCTTCCGCATCATTCGTTAAAATTACTACCCGTTCCACTAAGTTTCTTAATTGCCGCACATTGCCTTCCCAGCGATGATTCATCAACATATACATCACTTCTGGATCAAATGTCGGGACGACTTTTTCATACCGAACAGCAAATTCATGCGCAAAACGTTGAATAAGCTCAGGCAAATCATCCAGACGCTCTCGCAAAGGAGGAACATGGATTTGAATCACATGAAGGCGATAATAGAGATCTTCACGAAAACGACCTTCTCGAATCATCTCCTCTAAATTCCGGTTCGTTGCTGCAATAATTCGGACATCAAGAGGAATCGGTTTGTGATCCCCAACGCGATAGAAAACTCGTTCTTGTAACACACGTAATAACTTCACTTGTAATTCAAGCGGCATTTCTGCAACTTCATCTAGAAAAAGCGTCCCACCTTTCGCTACATCCAACTTGCCTTTTTTCCCACCTTTTACCGCACCTGTAAACGCTCCAGCTACATAACCAAATAATTCACTTTCGAATAAAGCCGACGGGATTGCTCCACAGTTGATGGCAACAAACGGCTCTTGATCTCGTTTACTTGAGTGATGAACACCCTCTGCAAACAACTCTTTTCCAACACCACTTTCACCCGTTATCAATAAATTTGCTTCTGTTTTTGCTACTTTTCGCGCCATATCAACAGCTTGTGTAATGGGTTTACTACTGCCAATAATTTTTTGAAAAGGTTCGTCTGCCACTTTCCCATTTAAATCAACTAAACTTGCTGTTGTTGTTGATAGCTTTTCATTCAGCTTAACGACATCCGTAATATCTCGTTCAATTGAAATACCACCGATGCACTGCACACCTAAAAAAACCGGAACCGTATTTACAATAACATGTAATCCTAGCTTTGGTTGATTGTACTGGTTCATCACTGGTTGCTTATCTCGTAATACTGACCATAAAACAAGCGCATCCTCTTCAAAATATTGTTGGATTGGTTTCTTTTTGACATTTTCATTTTTAATTTGATAAAGCTCTTCCGATCGATGGTTGATTGCTAAAATTTCACTCTCATCATTCACAATCGTGACAGCATCATTCATCGCTGTTAACAGTGTCTCGTGAAACGAATGATAGCGCTTTAATTCTTTCAGTAATATAGAGGGCAGGGTGTTTTTACAGATCATTCCTACAACTTCATTTGTTTCATTTACAGTGTAAATCGTCTTAGCTTCATCGCTAAATGACGGTATATCTTTTAATAATGTAGATTCTGGTAACTGAAAACTCGTTTCTTCTATTTTCCCTTTATGCGGAACGGCTACATCCTTTAATGATGTTTGCACAATCTCCCCCCTCAGCTGTTAGACACATTAGACAATTGTGTCACTTATTGTCTATATTTTAGACGATTTGCCTAAAAAACTCTACATTAAACCCTTTTCAAAGTTGGCATACTTTTTGCATATCTTTCAATATAGCGTTTACATCATTTGTAGGAGGAATGAATTATGGTCCTAGAACAACCACTTCGTTCAGTATTTATGCAGCTAGCTAAAAATAAATCGCTTAATAAAGCCGCAAAAAAATGGGGACTGAAGTTCGGCGCTTCTCAAGTTGTTGCTGGTGCAACACTAGAAGATGCCATTAAAAATGTTCAGTTATTAAATGAAAAAGGTGTTTCTTGTACACTCGACCATTTAGGAGAATTTGTTACGGAACGAGAAGAAGCAATTGAATCTACAGAAGCATGTCTTTCCGTATTGCGCGCGATTAACGAAACAAAAGTAGACTGCAACCTGTCATTAAAAATGACGCAGCTTGGTTTAGACATTGATGAAGGTTTTTGCTTATATAACATGAAACGTATTTGTGAAGTGGCGCAAGCCTTTAATATTTTTATTCGTATTGATATGGAAGATTATTCTCACTGTGAACAAACGTTACGTATCCTATCAATCTTACGTACGGAACACCATTTTGATAACGTTGGGACCGTCATCCAAGCATACCTCCATCGAGCTGAACATGATGTAAAACAATTAAAAGGTGTCCCACTACGACTTGTAAAAGGTGCTTACAAAGAATCTGAAACAATTGCCTACCAAGATAAGGAAACAATCGATAAAAACTATATGAACCTCATTAAAACACACTTAGAAAATGGAAGTTACACAGCAATTGCTTCCCATGATCACAACATTATCGCCGATGTAAAAAAGTACGCGAGCGAGAATCAAATTGATAAAGATCAATTTGAATTCCAAATGCTTTATGGATTTAGAGAACAGCTGCAAAAAGAGTTAATTGATGAAGGCTATAAAGTGCGTTCTTACGTGCCATTTGGAACTGATTGGTTCGGCTATTTCATGAGACGCCTTGCTGAGAGACCACAAAATGTTGCCTTTGCAATTCGCGGATTTTTTGGAAAGTAAACGAATTTTTGCTAACATCTCCTTATTTGGAGATGTTTTTTTTTTAGCCATTTCGTCCTCTTTATAAAGAATTAGGCATGCCTGAGGTAAATCAATCGCTGGGAACACATGTCCAAATAGATATTGCGCTGACCATCTTATAACATTTTCGCCCTTTCCAAACCATTTTTAAGTGATAAAATTCGTTCAATAATGATGCGCATTTTTTTAGGCATGAGCATAGGGTATATGAAATGTCTTTTAGAGGAGTGTGTGTCATGAATAACGATTGCCAAAATTGTCAATCAACCTATTGTCAATGTACAAACATCCAGCGGTTTACCCGTACCCCTAATAATGGAGGAGACCGCTGTCCACCATGTATGGGAATAACTGGACCTACCGGTATTCCAGGACCTCCTGGGCCGACTGGACCCACTGGGCCTGGTAGTGGTATTACAGGTATTACTGGAATTACTGGACCAACCATTATCAATCCTCCTGGACCTACCGGCGCAACAGGGACTACCGGAGCAACAGGGCCGACTGGTGCTACTGGACTTCCAGGCGCTACAGGTCCTACTGGTGCCACTGGACTTCCAGGAACTACAGGTCCTACTGGTGCCACTGGACTTCCAGGAACTACAGGTCCTACTGGTGCCACTGGACTTCCAGGCACTACAGGTCCTACTGGTGCCACTGGACTTCCAGGCACTACAGGTCCTACTGGTGCCACTGGACTTCCAGGCGCTACAGGTCCTACTGGTGCCACTGGACTTCCAGGCACTACAGGTTCCACCGGACCTACTGGTGTAGCAGGCGGGGGGGCTATTGTGCCATTTGCATCCGGACTTCCAGCGGCTTTGACTACAATTGCAGGTGGATTAATCGGTACAACAAGTTTAATTGGCTTTGGTACTGCGCTAGCAGGAGTCAGTTTGCTAGGAGGAGACACCATTGATTTAACTGGTGCAGGAGGAACATTGCTTAACTTCGGTTTCTCCGTCCCTCGTGATGGAACCATTACGTCACTTAGTGGGTATTTCAGTACAACCGCTGCCTTATCATTAGTAGGGTCTACTGTTACGATTACAGCTCAAGTATTCCGTTCAGCCGGCCCAACGCCAGATAATACGTTTACTGCGATTCCAGGGGCAACTGTTACGTTAGCGCCGCCTTTGACTGGCATTTTAGAATTAGGTACAATTTCAAGTGGTATTGCTTCCGGCCTTTCCATTCCAGTAGAGGCAGGAGATCGATTATTAATGGTCTTTTCCGCCACTGCAGAAGGACTCACACTAGTTAATGCAGTAGCCGGCTACGCCAGTGCAGGAATTGCAATAAGCTAACTTTCATGAAATAGCGCAAAAAGGAGCTTCTATTAAAAGGGCTCCTTTTTTCTGTTCCTGATTTTAATTTACCTCATAGCCTAAATCTTCGATAACCCCTTTTAACTGATCAACCGTCCATTTTTCTTGGGTAAACGTTACCGTCACAAGTCCTTTTTGCAGATTCACTTCTACATGCTCAATTCCATTCTTCTCACCTAAGCCACTTTCAATTGAAGATACACAATGACCACACGACATTCCTGTTACATGCAACTCAGCTTTTTCCATTTACTACCCCTCCTATTTAAAATCTAACGGTTTCTCATCATGATGATTCATCAAAGATTCGTGATCTTCATGCAGATCTCCACTCTGAAAAATATTTTCTCCCGTGATAAGTCCATAAGCACTTATCACGACGACTAAATAAACAACAGCAATCGTTATCCAAGTCTTAATCTTCATTTGGCACACCTTCTTTTTTAAAACGTGTTCGCTGTAGACGTAGCGCGTTTAACACTACGGATACCGAACTAAAAGCCATCGCTGCGCCCGCAACCCAAGGAGCTAGTAAGCCAGCTGCAGCAATCGGAATACCTGCAGAATTATATACGAATGCAAAGAATAAGTTTTGCTTAATATTGCGCATCGTTTTACTACTCATTTGAATACTGTCAGCAACACTTTGTAAATCTCCCCGCATTAGTGTGACATCTGCCGCTTCTATTGCCACATCTGTTCCTGTTCCAATCGCCATTCCAATATCCGCTACAGCGAGCGCAGGCGCATCATTGATCCCGTCTCCCACCATTGCGACTTTCTTGCCTTTAAGCTGTAATTCTTTTATCGCATCAGCTTTTTGTTCTGGCACAACCTCTGCAATGACACGATCGATACCTACTTGATTGCCAATGGCTACTGCAGTCTTTTTGTTATCCCCAGTTAACATAATGACTTCCAGTCCTAAATGTTTCATACGCTGAATGGCGGCTCGTGATGTTTCTTTTATCGTGTCAGCTACAGCAATCACACCAATTAATTCTCTATCGATTGCCATTAACATGGCGGTTTTTCCGTCTTCTTCAAAAGTTGTCAATGTATCTTCCGCATTAGCGATTTTAATATCTTTCTGATGCATTAGCTTTCTCGTCCCAACAAGAACTGTCTTCCCGCTTACTTTTGCTTCAACGCCAAAACCAGGTAGTGCTTGAAAATTTTCAGGATCCTCTAGCACATGTCCTTTCGCTTGAATTCCTTTTACAATTGCATGTGCAAGGGGGTGCTCCGAGTGTTTTTCAGCTGCTCCAACCAAAGGAAGAAGTTCTTCTTCCAATCCGTTCAACATTACAATATCTGTTAGTTCAGGCTCGCCCTTCGTAACCGTCCCTGTCTTATCTAAAACAACCGTTTTGACCGTGCGAGTATTCTCTAGATGTTCGCCACCTTTAAACAAGATTCCCATTTCTGCTGCACGACCCGACCCAGCCATGATCGATGTTGGTGTTGCCAGACCTAACGCACAAGGACAAGCAATAACTAAAACAGTAATTAAAGGAACAAGGGCTGAGCGTACATCGCCTGGTTCAATGAGGAAATACCAAACAAGAAACGAGCCGATAGCAATGAAAACAACAATAGGTACAAAAACACCTGATACTTTATCTGCAACACGTTGTATATCTGCTTTACTTCCTTGTGCTTCTTCTACAACACGAACAATTTGAGCTAGAGCTGTATCTTTACCGACCTTCGTTGCGTTTATCGTTAACGTTCCATTTTTATTAATTGTTGCTCCTATTACTTCATCTTCAAGCTTTTTATCAACCGGAATACTCTCACCAGTAATCATCGACTCATCAACTGCTGATTCACCCTTTATGATTTTTCCGTCTACTGGGATTTTCTCGCCTGGTCGAACAATAAAGCAGTCCCCGACCACTACTTGTTCTACTGGGACTTCTATTTCTTCTCCATTTCGTATGACACGGGCTGTTTTTGCCTGCATTCCTAGGAGCTTTTCGATTGCTTTTCCCGTTCGACCTTTTGCCCGCACTTCAAATAACTTACCTAAAATGACTAACGTTATAATTACTGCGGCAGCTTCAAAATAAAGCTCTGGCATGCCAACCTGACCGCCAACGTGCCACTCCCATCCCAAAAAGATACTATAAAAAAATGCAACAGTCGTACCTAATGCAATTAAAACGTCCATGTTGGCGCTTTTGCTCCGCAATGCCTTGTAAGCCCCTTTATAAAACTGAGCACCAGCAATAAATTGAACCGGAGTAGCCAGCGCAAGTTGAACCCAAGGATTCATAAACATATCTGGCATATAAAGAAACGAGGTAAATTCAAAATGCGTCACCATCGTCCACAAAAGAGGGAACGTAAGAATCGCTGCAAAAATAAATTTCCCTGTTTGATTTTGAATTTCTTTTTCCCTTTGACCCACTGTTACTTCTTTAGATTCTTGCTCATTTAACGTGTACCCAATTTTTTTAACCGCTTCTTTTAGATGATCTGTAGTCACTTGATTCGGATTATATTCAACCGTAACGTTTTCAAGCGCAAAGTTAACATTTGCATTTGAAACTCCATCGGTGCGCGACAGTTTCTTTTCAACTCGATTAGCACACGCAGCACAAGTCATTCCTGCTACATCATAAACGACCTTTTCTTTAAACACTTTATAACCAAGATGATTGATTTTTTCCTCAACTATCTTTATATCTGTTTCTTGCGAGTTGTAGTGAACTTTGGCTTTTTCCGTTGCAAAGTTGACGTTAACATCATGCACACCATCAAGCTTTGTTAAACCCTTCTCTATGCGATTAGCACACGCAGCACAGGTCATCCCTTCTATCGGGATATATACCTCTTTATCAGCCATAGTCGAGCCTCCCTAATTGCCATTTCATACTTTCTTCATTAACATTGAGTGTATGATTACTCATTGCACATTTTATTCTGTTACACTCACTATACTATACCCCCCTATAGTATTCAAGTATGATGGTCGATTTTTTCTATTTTATAAAAGATCATCTTTCTAGTTATCTCCAAAAACTTCTTTGAAAATAGTTTTTCAAAAATGTTAGATCTTTTACATTGCTCTATACACAAAAACAAAGTGACTACACTCAAGTTCCTTGTTAAAACACGAGCAATTATAATTTGTTATAAGAGAACCACCTCGCTTTCACCACAGACACAAGTACGACATCAATCTGGATTCGTGCTTTTCTTTCGCTTCTTCGAAGCGCAGCTCTTTTGCGCCTCTCTATACAAAAAAAGACACCTTTTCAGGTGTCTCTCTGCTTGCCTGGCAACGTCCTTTGGCTCCGTCATGATTTTCTACGGGGACGTTTCGCACGAAGCGGTTTCATGGATGCGTTCCATGTCGTCTTACGAAATTCATAACTCCGTCTCACAGGGCGGCACGATGTCTTTCCTTGATGTTTATTCATGATGGATTTGGATTCGTGCTTTGTTCAATCTGAGTGCTTGCTTCTTCATTTCGCTTCTTCGAAGCGCAGCTCTTTTGCGCCTCTCTATACAAAAAAAGACACCTTTTCAGGTGTCTCTCTGCTTGCC
>NZ_JBHFQE010000005.1:0-65214 GCF_041949915.1 Shouchella sp. JSM 1781072
GCCAGCGTTCGTCCTGAGCCAGGATCAAACTCTCCGTTAAAAGTGTTTACTTACACACGGATGTGTTGACTTCGACGTTGCAACACGGATGTTGCGATCGTAGTCGAAGATCCTAAGCTGTTGCACAATTTAAAGCTGTGTCTAACTTCATTGACGAGATACCTTGTATCTCTTTTACGCTTGGCTTTTGTTCAGTTTTCAAAGAACTCGTTTTGTTTTAGCAACTTTTATATCTTAACAGAAACTAAAACCCTTGTCAATCATGTTTTTTATCTTTTTTTGTGTCGTTCGCGTCTGTCGCGGCGACAAGAAATAATATACCACCCTCAGAAAAAATCCGCAAGCCTTTTTTAAAACTTTTTTTAGAAATTCATCCACTATCCAAAACTTCTTGAGATAGTGGATGAACAACAGGGGTTACTCTCCTTGCTTACGCATTTGCGGGAATAACAATACATCTCTTATAGACGGGGCATTCGTCAATAACATGACTAAACGATCGATCCCGATACCTAATCCTCCTGTAGGAGGCATTCCATACTCAAGAGCTTCTACGAAATCTTCATCCATCATGTGAGCTTCATCATCACCTTGTTCACGCTCAACCAACTGCGCTTCAAATCGCTGACGCTGATCAACGGGATCATTTAGCTCCGAGAATGCATTTGCATGTTCACGTCCAACAATAAATAGTTCAAAGCGATCCGTAAATCGCGGATCTTCACTATTTTTCTTAGCCAGTGGTGAGATAGCAAGAGGATGTCCATACACAAATGTTGGTTGAATAAGTGACTCTTCAACAAAGTGTTCAAAAAACTCATTTACAACATGGCCAAAACTCATCGTCTCTTTTACAGGTACTTTATGTTCTTTTGCAAGTGAACGAGCCTCTTCATCACTCATCTCTTTCCAAAAGTCCACGCCCGTTTTTTCCTTCACCGCATCTACCATGTGAACACGCGTCCAACCAGAAGCGAGATTTACTTCATACTCCCCGTACTGCACGGTCGTCTTACCGAGGACTTCTTTTGCTATATGCGCAATTACTCCTTCAGTTAATTTCATAATGTCTTGATAATCTGCATACGCTTCGTAAAGTTCGATCATTGTAAATTCAGGATTATGCCGGGTTGAGACGCCTTCATTTCTAAAGACACGTCCGATTTCATACACTTTCTCTAATCCACCAACAATGAGACGCTTTAGATGAAGTTCAATTGCAATCCTCATATAGAGTTCCATATCTAATGTATTATGATGTGTGACAAACGGACGCGCAGAAGCTCCACCAGGAATGCTATGCATCATCGGTGTCTCGACTTCTAAAAAGCCTTGGTCATCAAGATAACGACGCATAACTTGAATAATTTTGCTTCGAGTAATAAACGTATTTCGGGACTCTGGGCTAGTTATCAAATCTAAATAACGCTGACGATAGCGTTGCTCTACATCTTTTAAACCGTGATATTTATCAGGTAAAGGACGTAATGATTTACCTAAAAGCGTGAGCTCTGTTACTTTAACAGACATTTCCCCTACATTCGTTTTAAAGGGACCGCCTACTATACCAACCATATCTCCAATATCTAAGGACTTAAATAGATCATATGATTCTTCTCCAATTGCATCTTGACGAACATAAATTTGAATTTGCCCGGTTAAATCTTGTATATGAGCAAAGCCAGCTTTACCTTTTCCACGCTTGGTCATTAGACGACCTGCAAGCACAACTTTTTCATCTTTATTTTCTAATTCCTCTTTAGAAAACGCATCAAATTGCTCAACTACTTGTTGTGATGTATGTGTACGCTCAAACTTTCCTCCAAATGGGTCAACACCCTGATCATATAATTGGTTCAGCTTGTCTTTACGGACAGCCAATAAGTCATGTAGCTCTAATTCTTCAGTCAACACTCTCAACCCCTGTTCTCTATCATCGAAAAAGGGCAGATCAACTCCCTGTTAATCAAACCCTTTTTAATCAAGTTATTTAGAAGTGTACTATAAAGCTCGTACCTTTGCTAGTTCATTCAGCTTAAAAATAAACCAAAACAGGATGCGAGCATATACACATTTTATCCTTATACAGTCTTATCTATTATGACTTCCTGCATACGTACTGCACCATACATACCTTCCTGCATGGATACAACGCTCAACTCCTTACAACTGCATCATATCCTGCTTGGAGACTTGTAAACACGCACAAATTCGATTTATTAGTTCTTCATCAGGATGACGAATCCCACGTTCGATTTCACCTAATAGCGATACAGATACATGAATCTCTTTTGCGAAGTCTTGTTGTGTAAAGCCCTTTAACTTTCGATAGGCTCGTATATTCCTTCCCCATTCCATTGTTTCCACCATTTCACACCCTCTTTATCAATAAACGACTCGTTTATGATTGTTTTTAGGGGTAGCCCACTTTTTCCGCTGATTATCTTAGGTGCAATTTCAGCAAGAGGAATTAACACGAATGCCCGATCCCACATTCTTGGATGAGGGATTTGTAACTCATTCACATCCAGTTCCTCCTGCTCAAACAATAAAATGTCGAGGTCTACCGTTCTTGGCCCATTGATAATATCTCGTTCACGTCCAAGATCTAGCTCTATTTGTTGCGTGATGTCTAATAAGTCTAACGGGTGATGCACCGTTGAAATTTCTATAACCATATTAAGAAACTGACCTTGATTTTCATAACCTACTGGGTCCGTTTCATAAATAGAGGAAGATCGAATGACGTTTATTCCTTCAGAACGGTTTAGTCGTTCGACAGATGCTAGTAAATTTTCTTCACGGTTCCCTAAATTTGATCCCAGTGCAATAAAGGCTTGATTCCTCATCTTGATCGTCTCAACTCCACTGCAACCGAGTCGTAGTGTCCTGGAATTGGAGGATCAGGCTTAATAACCTTCACTGTGCAAGCTTCAATCTTACTAAATGATTGAAGCAATTCATCACAGATTCCTTTAGCAATGGTTTCAACAAGCTTAACCGGATCCCCTTCAACGATTTTCTTGACGCTCTTATAAATCTCTCCATAATCTACAGATTCATTAAGATCATCACGATCGGCAGCAGGCTGCAAATCTAATTCTAACACTAAGTCTACTAAGAACCGTTGCCCTAGTTTATTCTCCTCAGGGAACACCCCATGGTAGCCGTAAAAAGAAAGTTGGTTCATATAGATTTTATCCATTTTCGTCACTCCTTTGCAGCATTGCATCCATCATTACAGCCATTCGTTTTATTTCCTTAACATCATGTACGCGTACCACACTTACACCTTTTGCAATACCTAAGCATACTGTGGCACCTGTTCCTTCAACTCGGTCGTGCACAGGTAGATGCAAGGTTTTTGCAATGACAGACTTCCTTGAAGTTCCTAATAAAACAGGGTAGCCTAGCTCGACAATTTGATGAAGCTCTCTCATCACTTCTAAATTCTGCTCATATGATTTTGCAAAACCTACACCTGGATCTAACCAAATTTGATTAGGCTGCACATCTGCATCTATACATATCTTAATACTCTCTTTTAAGTCATTCAAAACATCCGGCATGAAAGAATGATACTGCTGTTTTTCACGATTGTGCATCAATATAATGGGCGCTTTATGCTTTGCGGCTATAGCCGCCATTTGCGTATCTGCTTTCGCTCCCCAGACATCGTTTATAATTGCAGCGCCTGCTTTAAGTGCTTCATCTGCCGTTTTCGCTTTAAATGTATCAATGGATATAGGAACCTCAAAACGCTTTGAGAGCTCTTCAATCACCGGGCTTGTCCGTTCAATTTCTTCTTCTACAGAAACAGGTGTGTAGCCTGGACGTGTCGATTCTCCTCCAATATCAATAATGTCGGCGCCAGCTTCTAGCATTTGCGCGACTTGATCAATAGCGGCTTCGACGGTCGTATAGTTACCCCCATCAGAAAACGAATCTGGTGTCACATTTAAAATGCCCATAATTTTTGTTCGCGTACCTTTGTTCACGTTAATCTTTAACGGCTTACTCACCCTCTACCTCCTCTTGCATGTATGCAGCACGCTTATAGTCTTCTGCAAGTTTAAGCGCGAAGTCTGCATGATAATCTTTCAATTCATCAAACGTGTTCACAGGAACGATTCCCTGAATGGCATTCGTAAGAAATACTTCATCTGCTCTAAACACATCATCTTTTGTGAAAAGACCTTCTACTACTGTTCGGTTGTTTTTTTTACACCAGTCAATCGTATACTGCCTCGTGACCCCATTTAAAATACCCGTTTCAAGCGCAGGTGTACAAACGACACCTTCCTTTATAAAGAATATATTAGAAACAATGCCTTCTGCCACATACCCATCTTTTGTATAAAACAGACCTTCTGTGCCAGTCTGATTTCCTATTTCTTTTTTTGCTAAAAGATTGTTTAAATAATGATGTGACTTATAGCGCCTTTCACCTTCCACAGTATTACGGTTAAGCTGAAGAGATCGCAGTGATTTTGCGGAAATAGAAGAACGAGGTAATTCTTTTACATACACGATTTCTTGTGGAGATGTAAACTCTTCGTTATACAGACCAATTTCTCTGACACCTGCAGAAACATTCCAACGAACATACGCTTCACTCATTTGATTTTTTTGTAGTAGTTTGCGAACTGTATTCAGCACCTTGTCTTCTGACAAAACATACTGGATTCCTATTTCCTTCGCGCTTTCATTCAAACGATTGACGTGTTTATTTAAAAGCAAAACGTTGTCTTCTCTTACAGCAAAGGTTTCAAACAAGCCTAATCCGTATAGAAAACCATGATCGTATGGAGAAATGACCGCATCTATATCTTGTACCACTCGTCCATTTACACTAATGTACACGGTACTTCACCTTTATATGTTTCGACAAACTGTTTTAACATCCTCTTTCCTTCAGTAGTGAGGATCGCTTCTGGATGAAACTGCACCCCTTCTAACGGATACTCTCGGTGACGGATCGCCATAATTTCACCTTCATTTGTTTCTGCACTAATCTCAAAGCATTCCGGCAAAGTTTCCCGGTCCACAATGAGGGAGTGGTATCTCGTTACTTGAAGAGGCTGCGGCAGATTTGTAAAAATGGTGCTCTGATCGTGCATGATTAGCGATGTTTTCCCATGCATGAGGCGCTCTGCCTTGCGTACTACTCCACCAAAAGCTTGAGCAATCGCTTGATGACCGAGACACACGCCTAAAATTGGTATTTTTCCACTGAAATGTCGGATAACCTCCAAACTAATGCCTGCGTCATTTGGCGTACATGGACCTGGTGAAATCATAATCATCGTCGGTTTCATAGTTGTCTCAATTTCGTTAATCGAGATTTTATCATTTCTACGGACGATTAGCTCTTCGCCCATTTCACCTAAATATTGTACAAGGTTATACGTAAAGGAATCATAGTTATCAATCATTAAAATCA
This sequence comes from Shouchella sp. JSM 1781072, assembly GCF_041949915.1. Taxonomy (NCBI): domain Bacteria; kingdom Bacillati; phylum Bacillota; class Bacilli; order Caryophanales; family Bacillaceae; genus Shouchella; species Shouchella sp. JSM 1781072. The sequence continues at coordinate 5,444 of NZ_JBHFQE010000005.1, forward strand.
TCTTTCCCTTACCTCCTCCTTAGCGATTTCGTAAGCATTCCATAAAGCTCGTGCTTTTTTTAGAGATTCCTTATATTCAAAAGCAGGATTAGAATCAATCACAACACCTGCCCCTGCCTGAACATACGCATTGTCTCCTTGACATATCATTGTCCGAATAACAATATTCAGTTCCATATCTTGATGAAACCCAATCCAACCGATTGCACCTGTATACAACCCTCTTCGTACTGGTTCCAGCTCCTCGATAATTTCCATCGTCCTCACTTTTGGAGCCCCTGTTATCGTTCCTCCTGGGAAAACTGCTCGAATGCAATCATATAAGGAATAGCCTTCTGCCAGCTTGCTTTTTACATTAGACACTAAGTGCATCACATGAGAATATTTTTCTACGACCAGCAATTCATCTACTTCTACTGTTCCGTATGAGCTCACACGTCCAAGATCATTCCGCTCTAAATCAACAAGCATCACGTGTTCCGCTCGTTCTTTTTCATCAGACAACAGTTCTTCTTTTAACAAGTCGTCTTCTTCTTCAGTTCGTCCTCTAGATCTTGTCCCCGCAATCGGTCTCGTGCTAAGTTCATCTCCTCTTTTTTTCACAAGAAGCTCTGGAGACGCACTAACAATTTGTCGCTCTGGAGTTTGAATGTAGCTCATATATGGAGACGGATTGAGCGCCCTTAATGCCTCGTAGATACGGAAGGGCTCTACGTCGTTCTTCTTATGATGACGAACCGACAAATTCACCTGGAAGACGTCACCTTCGCTAATATACGTTTTAATCCGCTCAACAGCTGCGGCAAATTTCTCTTCACTTAATGTTCCCATTAAAGCTGATTGCTCGGTAGGAACTGTATGATGTGTTTCGGTCTTGGGATGACTTTCTCGCTTTACCTCTGTAAAGTGCTTTTCGTAATAAGATAGACGTGCTTCTAATTCGTCTTGATCCTCTCCATTGGCACATAACCAGACATTTTGTTTCTCGTGGTCATAAATAAAAAGATTTTCAAACACCATAAAGTAAACCTCTGGGAAATCCAAGTCATCTTCAGCACTAGTATCCAGTAGCTCAATTTGACGCACATAATCATAGCTAATATAACCTAATGCACCACCTTGTACAGGCGGCCCACCTACAACTAAAGATTCATGTATTTGATAAGGCTCCAGTACCTTTTCCAGGCTTTCAAGGAGTTCTCCTTCGTATTGTTCTATCTCTTCCGCACGCTGAACTGTTAATGTGCGATTTTTCCCTTCAATAATGGCTTCAGGCTTTACCCCCATTATACTGTAACGACCCGTACGACCGCTCTCCAATAAGATATAGTGACTTTCATCTACTGTCAGCTGTTTAAAAATGCTAAACCAATCCGTACTGTTCAATTCAATAACCTTTGTTAACGTTTTTCGATCGTGCACGTTCTTTCCCCCGTCCATAACGATATGGACTCATTTTACTAAACTACTAACAATAATAAAAGCAGACTCTCAATTGAGTCTGCTTCTTTTTATTTCCCGGGAAGTAAAATATTCCCCTTATTCTTATGCTTTTGCCTCTTCCTCTTCAAACTGATAAAGAGGAGTACTTAAATAACGCTCTCCATTTGACGGGATCACCGCTACTACTTTCTTCCCAGGCCCTAACTCTTTTGCAAGTTGTAGCGCTCCATAAATAGCTGCACCTGAAGAAATTCCTCCAAGAATGCCTTCTTCTTTAGCGGCTCTTCTTGCGTGCTCAAACGCTTGGTCTGTTGAAACTTTTACAATTTCATCATACACTTTCGTATCAAGAATTCCTGGAACAAACCCAGGTCCAATTCCTTGAATTTTATGCGGTCCCGGCTTTCCACCTGATAAAACAGCTGAGTCTTGTGGCTCAATCGCAACGATTTTCAAGTTAGGAAAATGTTCTTTTAATAATGCACCTGCTCCAGTAATGGTTCCACCTGTACCAATTCCTGCTACGAAGCCATCAAGTTGACCATCAACTTGTTGAAGCAACTCTTTTCCTGTTGTTTCACGATGAATTTTCGGATTTGCACCGTTTTCAAATTGCTGTGGCATAAAATGACCATCTTCTTCAGCTAGTTCTGTTGCTTTTCGAATTGCCCCACCCATTCCTTCTGGTCCAGGTGTTAAAACAAGGTCAGCTCCATAAGCACGTAACAAGTTTCTTCTCTCTAAACTCATTGTCTCAGGCATAACAAGTTTTGTTTTGTACCCTTTAGCAGCAGCAACCATCGCTAAACCAATACCGGTATTTCCGCTTGTTGGCTCTACAATAACCGTTCCTGGCGTTAAATCTCCAGATTCCTCCGCAGCATTAATCATTGCCAGGGCAATTCGATCTTTTACACTACTTCCTGGATTTTGATATTCTAATTTTAAATATACATCTGCATGTTCTTCTGATGTTAAACGATTTAATTTAACCAAAGGTGTGTTTCCAATTAGTTCAGTAATATTGTTTACGACCGTCATACTGAAAATCCTCCTCTAAATCAATCCCTAGTATTTTTATCTGATTAATAGAATGATAGCAAACATTTTCAGATAAGTCAATTAAAAAGCCTCACATTACTTAACTGTGACTTCCACCCAGAAACATCCATTTATTGTTCGTCACAATCCCATTTGCCCTGTTACTTTCAAGGACGCGGTGGCTGGGAGTTTGACCAAAAAAAAAGACAATCAACCCTAATTGGATCGATCGTCTTTTTAATCGGTTCATATCCTTTTTGTCTCACAGCTTCACTCTCAATAAATATGCTTATTTTGCATATTCAAGTAAAGATGTAAGCTCGTCTTCAGTAAATGTGTACACTTCATTACAGAAATTACACGTCGTTTCCGCACCGTGATCTTCACGAATCATAGCTTGGATTTCTTCCTGTCCTAAACTAATGATCGCATTTGAGATTCGGTCCTTTGAGCACGTACAGTTAAATTCAACTGGTTTTGTTTCTAACAACTTCACGTTTTCTTCTCCTAATAACGTGTGAAGGATTTCTTCTGGGGATAATCCTTTTTCTACAAGTTTTGAAACAGCAGGTACAGAAGATAAACGATTTTCAATATCAACAATTGTGTTTTCCTGAGCCCCTGGCATCATTTGAATCACGAATCCACCAGCTGCTAAAACCGTTTCATCCGGATTGACTAATACGCCAACGCCAACAGAAGAAGGTGTTTGTTCAGAGTTTGCAAAGTAATACGTAAAGTCATCGCCTATTTCACCAGAAACTAACGGTACACTTCCCGTAAACGGCTCCTTCATTCCTAAATCTTTTACAACAGACATTGTACCTTGCGAACCAACAACACGGGCTACATCAAGCTTACCTTGATTGTTTAAGTCAGGACTAACATGAGGATTTGTAACGGTCCCTCTCGTTGAGCCATCAGCGTGACTGTCAACAATGATTTGACCGATCGGGCCATCTCCTTCAATACGAACAGTAAGCTTCGCGTCACCTTTAAGCATGGATGCCATCATCGTTCCGCCCATCATTGCACGACCAAGAGCAGCAGAAGCGGTTGGCCATGTGCCTTGTCTTCTACATGCTTCTGAAACCATATCTGTAGCAGTTAGCGCAATCGCTCTTACTTCTCCGTTATATGCTGTCGCTCTTACTAAATAATCATTCATCGTAAACACTCCTCTTACTTATTTCGATCGTATATCATCTTGAGGCCTTTTAACGTTAGGTTTTGATCTACATATTGAATCGTTTCAGACTCATTTGCATAGAGGTCAACAAGACCACCTGTTGCGATCACGACTACATTCCTTTGGCGCTCTTCTTTTTTCATGCGTTCAATCATACCATCAATCATGCTTAAATACCCGTAATATGTTCCGCTATGAATGGAACTTAGCGTTGTCTTATTAATGACATGCTTCGGTTTTTGCAATTCAATTTGCGGAAGTCTTGAAGCATTCATTGAAAGTGCATCTGCTGACAGCGCAGCACCTGGTGCAATGACCCCACCACGATAACGATGTTTTTCATCAATGTAGCAAAACGTTGTTGCTGTTCCAATATCAATAACGATGCACGGCGCTTCGTATAAGGAAATCGCTGCCACTGCGTTGGCAATTCGATCTGAACCAACTTCTTTTGGGTCATCATATAAAATGTTCAGTCCTGTTTTTACGCCTGGACCAACAATAACAGGATCAATCTTAAAATAGTCTCTGCACATTTTTTTAAAACGATGCATGATACTTGGTACAACAGAGGATAGGATAACGCCTTCAACATCGGAAAACGAGTAATGATGGTGTTGAAAAAAGCTGTATAGCAGCATTCCATATTCATCGCTTGTCTTTTCTGTCGTTTTTGAACTGCGGAAGATATTTTCTAAATGATCTTGTTTAAACACTCCTGTTACAATGGATGAGTTGCCAATATCAATGGTTAAGATCAACTTACTTCCTCCTCTTAACAAAAAGAGAGTGCAGCTGCACTCTCTTTTTTAATCGTTTCGTTCGTTATTGTTTGGAGGCTCTTCAGAAGCTGGACGATTCTCTTCCATATTCGTCGTTTCTTCGTAAGCTCCTTTTAAATTTTCTTCTTCGTTCTCGTCTTTCGACTGGATATTCACTTTAAGATCATCCACTTTTCTTGACGCATGATGATTTTCAGGAAGTTTGCCTTCGTTGATAAGCGATTGAATTTGCTCAGCATCAAGTGTTTCTAACTCAATTAATTTCTGAGCAACTAAATCTAAGCTATCTTTATTATCAATAAGAATTTGCTTACAACGTTCGTAAGAATCTTTGATAATGCGCTGAACTTCAAGATCAATCTCATGGGCAATCGCATCGGAATAATTTTGTTCGTTTTGAATATCGCGACCAAGGAATACTTGACCGCCAGAACTTGAACCGAACTGCATTGGTCCGAGCTTATCACTCATTCCATATTCCGTTACCATCTTACGGGCAATCGCCGTTGCACGTTGGAAGTCATTGTGGGCGCCTGTTGACACTTCACCAAACTGCACTTCTTCCGCTACACGTCCACCTAAAAGGCCAACAATTTTATCAAGTAACTCTGGTTTCGTCATGAAATAACGATCTTCTTTTGGAAGCATCATCGCATAACCACCAGCCATACCACGAGGTACAATGGTTACTTTGTGAACCGTATCTGCACTTTCTAGTTTCACGCCGACAACAGTGTGTCCTGCTTCATGCCAAGCCACAATGTTTTTCTCTTTTTTCGAGATCACACGACTCTTCTTAGCTGGGCCGGCAATGACACGGTCAATAGCTTCTTCAATATGCTCCATGCCAATTTCTTTCTGGTTGTCTCTTGCAGCTACTAAGGCAGCTTCATTTAGAAGGTTTTCTAAATCAGCACCAGAGAAGCCTGGTGTTCGAACCGCAATTAAATCGAGTTTCACGTCTTCACGTAAAGGCTTGTTACGAGCGTGAACTTGAAGAACTTCTTCACGGCCTTTAACGTCAGGGGCATTCACTTGAATTTGTCTATCAAATCGACCTGGGCGTAATAACGCAGGGTCTAAAATATCTGCACGGTTTGTTGCTGCAATGATAATAATTCCTTCATTGGCACTAAATCCGTCCATTTCTACAAGTAATTGGTTAAGTGTTTGTTCACGTTCATCGTGACCGCCACCAAGACCTGCTCCACGTTGACGACCGACTGCATCGATTTCATCAATAAAGATAATACATGGAGAATTTTTCTTAGCATTTTCAAATAAATCACGTACACGAGAAGCACCTACACCAACAAACATCTCTACGAAATCTGAACCACTAATGGAGAAGAATGGGACGCCTGCTTCACCAGCTACAGCTCTTGCTAACAACGTTTTACCTGTACCTGGAGGTCCTACTAGTAAGACACCTTTAGGGATACGTGCACCAATAGCTGAGAACCTTCTTGGGTCTTTTAAGAACTCAACCACTTCAACAAGTTCTTGCTTTTCCTCATCTGCACCAGCAACGTCTTTAAACTTCGCTTTTTTCTTTTCATCACTAACCATCTTCGCTTTACTCTTACCAAAGTTCATGACGCGGTTTCCACCACCGCCACCGCCACCTTGGGCAGAGCTCATCATAAAGATAATAATTAGAACGATTAATAAGAATGGGGCAATAAACAGAATCGTTGTAAACCAGTTGCTTTGTTCTTCTTCTGGTTCTATGGAAATCTCAACATTATCAATTTCCGCTAAGAAACCAGTTGTAACCTCAGAGTTAAACACAGATGTAACAAAGTTCTCATCTTCATTTTGATCTGTAAAACGTCCTGTTACAATAAGAACGCCACGCTCTGGCTGAACGTTTATACTTTCAACTTCGCCTTGCTCAAGTCTCTCAACAAATTCATCATATCGTACTTCAGATGTCTCAGTCTGATCACTCGTTACTGCGTTCACTGCAGCAATTACAACTACCATGACCAAAACTAATATTAAGACAGTACGCAATGTACGTCCTTTCATTCTTTACCTCCTCCCACGTCCAACAAAAACTGAACCTATCTTACCACAACCATTTTGAGGATACCAACGATTAGCCTTCATAAATTTCCGGCTTTAAAATTCCGACATACGGTAAATTTCGGTAACGTTCTGCAAAATCTAAGCCGTACCCAACAACGAATTCGTCAGGCACAATAAAACCTGTTAAATCAGGTACTAAATCAACTTTTCTACCTTCAGGCTTATCAAGGAGCGTGACCACTTTTACTGATTTTGCTTTACGATATTTGAAGAGCTCAATTAAATAACTTAATGTTAAACCACTATCGATGATGTCTTCGACGATCAGAACATCACGACCTTCCACTTTTGTATCCAAGTCTTTGACGATTTTCACTTCTCCAGAAGAGACTAATCCTTTTCCGTAGCTTGAAACGTCCATAAAGTCCATTTCTAAATGAATATCAACAGACTTAACTAAATCAGCCATAAAAGGAAGAGCACCTTTTAATACACCAACAAACAGTGGAAAGCGATCACTATACTCTTCCGTAATAGTATGCCCTAATTCTTTAATTTTTTTCTGGATTTGTTCTTCCGTTAGTAAAATCTCTTTCATGTCGTTCTTCATCAACCGTCACGTACCTCCTGTTATTGTCCATTTGCTTTTTAAGTATTTCCTAAAAACGTAATTCGGACATAGTGATCATCTGCTTCTTGTTTGGAAATTTCGGCCTTATGTAGTAAAGGTATCCATAAGATTTCGTCCATCCCATTGACGAGTATAGGCCAGCTCTGCCGTTTCGGGAAATCAATTTTCTTATCAATAAAGACCCGACTAACTTTTTTTGATCCGTTTAATCCCTTTGGATAAAAACGGTCACCTGATCGACGATTCCTCACATAGAGAGGACTGGACAAGTCTTTTAACGGAATCATGACACTCGATTTATGTTCCGTCGTATAAGTTTGACTAAATTCCGCCTTCATTATCCCTAACGGCGTCATCACATCACCAGGTACCTTCAGTTCTAAACAGTAGTTATCTGATTCCACAGAATCCTCTTGTGTAAACCTATAGCAGTCGTTTTGTCGATAAACTTTAAGACCATCACGTAAGTCAATTGATGCAAATTTCGAATGGTTTTTTAAGAAATGCTCTACTTGCTCTATGTATGAAGAGAAATCACGTGCCTTCTCTTTATTATACAGACAGTTTAATATTAGATGAATCAACCTTCTTTGTAAAGGAATCGCTAGTTCGTGATAACCAAAACGTGAGATTGTTACGGCGCCATCACGTTGAGATATGATAAGATTCTTTAATTTTTCGTTCGCCAGCTCCATTAAAAATTCATTATCCTCATGCTGCCATTCTTCATAACGACGAATATGTTTGTAGTTTAAAGGGTTTTCTCCCTTTAAAAATGGCATAATCTGTTTACGGAACCGATTCCTAGTATACGCTTCCGATTGATTGCTCGAATCATTTCGGTATGGAATATGATGGGTGCGACAATAATTTACAATCATCTCTTTATTGACACATAAAAGCGGTCTTACCAGCTTGCCAACTGCAAAATTCCGCTCTAGCGTGATCCCAAGTCTACGATAGGGGCTTGTGCCACGATTTAGCTTCATTAATGTTGATTCTGCATGGTCGTCCCCGTGATGTGCAGTCAGTAAAACATCGGCATTTACTTTTCTCATGACTTCCTCAAATGCCCGGTAGCGAACCGTATGGGCCGCTGCTTGAGTCCCGACATGATCACTTATTTTTTGAGCGCTCACATCGACATTTCTTTGTTCAAGGGGAATCTGTCGTGCTGCACACCATTCCTTTAGAAAACGAGCATCTTCTTCTGACTCTTCGCCTCGAAGTTGATGATTCACGTGTACGGCGTGAAGCGTTAACGACCACTCAACTCTCATGTCTTGCATGATGGACAAGAGCGCCATTGAATCAGCACCACCAGATACAGCCACGAGAATGGTTTGATTTTCTTTAAACAAATCGTTTTCTTCAATAAAGTTTTGAATTTGCTGTTTCAACTCGTTCGCCTTCCTTGACTAAAACTTAGATACTAATAAGTATAGAATAATCAAGAGTCCAACAAAAGCGATTAAGAAAATTAAATCGGTTATGGCATGCTTTTGACGCTGTTTCTTTATTCTTGTCATCCTAGAAGTATTGATTTCCGCTGAAGAATAAGACGTCTTCTTTGTTGATTTTAAGTGAAGTAGCTCATTTTTCATATTCTCTGCACTTTGGTATTGGCCTTGTAGCGCCCCCAAAATGATTGACTTAAACGGTTTTAATTGCTCTGAACGTTCTATTTGTTTTTTCAGTTGTTCAAGTGGTTTATGGCTTTCTTTTTTTAACTGACTAGGATACGCACAATGGATCATTAATATGGCAACGGAAAAAAGATCGTAGCTCACTTCAGCCTTTCGTGATCCACCAACCCAGTAGCCGCGATCGTACAATTCTGTATACTCTTTAATTGCTCGATCTTTTTTTGTTGTGCCACCAACATCTAATAACCTGACCTGGGAAGCATGTTTCGTTACGATAATATTTTCAGGTTTTAAATCTCCGAAAATCCAATCCCTTTCATGTAGCTGCTGTAGTTGTGTGAGTAACTGAATGATGACGACAGAAAGCCACTCGCTTCCCTTCCCACTCATAAACCTTAAAAAATCAACACCTTGAATATACTCCATTACATAATACGGGATGGCACGACTCATCGGCGTCGCTTGATAATCATCAACATCATGTAAATAAGGTCCAAGACGAATCTCTTGAACCTTACTTAATTCTTTAAGCACATTGACCTCTTGTGCGATCGACATTTGATCCAGCCCAAATTTTATTGCTACTTTTCCATCAATGGACTGTGCAAGATATACAACACCAGTGACGCCCTCACCTAATTGACGAATAAGTGTATAGCTGCGCGCATTCCATTTGCCCACAATCGTTAAGCCGGGAGAGACCTCATTCTCTTTAGCCGAAAAGTTGTTCATCTACATCACCTATAACTTTCCTTCTTGAACGATTGCCTCTCATAATTTCAATCGCTGCTTTAAGAGCAGGCCCTGTTGGCGTCAGTCCTCCTGATGCTAACTTATTAAACAATTTATTTAAACGGTTCAAAGTCGGAGAAAAGTCCATTACTTTTTCCACTGGTTGCTTTCTACCAGGGAACGTATAAACAGCAAAGGACGTCTCCCCTGTTCTCGAATTTAACCCGATTGAAAGATCTTCTAACGCCTCTTGAACTTTGCTGAGCTTATTTGCCATGCTCGCGCTTGTATCAATTAGGATTAACACATCTAGTTGAGCGGTTTCGCTAATTTCATCGACGACTTCCATCACTTCTCCTCTTTTTTCAGGAGGAAGAGCGTCCATCTCTTCTTCTTTTCCTAAGATCTGCTTTAATTCTTGATTAATGACACCGTGCAACGTTTGCGTCATTGCTTTTTGAGTAACAACCTGCACAGTCTGTGACAATTGCTTGGCGTATACAATTTCACTGACACCACCTCCAGCATCGGCAATGGCCTCCACTTCATTAAGTCCATGAAGATTTTCTTTTTGATCACCCATAATCCCTATGACATTTACAGCAATGCCAAATTCTTTCGCCAGTCGAGCTATTGCAATTGGATCTTCACCATCATTTGAGTACCCGTCTGTTATCAGTAAGATTTGTTTTAATGTCCCTTTCATCGCGTTCCCTCCAGCTAGCCCATAGTCTTACAAGCATCGCCATCAAGAAACGCTTTTATACGCTTATGTTCCCGTCGCCTGCTTAAAAAATGGTCTTCCTTTCTTCGGCTTTTGGATTTTTGGATGGATTGGAATTGACGTCCATTTCGGTTTGTGTAATTTTACTTGAGTGACCACAATGGTCATGTCATCCTCTATCACGTTTCCTTCCTCCGAACGAATGACCCGTTCTAAAATAATGTCCGCTACTTCTTGAGGATCGTCGGTTTCAATTTCTGATATAACGCGCTTCATCCATTGCTCACGATTTTCAATGGATCGCTTCGCTTCTAATACTCCATCGCTACACATAATTAACAAGTCGCCATCCCGAAGTTGTTCATGGACAACTTCGACTTCAAATTCTGGGATGATTCCCATTGGAAGGTTGCCTGCCTCCACTTTTGATACACGTTCACCTCTTTTTATGAAGCTTGGTGTCGAACCAATTTTCAGAAATTTCGCGTGTGCATCATGCATATCAATCATTGCCAAATCCAGTGTTGAAAACATTTCCTCTGTATTTCGCAGTGACAAAATGGAATTAACAGATTTAATCGCAACGGTTTCTTCAATGCCTGACTGCAACACTTTTTGTAAAAGCGCCAATGTCTCGCTACTCTCCAAGTATGCTTTTTCACCGTTCCCCATACCGTCACTAATGGCGATCGCATATTTATCGCTGTTTAGTTCAATCATCGAATAATTATCTCCTGATAACCACTCTCCCCCTTTGGCGACCTTAGCCACGCCAGATTCCATTACAAATGGTTGCGCCGACCCGAACGAAATATGGCTGTATCCATTTGCATAAAATTTCGGCTCCTCTCGTTTTAACATAATCGTTTCTTTTACCAAATCGGACAACATTGGCGCAATCACCTTTTCCGCTTCTCCGTTTGCATGATCGCACTGAACACTCATTTCAATTTCAATTCGCCCACTTTCAATGCTGTAAATATCAATATGACCAACATCCATCCCAGCACTACGAAGCGCATCAACCATATATTCTTCCTGAATTAAATGAGGTTGCTTTTCTTTTTGAATTTCTTTTGCAAAATCCCCCATCACTCTGGAGACCCCTAATAATTGGTCAGCTACCAATCGTTGACTTTCTTGAACTTGTCTTTTAAGTTCTTTATTTGCGCGATATTGATTTGTTTCCATATTGATCGCCGCAATCACTTGGTCAGGTTTGCGACACTGACTTCTCCATTGCCGCTGTAGTTTTGGATCGTTCATCGTACCGTTCACTTCAATATGGTCCACCATTTTTGACATGGAATCGTACGTTTGATTAAAATTTTGAACCCAACACTTTTCTTTCATCATGCACATTTGGCATGTTTTCTCCGTCACATGACTAAGCAGAACATCCACATCATTTGAATGTTGTTCTTCATCACTCTTTTGCTGGACTTTAAAACTATTAGACAACGTTTGAAACAGAGACGAAAAGCGTTCAACTCTTCCCGCGGTCGCATCTCGTACTTTGCGTAAGTATTGCTGTTGTTCTTGTGAATGTTCGACTGTCCCAGGGATATATTTTGCAATCGTCTTAAGCCACCCCCTTGGCGTTAAGAGAAACAACGCAATGGCGATCCCTGTTTCAGCGACCGTTCCAGCAAGACTTCCACCACCGTCGCCGTAAAGACCAATTAACAGTGTTCCTACTAATAAACCAAATGCGACACCGAGACGATTCCCTTCTTTTAATAGACCACCTAATAACCCCGCAAAAGCAAGCAAGCTCATCTGGTACAAACTAGCCACACTCGCTAAACTTAAGATTAACCCTGTCACAACCCCCACAGTTGAACCTATAGCCGCTCCCCCAACAAATGCAAAAATAAGTACTAAATACCGGGCGAGACTATGCTGCATCACAATGTCATTTAATGCCCATCCAATTGTCCCCGTCATAACAGAAGCAAGTAAGATAATTAAACAAATAATTTCTTCATTTCGTAATGCTTGTCCCCCTCGCTTCCCGGTAACGAGCGGTATACTCTGAACAAAGATCATCGTTAAGATAAACGCTAGGCCGGCTTCCACCGTTGCCATCATTAACGAATACTGGCTCACTGTCCCTGTTGTAACAAAAACAACCCCTATCCTTGTTACCATACTTGCTCCAAATACAAGGTACGGAAGCGATTTTCCTGGCTGATCTAAAAACGTTTTTGCCCCTCTATATAGTAATAGGAAGATTCCCATTCCAATGAACGCGTAAGCAATTTCGCCATGGTAACTAAAAACGGTCCCAGCGAGTAATGCTACACCAGCTATAAGCGCATGACTTCGTCGTAACAAAAATACTGCAGCAATGAACGGAAGAATAAACGGCGTTAATTCTGCTAGGATCATCGCTCGTCCAAGTAAGAAACCAACAATCGCAATGAGTAATCCCCATTCAAAGAAAAGTGTTTTACCCATATTCCTTAATGCTTGTCCACTTACGACTAAACGAGCTTGTACATGATTGAACCTTTCAAAAGCACCTGTCGCCAAAAGTGTTCCTGTAGACTTGTCTGTTTTATTCATTGAGCGCCCACCACCTATTCAGATATCGTACCGTTACTATATCAATGGCAATGAACAGAATTTGTCAGAATTACGAAACATTTTTTAAAAGACTTTCGACCTTCTTCGGCTCCAGTAGCAATAAAAAAGCACATTCGCTAATAAAAATGGAAACCATGCTAGCAGATTCACGCAAGTTAGCACTACCTTTGCCAAGAAATGACGGAGAAAAAGATGTTTAAAAAATAAATAATGGTTCTAGACACGGAATCACACTCTACCTTTGTATGAAATTACAACAGCCACGACAAAAAAAGATGATCCTCATTAATGAGAATCATCTTCTTTGTTCTTTGATAGCGGCGGAGGGGATCGAACCCCCGACCTCACGGGTATGAACCGTACGCTCTAGCCAGCTGAGCTACACCGCCATGTTTTTCACGACGCTTATTACTATACTTCTTTTTTCAAAAGAAGTCAATAGAAGATGAAAGAAAAAGAGTGATTGCTCACTCCTCTTTCTCCTTCAGTCTTTTTATATCACGGACGCTACGTTAACAAGCTGCATACTAACCTCGTTTTGCGCCTCTGCCTCCACGTTTTGATTCAGTTTGACGCTTAATTGTTGTTAGACGTTCTTCGCTATCTTTTAAGAAACGACTCACCTTATCTTCAAAAGATGGCGTAACACGTGGTTTGCTTCCACCTCGAAAACCACCTGACTGACGATTTTGACGTGGTGAATCAGAATGAGAAGGGCGAGACGGACGAGGTGGTCTCTTTTCTTCTACTGGTTTGTCAATGGCCTTACGGATCGAGAGTCCAATTTTGCCATCATTTTCAACATTGACGACTTTAACGGTTACCTCATCACCGACTTTTAATAATTCATTAATATCTTTAACATAGTGATCCGCAACCTCACTAATGTGCACAAGTCCTGTTTTTCCTTCTGGCAATTCAACGAATGCGCCAAAGTGTGTAATACCAGTAACCTTGCCTTGCAGCTTGCTGCCTGCTTCTATGGACATGAAAACGTACATCCTCCTTAAAATTTTAGGTAAATTCCATACTTGACAACATTATACTCGACAGGAAAAAAACGTGTCAATCGCTGTTTTGCTTTGTGACGTTAATTCTTTGCTCGCCTGGGAATGTTAAGAAGTAATCTCTTCTCGCAATATCCTGTATAAACTCATCATCCTGGTAGTTTGTGATTTCTTGTTTGAGATCGTCTCGTTCTTCTAATAATGCTGCTTGCTCTGCTTGTAAACGTTCATATTCAGCTTCTTTTTCACTGATTTGCGATGTTTGATTAAACAGCGTAATGCCACAAATGATCATTACTATTCCGAACACGACCCCCATAAAGGTTAAACGTCTAAATAAACCTTTCCGACGCTTTGATTGTCTGTCTAATTCTTGCTGCCGTTGCTCCATATACTTTGTATCAATTTCTCTAATTGTTGCTCGATTAGACGCCAATTTCCTCACCTCTACTTCTTCTTCATTAAACGGCTGCAGAAACCCTTTATTTTTTCATAGATAGGCTGTCCTTTTTTTAATACTTTGACAACACCAAGAAGAGACAGAATGAAATAAATAGGCTTCACTAGCAAATAGAAGACAAGACTCCATAATGTAAGTACTATCATCATAGCTAAACGCCTACAAATGTGCAATAACCATTTTATAGGGATTAGGATGAGAATCTTTAATACGTACAAAAGGAGAGAGAAAAGTTTCATAAAGAATGTAATGAATCCTTCGAGCGCATGGTTGTAAAAGCTTTTAAATAGCGCTTGGTACATGGCATATCCAAGTAGCAGCGCAATAAATACAAAAATCCGCACTTCTCCAAAATTCACTTGATATAGAATGTAGAAAATAAGAATAGCCTGTACGGTCCAGAAAGAAAGATCCAACAATGCCGTTCTACTATCAAAGGAATGTCTTTTTCCAACAAATCGGCTGTATGTATCGATGGCCGCACCGAGCCAAACCCCCATTGCGGCCATGGATAACATTGACATGAATTGGACTGTCAGTGTCATTATTTAAATAGCTTTCCGAATAGTCCTTTTGATTTTCCTTGCTGATTTTGATCGACATAAATTAAATCGTAAATCTTTCCTTCAATAGACACATTCCCTTGTTCTACATTCAAATTTTTCATATGAAGATTCTGTCCTTTAATTGATAGGTAGCCCATAACCGTCTCTAATAAAAATTCTTCATTATCAAAGCTATCGACTTGCTTTACACCCGTTATATCTAACTGCTTTCGACCTTTTATCGTAATATCATGGTCATTGTTTTTTCTTTCCCTTCCCATTGGTGCTCCAAACTCGTAGTTTGTCTGATCCATACTATGCACGCTCCTCGAAAAAACAGTTCTTTACTTGATAGTTATGCGTCGTTTCAGTAAGGTAGAACAAGCTATTTAATTCAAAGATCGGAGGGTTGTTTGTTGAAAACCTTACTGCTTGACCCAGTAACAAATGAAAAAGCGTCATTTCTAGCAGATGCAACGCCCATCTCCACATACGAGCAAATTTACGAAGAATTGTACTCTCTTTTACTGTGTACAAGCTCATTTTTAATGGAAAGCGCGGAAGCACCCTCTTATTACGAAGCGTTGCAACTCAGACACATCGACGCCGTGCTTGCGCTTATGATCTCACCAACGTTTACGTTTTCTTACGAGGCGCATACAACCGTTTTATCTTTTTTACGCTTTATGGACGGGCTGTTACTTACAAAAACTCAACTTTTGCAACTAACAAATGAAGAAACTCTAGCCGAAGCCATTCAAAAAATTTTTTCGAATGCTCCTCTAAAAGCTGTATTCATTCAAGACGACCATCATGTTTATTTCTATGATCACCGAAATCTCGATCAACCGAAACGCCTTTCTCAAAAAGACATTCTATCTCAATTGAGCCAATACGAATAAATAGATTCACCACAAAAAAGATGCTTAAGGCTTATCGCCTTGAGCATCTTAGGAAAACTCAATTTTCTTTCGTTTGTTTTTATGTTTATGTTCAATTTTAATTTCTTTGTTTCGCTGTTTAAATTTCTCATTGTGCGAAGAAACAAACGCTTGTTGATTTGCTGTCGGTTCAAGGAATTGTTTGACACCATTTACAGCTGTAGCGCCTTCAACAAACGCACCGGAAATCAATTGAAGCTTACCTGCATGCCTCGTCACATCACCTGCAGCAAAAATACCCGGCTGACTTGTTTCCATTCGAGGCGATACACGAACAAAGCCATCAGCTTCTAATTCAAGCCCTGCCTCCATAAGGAAACAGCCATCTAGCTTCATCCCGTGATTTACTATGACTGCATCAATATCAAAACGCTCTTCTAATTCAGTTTCACAATTTGAAAGCGTAACGGAATCAATGTTTGCCAATTCTCCATGCAATTCTTTTATTTGAAATGGCGTTCGCAGCGCGACCGTTGATTTCATTTGTTCAACATTTTTCTCGTGACCACCGAAATCATGCCTTCTATGGCAAACGATAACCTCTTTGGCCACACCTACTAACTCATTTGCCCAATCAACTGCTGCATTTCCGCCTCCTGAGATTAACACACGCTTACCACGAAAACTTTCTATTTGCGTTACGGTATAGTGTAAGTTTGAGATTTCAAAGCGATCCGCACCCTCTAACTCTAACTTCTGCATAACCGGAATTCCGTGTCCAGAAGCGAGCATAACCGTTTTACTATAGTGTTTTTCACCGTTCGCATTTAAGAGCGTAAACGTCCCATCAGGCTCTCGCACCATTTTCTCGATATGTTCATTTGTGCAAATGGTTGGTTCAAATGTATTTGCTTGATTGACAAGCTGATCTATAAGGGTTGCACCAGGAGTAGGAGGCATTCCTCCAACATCCCATACAATTTTTTCAGGATAAAAGAGAATCTTACCGCCTAGTTCGTGATTGTATTCAATTAGCTTGACCTTGAGATCGCGCATTCCTGCATAGAACGTGCTGTATAATCCAGCAGGCCCACCGCCAATAATTGTTAGATCGTACATCTCGTTTTGTTGCACGGTCCTTCCCCCAATTTTGCTAGGATAATGAAAATCATTCTCATGTTACTTACAGTTTATGCAACAATGAGGTGAATTTCAAGCCAAAGCTTGATCATTCCTAAAAAAAAGTACCATTATCTGTGACAGCGATGTTAAGATGAGTCTTTTTTCGGTAAACGTTTGTTTTGATTTCTAAAGCGTTTACTTTTATAGTTTAGACAAAAGCAATCATTCATAAGGAGTGAAAATATTGAAAAAACCTGAAGTATTCCTCGCCCACTCTGTTCCTGGACGCGTATTAAACTATCTTGAAGAACATTGTACATACCAAATTTGGGATCAACAAAAGAACTTAAAACGAGAAGATTTAAAGGAAATTCTTAAATCAGTAGACGGTGCCCTTCTAACAGGTCACTCCGCTGATGCCGATCTTGTTAAGGACAGCGAGCGGTTGAAAGTCATTAGTACAGCAACTGTTGGTTATGATAATTTTGATGCGCAAGGATTGGCTAGTGAAAACGTACTGTTAACCCACACACCTTACGTATTAGATGAGACGGTCGCCGATCTTCTTTTCGGTTTAATATTGTCTGGTTCACGGAGAATTGCTGAATTGCATAGCCAGATCCAAGCAGGCAACTGGGATCGTAGCACTTCGCAAGCTGCACTTTATGGACAAGATGTTTATGAAAAAACACTCGGGATCGTCGGGATGGGACGTATCGGTGAAAAAATTGCACATCGGGCAAAAGAAGGTTTCGGAATGAAGATTCTTTACCACAATCGCTCGAACAGACCGAAAGCGGAAGAGCGTTATAACGCTGAAAAAGTTGAATTAGATGACCTTCTTACCCGCTCTGATGTAGTCGTTCTAATGGTACCTCTTACGGAAGAGACTACGCATCTTATTAACAAAGAAGCGTTACAAAAAATGAAAAAGACGGCTTTACTTGTGAACGGTGCTCGCGGCCCAGTCATTGATGAACAAGCATTGATTGAAGCCTTGCAAAACAACGACATCTTTGGTGCAGCCTTAGATGTATTTGAAACAGAACCCCTTCCTAAAGATCACCCATTTCTACACCTTCGTAATGTCACCCTTACTCCCCATATAGGGTCTGCCACAGCTGCGACAAGAGAAGCGATGGCGATGCGCGCGGTTAAAAACCTCGTTGCAGGAGCGAAAGGCGACACTCCGATGGACGTCGTAAAGCCATAGTCATAGAAGGTACAAGCAAAAAAAGATCTTTGTGACTGAACGTAGTCACGAAGATCTTTTTGTGTCAGTTTCGTACAGAAACACTTTCTGTTTGAATGGTAATGTCTGAGATGCCTTTAATCACGTGATCAGCTTTTGATAAGTCCTGGTTTCCTGAATGAGGATTAACAAAACCGATTACATCCATCCCAGCAGCTTTTCCGGCTTGCACCCCGTGTGCTGCATCTTCTAAAACGGTGCAGTCTTGAGGCTCAACACCTAATTGTTTTGCTACTTCTAAATAAATGTCAGGAGCAGGTTTTCCCTTTGTTACTTGTTCGCCACTTAAGACTACATCGAATTGATTCTTAATGGAAAAAGCGGTCAACACTGCATCAATAAAAGCGACGGGAGAAGAAGAGCCTAAACCAACTTTATAGCCCTTTTCTTTTAATTGCGCTAGTAATTCTCGTATTCCTTTAATTGGTTCTATTGATGCATCATTTAAATAGGCAAGTTTCTTTTCATTCGCTTCCACTAAGAGCTCGTCTACATCAAATGACGCACGATGCTTCGCTTTTAAAGATGCCCACATTTCATCTGCACGAACGCCGACATAGGATTCTAGCTCTCCCTCTTTTAACGCGATTCCTTTTTCCTTTGCAAGTTCTGATTCTACTTGAAAATGAAGAGGCTCACTATTAATGATGACGCCATCCATATCAAAAATAAACGCCCTCATTAAACAGATTCCTCCTTAAGAATGGTATACATTTCGGCCGCAACTTCTTTTTTCGTTGTATCTCTTAAGTCGTTAATTTTCACCGTCACAATCTTTTGGCCAAACCGAACAGCAAGCTCATCACCTGGCTTTACGGTGGTACCTGCTTTTGCCGTTTGTCCATTAACCGTAATTCGTCCTTGATCACTAATCTCTTTTGCTAATGTCCGTCTTTTGATTAAACGGGATACTTTTAAAAATTTGTCCAGTCTCATTGATTACCTCCAGATGGGTTAGTTCTCTAGCTCTTTTGCTTCTTTCCACCATGTTTCAAGCGTATTCATATCGATTTCCAGCATCGTTTTTTCTGTTCCGTTCGCTTGTGCCTCCACATATGCAAAGCGACGCATGAAGGTCGTTAGCGCTGTATGAAGCGATACTTCTGGTGATTGTTTGATAAAGCGACCTAAGCTGACGACAGCTAAAAGCAAATCACCGTATTCCTTTTCGCGTTCAGCAGGTCCTGCAGCCTTTATTTCTTCTAGCTCTTCCACCACTTTGTCATACACTTGTTCAATTGCCTCATATTCAAATCCTAATTTGGCGACATCCTTTTGCAACGTCTCTGCAGCGACTAGCATGGAAAGAAACGAACTGATTTCCTGCCTCGGTTCCACATGGCCTTGCTGTTCTTTTTCTTTTTGTTTTACTTCTTGCCAGATGGAACTGACAGCCTCTGCTGTTTCTACTTGTTGGTCGCGGTCGCCAAATACGTGTGGATGCCTGCGAATCATTTTTTCAGTAAGGGTACCAATCACATCGGAAAGCTGAAAATATCCCGACTCTTCACCAATCTGCGCATGGAGAAGAACTTGTAATAAAACATCGCCGAGCTCTTCTGTTAACTGCTCATCATCTTCTAGGTCAATTGCTTCAAACACTTCATATGACTCTTCCAGTAAGAAACGCTTTAACGATTGGTGCGTTTGCTTTTGATCCCACGGACAACCTCCAGGCCCTCTTAATTGCGCAATGATGGTTTTTAAATAATTGAGATCCTTGTAAAGCAAGGTTTCATCTTTTATTGGCGGTACATAAACCGCTGTTAAATTATTTACTTCTGTATAATGATCCAACTCGTATAACGGGACATTTACAAGCACTTCTTCTGATGAGCCAGCCGCGGTAACAATTGTCACCTCATAATCATCTGGGTACATTTCCATTAACGTTAACTTGACGTCAGATGCAATCAGGCTATCATACACTTGCACAATGATGAGGTGGTGACGCAGCTGCACTTCTTCCTGCTTTAAGACTGTACCATCAAGAATTTGGCATCCTTCAATAGGGTCGATTCTTAAACTTGTATACATCTGATCAAGAAACGATGCGCCACCTATAATCTCTAACTGTACATATTTGTCTGCAGCTGCCTGATGAAGCAACTGCACGGTTTTTTCCGCAACAAATGGGTGTCCTGGTACTGCATAAACCAAGTCTTCATTTTGAGCGCGTTCGATTAAATCACCTACAATGGCGTCATAGACATTTTCAAATGCGTCAAATGTTTCGTAAATATGATCGTAGGACGAAAACAATACTCCTTCTTGCTTAAGCTCTTCTACAACGGGATGATCCAACGTACGAACCCTTACACCCTTAGCTTGTTTCATTGTACGATAGATTCCAATTGGCATTTGGTCTAATCCGCCTGCTCCTAGTCCAACTACTTTAATTGTACCCATATGTCACCTCTAATTCTTCATAAACGTTCGTATAATTTTTCGTTTCACGGCAGCCAATTTAGGTGCGCTTGCCCATTCACGTAACGTAAAAACATTACTAAATAAGACAGCAACACCGACAAATAAAGCCCCAATTATCGCTAAAAATACAGCTTGCAGTGCGTGTGCACTTCTTTGATAAGGAATAGAGAATATCGTTTCTACTCCTATTTTAAGTCCAAAAACAACTAGTCCCATACTTAATAAGACCACAACTAATGTAACGAATGATTGTTTTTGGATAAAAATCGTTTGATCGATCTTTTTCAGTGAATACAACACGATCATCATCATAACGGTAAACGCAACAACGTTAGCAAGCGCCGCGCCCATCGTCGATTCGAATATATCAATAAACACGATATTGCCTACCGTTTTCGCAATCAAACCTGCTAAGATGGCATACACAGGAATATGAATGCGTCCGTAGCCTTGAATGATTGCCGCACCTGCTAAATAGATTGAGCATGGCAAAATGGAAAGAACAAAAACTCGGAGTACATTCGTGCCTGCTTGGTCAGTA
This sequence comes from Shouchella sp. JSM 1781072, assembly GCF_041949915.1. NCBI lineage: Bacteria > Bacillati > Bacillota > Bacilli > Caryophanales > Bacillaceae > Shouchella > Shouchella sp. JSM 1781072. The sequence continues at coordinate 26,490 of NZ_JBHFQE010000005.1, forward strand.
AAAAGCATCACGTTCAGCGAATCCATTAATAACACTAAACCAATTGTTGCCCCACCGCCAAGCAAGATCGCCAGCCTCATCATAACATCACGGTAACGACGTGCATCTTGATCATGTTGTTTTGCAATCGCATTTGATAAAAGCGGAACGACCGCTAGCGCAATAGATGTAATTAAGATTGTTCCTAATTGAATCATTGGCTGACCGCGATCGTATATACCTTTTGCGGTATAAACATTTACATCTGCTACATCCAGTACTTGAAGTCCACGAACAACAGTGAAGACATCAATAAGCTGAAACAATAATAGGATGAGAGAGTTAAGGCAAATAAATACACTTTGCTTTAAGAAGCTCGCGTTATGCTGAATAAACGATTTAAAAGATCCTTTTATGTTAAGTTGAATGTCACTTTTTTTTGCTAATAGGATTAAGATTATTGTACCAACTCCGCTTCCTAATAGCGATGCATACATTGCTCCTTCGCCGACTGCATACGCGTCAGATCCTTGGGAAGTAAGAAGAAACGTTACAAAGAGAATGCCGAGTACCCGAACCGCCTGCTCACTCAATTGCGAAAAAGCAGTTGGGGCCATGTGATTAATGCCTTGTCCAGCCCCTCGAAAAACACTTAATAACGGTAAAAACAAAAAGCCAAATCCGACAAGCTGGATAACGGAATAAAGGGATTCATCCCCTATAAATAACGCAATGTCTTTAGCAAACAATAAAAAACCAATACATAATAATAAGGATAGGAATAATAAACCCCAAAATGTATAGCTAAGTAATTCTTTCACTTCATCGTCTTTTCCTTGTGCTTTTTTTTCTGCAATTTGGCGAGAAAGCACTACCGGAAAGCCATAAAGCGCAAGAATGGTAATCATACCGAAGAATGGGTATACCTGCTGGTAAACATAAAAACCCATATCTCCAGCCATATTTTGAAAAGGGATGCGATAGATTGCACTAAATATTTTTGTAACTAATGCGGCTATCGATAAGAGGAAAGCCCCTTTTACTACTTGTGATTTTTCCAAGTACTCTTCCTCCTTTACCTTTCTAAAATATCATCATCCTCCATGGTTGTCGAAAGAAAAAGCGATTACTTTTTAATTCTTTTTTCAGCCTATTCATACATAATGATAAATCATGGTATGATAAGAACAAAAGATATGCTATAGTAGGTGATTGCTTGAAAACAACAAATCCATGGCTAGGCATATGGATTGCGCCTCGTCAAACAATGAAAGACGCATTGAGTAGTGATATACATAAACAAGCAACTTTAATTTTATCGATCGTATTTGGAGGATTGACGGCTTTTTGGTTTTCAAGAAGCCACACCCTGCTCCTTGCTTCTACAGGCGAATTCTTGCCTTTGCTCATTACCATATTCATTGGCACACTGACAGGACCGATTCTTTATTATGGCTTTAGTTTTGCATTTGGTCATGTTGGAGGTTGGTACAACGGAAACGGTGATGTAAAGGCCACACGAAAAGTGTTTGTATATGCTTTGTTTATGCCAGGAATTATTGTTGGCTTAATCAATTTATTTTTGTTCGGTCTCGCTCTACTGACACTGCACGCTCAAACAGTTTTATTACGAACGATTGTAAGTTTTGGATCTGTAATGATCGACTTAACAGTTGTATGGGTTTTCGTTATTTTTCTAATTGCTTACTCAGAGGCACAGAAAATTAGCATTATGAAAGCTTTACTCGTTGTTGTTGCGATGATTGGATGTCTTGCAGGACTCTATATTGTCGTAGACTTCACAGCAACGCTTATTATTGGTTAACATTGAACTAGACGGAGAGGTTTAGAATGAAAAAAATTATCTTTACTGGTGGAGGATCCGCGGGGCACGTAACACCAAATTTGGCGATTATTAACGAAATGAGCACAGACGTTTGGTCCATTGCTTATATCGGTTCTTATAACGGTATTGAAAGAGAACTTGTTGAAAAGAGTGGCATTACGTACTTTGGTATTTCAAGTGGAAAATTACGTCGTTACTTTGATACGAAAAATATAACCGATCTAGCACGGATCTCAAATGGCCTTCGACAAGCCCGTAAAATCTTAAAAAAAGAAAAGCCTGATGTTGTGTTTTCAAAAGGTGGTTTTGTGACGGTACCTGTCGTCATTGCTGCCTATTCTCTAGGCATCCCTGTGCACTTACACGAAAGTGATTTAACTCCTGGGTTGGCAAATCGCATAGCGAGACGATTTACAAAGACCTTTTATACATCGTTTGCAGAAACCGCAAAGCATTTTCCAAGTGACGCTACCCATGTTGTGGGTTCGCCCATTCGGAAAGATCTTTTATCCGGCTCCCGCACGCAAGGTTTATCGCTTACTGATTTTGTAAAACAAAAGCCTGTTATGCTGGTAATGGGCGGTAGTTTAGGAGCTAAAGCAATCAACGAGGGCATTCGTCACTCTTTAGATGAACTTCTAAACACCTATCAAATCATTCATATTTGCGGGAAAGGTCACCTGGACCCAGAGCTTAATGGGAAACGCGGCTATAAACAGTATGAATATGTACATGAAGAACTTCCGCATCTTATGCAAGCGGCAGATCTTGTTGTAACCCGCGGTGGGTCAAATGCAATTTTTGAATTTCTTGCACTGCAAATTCCAATGCTCATTATTCCACTCTCGAGACAAAGCAGTCGCGGGGACCAAATTTTAAACGCGCAAACCTTTGTTAAAAATGGCTATGCGCATATGCTCGAGGAAGAAGCTATGAACGACGACAATCTCGTAAAAGAAATTCACGCTCTTTATGCCAATCGTGAACCAATTTTAACAACGATGCAGCAAAGCGAGGCTACTCGCGCAGTCCAACTTATTATTGAGAATTTAAATACCGTATAACGTGCATGAATGTGCTGCTATACAAACTAAGCTATCGGCAGTACGCGCCGGTAGCTTAGTTTTTGTTCACGTCATCTAAATAAATGTAACCCCTATGGTAAAGACGATAATGAGCATAAATATTATTAACACTACTGTTAAGATCGCTGTAAAGATAATGTAGACGAGCAGCGATTTCCAAGCTGAAAACCCGTGAGCTTCGCCAAGACCGTGCAGCATGATCACAAATTGCCAAATAAATAAAGTAATCATTATTAATGCCGCAATTAAAAGAGCCCACTCCTGCATGGCAGATAGTTCGACTGTATACGTTGATGTAGCAGACAAGAAGTAGCTTTCCCCAATAATGATAATAAACGGTAAAAGGATGAGTCCAATTAAAATTTGCGGCAGAACTTGCGTATAAATCACCGCAACACGAACTTCAGACAACGTACCTTTTCCACCAATCCAGCTACCAAACCACTTAAAAAGCAGCGGCATTAGAAAAACCGATAGTACAGCCGTTAGAATCGCACCAAGAAAGACAGATAAAATAAAAAATGTTGTGGTCATTGGTTCTTCTGTCTCAAGGGAACTTGTAATGGAAAATAGCCCTGATATATAGGCCAGCAGCAAGTACTTCCCATACGGCTGCACAGCCGCCTCTTGCTCAATTTTTGTTTTTACAACTCCTCGTGGATTGATCCACACGTTAAAAAATGAATTCATATGTATCCCTCCTTTCATACTTTTAGTGTAGCTTTTTTAAGTATATGAAGCAAAACAAAAACAGATGAGCATGGATACTCATCTGTTTTTTATTTTGTTTATTGTTCCATTTGTCGAGCTAGAAAGCCCGCTGCCGTTTCAGCCATTTTCTGTTCTAATTTCCCTGACAACGGTTCTGATTTTGAAATGATGACAACGGCACCGATCGGATCACCACTTGCAATAATTGGCGCAGCGACATAACCTTTAAAATCATCTTTGTGGTCACCAACAATGTTATATTCGCCAGCGTTCGCTTCCATATAAGATTTGCGGTTGCCCATTGCTGATTCGACAGCCTCGCCGACCGCTTTATTGGCATACTCTTTCTTAGATGCACCTGCCACGGCAATATATGTATCACGATCAGAAATTAAAACGTAATGATTTAAGCTATCGTATAATGCCTCAGCGTACTCCTTTGCAAAATCGCCTAGTTCAGAAATTGGAGAGTATTTCTTTAAGATTACTTCCCCTTCACGGTCGACAAAGATTTCTAAAGGATCCCCTTCACGAATTCTTAGTGTTCGTCTTATTTCTTTTGGGATAACGACCCTGCCTAAATCATCAATACGTCGAACGATACCAGTTGCTTTCATAAATAAAGCCTCGCTTTCTAAGGTGTAAAATCAAATCATTTAGGAAGAATACAATTTGTTATAACTGTAGTATCCTTCCTTTTTTAAGAACTATTCACCAATAGATGAAATATCTTAAAGATTTGATTCTTCAACCTCAGCTAACGGTCATTTGGTCTTGCGGTAAATAGGACCGGTGCACGGCTTGTAGCACTTCGTACGTCACATCAAGTATTTGTTCAGATAACATACTCTTTGTTTTAATTGTAATCTTTAATTGATCTCCTTGCGTTCCGACCGTCACAAAACGACCAATGGCTCGAGCAGCTTCCATAAACGAAGCAATCTTTATCGATTGAGTGGTTTCAACAGACAGTAATATCGTAATCGTGTCTTTTGCTTCCGCTACTTTTTCTACTTTATAGCGATCAGCTAAGTGCTTGATTTTCGTTAAACTTAATAAGTAATCCACTTGTTTTGGGTATTCACCAAAACGATCAATTAACTCATCTTGTAAATCTGAGAGCTCATCAATGGTTTCTATGCCTTTAAATCGTTTATACATTTCAATCTTTTGCTTAGCATCTGGAATGTAGCGCTCAGGAATATAAGCATCCACACTAATTGCCAGCTCGGATTGGAACCGCTCTTGTTTTGGAACATTGCCTTTCCGCTCATCAATCGCATCTTTTAGCATTTGCGAGTAAAGATCAAACCCAACAGAATCAATAAATCCATGCTGCTGAGAGCCTAAAAGATTACCTGCTCCTCTAATCGTCAAATCACGCATCGCAATTTTAAAACCTGAACCGAGTTCTGTAAACTCTTTAATGGATTGAAGCCTACGTTCTGCTACTTCCGTTAATACTTTGTCTTGCTGGTAAGTAAAGTAGGAATAGGCAACTCGATTTGAACGTCCGACACGACCCCGTATTTGATAAAGCTGCGATAATCCCATCTTGTCTGCATTGCTTACAATTAACGTGTTCACGTTTGGAATATCGACACCTGTTTCAATGATTGTCGTAGTCACAAGGACATCGCTCTCACCCTCTAAGAAACTTAAAATAATGGATTCTAGTTCCCGCTCATTCATTTGACCATGAGCATACGCCACTTTTGCATCAGGGACGAGCATCGAAATCTGCTCAGTCATCCGTTCAATGTCTTCCACACGATTGTATAAGACATACACTTGCCCTCCACGGGTCATTTCACGCTCAATTGCCTCTCGTACAATCGATGGATTGTATTCCACCACATACGTCTGCACAGGGAAACGATTTTCTGGAGGCGTTTCAATAATGGATAAGTCTCGAACACCCAGCATCGACATGTGCAACGTTCTCGGAATTGGTGTGGCAGTTAACGTTAGGACATCAATATTTGACTTTAATTGCTTAATTTTCTCTTTATGTGTAACACCAAACCGTTGCTCTTCATCCACAATCAGTAATCCTAGTTCTTTGAAAACGAGGTCTTTAGATAACAACCGATGCGTTCCAACGACCAAATCAACAGAACCCGCTTTAAGCCCTTTTAATACCTCGTTTTGCTCTTTTCTAGACCGGAATCGGCTCAAAACCCCTACTGTAATTGGAAATTCAGAAAAACGCTCTGAAATCGTTTCAAAATGCTGCTGAGCCAAAATCGTAGTAGGCACAAGAATAGCCACCTGTTTCCCATCCATAATGGCTTTAAATGCAGCTCGAATTGCTACTTCCGTCTTTCCATAACCTACGTCACCACATAACAAACGATCCATCGGTCGTTGTTTTTCCATATCTTCTTTAATTTCAACAATGGCCCGCGCCTGATCTTCTGTTTCTTGATAAGGAAATGAAGCTTCAAAATCCGCTTGCTCCGGCCCATCTTCAGAAAATTTGTGACCCACACTTGCTTCACGCTCTGCGTAAAGCTTAATTAAGTCATCTGCAATATCTTCGACTGACGACTTCACTTTACTCTTTACTTTTTTCCAATCGTTGCCGCCCAGTGCATAAATTTTAGGATCTTTTTCTTCAGATCCAACGTATTTTTGCACTTGGTCGATTTGTTCAACTGGCACATACAGCTTGTCATTTCCTGCATAACGTAAGTTCAAATAATCTTTATGAACCCCATTAATTTCAAGCGTTTCTACACCTAAATATTTCCCTACGCCGTGGTTTACGTGCACGATGAGATCGCCTACAGCCAGTTCTGAATAACTTTTGATTCGCTCTGCATTTGACATCGTTTGACGACGCTTTGGCTTTCTTGCTTGTTTGGCAAACACTTCTTCCTCTGTAATGACAACAAGCTTTTCTTCCGGTAATTCAAAACCAGCGTGTAAATGACCCGTGAAAATTTGTACAGTGCTTTTCGTTAACGCTGTTTTTCCTTCAATTACATGGGCATCAATGTTTTCGTCGGATAGATTTAACGATAAGCGTTTGGCTCGATCTTCAGTTCCTGCAATAAACAAAATCGTATATTGATTGGATAACCATCGATTAATTTCAGACGTCAGCAAATTCATTTGCCCATGAAAATTCTGCATCGACTTACAAGAAACGTTAATCGTTTGCTGTGGCTTTGTTCCTGGTATTTGCTTTTGAAAAAGTGACGAATAGACGATCGGCTGCGATACTTCCTGTAAGCGATTAATTAACTCGAAAGACATTTCTGCCCCGTGAACAATCGCGCCTTGTTCGATCATACTCGTATGCCACTCAGCTTCTTCCTTGTAGAGGTTTTCAGACATTTCTTTTACACGAGTCATTTCATCAATCCAAATAACAGCATGGTCTGACATATACGATAACAACGTATTTGGACTTTCATAGTAAAACGACATATATTTGTACATGCCTTCGAATGACTGGGCTTGCTTTAATTGCGCCAATTCAAACGGAATTCTTTCTTGCAGTAATTCACGTGTCTTCTTATTGGAAACTTTTTTTGTTGTCACATGTAGTTGTTCTTCTAGCACCTTTGCCGCGTGGCTATAATGACTTGGGGTTAAAAGAACTTCTTCAGCTGGTCCAATCTTTATGGTCTCGATAGGTCCTTCTGAACGTTGGGTTTCTAGCGAAAAATAACGTAATGAATCAATCTCTGTATCAAAAAGTTCAATTCGAATTGGATTCTCTTCCGTAAGCGGATACATATCAATAATACCACCACGAACACTCATATCTCCTGGTGCTGCAACCATATCTGAGCGTCTATAGCCCATGGAAACAAGACGACTAATAAAAATATCGAGTTCTTGTACATCTTTACCGACATTTAATTCAATTTGATGCTGTTCCCATAACGTTTTAGGAGGTAATAATCGTCGTACACCTGCCAATGGAACCACAACAATTCCAGAAAAAGAGCCCACAAGACGATTTAATACATCAATGCGTTGCGCTTTCATTTCTGGACTAGCTACTGCTATTTCTGCAGAGATTAATTCGTTAACAGGATAAAGAAAAACTTTTTCTTCCCCTAATAAATCAACTAAATCTTCGTAAATCTTCTGTGCTTGGAATAAATTATGGGTAACAATCAATTGGTTACGCTGTGTTTCACGGAAAAGTGATGCACTGGCAACGGTCCTTGATGAACCGGTTAAACCTGATAAAACTTGCTCACTCTTACCGTTTTCTATTCCGTCAGCAATGGTTTGTAGTTCATTCGTTCTACTTACAAACTGTTGCAATCCTAACATTTCTTTTCCCCCTGATATCACTAACTCTTATTGAACCGTAAAAATCGTTTTATACTACAATTCTACGTTTGTTTTAAATGAAAAATGCCTTGGTCTTTAAGGATACCAAAGCTTTCTACCTTTACTGAATAACTTGCTGTGTCTCATGTAAAAGCGGATTTAATTGAAAGGCTTCATGACAATCTTCACAAATTGACGCAATATGAACATCCCCTTTATTCGTAAGTCGAACAATATCCTTTTGATCATTTGCATGAAGATTGCTAATACCTAAATCATCGAATGTATAAGGCTCTTCTAACGTTGCCATCGCTTTTTGACAGTAGCTACATTTATAATGTACGGCCATTTTCATCACTCCTTATAGACCTTTATGCTTGTCTACAGTATGATCAAAATGCGCCGACATTATCCTAACGATTAAAGACGTTCATGACTTCAATAAACGGTTTACTTAGCCAAGACTCCATTGCTTTTGCTGTTTTTTTCACAGCATCATCCAAATGAATTTGCTCATCGCTAGATGCACGGTTTAAAACGTATTTAACAATCGGCTCTGCGTTAATAGGCCGACCAACACCGATTCGAACACGATTAAATTCCTGTGTCCCTAAATGATGGATAAGAGATTTAATCCCGTTATGTCCACCAGCACTTCCTTTTTGACGAAGGCGGATTTTTCCGGGTGGGATATCTAAATCGTCATATAAAATGACAAGATCTTGTAAATCAATTTTAAAGAAATCCATAAATGGTCTGACACACTCGCCTGATAAATTCATATAGGTTAATGGTTTAAGCAAAAACACTTTTTCACCGTCGATAATCGCTTCCCCATAAAGCCCATTGTATTTTTGTTTATTTAACGAAATGTCAAATTGCTTTGCCAACTCATCGATGCTGTCAAAGCCGATATTATGTCGAGTGCGGTCAAACTGTTTTCCAGGATTGCCTAAGCCCACAATTAACTTCATGTGTAACTCCTTTATGCTGACTTGACGAAAAAGGCATAACCCCAAAGGGTCATACCTTTCGCCAAATTTTTCTATTCTACGCGACCTGGACGATCTTTATCGTCATCTTCACGCTCTTCTGTTGCTTCAACACCAAGTGCAGTTGTTCCATCTTCTTCAGTCGCTTCTGGATCTTCATTCACCGTTGGTGCTTGTACGGTTACTACAGCTTCATCGTCTTCGTTAACGATTTGAACTGATACATTCGAACGAATTTCTTCAACTGATAGCGAATCACCAATGTTTAGATTGGAGATATCTACTGTAATACTCTCTGGAATATCTGCTGGTAAGCAGTGAACTGTGATCTCATAAAGAAGGTGGTTTACAATTCCACCCTCGCTTGCTCCAGGTGCTTCTCCTTCTAAATGAACCGGTACATTTGCGTCACGTTCTTCGTTCATATCTACTTCAAAGAAATCAATATGAGTGTAGTGATTTTTTAGTGGATCTATTTGAACTTCTTGAACCATTACATTATGCTTTTTGCCGCTTTCTAGTTCAAGGTTAAATAACCCATTTTGTCCTACTTCTCTCATTGTCTTTAAAAAAGCAACACTTTCAACCGATACAGCTTGGCTTTGAATTTTTTTGCCATATAGTACGCCTGGCACGAAGCCATCTAAGCGAATTTTTCTTGTTTCTTGTCCTGTTAAGTCTTTACGATCACGAGCTTGTAATACTGTCATCTTTCTTTCACCTCATCTTAAATTTACACGTCTATTAAATGTGTTCCCTTAAAGGTCAGTTTTCAAACAGAATTCCTTGTTCTTTTCGTAATTTCTCTCTAGGTGTTTATGGAATTAATCAAACAAGGTCGAAACTGAAGCATCTTCATGTACACGAATAATTGCTTCGGCCATTAATTCAGCAACTGACAACTCGGTAATATTGGCACCTTTTTTCTCTTCCTCTAAGTCGATCGTATTCGTCACTACAAGTTCTTTAATTTTAGAGTTACGAATTCGTTCAACGGCAGGTCCAGAAAGAACAGGGTGCGTACAACAAGCATACACTTCTTTTGCTCCTTGTTCTACTAATGCATTCGCCGCAAGTGTAATGGTTCCTGCTGTATCAATAATATCATCAATAATAATAGCTGTCTTCCCTTCAATATTCCCTACAATGTTCATCACTTCTGATACATTAGGTTTAGGTCGACGCTTATCAATAATGGCAATCGGTGCTTTTAAGCGATCAGCCATTTTACGAGCTCTTACCACGCCACCGTGGTCTGGAGACACAACGACAATATCATCTAATCCTTTTCCACCAAAATAATCAGATAGAATCGGTACACCCATTAGTTGGTCCACCGGAATGTCAAAGAATCCTTGAATTTGCGTAGCATGAAGGTCAATTGTTAGAACACGTGTTGCACCAGCTGTTTCAAGCAGATTCGCCACAAGCTTAGCTGTAATCGGTTCTCTCGCTCTTGCTTTACGATCTTGGCGCGCATATCCGTAATACGGCATAACAACATTTATCGTTCTAGCTGAAGCTCTTTTAACAGCATCAATCATAATTAAAAGTTCCATTAAATGTTCATTTGCTGGGGCAGAGGTAGATTGAATGAGGTACACGTCACAACCACGTATACTTTCTTCAATATTGATCTGTACTTCGCCATCACTAAAGCGCATAACGGAGTTTTTCCCTAATGAAACACCTATATGCTGAGCGATTTCTTCAGCTAAAGCCTTGTTTGAATTAAGAGTAAAGACCTTTAAGCTTGGGTCGCTGTAATTTGCCATCTCTTGTGTTACCTCCAATAAATGTTATTAATCTTTTTTTACGTAATTTTGTTTATCTACTTGTCTCGCTCGAGCAATAGCTAATGAATACTCATCTACACTATTCGTAATTGTAGATCCAGCCGCAACAAATGCACGCTTTCCTACCTCAACTGGTGCGACTAAGTTAGAACCTGAGCCAATAAATGCTCCATCGTGGACAATCGTTTGATGTTTATTCTTACCGTCGTAGTTCACCGTTACTACGCCACAGCCTATATTTACATCTTCCCCTATAGCGGCATCGCCAATATACGTTAGATGAGATACTTTACTTCGATCTTTAATCGCAGCTTTCTTTAACTCAACAAAGTTCCCGACTTTAACTTCTTTTCCTACCGTTGATTCCGGTCGAATATGTGCGAAAGGACCAATTGATGCGCCTTCAGATACGTAACTATTGTAAATATAAGATGATCGAATATGAACACCTTTTTCAATGACCGAGTCATGAATTTCCGTTCCAGATTCAATGATGCAATCCTCACCTATATGAGATGCTCCTTTGATACTGACATTCGGATAGATTGTTGCATCTTGTGATAGTATTGCATCAGCTGATATATAAGTGGTCTCGGGATCGATAAGGGTGACACCTTCCGTCATCCAATAGTCATTTATCCGCTTCTGCATATACTTTTCAGCTTGAGCCAACGCAACCCGATCATTTACGCCTATCGTTTCATTCAATGAAGATGTTGAGTAAGCACTCACTTTCTCTCCACTGTCTTTTAAAAGTCCTATAACATCAGGTAAATAGTATTCACCTTGCTTGTTATCGTTATTAACTTTTTTTAATGCAGCAAAAAGAGCTTGGTTGTCAAAGCAATAGATGCCAGTATTGATCTCTGTAACAGCTTGTTCTTTAGCAGTAGCATCTTTTTGTTCAACAATTTTACTTACTTCACCACGCTCATCGCGGATCATTCGACCATAACCATGAGGGTTATGAGCAATCGCTGTTAAAACTGTCACTTTGGAAGCTTCCTGCTCATGAAAATCAACAAGTTCCTGAATCGTTTGTGAAGTGATCAATGGTGTGTCACCGCATAAAACAACCGTTGTACCCTGCTTCTCTTTTAACAGAGGCTCTACACATCTAACTGCATGTCCTGTGCCAAGTTGTTCCTGTTGTAAAGCAAAAGAAACATCTCCTACAATGGCTTCTTTCACCTGATCAGCCCCGTGTCCAACAACGACTGAAATGTGATCAAATCCAACTGCTTCTGCTTGATTTACAACGTGTTCCACCATTGTTTTTCCACAAACTTGGTGCAACACTTTATAAAGCTTTGATTTCATTCTTGTTCCTTGTCCAGCAGCAAGAACAATTGCATATCGTCCGCCCATAGTCCCCTCCACACTCGTTCATGTTCATCATTAAAACTATACTTGAAACGGTCGATCATTTCAACATCTCTTGCCGTCTTTACATACTTGAAAAAAAATACAAAAAAAATCAGCCCGCCTCTTTAGCTGACTGATTTGTTCTCCCTTTGATTATGAAGCACCTGCTTCTTCATAATTGTTAGCGTCATCATATTCTCCTACACGATCGTACTCTTCTATAACAGCCACTTGAATCTTTTCTCTCGTTTTAGAGGATATTGGGTGTGCAATGTCTCTAAATTCTCCGTCAGGTGTTCGCTTGCTAGGCATTGCAACGAATAGGCCGTTGTTTCCATCAATGACACGAATATCATGAACAACAAATTCATGGTCAATCGTAATTGAAGCTATTGCACGCATACGTCCTTCCGTTTGCACACGCCGTAACCTTACGTCAGTAATTTCCATGGTGGTCACCTCTCTTATAGATAATCTATATAGTAGATTCTAGAGAGTCAGATTAAATCCTTCAAAGAAATAAAGTTTTTTTATGATTTTTCAAAAAATAATAATAAGAAGTATATCGTCATTTAAATACGACTCAAACTGGCAAGGTTCTTATAACAACAAGATCGTGAAAGACAAGTCCAGATCTCTGTGTAAAATTACGATACAATGCTTTTATATTTGATTAGGTCGGTCTAAAACTGCCAGCCTTTATCCAAAAATGAGGTCGCTCAGTTCAAAATAATATTCATCAAATAGCGTGCTGATGGACACTTTCACCACAGGCACAAGCGCGACATCCGTTTGCGCTACGTTATCACTTGCGCTCACGGTGTCTTCTTTGCCGCGGGCAACGCCTCAATACCTTTGAGGACGTCACTCTTGGGATTTCGGGCTGTTGCTTTTTCTGAAGGGAGTCGCCATTAGCGCTAATGAGGAGATATGAAAGCAAAATACGGCTTACATACACCCTAGTTCCATTCACTATAGTAGAACCCGTTTTTATGGATGTCCATAGTCACCGCACAACTTCACGCTCAGAATCCTTGGACAGTTTTAGTTATATGACTTTTTTCAAACAATTATCTGGACTTTGTCCTAGAGAACAAAAAAAGACGAGTAAGTCATTAACTTACTCGTCTTTTCAAAATGTTCATATTCTTTTGTTGCAGCCTCTTTTTGCTTATACGAGCGCGATAACTTCTATTTCAATTAATACGTCTTTAGGAAGACGAGCGACTTCTACACATGAACGGGCTGGTTGGTGTTCTGAAAAATATTCTCCATACACTTCATTGATTAGCGGAAAGTCATTCATATCTTTAATGAATACGGTTGCTTTTATCACTTTATCAAGGGATGAGCCTGCTTCAGCAAGTACAGCTTTAAGGTTGCTGAAAACTTGATGAGTTTGTTCTTCTACCGAACCATTTACAAGTTCTCCCTCTGCAGTTAAAGGTATTTGTCCAGAGCTGTAGAATACGTTGTTCACGATCATCCCCTGTGAATATGGACCAATTGCTTGAGGTGCTTTTGTTGTGTGCACAATTTTCATATGAAAAATCCCCTTTACTGTAATCGATCTAAAATATTTCCACTTAATAACTCAATTTGTTTTTCACGAACATTCACATTCGTTAGTTTTGTTAAAGATAAGTAATCTTCAACAAGTCGTTCCGCTACACCAGCTGCTTCTACTAGTACACCGACACCAACCAACTTTGCTTCAAATTCCGCAAGTAAATCAACCATACCACGAATTGTACCGCCTGCCTTCATAAAATCATCGACGATAAAGACGTTTGATCCAGGTGCTAAGCTCCGTCTAGCTAGTGTCATCGTTTGAATGCGGTCTGAAGAACCAGATGCATAGTTAATACTCACCATCGACCCTTCTGTAATTCTATGGTCACGTCGCACGATGCTCACAGGCACACCTAAATGTTGCCCTACCGCATATGCAAGCGGAATCCCTTTTGTCGCAACAGTCATCACAGCATCAATCTCTTTATCCACGAGTGCGGCCGCAAACAAGCGCCCTACTTCATGCAATAATTTAGGGTTTCCTAATACATCCATCATATAGAGATACCCACCCGGTAAAATACGTTCCGGTCTATTAAGGTCTAGGACAAGTTGGTGAACAAGCGTTTCCGCCTCTTCTTTCTTCATCCTAGGCATAAATTTAACGCCACCGCTTGCTCCTGGGATGGTCAGTAGTGCGCCATACCCTTCATCCTCGAACATTTCTTTAATAATAACCAAATCTTCACTAATAGATGATTTAGCAGCTTGGTAACGCTCTGAAAAATGCGTTAACGAAATAACTTCATGCGGGTGTTGGAGCAAAAAATACGTCATATCAACAAGACGTGAACTTCTTTTTAACTTTTTCATAATCCCTCCGAGCCATAACCGAATTATTTACTTATAAGATATCATTTTCGTACGGTTTTGGACAAGTGCTGCTTGTACGAATTAAGCGCACAGCGTGAACTTCTTCACAAAATCCTCTTAATCCGTTGTAAATTCGATTAACGCGTGACTCTGTTTCCACTAAGCCAAACACGGTTGGACCACTTCCACTCATTAATACAGCGTCTGCGCCAAAACGTTTCATTTGATCTTTTAAGTGCTTAACTTCTGGATACAGCTGAAGCGTCACACCTTCAAGCGTATTGTGCAGGTTTTCAAAAATCCCTTTCGTATCTTGATTGACTAAGGATTGAATCATGGCTTCCGTGTTTGCATGTGTTGCTAGGTCCAACTTTAAATTTCCATATATTTCTTTTGTTGAAACTCCAATTGGCGGCTTTGCAAGGATTACCCATAATGGCGGAGGCGAAGAAATCGCTTCGATTCTTTCTCCTCGTCCCGTTGCAAGTGCGGTTCCGCCATAGACACAAAAAGAAACATCTGATCCAATCTCTGCACCAAGCTCAGCTAGTTGATCCAGCGTTAAGCCAAGCTTCCAAAGCTGATTTAACCCTTTCAACGTCGCTGCCGCGTCACTGCTACCACCTGCAAGACCTGCTGCTACAGGAATACGTTTTGTTATATAAATATGGACCCCTGATGATACTTTAAATCTTTTCTTCAACAATGCGGCCGCTTGATAGGCAAAATTCCGTTCATCATTAGGCACAAACCCTTCAGATACATCAACGGTTATCTTCCCAGAAGAACAATCTGTAAGGTCAATTCGATCAGCTAGATCAACCATGGTCATGATCATTTCCACTTCATGATAACCATCGTTACGTTTCTTTAATACATCTAATGATAAATTGATTTTTGCCGGGGCCTTAATCGAAACCTTCACTTTCTCACCTTCTATACATGCATAATGCTGAAGTTATTTTATCACTTGTGAAACGAACATACCACCTTTTCTCTTGGTGGGCCGACATAAAAAAACACCCTTATATAAAAAAGGGCGCTTTACGCTTCATTTTCCGTATGTACATTTGTCTTGGCTTCTTCCAGCATATCATTAATTTCTGTTATATATTCTTGTAAACTCATCTTTAATCATCTCCATTTTAATAGGTTAGTAGTATTACTATTCCCAAATAGAGATTTCTTAAACAAAAAAAGTATAGCGGTATAAAAGTCGATTCAAAGCCAAGTCCACCTCCCCGTTAAAATCACGATACACTGCTTTTAACATTTGATTAGGTCGGGCAGCGCCTTAACTCCTGCGATAACATCACTCTTGGGTTTTCGGACTGTTGCTTTACCCGTTGGAGTCGCCAAGCCATGATACATTGATTCACCTTATAATGAACACATCACTTCTTAAATATAAAAACCATGAATGCCTGTGCATCCATGGATTTTCTTACTTGTATTCTTGTTTGTTTAGCCTATTATTTTCTTTCGTGAAGATTTTGTTCAGCAAGCTCGATTGCTCGCTTCACCATGTTGCCAGCATCTTTGGCTTTGATGCCGCCCCAACCTTCTTTTTGTACAGTATCATAAAAACCAAGCTCTTTTGCAATTTCTTCTTTTAAGCGATCTGACATCATTCCTCGTCTTCTGCTCACGTGAAAACCGCCCCTTTGCTTGTTAATGTACTGCACCCTTATTGTGCGCAACTTCATAAAAAAAAGACTTTCTTTTTTTTGGAAAGAAAGTCGCGACTTTTAAATGAGTGTTGCAGGTTTTCCTCCGTCACTCGGTAAAAGTAATTGTACAGTTTCTGTTAATACATCTGCATAGCTATATGAAACACGCTCAACAGAATTTTGATCTTCATCTAGCTTAACAATAAATACAGCTGGATATGTTTCTTCAATCATCCCTGATTGTTCAGAAGACTTCTTACGTCCTCCATTTGCTTTTATTGTTATTTTCTTTCCAATGTTGCTATCTAGTGCTCGCTTAATGTCAATTAACGTCTTTGCCATTTTCCACAACCACCTCACTATGTTCTTAGTATAACAAGAAATGTGCAGAAAGTCAAAATTTATAATTTTAACAACGTTACACATCTATGTCAATGACTAAATTTGTAATTTATTGTAGATAGTATATGTTTTTTTCCCGTTTTTATAAGAACGTCTATAAAAAATAGCAAAACACCTTGCATATTGACATGCAAAGTGTTCTGAGCTTAAATGATTTTTTATTCGCGTTAATCATTTGCATCGTCGCTATAAGCTTCTTTATAGGGTAGCCCAAGTCTCATACACCCTTTTGTTTCGATCCCGCCTAAGCCTTTTTGGCCAGTAATGGTATTTCGAATAACGTCCCATAAATTAACAGTATCCGCAAAAGACGTTCGGCTTAATTTTGCTGCAATATAAACTGGATCAAGAGCGTGAATATTCACCCGATCTGGTGATGATGCAAAATTTGCCCCTGCACGAATAAGCGTCTCAAAATGCGATTGGCAAGCACCTGCAAAAATAAGTAAACGGTCTAAATCTTTAGTGTGATTACGAGCTATTCTGACACACTCAGCAAAGTACTTTGTATGCCGGTAAGCTTTCAAATCGTTACGGTTTCCTTTTGCCTTCGAATAGGCGTCGTGACCTGTAACAACAAGAATATCCGGCTGAACCATCTCCATTAAAGATGCTAATTGAGCAGGCATTTCTTTTTCCTCAAGGTGAACGCCATAAACAGGAACACCTAGTTTATTATAAATATCCGTACATCGATCTAGATAGTTCGCATCGCCGTCAATGTGTAGGACCCTACCTCTTAATTCAAAGAAATGTGACGTATCTTCATAACCAGCATGTGTTTGATAATCTTGTCTTCGCTTCATTAATTTTGCATCCTGGCGAAATAAGCGATAAGATGCGTCTTCTTGTTCTTTTACTTTATTCTTATCCTCTTCACGTTCCTGCAGAGACATAACTTTCAGATCATCTATAGGTGCATCTGCAAGTAAACGCATCTCTTCTCCTACAAGCGTGACTACGCCTTTCTCAATCGTTAAGACACGAAACAACAGATCACATTTATAAGAGAGCCGGCCAACTACATCACCCATTTTCACTGTCATCACGTTGCCCCCTCTCATGTAGCCTATGTGAACGTAGAAGGGGAAGTGACACGATTTATCGGTTAATTACGTAAATCGTATAATTCATCACTAAGCGCAGCAAATTCTTCAATGGATAACGTCTCGCCTCTTCGCATTGGATCAATGTCTGCACGATGCAGGGCTTCTTCTGCGAATGATTTTTTTTCTTTGCCAACTAAATTATGAACAAGATTATTCATAATCGTTTTTCTTCTGTTCGCAAAACAAGCATGAAACACCTGAAAAAACCACGCTTCTTCTTTGACAGAGACAAGCGGTTGTTCACGAATAGTAAGTTTTAAAACAGCCGAATCGACACGAGGCGGCGGCACAAATACACTTGCAGGTACGTGCAGTTTCTTCTTAGCTTCTGAATAGTATTGTGCAGCAATCGATAACGATCCATATTCTTTCGTCGACGGGACGGCAGCTATACGCTCAGCTACTTCTGCTTGAATCATGACCGTTATACTTTTTAATGGCAATCGCTCCTCTAACAATTTCATCAAAATAGGAGTTGTTACATAGTAAGGCAAGTTTGCAACTACATGAATATGCTCCACGTCATTAAAGGATGAAGCAAGGATACTTTTTAAGTCCGCTTTTAACACATCTTCATGAATGATTTCAATATTTGAATAAGGGGATAACGTATCCTCAAGAACCGGTATTAACCGATCATCAATTTCAAACGCAACGACTTTTTTTGCTTTTTTAGCTAATTGTTCTGTTAACGCACCAATGCCAGGACCAATTTCAATGACCCCATCTTTTTCCGTAAACCCACTTGCATCTACAATTCCATTCAAAATGTTTAAATCAATTAAAAAATTTTGTCCTAAGCTTTTTTTAAGATGAAATTTATGTTTCGCTAAAATTTCTTTCGTTCGCGCTGGTGTAGCAATGTCTTTTTTCACGTACGTTTTTCCTCCATTTGTTTTATATCTTTCAATGCTTGTTTAAATTCTTCTGCGGTAATTTCAAAGGCATCCAATCGTTTCTTTAATTGCTTTCCATTTGCATAGCCTATAGCAAGTCTTTCGCCTAATGCCTCCCGCTTTTGTTTAGCGCCTTCACCTGACATTAAGCCAGCCATGATGAGGTCACTCCGTGTCACATCCGATTCATACGTTGATTTCCCTACTGAACGTACTTCTTTCAACGCTTGTTGGATCGCTTCATCGCTTGCATGCTCAATGCCGAGACTTCGGTTCTTCCGCATAGCTTTCGATTTTGGGATAAACGCATGTTTACAGCCAGGAACCCGTTCACTCACAATTCGTCTAATTCGCGTCCCTGGATAATCTGGGTCTGTCAGAATAATGACGCCTCTTCTCTCATAAGCAAGTTCAATTCGTCTGAGAACGTCTTCTCCAATCGCTGACCCATTTGTTTCAATTGTATCGGCATCAACTGCACGCTTAATCGCTACCGTGTCTGAGCGGCCTTCTACAATGATTATTTCTTTAATTTTCATGATCCGCCTCTTTCATCTATCTCCTATACTCCTTTTATTTTAGCTGTTTTATACGCAAAAAAAAAGAAGCGAACTTGTCGTCGCTTCTTTTATCACTTAATCAAGGATTGTTACGTTAACTGTCTTACGTCCATAACTCATTGCTTGATCTCGAGTCGGTACGTGTAAATCAATTTTATTTCCATTAATTGCTCCACCGGTATCTCCAGCAATGGCCTCACCGTATCCCTCAACATGAACCTTTGAACCAAGAGGAATAACGCTTGGGTCTACAGCCACTACTTTCATATTTCGGTCATTTAACAAGTTAATTCCCGTTGCCGTGACGCCACTACACCCATCGCATTCAGCTGAATAAGCCGTCGCTGTCATTTGAATCGTTTTTGATTCAGATTTCTCCTCATTTTTAGAGGTGCTAGTTTGACTTGGTTGATTCGATGATGAAGTTGTTGTTTCTGGCTTCGCATCCCGTTGACTTACAGTGGCATTTGCCGTTTTTGTTTCAGATACAAACTGCTTTGCTTCTTCTTCTTTCGTTCCAACCGCTACAATACGCTCTTTCGGCTCTTCAACCATTTTTGTTTCAACAAGTTCGCGCTCCACTTCTTCCCCATCTTCATACGTAATAAGATAATGAAGTTCTTGCTTTCCACGCTCCCCTTGTTCCAAAACACGTTCGACCCCTGTATTTAGTGAGTCATCGTCTTCACGTACAGTTTCATATGCAGTTGATTCCTCAATGACATCGGTGACTTTTTCAATTCTTGTAAGCTTAATAGACAACCCATTTTCCAAATGTTCGTCTAGACCTGGTTTTACGCGATCATCTTCTCCAAGTTCTACATTTGCTTCTTTCAAAAAGTCAGCGACAGTCGCTGATGCACTCCAGTATGTATCTTCGTTCCCATCATAAGCAAAATTAAGTTCAACAGAAGGTTTATACGTAATTGTTAAGCCATCTTCAATTACAGCGTCACCACTTGGCAATAAATGATCCTCTGTTCGATACTCATATCCTTGTTCTTTCAAGAAGTCATAAATTGTATCAACCGTTGTTAAGACTTCTTTTTCCTCACCGTTTATCTCTAATGTCACAACGTTTGCTTGCTTATACAACACACTCATGTCGTCAGATAATTCAGTCTCGAGATGAGGTACTACGAGGTCGTGCTCCGTAACATCTATGTCTAAACTTAGAAGTAGTTCTTCAATTGATTCTGCGTGAGTCGTCACAACCGACTCTTCTCCATTTACATGAACAGTGACAGATTTTTTGTTCCATTCGTAAAGGCCCGTAAAAAATAAAATAAGAGCGATAAATAAGCCGACTACGATAAACGTTTTTGTCTGCAATGGAAGTCGATTTTTTGTTAAATCATCGTGTTTTGACAATTGGTCCATTTCAGCCCCTCCTCAAGGACTGAATTATAGAGACCAGCTTGTCTAGTGTCAATAGACGTTACACAATCGTAATATTGTAGTAATGTTTGACACTTTCTTGCATTGTTACTGCATTATTCATTTCCAATTATTCACTAAAAGCGAACAATCTTTTCGCATTTTCAGTTGTTTTTTGACATAATTCTTCAAATGTCATTTCACGTAAATCCGCAATATCTTCAGCTACCCTTTTCACATAAGCAGGTTCATTTCGCTTTCCACGATAAGGATGAGGAGCTAAAAACGGCGCATCTGTTTCTACAATTAAGCGTTCAAGGGGGATCTGTTTGGCAACCTCTTTTGGTCGTTTTGCATTTTTAAATGTAACCGGACCTCCGAGCCCAATATAAAAGTTGTTTTTAATGCAGCGCTCTGCAATTTCAACACTCCCACCAAAGCAATGCATTACACCGCCGACTTCATGAGCGTTTTCCTCTTCTAATAATTCAACAACATCTTGGTCAGCATCACGATTATGAATGATAATTGGTAAATTCACTCGTTTTGCTAGCGCGATTTGTTTGCGAAACACTTCTTTCTGAACATCTTTAGGAGACTTATCCCAGTGATAATCCAAGCCCATTTCTCCAATCGCAACAACCTTGGGATGTTTAGCCAAATCCTCAATCCACTGCAAATGTTCATCGGTCATATCGATTGCATCAACTGGGTGCCAGCCGATCGCTGCATAAATTTGTTCGTCTTCTTCAATTAAGTGCATCGCTCGTTTAATTGTTTTCTCATCAAACCCTACGACAACCATTTCTTTTACACCAGCTGTTCTTGCTCGATCAATCGTTTCTTGCAAATCTTCATTAAACTGATCTGCATTTAAATGTACATGCGTATCAATTAACATTCTATTCACCTCTCTGTTCGCATTTTATGACTAATGAATTGTAGAAAGCAAGTAATATAATTATCGTCAATAACTCGCTTTAACATAAGTTGTTTAACGATTAAAGATAGGGGAATAATACGGTTTAGTTACGAAAGGGGTTGAACAACATCATGACGTTTTCAACATCGCAAAAAGAAAACATTCTTGTTTGTGTAAACTATGGTCATAATGGGAAAAAACTTATTACGCGAGGCGCTTCATTAGCAAAACAGCTTGATGCTTCTTTAACGATCCTCGTTTTTGATTCTCTTCCTGAAGAGGAATTTAAGAATGATAAAGATGTGGATATGACTTTGTTTAAAGAGCTTGCTAATGAGTACGAGGCCAAGCTCGTATTAGAAAAATCGCATTATCATGACATTACAAAAGTCATTACCAATAAAGCAAAAGAAGTCGATGCTTCCCAAATTATTATTGGTCAATTTATTGAAAGCATTTGGGCAAAATTAATCGGTGGGTCCATCGTTAACGAACTGCTTGAAAAAGCTCCTTTTGCAGACTTACATGTTGTGCCGCGAGAACGATCTGAAGAAACGGAAGACTGGAATTTTGAACGAGGCGTCCATGCATTTTTAGTCGATGACGGCAACGGTGCCTATGATCTTCATTTTGATGACCTTGAAGGACAAACGTTTGAAGGGATCTTCTTTAAACACTTGCAAACCGACTTTAACAGTGGCATTTTTGCTTTAACGAAAGATGGACAACTCTTAGAAGTACGTGTTGACGACGGGAAAGTATCTGACTTAACAGATATTGATGATCACTAACAGTATTGTATCTAAACAAGCGACCTGCACAGTACATACAGGTCGCTTTTCTAGTTTGAATTTTAATCACACGCTTCCTTACGTTTCGCTTGCACATAAGAGACATTGCCTTCGTACCTCGTTATTGTCCCATTTTCTAACCAATACGAGACGGGGAAGTGTTGATTTAAAAAATAACGATCATGTGAAACCGCTACGACTGTCCCACTAAATTCTACTAATGCGTCTTCTAATACTTCTCTTGAATCAATGTCGAGATGGTTCGTTGGTTCATCTAACAGTAACACGTTATGATGCTCTTCCATTAATTGAGCAAGACGCAAGCGCATTCGCTCTCCCCCACTTAAATCTCTCGTCTTTTTGAAGACATCCAAGCCAAAAAATAAAAATTTCGCCAACTTCCCTCGTGCAGCACCTGCTTCTACATGTGCATATTCTCGATAAGCATCCAGCACGGTTTGCTCTCCTTCGAGCTCATTGATATGTTGTGATAAATACCCAATCGACAGACTTGACCCTATTCTCACTCTTCCTTCAATCGGAGAATATTTCCCGCGCAATAGTTGAAGTAAAGTTGACTTCCCTGCACCATTTGGACCAATAATGGCGACTCTTTCTCGATGGTAAGTGACAAAATTTGCTTTATGCAGGATGGTTATTTGTTCAAATGCAAACGACACATCTTCGAGCTTAAATACGTCTTGACTACTTCTTTGATCTTGCTTAAATTGAAACGAGACACGTTTTGACTGGACCGGTTTTTGTAAAACTTCAATTCGATTTAACGCTTTTTCCATACTTTTTGCTTGCTTGTGCAAGCTTGCATTTGGTGGGTTTGCTTGATTTGCCCATTCTTTTAAACGCTTAATGGTTTCCTTCATTTTCTTTATTTTCTTTTGCTGATCCTCGTAGTGTTGAAATTCTTTTAACACCCTTTCTTCCTTTTGTTGCACAAAACGACTATAATTCCCTTGGTATTCATACAACATCCCTTGATCCATTTCCCAGACCGTTGTCACAACACGATCTAAGAAGTACCGATCGTGAGAAACGACTAGCACACTGCCGTCATATTGGTTGAGCCATTGAATTAACCAATCGACGGCAACAAGATCTAAATGATTGGTCGGTTCATCCAAAACGATTAAATCAGGTTGCTTGAGCAGTAAACAAGCTAGCTCAACCTTTGAACGCTCCCCACCACTTAAAGAGTCCCAACTATGATTCAGATGATTGTCCAAAAGGAGACCTGCTGTCACCTTGCGAATGAGAGCGTGATATTCGTAGCCCCCGTTAGTTGTATACTGTTCTTGAATTTCGGCATATTGGTTTAGCGTTTCTGAAAGTTTTCGTTCACTTAGCGATGTTGACATAACATGTTCCACTCTCTTACGTTCAGCTTCCATTTCAATCAGCTTAGAAAAAGGTGTCAGCAGTACATCTTTAACGAGCATATCTTGGTAGTATGGATTTTGATCAATCATTGCTGTTTTCAAGCCTTTCTTCCATCCAACTACTCCTGCAGAAGGGCTTTCCGTTCCTGCAACAATTTTTGCGATCGTCGTTTTCCCTGCACCATTTTGCCCAACAATACCTATACGGTCTCCGGCTTTTATTTCAACTGAAACCTTTTTAAAAATATGATTGCCTGCGTAGTTTTGAGCTATTTCTTTTCCATAAAAATAAATCATTTTATCGTTTCTCCTTTAATAAAAGAAAGAAACCGAACACAAAAAAGCAGCAAAACCTCGCCGCTGCATGTGTAATCCGTATGCAAGTAGACAGACGTGTTTCTTTCTAATGGTTTTTCGTATACAGTTATTTAAAAAAGGACAGACGTATCCAATTTTCTAACTGATGCCGAAAAAATCGCCTGACAAATCCACAAATATGCTAATCGTTTTGCCTGGCTACCATTAAAAAGATCCAATCTACTCACCTCCTATTAACGAATAAGTTAAATATATCTGAATATTCAAGTGTTGTAAAGAGCTTTTGTAGAATTGAAAGGAGCGTAGCGGGGTTTACCCTACTTCGCTCCTTTGATTATTATTTCACTTGCGCACCGTTCGGAAGATTCCCATCTACAGTCGCAAGCTGTAGTTTTTTCCCTTTTGAACCAGCTAGAATCATGCCTTGCGAAAGTTCACCACGTAACTTCACAGGCTTTAAGTTCGTCACACAAATCACTTTTTTACCCTTTAAATCTTCTGGCGTGTAAAATTTAGCAATCCCCGACACAACTTGACGCTTTTCATTCCCTAAGTCAAGCTGAATCTTTAGAAGACGATCCGCTCCTTCAACCGGTTCAGCACCGATGACTTCCGCTACTTTCAACTCTACTTTTGTAAAATCATCAATCGTGATTTGATTTTCATCTTCAATTTCTTCCGGCTCCGGGTCTGCTTTTCCGCCCATCAAATCCACAATGTATTCTACTTCTTTTTCAACATCTAACCGTGGAAATACAGGTGTTCCTTTGCTTACCTTCGTTCCGGATTCGATCATACCAAACGTACGTACAGATTCCCAAGTTGCTTGATTTTCTGAGATGCCAAGCTGTTCCCACATTTTTTGCGGTGTTCTCGTTAAGAACGGACGTAAGAATACAGAAATAATTCGCAGTGACTCTGCCAAATGGTACATAACCGAACCTAGCTGATCCTTTTGCTCCTCATCTTTTGCTAACATCCATGGTTGTGTTTCATCAATATATTTATTTGTACGACTAACAAGCTGCCAAATTGCCGTAAGCGCAATCGAAAATTCCATCTCTTCCATCGCATTTTCTACTTTTGTTGCGGTGGCATCAATTAACTCTAGCAGTTCTTCATCAAACGGCGTCGCGCCTTTAATATAAGTGGGCATGCTTCCATCAAAGTACTTATTAATCATCGCCACAGTACGGTTTAATAAGTTTCCAAGGTCATTTGCTAAATCATAATTTACTCGTTCTACAAATGCTTCTGGTGTAAAAACACCATCGGATCCAAATGGAACTTCTCTTAAAAGATAATAGCGAATCGCATCCAGACCAAAATGATCAATTAATGGGACAGGATCAATCACGTTTCCTTTTGATTTCGACATTTTTCCATCACGTGTTAAAAACCAGCCATGTCCGAACACTTTTTTAGGAAGGGGTAAATCAAGCGCCATTAACATGACCGGCCAATAAATCGTATGGAAACGTAAGATATCTTTTCCTACGAGATGAACATCTGCTGGCCAATGTTTTTGATAGAGTTCATCTTCAGACGTGCCGTAACCAAGAGCGGTAATATAGTTCGTCAGCGCATCAATCCATACATAAACAACGTGTTTTGGATTACTTGGTACCTTCACACCCCAAGTAAACGAGGTTCTTGATACAGCAAGATCTTGCAAGCCTGGTTTAATGAAATTATTTACCATTTCATTCTTTCTCGAAACTGGCTGAATAAACTCAGGATTTTCTTCGTAATACTTGAGCAATCGATCTGCATATTTACTCATTCTAAAGAAATAAGATTCTTCACGAACTTTTTCTACAGGATGACCTGAATCGGGACTTTTTCCGCCAATAATCGTGCCATCTTGATCTTTAATTGGATCGATGAGCTCTCTTTCTCCATAAAACGTCTCATCTGATACACAGTACCAACCTTCGTATTCGCCTAAATAAATATCATCTTGAGCAAGAAGCTGATCAAAGATTTTTTCGACTACCTTTTTGTGACGGTCTTCTGTTGTACGAATAAAATCATCGTACGTAATGTCAAGTTTTTCCCAAAGCTCTTTAATTGGCTTTACCATTTCATCCGTATATGCTTGCGGTGAAATGTTTCTCTCAGCTGCTTTTTGTTCAATCTTTTGACCATGTTCGTCTGTACCTGTTAAATAACGCACGTCATAGCCGCGAAGGCGCTTATAGCGAGCCATTGCATCTCCAGCTACGGTCGTGTATGTGTGCCCAATATGAAGCTTTCCACTCGGGTAATAAATTGGTGTTGTAATGTAAAACGATGGTTTTGTCAAAATCCTCATCCTTTCAAATAAAATACAAAAAACCTTTCGTCCGCAATCGGGACGAAAGGTTATCTTACGTGGTACCACCCAAAATTCCCTTATCATGTATGACAAGGCTCTAGACCAATAACGCTGGCAAACGTCACTCCCTTACCTTAACTGGCTCGAAAATGAATTCTCCAGGACCATCTTCTAAAGGCATCCTTGACCGGCTTCCACCTAACCCGGCTCTCTAGTACAAGCATCTTCCTTTATACTCATCCATTCATAGAAACGTATATCGTTCATTCTTATCAAAAATATAGCGAATCATACATCGTATTGTCAAGTGCGATCGTAGAGTGTTGCAAAAGGTGTTTTTTGTTTTTTCAACGATCCGTCCTCACATAGTCGCTCTAATTCTTGTTTCCATTCTGACACATCCCACGACTTGCCTGCTTTTTTATTCATCTGATCGAGCTTTTGCATCACATGCATTTCGGCTAAAGGGAGAAAATCATTAAGCGCTGCAATTAGCTCTTCATTGCTTGCTCCATTCATTTGTTCAAGCTCATCGAATGGATTCATCGTGTGCGGACTTGTTGAATGTGCCAGACGAATCCGAACCGCTACCGTACGTCCAATAATAGCTGATGAGACAAACACATCACCTGACTGTAAGTACGGAAGCCGCTTTCCTTCTTCTGCTGTTAAATCGGTTTCCTCTTTTATAGTTTGAATATCTGTGCCTCGGACTGTACGAAAAACAAACTTTGAATTTAGTTGTGCCGTAATGGTTTCATCGAGTAACGTCGGTCGCTGGGTGGCAAAAATAAGAAACGTTCCATATTTCCTTCCTTCTTGTGCAATTTCTTTTAAAACCGATTTTGCCGGTGCTTCAAATCCCTTTGGTGCAAAATTATGCGCTTCATCCGTTACGACGACAAACGGAGGAAAGAATTCACTTTGTTGCTGTTGCAGCTTAGCATCTTTATAAGAACGCCGTTTAAAATAAAGTGTCCCAATGACATAACTTGCAAACACTTGGAGCAACCAGACAGCGCCTTGGATGACCACTAGCTTTCCATTATGAATACCATGTTCAATTGCTCGAATGTTTTGTTGAAACAAACCTGCTTGATAAAGACGGTTGGCACGCCACTGAATGCCTTTTACAGAAGAAGGCGGCAGGCTACCAAACTGATCGAGTAAACGTTTGAACTCACTGTATCGTTTAATCTCGTCTTTCGTCATCCCACCATCATGAAGCATTCCGTCAATTTTTTGTTTCCCCATATCCAGTGCTTCAATTAAGTTAGCCACGCGATCACTAAATGATTGATAGCTGTCTTTTCGTTTATGGACCGATTGAATGACGTTTACCATTGACTCCGTTAACTGCCCAGCAGCTCCAAGTAAACGTTCAACGTCTCTTGTTGTTAACGCCGAAAAATCAACGCCAACATCACGACCAATTTGCACGACTTCATATCGAGATGAATACGGAACATCCCCGCGATCGGCTTCTGTTTTACCTGTAAAATTCATTTCAAAATGTGGGTCAAATACGAGCGATGGAATCTTTAACTTCATTAATTCTTCGAGCATCACGCGAAGACCAAACGATTTCCCTGAGCCAGAGCCACCAAATACGCCAATATGAGGATATTGTTGCATCGCCCGAATATCAAAAATAAACGGTACACCATTCTGCTCTCTAACCTGGCCCTGTTCTTGCATATGCAAGATTTGATCTAAATGATCTGGTAAAGATTCAGCAATAAAATCTGTCGACTTAATTTCACCTAGAACCATACCTTTTTCTTTTGATGCCGACACAAGTAAATGCTCAATCTCATAAAATTCAGGGTGGCGAACAGTCGCACCCGTTTGAATCGGCTTTTGGGCTTCTTCAAATAGCCTTACTTTTGCTAAGTGAATATCGTCTTGACCAATATCGTAGCCAATCGCTTCTAACGTCTCTAACACATTTCGGTCCACTAACCCCTTATCCATACCCATCGGAATATAGCGATTGTATGATAAAGTTTCGACAACCTCTCCTTTTGGCTCTTGCAAATCTTGATCTTGAATCACTAACATTTCGTTCATTCGAAACTTATGTGATTTTGACGCAACATGAATTTCATGCTGTGTTGTGACGCCGACCACTTGCATCGTTCATTCCTCCTCTTAATATGGACGCTCGGTTCTCATTTTCACATAAAATTGCTTACGAATGTCTTCATCGACATATTGTTCTACTAAACCTTCGACTAGCTTGTCCGTTATCCGAATCTCTTGATCAATATGATCAAGCCAGAGCGGAATGCCTCGACCATCAGCCGGAGTCAGCGTACAAATTAAGTCTCCTACCCAGCTCATATGTTCAGATTGCTCTTCTAGCATATCAAACCCTGTAATCGTCGGCGTTGATCCTAAACGCATCCATGCTGATAGTAACCCTGCTTTATGTTGAATCGCATCAATATAAATCATTTCATTTTGTTCCAGCATACCGAACAACAGGTCCCGATCATAAGAATAAGGATTTCGTGCATAGGAATCAAAGCTTGATAGCTTAATAAGATTTTCCGTTGTAATTTCTTCTGATACACCAATAAGTAGCGTCCCCCTGGATAACGCAGACTGCCGCAACTGCTCCCATTCTTCTTTTGCATCAATTCGATAGTGATACAGGGCGCCGTCCATCAGCATAACAGCCACTTCTTCTTCTTCGATTAATGTTCGTGCTGCATTTAATTCTAGCGTGGCTAAACGCTTTGCTCGTTGTTTACTGATTCCATCTTCCTCTTCTTCGCGCTCTAATAGAGGGACAAATAAATCAGACGTCCATTTCGCTATTCCATCTGTTGTTTTGGCTACAGCTTGAAAAAGATAAATTATATGCGGGGATTCGCCCTTTGTTTGATTTACCGATCCATCTGTACCAGCCAATTTCTTCCCACTCAATGACCGTACTAAATCTTCCTTATGAATGTGCTGCATTTGTCGAAAAACGTCTGCTTCTTTTATCAGTTTTTGTCGAAATGGTTCTTTTTTTCTATGACTCTGAGCATATTTTTCTTTTAAAATCTCATTTGATTCTTGTAACTTATGAATAATATCTGCATGAATATCCATTGAAGCGGTCTCCTTTCTCCATCTTATATAGCTTTTCTTTTAAAAAAAGCCCGTCAATTCAACTTTTAAAGCACTTCAAATAAATTGTCGCAAAATATAAGTTTTTTTATTTAAAGCGATTGACTTGTTTTGGAAATATTGTTATTCTAAGATTACTATAGAATTATGTCGAAATATGACACAAAATTATTCTTGACTACATACGGCTTAATATAGGGGGAAACGTAATGAAATCAACTGGAATTGTCCGCAAGGTCGATGAATTAGGTAGAGTTGTGATTCCGATTGAGCTTCGTCGCACGTTAGACATTGCTGAAAAGGATGCACTTGAAATTTATGTTGATAATGACCGCATCATTTTAAAGAAATACAAAGCCAACATGACTTGCCAAGTAACTGGTGAAGTATCTGATGATAACTTATCACTTGCAAATGGCAAGATTGTACTTAGCCCTCAAGGAGCCGAAGCTGTTCTTCAACAACTTCAAGACTATGTGGCACAGAAATAATTACTTAAACCTGCCCATGGCGGGTTTTTTTATTTTTTAGCCTCATGATACTGCTGATAAAGTTCACGTTTGACTAACTTCCGATCACTCGCTGTCTGCTTGATCGCTTCTTTTTCTGTAAGTCCTAATTCTACATAGTGCTTCACATGTTGGATGTCCGTTAATGCTTTCCACCACGTATCCTGTTTGTCCTCAACCTCTCCGTCGAAGCCTTCGACAACAATACAGAATTCCCCTTTTAATGAAGCGTCCTTCACCCACTTTGTGGCATCTTCTAACGTTCCTCGCTTAAATTCTTCAAATCGCTTTGTTAATTCGCGGGCGAGTACAATCTTTCGATTCCCGAGAGTTTCCTGCAAAGCAGTAAGGGTTTGGCTTAATCGATGGGGCGCTTCATAAAAAATTAATGTCTCCGGATACGTTTTTAATCGTTCTAACTCTACTTTGCGCTCTTTTTTTCCTCTAGGTAAAAAGCCGACAAAAGTAAAAGAAGCCGTCGATAAGCCCGATGCCACGAGTGCTGTTAGTGCGGCATTTGCTCCTGGTAGTGAAATAACAGGAATCTGCTCTTCTATACATAACGTGGCTAGGTCTTCACCAGGATCAGATATTCCCGGCATGCCTGCATCTGTAACAAGTGCAATTACAGTGCCTGCCTTCATTTTCTCTAATAAGTCTTGTCCCACTTTTTGTTTATTATGTTCATGGTAGCTAACTAAAGGAGTCTCAATATCAAAATGATTCGTTAGCTTCTTCGTTTGTCGTGTATCTTCCGCAGCAATTAAGTTTGCTTCTTTTAACATGTTAATTGCTCGAAAGGTCATATCTTCTAAATTTCCAATCGGGGTCGGTACTAAATATAATCCCCCACCAGTAAGGGGGTAGCTTTTTTGTTCAATCATTTTGACTTAAACTCCTTTTTTCTGCGACATAGCGTTCTTTGTCGCTCCGCTTCTTTTGCTTTAAATGGTACTCGTGCTTTAGCGCTTCAGTCTTTGTTTCAAACGTCTCTACATGAATCAGTTTAAATGGCCCTCTGCCACGTGTGTATTTTGCCCCTTTCCCTTCTTCGTGCTTTCTAAGGCGCTGCGTTAAGTCATTTGTGTAGCCGGTGTACCACGTTTGATCGCGACACTCAAGAATGTAGACATAATGCTTCATACACCAAAATACTCCTTGTTAAAAGCCGTTGTGTACTTACCGTCTTGATCGTATACAAATAAAGGAGCCTCACACACGAGTCCTTGTTTCCCGCCTTTGGTTCCT
The DNA here is from genome assembly GCF_041949915.1 of Shouchella sp. JSM 1781072. Classification (NCBI taxonomy): domain Bacteria; kingdom Bacillati; phylum Bacillota; class Bacilli; order Caryophanales; family Bacillaceae; genus Shouchella; species Shouchella sp. JSM 1781072. The sequence goes on from NZ_JBHFQE010000005.1 coordinate 57,578, forward strand.
TCAATCAATAGCATCGTTGACGGCTTCTTTGCGCTACTATGGCAAAAACGAATCCGCTTTGGTTCAATCCGATGTTGTTTCATCGTTTCCATGATCTCTACCATTCGCTCTGGCCGATGAACCATCGTAAATTTGCCCCCATGTTTCAAGACATACGAACCCGCAGCGATGACGTCATCTAACGTACACGATAACTCATGTCTTGCCAACGCTTTTGTTGATTCCAGCTTCATTTGTTCATGATCACCTTTTGTAAAATAAGGGGGATTGCACGTAACCGCATCAAAAAAACCGTGAGCAAAATAGTCCCGAATGTGTTTCAAATCTGCACATATGGGAGTAAGTTGTTTTTCTAATCCATTTCCTTTGATTGAGCGTGAAGCCATTGAATGAAGTGGTTCTTGTAGCTCTAGTAAAGAAATTAAAGCCTTTGTACGCTCCGTCATCGTAATCCCTACAACACCATTCCCGCTGCACAAATCAAGAATTCGACCTTTCTGAAGCGGAATAGAAGCAAATCTCGCCAATAACACAGCATCAATGGAATACGTGAAGACTTGATCGCTTTGAACAATTTTATAGGAAGTACCAGCAATGTGGTCTAGACGCTCGTCTTTTTCAAGCATAGCTTATGGCTCCTTACTGTAAAAGCCGATCTCTGCAAATGGAGACCGGCTGTTAAATCCTCTTTTATTTTTGATGTAGAAATGAAAGGCAAAACAAACAATCATCACCTTCAGGCCGTATGCTTCCATAATGCGTATTACAAATATGAAACCCTTCTTGGTATAGCCTTGCCAAATTCTCATGCCCTTCTCCAACCATCTTCTTGCGTTCAAATTCTTCAGGAAGAACAGGCTTTTCAGGCTCTAGACGTTTACGTAAATTTTCATTCTCTATGTGTAAATAGTGATTCTCTTCAATTAAGTAAGCAAGTTGTTCCTTTAACCCTCGTAACTCTTCGTGCAAATCACCAATTCGTTCTTCAAGGCTTGATACCTGTATGAAGATGGCCTTTTTATCCACATCGTTCACCTCATTAATCCGTTGCTTTTGAAGTGAGCTTTTCACTTTTCATTAATTCATCAAAAGCATATTCAAGCGTTTGTTCTTCCTCTAAAAGTTGAACCTGAACGACTCGATCAAGTAAATTCAGTCCAATGACTTTTCCAGTACCATCAGGCGTCGCTATTTTCTTCCCAATGTCAGGCATTTCTTTCTTAGCATCTTCATAAGTGTCGTTTTCATACTTCAAACAGCACATTAAACGTCCACATAGCCCTGAGATTTTTGCAGGATTAAGAGAGAGATTCTGATCTTTCGCCATCTTTATGGATACAGGTTCAAAGTCACCTAGGAATGTGGAACAACAAAGCATTCTCCCGCACGGGCCAATTCCGCCGAGCAACTTGGCTTCATCTCTTACGCCAATCTGTCTAAGTTCGATTCTTGTTCTAAAGATAGCCGCTAAATCTTTTACTAATTCTCTAAAATCAATTCGACCATCCGCTGTAAAGTAAAACAGCACTTTATTCCGATCAAATGTATATTCAACGTCCACTAACTTCATATCTAGCTTGTGTTCAATAATTTTCTTTGTGCATACATCAATTGCTTCTCTTGTTGCTTCACGATTTTCTTTCACAATTAATGTATCTTCAGCTGTTGCTAAACGGATGACTTGTTTCAACGGCAAAACGACATCCTGTTCATCAACAAACTTTGGTGAAACGACTATTTTCCCGTATTCAACTCCTCGGGATGTTTCGACGATTACCGCTTCATCGCCCGAAATTTGCAAAGAACCTGGCGAGAAGTAATATATTTTGCCCGCTTTTTTAAATCGGACACCTACAACCTCGTGCAAAACTAGCCCTCCTGTATTGTGAAAAGCAATCTTTCCATCACTAACTGTATGGCAACATTAGCACTAAGTTGACTTTTCGCTTCCATGACCTTAGTCAACGAAAGGCTGATGAGACGCTGTGACGTTGAAAGAGAGAGTTCCTTGTAGCGCTCATAAAAATCGCTGTACACAAGCTCTCCTTGCTTTTCAACTTTTGTATATAAAAGGTCTCGCAACCATAAAATCATCATTTCTAGACCCATTTCTTGATGAATGCGCTCTTTCATTAGCGGTAGCCATTTTTCCGCTAACGTTATTGTTGCTTGATCGGGTCTTGTATAAAGCTCATACATTAATTGTAACACTACGCTTCTAGCTTGAAAAGACCAGTCGTCTTCGATTAAGCGTATTGCCATCTCTTTATTTTCAGTAAGTTCAGCAAGAAAATGACTATGTTTCTGTTCAATCCCATGCTCGACTAGCTGATGCATGATTTCTTCTTTAAGAGGCGGTTGAAACCTTAAGTGCTGCGAACGACTTCGAATCGTCGGTAGCACATTACTAGCCTGTTCCGTTATCAACATAGCGAGCGTTTCGCCTTGAGGCTCCTCTAAAAATTTCAATAGTGTATTTGCTGCTGTACTAGTCATCTTATCGGCATCAAACACAATATATACTTTTTTTCGCGACTCCATCCCTCGGTACGAAAATTCTTTTTGAAGATAATCAATTTGTTCTCTTTTAATTGATTGACCATCTGGAAAAATTCTGTGTAAATCAGGATGATTTCCTGTATCAATCCGCGTACAGTCTACACAACGTAAACAGGGATTCTCGCCTTGGCTATTTTCACATAAAAAGCGTTTAGCAAGCAGCATGGCAAGATCCATTGTCCCGCTTCCAGCTTGCCCTTCAAATAAATAGGCATGAGCAAGCCTTTGCTTTTTTATACTCTCTACAAGCATAGGCACAACCTGTGGCTGTGCCTCTACCCAATCTTTCCAAAGTCTCATTATCTACCCACCAGTATTATTAAAATTGTTCAAACTGATCAACTGGGAGTACAAATACGGTCGCTCCACCAACTTGTACTTCAACTGGATAAGGAACGTAGGAATCAGCATTTCCGCCCATTGGTGAAATAGGTGCAACAACTTGTTCACGGCTACGGCAATTTTTTTGAATAATGCCCATAACTTCTTCAACAGAGTCATCTTCCACACCAATTAGGAATGTTGTGTTTCCGGCTTTTAAAAATCCACCTGTACTAGAAAGACGTGTTGCTCTGTAGTCGGATTTTACTAATGCATCTGATAATCTAGTGCTATCTTTATCTTGAATAACAGCCATAATTAGCTTCACTTTACTCCACTCCCTTTATAAATTCCTCAACAATGCTTAGCGCTTGCTGAAAGACGTCTTCTACTGATTGATCTGCATCAATAACACGTATACGATCACCTTCAGTTTTAATAAGTGATTGATACCCGTTTTCTACTTTTTTATGAAAATCAATGGTTTCTTGATCCAATCGATTCCAGTCACGCACTTGATCGCTTTGTACTCTTGCTAAACCTACTTCTGGGGAAACATCAAAATAAAGTGTTAAATCAGGCATATGATGTTCCACTGCAAATTTATTAATACTTCTTACCTCTTCCACACCAATGCCTCGCGCATATCCTTGATAAACAAGACTTGAATCAATAAAACGATCACAAAGAACGACTGCGCCCGCTTCAATAGCAGGCAATACCTTTTTAACAAGGTGTTCTCTTCTGGCTGCTGCATACAGCAACGCTTCCGTTCGATCGTCCATTTCGATATGCTTTGTGTGAAGTAAAATATCCCTTATTTGTTCAGCAAGCTGGACGCCACCTGGTTCCCTTGTTCGCAACACTTGATAATTCCTATCTTTAAGCGTGCGCTCAATTCGGTCAACAACTGTCGTTTTCCCAGCTCCTTCACCGCCTTCAACCGTTATAAATATACCTTTTTGCATTATTCTTCTCCTGCTTTACCCTTAACTAATAGTCCTTCTTTAGGTTGAAATCCTTGAAAGGAAACACCTGTATAGACGTATTGATTCAATTGTTCTACATGTTCCGGTGTAATCCTCTCTCCTTTTAAAAGAAGCGGTACACCTGGAGGATAAGGAATGACATCACTTGCTGACACGCTTCCTATAGCCTCATGCAATGATCGCATTTCAGCTTCTTCATCGTTCTTACTCGTCCTTATTAATTCGGACACAGTTCCTTCTGCTCCTGCTTGAAAAAAAACATTTTTTCTTTTCATTTCTCTCTCTATTGTAACCTTTTTTAGCCGTTCATGCGTGTTTGGATGCAACTTTCCTAATCCCAATACAATCAGAACCATATGTGGATCAGCCATTTCAGCATAAATGCCGACTTTATTTAATGCAGCCAACAAGACATTTCCGGCTTCACCATTTGTCGCCCTAATCATGATTTTTAAAGGATCTGCACAGGAACTTTCATCCGCCACTCTCTCTAGATGCCCATGTTGATCAATCCATTCACATAATTGATCTCTTTCATACATGGCTTCTTCAAAAGATTGCTTCCCTGATTGTTCTAAAAAAGCACGCGCCCCGTCTAATGAGGCTAGCAAAATATAAGAAGGGCTGCTTGATTGGAACATTTGTAAAGCGTGTTTCACTCGTTTTTTAACAATTGGATCGATGGATTGAGAGAAATGCAACCACCCGGTCATCGTTAATGCTGGTAACATCTTATGCGCAGATTGAACAACAATATCAGCGCCTATACGTAACGCAGGTGGTGGACAACCGTCTATATGATCCCCCAAAGGAAAATGTGGACCATGTGCTTCATCTACTAATATGTATAATCCTTTACTCTTTGCAAAAGAAAACAATGGTTCATACTCATTGATATGTCCCCAGTAATTTGGATACGTTACAATCAATGCTTTAGCAAGCGGATATTTTACTAGTGCGTCTTCCAAAGTCGAGCAACTTAAGCCAAGGGGATGACTTGTTAGACTCGAACGAATCGATGATAAAAATACTACCTGTGCCTTACAAAGTTCTAGCGCATGCATAACAGATTTATGACAATCTCGTTCAACTAAAACCACATCGCCTTCTTGCAAGGTGCCATAGATCATAGCTAAATTTCCACTTGTTGATCCTCCAATAAGATAACTCGTTTCACCAGCTCCATAAAAGCGTGCACATAGAGCCTGCGATTCTGCAATTGCCTCTTTTGGATCATGCAAGTCATCCAGACCACTAATCTCTGTTAAATCATATGGCAGCATTTTTTTGAAAGCAGGCAGTAACGTGTGCCATTGAACACCATTTTTATGCCCTGGTACGTGGAAAGAAATGGGTTCGGCTTTAATGTGTGTTTCAATCGCATCAATAATAGGAGTACGTACACTCAAGCGACAACGCCCTTTCTACATTTTAAAACTATCCCTATTTTAACGAATAATAAATTGTCCGTCACCTAAAAAAGACTTGTTTTCTAAACAAGTCTTAATAGTTTTTCCATATTTGTTTTACTGCTTTTACGTAATGCTCATACAAATTGTTCTCTTTTTCACCAACCATATCTTCTTCGCACGCCATACAAATATTGATTTGATTTACACATAGGCCTTTGGTGATGAATTCCCCACAAACATGACATTCTTTATGAAGTTTAAATCGAATCGTCCGTTCAACTCTCCGCATGATGCACCTCCACCATAAGTATCGCCTAGAATGCGCTCCTTATACTGCAGAGAGGCATTTTTTATTATTCTATGCAGCTTATGGCGTGTAGGTGTTTGTCAGAAGTTAAATTGTTTCTGCTATTGTAGAAAAATCGATTACTTCATAGTTAATATGTTTTGCTTTCACTCTAGGAAATACCTTAAATGCACTATGGGTAGAAAATGGAATCCCTGCTCCCGTAGCTTTCTCTCGAATCACAAATTTATCAGGTTGATGGAGTAACGATTGAATTAAAAATTGAGCTCTCGGAGATGGAGATGTCTTTAACAAGCATAAAATTTCCCAGTCTGTTAAGCCAAGATAGGTCTCTTTTTCATCACCATTTTCTGCCCAATCGCATTGTATCGCTTCCAACACAATCGCTTCAACTGCTGCTGTTTCTTTATTTGAGAGAATTTCTTCTGCTTTCTCAAAAATGGAGGTCAACGCCTTCTCCATGTCATCATTAAAGTGAACTCCAGCTCCATCACAGGTACAGTGAGTAAGGTAATCAGTTGCTGATTCTTTTAGTTCACCTAGCATGTATAAGGTTCGAAACGCTTTATCGAGATCAATTAAACCCACTCGATCGTTTGTGCCATGTAAAATCGAACTGTTTAGTGCAAGGTCTTTAATAACGAGCCAATCTAAGTTTTCCGCTCTCAAGACTTCTTGAATATCGTCTGAAAGAAGTGTGTCCGCAAAGATAGGCTCATGCTCAAAATCCAACACCGTGTTAATAGAAGGAGAGAACGGTAAAGCCGCTACGTCAAATAAAACGCTCGCCGCACGCAACTCTTTGTCTTCAGGGAAAAATCTCGCGACTAACTTTGAAACTCCTAACGTATGTTCAAACCTAGAATGGGCTAGAGGGGATATTAATGAAGCGCCTCCGAAATGAGCTATTAATTTCAATTTCCGAACCGCTGAAGTATGAAAAAGCTTTTCTTCAAATGATAGCCATTTACATTCTGGATAAAGGGGTTCTCTATGATCAATCATCCCTCATTCTCCTTATCGTTTTAAACCAGATTTTAGTGATGTACCTCTCTTTAACCTAAAAGATATACCTTCAAACCCTTAAGTTAGATAATCAGGTGAAAACAGTTATAAAGTATTAGGAGAAATCTTTCTGCTTGCCTGGCAACGTCCTTTGGCTCCGTCATGATTTCCTACAGGGTCGTTTCGCACGAAGCGATTTCAAAGATGCGTCCCATGTCGTCTTACGAAATTCATAACTCCGTCTCACAGGGCGGCACGATGTCTTTTCTTCGATGATCATTCATGATGGATTTGGATTCGTGCTTTGTCCGATTTGGGTACTTGCTTCTTCATTTCGCTTCTTCGAAGCGCAGCTCTTTTGCGCCTCTCTACACAAAAAAAAAGACACCTATTCAGGTGTCTCTCTGCTTGCCTGGCAACGTCCTTTGGCTCCGTCATGATTTCCTACGGGGTCGGTTCGCACGAAGTGGTTTCAAGGATGCGTTCCATGTAGCCTTACGAAATTCATAACTCCGTCTCACAGGGGGCACGATGTCTTTTCTTCGATGATCATTCATGATGGATTTGGATTCGTGCTTTGTCCGATTTGGGTACTTGCTTCTTCATTTCGCTTCTTCGAAGCGCAGCTCTTTTGCGCCTCTCTATACAAAAAAAAGACACCTATTCAGGTGTCTCTCTGCTTGCCTGGCAACGTCCTACTCTCACAGGGGGAAGCCCCCAACTACCATCGGCGCAAAAGAGCTTAACGACCGTGTTCGGCATGGGAACGGGTGTGACCTCTTTGCTATTGCCACCAGACTATGTTGACGTTCGATCAACGACGAATCTCTTCGTCTTGTTTCTCGTTGTCAAAGGTAAAAGAATCATCGATTCTTTCAAAACTAAATCTAGAAATCAAACTCACGTCAAGAAAAAATTTAGGATAAGCCCTCGACCGATTAGTATCAGTCCGCTCCATGTGTCGCCACACTTCCACTTCTGACCTATCAACCTCATCATCTCTAAGGGGTCTTACTGGCTTACGCCATGGGAAATCTCATCTTG
>NZ_JBHFQE010000006.1:0-65112 GCF_041949915.1 Shouchella sp. JSM 1781072
CAAGATGAGATTTCCCATGGCGTAAGCCAGTAAGACCCCTTAGAGATGATGAGGTTGATAGGTCAGAAGTGGAAGTGTGGCGACACATGGAGCGGACTGATACTAATCGGTCGAGGGCTTATCCTAAATTTTTTCTTGACGTGAGTTTGATTTCTAGATTTAGTTTTGAAAGAATCGTTGATTCTTTTACCTTTGACAACGAGAAACAAGACGAAGAGATTCGCCGTTGATCGGACGTCAACATAGTCTGGTGGCAATAGCAAAGAGGTCACACCCGTTCCCATGCCGAACACGGTCGTTAAGCTCTTTTGCGCCGATGGTAGTTGGGGGCTTCCCCCTGTGAGAGTAGGACGTTGCCAGGCAAGCAGAAAGACACCTGAATAGGTGTCTTTTTTTTGTATAGAGAGGCGCAAAAGAGCTGCGCTTCGAAAGAAGCGAAATGAAGAAGCAAGCACATAGAGTGAATTTCGTAAGGCGACATGGAATCGCAACCTTGAAATCGCTTCGTGCGAACCGACCCCGTAGGAAATCATGACGGAGCCAAAGGACGTTGCCAGGCAAGCAGAGAGACACCTGAATAGGTGTCTTTTTTTTGTATAGAGAGGCGCAAAAGAGCTGCGCTTCGAAGAAGCGAAATGAAGAAGCAAGCACATAGATCGAATAAAGAACGAACCTAGATCCATCATGAATAAACATCAGGGAAAGACATCGTGCCCTCCTGTGAGACGAAAGGGTCGTTTTCGTAGAACGTCGTGAAGGACCTATCGTAAAAAGAACGTGTGAAGCATCCCCGTAGAAAATCATGACGGAGCCAAAGGACGATGCAACGAGTTAACCTATTTTTCGTTAAACTCTTTTTCTAACGTCGCATACCTATAGTCAAAAATCTCTTCTAACCGGTTCTTTACCATTAAACGACGAGCGATTTCCCCAAGAAATGAAAAGGGTAGGCTATAGTGAACAATGTCAACCATAGTGACTCCTTCTTCTGTTTCTGAAAAAAGGTGCTGATGATGCCAAAGCTTAAAAGGACCAAAACGCTGCTCATCAATAAAGTAAGACTGATCTTCAACTTGTGTAATCTCCGTTACCCAAGTTAGGGGAATTGATAAAAGAGGGCTCACTTTATAAGTAATCAATTGGCCAGTATAAATCGTTTTTCCGGGATCGTTTGTAATTGTAAAATTCATATAGCTAGGCGTAATCGCTTGAAGATTTTTAGCACTAGAGAAAAATTCCCAGGCTTGATCAAGCGTTATGTTCAAATGCTGTTCGCGTTTTAATATGTGTACTCGCATAAATATCCACCTTCCTAACAAACAGAATTACCCTTTTCAAAAAAAGTAAAACAATCTACCGGAGATAGGTCTAGAAGTAGAGACTTTGGCGATAATAGAAAAGAGTTAGTTGTTGAAGTTTTTTAGTAAACAGCTTATAATAAAGTTATTAATAGTCAAATATAGTCAAAGTCAATGTTGTCCTTTACTAGGAGGGTTGATTTATGAGCAATATAACGGACTTAATTGAACAATATTTAAAAATGACATTGACTCGTAGTGGCAAAGAGCTGCTGGAAATAAAGCGAAGCGAGCTTGCAAAACAGTTTCAATGTGTACCTTCGCAGATCAATTATGTGATTAGTACACGCTTTACTTTGGAAAAAGGCTATGTAGTGGAAAGTAAGCGTGGTGGTGGCGGCTATATACGGATAACAAAAGTAGAGTCCCATGAAGACGCCGCTTTATTTGATCATATGCAACAGTTAATTGGCTTGAAAATTGATCAACAAACAGCTCAAAATATTGTTTTTCGTCTCTTTGAAGAAGACGCCATAACAAAACGTGAAGCGAAGCTAATGTCTAGTATTTTAGAAAGAGAGCTTTATAAGTCGACCATTGAACATCGAGATGAAATACGAGCAAATCTTTTAAAAGCGATGATTGAGACGCTTAAGTATACAGAAAATCGGTAATAGATAAAGGGGTGATGATGATGGTATGCCAAGAGTGTAATGTGCGACAAGCGACATTGCATTTCACAAAAATTGTTAATGGAAAGAAAACAGAGATGCATGTATGTGAACACTGCGCAAGAGAAAAAGGCGAGGCTATACCGGGAAGTGACAGTTTCTCTATCCACCACCTTTTTTCTGGCCTATTTAATACAGAGGACAATGGCTCTTCGCAGAGAGATACAAATGAAAAAGCTGCATTAAAATGTCCTAATTGTGGACTAAGCTATGAAAAATTTCTTCACGTTGGTCGCTTTGGTTGTGCGACTTGTTATGATACATTTTCAAACAAACTCTCCTCAGTTTTTCGCAGAGTACATGGTGGAAATAATAAGCATAGCGGGAAAATCCCAAAACGAATTGGTGAATCAATTCAAATCGAGCAACGAATTGAAGAAATGCGAGCAACCTTAAATGAACATATTCAAAAAGAAGAATTTGAAAAGGCTGCAGAACTTCGAGATGAAATTAGGGCATTGTCGAAGCGGAAAGATCGCCCTAAAGAGGGAGGGGAAGACGAGTGAGTTTAAATCAATTCTTAGAGCATGCGATTAGTCCTTGGATGAAAAAAGACGGGGTCGAATCGGATATTGTTTTAAGTAGCCGAATAAGATTAGCAAGAAACATGAACGCGTTCTCCTTCCCGCTTTTATCATCAAAAGAAGAAGCCTATACAGTTACTCAGTACGTGCAAGAAGCGTTAGCATCGACACAAAGCAATGCACTTGGAAATGCAGAAATGTTAACAATGGATGAAATGAAAACAAATGATAAACGAATGCTTGTAGAAAAACATCTCATTAGTCCACATTTAGCAGAGCGGTCTAAGCATGGCGCGGTTTTATTAAGTAAAGACGAGTCTGTAAGTATTATGGTGAATGAAGAAGATCATCTTCGTATACAAGTTCTAACATCAGGGTTTGACCTTGAACATGGGTTTCAAGCTGCAAGTTCTTTAGATGATTGGATGGAGTCTCACCTTACTTATGCATACGATAAACAGTATGGGTACCTAACTAGTTGTCCGACAAATGTTGGTACAGGGATGCGTGCATCGGTCATGATGCATTTACCTGCTCTCGCCATTACCCAGCAATTACAACGTATCTTGCCAGCAATTAACCAATTGGGTCTCGTTGTTAGAGGAATTTATGGAGAAGGTAGCGAAGCATTAGGGAATTTATTTCAAATCTCAAATCAAATGACGCTAGGTAAATCAGAACAAGATATTATTGATGAACTTCAAGGCGTTGTGAAGCAACTGATTCAACAAGAGCGGTCAGCCCGTGGTTCATTACTCGATCATTCATATTTGAAACTTATGGATCGTGTCCACAGATCGCTTGGAATCCTTTCCCATAGTTATGTGATTGATTCAAAAGAAGCGACAAGACGTTTATCTGACGTCAGATTGGGAATTGATTTAGGATTAATTGAAGGGATTTCAGCTAGTATCTTAAATGAATTAATGATTGTGACCCAGCCTGGATTTTTACAAAGATATGCTGAAACAGTCTTATCGCCTGATCAACGAGACGAGAGGCGAGCGACATTAATTAGAGAACGATTAAAATTAGAAGACAATAACGAGTAATACAATTCCTCTGGAGGTGTCATTATTTATGATGTTTGGAAGATTTTCTGAGCGTGCACAAAAGGTATTAGCTCTTTCACAAGAAGAAGCAATTCGCTTGAGCCATCATAATATTGGAACGGAACATATCTTGTTAGGTTTGATTCGTGAAGGTGAAGGAATTGCGGCCAAAGCTCTTCAGCAGCTTGGCTTAGGATCAGATAAACTCCAAAAAGAAGTAGAAGGATTAGTAGGGAAGGGCCAAGAAGTACAAAAAAGTATTCATAGTACCCCTCACTACACACCTCGAGCAAAAAAAGTTATTGAACTCTCAATGGATGAAGCAAGAAAATTAGGTCATTCCTATGTGGGAACAGAACATATTTTACTAGGATTAATTCGTGAAGGTGAAGGCGTCGCGGCTCGTGTGCTAAATAATTTAGGCGTGAGTCTAAATAAAGCGAGACAACAAGTATTACAACTGCTTGGAAGCAATGAAGGTGGTAGCTCTGCGCAAGCTGGCGGTTCAACAGCGAATGCAAATACGCCTACACTTGATAGCTTAGCCAGAGATTTAACAGCGATTGCTCGAGAAGAAACCCTCGATCCTGTTATAGGGCGTAGTAAAGAGATTGAGCGTGTTATACAAGTGTTAAGCAGACGTACAAAGAATAACCCTGTACTTATCGGTGAACCAGGTGTCGGTAAAACGGCGATAGCAGAAGGATTGGCTCAAAGTATCATTGCGAATGAAGTTCCAGAAACGCTTCGCAATAAGCGTGTGATGACATTAGACATGGGTACGGTTGTAGCAGGTACGAAATACCGTGGTGAGTTTGAAGATCGTTTGAAAAAAGTGATGGATGAAATTCGTCAAGCTGGAAATGTCATTCTGTTCATTGATGAGCTACACACATTAATTGGTGCAGGTGGTGCTGAAGGTGCAATTGATGCATCTAACATCTTGAAACCTTCATTGGCTCGTGGTGAGCTACAATGTATTGGGGCAACCACTCTTGATGAGTACCGGAAGTATATCGAAAAAGATGCGGCACTAGAACGTCGTTTCCAACCGATCCAGGTTGATGAGCCAACCCTTGATCAATCGGTTCAAATTTTATTTGGCTTACGTGATCGCTATGAAGCGCATCATCGTGTAACGATTACAGACGATGCAGTAGAAGAAGCCGTAAAACTTTCAGATCGCTATATCTCAGATCGCTTCTTACCAGATAAAGCGATTGATTTAATTGATGAGGCTGCTTCAAAAGTACGCTTACGTTCTTATACAGCCCCACCAAACTTAAAAGAACTTGAAGCGAAGTTAGAAGAAACACGGAAAGAAAAAGATGCTTCTGTGCAAAGCCAAGAGTTCGAAAAAGCTGCTTCTTTACGTGATTCTGAACAGCGTTTACGTGAAGAGCTAGAAGAAATGAAAAATGAATGGAAGAAAAAGCAAGGTCAAGAGAATACAGAAGTGGTTGTAGAAGACATTGCCCAAGTTGTAGCAAGTTGGACCGGAATTCCTGTTTCAAAGCTAGCTGAAGAAGAAACAGATCGTCTCTTAAAAATGGAAAGCATTTTGCATGATCGGATTGTTGGTCAAGAAGAAGCAGTTAAATCCATTTCAAAAGCCGTTCGTCGTGCAAGAGCAGGGCTTAAAGACCCGAAACGTCCAATTGGTTCATTTATTTTCCTTGGTCCAACAGGTGTCGGTAAGACAGAACTTGCTCGTGCAGTTGCCGAGACATTGTTTGGTGATGAAGACTCTGTTATTCGAATTGATATGTCTGAGTATATGGAGAAACATGCGACGAGTCGTCTTGTCGGTTCACCTCCAGGTTATGTAGGTCATGAGGAAGGCGGCCAATTAACGGAAAAAATTCGCCGTAAGCCGTACTCTGTTATTTTATTAGATGAAATTGAGAAAGCTCACCCAGACGTCTTTAACATTTTGTTACAAGTGTTAGAGGACGGTCGCTTAACGGATTCAAAAGGCCGTACCGTTGATTTCCGCAACACGGCGGTTATTATGACATCAAACGTTGGAGCATCTCAGTTAAAGCGTAATAAGTATCTTGGGTTCTCTACAGAGACAGAAGGTCAAGAATACAAAGATATGAAAGATCGCGTCATGTCTGAGCTGAAGAATAGCTTTAGACCAGAGTTTTTAAACCGTATTGATGAGATTGTAGTCTTCCATGCACTTGAGAAAAAGCATGTTCGAGAAATCATTACCATGATGGCTGATCAGCTGAAGAATCGATTATCTGAACAAGGAATTGACTTTGAACTGACGGAAGAAGCGAAAGACAAAATCACAGATGCAGGCTACGATCCAGAGTATGGTGCTCGTCCGTTGCGTCGTGCATTGCAAAAAGAAGTTGAAGATCGCTTGTCTGAAGAACTGTTAAAAGGAACGATTGTCAAAGGACAAAAAGCAGTCATATTTGTTAAAGACGGCCAGTTGACTGTTGAGGCAAAAGAAGAAACAAGTGTATAAGAACGAACAACCGGAGGAGACGATCCTCCGGTTTTTTTAAAAATCAAGCGTTTTTTCCTTGTTTTTGATACACTTGGCATAGTGGAAAGTAACGGAGGAATGAACGATGGCAAAAGCAAAAACGAAATTTGTCTGTCAAGAGTGCGGATATGAATCAGCGAAATGGATGGGCAAGTGTCCAGGGTGCCAAAGCTGGAATACATTAGTGGAAGAAAAAGCTGTTCAAGAAAAGCAACGATCAAGAAGTTTTGTCACATCAGGTGCAACCATTCATAAAGCCCAACCGATAACAAGCGTAGTAAGTGAGAAGGAACCACGTGTAAGTACGACGATGACGGAGTTGAATCGTGTGCTAGGTGGGGGAATTGTCCCAGGTTCACTTGTCTTGGTAGGAGGCGATCCGGGAATCGGAAAATCAACACTTTTATTGCAATTATCTGCGAAGTTAGCAAAAACAAAAGAGCGGGTACTTTATATTTCAGGAGAAGAGTCTGTAAAGCAGACGAAGCTGAGAGCGGATCGACTAGAGCTCTCGTCAGAAGATCTTTACGTACTTGCGGAAACAGATGTATCGCTCATTGAACAAGCGATCGATCAAGTACAGCCTTCTTTAGTAATCATTGATTCTATTCAAACCGTCTATCAAGAAGAGTTGACTTCAGCACCTGGAAGTGTTGCTCAAGTTCGAGAGTGCACAGCTACGTTCATGCGCATTGCAAAAACGAGAGGTACGGCTGTTTTTATTGTTGGTCACGTAACGAAGCAAGGCTCCATTGCAGGGCCTAAAATGCTCGAACATATGGTTGATTCCGTATTGTACTTTGAAGGGGAGCGCCATCATACGTATAGAATTCTTCGAGCGGTAAAAAACCGTTTTGGTTCAACGAATGAAATGGGTATTTTTGAAATGAAGGAATTAGGTCTAGAAGAAGTGCTAAATCCATCAGAAATCTTTCTGGAGGAGCGTTCACAAGGTGCTGCAGGTTCAGTGGTTGTGGCTTCAATGGAAGGGACAAGACCTGTTCTCGTGGAGTTACAGGCATTAATTTCACCTATGGGATTCGGAAATCCGAGACGAATGGCTACTGGATTGGATCATAATCGTGTGTCACTGTTAATGGCGGTCTTAGAAAAAAGAATTGGCATGCTGTTACAAAATCAAGATGCGTATTTAAAAGTGGCTGGAGGTGTGAAGCTGGATGAGCCGGCCGTTGATTTAGCCATTGCACTAAGTATTGCCTCTAGCTTTCGGAATCAACCAACAGAGCCAATGGATGTTGCAATTGGAGAAGTAGGTTTAACAGGTGAAATTAGACGGGTATCTAGAATAGAACAGAGAGTAAATGAAGCGGCGAAGCTAGGCTTTAAGCGCGTTATTATACCAGAGAAGAACTTAGGTGGTTGGACGACGCCTGAGGGTATTGAAGTAGTAGGCGTGCCGACGCTTGATAAAGCACTCGATGTTGCTTTAGGGAGGTAGTAGGAAATGGAAGAGAGAAATCGAACAACTTTTATCCAAAATATCTTAAAATTAGTAGCGCCTGGTACACCTTTGCGGGCGGGGATTGATAACGTGTTGCGTGCAAATACCGGTGGTCTAATTGTTTTAGGTTATAACAATGAAATGATGAACATTGTAGATGGTGGTTTCTTTATAAACAGTGATTTTTCCCCGGCATATTTGTATGAGTTAGCAAAGATGGACGGTGCAATCATTTTAAGTGAAGACGGAAAGCGTATTTTATATGCGAACACTCAACTTGTCCCTAATAACAATATTACATCGAGTGAAACAGGCATTCGACATCGATCTGCGGAACGGGTGGCAAAACAAACTGGGAACTTAACGATCTCGATTTCACAAAGACGAAACGTCATTACTCTTTATCAGGGGGAGCATCGTTATGCATTAAAGGATATTGGCGTTATTTTAACTAAAGCCAACCAAGCGATTCAAACCCTTGAAAAATATCGTTCTGTACTAGACCAGAGCATTACGAATTTAGGTGCTATGGAGTTTGAACAGCTTGTCACGTATAGCGATGTTGTGCAGGTTATCCATAGAGTACAGATGGTATTAAGAATTAAGCAGGAAATTCAAAACTTTATATTGGAACTTGGAGATGAAGGACGTTTAATTACGATGCAGTTACGGGAGCTTGTCTCTAATACGGAGCAAGAAGCGATCCATCTGTTAAAAGATTATTCGAAAGATCGTCATCAAGACGTGACGAAAACGTTAGCTGAATTGACGAACCTTTTAAATGAAGATTTATTAGACGAGCAGGCGATTGTGAAAGCACTAGGATTTGGACGTTCCACCAATTTCCTTGATCAACCTGCCTCTCCTCGCGGCTATCGAATTCTTCATCGCATCCCTAGACTTCCATCTCAAATTATTGAGAACGTCATTAATGAATACGGGCATTTATCAAGCGTCATGGTTGCAACTGTCGAACAACTAGATGAAGTAGACGGAATTGGAGAGGCTCGTGCCAAAATGATAAAAAACGGCTTAAGTCGGATACAAGAACAATTGTTTGTAGACCGACACATTTAAAAAAGAAGGGCGATTCCCCTTCTTTTTGTGTCTAAATTGAAACGTTAATCTTGTAGAATTCAATATTTCATGTTTTTTTGTGGGAAATCCAGTTTGCTAGGTTTGAGAGTTGTATACTTGTCTATAATAGCTACAAGGAGGTGTATACATGCATGCTTAAATGGATTATTCAGATCTTTTTTATATTGGCCGGAGCCACATTAGGTGTTTTGTTTGTTCCAGAATTGATTGATGCGACAGGTTATGATGTACCCGCTTGGTTAGATACCCCATATACAGGAGCGACCATTGGTGCACTACTATTTTTTATCGTATCGTTGTTTATAGCACGTTATATTGTTAATTTTTTCAAAATGGTCGAAGAAACGATTGTGAAAGCACCCATAGCGGATGTTTTAACGGGTTCAATCGGTCTTATCGTCGGGTTAATTGTCGGTTACTTAGCAGGTACGCCATTAAATTTATTTGATTTACCTGTTATTAGCAACATTTTGCCGAGTTTCATTACGATTTTAGTGGGTTATCTTGGGTTCCAAATTGGATTTAAAAAACGTGATGAGATGGTGCAATTTATTCAATCTTTTCGCACGCCAAAGGAACGCGATGGTCAAAAGAAAAAAGACGAAAATGACGAGAATGAAAAAAGAGGACAACAGCTGAAAATTCTAGATACCAGTGTCATTATTGATGGAAGAATTGCGGATATTTGCCAAACAAACTTCTTAGAAGGAACGCTCGTGATCCCGCAGTTTGTCCTTGATGAGCTTCAGTATATTGCAGATTCATCAGATGCATTAAAACGAAATCGCGGACGAAGAGGTCTTGATATCTTAAATCGAATTCAAAAAGAACTTCCTATCGATGTGGAAATTTATGAAGGCGATTTTGAAGAGATACAAGAGGTAGATAGCAAGCTTGTTAAATTAGCGAAAGTGACGTCAGGCGTTGTTGTAACGAATGACTTTAACTTAAATAAGGTGTGCGAGTTACAAGGTGTTCAAGTATTAAACATTAACGACTTGGCTAACGCCGTAAAGCCTGTAGTATTGCCAGGAGAAGTTTTGAGTGTTCATGTCATTAAAGAAGGTAAAGAAAACCATCAAGGGGTGGCTTACCTAGATGACGGGACTATGATCGTCGTAGAAGGTGGTCGTGATTGGATTAATAAACATACCGACGTGACGGTGACAAGTGTCTTGCAAACAAGTGCAGGCAGAATGATCTTTGCTAAACCGAAATCGCTAGAAAAGGCCCAGTAAGGGTATTTGAGAAACCTGTCCTGCTTAGGGCAGGTTTTTTTGAGCTAATGTAGCTTCCATGGTAAACTACGGATAAGGTATAGTTGAAGGAGATTAAGATGGAATATAAAGCAATTGTCTTGGCTGCTGGTCAAGGGAAGCGAATGAAGGCTGGCTTTAATAAACAGTTGATTAAGCTAGGCGACATTCCACTCATTATTCATTCGCTCCGTTTGTTTGAACAGGATCCACAGTGTAAAGAAATCATGCTTATTGTAAGTAAAGACGAAAAAGAAGATATGCAGCATCTTATTCAATCGTATGCAGTTGAAAAGGTAGGTCAATTTGTTGTAGGTGGAAAAGAGAGGCAAGATAGTGTATACGCTGGACTGCAAGCGATGACAGAGACGGATCTTGTTTTAATTCATGATGGTGCAAGGCCATTTGTGACGCAAAATGTGATTGATAAAGTAGTGGCTCAAGCAAACGTGCAAGGTGGAGCAATTGCCGCGGTTCCTGTAAAAGAAACGATTAAAAAAGTAGCGTCAGGTGTCATAAGTGAAACGGTGCAACGACATGACTTATGGTCTGCACAGACGCCGCAAGGGTTTCGATATCATTTAATCATGTCTGCACATGCAGAGGCGAGGCAAGCAGCGTACTTAGGCACAGATGATGCAAGTTTGCTAGAACGACAAGGGAAGCAAGTAGCGATTGTTGAAAGTGACTATTTGAATATAAAATTAACGACAGCAGAAGATCTATTATTTGCAGAGACGATCTTGAAAACAAAGGAGAAAACAGAACATGATTCGAATCGGACAAGGGTATGATGTACATCAACTAGTAGAGGGAAGACCCTTAATCCTCGGAGGTCTGGAGATTCCTCATCATAAAGGGTTGCTCGGTCATTCTGATGCAGATGTGCTTTTACATACTATTACAGATGCAGCCCTAGGTGCAATTGCTGCTGGCGATCTAGGAAAGCATTTTCCTGATACGGACGAAGCATTCAAAGATGCAGATTCAAAAGTATTGTTGCAAAAAGTGTGGACGTTAGTAAAAGAAGCTGGTTATACATTAGGAAATGTGGACTGCACGGTGATGGCACAAAAACCAAAACTCGCACCTTACATTGATCCAATGCGGCAACAAATTGCGCAGCTTTTGGAAACAAATATTGAAAATGTTGGCTTAAAAGCGACGACAACAGAAAAATTAGGTTTTGTCGGTCGTGAAGAAGGAATTGCAGCTCAAGCGGTTATTTTGTTAACGAAAAGCTAATCGATCTTTGTTTTGCAGGTAGAACGTGCTAGAATAATTCAGAATAAGAGCTAGAGGAGTGCAGCGACATGGCAAAAGAAGTACGGGTACGGTTTGCTCCAAGTCCAACTGGACATTTACATATTGGTGGAGCACGATCAGCATTGTTTAACTATTTAATGGCGAAGCATACAGGTGGAACATTTGTGCTTCGTATTGAAGATACAGATCAAGCAAGAAATGTGGAAACGGCAACTGAAAAGCTAATGGATAGCTTGAAATGGCTAGGGATTCAATGGGATGAAAGTGTCGATACTGCTGAAGGGCAATATGGTCCATACCGCTCAATGGAGCGCGTTCATTTATATAAAGATTATGTTCAACAACTCTTAGATGAAGACAAAGCGTATTATTGTTATATGACCGAAGAAGAGTTAGAGGCAGAGCGTGAAGCGCAAAAAGCCCGCGGTGAAATGCCGAAGTATAGTGGTCGCGATCGTGATTTAACGGAAGAAGAGCGTGCAGAGTATGAAGCAAAGGGAATTAAACCGGTTGTTCGTTTTAAAGTACCACAAAATCAAATGATTACGTTCCAAGACTCGGTAAGAGAAGAAGTATCGTTTGATTCAAACGGAATTGGTGATTTTGTTATCGCGCGTAAAGATGGCGTGCCAATGTATAACTTTGCTGTTGTCATCGATGATCATCTTATGAAGATTAGTCACGTTATCCGTGGAGAAGAGCATTTATCAAATACGCCGAGACAAATTCTTTTGTTTGAAGCATTTGGTTGGGAAGTACCGACGTTTGCGCACGCATCGCTAATCTTAAATCCAGACCGTCAAAAAATGAGTAAGCGTGATGAATCCATCATTCAGTTTGTGGAACAGTATAAAGAACTCGGCTATATGCCAGAAGCATTGGTCAATTTCTTAGCTCTATTAGGCTGGTCTCCTGTTGGAGAAGAGGAGATCTTTACGTTAGCACAATTAGAAGAACAATTTACGCTTGATCGGGTTTCAAAAGCTCCTGCTGTGTTTGATACAGACAAGCTTGCTTGGATGAACAATCAGTACATTAAAGAAGCCGATTTAGAGAGTGTGATTGAATTGGCATTGCCGCATTTAATCTCGAGTGGACGTATTTCCGAAAATATGGGCGAAGAGCGTTTAGAGTGGGCAAAGCGTTTAATCGGTCTTTACCAAGAGCAAATGCAATATGGCGCAGAAATCGTCACGTTAACGGAACAATTTTTCAAAAAAGACGTAGATTATACAGAAGATGCCAAAGCGGTTTTAGCCGAAGAACAAGTACCAGAAGTGCTTACACAATTTGCGAAAGAGCTTGATCAGTTAGAAGAGTACACGGTTCCAGAAATTAAAAAGGCCATTAAAGCAACGCAGAAAGCTACAGGACATAAAGGGAAGAAATTATTTATGCCGATCCGTGCTGCAGTAAGTGGTCAAACCCATGGACCGGAGCTCGGCGATACGATTGAACTTCTAGGAAAAGCGGTTGTGACAACTCGCTTACATGAAGCTGTACAACAATAGCATATAGACATACATGTTGATTGGGAAAAGTAACCACAGGAGATCTACAGAGAGGATGACCAAGAGCTGGAAGTCATTCAGAAGGAATGTGTTGAACATGCACCCATGAATCTTGCTTTGAATGCATACGCGTAGTAGGAGTGAGCGGTAGACCACGTTAAGGTTTAAGAGACCCAGATTGATTCTGGAAAACAGAGTGGAACCGTACAAATTGTGCCTCTGTACCTACTATAGGTACGGAGGTTTTTTTATTGTCACAAAAAGGAGGGAAATCGATTGAGTTTATTGCGAACCATGTTAAGCGACATTGATGTTGTATTTGACCGAGACCCGGCAGCTCGAAATAGGCTAGAAATCATTTTTACGTATTCAGGCGTTCATGCGATCTGGGGACATCGGATTGCTCACGCTTTATGGAAAAGAGGATGCTTCTTTTTAGCACGATTACTCGCACAGTTCTCTCGCTTTTTAACGGGAATTGAAATTCATCCTGCAGCTCAAATTGGCGAGAGGCTTTTTATTGACCATGGAATGGGTGTCGTAATTGGTGAAACGTGTGAGATTGGCGATGACGTGACGATTTTCCAAGGTGTAACGCTAGGTGGGACTGGGAAAGAAAAAGGAAAGCGACACCCAACGGTGAGAGACGGTGCTCTAATTGCGACTGGAGCAAAAGTACTTGGGTCCTTTACGATTGGCGAGCAAGCACGAATTGGTGCAGGTTCCGTTGTGCTAAAAGAAGTACCTCCCTACTCAACGGTTGTAGGAATACCAGGAAAAATTGTCATTAAAAATGGAAAAAAAGTAGCTTCTTCGCATACATTAGATCATTCATTACCTGACCCAATTGCTGATAGTATTTCAGAAATGGAAAAAGAAATTCAGCGTTTAAAACAAGAGTGTGCCCGGTTATCAAAAGAAAATAGTCGCTCGACGACGTAACGATACCAATTGTTTAGACGGATCATAGAGACTGGAAAGGAAGTTAACGATGTTAAGAATTTATAATAGCTTAACCAATCGAAAAGAAGAGTTTACACCAATGGAGCCAGGTAAAGTGAAAATGTATTTCTGTGGCCCGACGGTTTACAATTATATTCATATTGGGAATGCAAGACCTCCGATTGTGTATGACATGGTGAGGCGTTACCTCGTCTACCGTGGTTATGATGTTACCTTTATTTCTAATTTTACGGATGTAGATGATAAGATCATCCGCGCGGCTCAAGAACTTGGTGAAGAAGTGTTTGAAGTCGCTGAACGATTTATTGAAGCCTATCACACCGATACCGAGGCATTAAATGTTCAGAAAGCGGATATGCACCCACGTGTGACGGAAACAATGGATGATATTATTGATTTTATTAAGCAATTAGAAGACAAAGGATTTGCCTATGAAGCAGGTGGCGACGTTTATTTCCGTACAAGAAAGTTTGATGACTATGGCAAGCTCTCTGGTCAATCGTTAAACGAGTTACAAAGTGGTGCGCGAATTGGCGTAGATGAACGAAAAGAAGATCCAGTTGACTTTGTTTTATGGAAAGCGGCAAAGCCAGAGGAAATTTCATGGGAAAGTCCTTGGGGACATGGTCGACCTGGTTGGCATATTGAATGTTCCGCAATGATTAAAAAGAATTTAGGCGATACAATCGATATTCATGCAGGAGGAAAAGATTTAACGTTCCCGCACCATGAAAATGAAATTGCGCAATCTGAGTCACTAACAGGTAGAAAATTAGCGAATTACTGGATGCATAACGGGTTTGTCAACATTAATAACGAAAAGATGTCGAAATCTCTTGGTAACTTCGTGTTAGCCCATGACATTATTCAACAATATCCGGCAGATGTGGTTCGTTATTTTATGCTAACGACTCACTATCGTACGCCGATTAACTTTAGTGATGAATTGTTAGTAAGCGCGACGACAAGTTTAGAGCGATTAAGAAATGCGGTTACGAATTTAAAACACCGCTTAAACGAAAGCGTTGATTTAGGCGAAAAAGAACAATGGCTTGAAAAAATTGAAACGTACAAACAGCGGTTTATCACGGAAATGGACGATGATTTTAATAGTGCCAATGCCATTAGTGTCTTATTTGATTTAACAAAAGAGGCAAATGTGTATGCGAACGAAGCACAAACATCAAAAGCGGTGTTATCAGCGTTTCTACAACTTTTTGAAGAAATTAGTGATGTGTTAGGCTTACAGCTACATCAAGAACAAGCGCTGTTAGACGAGGAGATTGATGCCCTTATTGAAGAGCGAAATGAAGCACGTAAAGCAAGAAATTTTGCTCGTGCAGACGAGATTCGAGATATTCTAAAGGAAAAAAATATCTTGTTGGAGGATACGCCTCAAGGTGTGAGATGGAAGCGAGGATAACGTGAAGTCAAAAATGGAATGGAAGCAGTTAAATGGTTTAGCTTTAGCTTATATGGGGGATGCCGTCTTTGAGAAGCACGTTCGTTTTGAGCTTCTTAAAGATGGGGCTGTACGCCCAAACAGACTGCATCGTGCAGCAACGACCTACGTCTCTGCAAAAGCACAATCGTACATCCTGCATGAATTAGAAAATAAAGGCTTGTTAAGTGAAGCGGAGAGAGCGGTCGTGAAAAGAGGAAGAAACGCAAAGTCTCATACAGTTCCTAAAAACACCGATATCGCGACATACCGTAATTCTACAGGTTTTGAGGCACTACTAGGTTACTTATATGTATTAGAGGAAAACGAACGTTTAGAGCAGTTAATGAATCAAGCTGTTCAAATCATTAAAGATAAAGGAGGGCTGGAATCATGAAAAAGGAACGTCCACCACATGAGAAAAAAGGAAAACCTAAGCGCAGCCCGGATAAAAGCAATCGTCAACCGAGCGAAGCACCTAATGAAAATCAAAGTGAATTTGTTACAGGAAAAAATCCAGTCATCGAATCTCTAAAGTCTGGGCGAGACATTCACAAAGTCTGGGTCGGAGAAGGGTCGCAACGT
Source organism: Shouchella sp. JSM 1781072 (assembly GCF_041949915.1). Taxonomy (NCBI): domain Bacteria; kingdom Bacillati; phylum Bacillota; class Bacilli; order Caryophanales; family Bacillaceae; genus Shouchella; species Shouchella sp. JSM 1781072. Next base: position 15,691 of record NZ_JBHFQE010000006.1, read on the forward strand.
GGGCAAATGACAAATCTGATTCAACTAGCGAAAGAAAAGAACATTCTTGTTCAAACGGCGCCTAAGAAAAAGCTCGATCAGCTCGTTGGCCACCAAAATCATCAAGGTGTGGTCGCATCTATAGCAGCTTATAGCTATGCAGAGATTGATGATTTGTTTGCAAAAGCTGAGGAAAAAGGAGAAGACCCATTCTTTCTCATTCTCGATGAAATTGAAGACCCACATAATTTAGGTTCAATTATGCGTACAGCTGATGCTGTCGGCGCTCATGGGATTATTATTCCAAAACGCCGTGCAGTTGGGTTAACGCAAACCGTCGCAAAGTCATCTACAGGGGCGATTGAATACATTCCTGTTGCGCGTGTGACGAACATTACACGAACAATGGACGATTTAAAAAAGCGCGGTCTCTGGTTTGCTGGCACGGATGCAAAAGGCGATCAAAATTACAATCAGGGGTCTTTCGATTTGCCTCTTGGGCTCGTAATTGGGAGTGAAGGCAAAGGAATTAGTCGCTTAGTAAAAGAGAAATGTGATTTCTTGTTACAGATCCCAATGGTTGGGAATGTTACATCATTAAATGCGTCAGTTGCAGCTAGTTTATTAATGTATGAAGTGTTCCGAAAAAGAAAAGGAATCGATTGAAATGAACATTCTGCTCGTTGATGGCTATAACATGGTTGGAGCGTGGCCTGAGTTACAGCGACTCAAAGATAAAGATCTAGGGCAGGCAAGGGACAAGCTAGTAGGTATGCTCGCTGAATACGCCGCCTATACGGGGTATGACGTAAAGGTTGTTTTCGATGCTCATATGGTTTCCGGAATCGGAAAGGCCTATCACACGCACCGAGTGGATGTAATCTATACAAAAAATAAAGAAACTGCAGATGAACGAATCGAGAAGCTAGCTCGTGAATTAAAACGAATTGATCGCGTCATTTATGTGGCGACTTCTGATATGGCAGAGCAATCTGTTGTGTTTGGGAGCGGCGCACTACGTAAATCGGCGAAAGAACTTTTAATTGAAACAGAGTTAGCTTCAAAAAGAATCGACAAAATGGTACAAAAGACAAAGTTCGTGCAAGAATCGTCGAAAATTAGCTTATCAAAGGAAGTTGCTGAAATTTTTGAAAAATGGCGTCGAGGAGACAAATAAGCTGTTGACCTGCTAGAAAAATGTACTATATAATGTGTATAACTTTTCACAACATTATGTCTATGCAATCGCGAGGAGTGATTAGTTTGGGTGCAGGTCTAGTAGATGAAGTCGCAGTAAGGTTTCAGGAAAATCCGTTTGTTAACTGGGAAGACGATTCACTAATTAACGAAGTTCGAACAGGCAATACACTTGCATTAGAGCATTTAATTGGAAAGTACCGCAATTTTGTCAGAGCAAAGGCACGGTCTTATTTCTTAATTGGCGCCGATCACGAAGATATCGTGCAAGAGGGAATGATCGGACTGTATAAAGCGGTGCGAGATTTCAATGGGGACAAGCTTTCTTCGTTTAAAGCATTTGCAGAACTATGTATCACTAGACAAATTATCACGGCGATCAAAACAGCAACGAGGCAGAAACATATACCGCTAAATTCCTATGTCTCATTGGACAAGCCTTTATATGATGAGGAATCAGATCGAACGCTAATGGATGTCATTTGTGGAAACAAAATCACAGATCCAGAAGCGTTGTTAATTAACAGAGAAGAATTTTCCTACATTGAAGGCAAAATGAGTGAGATCTTAAGTGAATTAGAACGGCAAGTATTAATGCTTTATTTAGATGGACGAACCTATCAAGAGATATCAGTAGATTTAAAACGCCATGTTAAATCGATTGATAATGCGCTTCAGCGTGTCAAACGAAAGCTTGAACGTTACGTTGAATTAAAGAGTGTAATGCTATAAAGAATAAGGGCGTGGACCTGTGTCCCGCTCTTTTATTCTTTTGCCATAGATTGACACTACCTACTAGCTGTGCTAGAGTCTAAGGGCATGTGGATTCGTTGGAGGTGTGGAATTTAAATGACAAAACGCATTTTGGCTTGTGAACGTTGCCAAGCGAGAAACTACTCGTATCCAGCGGAGAACAAAACGCACGCCCGATTAGAAATGAAGAAATTTTGCAAACGATGCAATGAACATACGCTCCATTTAGAAACAAAATAATTAGCTCAGAAAACGTCCTATGAGGCGTTTCTTTTTCGAGATTCCAAACTAATGGAGGTGCTCCTAGCAAGATGGCTGATGAAAGAAAGGGCCCTGTGACGTTTCTACGTAATGTAGGCAAAGAAATGAAGCGAGTATCATGGCCAACTAGAAAAGAACTTACAAAATATACACTTGTTGTATTAGCAACATTAACAGTTATGGTTGGATTCTTTTTCGTAGTGGATGAAGCAATTTCGTTTTTATTACGATTTTTACAATAAGAAAATAAATGTGTATTAGAAGGAGGGAAGGACAGCTGTCCTGAAAAATGGAAAAGAATTGGTTTGTGGTACACACGTATTCAGGTTATGAAAACAAAGTAAAAGCAAATTTAGAAAAACGTGTGGAATCAATGGAAATGACGGATCACATCTTCCGTGTTTTGGTTCCTGTTGAAGAAGAGACGGAAACAAAGAACGGAAAAACAAAACAAGTGACAAAGAAAGTCTTTCCAGGTTATGTATTAGTAGAAATGGTCATGACAGATGACTCTTGGTACGTTGTACGGAATACACCAGGTGTAACGGGCTTCGTTGGATCTTCAGGCGCTGGTTCTAAGCCAACTGCGTTAATGCCTGATGAGGTTGAGCGTATTCTGAAGCAGATGGGTGTAGAAGAACAACATATGGACGTTGACTTTGAAATTAAAGAATCTGTTAAAGTGAAAACAGGACCATTTGCAGATTTCGTTGGTACAATTGAAGAAATTCAGTTGGACAAGCAGAAGTTAAAAGTTCATGTGAACATGTTTGGAAGAGAAACACCGATTGAACTAGAATTTGCGCAAGTAGAAAAGATTTCATAAAAAACTTGCACCATCTGCATATAGGTGATAGAATCTTAATGTTTAGTATGAAAGTATACTTTACAGTCGGGTGCTTTTGCATCCGTCTTTTTGAGTGGGAGGATATGAAAATGACATATCCGGGTAACCACATCACGGACTTAAGGAGGTGTGTCACGTGGCTAAAAAGGTAATTAAAATGGTTAAGCTACAAATCCCTGCAGGTAAAGCCAATCCGGCACCACCAGTTGGACCAGCACTTGGTCAAGCAGGTGTAAATATCATGGGATTCTGTAAAGAATTCAACGCTCGTACAGCAGACCAAGCAGGTCTTATTATTCCAGTAGAAATTACTGTATTTGAAGACCGTTCTTTTACATTTATCACAAAAACTCCACCAGCTGCAGTTCTACTTAAGAAAGCGGCAGGAATCGAGTCTGGTTCTGGTGAACCAAACCGTACAAAGGTTGCGACGGTTAAGCGCGATAAAGTACAAGAAATCGCTGAAACAAAAATGCCCGACCTTAATGCGGCATCTGTAGAAGCAGCTATGCGCATGGTTGAGGGTACTGCCCGCAGCATGGGTATCGTGATTGAAGATTAATTGGTTCGTTTGCTGAGAGGTTGCGCTCAACATAATGAGTCGCAGCCTTTCAAATAGTGGGAGGACTTTCCGTTAAAACCACATACGAGGAGGAAATGAAATGGCTAAAAGAAGTAAGAAATATACAGATGCTTTGAAGCTTGTTGATCGCGATAAGTCGTATCAAGCAGAAGAAGCTATTGAATTAGTAAAGAAAACATCAATCGCTAAATTTGACGAATCAGTTGAAGTTGCTGTCCGTCTTGGCGTTGACCCTAAAAAAGCAGACCAGCAAATCCGTGGTGCAGTTGTACTACCACACGGTACTGGTAAAACACAGCGTGTTCTTGTGTTTGCTAAAGGTGAAAAAGCGAAGGAAGCAGAAGCGGCTGGAGCAGATTTTGTTGGTGAAGATGATCTAATCAACAAAATCAACCAAGGTTGGTTTGACTTTGATGTAATCGTTGCGACTCCTGACATGATGGCTCAAGTTGGTCGTCTTGGTCGTGTGCTTGGACCAAAAGGTCTAATGCCTAACCCGAAAACAGGAACGGTTACGTTTGATGTAACAAAAGCTGTTGAAGAAATCAAAGCTGGTAAAGTAGAATACCGCGTTGATAAGTCTGGAAACATTCACGTACCAATCGGTAAAGTTTCTTTTGACTCAGCGAAGCTTAATGATAACTTCAAAACAATCATTGAAACACTTCACAAAGTAAAGCCTGCTGCTGCAAAAGGTACGTATGTTAGAAATATCGCAGTAGCATCAACAATGGGCCCTGGTGTTCGTGTTGTTACTTCAGCATACGCTAAATAATTGCATTTGACATTACTTGTAGAACTGTGGTAAGTTCTATCATGTGATTAATATAGTCATGCCGTAGACAGTAGGAGCGATTAAGCTTAAAACATTCCTACCGAGGTGAGCAAATAGATCTCTTGTTTAGAGTGAATTGCCCTCGTGTGTCTTGCGCGAGGGCTTTCTATATGGAACCGGACGGTATGCAATTCGTTTTACAGGAGGTGTAACAATGAGCAATATTATCGAGCAAAAGCAACAAGTTGTAGATGAAATTGCTGCGAAGCTAAAAGACAGCAAATCAACAGTGATTGTTGATTACCGTGGTCTTAATGTTGCGCAAGTAACGGAACTTCGTAAGCAATTGCGTGAAGCTGGTGTTGAGTATAAAGTATACAAAAACACACTTGTACGCCGTGCTACAGCTGAAACTGGCTACACTGGTTTAGATGAACACCTTGTTGGACCAACTGCAATTGCATTTGGTGCAGAAGATGTTATCGCTCCAGCGAAAGTCATCAATGAATTTGCGAAGAAGAATGAAGCGCTTGAAATCAAGACAGGTGTAATTGAAGGTGAAGTTGCTACGGCTGCAGAAGTGAAAGCACTAGCTGAGCTTCCATCTCGTGACGGTTTACTTTCTATGCTTGCAAACGTACTTCAAGCACCAGTTCGTCAATTCGCACTTGCGACAAAAGCAGTTGCAGAACAAAAAGAAGAACAAGGCGCGTAAGTTAACCGCCTAAACTATAACAGATAATCGAATTAGGAGGATTTACAATGAGTAAAGATCAAATCATTGAAGCGATCAAAGAAATGACAGTTCTTGAGCTAAATGACCTTGTAAAAGCAATCGAAGAGGAGTTTGGTGTAACAGCAGCAGCTCCAGTAGCAGTAGCAGCAGGTGGCGGAGAAGCAGCAGCTGAGCAAACTGAATTTGATGTAGTACTTGAGTCTGCTGGTTCATCTAAAATCGGCGTAATTAAAGTGGTTCGTGAAATCACTGGTCTTGGACTTAAAGAAGCGAAAGCACTTGTTGATGGTGCTCCAGCTCCAATCAAAGAAGGTATTTCTAAAGAAGATGCTGAAGAAATCAAAGGCAAGCTTGAAGAAGCTGGCGCTAGCGTAGAAGTTAAGTAATTTCACTTAACATCAAAAAGAAGGTCCGTGGAACATTTCCGCGGGCCTTCTTTTCCCATAAAGAAAAGGAGAGATTTTGTTGAGTGATCATTACTACTCCCATTCACCCAAGGTTGGCCATGACGAGCGAACATGGAACTATACTCTAAGAGATACGGTCTTATCTTTCACAACTGATCGCGGTGTGTTTTCAAAAGGTGAAGTTGACTTCGGAAGTAGGCTTTTAATAGAATCCTATGAAGCTCCTGAAGTGAGTGGTAAGATCTTGGATGTCGGCTGTGGTTATGGGCCGATTGGTCTATCGATCGCTAAAGCCTATACAAATCGTCATGTTGTCATGCTGGATATAAATCAACGTGCGTGTCAGTTGGCTGAAAAGAATGCATCAAAAAATGGTGTAAGTAATTGCGAAGTTCGCTGCTATGAAAACGGCGTTACTGATTTAAGTGATGCTGAGGAGTTTGCTTCAATTATGACGAACCCGCCAATTAGAGCCGGTAAGAAAACAGTCCACGATATTTATGAAGATGCATGGAATAGGCTGCTCATTGGTGGGACCTTATGGGTAGTTATTCAGAAAAAGCAAGGTGCGTCGTCTACACGATCAAAGTTAGAGTCGCTTTTTGGAGAAGAAGCGGTCGAGGTAAAAAAGAAGGATAAGGGGTATTTTATCTTTTTTGCAAGAAAAAATTGACTTGGTTTTTTCTCTATGCTATTATTATTTAATGCGTATAACTGCCTAAAATGCCGTTTCCAAATTCATGAGAGAACGCTCAATGATTGAAACGGTTCATTTTTGGTTATGCTAGAGCAATACGTATTTATATGAAAAATGTTTCTGATTTTCATACTATAAAGCTTTTTGTTCGTTTTGTATAGTCTAACATTTTTGTGTTAGATCATGTAAGGCATTAGGATCAATCTGTTTGACTATGAGTCAATGATAATCAAACAGTTGTAAGTTTAGATACTAAAACGCGAGATTTAAGGGGTGAATCAGTTGACAGGTCAACTAATTCAGTATGGACGTCACCGCCAGCGAAGAAGCTATGCGCGAATTAATGAAGTGCTGGATCTGCCAAACTTAATTGAAATTCAAACAGCTTCTTATCAATGGTTTCTTGATGAGGGTTTAAGAGAAATGTTCCAAGACATTTCTCCAATCCAAGACTTTACAGGTAACTTAGTCTTGGAATTTATTGACTACAGCTTGGGTGAGCCTAAATATCCGGTTGATGAGTCGAAAGAGCGTGATGTAACTTTTGCTGCTCCGTTAAGAGTGAAGGTACGTCTAATCAACAAAGAAACAGGTGAAGTAAAAGAACAAGAAGTATTTATGGGGGATTTCCCTCTCATGACAGAAACAGGCACGTTTGTCATCAATGGTGCAGAACGTGTTATCGTATCTCAGCTTGTTCGTTCACCTAGTGTGTATTACAGCCAAAAACTTGATAAAAACGGTAAAAAGGGGTTCACAGCTACCGTTATTCCGAATCGTGGAGCGTGGCTTGAACTTGAAACGGATGCAAAAGACATCGTTTATGTTCGTATCGATCGTACAAGGAAGATTCCTGTATCGGTATTACTACGTGCGCTAGGTTTTGGTTCTGATCAAGAAATCATTGACCTTTTAGGTGAAAATGAGTACTTGCGTGCGACCCTTGAAAAAGACAACACAGATTCAACGGACAAAGCACTGTTAGAAATCTATGAGCGTCTACGTCCGGGAGAACCACCGACAGTCGAAAATGCGAAGAGTTTGTTAGAGTCTCGTTTCTTTGATCCGAAACGCTATGATTTAGCGAATGTTGGACGTTATAAGATTAATAAGAAGCTTCATATAAAGAACCGTCTTTTCAATCAACGTCTAGCAGAAAAATTAGTCGATCCTGAAACAGGCGAAGTATTGGCAGAAGAGGGAACGCTCCTTGACCGTCGTACACTTGATAAGCTTATTCCATATTTAGAGAAAAACGTCGGCTTCCGCACAGCTCGTACGTCTGGTGGGGTACTTGAAGAATCAGACGTTGAGATTCAATCGATTCGTATTCAAGCTGCGGATGACCTTGATGAAGATCGAACTATTTCTGTTATTGGTAACGGTATGGTTGATCGTAATGTAAAGCATATTGCGCCGTCAGATATCATCGCTTCAATTAGTTATTTCTTTAACTTATTGCACGGCGTTGGCGATACAGATGACATTGATCACCTTGGTAACCGTCGTTTACGTTCAGTAGGAGAGCTCTTACAAAACCAGTTCCGTATTGGTCTTTCTCGTATGGAGCGTGTAGTTCGTGAACGTATGTCGATCCAAGATCCGAATGTGATTACGCCACAAGCGCTTATTAACATTCGACCGGTTATTGCGTCTATAAAAGAATTCTTTGGTAGTTCTCAGCTTTCTCAGTTCATGGATCAAACAAATCCACTTGCTGAGTTAACGCATAAGCGCCGTTTATCTGCGCTTGGACCTGGTGGTTTAACACGTGAACGTGCTGGCATGGAAGTGCGAGATGTTCACTATTCCCACTATGGCCGTATGTGTCCGATTGAAACGCCAGAGGGACCGAATATCGGACTAATTAACTCTCTTTCATCTTATGCGAAAGTAAACGAGTTTGGTTTCATGGAAACGCCGTACCGTCGTGTGGACCCTGAGACTGGTAAAGTAACAGCTCGTATTGATTACTTAACAGCTGATGAAGAGGATAACTATGTGGTTGCTCAGGCGAACGCGAAATTGAATGATGATGGTTCGTTTGTTGACGAAAACATCATTGCTCGTTTCCGTGGTGAAAACACGGTTGTTCCTTTCGAACGAATTGATTACATGGATGTATCGCCGAAACAGGTTGTATCAGCCGCTACATCTTGTATTCCGTTCTTGGAAAACGATGACTCCAACCGAGCATTAATGGGAGCGAACATGCAACGTCAGGCAGTGCCATTGTTAGTTCCGGAAGCGCCTCTAGTAGGTACAGGAATGGAACATATGTCTGCGAAAGACTCTGGTGCAGCGGTTGTTTCGAAGTATCCTGGTGAAGTTGAACGTGTAACAGCGAAAGAAATTTGGGTACGTCGTATGGAAGAGGTTGACGGGAAGCAAGTCAAAGGCGACCTTGATAAATACCGACTGCAAAAGTTTATTCGCTCGAACCAAGGAACAAGTTATAACCAACGCCCGATTGTTCGTGAAGGTGACGTTGTTGAAAAACGCGAAATCCTTGCCGATGGTCCTTCAATGGAACAAGGCGAAATGGCGCTTGGCCGTAACGTTCTTGTCGGTTTCATGACATGGGAGGGGTATAACTACGAGGATGCGATCATTTTAAGTGAGCGTCTTGTTAAAGACGATGTGTACACATCTGTTCATATAGAAGAGTATGAAAGTGATGCTCGTGATACAAAACTTGGACCTGAAGAAATTACAAGAGATATTCCAAACGTAGGTGAGGACGCATTGCGCAACCTTGATGAGCGTGGGATTATCCGTACTGGTGCAGAAGTAAAAGACGGCGATATTCTCGTTGGTAAAGTAACGCCAAAAGGTGTAACCGAACTTACAGCTGAAGAGCGTCTTTTACACGCAATCTTTGGGGAAAAAGCGCGTGAAGTCCGAGATACGTCACTCCGCGCACCACACGGTGGAGACGGAATTGTCTTAGACGTAAAGATTTTCAACCGTGAAGACGGCGATGAACTTCCGCCAGGCGTGAACCAACTCGTACGTGTTTACATCGTACAAAAGCGTAAAATTAACCAAGGCGATAAGATGGCTGGTCGTCACGGAAATAAAGGTGTTATTTCACGTATCCTTCCAGAAGAGGATATGCCGTATCTTCCAGACGGAACACCAATCGACATCATGTTAAACCCATTAGGGGTACCTTCGCGAATGAACATCGGACAAGTGCTTGAGCTCCATTTAGGAATGGCTGCTCGTAAGCTTGGCATTCATGTTGCATCACCAGTATTTGATGGAGCGCGTGAAGAAGATGTATGGGGAACTCTTGACGAAGCGGGCATGGCTCGTGACGGAAAGACAATTCTTTATGATGGACGTACAGGTGAAGCGTTTGATAACCGTGTATCTGTAGGGATCATGTACATGATTAAACTTGCACACATGGTTGATGATAAATTACATGCACGTTCAACAGGGCCTTACTCTCTTGTTACCCAGCAGCCACTTGGTGGTAAAGCGCAGTTCGGTGGACAGCGTTTTGGTGAGATGGAAGTTTGGGCACTCGAGGCTTATGGAGCTGCTTATACCCTTCAAGAGATTTTAACTGTAAAATCGGATGATGTAGTCGGACGTGTGAAAACGTACGAAGCAATTGTTAAGGGTGAGAATGTCCCTGAACCGGGTGTTCCTGAATCATTTAAAGTATTAATTAAAGAATTACAGTCTCTAGGCATGGACGTGAAGATGCTTTCAAGCAACGAAGAAGAGATTGAAATGAGAGAATTAGATGATGAAGATGAGCAAACGTCTGAAAAGCTAAATCTCCAACTTGAAACAAACGAATCACAAGCTTAATAGTGAGGAGGGAGGAGAAATCCTCCTTCCCTCATCCATTTATAGAGGGTGGAAAGTAACACCTATAAAAGGGACTCCACATAAGTGGAAATCATAAGGGAGGTTGGCCCCTTGATCGATGTAAATAACTTTGAATACATGAAAATTGGTTTGGCATCGCCAAATAAGATTCGTTCTTGGTCTCGTGGTGAAGTGAAGAAACCTGAGACGATTAACTATCGTACGTTAAAGCCGGAGAAAGACGGTCTTTTTTGTGAGCGTATCTTTGGTCCACAAAAAGACTGGGAATGTCATTGTGGGAAATACAAACGTGTTCGTTATAAAGGTGTCGTTTGTGACCGATGTGGCGTTGAAGTCACTCGTGCAAAAGTACGCCGTGAGCGGATGGGGCACATTGAATTAGCTGCACCTGTTTCTCACATCTGGTATTTTAAAGGGATTCCTAGCCGAATGGGGCTAGTGCTAGATATGTCTCCTCGTTCTCTTGAGGAAGTCATTTATTTTGCATCTTATGTTGTAACAGATCCAGGCGACACGCCTCTTGAAAAGAAACAACTTCTCTCTGAAAAAGAGTACCGTGCGTACTATGATAAATATGGTCGTACGTTTACAGCTTCTATGGGTGCTGAAGCGATTCGTAAGCTTTTAGCAGATATTGATTTATTAAAAGAAGTAAATGCGTTAAAAGAAGAGTTAGAAACGGCACAGGGGCAAAGACGTACCCGTGCAATCAAACGTCTAGAAGTGTTAGAGGCATTCCGTAATTCAGGAAATGAACCTTCATGGATGGTCCTTGATGTTCTACCCGTTATTCCGCCGGAACTACGTCCGATGGTGCAATTAGACGGTGGACGTTTTGCAACTTCTGATTTAAATGATTTATATCGTCGTGTTATTAACCGTAATAATCGTCTAAAGCGTCTTTTAGATTTAGGCGCACCAAATATTATTGTTCAAAATGAGAAACGTATGCTTCAAGAAGCGGTGGATGCGTTGATTGATAACGGTCGTCGTGGTCGTCCTGTAACAGGTCCTGGTAACCGTCCGTTAAAATCACTATCTCACATGCTAAAAGGGAAGCAAGGTCGTTTCCGTCAAAACTTACTAGGAAAACGTGTTGACTATTCTGGTCGTTCTGTAATTGTTGTAGGACCGAACTTGAAAATGTACCAGTGCGGATTGCCAAAGGAAATGGCGCTTGAACTATTTAAGCCTTTCGTTATGAAAGAACTTGTTTCAAAAGGGTTGGCTCATAACATCAAAAGTGCGAAGAGAAAAGTAGAACGTGTTCAGCCGGAAGTATGGGATGTGCTTGAAGAAGTCATTCGTGAGCATCCAGTATTATTGAACCGTGCACCAACTCTTCACCGCCTTGGTATTCAAGCATTTGAACCGATTTTAGTTGAAGGCCGTGCAATTAAACTACACCCTCTCGTATGTACAGCTTATAATGCTGACTTTGACGGTGACCAAATGGCTGTACACGTACCATTATCAGCAGAAGCGCAAGCTGAAGCACGTATCCTTATGCTAGCAGCTCAAAACATCTTGAACCCTAAGGATGGTAAACCGGTTGTAACGCCATCACAAGATATGGTACTTGGTAACTACTATTTAACGATGGAAAATGCAGAAGCGCGTGGAGAAGGTTCTGTATTTAAAGATACAAACGAAGCTATTATTGCGTACCAAAATGGTTATGTTCATCTTCATACAAGAGTAGCGGTTCCTGTTTCCTCTTTAAATAAACCAACGTTTAAAGAAGAGCAACAAGATATGCTTCTTCTAACAACTGTCGGTAAGTTAATTTTTAATGAGATCATGCCAGACTCATTCCCGTATATGAATGAGCCTACAAACTTAAATCTTGAAGTTGAAACACCAGATAAGTATCTTGTATCAAGTGATACAGATATCAAAGCTGAATTTAAAAATCGTCCAATTGTTGCTCCTTTCAAGAAAGGATTCCTAGGTAACGTCATTTCTGAAGTCTTTAAGAAATTTAAGATTACAGAAACGTCTAAGATGCTTGACCGCATGAAAGACCTTGGTTTCACTTATTCAACAAAAGCTGGTATTACCGTTGGTGTATCTGACATCGTAGTTCTATCTGAGAAAAAAGAGATTCTTGAAGAAGCAGACAAAAAGGTTGAACGTATTACGAAGCAATTCCGTCGTGGTCTAATTACTGAAGAAGAGCGTTATGATCGTGTCATTTCCATCTGGAGTGAAGCGAAAGACGTCATCCAAAGTAAGTTAATGGGAACACTTGACGAGCGTAACCCAATCTTTATGATGAGTGATTCAGGTGCCCGTGGTAACGCATCTAACTTTACGCAGTTAGCTGGTATGCGTGGACTAATGGCTAACCCATCTGGACGTATCATTGAACTTCCAATCAAATCAAGTTTCCGTGAAGGGCTAACAGTACTCGAGTACTTTATCTCTACCCACGGTGCGCGTAAAGGTCTTGCTGATACAGCACTTAAGACTGCTGACTCAGGTTACCTTACACGTCGACTTGTTGATGTGGCACAAGATGTTATTGTTCGTGAAAACGATTGTGGTACTGATCGTGGTCTTGAAGTAGCTGCAATTAAAGAAGGTACAGAAACAATTGAGAATTTATATGACCGTCTTGTAGGTCGTGTAGCGTTCAAAACTGTCCGTCATCCAGAATCAGAAGAGATTCTTATTCGCCGCGGTGAATTGATGAGCGAAGACATTGCGAAACAAATCGTTGACGCAGGTGTTGAAGAAGTTACCATCCGTTCTGTATTTACATGTAATACTCGTCACGGCGTATGTAAGGCATGTTATGGTCGTAACCTCGCTACCGGAAGCGACGTTGAAGTTGGTGAAGCAGTTGGTATTATTGCTGCTCAATCAATTGGTGAGCCAGGAACACAGCTTACAATGCGTACATTCCACACAGGTGGTGTAGCCGGAGACGATATTACACAAGGTCTTCCGCGTATTCAAGAATTGTTTGAAGCTCGTAACCCTAAAGGTCAAGCGACAATTACCGAAATTGACGGGGAAGTAATCGACGTTAAAGATGGTGATAAGCGTGAAGTGACCATTCAAAACGCTCTTGAAACGAAAAACTATGCGATTCCTTATGGATCTCGTCTAAAAGTTGTTCCTGGTGATAAATTGGTTGCAGGCCAAACACTTACTGAAGGTTCAATCGATCCAAAAGAATTGCTTAAAGTAACAGGTATGGGCGGCGTTCAAGAATACCTCTTACGTGAAGTTCAAAAAGTTTATCGTCTACAAGGGGTAGAAATTGGCGATAAGCACGTGGAAGTAATGGTTCGCCAAATGCTTCGTAAAATTCGTGTTGTTGATGCTGGGGATACTGGTGTATTACCTGGTTCACTCGTGGAAATTCAGAAGTTTAATGATGCTAACAGTAAAGTCTTAATAAGCAATGATCGACCGGCAACTGGTCGACCTGTCTTACTTGGGATTACCAAAGCGTCTCTTGAAACAGATTCCTTCTTGTCAGCAGCGTCATTCCAGGAAACAACTCGTGTCCTAACTGATGCAGCGATTAAAGGAAAGCGTGATGAACTTCTTGGACTTAAAGAGAATGTTATCATCGGGAAACTTGTACCAGCTGGAACAGGATTACAGCGCTACAAAAACCTCGGCATTCATTCTGCACATGATGAAAAAGCAGAACAAAAGGAAGAAGTTGTCTCTGAAGAGGCGCTTGTTCAAGAATAATTTGCGAAAATCACCGGATAGGCTGTTGACACAGCCTATCTCACGGTGATACTATATCAAAGTGTGCCTGATAGTCTGCTGCTTTGGAGGTATGACAATGTCTTATGAAAAAGTAGAACAGGCGAAAGATCGAGTGATCGGAAGAAAACAGACACTGAAAGCACTACATGCTCATTTAATTAAAGAGCTGTACGTGGCAAACGATGCCGATCCGCGTATAAAGCAAGAGGTCGTCGGTGCTGCTATTGATACAGATGTTGCGGTCGTATATGTCGATTCGATGAAGCAGCTTGGTAAAGCATGTGGAATTGAAGTCGGTGCAGCCACTGTAGCGTTAAGGAAATAGAAAGTTTGTTTTGAGTGATCAAGACAACTTATTCTTTTGCCTAAACATGAACCACCTGGATCGGTGGTCTTAAAATAAGGGAAGGGAGGAAACAAAAATGCCTACTATTAACCAGTTAATTCGTAAAGGTCGCGTAGACAAAGTGAAAAAGTCTGACTCACCTGCACTTAATAAAGGATACAATAGCTACAAAAAAGCACAAACAAATGTATCTTCTCCACAAAAACGTGGGGTGTGCACACGTGTTGGTACAATGACACCGAAGAAACCGAACTCGGCTCTTCGTAAATATGCTCGTGTACGTCTAACGAACTCAATTGAGGTTACTGCATACATCCCAGGAATTGGACACAACTTACAAGAGCACAGTGTTGTACTTATTCGTGGAGGTCGTGTAAAAGACTTACCAGGGGTACGTTACCACATCGTTCGTGGTGCACTTGATACTGCAGGTGTTCAAAACCGTATGCAAAGTCGTTCTAAATACGGAACGAAAAAACCAAAAGAGAAAAAGTAATAAACAAATAAGGATAATCGGTGAAAGGAGGGGGACACATGCCTCGTAAAGGTCCAGTACCACGTCGTGATGTATTACCTGATCCAATGTATAATTCCAAGCTTGTAACCCGCCTCATCAACCGCATCATGGTTGACGGGAAGCGTGGAACAGCTCAAACGATTTTATATAATGCTTTTGATCTTGTTAAAGAGCGTAGCGGAAACGAACCTATGGAAGTTTTCGATCAAGCATTAAAAAACATCATGCCAGTTCTTGAAGTTAGAGCTCGCCGTGTTGGTGGTTCAAACTATCAAGTACCGGTTGAAGTTAGACCTGACCGTCGTACAACACTAGGTTTACGTTGGTTAGTAAACTATTCACGTCTTCGTGGCGAAAAGACAATGGAAGAGCGTCTTGCTAACGAAATTCTTGATGCAGCGAACAACACTGGTTCAGCTGTTAAGAAACGTGAAGATATGCATAAAATGGCAGAAGCGAACAAAGCGTTTGCTCACTACCGTTGGTAAGATTTTAAAATATAAGGTTGAAAGGAGAACGTTACTATGGCAAGAGAATTCTCCTTAAAAGATACACGTAATATCGGCATCATGGCTCACATCGATGCCGGTAAAACAACCGCTACTGAACGTATTTTGTTCTACACAGGTCGTGTGCATAAGATTGGTGAAACACACGAAGGTGCTTCTCAAATGGACTGGATGGCGCAAGAGCAAGAGCGTGGAATTACGATCACGTCTGCTGCGACAACAGCTCAGTGGAAAGACCACCGTATCAATATCATTGATACTCCTGGACACGTAGACTTTACGGTAGAAGTAGAGCGTTCTTTGCGTGTACTTGATGGGGCAGTTGCGGTACTTGATGCACAATCTGGTGTTGAACCGCAAACAGAAACTGTATGGCGTCAAGCAACAACATATGGTGTACCACGTATCGTATTCGTCAACAAGATGGATAAAACGGGTGCAGACTTTATGTATTCAGTAGGAACGTTACGTGATCGTTTGCAAGCAAATGCTCACCCAATTCAATTGCCAATCGGTGCAGAAGATGAGTTTTCTGGATTTATTGATTTGATTGAAATGACTGCGCACATCTCTAAAGATGATCTTGGTCAAAACTGGGAAGTAACAGATATCCCTGCTGAATATGAAGAACAAGCAAAAAAAATGCGTGAATCATTAGTTGAAGCAGTTGCTGAGCTAGATGAAGAGTTAATGATGAAATATCTTGAAGGCGAAGAATTAACAAAGGACGAAATTAAAGCGGCTATCCGTCAAGGTACAGTCAACGTAGAATTTTATCCTGTAATTTGTGGTTCAGCTTTCAAAAACAAAGGTGTTCAAGCGCTTCTTGATGCGGTTCTTGATTACCTACCATCTCCTCTTGATGTTGCGGCAATTCGCGGACACGTGCCAGATTCTGAAGAAGAAGTGACTCGTGAGCCTGGTGATGATCAACCTTTCTCTGCATTAGCATTTAAGGTTATGACAGATCCATTCGTTGGTAAACTAACGTTCTTCCGTGTTTATTCTGGTACGCTTAACTCTGGTTCTTATGTTCGTAATGCGACTAAAGACAAGCGTGAGCGTGTTGGACGTATCCTTCAAATGCATGCAAACTCTCGTGAAGAGATTGCAACTGTATACTCAGGCGATATTGCGGCTGCAGTAGGTTTGAAAGATACAACAACTGGTGATACTTTATGTGATGAAAAGAACCTTGTAATCTTAGAGTCCATGCAGTTCCCTGATCCAGTTATCCACTTGTCTGTTGAACCTAAATCAAAAGCAGACCAAGATAAAATGGCTATTGCTCTTGCTAAACTAGCAGAGGAAGATCCTACGTTTAAAACGCACACTGATGAAGAAACGGGTCAAACGATTATCGGTGGTATGGGTGAACTTCACCTAGACATTCTTGTTGATCGTATGAAACGTGAGTTCAAGGTAGAAGCGAATGTGGGTGCACCACAAGTTTCTTACCGTGAAACAATTCGTCAGTCTGCAAAAGTTGAAGGTAAATTCGTACGTCAGTCTGGTGGTCGTGGACAGTTTGGTCACGTTTGGGTTGAGTTCTCTCCGAACGAAGAAGGCGCTGGATTTGAATTCGAAAATGCGATTGTCGGTGGTGCAGTACCTCGTGAATATATCTCTTCTGTAGAAGCAGGTATTGAGGAAGCACTAGATAATGGTATGATTGCTGGATACCCTGTAATCGATCTTAAAGCGAAACTTTATGATGGTTCTTACCATGATGTCGATTCGTCTGAGATGGCATTTAAAATTGCCGCTTCTATGGCATTGAAAAATGCGAAATCAAAATGTAGCCCAGCTCTACTTGAGCCTCTAATGAAAGTTGAGATTGTTATCCCTGAAGAATACATGGGTGACATTATGGGTGATGTAACAGCTCGTCGTGGACGTGTTGAAGGCATGGAAGCTCGTGGTAATGCACAAATCGTTAAGGCGTTTGTTCCACTTGCTGAAATGTTCGGTTATGCGACAAGCCTTCGTTCTCGTACGCAAGGTCGCGGAACGTATTCTATGTTCTTTGATCACTACGAAGAAGTGCCGAAGAGTGTATCTGAGGAAATCATTAAAAAGCAAACTGGAGCGTAATGCTTCCGCGTTGTTTTGAGTGATGATTTATTGTAAGCTAGGAAAGGAATTGGCTGCTAGTCAGCTACCTTTCTTATGAATAAAAAAATTAACTGTATTTAAGGGAGGAAATGAATCATGGCAAAAGCAAAATTTGATCGTTCCAAAACACATGCCAATATCGGTACAATTGGACACGTCGACCATGGTAAAACAACTTTAACTGCTGCAATTACAACTGTACTTGCTAAGCGTTCTGGTAAAGGCCAAGCAATGGCGTATGACGCAATTGACGGTGCTCCAGAAGAGCGTGAGCGTGGAATTACAATCTCTACTGCGCACGTTGAATACGAAACTGATACTCGTCACTATGCACACGTTGACTGCCCAGGTCACGCTGACTATGTTAAAAACATGATCACTGGCGCTGCGCAAATGGACGGCGGAATCCTAGTAGTATCTGCTGCTGACGGTCCAATGCCACAAACGCGTGAGCACATTCTTCTTTCTCGTCAAGTAGGCGTACCTTACCTAGTTGTATTCTTAAACAAATGTGACATGGTAGATGACGAAGAGCTACTTGAACTAGTAGAAATGGAAGTACGTGACCTTCTTTCTGAGTATGACTTCCCTGGTGATGATACTCCAGTTATCCAAGGTTCTGCTCTTAAAGCACTTCAAGGTGAAGCTGAGTGGGAAGAAAAAATCGTTGAGCTTATGAACGCTGTTGACGAATATATCCCAACTCCAGAGCGTGACAAAGATAAGCCATTCATGATGCCTGTTGAGGATGTATTCTCAATCACTGGTCGTGGAACAGTTGCTACTGGTCGTGTAGAGCGTGGACAACTTAACGTTGGTGATACTGTAGAAATCCTTGGTATTGAAGAAGAGAAAAAATCTACAACTGTTACAGGTGTAGAAATGTTCCGTAAGCTTCTTGACTATGCTGAAGCTGGCGACAACATCGGTGCGCTTCTTCGTGGGGTAGCTCGTGAAGATATCCAACGTGGACAAGTACTAGCTAAGCCTGGTACAATCACGCCACACACAAACTTCAAAGCTGAAGTTTATGTTCTTTCAAAAGAAGAAGGTGGACGTCATACTCCATTCTTCTCTAACTATCGTCCACAATTCTATTTCCGTACAACTGACGTAACTGGTATCTGCCAATTACCAGAAGGTACTGAAATGGTAATGCCTGGTGATAACGTTGAAATGACTGTTGAGCTAATCGCTCCAATCGCACTTGAGGAAGGTACTAAATTCTCAATTCGCGAAGGTGGCCGTACTGTAGGCGCTGGCGTTGTAGCTACAATCCAGAAGTAATAAATAAAAAAGAGGACGGATTTATTTCGTCCTCTTTTTCTTTTGAAAAAAACAGCATAACCCCTTGCATTCATAGGTATTAGTCTATATAATAGTAGAAGTGTGCCCGATAGGTGCGTTTCTTTGTTTTTATACTAGAAATACAATTATTATGTGTGGCATGTTTGACAGCGATGATGCGGAAGGTTGCTGACACACCCGGCCCCTTTGCCATGGGAGGGTGAGGAAATTTCCGCGGAGTATGTCTATTTTATAAAATGGGCGAAAAAGGAGGGCTATCATGGCAAAGCAAAAGATTCGTATTCGTTTAAAAGCGTATGATCATCGTGTGCTAGACCAGTCAGCTGTGAAGATTGTTGAAACGGCAAAACGTTCAGGTGCGAGCGTATCAGGACCGATTCCACTTCCAACTGAGAAATCTGTATACACAGTATTACGAGCAGTTCACAAGTACAAAGATTCTCGTGAACAGTTTGAAATGCGTACGCACAAACGTCTAATTGACATTGTGAATCCAACACCACAAACTGTGGATGCTTTAATGCGTTTAGATTTACCATCTGGCGTTGATATTGAAATTAAGCTATAAGCTAAAATAAAATTTATATATTTAATAGGAGGTGTAACGGATGTCCAAAGGAATCTTAGGAAGAAAAATTGGTATGACTCAAGTGTTTGCTGAAAACGGTGAAGCCATTCCTGTAACAGTAATTCAAGCTGAGCCAAACGTCGTTCTTCAAAAGAAGACAATTGAATCAGATGGATATGAAGCAATTCAAATCGGCTTTGCTGATGCGAAAAAGCCTAACAAACCAGAAGCGGGTCATGCAGCGAAAGCAGAAGCAACACCTAAGCGCTTCATCAAGGAAATCCGTGACGTTAAACTTGACGAGGTAGAAGTTGGTCAAGCGATTAACGTAACAACATTTGCAGCAGGAGAAGTCGTTGATGTAACAGGTACATCTAAAGGGAAAGGTTTCCAAGGCGCAATTAAACGCCATAACCAATCTCGTGGACCTATGACTCACGGTTCTCGTTACCACCGTCGCCCAGGTTCAATGGGACCTGTAGCGCCAAACCGCGTATTCAAAGGTAAATTATTACCTGGACGTATGGGTGGAGAGCAAATTACAATCCAAAACCTAGAGATCGTTCGTGTAGATGAAGAGCGTAATCTTCTTCTAGTAAAAGGTAACGTTCCTGGAGCGAAAAAAAGCTACGTAACTGTTCAATCTGCAGTTAAAGCTTAATGTTATAGAAAGGAGGCCATTCGAATGCCAAAAGTTACAGTTTTTAACCAAACAGGTTCTGAAGTTGGAGATATCGAACTTGCTGATGCAGTATTTGGGATTGAACCAAATAACAGTGTTGTACATGATGCAGTTATCATGCAGCAAGCGTCTTTACGTCAAGGTACGCATAAAACAAAAGGTCGTTCTGAAGTTCGTGGTGGTGGAAGAAAGCCATGGCGTCAAAAAGGAACCGGACGTGCGCGTCAAGGTTCTATCCGTTCCCCACAATGGGTTGGCGGTGGCGTTGTATTTGGACCAACTCCACGTAGCTACAGCTACAAACTACCAAAGAAAGTTCGTCGCTTAGCACTTAAATCTGCTTTGTCTTCTAAAGTACAAGGTTCAGAATTAGTTGTTCTTGATAATCTTTCTTTTGAAGCAATTAAAACAAAATCTATGAAGGAAGTACTTGCAAGTTTATCAGTAGATTCAAAAGCATTGATTGTAACAGCTGACTACAATGAAAATGTTGCTTTATCTGCTCGTAACTTACCAAATGTTACTTTCCTTACAGCCGACAGTGTCAACGTTTTAGACTTGCTTAAGCATGACAAAGTTGTCATCACTAAAGACGCAGTCGAAAAGGTAGAGGAGGTGCTTGCGTAATGTCGAACGCACGTGATATCATTAAGCGCCCTATTATTACTGAGAAGTCTGCTGACTTAATGGAAAATAAACAGTACACGTTTGACGTAGATGTTCGCGCGAATAAATCTCAAATCAAAGATGCGATTGAAGAAATCTTTGAAGTGAAGGTTAACAGCGTCAATACAGTCAACTACAAAGGAAAGTCTAAGCGATTCGGTCGTTTCACAGGCTTTACTGCAAAACGCAAGAAAGCAGTCGTTCAACTATCAGCAGATAGTAAAGAACTAGACTTCTTTGAAGCGTAAGAATTTAGAGAAGGAGGGAACTGAACATGGCTATTAAAAAGTATAAACCGACCAGTGCCGGTCGTCGTCATATGAGTGGATCAGATTTTGCTGAAATCACTACAGACAAACCGGAAAAGTCGTTACTTGCGCCTCTACACAATAAAGGTGGACGTAACAACCAAGGTCGTTTAACTGTACGTCACCAAGGTGGCGGTCATAAGCGTCAATACCGCGTTATTGACTTTAAGCGTAATAAAGATGGAATTCCAGGTCGCGTTGCTACGATCGAATATGATCCAAACCGTTCTGCGAATATCGCATTAATTAACTATGTTGATGGTGAAAAGCGTTATATCTTGGCACCAAAAGGTTTAAAAGTAGGAGCAATGATTGAGTCTGGTTCTGAAGCGGATATCAAAGTTGGTAACACGTTACCACTTATCAATATCCCTGTAGGTACTGTGATTCATAACATTGAACTTCGCCCTGGTAAAGGCGGTCAGTTAGTTCGTTCTGCTGGTACGGAAGCTCAACTTCTTGGTAAAGAAGGTCAGTACGTATTAGTACGTTTGAACTCTGGTGAAACTCGTTACATCCTTTCAACTTGTCGTGCAACAATTGGTCAAGTTGGAAATGTAGAGCACGAGCTTATTAACATCGGTAAAGCTGGACGTTCTCGTTGGAAAGGTATTCGTCCAACAGTTCGTGGTTCTGTAATGAACCCTAACGATCACCCACACGGTGGTGGTGAAGGTAAAGCACCAATTGGTCGTCCGTCACCAATGTCTCCATGGGGTAAACCAACTCTTGGATACAAAACGCGTCAGAAAAACAAACACTCCGACAAGTACATCGTACGTCGTCGTAAAAAATAACGTGGTTTGTCTACGGTTCTCATTTAGGACCGTGGTCGAATCTCGAAGGGAGGCACTCACATGGGCCGTAGTTTGAAAAAAGGACCTTTCGTTGATGATCACTTGATGAAAAAGGTTGAAGCACTAAACGAAACAAGCGAGAAAAGAGTTGTAAAAACTTGGTCTCGTCGTTCTACTATCTTCCCTGACTTTATTGGACACACTTTCGCTGTCTATGATGGACGTAAGCACGTACCGGTATATGTTTCAGAAGATATGGTTGGACACAAACTTGGTGAATTTGCTCCTACACGTACGTATAAAGGGCATGCCGCAGATAAGAAAACAAGACGTTAAGTAAGAAAGGAGGACCACTCTCATGGAACAAGCTAAAGCTGTTGCTAAACAGGTTCGCATTGCGCCTCGTAAAGTTCGTCTTGTGATCGATCTTATTCGTGGAAAACAAGTCGGCGAAGCGATTGCAATCTTAAAGCATACACCTAAATCTGCTTCTCCAGTAGTTGAAAAGCTTCTTAACTCCGCAATTGCGAACGCAGAGCACAACTACGAAATGGAGCCGAATAATCTCGTTATTTCAGAAGCTTTCGTTGACGAAGGCGTAACGCTTAAACGTTTCCGTCCGCGTGCACAAGGTCGTGCAAGCCGGATTAACAAACGTACGAGCCACATTACATTGGTTGTATCAGAAAAGAAGGAGGGATAACACATGGGTCAAAAAGTAAATCCTATCGGACTTCGCGTTGGCGTTATTCGTGATTGGGACTCAAAGTGGTACGCTAGCAAAAAAGACTATGCTGATCTACTTCATGAAGACATTTCAATCCGTGAGCACGTTGAAGGCCGTTTAAAAGATGCATCAGTATCTAAAGTAGAAATCGAACGCGCTGCGAACCGTGTGAATATCACAATTTCTACTGCCAAGCCAGGAATGGTGATCGGAAAAGGCGGTTCAGAAGTTGAAGCTTTACGTAAATCTTTAAACCAACTTACAGGTAAAAGAGTACACATTAACATTTCAGAAATTAAGCAAGCTGATCTTGATGCGAAATTAGTTGCTGAAAATATTGCTCGTCAATTAGAGAATCGTATTTCTTTCCGTCGTGCAATGAAACAAGCGATCCAACGCACAATGCGTTCAGGCGCTAAAGGAATCAAAACACAAGTATCTGGTCGTCTTGGTGGCGCAGATATCGCTCGTGCTGAGCACTATAGCGAAGGAACAGTTCCACTTCACACACTTCGTGCTGATATTGACTATGGTACAGCTGAAGCTGATACAACATACGGAAAAATCGGTGTGAAAATTTGGGTTTACCGTGGTGAAGTCCTTCCAGCGAAAGGAACGAACAAAGAGGAAGGAGGCAACTAAACATGTTAATGCCTAAACGCGTTAAATATCGTCGTGAACACCGTGGAAAAATGCGTGGTCGTGCGAAAGGCGGTACAGAAGTACATTTCGGTGAATATGGTTTACAAGCTCTAGAAGCTTCATGGATCACAAACCGTCAAATTGAATCAGCTCGTATTGCAATGACTCGTTATATGAAACGTGGCGGTAAAGTTTGGATTAAGATTTTCCCATCTAAGCCTTACACTGCTAAGCCACTAGAAGTTCGAATGGGTTCAGGTAAAGGTGCTCCAGAAGGTTGGGTTGCCGTTGTAAAACCTGGTAAGATCATGTTTGAAATCTCAGGC
Organism: Shouchella sp. JSM 1781072; assembly: GCF_041949915.1. NCBI lineage: Bacteria > Bacillati > Bacillota > Bacilli > Caryophanales > Bacillaceae > Shouchella > Shouchella sp. JSM 1781072. The sequence continues at coordinate 39,015 of NZ_JBHFQE010000006.1, forward strand.
GTACCTGAAGAAGTAGCTCGTGAAGCTTTACGTCTTGCTTCTCATAAGTTGCCTATTAAATGTAAATTCGTAAAACGTGAAGAAGTGGGTGGTGACTCAAATGAAAGCAACTGATATCCGTAACTTAACCACTGCTGAAATCGAACAAAAAACGCAAACTCTTAAAGAAGAGCTTTTCAACCTACGCTTTCAACTAGCAACTGGGCAACTTGAAAACCCGGTTCGCATTCGTGAAGTCCGCAAAGGTATTGCTCGTGCAAAAACTGTTTTGCGTGAACGTGAGCTCGGAATTAACAACGGCTAAAAAAGGAGGTTTGCTGCATGGACCGCAATCAGCGTAAAGTTTACCAAGGTCGTGTCGTTTCTGACAAAATGGAGAAAACGATTAGTGTTCTTGTTGAAACATACAAGGTCGATCGCCTTTATGGTAAACGTGTAAAGTACTCAAAGAAGTTCAAAGCACATGATGAAGAAAATACTGCAAAAGTAGGCGACATCGTTCGTATCATGGAAACTCGCCCACTTTCAAAAGATAAACGTTTTCGTTTAGTAGAAATTGTAGAAGAAGCTATTATTATTTAATAGGCTACGGTTGAAGGGAGGTAAAACAGTATGATTCAACAAGAAAGCCGTTTAAAAGTTGCTGATAACTCTGGAGCGCGTGAAGTTCTTTGTATTAAAGTTCTTGGTGGTTCTGGACGTAAGACAGCTAACGTTGGTGATGTCATTGTTTGTTCGGTAAAACAAGCAACACCAGGTGGCGTTGTTAAGAAAGGCGAAGTTGTTCGCGCTGTAATCGTTCGCTCTAAAAGCGGTGTTCGCCGTAACGACGGTTCGTATATTAAGTTTGATGAGAACGCAGCTGTAATCGTACGTGACGATAAGGGTCCTCGTGGTACTCGTATCTTCGGTCCGGTAGCACGTGAACTTCGAGACAAACAGTTTATGAAAATTGTTTCTCTTGCTCCTGAGGTACTATAAGTTTCGTTCGGAATAAAGAGATCAATCGATGTTTACTCAGGGAGGTGCAAAAGTGATGCATGTCAAAAAAGGCGATACAGTAATCGTTATTGCTGGTAAAGACAAAGGGAAGCAAGGGACGATCCTTGAAGCTTACCCGAAAAAAAGCCGTGTGCTTGTTGAAGGAATTAACATGGTGAAGAAACACGCAAAACCTTCACAAGATAATCCACAAGGTGGAATTCTTGATCAAGAAGCACCAATTCATTCTTCTAACGTTATGCTTGTTGATCCTAAAACTGGAGAGCGTACGCGTGTAGGTTTTAAAGATGAAGATGGTAAAAAAGTGCGTGTAGCAAAAAAATCTGGCGAAATCATCAAGTAGTCAGTAAGGTGAAAGGAGGACCAACCTAAATGAATCGTTTGAAAGAAAAATATCAAGGCGAGATTGTTTCATCTCTAACAGAGAAGTTTAACTACTCTTCTGTGATGGCTGTGCCAAAGATTGAAAAAATTGTTGTGAACATGGGTGTTGGTGAAGCTGTTCAAAACGCAAAAGTTTTAGACAAAGCGGTTGAAGAACTTCAACAGATCACTGGTCAAAAGCCTGTTATCACGAAAGCGAAAAAATCAATCGCTGGTTTTAAGTTGCGTGAAGGTATGCCAATCGGAGCGAAAGTTACACTACGCGGAGAGCGTATGTATGACTTCTTGGATAAATTGGTTTCCGTTTCACTTCCACGTGTACGTGACTTCCGTGGGATTTCTAAAAAAGCATTCGACGGTCGTGGAAACTACACGCTTGGCGTGAAAGAACAACTAATTTTCCCGGAGATCGACTACGATAAAGTTGATAAAGTCCGTGGTATGGATATTGTTATTGTAACAACTGCACAAACAGATGAAGAAGCGCGTGAATTACTTACACAAGTAGGCATGCCGTTCCAAAAATAATCTCTTAAAGAAGAGGAGGGAACACGTTGGCAAAAAAATCTATGATTGCAAAGCAAAAGCGCACACCTAAGTATAACGTTCAAGCTTATACTCGTTGTGAGCGTTGCGGACGTCCTCATTCAGTGTTGCGTAAATTTAAACTTTGCCGTATTTGCTTCAGAGAACTTGCTTATAAAGGGCAAATTCCTGGTGTGAAAAAAGCAAGCTGGTAAATCGATTGGGAAGGAGGTAATTAACTATGGTCATGACGGATCCAATTGCAGATATGCTAACTCGTATTCGTAACGCGAATCTTGTACGTCACGAGAAACTTGAGCTTCCTGCTTCTATGGTGAAGAAGGAAATCGCTGAAATTCTTAAGCGTGAAGGTTTTGTTCGCGATTATGAGTACATTGAAGATAATAAACAAGGTGTTATTCGTATCTTTTTGAAATACGGAACATCAAACGAACGTGTTATTACTGGTCTTAAACGTATTTCTAAGCCAGGACTACGTGTTTATGCAAAATCAACGGAACTACCTCGCGTATTAGGTGGTCTTGGGATTGCAATCGTGTCGACTTCTAAAGGTTTATTAACTGATAAAGAAGCGCGTCAACAACAAATCGGCGGCGAAGTTCTCGCTTACGTTTGGTAATAAAGCTTAATTGAAATGGAGGTGTACTACAAATGTCTCGAGTTGGACTGAAACCTATTACAATTCCTGAGGGAGTTACAGTTTCTTTAGATGGTAACCTTTGTACTGTTAAAGGACCTAAAGGTGAATTAAGCCGTGAGCTTCACCAAGATATTAAAGTAAACTTAGAAAACAATGAAATGACTTTCGAACGTCCGTCTGATCATAAGGAGCACCGCGCTCTTCATGGTACGATGCGTGCGAATGTAAACAACATGGTTGAAGGAGTAACAAAAGGATTTGAGCGTGGACTTGAACTGAACGGTGTCGGTTACCGTGCTTCAAAATCTGGCAATAAGCTTGTGCTTAACGTTGGTTATTCTCACCCAGTTGAAATTACACCTGAAGAAGGTCTAGAAATTGAAGTGCCATCTAACACAAAAGTTATTGTTAGAGGAATTAACAAGGAACGTGTTGGTGCACTTGCTTCTAACATCCGCGCTGTACGTCAGCCTGAGCCTTATAAAGGTAAAGGTATTCGTTACGAAGGCGAGTATGTGCGTCGTAAAGAAGGTAAAACTGGTAAATAATTAGTATCGACAAAGAAAGGAATGACGTCTCATGATTACGAAGCCTAACTCAAATACAGGCCGTAAGAAAAGACACGCTCACGTACGCCGCACTTTAAGCGGTACGCCGCAGCGTCCACGTTTAAACGTATTCCGTTCTTCTAAGCACATTTACGCTCAACTAATTGACGACGTGAATCGTGTAACTCTTGCTCAAGCTTCATCACTTGATAAAGAATTGAAGATCGAAAAGGGTTCAAATAAAGAAGCAGCTCGCCAAGTTGGCGAAGCCGTTGCAAAACGTGCGATCGAAGCGGGACACGAAACAATCGTGTTTGACCGTGGAGGATATCTATATCACGGACGCGTTGCAGAGCTTGCAGATGCAGCTCGCGAAGCAGGTCTGAAATTCTAAAAACGAAGGAGGGAAACCTTTTTATGCGTTCAATTGATCCAAATACTTTGGAACTTGAAGAAAAAGTCGTCACGATCAACCGTGTCGCTAAGGTTGTTAAAGGTGGTCGTCGCTTCCGCTTTGCTGCACTTGTTGTAGTTGGAGACAAAAACGGTCACGTCGGCTTTGGAATGGGGAAAGCTCAGGAGGTACCTGAAGCAATCCGTAAAGCTGTTGAAGATGCAAAGAAAAACTTAATTGAAGTACCGCTTGTTAATACAACAATCCCACACCAAATTGTTGGACGTTTTGGTGCTGGACGCGTATTGCTTAAGCCAGCTTCAGAAGGTACTGGAGTTATCGCCGGTGGTCCTGTACGTGCTGTACTTGATCTTGCTGGTGTTGGTGACATTCTTTCTAAGTCTCTAGGTTCAAGCAACCCAATTAACATGGTTCGTGCTACACTTACAGGTTTAACAAGCCTTAAACGCGCTGAAGAAGTAGCAAAACTACGTGGCAAATCCGTAGAAGAACTGTTAGGTTAAGGGAGGGATTACGATGGCAAAGAAATTAGAAATCACCCTTACACGTAGCTTGATCGGCCGTCCTAGCGATCAACGCGTGACAGTAAACACACTTGGTTTACGTAAAATGCACCAAACTGTAGTACAAGAAGATAACGTAGCAATTCGTGGAATGGTTAACAAAGTAAAACACTTAGTAACTGTAAGCGAAATTGACGCGTAAATAGATGATTTTTAGCAACGAGGAGGTGTAGGAAGCATGAAACTTCATGAGTTACAACCAGCAGAAGGTTCACGCAAAGTCCGTAATCGTGTAGGTCGCGGAATTGGTTCTGGTAACGGAAAAACTTCTGGTAGAGGACACAAAGGTCAAAAAGCACGTTCAGGTGGTGGCGTAAGACTTGGTTTTGAAGGTGGTCAAAATCCACTTTATCGTCGTTTACCAAAACGTGGTTTTACGAACATTCACCGTAAAGAATACACGGTTGTTAGCCTTGATGTACTAAACCGTTTTGAAGCAGGAACAGAAGTTACTCCTGAACTCTTAATTGAATCAAAAGCAGTTAAGAATGTAAAACACGGTATTAAAGTGTTAGGAAATGGCAGCTTAGATAAAAACTTGACTGTTAAAGCAAACAAGTTCTCTGCATCTGCAGTAAAAGCAATTGAAGCTGCTGGCGGAACAACCGAGGTGGTTTAATGTTTAAGGCGATCTCCAACATCTTCCGTGTGAGAGATTTACGTCGCAAAATCATCTTTACGCTTTTGATGCTTATCGTATTTCGAGTTGGTACATTTATTCCAGTACCAGGTACAAATAGTGATGCACTTGACATGCTATTTGGAGAAGCGAATGCGTTCGGTTTTCTTGATACCTTCGGTGGTGGAGCATTAAGTAACTTCTCGATTTTTGCGATGGGGATTATGCCTTACATTACAGCATCCATCGTCGTTCAGCTTTTACAGCTAGACGTGGTACCGAAGTTTGCTGAGTGGGCGAAGCAAGGTGAGGCTGGTCGGAAAAAGCTAACACAGGTTACTCGTTATGGAACGATCGTTTTAGGTTTTGTTCAAGCTATTGCCATGTCCATCGGTTTTAACTCTATGGCTGCAACAGGCTCAGTTGATTTAATTGTGAATCCTGGTCCAATGACGTACATTTACATTGCGATGGTATTGACTGCTGGTACGGCATTTCTAATGTGGGTGGGTGAACAAATTACAGCACATGGTGTTGGAAATGGAATCTCTATCATTATCTTTGCCGGTATCGCTGCAGGTGTACCAAACATGTTAAATACGTTATATGTTTCGGAAATTGAAGGAGCAGGCGATCAGCTATTCCTAGCAATCGTTACTGTGGCACTGTTGGCGATTATTGTTTTACTTATTATTATCGGTGTGATCTATGTGCAACAAGCACTACGTAAAATTCCTGTGCAATATGCAAAACGTGTTGTCAATCGCAGCCCAGTGGGCGGACAATCAACGCACTTACCAATTAAGGTAAACGCAGCAGGGGTTATCCCAGTCATCTTTGCATCTGCACTCTTTTACTTCCCATCCACAATCGCAACGTTTGTTGGTACGGAAGACAGTGCTTGGGCAAATTGGATTGTACAAAACTTTGTTCCTGGAACTTTAATTGGCGGATCGATTTTTGTTCTTCTGATTGTGGCATTCACGTATTTCTATACGTTTGTGCAAGTAAATCCAGAAAAAATGGCCGACAATTTAAAGAGACAAGGTGGATATATTCCCGGCATTCGTCCTGGTCAAGCGACACAAACGTTTATTACACGGATTTTATACCGGTTAACGTTCGTGGGTGCATTATTCTTAGCAACCATTGCAACAATCCCGGTTGTCTTTATTGCTCTTTTAGATCTCCCACCTCAAGTTCAGATTGGTGGAACTGGTCTTTTAATCATCGTCGGGGTTGCCCTTGATACGATGAAGCAAATTGAAGGTCAGTTAATAAAACGATCTTATAAAGGATTTATCAACTAAAGAGAGCGGAATTGGGTCTTGCCCTCCTCCGTTCATCTTTTCTAGAACTTGCAGGAAGGGGATTTAAAATGAACTTAATTTTGATGGGATTGCCTGGTGCCGGAAAAGGTACACAAGCAGAAAAAATTGTTGATCAATTTGGCTTACCGCATATCTCAACTGGTGATATGTTTCGCGCTGCGATGAAAAATGAAACAGAACTTGGATTACAAGCAAAATCATATATGGATGCTGGTGGTCTTGTTCCGGATGAAGTAACGATCGGAATCGTAAAAGATCGTCTTTCACAAAAGGATTGTGAAAAAGGTTTTTTACTAGATGGCTTCCCGAGAACCATTGCACAAGCAGAAGGTCTTGAAGAGATCCTTTCATCTCTTGATAAAGAACTCGATTATGTGTTGAATATCCACGTTCCTGAAGATTTACTCATTGAGCGATTAACAGGACGTCGCGTTTCACCAACTTCTGGTAAAACGTATCATCTTCTTTACAACCCACCAAAGGTTGAAGGAAAATGTGATGTAGATGGTAGTGAGTTGATCCAACGTGATGATGATAAACCAGAGACGGTTAAGAAACGTCTTGAAGTGAATCAACAACAAGCACAACCATTAATTGACTTTTACGAGTCAAAAGGTTATCTAAAGCATATTGACGGTAATAGAGATATTAATGATGTCTATAAAGATATCGAAGCATTACTGGCGGAGACGCATGCATGATTGTAATTAAAACAGAACGTGAACTTGAAATTATGAGACAGGCTGGGCGTATTGTCGCACTGACACATGCTCACTTGAAACCATATATCAAACCAGGTATTACGACTGGTGAACTCGATTCAATTGCTGAAACGTTTATTCGTTCACATGATGCAACACCTTCTTTCCTAGGTTATGGGGGGTTTAAAGGAAGCGTTTGTGCTTCCGTAAACGAAGAGTTGGTGCACGGCATTCCTGGTAATCGAGTGCTTGAAGATGGTGACATTATTAGCTTAGATATAGGCGCATATTATAATGGCTACCATGGCGATTCCGCTTGGACGTATGGGGTCGGTTCAATTAAAGAGGGAGATCAACAGTTGCTTGATGTGACGGAAGAGTCGCTCTATAAAGGCTTAGAGCAAGCTCGACCAGGCAATCGCTTGTCAGATATCTCACATGCGATTCAATCACATGTTGAACCTCTTGGATTTTCTGTGGTTCGTGAGTATGTTGGCCACGGTGTTGGTCAAAACTTACACGAGGATCCACAAATTCCTCATTACGGACCTCCAGGAAAAGGGCCGCGCTTAAAGCCCGGTATGGTACTTGCGATTGAGCCAATGATTAATGCAGGTAGTCGATATGTAAAAACACTTTCTGATAATTGGACTGTCGTAACTGTAGATAAGAAAAATTGTGCCCATTTTGAGCATACGATTGCAATTACAGAAACCGGGTATGAAATCTTGACGAAAGCATAAGTTTTCAGGTAAGATAGAATGTCTGTGTAGTTCTGGATTTGTTAGCATCTAACTCGAAGGGAGGAAACTACCCATGGCGAAAGAAGACGTTATTGAAGTTGAAGGTACGGTTATCGAGCCACTTCCAAACGCAATGTTTCGTGTTGAACTTGAGAACGGTCATAAAATTCTTGCGCATGTATCTGGGAAAATTCGTATGCACTTTATCCGCATTTTGCCTGGTGATAAAGTGACAATTGAGCTTTCTCCTTATGATCTAACGCGTGGAAGAATTACGTACCGCTATAAATAAAAAACACTCTCCGTACACAAGGAGGTTTATACAATGAAGGTAAGACCGTCGGTAAAACCGATCTGTGAAAAATGTAAAGTTATTCGCCGTAAAGGCAATGTCATGGTAATTTGCGAAAATCCAAAGCATAAACAAAAACAAGGCTAAACGATAAGGAGGTGCCGAGCCTATGGCACGTGTTGCAGGTGTTGACATTCCACGCGATAAGCGCGTTGTAATTTCACTTACGTACGTATTCGGTATTGGTAAATCAACAGCAGCGAAAGTTCTTGAAACTGCTGGTATTGATCAGAATACACGTGTTCGCGATTTGACTGAGGAAGAACTTGGTCGTATCCGTGAAGCTGTTGAAAGTTTTCAAGTTGAAGGGGATCTTCGTCGTGAAGTGTCTCTAAACATTAAGCGTCTAATTGAAATTGGAAGCTACCGTGGAATCCGTCATCGTCGTGGATTGCCCGTTCGTGGACAAAATTCAAAAAACAACGCTCGTACGCGCAAAGGTCCAGCTCGTACAGTAGCGAACAAGAAAAAATAGATAGGAGGGAACAAATCATATGGCTAAGAAAACGAATACTCGTCCAAAGCGTCGTCAAAAGAAAAATATTGATACAGGAATGGCTCACATTCGCTCAACGTTCAATAACACAATTGTGACGATCACTGATACGCATGGTAATGCAATCTCTTGGGCAAGTGCTGGTGCTTTAGGATTTAAAGGTTCTCGTAAGTCTACTCCTTTCGCTGCACAAATGGCGGCTGAAACTGCTGCGAAAACAGCAATGGAGCACGGCATGAAGGTAATCGAGGTATCTGTAAAAGGTCCTGGAGCTGGTCGTGAAGCGGCTATCCGTTCATTACAAGCAGTTGGGTTAGAGGTTAACATGATCAAAGACGTAACACCTGTTCCTCATAACGGCTGTCGCCCGCCGAAACGTCGCAGAGTATAATAAAATCAATCATTGTATAGATTTCTTAGTAGTGTCTATAATGGATAAGACGAGATCTATTAGACAATGAAGGTTAGACTAATAGGCATTGCTCATGGGAAGGCTTAATGATTGTCCTTTGGGCAATCCTTGTGTTTACCAGAGTTCGACGTTTTGAAGGAGGGTTTGTTTAATGATTGAAATTGAAAAGCCGAATATTGAGACGGTTGAAGTTAGTGAAGATGCAACATACGGCAAGTTTGTTGTTGAGCCCCTTGAACGTGGTTATGGAACAACACTAGGAAACTCCTTACGTCGCATTCTACTATCATCGCTTCCTGGTGCAGCTGTATCTTCAGTTCAAATTGACGGTGTCCTACATGAATTCTCAACAATTGAGGGTGTCGTGGAAGATGTGACAACGATCATTTTGAACCTTAAGAAACTAGCTTTAAAGATTTACTCGGATGATGAGAAAACACTTGAAATTGATGTTCAAGGTGAAGGCGATGTTACAGCTGGAGACTTGACTCACGATAGTGATGTAGAAATTTTAAATCCTGAGCTTCATATCGCTACGCTTACAAAAGGAGCATCGTTCCGCATGCGCCTTCAGGCAAAACGCGGTCGAGGATATATCCTTGCTGATGGAAATAAAAGCGACGACCAGCCAATTGGCGTTCTTCCAATTGACTCGATCTATACACCGGTGGCGCGTGTAAACTATCAAGTTGAAAATACACGTGTTGGGCAAGTCACAAACTATGATAAACTAACCCTTGATGTATGGACCGATGGAAGCACTCGCCCTGAAGAAGCAGTATCTCTTGGAGCGAAAATCCTAACAGAGCATTTAAATATTTTCGTAGGCTTAACGGATCAAGCACAAAATGCGGAAATCATGGTTGAGAAGGAAGAAGACCAAAAAGAAAAAGTCTTGGAGATGACGATTGAAGAGCTTGATCTTTCTGTTCGTTCTTATAACTGTCTAAAGCGTGCTGGTATCAATACGGTACAAGAGCTTACGCATAAAACAGAAGAAGACATGATGAAAGTTCGTAACCTTGGACGTAAGTCTCTAGAAGAAGTACAAGAGAAGCTAGGCGAGTTAGGTCTCGGGCTTCGTAACGAAGAATAATTGTTTTTTTGGGTTAAAGGAGGGAATATAGCATGGCATACGCAAAACTTGGTCGTACAAGTTCACAACGTAAGGCGTTGCTACGTGATTTAGTAACAGATTTAATTATTAATGAGCGTATTGAAACGACTGAAGCTAAAGCAAAAGAATTGCGTCCACTCGTTGAAAAAATGGTGACATTAGGTAAACGTGGAGACCTTCATTCTCGTCGTCAAGCAGCATCTTTCGTACGTAAAGAAGTTGCAAACGAAGAAAATGGTCAAGACGCAATCCAAAAGCTATTCGCTGAGATTGCGCCTCGCTTTGAAGAGCGTCAAGGTGGATACACACGCATTCTTAAAGTTGGTCCTCGTCGCGGAGACGGTGCACCAATGGCAATTATTGAGTTCGTATAAAGAACTCATGTAAGCGGCGATTAAGGGCAGGAGATTATGGAAGCAAGAAGCTTTCTTCACTCTATGCCCTTTTTTGTTTTAGAAAGGAATAGGCTTGATGCTTGCCATAAAAGACGTTTCTTTTTCATACAACAGTGAAGACCCCCTCATTAAGCACGTCTCGCTCACACTTTATGAAGGCGAACGGGTAGCGATTATCGGCAAAAGTGGCTCGGGCAAATCAACACTTGGAAAGCTGATAAAGGGATTACTCACACCGACAGAGGGCTCAATAGAGTTTAGCAATAATCTTCGTGGTGCTGACATTGGGTTTTTGTTTCAAAATCCAGATAATCAAATGGTGCGCCCGATTGTAGAAGATGATTTAGCCTTTGGTCTAGAAAACCAGTCCGTTCAAGCAAGTGAAATTAGCAAGCGAATTGACACGTATGGAAAAAAGCTAGACATTCATCATTTGCGAACTCGACCAATAAATGAATTATCTGGTGGACAAAAACAACGTGTAGCGTTGGCTGGAATTCTGATTCTTGAACCAAAGTGGTTAATCTTAGATGAAGCCACTGCCATGATTGATCCAGAGGGACGAAAAGAGATTTTGCAGTATATGGATCAACTTCAGCATGAGGGTACGTCGATTGTAACGATAACCCACGACGCGGAAGAAGTGGCTAAATGCACACGTATCATTGGACTAGTGGATGGGGAGATTGGTTTTGATGGATCGTTACTGCCATTACTCGATGATCCAAAGATTATGGAGGAATTAGGTCTTGATGCTCCATTTCTTTATACGTTAATTAACGATCTAAATGCAAATGGAATCCATGTAAATAAGAACGCCATAACATCGGATGAGGAGCTATGTGATGCATTATGGAGGTTTGCTTTAAAAACGTAAGTTACCAATATGCAACAAGACAAACAACGCAACGACATGCTTTGCAGACGATCAATTTACACATCCCAAAGCTCAGTTTTACAGCGGTAGTTGGTAAGACTGGGTCAGGCAAATCGACACTTGCTCAATTAATAAGTGGTGTACTGGAGCCAACTATGGGTACGGTACTTGTTAACGGGGAAAATATTCATGACCATCAACATGTCCGAGCGTTAGACGAGATTGGGTATGTGTTTCAATACCCGGAGCAGCAGTTATTTGCTGATACCGTCTACGAAGAATTAGCATTTGGTTTACAGCTTAAAGGTGAGCGAAAAGAATGTATTCAAGAAAAGGTTGCGAACACCCTCGATATGGTCGAATTAGATCCATCTATTTTAAAGCGCTCGCCCTTTCATTTATCAGGTGGACAAATGCGACGGGTGGCCATCGCTGCCATTTTAATTATGAGACCTAAGCTATTGATATTGGATGAACCAACATCAGGACTTGATCCTAAATTAAAGCATGGGATGATGGATGTGTTTCGACGTTACCAGCAACAAGAGCGTGCAACCATCTGGATGGTGACTCACTCCATGGATGATGTCGCTTTATATTGTGACTACTGTATTGCCTTAAGCGAAGGAAAACTGGTTGGTGTTGGTAAAACAGCTGATGTACTCGTGAGCGGAAATGTACCATATCCCCGAGCGATGGCATTCGCAAACAACTTGGTTCATGACAAAGGATCGGTTCCTTTCTTAAAAACAGCTGAAGAAGTCGCTGACTGGGTCGCCACCTCATGGCTAAAAAATGTAGGGAATCAAGCAGATGACAAGTAGAAAATCTTTGGTTGTTGGCGATTATATTGAAAGAGATTCGATCATTCATGCGCTTGATCCAAGGGTGAAACTTATTAGCACCTTTTTATTTGCGCTTGTGTTGTTCTTTGTTACGTCAATGGGCGCCATTTTTGTAGCGTCACTTTTAGTTGGCGTCTTAATCGGTTTTAGCCGACTCCCAGTAAAAATGATAATCCGGTCATTGATGCCAGTAGCTGTTTTTCTAATCGTGTTTTCACTTTTTCAGGTTGTTGTCATTCAAGAGGGACAAGTCTTGTTCTCAATCGGACCTCTTGCTATTTCCGATGAAGGGATAACGATGGCTAGTTTATTTATGTGGCGAACGCTTATGCTTTTCCTCATTGCGATCGTCATGACAGCAACTACAAGTTCGTACCAATTAACACAAGGCATTGAGTTACTATTAAACCCATTAAAAAACCTTCGCGTTCCGGTAAGAGATCTGGCAACGATGGTGTCGATCTCCTTACGCTTTATTCCCATATTGCGTGATGAACTACACTTGGTTCAACAAGCGCAACGGGCAAGAGGGTATATTCGTTATAACACATCTATAAAAAATCGAATCAAGTTGTTCATTCCTTTGCTTGTCCCGCTCCTTGTTCGTGCATTAAAGCGAGCAGAAGAATTAGGAGAAGCAATGGAGGCAAGAGGCTACAGTAGTCGAGGCACCTATACAATGTGGAAACAGAAAAAATGGCAAGGAAAAGATTCCTGCGCACTTTCAGTTAGTATTGTAGTGGCATGTCTTGTTCTATGGCTTTAGTAAAAAGGAGAGAAATCATGGCAAGGTATGCATGCAAGCTTGCTTACGATGGCACTGAATTCAGTGGTTATCAAGTGCAGCCTGAAAAAAGAACGGTTCAAGCTGTTGTCGAGCACGCTTTGGAAAAAATTCATAAAGGGCAGCCTGTCCCTGTCACAGCATCAGGAAGAACCGATGCAGGTGTTCATGCAAAGGCACAAGTGATTCATTTTGACTCTACTCTACAAATGGAGCAACGAAACTGGCTTCAAGCGTTAAATGCACATCTACCATCTGACGTCGTTGTAGAACAAGTAAGTGAAGTGGAAGAGGACTTTCACGCACGCTTTCAACCAATTGGAAAAGAATATCGTTACTATATTCATCACGGCGATGTGCCGAATGTATTTCGTCGGAACCACGCGTTGCACAGCAAACAATCACTTGATGTTCCTGCTATGCAGACAGCTGCGCAATATCTATTAGGAACACACGACTTTTCGGCTTTTTGTGCAGCGAACACAGCAGTTGTGGACAAAGTTCGGACAATCACAAATGTATCAATACAACCGAATGATGGAGAACTAGAATTTTCTATTAGAGGAAATGGGTTTCTTTACAACATGGTTCGGATCATTGTTGGAACCTTAATCGAAGTGGGGACAGGCAAGCGAACAGCAAAAGATATGGAGACGATTTTAGCTAGTCAGGATCGTACTCAAGCAGGTAAAACAGCAGCTGCCCAAGGCTTATTTTTGTGGCATGTTGATTATGAAACAGACCCTTTCAAAAAAGAGGAAACACCCGGATAAGTTTTTATAAAATAAATTGACATTATTCCTTATATATTGTATGATGTTAGATGGTAATTCTAAAGACCCACTGCCCCGGGTTGCGGAATGAAATCACAATAACGCCTTGTGTTTCTTGAACAGCCAGCTTAAAAAACACAAGCACTGAATAGAGAATAAACAACACTTGTTTTATTATTAGGAGGTTTAATGATGCGTACAACATATATGGCAAAGCCAAACGAAGTTGAGCGTAAGTGGTACGTTGTTGACGCTGAAGGTCAAACGCTTGGTCGTCTATCTTCAGAAGTTGCTTCAATCCTACGCGGAAAACACAAACCAACATTTACACCACATGTAGACACAGGGGATCACGTAATCATCTTGAATGCAAGCAAAATCCAGTTAACTGGTAACAAGCTTCAAGATAAGATCTACTACCGTCACACGAACCACCCAGGTGGACTTAAGCAAACAGCTGCACACGAAATGCGTGCAAACAAGCCTGAGCGTATGCTTGAGCTAGCGATCAAAGGAATGCTTCCAAAGAACACTTTAGGTCGTAAGCAAGGCATGAAGCTTCATGTATATGCAGGTTCTGAACACAATCATCAAGCACAAAAACCAGAAGCGTACGAGCTTCGCGGTTAATCTTTAGGAGGTAATGGATTATGGCTCAAGTACAATACTACGGCACAGGTCGTCGTAAGCATTCTGTAGCACGTGTTCGTCTCGTTCCTGGTGACGGTACAATCGTTGTAAACGGTCGTTCTCTTGACGAATATTTCGGTCTTGACACATTAAAGCTTATCGTGAAACAACCACTTGTTGAAACAGGTGTAACTGATCAATACAATGTACACGTTAATGTAAACGGAGGCGGCTTCACTGGTCAAGCTGGTGCGATCCGTCATGGTGTAGCGCGTGCGCTGCTTCAAGTAGATCCTGACAACCGTCCAACGTTAAAGTCTGCTGGCTTCTTAACGCGTGATGCTCGTATGAAAGAACGTAAAAAATACGGTCTTAAAGCAGCACGTCGTGCGCCTCAGTTCTCAAAACGTTAATATACTTGCTATATCAATGTTTACCCTCTTTGCCCTTCTGGAGCAGAGAGGGTTTTTTGTTCAAATCGATGCAAATTGGTTTGAACGGTATAAAGCACTTAAAAGATTTAAAGCATCAGCATCTTGCTGGTGCTTATTTTCTGTCATTTTTACCACAGTTCTGAATAAAGGATTGTTGTTGATTTTGCAATTCAAAAAAAGAAAAATGTACTCAAGTTTAGGTACATTCGTTTAATAATTTGTCATTTGGAGATAATTTTGATAGTGTTGTTTTTAAAGGGGTTTCATTTTGCTCGTAAAAGTTCAGTCCCCTTTAATTCAGTGTCAAAAAGTGGTTAAGATTTTTATACCATATATTCAGTTTAATGTTTTAGAAATAGGGAGGAAAAGCAATGACGAAAGTTTCGTGGTCAAGATTAATGTCTTTGACAATGCTGATGTTTGTATTGACTTTGGCAGCATGTGGCAATGGTGATACTTCAGATGAAGAATCAACGGATAACTCGGATGCTGATACAGAAGAAAGTGTTGACGAAGGCGCTGATGAAAGTACAGATAATAGTGCAGAGTCTGAACCAAAAGTTACTGAGTTTGAACCAGCATTTCCAGAACAAACAAGAGCACCTGAAGTAGAGACTGAAACAGAACTTGATGTGGAAGTTGTTGTAGAGGATCTTGGTGTGTCTTGGGGTATGGAAGAGTTTGATACAAACCGCTTACTTGTAACGCAAAGAGATTCAGCAGAACTGCTTATTGTAGACCTTGAAGATGGCTCTGTTTCAGATCCAATCGAAGGTACACCAGAAGTAAATAACGAAGGTCAAGGTGGTTTACTTGATGTAACCATTGCACCTGATTTTGACGAATCAAGATTAGTATTTATGACGTTTGCTCAAGATGTTGAAGGTGGCACTGTAACGGCTGTCGGTAAAGGTGTTTTATCAGAAGATGAAGCTTCACTTGAAGATTTTGAAGTAATCTTCCAAGCAGAACCAGCATATGATGGTGACTTACACTATGGTGGACGTATTATCTTTGATGATGAAGACAACTTGTTTTTAACAACTGGTGAGCGTTCAGATGATCCGATTCGCGAACGTGCACAAGACTTAGATGCTTACTTAGGTAAAGTCATTCACATTACACAAGATGGTGAAGCAGTAGATACGAATCCATTTATTGATGATGAAGACGCGCTAGATGGTATTTACAGCTACGGTCACCGTAATATTCAAGGTGTGGACTTCCACCCTGAAACAGAAGACTTATGGATTGTTGAATTTGGCCCACAAGCTGGGGACGAATTGAATATTATTGAACCAGGTAATAACTATGGTTGGCCAATTGTTTCCTATGGGATTGAGTACACTGGTGAATTAGTTAATGATGGTATTTCAGAACACGAAGAGCAAGGCTTTATTGAACCAAGATATTATTGGGATCCAACAAGTGCACCAAGTGGGATGTCATTCTATGATAACGACGCCATTCCTGAATGGGAGAACAACTTGTTTATTGGTGGTTTAGCACCGAGCTACATTGTACGTGTCGTGATTGAAGATGACCTTATCGTTGGAGAAGAACGCCTACTAACTGACGAAGGCGAACGTTTCCGTGATATTCTTGTAACGGAGGATGGCGCGCTAATTGCAAGCACTGATGGCGGTTCAATTTATAAGGTTGCTGCAGCAGATTAAGGTGACACATTTGAAGGCACAGAAGCAGAAAAGCATCTAACTTTATGTCGACGTTAGTCAATTAAGGTGCATGCCAATCGTAAAGAAGCAGGTGTTCATGGAAATCCATGAATGTCTGCTTTTTTTTGGAAGTTAAGAAAGTATATAAATTAGGAATACCATGAACCGCGTGTGCATGGTGTTTTTTATTGATATTCTTTGAACGTTAATATATCACACAAGGCTCTCAAACTTAAGCTTGGGATTGTTTATGTAGGACCCCCCATTGCAAAAGGGGAGTTTTTTGAATTAAATTGTCTCAGGTGATGGTAGTCTTGTCACGCTAAAGAAGCTTACTTCTGGTGTTGGTTCAATCGATACTTCCTGATCACTTTGAACAGCAATGGCGACACTATCTCCTGGATTCAAGAAGACGCTTGTTGATACTTGAAAGGTATTTTGAGCAGTATTGGTAACGGTATTATTTTCTGCCACATTAGCACCATTTACTTGAATATATAAGAAGTTCTCGGGACTTGTTTGGTTAATCGGGTCAATTAGTACAGCTCTCAGGCCTGCTTCAATTTGATAAATTCCACCTATTTGTGCAGTGAAGTTAATCCCATCAAAGCCTGCATTGAAAAGATATTGTGTGGCGTCATAATCAACTGTGAAAATACCTGGTGCAGGAATCGTCGTTGAAATGGTTCTAACAGCTCGGAGTGCAGCAAAAATCTCTCCGCCGCCACCACCAGTTGGACCTGTGACACCTGTAACCCCAGTGACACCAGTCGCCCCCGTGGCGCCAGTGGCACCATCTAAGCCAGTTGCTCCAGTTGGTCCGGTAATACCAGTTGCCCCTGTAGCGCCTGTCGCTCCTGTAACGCCACCGCCATCACCAGTTGGTCCAGTAATCCCTGTTGCTCCTGTAACGCCTGTAGCACCAGTGATCCCAATTCCAGTTGCCCCCGTATTGCCGGTGGCACCAGTAACACCAGTTGCCCCCGTATTGCCGGTGGCACCAGTAACACCAGTTGCCCCGGTAATTCCAATGCCTGTCGCACCAGTCGGTCCAGTAATGCCAATGCCAGTAGCGCCTGTAGGCCCTGTAATGCCGCCGCCAATGCCGGTTGGCCCAGTCGGTCCGGTAGCACCGAGTCCTCCAACACGACATGGGTCTGTTGGGCAGCCGTTATTTATCGTTCGCTGAAATCGTTGAATTGATGATGGTTGAAAATCGCATGAACAAATTTGCTTCTTACATTTCTTGCAACTCATATTTCTATTCTCTCCTTTCTCCATTAATGTATGTTATGAAAAAAATACGGCTTGGGTGATTTATCTGGACAGAAATCATTGACAATTGATACAGGAATTGCTGATGAATCTGGCGTATGTGTGAAAACTCCCCGCTCATACTAGTTAAAAAAGGGGAAATGTAAGATGAATCAAATTGTGTCAATCTCAGATAAACGACGGGAGAAAAAGTGGGATTTTGAGCGGAAAATGCTTCGGAAAATCGATATTCGAAAGATGGAGACCAATATTCAAGACTGGATAAAACCAATTATGCCTTTTCATTTACAGGCGTATCCTTTTCTAATTGATCAATGTATGGATGTCGTCATTGATGCCTTCTTGCTTGGGACAGAATTTGGCAAATTTGGGGTTCGAGGCGAGTCATTAAATCATTCAAAGGGGCGTTGCCATGAACCTTTGGGACAGCTATCACACGATTTAGCAACCACGTTGTCGACATGGGGGAACAAAGGTGTAGAGGAATCCATGGTGATGGCGACGGACATGCTTGTTGGCTCTTGGTGGGAAAAGGGATTTGACGAATCCTTTAAAGCCCATAAAATGCGTTTAGTTTAATACTCATATCTTCTTCTTGTCCACGTATATATAAAGTGAGACAAGGGGGAGAGGAAATGAAACGATATCGATCCATTTTAATTACAACAGGATTATTAATGGCCATTATTCTTTTATGGGTACGATTTGATGCAAATACAGAAGATTCTACAACCTGGCATTTACCGTTGTCAGGAAAAGTCATCATTCTTGACCCTGGTCATGGCGGCATGGACGGGGGCGCAAGTTCAAAAACAGGTTTATTAGAAAAACAAGTAACCCTTGATGTGTCTTTGAAGCTGAGGGACTATTTGCAAGAAGCCGGTGCGCTTGTCTTAATGACCCGCGAAGAAGACCGGGATCTCGCGAGTGAGGAGACAAAGAAAATCAAACATCGCAAATCAGAAGACTTGAGAAAGCGGGTTGAAATGGTCAACGAAAGTGATGCTGATTTTTTTGTCTCTGTACATATGAATGCTATTCCTTCACCGAAATGGCGCGGGGCACAAACGTTTTATCATTTAAAAGATAAACAAAATGAGGATTTGGCTGTTTTTATACAAGAAGAGATTAAACGGAACTTGGAGAATACTAATCGTTATGCCAAACCAATTCACCATGTTTACTTACTCAAACAAGCAGAGATTCCAGGTGCATTAGTAGAAGCTGGCTTTTTATCAAATCCAGAAGAGGCGGCCTTGTTAGAAGGAAATGACTACAAAGAGAAGATGGCCGCATCAATTTATGAAGGAATTTTGCGCTTTGTCTCTGGTGAAGTTGCCCCTGATGCAAACCCTTATGAATGAGGATGAAAGCTTTAATTGACGGCTCTGACCTCCTCAAGTAGGATAGAGGTGGAGTGATGATAACGAATGGAATCTTATCAAGTAAAAAAGGTGTTAAATAACAATGTTCTTATCGCGGTAATGGATCATGAAGAAGTCGTCTTAATTGGTAAAGGCATAGGGTTTAATCGAAAAAAAGATAGCGAAGTAACAAGTGCAGAGGCTGAAAAAGTGTTTGTGTTAAAAAATGTAAAAGAACAAACGAGCTATCTCAAACTGCTTCCTAACGTAGAGAAACCTTTACTTGATGTAACTATAGAAGCAATTGAACTGATCTCAAAGCGGATTGGTGTACCATTAAATGAACATATTCATGTTGGCTTAATGGATCACTTGTCGTTTGCGCAAACGAGAACGGCTGCTGGCATGCACATTAGTAATCCATTTTTGACGGAGACCAAGCTGCTTTATCCAAATGAATTTGCGATCTCATTAGAAGTGCTCACGCTTATTCAAGAACGTCTTAACTTGACTATGCCTCGTGAGGAAGCAGGCTTTATCGCTTTGCACATTCATAGTGCCGCAAAAAACAAAGACCTTGGAACGGTAAATGCACACTCGCAGCTTGTTGCGAAATTGCTCGCGATTATTGAGGAGCAGTTAGAGATTGCGTTAGATAAAGAAAGCATTGACTATATGCGTCTCGTTCGACATTTGCGTTTTACAATTGAACGAGTTGAAAACAATGAAGAGGTGGAAGAGGCAAAAGCGATTGATAGCCTCTTGAAACAAGAATATCCGTTGTGCTATAATCTATCTTGGAAGCTCATCAAAATTATGCAGCGTTCCTTAGGGAAGCCTGTTTTTGATGCAGAAGCGGTTTATCTAACCATGCATTTACAACGAGTTCAGAATAAATATAAATAGTCGTGTGACTGATTCGATCAGGCATGAGGTAATGTGAACTGTCCTTAGGGGTAGTCTATTTTCCTCATGCCTTTTTTGTTTGCACGAAATAAACCGTTTTCTTTTTGCTTCACATACTTAGAAAGTTGGGGAGACATGTTTAAAAAACTTTTTGGCAACCTGCAAAAAATCGGTAAAGCCTTAATGCTACCAGTAGCCATGTTGCCAGTAGCTGGTTTACTACTCGGTATCGGTGTAGCGTTACAAATGGAAGATACCATATCTTACTTGCCTTTCTTGGATGCAGGCTGGATTCAGCATACTGCAGGGGTAATGGAAGCGGCAGGTGGGATCATCTTTGATAACCTCGCCTTAATCTTTGCTGTAGGTGTCGCAATTGGCTTAGCAAGAGATGGTGCAGCGGCTCTTGCAGCACTCGTTGGTTACCTTGTTATGAATACGGTAATGGGCGAGTGGCTCGGCGTTACATCAGAAATGGTAGAGGGAGATCCTGGTCTCGCTCATGTACTCGGTATACCGACACTGCAAACCGGTGTCTTTGGTGGTATTTTAGTCGGAATTCTTGCTGCCTTTTGTTACAACCGTTTTCATAATATCGAAATGCCTGCATTCCTTGGTTTCTTTGCAGGAAAACGATTTGTACCAATTGTGACAGGAGCGCTTACGTTTGTCGTTGCGTTACTCCTCTTAATAATTTGGCCGCCTATTCAAACAGGTCTGAACGAAGTATCGATCTTTTTATTAGATACAGGTCAATATTTTGCCGTGTTTTTCTTTGGATTTATTAAACGATTACTTATTCCATTTGGCCTTCATCATATTTTCCATGCGCCATTCTGGTTTGAATTCGGTCAATATACGAATGCAGCAGGAGAAATTGTTCGAGGCGATCAGCTCATTTTCTTTGCGCAGCTTCGTGATGGCGTAGAAATTACAGCAGGGAACTTCATGGCTGGGGAATTTCCAATTATGATGTTTGGTCTACCTGCAGCGGCACTCGCCATGTACCATGTGGCAAAACCTGAAAAGAAAAAAGTCGTTGCTGGGCTAATGATTTCAGCTGCATTGACATCATTTTTAACGGGAATTACGGAGCCGCTTGAATTTATGTTTTTATTTGTAGCGCCAGTGCTATTTGTCATTCATGCGTTTCTTGACGGGATTTCATTTGTGTTAATGACATACTTTAGTGTCAACGTCGGGTATACGTTCTCCGGTGGAGCGATTGATTTCTTCTTATTCGGGATCTTACCTAATCAAGACGGTTGGTGGATCACGATTATTCTAGGTCTATTCTTTGCCGTTATTTATTACACGATTTTCCGCTTTGCGATTGTGAAATTTAATTTAAAAACACCTGGTCGCGAAGTAGAAGAGGACGATGGAGATCATGAAAAAGGCAAAGATAAAGGTGCCTTAGCAAATAATATCTTAACGGCGATGGGTGGAAAAGAAAATATTGCCCATTTAGACGCTTGTATTACGCGACTACGCGTGTCTGTTAATGACATTAAAGCTGTCGATAAGAAAGAACTGAAACATTTAGGCGCTGCAGGCGTGCTTGAGGTGGGGAACAACATTCAAGCAATTTATGGTCCGCGTTCTGAGACGATAAAAGGGCAAATGCAAGACATCATTGCAGGGAAAACGCCTCGTCCTGTTGAGACAAAACAAGAAGATGAAGTGAAAAAGGAAATCGAAAACATTCAACCAGATGTACTTCAGCAAGAAACGGATACGCAGCTCGTGTCTCCAATGACTGGAACACTGCATCCGATTTCTGACGTGCCGGACCAAGTGTTTGCTGAGAAAATGATGGGCGATGGGTTTGCAATTGACCCAACGGATGGAACCGTTGTTTCACCAGTAGAAGGAAAAATTACAACTGTCTTCCCAACGAAGCATGCAATTGGACTAACGTCTGCATCAGGGAGAGAAATTCTCATCCACATTGGCATTGATACAGTTAAATTAGGCGGAGAAGGCTTTACCGTTTATGTGGAAGAAGGGCAGCATGTTCAAGTTGGAGATAAGCTTGTTGAGTTTGATCTTGAGTATATTCAACAACAAGCAACATCAGCGATTACACCAGTTGTATTTACAAACTTAGCTGATGGCGAGTCGGTCAAAACAGCTAGTAAGAGCGTAAAAGCTGGCGACGAGAACATTATTGAAATGAATTGATCAACGAAGGACTAGAGTGCGATGCGCTCTAGTTCTTTCTTTAATTTATGTATGCTATACTAAAGAGAATCACGTGTTTGTTTCAAAGGATGGTGCATAAATCATGACAGATCAAGAAATATTGGAAGCGCTAAAACGGGTTAAAGACCGCGATTTAGATAAAAGTATTGTCGATACAGGTGGCGTCCGTGAAATTAAAAATAAAAACGGCAACCTAAGCTTAAAAATTGCCCTTGCGCGAACGGGCACATCGGAACAAATGCAAGTACAGCAAGAAATTGTGAACGTGTTAAAAAGTGAAGGTGCAAGCTCAGTCGGGCTTCGCTTTGATACATTAACAGATGAAGAAATTGACTCATTAGGCGGTTCAAAAGAAGAGCCGTTTAAAGGGCCAGCGTTATTAGCGCCAGACAGTAAGACAACGTTCATCACCGTTGCAAGTGGAAAAGGCGGCGTTGGGAAATCAACGGTTACAGTAAATACAGCTGTCTCTCTAGCGAGGCTAGGGAAGAAAGTCGGCATTATTGATGCGGATATTTACGGCTTCAGCGTACCGGACATGATGGGAATTGAAGAGCGTCCTAAAGTAATCGACAAGCGTATTCACCCAGTAGAACGATTTGGTGTAAAAGTCATTTCAATGGGCTTCTTTGTAGAAGACAATGCACCCGTCATATGGAGAGGGCCAATGCTAGGGAAAATGATTAATCAGTTTTTCTCTGAGTGTGAGTGGGGCGAATTAGACTACCTCATTTTAGACTTACCTCCAGGTACAGGAGATGTAGCCCTTGATTTACACTCCATGTTACCAGATTCTAAAGAATTACTCGTCACAACACCGCATGCAACAGCTGCATTTGTTGCCGCGCGTGCAGGTGCGATGGCGATTAAAACAAACCATGAAATGCTCGGTGTAGTCGAAAACATGGCTTACTTTGAAAGCAAGAAAACAGGCGAGAAAGAATATGTGTTTGGACAAGGCGGGGGTCCACGTTTAGCAGAAGAGTTAAAAACGGATCTTCTCGCGCAGATTCCACTTGGACAACCTGTTGTGAGGGAAGAAGACTTTGCGCCTTCTATTTATGGAGAAGAGCACCCAATCGGGGAGATCTATAAAGAATTAGCCGAAGCGATTGCGTTCAAAGTAGAAAGATAAGAAAAAAGGACTGACCCAAACCTGGGTTCAGTCCTTTATTCATCTTCCCCTTCGTTGTCTTCACTGTTACTTTGGTCTTCAATCGCTTTACTCATCAATCCTGACATCTTAGCTGCAAAATAAGGACTTTCTAACGCTTCACTCATAATCCCCATTACTTGTTCGCGGTACTCTTTTGATTTCATAAGTTCCATTGCTTGCTCACCCATTTGAGGGTCTTTTAAAATATCCATCATCATTTGCTGGTAGGAAGGATCCTTCATGAGCGATTTTAAGATCTTCTCATTTTCCCCTTGCATACTTTCTGCAAAAGACTTTGCAAATTCAGGGTCTTTCATGACCTCTTGCCAGTACGCCTTGCCTTCGTCGGAAGTCAACGTATCTTGAATGGTTTGTTTCACAAACGCGCTATCCATAACAATTTCTTCGCGCATGTCTTCTTCTGCAATTAAATCATGCAACGCTTTTTTACCTTCATCGGTTTTAAGCAAGTCAATGACCATTTTCTTTGTACCTTCATAGTCGGTATTTTGTTGAGCTTCTGTTTGTGCGCAGCCAGTTAAAACAACGAACAATAAAGAACATACAATGATAGCGAGATAGGAATGTTTTTTTATCGGCATCCTTAGAATCCTTTCTGTCTTAGATGTGTCCTTAGTGTTTGTTTTCGTTGATAAAATATGCATAAACAAGCTGGTGTTTCTGAACTAAGGTTGCTACAATTAAAAATGGATTCTAAAACTGGGGGATTTGCTTGTGAACAGCAGAAAAGTTGTTTTTATATTTTGGTCCACATTGCTTTTAGGAAGTCTAAGTGGTGGGCTTGTCGGTGTTTTGATGAACCTCGATCAATATGTAGGCGATGGAATGGAGAACTTTCTGATTGGCATAGTGTGGATGCTCGGTATTAGTGCCGCATTTACACTTGTATCTCAAATGGGATTTTTCGCTTATTTGTTTATTCATCGATTTGGTCTCGGATTGTCACGGTCACATAAATTATGGAACCGCATCCAGTGGGTGCTAATTGTATTTGTCTTTTTTGACCTTGTTTATTTTCGATATATTGCGTTTGGAGAAAATGATTCGTTTTGGGGTTATTTAATCATTCCAACAGTATTGTTCATTTATGCGCTAATTATCGCAACCATTAAAGCAAAACAAACAAACAAAGGCGCATTTGTTCCTGCCTTATTCTTTATGTTTGTTATTACAACCGTTGAATGGGTACCTGCACTTGTTGCAAATGACTCAAATTGGCTCGTTTTGTATTTAACACCTTTATTAGTAGGAAATACATATCAACTTCTTTTATTACATCGACTTCATAACAAAACCTGACCGTATAACGATCAGGTTTTTCTTATTTAACTTCTTCATTTTCTGCATCAGTATGCGACATCAATTCCTCAATTGTCGCAAAATCGTAGCCGTCTTGCTTCAAGCCTTTTAAAATTTTTGGTAAAGCCGCAGCGGTTTGCTTAACAGAATCAGATGCATGAAAAAGTAAGACGTCTCCAGCCCCAGTTTGCTCTAAACTATTTTTAACAATGGTTTCGGTTCCTGGGTTCTCATAATCATAAGAATTAATACTCCAATGAATAATATCCATACTTTGCTGGTCCGCCAGTTCAAGGGTTTTTGGCGAAAATGCCCCATTTGGAGGTCTTAGTAAAGTAGGTGTTTCACCTGTTAACTCCTCTAAAACTTGCTTGCTCCGGCGCATATCTTGAACAACTTGTGCTTCATCAAGAGACGTATAATTCTTGTATTGGTATCCGTGACTTCCAATGGTGTAACCAGCATCAGCAATTTCTTCTACAAGGTCCGGGTATGTTTCAGCCCATGAAGCTAAAAGAAAAAATGTGGCATGTTCGACATCATTCTGCTGCAACACCTCAAGGATAGGAGACACATTGTGCTCGCCCCAACTAATATTAAAGGTCAGGGCAACCTTTTGTTCGCTATCCTCCGCTTTATAAAAAGCCTGTGGGCCATCTGGTGTAGAAAAGACTGGCACATAATCCCGCTGTATAACGAGCCAACTTGCAACAAATAAAGCTGCAACGCAAATAAATAAAACTGGTTTCCACTTTGATAAATTAATGACCCATATCCCTTTCACGGCATTCGCTCCTTTAAACTCGTCCTCTTATAGAAAAGATATGATTGTCCGAAAAAAATATGAATAAAACCTATGCAGTTTGAAAAGACTGTTTTATTAGGCACGAGGATATTAGGAGGAACAACATGCGAGGGATACTCATTTCAGATAAAGAGACGAAAGAGCTTGAATACATATTAAAGAGAGAATTAGAAGAACTACTGCTTGATTTAACAGATGAGCGAATCGATCAGGTTGTAAAAAATCTCATGATAGAAAAATACGAAATCGTCTTTAACCTTTATAAACGTGTATCTTTACCATCCGATCACAAAGAGTATGCATTTCAGCTGAATCAAGTAATGAAAAAAATAAACAAAATATAGTTGATTTTGTAGATTAATGATGATATATTAATAAAACCGCGTTGAGGAAAGCCAATTTCTTCTAAAAAACTTTTTTTAAAAAAGATTTGACATTTTAATCGCGGTCATGTAAAGTATTAGGAGTCGCCAAGAGAGATCGAGGCGCAAACGAGTTCTTTGAAAACTGAACAAAAGCCAAGCGTAAAAGAGATACAAGGTATCTCGTCAATGAAGTTAGACACAGCTTTTAAAAAATGTGCAACAGCTTAGGATCTTCGACTAAGACCGCAACATCCGTGTTGCAACGTCGAAGTCAACACATCCGTGTGTAAGAAAACACTTTTAACGGAGAGTTTGATCCTGGCTCAGGACGAACGCTGGCGGCGTGCCTAATACATGCAAGTCGAGCGGACAGAAGGGAGCTTGCTCCCGGAAGTTAGCGGCGGACGGGTGAGTAACAC
>NZ_JBHFQE010000007.1:0-27222 GCF_041949915.1 Shouchella sp. JSM 1781072
CAAGATGAGATTTCCCATGGCGTAAGCCAGTAAGACCCCTTAGAGATGATGAGGTTGATAGGTCAGAAGTGGAAGTGTGGCGACACATGGAGCGGACTGATACTAATCGGTCGAGGGCTTATCCTAAATTTTTTCTTGACGTGAGTTTGATTTCTAGATTTAGTTTTGAAAGAATCGTTGATTCTTTTACCTTTGACAACGAGAAACAAGACGAAGAGATTCGCCGTTGATCGAACGTCAACATAGTCTGGTGGCAATAGCAAAGAGGTCACACCCGTTCCCATGCCGAACACGGTCGTTAAGCTCTTTTGCGCCGATGGTAGTTGGGGGCTTCCCCCTGTGAGAGTAGGACGTTGCCAGGCAAGCAGAGAGACACCTGAAAAGGTGTCTTTTTTTGTATAGAGAGGCGCAAAAGAGCTGCGCTTCGAAGAAGCGAAATGAAGAAGCAAGCACTCAGATTGAACAAAGCACGAATCCAAATCCATCATGAATAAACATCAAGGAAAGACATCGTGCCGCCCTGTGAGACGGAGTTATGAATGTCGTAAGGCTACATGGAATCGCAACCTTGAAATCGCTTCGTGCGAACCGACCCCGTAGAAAATCATGACGGAGCCAAAGGACGTTGCCAGGCAAGCAGAAAGACACCTGAATAGGTGTCTTTTTTTTGTATAGAGAGACGCAAAAGAGCTGCGCTTCGAAGAAGCGAATGTAAAAAGAACGTACCAAGATCGAATAAGGCATCAATCCAAAACCACCACGAATGATCATCGAAGAAGCGGCATCATGCTCCCCCTGTGAGACGAAGTCGTGAATTTCGTAAACCTACATGGAAGACAACCTTGAAACTGCTTCGTGCGAAACATCCCCGTAGGAAATCATGACGGAGCCGTAGGACGTTGTTAAGAAAGCAGCTTTATATATAGGTCAATATAAAAAGAAGTAGAAGCATGTTAGGTCGACAATTAGTTAGCCTTAAAACAGTCCTAAGAACGAAGAGTGTTTGAAACGATTGTAGCAACTGCAAATAACTACAAAAATGCTAAGTTAGCTGTGCATTAATTTTCTTAACAGAGCTCCTTGACTGTCTTGTTCAACGATCTCTAAGAAGTGCTTAATAAATGGCATTTCGTCACAATCCAATGTATGGAGTCTCTCTCCCCACCATTCGGTTTCATAGCGACAAATCATACTTAAATTATATAGTACTAAGTAGTAAACCATTAAGTCGGGCAGTTTAAGATAATCATCTTTTTGAGCGTGAATGAAGACACGATCGTTAAAATGAAAAAGCGGATTAACGTCATTGGCTGTTGAAACGACGTTGTGAATAGAAAGAGTATCCTTGCTCTCTACAACGTTTATTTTATGAGACACTCCTTGGGCTACTAAATATTCCGCAAATCGTTCAGCGGTCATGTGATAGGAATCTAACAGGGCACCAGGGAATGCGATGATTTGATTAGTTATTTTACCTGAGAAAAAAGGGTATTCTGACAGCAACGAGTCAAAGGCGTCCTTTAATCCGGGAAGTTGCTTAAAAAGAAGAGACATCGAATATTTGTCAGAATATTGATTTGGTTTCATGTGAAACATTTTTATCATGAAATGAGGAAATAACCCATCCCGCTGTACTTTTACTTCATCTGCTAAAAAAGAGTAGCCTTGTTTTTTGCGCTTCCGTGTTGATACGCCATGGGACAACACAGATGACTTAGATGGGTAGTCTGGGTCATATTTTAAAATACACGCTTTTAAAAGTTGAGACAGTCCGTAAAAGAGTAGCATAGGTTTAATAGCAACCGGAGCTAATTTAGCTTGTTGATAGTAAAGTTGTCCATGTTGAATGTGATACATAAACCGATAGGAGTTCATATAACTTTTTGATGAGGCTTGTTCTTTTGTTTCTAGCGTTAAGTAATGTTTCTGTAATAAATTCTTGGTAAAACTTGCTGATTCAAAAAATGTAAAATCGTTCATACGGTCAACCATCCTTATGTACAATGAATTCAGAAAAGTGCTACTTAAACCCTTGTCTTGACAGTAGTTTGCCCAGTTGATAAGCTACTAATAATATTTTCTGGCTTTTTTAAGGGGGACAAACACGATGTGGGATGACAAATTTCAAAAAGAAGGCTTAACGTTTGACGATGTTTTACTTTTACCAGCTAAATCTGAAATTCTTCCAAGAGATGTTTCAGTAGCAACAAAGCTTAGTGAACATGTAAAGCTAAATATACCTATTCTAAGTGCAGGTATGGATACAGTAACTGAATCTGAAATGGCCATTGCGATTGCACGTGAAGGCGGAATGGGAATTATTCATAAGAATATGTCCATTGAAGAGCAAGCGGAGCAAATTGATAAAGTAAAGCGTTCAGAGAGTGGCGTCATTACGGATCCTTTCTTCTTAACACCTGATCGCCAAGTGTTTGACGCAGAGCATTTAATGGGTAAATATCGTATTTCGGGTGTACCGATTGTGAATGACGAACAGCATCTAGTAGGAATTTTAACAAATCGTGATTTACGCTTTATTGAAGATTATTCAATAAAAATTGATGATGTGATGACAAAAGAAGGTTTAGTCACAGCATCTGTTGGAACAACACTAGAAGAAGCAGAGAAAATTCTGCAGAAGTACAAGATTGAAAAGCTCCCACTCGTTGATAACGAAGGTGTATTAAAAGGGTTAATTACTATTAAAGATATTGAAAAAGTAATTGAATTCCCTAATTCTGCAAAAGACAAGCAAGGGCGCCTTTTAGTAGGGGCTGCAATAGGCGTTTCTGCAGATGCAGACGTAAGAATTGAAGCAGTTGTAAAAGCTGGTGCTGATGCTATTGTTATTGATACTGCACACGGTCATTCACAAGGCGTGTTAAACAAAGTAGCCGATGTAAGATCTAAATACCCTGACCTTACGATTATCGCTGGAAACGTAGCTACAGCCTCAGGAACAAGAGCGCTAATAGAAGCTGGTGTTAGTGTAGTAAAAGTTGGGATTGGTCCAGGGTCGATTTGTACGACACGCGTAGTAGCAGGAATTGGAGTACCTCAAATTACAGCGGTCTATGATTGTGCAACTGAAGCGAGAAAACATGGCGTGCCAATTATTGCTGATGGTGGGATTAAATACTCTGGCGATATTACGAAAGCACTAGCTGCAGGCGGACATGCTGTTATGCTAGGTAGCTTGCTTGCAGGCGTTTCTGAAAGTCCTGGCGAGACAGAGATCTATCAAGGACGTCAGTATAAAGTTTATCGTGGTATGGGCTCACTAGGAGCGATGGAGAAGGGGAGTAAAGATCGTTACTTCCAAGAAAACAATCAAAAGCTAGTTCCAGAAGGAATTGAGGGACGTACGTCATATAAAGGACCTTTAGCCGATACGGTTCATCAGCTTGTTGGTGGAATTCGTGCTGGTATGGGATACTGTGGTACAGCTTCACTAGAAAACCTTAGAGATGAAGGGCAGTTTATTCGTATTACAGGAGCAGGTTTGAAAGAGAGTCATCCACATGATGTACAAATTACAAAAGAAGCGCCAAATTATTCATTATAATTGACAAACTTTTGACGAATAGATAGGGACTTCCCTATCTATTTTTTTGGATGTTCACATGATACAATAGGGGACATGTGTAGAAATAGTGGAGGTGTAATTTTGAAAAGAAATAACCGAGCGAAGTGGGCAAAAGTATCGGTCTTGTTCACGTTAATTTTAGCTCTAGTAACATTACCTTATCAACAAGCAGATGCGAATACAGTTAATATTGATGCATCAGCAGCGATTATGATTAATGGAGATACAGGGCAAATCCTTTATGAAGATAACATAGATGAACAATTAGCGATTGCAAGTATGACAAAGATGATGACAGAGTACTTATTATTTGAAGCGATTGAAGAAGGACAAATTGCCTGGGATGATACGGTAGCAATTGAAGATCATCTCTACCCTTTATCACATCAAAGTGGACTATCTAACGTACCGCTACGATCTGATTATGACTATACAGTCGAAGAATTATACGAATCCATGGCTATTTATTCAGCGAATGCTTCAACGATGGCACTTGCTGCTCATATCGCTGGATCGGAAACAGCGTTTGTTGAACAAATGAATGAAAAGGCAGGAGAATTAGGCTTAGATCAGTATGATTTTGTTAATTCAAGTGGCTTAAACAATTCTAGCTTAGATGGATTTCACCCAGAGGGTACTCCAGCTGATGCAGAGACTACTATGTCCGCTCGCTCTGTTGCCCAATTGGCTTATCACCTTCTAAACGATTACCCTGAAGTATTAGAAACGGCAAGCGTCCCGTTTGCTGAATTTCAGGCTGGACCAGATGAAACAGTTAATATGCCGAACTGGAATCAAATGTTGCCAGGAATGAGCCATGAATATGAAGGTGCGGATGGTTTAAAAACAGGTACGACAGATGCTGCGGGAAACAGTTTTACAGGAACAGCTTTACAAGATGGAACGCGTTTAATAACGGTTGTCATGAATGCAGGAAATCCCCAAGTTCGGACTGAACGTTTTGATGAAACAGAAAAGTTGTTTGACCATGGGTTTGACAATTTTGAAGAAATTACAGTTGTAGAAGAAGGCCAAGAACCTGAGGACAATATGATTTCTGTTAATGGTGGAAAAGAGACAGAGGTGCCAGTTGTAACTTCTGAAAACTTGAAGATCTCGACTCCACAAAATGCAGAGCAAGGATATTCATTAGAAGTAGCAATTGATGAAGACCGTATGAATGAAGATGGGGAACTCGTTGCACCGATTACTGCAGGTGAGCGGGTTGGAACATTGAAAGTAAACTTTGATGATCCAACTGAGTACATTCAAGGAACACAATCAAGTGGCGTAGCTCTTGTTGCGACAGAAGATATCGAAGAAGCTGGCTGGTTTACGATGTCAATGAGAGGAATCGGTTCCTTTTTCTCTGGTATGTGGACAAGCATTACAGATACGGTAACGGGCTGGTTTAATTAATAGCGTGAGTGAAAGAAGCAAGGGGTTGGACCTCTGCTTCTTTTTTTGCAATTCGGGTACACAATGAGCATAAGGGAGCTGATCTAAAATGAATATTTCTATTTTTCAACAAGATGTGTTATTGGGAGATGTAAAAAAGAATAGAGAAAACGTGACAACATGGATTGATAAAGTAGGTCAAGATAAGCAAATCAACAGTGTATTTTTACCAGAGTTATGGTCGTCTGGCTATGCGTTTCAAGACCTTAAACGGATTGCTGATGAGGCTGAAGAGACAAATGCGATTTTTGCAGAAAAAGCAAAACAACATAATCTTCATATTTTTGGAGGATCAATTGTAACAAATAGAGAAAATAAATATTATAATACAGCCCATATCTTTAATAAAAAAGGGGCGCTCGTTCATAAATATGATAAAACGCATCTTGTTCCGATGCTTGATGAACCAATTTATTTTCAGCAGGGGGATCACGCACCTCATACATTTACCTTAGATAACATAAACTTTGGGTTAATTGTGTGCTATGATTTGCGCTTTCCAGAGTTAGCAAGAATGTTAACACTTCAAGGTGCAGAGGTGTTAGTCGTACCTGCCGCTTGGCCAAAAGCAAGGACGTCGGTTTGGCTGAATCTACTTCAAGCAAGAGCGATTGAAAACCAAGTGTATGTAGTTGGAATTAATCGAGTTGGTGGAGATGATCAAACAGAATATGGTGGTCACTCCGTTATTATTGATCCTCGAGGAGATATTCTATCAGAAGCTCAAGGGTCTGAAGCGACGATAACTGCGCAACTAAAGCGAGAGGATGTGTACCGTATACGAGAGGACGTACCTTCTTTGAAGAATCGAAGACCAGAATTATATGAGTAAATGCAGCAGAATAGACGATGGGGTGCAAAATGATGTTGAACTTAGAAGAAATTATGAAGCTCGAGATTATGAAACCTGCAACCGTAAAAACAGCATCGCGTTATATTGCGGATAAACAAGTGGAGTGGGTGTCCATTACAGAGGCACCCGTTGAAAATTTCATACGCAAACATGAGCTTGTTCTAACGACAGGCATTGGGTACGGGCATGATCCTAAGCAATTTTTTGAATTTGTATCTGATGTCATCAAGTCTGAAGCAGCTGCATTGGCTATAGCGACTGGACGCTATATTTTTGAACTATATGAAGACGCTAAGGCTTTGGCAGAAGAACACCAGCTCCCAATTATTTTTCTCCCATGGGAAATTCGCTTTGCTGATTTAACGCAAGCTGTGACGGCACGCCTAATGGATCAAAAGCAAGCGGGTATTCGTTTTACCCAACGTATTCAACAAGAGCTCTTAACGTTAACGCTTGCAGGTGAGCGGCTTTCAACAATTATTAGTCATGTGTCAGATTGTGTATCTGTGCCTCTCGTAATCACGGATCATCTAGGCGTCATAAAAGGGAAAAGCAACCTTAGTACAGCCATTTTTGAGAATCACGTGCGAGTCGCATTAAAAAATATAAAATCATTTGATTATATAAGTGAACATCATCCTTTAGAAAGCAAGCTGCAAGAAGTTTGCTTAGAACAAGGAACCATTTATGTGCTACCGATTATTCAAACAAATAATTATATACAGGGTTATTTGTTTACAAAGCCATTGGAAAAACAAGACCAGGTGGATGAGCAAGGATTTTTAATCATTTTGGAACATACGGTAACTGCCGCCGCTTTCTGGTTTTTGCAAGAAAACGCTGTCCAGGAGGCAGAGGCAAGGATTCGAGATAATTTTGTTGCTGATCTTGCGAATGGGATGCAGACAAAACTGTTGAAAACAAAGGCTCAAGCGATGGGGTATAATTTAAACCTGACGTACCTTGCCATTGTCGGGGCTCCTCACAATTTTGAAGCGCTCTTTCGAGAAGGAAACCAATCGGTTACCTTTGACGAATGGCTTCATAGTATGGTTCATTATATTGAAGAAGAAATTTATTTTGCTGGGTCTACGATTGAGCGAGCGTGCATGTCAACCTTCTTAGAAGGACAGATAATCATCTTCCTTGAAGTTTCCGCAGACGACTATAAAGCAACCGTAAATAGCTTTTTAGATTTGTTGTATCGAAGGCTTGATCACTTGTTACCTGATGTTGAACTTACGTGGGCAATAGGTGATGCCGTAATCGAACCTTCCGAGTTTGAAGAGCGTTACAAAGAAGCAAAACAAGCGCTTTTATTGGGGTTTGGCCGATTAGGTAAAGGGAGTCGCATTTATTACTCTGATACAAAAATTGATCGAGTTCTTCATAAGATTGGCGAGGTTGATGAATTAAAAGCTTTAATTGAAGGATATGTCACCCCTCTTATTGACTACTCTACTTTAAGAGAGATTGATTTGATTGGCACCTTTATTGCCTATCAGCGAAACCAAAATAAAGTTTCGCAAACGGCTAGAGTTTTACATCTGCATCGACAGTCCCTCTTGTATCGCTTACGAAAAATTGAATCGATTACCGGTCTATCCTTAGCAAATCCTGATAACTTATTTTTACTTGATTTAAGCATTCGAACTTATCAAATTAGTGAAAACATGGAAACACCTCACTCGTAGGTGTTTTTCGTTTGTTAGATCCGTTAACGTTCAAACCCCTTGTCAAATAAGGAAAAATGAATGTGCATTTCAAACTGTCTAATAAATTAACCTAATTTTCATACATTTTTTACATTACGTTTTGAAAGCTGTCTTTATATAATGTTCATATAGAATCATTTGGATATTTAAGGAGGCAAAGCGATCATGTTTCCATTTACATTAGAGGAGTTTCAAGCTCGGATTGCGAATACGAAAAAGAAAATGGCGCAGCAAGGAGTTGACGTCTTATTAATAACAGATCCAGCAAATATGAATTATCTATCCGGATTTAACGGTTGGTCCTTTTATGTTCATCAAATGTTAGTCATCTTAATTGATGAAGAGCAGCCGATTTGGCTTGGTCGAAGTATGGATGCCAATGTAGCAAAACAGACAACATGGTTAATGCATGAGCGGATTATTTCGTATCCTGATTACTACGTGCAGTCAGAAGAACAACATCCAATGGATTTTATCGGTAAAGTTCTTGCTGATATCGGTCAGTCAAATCGTGCAATCGGGGTTGAAATGGATACGTACTATTACACGGCTCAAGCCCATCATCGTTTAAAATTGGCGTTACCGAATGCGTCGTTTGTTGATGCAACGAATTTAGTCAATTGGGTCAGAATTATTAAATCTGAACAAGAGATTCATTACATGAAGCAGGCAGGAAAAATTGCTTCTAAAGCGATGTATGCAGGTATGAATGCCATTCAAGCTGGTGCAAGAGAATGCGATGTGGTCGCAGATATTTATCATGCGCAGATTTCAGGAACTGAAGAAAGTGGAGGTGACTACCCAGCGATTGTACCACTCTTACCTGCAGGCATTAAAACAAGCGCGCCTCACATCACGTGGAACGATCAACGCTACCCAAATGAAGAAACGGTTATCATTGAACTTGCAGGCTGTCATCAGCGCTATCACGCTCCGTTAGCAAGGACGATTACAATCGGGAAGCCGCAACAACGGGTTTCGGACGTAGCAGACATCGTGGTGGAAGGGTTAAATGAAGTGATGGGCTTCATTAAGCCAGGTGTAACATGTGAGCAAGTGGAAGCAGTATGGCAAAAAACGATTAATCGTTACGGGTTAAATAAAAAATCACGACTAGGCTATTCAACAGGTTTAAATTATCCACCTGACTGGGGTGAGCATACAGCAAGCTTACGAAAAGGGGATCAAACGATCATACGAGAAAACATGGCTTTCCACGTCATTCCCGGCATGTGGTATGAAGACTTTGGCGTAGAAATAAGCGAATCAATACGCGTAACAAAAGATAGTTGCGAGCTTTTATGTAATTTTCCAAGACAATTGTTATCAAACACATCAATCCATTCAGCATCGTAAACAAAGATAGGGGATGAATCACATGACAGAGATGAATGAAGCAAAGTTAGCAACGAAAGCCGTATGGGCTGGCGAGAAAGACTATTTAGTGCACGGAGCCACACAAGTACCCGTCATTCCGAGTGTAGCGTTTGGCTACGATGATATGGATGAGTGGTATGAAGTGGCGATTGGTCGAAAGAAAGGTCATATTTATGGACGTAATACGAATCCAACGGTTCAAGCATTTGAAGATAAAGTGAAGGTATTAGAGGGAGCGAACGCAGCAACGAGTTTCTCTACTGGTATGGCTGCGATTTCAAATTCACTTTATACGTTTCTCCGTCCTGGGGATCGTGTCGTAACGATTAAAGATACGTACGGGGGCACGAATAAAATTTTTACTGAATTTTTGCCAAATATGAATGTAGAGGTTCAGTTCTGCGAAACAGGGAACCATGAGCAAATCTTAGAGGAAACAGCAAAAGGATGTAAGATCTTATATCTAGAAACGCCAACCAATCCAACAGTGAAAATTACCGATATCAAAAAGTGTGCAGAAGCCGGTCATGAGGCAGGAGCGCTAGTCATTGTCGATAATACATTTGCGACTCCTGTTAATCAAAATCCATTAAAGCTCGGTGCAGACCTCGTTATTCACAGCGCCACGAAGTTCTTAGGCGGTCATGCTGATGCGTTAGGAGGCGTTGTTGTTGGCTATGATGGTTCATTAGTAGAAGCGATTTATCATTACCGTGAGATTAATGGGGCGACAATGGACCCATGGGCTGCTTATTTACTCTTGCGTGGCATGAAAACACTCGACCTGCGGGTAAAACGCCAAGCCGAGAATGCGATGAAGCTAGCAACGTTTCTTAAAAAGGTAGAAGGCGTGGAGCAAGTCTTTTATCCGGGGCTTGAAGATCATCCGAATCACGCCATTGCGAAAGAACAAATGTCTGGCTTTGGCGGCATGCTGAGTTTTGCCGTTGCAGGAGGAGTCGATACAGTCCGCCATCTTTTGCCAAAGTTACAGTATGCGAATCGTGCTGCGAATTTAGGAGCTGTCGAGACAACGGTAGGACCTGCAAGAACAACAAGCCACGTTGAATGTACACCTGAAGAGCGTGCTGCAATGGGCATTCCCGAAGGACTTATTCGAGTTTCGTGTGGAATTGAAGATGCAGAGGATATTATAAATGATTTCAAGCAAGCATTCGAGGCTGCTAAAGTAGGCGTGTAAGATGGAGGCAATAAAAAAACGAGCGCAAGAGATAGAAGAAACGATCATTAAATGGCGGCGCCACCTCCACCAATATCCTGAACGTAGTTTTCAAGAAAAAGAGACGTCCGCTTTTGTAAAAAAACAACTTGAACAAATACCAGGGATGGAGGTTCGCCAATCTACACATGGATACGGCGTAATTGGAACATTATCAAAGGGAACAGGACCAACAATTGCTTTACGTGCTGATATGGACGCATTACCTATTGAAGAGGAGGCAAATGTCTCCTTTTCAAGTCAACATCCAGGTGTGATGCACGCATGTGGACACGATGCACATACAGCCATTCTTCTAGGTGCAGCTACACTGCTTTCAGAGCAATTTAAAAATGAATCGATACTTGGCACCGTTCGTTTTGTTTTCCAACCAGCAGAGGAAGCGACTGACGAGTATAACAAGTCAGGTGGCACGTACTTGATCGAAGAGGGCGTATACGATGAGGTCGATCTGGCGCTCGCTCTCCATATGTGTCCGTGGCTGACACCTGATGCGATCCAAGTTCATAAAGGACCTTCAATGGGAAGCTTGGACGTATTTAAAGGCACCATTAAAGGAACAGGTGGGCATGGAGCGTACCCTCATTTAGGGAAAGACCCAGTTTGGTTACTCTCCCAAGTACTACCGGCGCTTTATAGCCTGCAAGGAAGGCTCGTATCGCCATTGGAATCAGCTGTTTTAAGCATAGGGATTATACAAGGCGGAGCTGCCAATAATGTCATTCCTTCTGAAGTCTATGTAGAAGGAACGTTGCGCTGCTATACTGCTTCGACGCGAGCCTATTTACTTAAGGAAATTAAGAATACATTTAGCCTTGCTAATGTCTTTGGTGGAGAAGGTTCTTGCATGATTGAACCAGGGGAACCACCACTTTTGAATGATCATGATGTGGTTGATCTTGTCGTGCAAACAGCGATGCAGCTCTATCCAGACGATACGATCATTGATGCACCCTTTGGAATGGGAAGTGAAGATTTCGCTTATACGGCTGAAAAAACGAAAGCAGCAATGTTTTTCTTAGGCTGCCAACCAGCACATGGGCAGTTTGATTTGCATACACCACTTTTTCAAATTGATGAATCATGTTTACAAAAAGGAGCCAGTATGATGGCTGCTGCGGCAATCGCTGCTTTAAACAGGGGGAATGAGATGTGAAGCTTAAGTTAGCGTTACTAGGATTTGGGGTTGTCGGTCAAGGTCTAGTCGATCACTTGATTCATAACAGCGAGAAAGCAAAGGAAGAAGTAGGATTTGATCCAATCGTCGTGGCCATTTCTGATTTTAAAAAGGGGTCAATTTACGATCCGAATGGTCTTAATTTGGCGCTTGTTCTCGAAACGCTAGAAGAAACAGGTTCTTTAGATACGTACCCAGGTTCTAATGATTTGGTGCGAGGACTTGATGCGATTGAAACAATTATCGAAAGCAACGCAGACGTTGTGGTGGAAGCTACCTATACAAATGTTAAAACGGGAGAACCGGCAATTACCCATTGTAAAACCGCTTTTGAACATAAGAAAAGTGTTGTTATGACGAATAAAGGCCCAATTGCGCTCGCATTAAAAGAACTGGAGCAATTGGCAAAAGAAAACAGCGTTTTTCTAGGATATGAAGGAACAGTAATGAGTGGGACACCAGCATTACGACTTCCAAAAGCAACATTGATTGGCAACGAGATCACAAAAATTAGTGGGATTTTAAACGGAACTACCAATTATATGATTACACAAATGGAAGCGGGAAAATCATACGAAGCCGCTTTAGCAGAAGCACAAGAAAAAGGATATGCAGAGGCAGACCCAACGAGTGATGTAGAGGGTTATGATGCCATGTATAAAGTCGTCATCTTAGCCAATGCGATTATGGGTAAATCCATCACTGTGGATCAGGTCGAGCGTAAAGGATTAAATACATTGTCTCGTGAAGCAATCGTTGCAGCTAAAGCGAATCAACGATGTTGGAAAATGCTTGGCACGGTGGAAGAGCTTCCAAATGGAGATGTTCGTGCATCTGTCAAACCGGTCGAAGTTGCCATGGATCATCCTTTAGCAAGTATTGGCGGCGCAACGAATGCCGTGACGTATACGTGCAATATGTCAGGTGAGATTACGTTAACAGGAGCTGGCGCAGGGAAAAGCGAAACTGGTTTTGCGTTAATGATTGATTTAATTTATTGTCACCTGCATGTTCAAAAGCAAGCCACTATCACAATGGTGAATTAGGAGGTATTCCTATGAAATTGGATTTAAAACGACAGAAAATGTATGTTGCCGGTGAATGGGTAGAACGAGAACAAGTGCTAGAAGTTCGTAACCCTGAAGACGATGATCTAATTGCAGTCGTTCCAAGAGCATCACGTAACGATATGGCTGATGCGATTGAATTAGCAAAGAAAGGCGCAAAAGAGTCTGCTGCGTTACCAGTCTACAAACGAATGGAAATGCTAAATAAAGCAGCTGACTATGTAGCTACACATAAAGAGGCCTTTGCCCGAACCATAGCTAAAGAAGGTAGCAAAACGATTAAAGAAGCGCGAAAAGAAGCAGGTAGATGTGTGGAGACTTTGCGTCTCTCTGCAGAAGAAGCCCGAAGAGTGACTGGGGAAACGATTCCTTTTGATCAGTCACAAGGAGGAGTTGGACGGTTTGGCTATTATGAACGGGTACCGCTTGGGATTATTGGCGCCATAACGCCTTTTAATGACCCGTTAAATTTAGTCGCTCATAAAGTTGGTCCTGCTATTGCAGCTGGCAATGCAATTGTTGTCAAACCAGCTACAGCTACTCCACTTAGCGCACTCTTTTTAGCGCAGGCATTTGATTATGCGGAACTGCCTAAAGGCATTTTATCTGTCATTACGGGCGTCGGCTCGGAAGTAGGAGAGGTTCTCATGACCCATCCTGATGTACGAATGATCTCTTTTACAGGTGGAATGGAAGCGGGCTTAAAAATTGCCAATCAAGCCGGTTTAAAAAAGAAAAGTATGGAGCTCGGCTCGAATTCACCTGTTATTGTTCTAGATGATGCTTCGTTAGAAGAAGCGGTGCCTGCATGCGTAAGTGGTGCATTTTGGGCTGCCGGTCAAAACTGCATTGGCGTGCAGCGCATCTATGTCGACCAAACGATATACGGATCATTTAAAGAATTATTCGTCGCAGAAGCTAAGGCGTACCGACTAGGATCTAAGCTTGATGAATCAACGGACATGGGTCCATTAATTAATGAAAAAGAAGCAAAACGTGTTGCTTTTGTGGTTGAAGATGCGGTTCGTTCGGGTGCAACTATGTTAACAGGTGGGAACCGAGACGGGGCTTATTACGAACCAACCGTTTTAGAAAATGTTCCCGATGACTGCTATCTTGGTAGGGAAGAAGTGTTTGGCCCCGTTGTTTTGCTTTATCCGTATTCAAACCTTGATGAAGCGGTTGAAAAAGCAAATCAAACAGAATATGGTTTGCAGGCAGGTCTATTTACAAAAGATCTTCAACGCGCGTTTACATTAATTAAAGAGCTCCATGTCGGGGGCGTCATGATTAATGACAGCACCGATTTTCGAATTGATGCCATGCCATTTGGTGGAACGAAGCAATCTGGTATCGGTAGAGAAGGGGTTAAATTTTCTATTAACGAAATGACTGAAGAGAAGGTTGTTTGTTTTAAATTGGCATAAAGAGAAACAAGGGTTGGAGAAACACACTCCAATCCTTTTTTTGTGAAAACGATACGTAATCCAAAATGTACGAATGAGGGAGGCATGCTCCTTTCAAACCGTTATATAACCGTACTTGCAAGATTAAGGGCCTATATGATTTTTGTCTTTAGAAATAGAATATGCTAAACTATTTAAATTAACTGAAATGAAAGATAAAGGGGAGATTTTATGAAAAAACGATTAGCTTTTACCATCGCAGGAACGTTCTTACTTTTAGTAGCTTGTGGCAGTGACGACACGTCTGGTCAAGACACGGCTTCTGAGGAGGAAGGCAATCAGGACTCAGAAACGGTTACATACGATGTTGCGACAGACAACAACTTTGTCCCGTTTGAATTTATTGATTTAGAAACAAATGAGTTAATTGGCTTTGACATTGAGCTAATGGAAGCTATTGCAGATGAAGTAGGCTTTGAAGTCGTATTTCATCAAATGGATTTCACTGGTGCCCTTTCTGGCATTGAGCAAGGTTCTTATGATGCAGCCATTAATGGAATGACCATCACAGAGGAGCGTAAAGAAAACATCGATTTCTCAGACCCTTACTACGAATCTGGTTTAATTTTAGCAGTAGCTGAGGATAACGACACAATTGAGTCGATCGATGATTTAAATGAATCTCATACCGTATCAACGAGATTATCGTCAACCAGTCAAACATATCTTGAGGAAAATACAGACGCGGCATCGGATGCTTATCCGGAGATTACTGAAGCGTATCAAGCGTTACTTACTGGCCATGTAGATGCTGCACTTTATGACATGCCTAACGTACAGTACTTTATGCAGCAGCAAGGAGAAGGCTCCATGAAAATTGTAGGCGACATGTTAACAGGGGAAGAGTATGGGATTGCTTTTCCAAAAGGATCAGATTTAGTAGAAGATGTTAACGAGGCACTTTCAACTTTAATGGAAAACGGTACGTATGGAGACATCTATGAAGAGTACTTTGGCGAACGACCAGAAGGCATGTAAATGAATGAAGTTGCTTGTTCTTAATGAATGAGCAACTCTATTAATGAAAGGAGACATAAAATGGATTTTGGTGCATTTCCATTTTTAGTAGAAGGCTTAAAGCTGACGATTATTATTACGATTGTTGGTGTATTTCTCGGGAGTCTTATTGGAACCATAGTAGGCTTGATGAAGCTTTCTCGATTTCATCTATTAAAAGCAATTGCTGTTATTTTTGTAGAGATCATTCGAGGAACACCACTGCTCGCACAAATTTTCTTTATTCACTTTGGCATACCTGGAATCTTTGGGATGCGGTTTGATCCGTTATACACAGGAATTTTTGTGATTGCGATAAATTCAGGGGCATATATTGCGGAAATTGTAAGAGGCGCTGTACAATCAATAGATAGAGGACAAATGGAAGCAGGGCGTTCGCTAGGGCTAACAAGTGCTCAAACGATGCGTCATATTGTTTGGCCACAGGCAGTAAAGGTCATGATTCCACCGTTTGGAAATCAGTTTGTTATTAGTTTAAAAGATACTTCACTTTTGTCGACAATTGCTGTCGCCGATTTAATGTATCAAAGCCGAACGTATACAGGGATTTCCGCCTCCTATTTCGATACATATTTATTAGTTTGTTTATTTTATCTATCGATTACGATACCAGCTTCAATCTTATTAAGGTATATAGAACGGAGACTTGATCACTAATGATTACCGTAAAAGAATTGCATAAATCATTTGGAGAAAATGAAGTATTAAAGGGAATTTCAACGAAAATTAATGAAAAAGAAGTGGTATGTGTAATTGGCCCTTCTGGCTCAGGTAAAAGCACATTTTTGCGTTGTTTAAATCGTCTCGAGCATATTACATCAGGAGATGTCTACATTGAAGATGTGAATATAGCGGAGCCAAAAACAGATTTAAACCGCATTCGTCAAGATGTCGGAATGGTGTTCCAGCACTTTAATTTATTTCCTCATAAAACAGTTCTAGAAAATATTACGCTCGCGCCAATGAAAATAAAAAAACTAGATAAAGAAGAAGCTAAAAAAAAATCAATGGCTCTCCTTGAAAAAGTTGGTTTAAGTGATAAAGCCAACGACTATCCCGCTAGTTTATCTGGTGGACAAAAACAACGTGTAGCAATAGCACGTGCGTTGTCTATGAATCCAAAGATTATGTTATTTGATGAACCTACATCCGCTCTTGACCCAGAACTTGTAGGGGATGTATTAAACGTAATGAAAGACCTTGCCCTTGATGGAATGACAATGGTCGTGGTTACGCATGAGATGGGTTTTGCCCGAGAAGTAGGCGACCGTGTGTTTTTTATGGATCAAGGCAAGATCGTGGAAGAGGGGACACCCGAACAATTATTTGATGAAACAAAGCACGAGCGGACAAAGGCATTCTTAAGTAAAGTCTTATAAAAAAACCAGTTAGCTGCTGCAGCTAACTGGTTTGTCTTATGAATAAGCAGGCTCCATTTTTCCAGCCGTAATCTCTTCCATATAGTGACACGCACCTCTGTGCCCTTCCTTCATATCATCTGTTGTACGAAGTTCTGGGTTTTCCGTACGGCACTTATCAGTCGCAAATGGACAACGAGTATGGAAACGACAGCCATTCGGTGGATCAATTGGAGATGGTACGTCACCTTGAAGAATAATACGTTCTTTCTTCACATTTGGATCAGGACTTGGAATCGCCGATAGCAATGCTTTTGTATACGGGTGTTGAGGATTATCAAAAACCGATTTTTTATCGCCGATTTCCACGATCTTACCCAAGTACATCACAATCACGCGATCGGAGATGTGACGAACCACACCAAGGTCATGCGAGATAAATAAATACGTTAATTTACGCTCACGCTGTAGCTTCTTTAGCAAGTTAATGACCTGTGCTTGAATGG
This sequence comes from Shouchella sp. JSM 1781072, assembly GCF_041949915.1. Taxonomy (NCBI): domain Bacteria; kingdom Bacillati; phylum Bacillota; class Bacilli; order Caryophanales; family Bacillaceae; genus Shouchella; species Shouchella sp. JSM 1781072. Next base: position 16,821 of record NZ_JBHFQE010000007.1, read on the forward strand.
ATACGTCTAATGCAGACACCGCTTCATCACAGATAATTAATTTCGGGTTAACGGCTAATGCACGGGCAATCCCAACACGTTGACGCTGACCACCACTAAATTCGTGTGGAAACCGATCAATTTGGTGCTCACCAAGACCAACAGTTTTCATTAGTTCACGAATAATGCCGTCATGTTCTTTAGCAGGCGCTACCTTTTGAATCGTCAGTGCTTCTGATAACACTTGTCTAACTGTTTGTCTCGGATTAATGGATGCATAAGGGTCTTGAAAGATAATTTGCATATCATCACGTTTTTTACGCATTTTTCCCCGACTTAATGACAGAAGGTCTTCTCCTTGGAATTCAACAGAGCCTTCAGTCGGCTCATCTAGACGAAGGATGGCACGTCCAGTTGTGGATTTCCCACAACCAGACTCCCCTACGATTGAAACCGTTTCGCCTTCATTTAATTCAAATGAAATGTCGTCAACCGCTTTAACATGGTTTACTGTACGACCTATGAAGCCACCTTTTATAGGAAAGTATTGTTTTAAATTAGCTACTTTTAGTAACGTATTCGGCACGAACATTCACCTCCGGACCATCCCATTGATCTGTATAAATCCAACAACGTACTTGTCTACCGTCTTCTTCAGTTTGTAATTCAGGTAGCTCTTTACAAATCTCGCTCGCAAACGGACAACGTGGAGCAAAACGACAGCCTTTTGGCATGTCTGCAGGTGCTGGCACAGATCCTTTAATAATGGTTAAATCACCTTCAACATCTTCATCGTGCTTTGGCAATGAATTCATTAAACCAACCGTGTAAGGATGCCTCGGATTCTTAAATAAATCATTAATCGGCGCGTACTCGACAACTTGTCCACCATACATAACCGCAACATTGTCACACGTCTCAGCAACAACACCAAGGTCATGGGTAATCATAATAACGGACATGCCTAACGTACGTTGTAATTCTCTTATTAATTCTAAGATTTGAGCTTGAATCGTTACATCTAATGCTGTTGTTGGCTCATCAGCTATTAATAACTCAGGTTGACACGCGAGAGCGATTGCGATCATCACACGTTGACGCATTCCACCAGATAGTTCAAATGGATATTGGTCAATTCGCTTTTCAGGAGACGGAATACCAACTAGCTTTAACATTTCAATAGAACGTTTTCGAGCATCCTTTTTTGATAAACCTTCGTGAATTTGAAAGGACTCACTAATTTGTCTACCAACTGTAAAAGTAGGATTCAATGATGTCATCGGCTCTTGGAAGATCATTGAAATTTCGTTTCCACGAATCTTTCTCATTTGTGCTGGTGTCTTTTTCGACAGGTCTTCCCCTTTGAAAAGGATCTCGCCCCCAACAATTTTTCCTGGATGAGAAAGCAAGTTTAATATAGATAGAGAAGTGATACTTTTACCAGAACCAGATTCTCCGACAATCCCAATCGTTTTTCCTTTTTCAACATCAAATGTAACGCCATCGACAGCTTTTACTTCTAATTGTTTAGTGAAAAAGGATGTACGAAGATCGCGAATTTGCAGGATAGCATCTTTACTCAATCATCTCACACCTTTCTACGATAAATTCCATTATTCCGCTTCTACTCGTTTATTTACAAGACGATAAGCAATGTCTACTAAGAACATGACAAGAACAAATAATAAGGACGCGACAAGGATTCCACCTTGCATAACAGGGAAGTCACGAGTACTAATGGCATCAATAATCATTCTCCCCATGCCGTTAATCGCAAACACGCTTTCTGCTAACACCGCTCCACCTAATAGACTACCAAAACTTAAGCCCGTTACAGTAATAACTGGGATTAACGCGTTTTTTAGAGCATGTTGGTAAATAACAACCCGTTCCTTAACACCTTTCGCACGTGCTGTACGGATGTAATCTTGGTGAATAACCTCGAGCATACTAGAGCGTGTCATACGAGCAATAATCGCTGCACCGGAAATTCCTAACATAAAGACTGGCAAGACAATTTGGCTGAAGCTGCCCCAACCGGTCGGGCTAAACCATTCAAAGTTTAACCAGTTTCCTAGTAACGGTACATTTCCTAGTACAAACCATTGAATTAACACAAGTCCAAGCCAAAAGTTTGGCATCGACATTCCGAACAAAGCAACGACCATAATGGCAGAGTCACGGAATGAACCATGTTTTGTAGCAGCTAATACGCCTGCAATAATGCCTAAGAAAATACTTAGTATGGTACTATAAAAAGCTAATTCGACGGTCACCCAAATCCGATCCCCAATCATCTCAGATACAGGTAAACCACTTCTTAATGAATTCCCTAAGTCAAATTGAACAAGATTAGACATATAGCGAAAATATTGAACCGGGTAAGGGTCATTTAAACCTAATCGCTCGTTTACCGCTTCGATTTGTTGCGGTGTAGCAGATTCACCAGCAAGCACTTGTGCTGGATCACCCGGAATAAAATGCATTAATGAAAAAACGAGTAACGTAACCCCGATTAAAACAGGTACTAGTTGTATTAGCCGACGTACAATAAATTTAAGCATTCTTACACCTCTTTTCTTAGCTTATTTTGTTGATTTTGGATCAAGCGCATCGCGTAATCCATCACCAAATACGTTAAATGCAAGTACAAAGACAACAATGGCTAAACCAGGAGCATACGTTAAATGTGGTGCTTGGAACATATACTCTCTACCCGTGTTTAGCATCGCGCCCCATTCAGGTGATGGCGGTGGTGATCCTAAGCCTAAAAAGGATAAACCCGCAGCAGACAGCACGCCGGTAGCTATGGATAAAGTAGTTTGTACAATTAAAGGTGACATTGTATTCGGTAAAATATGTTTAAAGATAATTCTAGAGTCTGATGCTCCCAGTGCACGAACAGCGTCAATATATTCTAACTTCTTAACAGCCAACGTTGACCCTCGTGCGATTTTTGCGAAAACTGGAAATGCACTAACTGAGATTGCTAAAATGATATTATCAATACCAGGTCCTAATGTTGCAACAATTGCTAGAGCAAGAACAATACTTGGAAATGCAATTAACACATCCATAATACGCATAATAACAGTATCAATAAATCCACCATAGTAAGCAGAAACAATTCCAATAATCGTTCCAACTGTACCAGCTATTGCAACTGAAACAAAACCAATTTGAAACGTGATACTCATCCCGTGGAGGATCCTAGAGAAAACATCACGACCATGGTGATCTGTCCCGAACCAATAATCAGTAGATGGACCCTGCAGACGAACAGCATAATCCTTTTCATCAATTCCGTATGGAGCTAACAGCGGTCCGATAATTGCAATAATGGCCAAGATAATAATGAGTGATCCACCAAAAACTGCAGATTTATTTGACAATAACCGACCTAAAAATGCTTTCCAGTTACGTACCCAAGGTCTCTGTGGTTTTGCTGGAGTTTGCACTTGGCTTTTCGTTTCCTGAGACATGTCCAACTTCCTTTCTTTCTAAGCGTTATTCGCATCGTCTGATTATACACTAGCCCAAATTAGAAAAACAATGAGATTTTATAATCTTAATATAGTATTTTATAGGAAGAGTCTCATAACTTCAAAGGGAATTTTTAGATTTTAACTAATCGAATCGACGTAGTCGGGAAGTTTTCTTGAATCTTGGCTAAATTTCGATTAAAAGTTGTTAAATTGATTCATTTCTGATAATTTAACTGAGAACTTTTCTCGTTATTTAGTAGTCTTTAAATAGGATGAAAGATGGAAAATAGTTCAAACTATGAATCTAGACATACGACCTTGTTACTTAATTGTTTAAAAATTTTGTTGATATTCTTGTATAATAGTGTAATATATTATATAGTTTAGCTTGTTTTACAGAAAACTCACACTAGTAACAAAGGGAGGATACATCTTATGAAAAGAAACAAAGCACCTTTTTATGCAGTATTAGCTCTTACAGCTACTCTTGGTCTTGCAGCTTGTGCCGATGATGGACAAGGAGACAGCGGTAGCGATAATGGAAATGGCGACGGTGGGGAATCATCAGGGGAAGCCGTTGAAGGTGGAGATTTAGTACTTTCAAGTCAAGCTGATATTGTTGGTCTTGACCCGCATCAAGTAAATGACGTGCCATCTGGTCAAGTTCAAGGACAAGTCTATGAAGGATTACTTGAATTTGATGAAAATATGGAGTTACAGAATGTCTTAGCAGAAGATTATAGCTGGAACGACGAGGGAGATGTCTTAACATTCCAACTTAAAGAAGGCGTGACGTTCCATGATGGAACAGCATTTAACGCAGATGCAGTTAAAGCGAATATCGACCGTATTACTGACGAAGATGTTGGCTCACAACGTGCGTTTCTTTTTGAAGGAATCTCTGAAATCAACGTTCTAGGTGATTACGAGATTGAGTTTGTATTAGAAGAGCCAGATGTAGCGTTCTTATTTAGCTTTGCTCATGGTGGTGGCTACATGATTAGCCCAGACGTTATTGAAGCAGATTATGCTGCAATGGAAGATGGAGAACAACCATATACAGCGGTTAACGACAACCCTGCTGGAACGGGTTACTTCTCTTACCAGAGCGGGACTGTAGGTAGTTCTGAGCTAGTGTTTGAGCGTTATGATGACCACTGGAGTGGCGAGCCAGCTATTTTAGATACCGTTACGTTCAAAACAGTTCCTGATGCATCTGCTCGTCTTGCAGAATTAACAACAGGAGATTCTCACTTCATTACAGTTGATGCAGCTGGTTTAGCTCAACTTGAAGGCATTGAAGATGCAAGCTTAAACGTGACAGATAGTATTTCTGGATCTTATTTCGGATTTAATACAGAAGTAGAGCCATTTGATGATGTTCGTGTACGTCAAGCAATTGCGATGGCTGTTGATAAAAATGTTGTAATTGATAATTTACTAGAAGGTTATGGTTTCCCGGCTGAAACGCCTGTAGCACCTGGCGTTATCGGACACGATGAAAATGCAGAAGCGCTACCTTATGATGTAGAAGCTGCACAAGAATTGTTGGCAGAAGCTGGTTATGAAGATGGTTTCTCTACGAGCATTATGACAAATGATTCACCAGCTCGTATTCAGATGGCAGAGTACATGCAGTCTGCACTGTCTGATTTAAACATTGAGCTTGAAGTAGATGTTGTTGAATGGGCTACGTACTTAGAAGATACAGGTGAAGGCGACCATGAAATGTTTATCCTTGGCTGGAGCTCAGCAACTGGTGACGCTGACTATGCGTTAGCACCACTTTACCATACGGATAACTTCGGGGCTGCAGGTAACCGTGCATTCTATTCAAACCCTGAACTAGATGCAATCCTTGATGAAGCAGTAGCAGAAGTAGATGAAGCAAACCGTATGGACCTTTACGTTCAAGCACAAGAAATTGCGAATGAAGAAGTTCCATTAGTGTTCACGCACTATACGCAATATCTACACGGAATTAAAGACAGCGTTGAGGGAATCATTGTTACACCTACAGATGATTGGGTTCTTAACGAAGCTCATTTCGTAGAGTAATCATTATATAGAAGGAACTGTCGAATTTTCGGCAGTTTTTTCTTGCGTTTTTTTAGTGGATGTTGTATGATTGTTCTTGTCAGTTGATACGGAGGAATACCCAAGTCCGGCTGAAGGGATCGGTCTTGAAAACCGACAGGGGTGTCAAAGCCCGCGGGGGTTCGAATCCCTCTTCCTCCGCCATATTTTTTAAGAGTACACGACCCTAGAAGAGCGGTCGTTTTTTTGTATACATATAAGGGGCTGAAGATGTGGACATTCAAAACGATGAACAATGGATGAACTGTGCACTAACAGAGGCTAGAAAAGCACTTACGTTTGACGAAGTGCCAATTGGTGCTGTTATTGTGAAAGACAATGCAATCATTGCTTCAGCCTATAATTTACGAGAGACAAATCAATTATCGACTGCTCATGCGGAAATTCTTGCGATTGAAAAAGCTTGCGAAGTCCTTGGTACATGGCGACTCGAAGACTGTACCTTGTATGTGACGTTAGAGCCTTGCCCGATGTGTGCAGGTGCGATTGTTCAGGCGCGGGTCCCAAAAGTTGTCTACGGTGCGGCTGATTATAAGGCAGGCTGTGCCGGAACATTAATGAATTTACTCCAGGAGCCACGCTTTAATCACCGTTGCGAAGTACAGGAAGGTGTATTAAAGGAAGAGTGCGGCCAATTGCTTTCAACGTTTTTTAAGAACATACGCGATCAGAAAAAGCGTTTAAAGAAAGAATTAGAGGAGTAAGGGATTGCGTTTTCGATTTGGATCACGTATACTTAGATTTGCGCTATTTTAATAGTGCAACACTTTGCCGTGCTAGACGGGGAGGTAGCGGTGCCCTGTAACTCGCAATCCGCTGTAGCGAGGTTGAATTCCTTTTTGAGGTAACTTCTTTGTAAGGTCTGCCCTAAGTAAGTGGTGTTGACGTTTGGGTTCTGCGCAACGGAAACCCATGAACCCTGTCAGGTCCGGAAGGAAGCAGCAGTAAGTGGATCCTTTCGTGTGCCGCAGAGGTGCCTGGATCGAGCTAACTGCTTAGGTAACGCTTATGAAGTTGTTATCGAGGAAAGGTGCACGGTATTATTTATAGAATGTCCAAAAGCTCGCTAGCAATAGCGGGCTTTTTTTCTATTACGATATAAATAGGAGAAAAATAGCGCTAGTGCTTTATTCGATCATAAGGAAACGATATAATAAGGATACGACTGTGAAAGGTTGGATGAATACATGAGCTATCAAGCCCTTTATCGTGTGTGGCGACCACAGCTGTTAGAAGACGTTGTTGGTCAAGTTCATATAACGAAAACGTTACAAAATGCATTGCTCCAACAGAAAATGGCGCACGCTTATTTATTCTCTGGTCCTAGAGGTACAGGGAAAACAAGTGCGGCTAAAATTGTAGCGAAAGCAATAAATTGTGAACATGCACCGGTTGCAGAACCGTGCAATGAATGCGGTCGCTGCATTGGAATAACAAATGGTTCCATTATTGATGTGATGGAAATAGATGCTGCTTCTAATAACGGTGTAGATGAGATACGAGACATACGAGAGAAGGTGAAATACGCACCTACGGAAACCTCTTATAAAGTCTACATTATTGACGAGGTTCATATGCTTTCTACAGGTGCATTTAATGCTCTTTTAAAGACGTTAGAAGAACCCCCTGCACATGTAATTTTTATTTTAGCAACGACTGAACCTCATAAAATACCCTTAACGATTCTTTCTCGCTGTCAACGATTTGATTTTAAACCAATAACAAACGAAGAATTAGTGCTGCGCATGAAACGAATTCTTGATCATAATGAACAAGCCTATGAAGAAGATGCAATTGAATTAATTGCTCAATCAGCTGATGGCGGAATGAGGGATGCCTTGAGTTTACTTGATCAAGCCATTTCTTTCTCAGGTGAACGGGTACGTTTATCCGATGTACTTGTGATAACTGGATCGGTTTCAAGAGAGGCACTTAATAATCTTATTGGCGCGTTAGCTCAAGAAAATTCCCGCCTGGCGTTAGAGACGGTTGATGAGACATTGCGAAACGGAAAAGACCCTAAACGTTTAATGGAAGATCTTATCTTATATTTTAGGGACTTACTTCTATATAAAACGGCTCCAGAAGCTAACCATTTATTAGAAAGAGCGAAAGTGGATGAACCCTTTATTGAATTATCACAGCAATTTAATGTAGGAACGCTTCATAGGATCATTCAAAAATTAACGGATAGCCAACAAGATATTAAATGGGCGCTAAAGCCAAAAATTATTTTGGAAATGGCTGTCATTAAGGTAATGGAAGTTGGAGAGGTACCTCAAGTTTCGCAACAAAGCAACGAGTTGGAAGAATTAAAGCAGCAATTGAATAAACTGCAAACGCAGCTGCAGCAAAGACCGACTCAACAACCGGTAAATGAGGAACAAGCGCCAGCTCGTAAGGCACCACCACGCGTAAGACCTGGAACAAACGGAAAAGGGAAGTCTGGTATCTCAGCGCAAGTAAAGGAAATTGTTGCTTCAGCCGATAAAACCCAGCTTCAAGATACCGTAAATAAATGGGCAAATGTAAAAGAGCAAGTTAAATCGCTAAGTGTTCCTGCTCATGCTTGGTTAAATGATTGCAAACCCGTTGCCGCTTCCTCAGCAAAAATATTGTTGGCGTTTCAAAATGAAATGCATCGTGATATGATGGATACAAAGTTTCGAGACGTGCTTATCCAAGTACTCCAACAAGTATTTGGGGAACGTTCTGATTTCTCTACGTTGTTACAAACGCAGTGGGAACAGGTGAAAGTAGATTATATGAAAGACAAAGATAGCGACAAGCCACAAAGCGATCCGTTCATGGATGAAGCTGTAAAACTTGTTGGTGAAGATTTAATAGAAGTAATTGATTCTTAAGGAGCTGATTTTATGAAGAACATGGGTAATATGATGAAGCAAATGCAAAAAATGCAGAAGCAAATGGCAGAAGCACAGGAAAAACTAAAGGAAAAAACAGTTGAAGCAACAGTCGGCGGTGGCATGGTTACCGTGGTCGCTTCAGGAGATAAGCGAATTCTAGAAGTGAAAGTCTCTGAAGATGTAGTCGATCCTGATGATATTGAAATGCTACAAGATTTAATTGTTGCCGCAACAAATGAAGCGCTGAAACAAGTAGACGAGCTAGTAGAGCAAGACATGGGCAAGTTTACTAAAGGCTTAAATATTCCAGGAATGTTCTAGGAGGCAGGTTGATTGCAATATCCAAGACCTATAGCTAAATTAATTGAAGGATTTTCTCGTTTGCCGGGAATCGGTCCAAAAACAGCAAGTCGTTTAGCCTTTTATGTATTAGATATGAAAGAAGACGATGTTCTTGATTTTGCAAAAGCGCTTGTTCATGCAAAACGAGATTTAACGTACTGCTCTTTTTGCCATAGCATTACGGATTCCGATCCTTGTCAAATTTGCGATGATTCTCATCGAGATCAAACGGCTATTTGTGTGGTGCAAGAATCACGTGACGTCATTGCAATGGAAAAGATGCGGGAATATACCGGTTTATATCATGTATTGCACGGTTCGATTTCCCCAATGGACGGTGTTGGGCCTGAAGATATTAAGGTAGCAGAGTTAATCAAGAGGCTACAAGAAAACGGTCAGGTGGAAGAAGTAATTATTGCTACGAATCCAACCATTGAAGGTGAAGCGACCGCTATGTATATCTCTCGCTTAATTAAACCCACAGGGATAAAGGTTACAAGACTTGCCCATGGTTTACCTGTCGGTGGAGACCTGGAATACGCAGATGAAGTGACGCTCTCAAAAGCAATTGAAGGTCGACGTGAGTTGTAGGTGATAAAAAATGATGGGAATACGAAAAAAAGGGTTGTTATGGAAGGAAGAGGATCAACGGCTTTACGAATACGTTGATTCACTGAAAGAGCAATTGGACTATAAACGTGGGTTGCTTGATCACAGCTTAGATGCGTCTGATGATATGCATGCAGAAGTTCAGCGTGCTGAGGTGCTTTATTCTTTTTTGCTTAGAGAAGCGCGAATTCGCTATGAACGTAAAAGGAAACATTAGTAAGGAGCTTCTATTAATATAGAGGCTTTTTTTATGTTCTATTTTTTTTCGGCTGACATATAGTGAAGTAAGACGAGCTGTTTGCTAGGAGGGGAGTATGTTGGGAGATTGGGTTTTACTTTTGTTAGGTGCTTTAGTGATTCTTCTATTATTAGTGGGGGCTTCAGCAAAACCATTCCGATTTCTTGGTCGCTTAGGTGTTAAGTTCATCATTGCTGCATTAGTTTTATTTTTATTTAATTCGTTAACGACTGTGACAGGATTATTTATACCGATTAATCTAATCACTGCTAGCGTAATAGCGCTGTTGGGAGTACCAGGGATGGCCTTATTAGTAGCGGTACAGCATTTTATTTTGTGAGCGAGTTTAATTTAAAAATGCATAAGAATTTAGAAAAAAAAGACATTAAAAACAACTAATTTTTTAGTTGTTTATTTTGTTTGAGCATGATATATTATTACTTGTCCTCTTGAGAGACGGACAAACAATTAAAACTTTTTCTTTTAAAAAAGTTGTTGACTTTGTACGATAGAAAATGGTATATTAATTGAGTCGCCAAGAGAGATCGAGGCGCAAACGAGTTCTTTGAAAACTGAACAAAAGCCAAGCGTAAAAGAGATACAAGGTATCTCGTCAATGAAGTTAGACACAGCTTTAAATTGTGCAAATGAGCAAGTCAAACACTTTTAACGGAGAGTTTGATCCTGGCTCAGGACGAACGCTGGCGGCGTGCCTAATACATGCAAGTCGAGCGGACAGAAGGGAGCTTGCTCCCGGAAGTTAGCGGCGGACGGGTGAGTAACAC
>NZ_JBHFQE010000008.1:0-2942 GCF_041949915.1 Shouchella sp. JSM 1781072
TTAGGATAAGCCCTCGACCGATTAGTATCAGTCCGCTCCATGTGTCGCCACACTTCCACTTCTGACCTATCAACCTCATCATCTCTAAGGGGTCTTACTGGCTTACGCCATGGGAAATCTCATCTTGAGGGGGGCTTCATGCTTAGATGCTTTCAGCACTTATCCCGTCCATACGTAGCTACCCAGCGATGCTCCTGGCGGAACAACTGGTACACCAGCGGTATGTCCATCCCGGTCCTCTCGTACTAAGGACAGCTCCTCTCAAATTTCCTACGCCCGCGACGGATAGGGACCGAACTGTCTCACGACGTTCTGAACCCAGCTCGCGTGCCGCTTTAATGGGCGAACAGCCCAACCCTTGGGACCTACTTCAGCCCCAGGATGCGACGAGCCGACATCGAGGTGCCAAACCTCCCCGTCGATGTGGACTCTTGGGGGAGATAAGCCTGTTATCCCCAGGGTAGCTTTTATCCGTTGAGCGACGGCCCTTCCATACGGCACCGCCGGATCACTAAGCCCGACTTTCGTCCCTGCTCGACTTGTAGGTCTCGCAGTCAAGCTCCCTTATGCCTTTGCACTCTACGAATGATTTCCAACCATTCTGAGGGAACCTTTGGGCGCCTCCGTTACTGTTTAGGAGGCGACCGCCCCAGTCAAACTGCCCACCTGACAATGTCCCTGACCCGGATCACGGGTCGAGGTTAGAATGTCAGCACCATCAGGGTAGTATCCCACCGACGCCTCCACCGAAGCTAGCGCTCCGGTTTCCTAGGCTCCTACCTATCCTGTACAAATGGTACCAACACTCACTATCAAGCTACAGTAAAGCTCCATGGGGTCTTTCCGTCCTGTCGCGGGTAACCTGCATCTTCACAGGTACTATAATTTCACCGGGTCTCTCGTTGAGACAGTATCCAAGTCGTTGCACCATTCGTGCGGGTCGGAACTTACCCGACAAGGAATTTCGCTACCTTAGGACCGTTATAGTTACGGCCGCCGTTTACTGGGGCTTCAATTCAGAGCTTCTCCCTTACGGGATAACCCCTCCTCTTAACCTTCCAGCACCGGGCAGGTGTCAGCCCCTATACTTCGCCTTGCGGCTTGGCAGAGACCTGTGTTTTTGCTAAACAGTCGCTTGGATCTATTCACTGCGGCTCTCTCAGGCTATTCACCTTAATAGAGCACCCCTTCTCCCGAAGTTACGGGGTCATTTTGCCGAGTTCCTTAACGAGAGTTCTCCCGAGCGTCTTAGAATTCTCTTCTCGCCTACCTGTGTCGGTTTGCGGTACGGGCACCTGTATTCTAACTAGAGGCTTTTCTCGGCAGCGGAGGATCAGGGATTTCGGACCCTTGGGTCCTTCACGGTCACAGCTCAGCCTTCACGGAACACGGATTTGCCTATGTTCCAGCCTTGCATGCTTCGACGCGCACAGCCAGCGGCGCGCTCACCCTACCTTTCTGCGTCCCCCCATCGTTCAAACAAATACGAGGTGGTACAGGAATATCAACCTGTTGTCCATCGCCTACGCTTTTCAGCCTCGGCTTAGGTCCCGACTAACCCTGAGCGGACGAGCCTTCCTCAGGAAACCTTGGGCTTTCGACGGAGGGGATTCTCACCCCTCTTTTCGCTACTCATACCGGCATTCTCACTTCCAAGCACTCCACTAGTCCTCACGATCTAGCTTCGCTGTCCTTGGAACGCTCCCCTACCCAATCCCTACTGGGATTGCCATAGCTTCGGTGATACGTTTAGCCCCGGTACATTTTCGGCGCAGAGTCACTCGACCAGTGAGCTATTACGCACTCTTTCAATGATGGCTGCTTCTAAGCCAACATCCTGGTTGTCTAAGCAACTCCACATCCTTTTCCACTTAACGTATACTTGGGGACCTTAGCTGATGGTCTGGGCTGTTTCCCTCTTGACTACGGATCTTAGCACTCGCAGTCTGACTCCCGAGTTAAAGTTTTTGGCATTCGGAGTTTGACTGAATTCGGTAATCCTGTGGGGACCCCTCGTCCAATCAGTGCTCTACCTCCAAAACTCATCACTCGAGGCTAGCCCTAAAGCTATTTCGGGGAGAACCAGCTATTTCCGAGTTCGATTGGCATTTCACCCCTACCCACACCTCATCCCCGCATTTTTCAACATGCGTGGGTTCGGGCCTCCAGTCGGTGTTACCCGACCTTCACCCTGGACATGGGTAGATCACCCGGTTTCGGGTCTACGACAACGTACTCACTCGCCCTATTCAGACTCGCTTTCGCTGCGGCTCCGCCTCATCAGCTTAACCTTGCACGTTATCGTAACTCGCCGGTTCATTCTACAAAAGGCACGCCATCACCCATTAACGGGCTCTGACTAGTTGTAGGCACACGGTTTCAGGATCTCTTTCACTCCCCTTCCGGGGTGCTTTTCACCTTTCCCTCACGGTACTGGTTCACTATCGGTCACTAGGGAGTATTTAGCCTTGGGAGATGGTCCTCCCGGATTCCGACGGGGTTTCACGTGTCCCGCCGTACTCAGGATCCACTCTGGAGGAAACGAAGTTTCAGCTACAGGGCTGTTACCTTCTTCGGCCTGTCTTTCCAGACAGTTCACCTACTCCGTTTCTTTGTAACTCCGTATAGAGTGTCCTACAACCCCAAGAGGCAAGCCTCTTGGTTTGGGCTGATTCCGTTTCGCTCGCCGCTACTCAGGAAATCGCATTTGCTTTCTCTTCCTCCGGGTACTTAGATGTTTCAGTTCCCCGGGTCTGCCTCTACCTACCCTATGTGTTCAGGTAGGAGTACCATCCCATTACGGATGGTGGGTTCCCCCATTCGGAAATCTCCGGATCAAAGCTTACTTACAGCTCCCCGAAGCATATCGCTGTTCGTCGCGTCCTTCATCGGCTCCTAGTGCCAAGGCATTCACCGTGCGCCCTTTCTAACTTATCCATTTT